>NZ_FPAG01000010.1 GCF_900116365.1 Zhouia amylolytica | reverse complement strand
ATCGACGTGATTGAATAAATATTCATGCATGAAGTAATGATAACTCTGTACATTCTGCTTGGTCATCGGATAATATTCATCCAAATTAAAGGTCACCACATTTTCAAAACTCAAACCTTCCTCTTTGTGAAGTCTCACTAACTCTTCATACACTTTAATTGGTGATGAACCCGTTGCTAAACCTAATACACATGGTGTGTTTTCTTCCTGCTTCTTTCTGATAAGTGCTGCGATCTCTGCAGCTACTATTGTGGAGGCTATATTTGAATCGTCAAAAACAACGTTGTGAATCTTTTCAAAACGCGTGTTCTCATAGATACCTGCCTCCTGGTAACTTATATCTTTTAGGTTCCTTAACTGTTCTTCAGCAATCATGATTATTTAATAATTAAATACATTTGATGGTTTCAATACTATATATGTATAACATAATGCAAATATATTGGTTTTTAATAGTTACACCCAAATTTTAACCATTATCAACTCATTTTATAAATACTACATGCTAATAAACCGATTTGTTATAATATTTAGGATGAAATCTAATTCCGGATCTTTTCCAAACATCATAATGCCCCTGATTTAATCTCTTAATAAAATCATTATAATTTTTGCGCTGATCTAGTGACCATAAATTTTCTGAAAATGCTGGTAATCTTGGTAAAAGCATATATTCCAGATGTTCTAGAGAAGATATAAACTCTGTCCATACGGCGAATTGACCCCCTTTAATTAGTCCCTTACCATTTTCATCCAATTGCTCAGGCCATATATTATATTCATAAACTCGCTGAAGTGTATTAATCGAATAAGAAGCCGCCAATGGTTCTTTCGCAGAATCATCCTGATAGCGATTAAAATAAAAAGGATTAGAAGGAGACATTATAACGTGGTGATTTTGTTTTGCCCCATTTATAGCTCTCTTTTCCCCTCTCCAACTCATAATTATGGCACTTTCAGGGGCACCTCCTTCTAAAATATCATCCCAGCCGATAACAGTTCTATTATTTTTTTCAAGGAATGAAGTAACCCGCTTCAAAAAATAACTTTGTAGTTCATTTTCATCTTTTAATCTTTCCGAATGCATCCGTTGTTGGCATTCATCGCAACGTTGCCAATATTGTTTATCCACTTCATCCCCACCAATATGAATATATCTTGATGGAAAAAGTTCCATTACTTCCGTTAATATATCCTCTATAAAAATAAAAGATGACTCCTTACCCGGACAGTAATTAAAGTTAACTTTATCCGTATCTACTTTACCGTTCCATAATGTTGAATTTGGAGCAGGATGCCTATATCCTTCGCATGAATATTCAGGATAAGCTGTAAGGGCCGCTGCCGAATGACCCGGGAGATCTATTTCCGGAATAACCATAACCCCCCTTTCCCTTGCGTATTTAACCACCTCTTTTATTTGCTGTTGGGTATAAAACCCTCCATAAGGATAAGGCTCTATCGCTAATGGCTTGGTATATGAACTATCCTTTTTATAAAAAATGCTTCCCGGTATTTCATTTCTCCAGGCTCCTATAGTAGTTAATTTTGGATACTTTTTAATTTGAATTCGCCAACCTTCGTTATCAGTAAGATGCCAATGAAAAACGTTGAGCTTATAATATGCTATCAGATCCAAAACCCTTTTAATAGCTTCCACTGAATAAAAATGCCTGCTAACATCCAACATCATACCCCTCCAGTTAACGGCAGGCTTATCATATACCGTTAAGCCCGGAAGCTTTACAGGTATGCTGGTATTATAAAAAGTAAAATATTGCAGTAAACTTTGTGTTGCATAAAAAAGCCCCTCATAGGAATTGGCCCTTAAATGAATTTTGGTTCTATCGATATAAAGCTGATACGATTCATCATTTTGTTCCCGAGCACTTTTTGTATTAATTTCTAAAATGATATTCTTTGGCTGCTTTTTCCCGGTATCCACTATAATCCCCGATTCCTTTTCAATTGATTTTTTAAGGTATGGAATCAAGAAACCCCGATCTGCTTTAGATAAATTTTTGTAGACCAGTCCAACCTTGGAATCAAACATGAAGCTTTCTGAATTCATATTCATAACCTCGGGATTTGGTATGATTTGACTTTGAAGACTTATACCACATAACAATAGAAAAAGCAACAATATGTTTCCTTTGAAATAAAAATTAAATCCAGATAGACTATATAAACAATTCTCCATAACGCTACTTTTTATAAGACTCTATATAAAAATCATCCAGTTTTTTAGAATCCTTATATTTTATTCTGGTTTCCTCAAGCTTTAATTTCATTTCACTCACAACATCCTGGTAGGCCTTGTCATAATACACGTTATTCATTTCCTGAGGATCTTTTTTTAAATCGTAGAGCTCCCATTCATCTATATCATAGTAAAAATGAATCAGTTTATAATTCTTCGTAGCTATACCATAATGTCTTTTGACATTATGTTCTCCGGGATATTCATAATAATGATAATAAACAGCATCTCTATCCCACTCCTTTTTAGCACCTGTTAACAATGGCATTAAACTTTTTCCCTGCATATCTTTAGGTGCAACTACTCCGGCTGCCTCTAAAAATGTTTGAGCAAAATCGAGATTCTGTACCATTTCATCCTCCGTAATTCCAGGTTTAATCTTGTTCGGCCATTTAATCAACAGCGGTGTTTTAAACGATTCATTATACATTAAACGTTTATCAAACCAACCATGCTCTCCTAAATAAAACCCCTGATCCGAGGTGTAAACCACAAGGGTGTTTTTATCGAGTTCATGAGCCTCCAAATAATCAAGTAATTCGCCTACATTTTCATCCACTGCCTTAATGGTTCCTAAATAATCTTGCATATACCGCTGGTATTTCCATGCCATTAAACTGGAGTCATTCATCTTGGGATAGGCCTCCTTAAATGCTTCTATTATTGGTTCATAAGCCTCATTCCAGTTTCTTCGCTGTTGTTCATTCATTCTGGCATGAGGTGAATAATTCATATAAGGCTCTGAAATCCCAAGCTCCAATAAGGTTTCTTTATCTATTTTATTATCATATGCCAGGGTCATATGCTCCCTGATGTTCATTTCGGCTTGTTTAGCAGCCGTACTATAAGGGTTGAGATTTATTTCTGGGGTCGCATCGATAGTATTAAAATCAGCTCCTGTAGGGTTTCTTTTATAATCATCATACAGTGTTTGTGGCAACGGAAATGATTTTTGCGTAAATTCTTTTAAATGTCTTTCGGCAGGCATCCAAGATCTATGAGGTGCCTTATGTAGGTACATTAAAAGAAAAGGTTGTTCTTTTTTTCTACGATTTTCTAACCAGTCGATAGTTAGGTCAGTAATAATATCCGTCACGTATCCTGTTATGGTGGTATCTCCTTTGTTGGTTATAAAGTCTGGATTGTAATAACTTCCTTGTCCGGGTAAAATTTTAAACTCATCAAAACCTTTAGGGTTATTTCCAAAATGAAGTTTACCAAACATGGCAGTTTGATAACCAGCCTTTTTCAACAATTGCGGAAAGGTAACATTGGTGGTGTCAAACTTGCTAATATTATCAATCTTACCATTAAGGTGACTATGTTTGCCCGTTAAAATAACTGCTCTGGAAGGAGCGCATATAGAATTAGTTACGCTGGCATTGGTAAATAACATTCCTTCTGACGCAATACGATCAATATTTGGGGTCTTGATCAGTTTATCACTATAAGCACTTATGGCTTGATAGGCATGATCATCCGACATAATGAAAACAATGTTTGGCCTTTCATCTTTTTCTTCATGAGTTTTGCATGCCAACATTAAAAATCCTAAAACAACAACTAAATATTTCATAACATTAAAATTTAATAAAAATATCCCGTCTGAAGCCAGAGACTTCAAACGGGAAAAACTAACTAATCCTCAAACTTTATGTATCACAACATAATCTTTTTGAACTAATACAATTTAAACCCCACCTTACTAAAAAGGATTAACCATAAGAGGTGGGGTCTAACCAACTTAATCATTTATTTTATAGACTTACCAGCCCGGATTTTGCTCTAAAGTCCCCTCGCTTAATACGATTTGTTCAGTTGGAATCGGAGATAAATAATCCCTGTCTTTGTTGAATCCATATCCCGAAGGAATTACATTCATATATGGGTCTATATATCCTTGATCATTTACCAAAATAGAGTTCCCAATAAGATCAGCGAATTCTTCCTCAAGATCACTACCCTGAATTTTAAACCCTACTAACCTCTTTCCTATGATTAGGTCATGAGCTCTCCAACGCATTAAATCATCAAATCTTTTTCCTTCGAGTGCAAGTTCAACTCTTCGTTCCCTGCGAATCTCATTAATGATATCGCTTACCCCAGGGAATAGTTTATTAGGGTCCGAAACGGGAAGTGTGGTCAAAGCTGGCATACCCACTCTGTCTCTCAGAACATTAACAGATTTATCAAGATCTGCCTGCGTTATAGTTCCAAGTTCTGCTTTAGCCTCTGCAAAATTTAACAACACTTCTGCATAACGATAAATAATTGATCCAGTAGTACTCTCTACACGCTCATCTTCATCTGTGGCTCCTCCTTTGTATATCTGATATCCTGTAGTAGATACAGTTTCTCCATTTTCTCGAAATGCAGGAAAATCAAAATATATATTATCCAATGCTGCACGTTCCGTAATTAAATCGCCTGGGGTACAAATAGTTTGTTGAAGTCTTGGATCTCTATTAGATACAACAGTTTCCAAACTATTTTCATTCGCTTCACTGTATAACGGACTAACAGAAATAGGTAATCCATCAGAACTCAAATACGATTCAACTAATGATTTACTTAAACCCGTACCAGCCCCGGTATGAGGTAAATAATGGCTTACCCGATGAATGACTCCATCTTCAATAGTATATTTCTTCCAGAATATTACCTCACTAACATCGTTATAATCATATTTATTAAACAACAATCTATAAGTATCGGCAGACCCATCGTTGTAGAGCTGATAGTTCCCCTCATTGATCATAGTCTCTGCGGCATCTGCAGCAAGTGTTAAAAACTTGGTACTCTCATTAGTTTCCGCTCCAAAAGGCGACCCTTCATGGTACTTTTCCCAAGTCCCTTCATAAAGACAAACCTCCGATTTAAACGCCAGAGCCACTCCACGATGAACCCTGAAGTTTTCAGCAGAACTCCTTGGCATTAATAAATTTAAAGCGCGATCTAAATCCTCTACAATCTTGGTAGCCAACTCATTACGAGGCATTCTGGGCGTTAACAATTCTGGAGAATCTGTATTTAAGGTTTTATCAATATAAGGAACTCCTCCATACCTTTTAAGAAGTCTAAAGTAGAAATAGGCTCTAAAAAAATAAGCTTCTCCATTATAATGATTGATAATATCTTCAGGTCCCTCTGCTGTATGGCTATTCTCTAAATAATAATTGACACTCCTGATATTACCAAAATTCCAGGATCCATCTGAAGATGGAGCAACATTATTATTTCCAACCAATCTGTTATTAACATTTACCGGAACAAGATTGTCGCTATTGTTGTCGAATTCAAATACGCCCCCATTCCATCCATTGTGAACCGGAAAAGTGGTATAAAACTGATTTAAAAATAACTTGAGATCATTATCCGTTTTCCAATACTGTTCAGGTGAAATTTCATCCTCCGGCAGTCTGTTTAAAAAATCTTCACTACATCCTGTTAAAAGGAAGCAAACTATGAGATATGAAAGTATTTTATATTTTTTCATTAGTGTAATAAATTAAAATTGAACATTTAACCCAATGGCAATTGATTTCTGTAAAGGATAAATCTTACCATTCCCCCATCGTCCTCCAGTCGCCTCAGGATCAAAAATGTCAGCTATTTTAGTGATCGTTACAACATTTTCTGCAGTCACATACAGTCGTAGTTTATCCATATGAAAACGATCCAGGATCGAATCTGAGAAACTATATCCAACAGTAACATTCTTTAAACGTAAGTAAGAAGCGTTTTGAAGGTATCTGGTTTGAACTTGCTGATTTCTCCATGTATTATTAAAGGTTGGTCTGGGATAAAATCCATTTGGATTATCTTCCGACCAATAATTTAAATGTTCTTTCAAACCAGCCGATTGCCATAAATTCCCTACGGCGCCAAAAGTATATGGACCACCTGTCCAAACATCTCTTTTACCTACACCTTGCCAAAACATAGAAAAGTCAATCCCTTTAAAATTCAATCCCCCAGTAATAGAATAAGTATATCTCGGAGTTGAATTACCGATTATCTTTCGATCACCTGGACTATCAGTAGTACTATCACCATAATCTATGATATTATCACCGTTTAAATCCTGATATTGAACATCACCGGGTTTCCAGTCGCCACCCCAAACAGGTGACTGGTCTGGTCCGTTATCGATTTCATCCTGAGATTGATACAAACCAACCGTTTCAAATCCCCAAATTTCTCCTAATTCCTGACCTACTCTATAAGTATTCAACAAATTATTAGGGTTGGAGTATTCGGTTACTGTAGTTCGTGCATCCGAAAGAATGAATCCTAAGTTATATCCTAAATCTCCAATATTATCCTTCCAATTCACACTCAAATCAAATCCTTTGGTCTCCAAAGATGCATTATTAGATTGTGGTGCACTTGTTCCCAATAAGGCAGGTAATCGTTCAGCCGGACCAAACATATCCTCAGTAGTTCTCTTGAATATTTCAAAAGTTACATCAAGACGTTGACTAAATGCAGAAATGTCTAAACCATAGTTGTCTGTTGTAACAGTTTCCCAGGTGATATCCGGACTAATTAATCCAGGTGTTAGAGTATAGTTAGGTCTACCTTCATCCGTTAACCACCATAGATTAGTGCGTATAGGCATGCGACCGATATAGAGGTAATTAGCAACATTTTGGTTACCGATACTTCCAACAGAATATCTTAATTTAAAAGTGCTAATGGGTTTAACATTCCAAAACCCTTCTTTCGCAATATTATATCCAACGGATACGGAAGGGAAAAAATCCCACCTCATATCTTCTGCAAATCGAGAAGATGCATCGTAACGCCCATTAACCTCTAGTAAATATTTTTCCTTGTAGTTATAAGCCAATCGACCAAAATATCCTCGAGTAACATACGTTCCTTGAGTAGCGTCAATATAATCTTCGCCAACAGCTGTTCTTATGGCAGGTACGTTGTCAGTGATTAAATTATCTTTGCTTCCACTTAAAGATCTATAGGTGTTTTCTTCTTGCTGATATCCGAGAAGCCCATTAAAATTATGATCCTGACTAAAGGTCTTTTTATAAGATAATACAAAGTTAGGAGACAAGTATGTATTGTTTGATGCATAATTCCAGATACTGCTGTTCTGTCTCAATTTACGCTCTGAACCGTTAGGTTCGGTAACCGAAACTATAGCATTATGACTTTGTATTTCAGTATGATAATTTCGATAAAGTAAACTAGTAGTAAACTTCAAATCTTTGATTGGTTCAAAAATCAAATTTAAACCAACATTCGAATTAAAAGATTCACTCAACCTTCTTCCTCCATCCATTATATAAGGAATTTCAGAACCATCACTATAACTTCCATTTGGCATAATTACACCGTTGGTTGGCCATCTTCTGGCTATATTATGTAAATAAAGTCCAGGATCATAACTAGGCCGCTCCTGATCTATTTTAGCCAAACGCATATTAACATCAAATCTGAACCAATTCGTCATTTTGGAAGCCAGTTTGGCATTCAAGTTATAACGATTGTATGAATCATCACCAAAGCTCATAACCCCAGGTGCATCCAACACAGCAGCAGACACGTGATAATTTACATCCTTTTGACGACCGGAAAAACTTAGATTATGTTGCTGACGTAAAACCATATCCTTGTACATGACGTCAAACCAATCCGTATTTGCATTAGATCCTGAGTATTGCTGCCATCTGGTACCATCGGGATTTGCAATAGTTACCGGTGTATTTTCCGGATCAGCTAAGTAAGCTTTAATACGCTCTATAGCCTCATCAGAGAAAACAGCTCCTCTACCTCCATTAGTAGCTGCCAGATTAAAATAATTGGCAAACTCCAAAGAATTCATCATTTCAGGTAAATTTAAAGGCGACGAATAGGCAAAATTGTTCGTGTAACTAAATTTATGTCCATCCATAGCTTCACCACTTTTGGTCTTAATTAAAATAACTCCAAAAGCAGCTCGAGAACCATAAATAGCCGAAGAAGCAGCATCCTTTAAAACAGAAATACTTTCGATATCCTCCGGATTAATATCATTCATATCACTCGGGTTATTCAAGGGGATATCGTCAACGATTACCAAAGGTGCGCCTGTTCCCTGAAGGTTTCCGGCTCCACGAATACTAATATTCATGCTGGCTCCTGGCTCACCACCTTGATTCCCTACACTAAGTTGCAATCCTGGCGCAGTTCCCTGAATCGCCTGCATAACATCAGTTACGGGTCGGTTCTCAATTTTATCAGATGAAATAGTACTAACGGCTCCGGTTAAATTTTCCTTTTTCTGAACTCCGTATCCGACTAATACCACCTCATCTAAATCCTCCATTTGGAGCTTTAAATTTACAGTCAAAAGTTCTGAAGAAGTAACCTTAACCTCCTTACGCTCATATCCAATATAGCTAAAGGTTAAAATAGCACCTCTCTTGACCTTAATGGTAAATTCTCCATCAAAGTTAGTAGCGTTCCCATTTGACGTGTTTTTCTCGAGTACGTTAACCCCAGGAATTGGTGATCCTGATTCCGCATCTAGTACCCGACCATTTAGAGTAATTACATCCTGCTGACCAAAGGTGTTCATTGTGGCAAACAGCATGCAACATAAAAAAATTAAGTTTCTCATAATTTTTTAAACATAGGTTTTGATTAATAGTTAATTGATTAGCTATTCAATAAGGACCATTTTAATTGTCACCCAAATAGATCCATATTGAAAATTTTTCGAACGCCAAATTATCAAACGGGTTAAATAATTGTTAATAATAATGGTTACAATCAGGTTACATCATTCTTACTTTTAGGTTACATCAAAGTATTTGAAAATATCTAACCAGCACAGTATAAAAGGAATTGTGAAAAAAAAGTAAATTGAGCTTCTTTACATTTTTAAATAATGAAAGGATACACATTAAAAAAAATTAAAAAATATAGTTCTACTGTCATCTTGGTGCTTTACGCCAGTATTTCGTTTGGCCAAAAGCCCATTTTGAGGTTTACAAGTATCAATCATAAAAATGGTCTTTCCTCCAACAAAATTACCGCAGTACTTCAAGATTCTGAAGGAATGATTTGGACTGGAAACAAAATTGCTATCGACCGTTATGACGGCTATAGAACACACTCTTATACGCTGGGTAGAAATAATAACATTAATAAAATTGTTGAGGATAAGGATAAAAATATATGGGCCACGACCACCAAAGGCTTATACTGCTTTAATAAAAAAGAAGGTGGTTTTAAAAAAATTACCAGTTCAAATTTCCAACATAAACAATTCTTAGATCAGAATATTGTTGCCTTGAAGTTTATGACGGACAATATTATATATATATCTACGGATAGTGGTAATTTTTTTCAGTACAAATACGACGATTCCTTAAATCCGATTGAAGATTCGTTTAAAGGAATTCTAAACCGCCCAGCTCCTTTGAAATTCCACATAACAAAAATAATAGACGGACCAGAAGAATCCTTAATTCTTGGAACAAGTTACGGTGAAGTCTTCAAAATGAAAGATGGGACCATTTCACATTATTTTTTGAAAAACTCCGAAAACATATACCGAATTAATGATCTGTCAATGGATGAACATAATAATCTATGGGTAGCAACCGATGGCAATGGATTATTCAAGATCGATCTTATAAAAAACAAGACCAAACATTTTATTAAAAATAAAAGCTCTAATCTTTCCATTAATAATAATGTAGTACTATGCCTATTGAGTGATAACAATAGGGTTTGGATGGGTACAGACGGAGGTGGTTTAAACCTTTATTACCACGACTCAGAGACATTTGAATATTATACCCAGGACTTTTACAGTACAACTAATATAGCTGATAATTCAATTTTAGATATTAAGAAAGGACATAATAATACTATTCTATTAAGCACAGTTCATGGGGGCTTGTCAATTGTTAAAAATAATTTTGATATTAAAAACATCCCAGCCCTTAAACTGGGTTTTTCTACTAAAGATCAACAAGGTTCTAACATTCTCGAAGACAGTAACAAAAAAATTTGGATTTCTGCTGGAAGGGAAGGCTTAGTTAAATACGATCCTGATTCTGGTAGCTCAACTCTATTCACCGATAATCCTTCTTTAGTATCAGATCTCAATGGAAGCATCGTAATGTCAATGGTTGAAGACCATAATAAACGTTTGTGGGTAGGCACCTTAAGAGGTGGTATCAGTATTATTGACTTAAATTCCGATGAGTTCTTAAATCTAAAGCCCGAAAACCAGGTTCACCAGGCATACGCACTGGCTTTAGATCATTCAGGGAACATTTGGGTAGGTAACAGAACAGGGATTACCATTTATAATGAAAATTTAGATATAAAAGAAAAGTTTACTCCAACTGAACCTTTATACAACTCATCAAATCTTGTAAATGTGATATTTAAGGATATTAAGAATGATATGTGGGTAGGTACTGCGAATGGTCTCTTCCGCTATGAACTCATAAATAAAGGCCAATATAAAAAACACTCTTATTATCACGACAATACCGATTCTACTACCATTAACGGTAATCACATTTTATCTGTTGGTCAAAATAGTAACCTTAATATATTTATTGGCACCTATGGTTATGGTGTAAATCAATTTAATCGCAAACAAAATAACTTTAGTCCCTATAAATTATCAGATCAGATGGCAGGAAAAACCATCGAAGGAATTATTTGTGATAAAAATAAAAACACATGGTTTAGTACCAATTTAGGACTTACTAAAGTTGATTCGTTACAAAATGTATTCAACTTCAACCATAATGATGCTGTGTATCCCTTTAATGGAGGTGGTGCTTATATAGGTACTAATGGACTGATTTATATGGCGGGTTCTTTCGGTTTGTCATACTTTAATCCAGTCCTTATCGATAACAGTGAATCAGAATTCAAAATCAATTTTATAGCAGCAAAAGCAATTAGCCAAAACACTGAAACAAGTTACTCGTTTAATGAACTTACCCAATGTAACAACAATTTCGATAGTAATATAACAATCCCTCCCAACAATAATTTATTTACAATAACCTACAGCTGCTCCGATCCTATTATTTCGAATGATTTAAAATACGAATACAAAATAGCTGAACTTAATAATACCTGGAATAATGTCGGATCTCAACAGACCATAACCTTTTCAAATATGAATCCTGGCACCTATTCATTATGGGTGAAAGCAATTGATAAAAATGGAACCCCGGTAAAAGCCCATGCCAGTTTAAAAATCACCGTCCTTCCGGCCATTCACCAAACCATCTGGTTCAAAGTTTTAATGATTTTGTTAGCCATTGTATTATTACTAATTATTTACTTTTGGAGAATCTCTTTTTTAAGAAAAAAAGAGATTCATTTAAAAAATCTTCTGGATCAAAAAACCAATGAGGCTAAAAGACAGGAACAAAGGATTGCTCAGGATAAAATTCGAATGCTACAAATAGAAAAAGATCATCAAGAATTATCTCAAAAACAGTTAATAGCTGAATTAAAATTCAAAAATCAGGAACTTACTAATAACACTTTGCTCACAGTTCATAAAAATGACCTGTTGAATAATATAAAAGACAAACTTCAATTTGAGGTAAAGCAAAAACAAATAGACAAAAAGAACATTCTCTTACTTATTGATCATATTAATGATAGCTTCATGTTAGATAAAGAGTGGGAACAATTTTATGCCTTATTTAAGGAAGTTCACCCCTTCTTTTTAGATAATCTAAAAAGTAAACATTCTAATTTAAGTGAACGAGACATAAAACTTTGTGCCCTGATTCTGATGAAATTCACCTCACAAAACATAGCCAATTTATTCGGAATTTCCCTAAGTTCAATTAAAGTAGCACGGCATCGACTGAGACGAAAACTTAACCTGGAAAACGATCAGGATCTTTATACGTTTTTAAAAAAATATAATTAAAGCTATCGCTTAAATTAAATACAGGAACTCCATTTACGCTCTTTTTAAAAGGTAATAATGATCCGTTAAAAAGCTTGGTCCTATCAGTACAGGAAAACATCAGTGCCAAATTCACAAGATTTAATATCTTTAAATTTCCTTATACCATTAAAAATGACTTATTCGATTCTGGAAAATTACCTTAAAAGTAAAGGTGACTTTACTAATAATGATGTCAACTACATTACCAATCATTTTAAACTAAAAAAGGTTAAAAAGAAGGAAATAATAATTGACTTTAACCAGGTTTCAAATGCATTTTATTTTGTTAACAAAGGAGCCTTAAGAATATTTACCATAAACAAAAAAGGAGTTGAATTAACTCGGTTTTTCACTTTTGAAAATAGTTTTTGTACCGCACTTCCAAGTTTCATTGATCAGAAACCGGCTTGTGAATATTTTCAGGCAATAGAACCTTCGGAACTTTTGGAAATAAAAAGAAACGATTTTTATAAATTAGTTGACCAGTACAGTGATTTCGATAAAATTTACAGAGAAATTTTAGAACGTAGCTTTATAAATAACCAAAAAAGAATTTATAGCTTTCAAGGATACGCAGCAATAGATAAACTAAAACTACTTTTAGAAACTTATCCAGATTTTTTAATAAGAGTTCCTAACAATCTTACTGCATCCTATTTAGGCATTTCTCCATCAACATTAAGTCGATTAAAATCTAAGCTTTAAAGTCTTGCTTTAGATCAATGCTTTTTAAGTAGTTGATAACTTTCTTTGCTGCCAAAGTAAATCATATCAATGGTGAACCTATGGGATCGATCATTGTTGTATCATTCCCCTTAAAGTTCGCAATACTTTAAATAAGATATGGATATTTTAACCTGAAACAAGCTATGGCTTTGCAACCCAAAAAATCTATTTTTTATTTAATGAGTTTAGCAGCGGGGTTAATTGTTGCTAACATCTATTATAGTCAGCCCTTATTGAATGAGATTTCCAATAGTTTCAATGTTTCGGAATCGGAAGTAAGTAATGTTGCTCTATGTTCCCAATTAGGTTATGCTTTCGGTTTACTTCTAATTATTCCATTGGGAGATAAAATTGCTACAAAGAAAATCTTGAGCTACAACTTTTTGTTTATGATTACCGGCCTTACTGCTATGGCTTTTTCCCCATCTCTTTTCTGCCTCTTACTGAGTAGCTTCGTCGTTGGTTTAGCATCATCGGTACCACAATTATTAATTCCTCTAGCTGCGCACATAGCTACCCCTGAAGAACGTGGAAAATCCATAGGAATAGTCATGAGTGGTTTACTCATTGGTATTCTGGTAAGTCGCATAATTAGTGGGGTTATTGGTGAACATTTTGGCTGGAGGATACTGTATATAATCGCAGGCATTTCTATGCTCCTGCTATATACCGTTTTACAATACAGGCTACCATCTTACAACCCTGATTATAAGGGAAATTATGTCCAATTAATGAATTCCTTACGGTTTTATTTAGTCGATGATAATAACATCAGAATGGCTGGGTTACGCGGTGCCTTGGGATTCGCTGGTCTAAGTGCTTTCTGGACAACCCTAGTTTTTTTAATGAATGATTCATTTGGTTATGGGAGTACAATTACCGGATTATTTGGCGTTATTGGTATTTTTGGAGCCCTTTCAGCCACTGTGATTGGCAAGTGGAATGATAAACTAAATCAAAAAACGATTCTCCTCATTGCAAGTATTACACTTTTCAGTGCATGGTGCGTTTTATCATTTTCTACACACTCTGTCATAATGTTAATTATTGGAGTAATACTTATCGATTTAGGCCTACAAGCCTTACACATAACGAATCAAAACATTATTTTTGAAAAATACCCCGACGCAAGAAATCGTGTAAACACGGTGTACATGTTCACTTCTTTTATAGGAGGTGCCCTTGGTACTACATTGGGTGCTTTCAGCTATCAAAATTGGGGTTGGACTGGCGTTACAACACTAGGTACTTTTTTAATGATTCTTTTATTAACCATGAATATAAAAAATTATGGATCATAATTTTCAAATGGAAGAAAGTTTCAGTAATAATGATAGGTTTCACCAAAAATATTTATTGAGATGTGTTGAATTGGCTAAAAAAGCCTTAGAAGCTGGTGATAAACCTTTTGGATCAATACTCGTAAATAAAGAGGGAACCATATTGGCTGAGGCTAGAAATAGAGTTAACGAAATTCATAGCTTATCACATCCGGAATTTGAATTAGCACAATGGGCACTTGAAAACTTAACTCCTATTGAGCGTAAACAATCTATTTTATACACCTCAGGGGAGCATTGTCCAATGTGTGCAGGAGCAAATGGCTGGGCTGGAATAGGAAAAATTGTCTATGCCTCTTCCGCTGCACAGTTATCAATATGGTTAAAAGGATTGCAGATAAATGACCTTCCATTAAATCTTATTCCCATACAAGAGATAATAAAAGATGTTGAAATAGTAGGTCCGTTTGAATCCTTTTACCATCAAATAAAGACCTTACACTTCCAATACTATTCAAGACAAAAGAAAATTTAGAAAAACATTAACAAGATTCTGTAAAACCCTTGCTCCATATCAATGTTTTAATGCCATCACCCACATTATTTTTGTGATGAACTTAAAAGCAAAAAATATTATGAACTGGATCAAAAAATTTTTATGGATAGGTATATTCTTACTCGTATCAATAACCAATGGGCAAACCAAAAATTTCCAATTATCAACCCATGTATTAGATATTACGGAAGGTAAACCTGGTGCAAAAATTCAAATAAGCCTGGAACGATATGAAAAAGAACATAATAACTGGGTGCTAGTAAAGACTTCCAAAACTGATGAGAACGGAAGAATCAGTAATTTCCTTCCAACAAGTCAGAACAACGAGGGAGTATATAAGCTAATTTTTCATACCAAGCCATATTTTAAGAATAAAGGAGTAAATTCGTTTTATCCATATATTGAAATTCCCTTTGAAATTAATGACCAATCACATTATCACGTTCCCATTACGGTTTCGCCATATGGGTATTCGACTTACCGAGGTAGTTGATAAAAGAATTCAACATTTATGGAGGCTGTAATAAATTACAAATAAGACATTTCCGTTTAAAATATCTCTGAATATTTTAATTAGAATAAAAATCCCACTCGTAGAAGTTATGCTTTTTGATTAAATTTACAATTTAGAAAAACCCATTGTTTACCAGATTCTGTATGGATTTAAACAACTTTATCGAAAACTATAAGTCGCATCTCTTATACATACTAGTAGTTATAGTTTGTATTTTATTTCTAAGACTAATAACCATTCAATTAAAAAAATGGTTAATAAAAAAAGAACAGCAAAAATTTCCTGATGAAAAACCAAGAACAATAAACCTGGTAGGTAAAATTCTCAATGCTCTTTGGTATATATTAGGAATTATCGCCATTGCCTTTATATTCACCGAAAAGGAAGATCACGAATTATTAATCACTCGTTTTAAACTATTCTCCTACTTGGGATTCCTTGCTATCGCTACCATTATAAGCGCAGCTGTTGCTAATATGTGGTTCCGTAAAACCATTTCAAGGAAAGAACACTCCCATGAAGATACTACCAACTTAAAGTTTTTAAAAAACTTTGTTATTTTCTGCATCTATTTCATCGGTATTCTGTTTGGTTTATTAGCCTTCCCTTCAATGAAAAGCATTGCGCATACTGCACTTGGAGGAGCCGGAGTTTTAGCTCTTATAGCAGGTGTGGCATCACAGGAAGCACTTTCAAACCTGGTAGGAGGTGTCTTTATAATTTCTTTCAAACCGTTTAAAATAGGAGACGTTATAAAGGTAACAGATACCATGGTTGGTACCGTTATGGATATAACCCTACGTCATACCGTAATAAAAAACTTTGAAAACAAAATGATAGTGATTCCAAACGCTATCATTAATAAGGAAAAGTTAATTAATTATGATTTAGGGGACGCTAAAGTCTGTGAACATATCGAAATTGATATCTCATATGACAGCGATGTTGCTTTAGCCAAACAATTACTTCAGGAAGAATGCGAAAATCATCCATTTATTTACGATAACCGAACGAAGCTTGAAAAAAAAGATCAACAACCCAAGGTTAAAACCGCTTTGGTAAGAATGAATGACTCTTCAGTAACTATTAGAGCTTGGGCTTGGTCATTAAATTTCCCTAAAGCTTTCGAAATGAAATGCGATATACTAGAAAGTACTAAAAAAAGATATGAAACCGAAGGTGTAGAAATTCCTTTTCCCTACCGAACACTGGTTTTTAAAAATGGAAACAACCAAAGTTAATTTAAAAAAGTATTCCCTACCTAATTCATAATAATTATACATGAACTTTATTAATAAGACTGTAGCCCTGTTCGTACTTGCCGGTACGTTAATGGCATGTCAAAGCGAAACTAATAATACGAAATTGCATATTATTCCTGAACCGGTATCTTTAAAGAAAACGGATAATCCCGCATTTCGATTTAACGATGAAACAAAAATATTCATCACAGACACTTCAATGTTTCAAGCCGCCAAAAGGTTGAAAAATATTCTTAGTTATGATATAACCATTGAAACCAAGACGGCAATTGCAAAGGATATGACCAATAGAGTGTTATTTAAATATCATATGGAAACTGATTCTTTGGGTAAAGAGGGCTATCTGTTAAAAAGTAACCAAAAGAATATTACTGTTGAAGCTACGACTCCTGTGGGATTCTTTTATGGTGTTGAAACGATCAGACAGCTCTTCCCTCCTGCTTCTGTGAATCAATCAAAATTGGGATTAGAAATACCAAGCCTTCAAATAACTGACAAACCACGATTTAAATGGCGTGGCATGCATTTAGATGTTTCCAGACATTTTATGCCCGTTTCCTTCGTAAAGGAGTTTATAGACTACCTGGCCATGCATAAATTAAATACTTTTCACTGGCATCTGGTAGATGGCATTGGCTGGCGTATTGAAATCAAGTCACATCCGGAACTTACTGATATAGGAGCATGGCGCGTAGTAAAAGAAGGCAAAAAACCTTGGGAAGATTTTGAGGTATGGCGTCCAGGAGATGATCGAAAAAAATACGGAGGGTTTTATACTCAGGAAGAAATCAAACAGGTTGTTGCCTATGCAAAAGAGAGAAATATAACCGTCATTCCGGAAATTGAATTACCCGGACATTCAGAAGTTGTTTTTCAATGTTACCCGGAATTATTATGTGTTGACAAAAACAATGCTCCACTAGCCAATAATGGGGTTTACTGTGCAGGGAATCCTAATAGCTATAAACTCTTAGAAGCTATTATTGATGAAGTCATAACCTTATTTCCTTCGGAATACATTCATATTGGAGGTGATGAAGTAAGTAAGAGGAATTGGAACACTTGCATTAGATGTAAAAAAGTTATGAATTCACAGAACTATGATGCATTCGAGCTTCAAAGTCACTTTGTGAACCATTTTGATCAATACCTTAAAGATAAAGGACGAAAGTTAATCGGATGGCATGAGATTCTCGAGGGTGAATTGAGTCCTACAGCTACCATAATGTACTGGGGTGCAGAAAACGGGGTTGAAAAGGCATTAAGTGAAGGACACCCTACCGTATTAACGACTGGATCCCATCTCTACTTCGACCACTATCAAAGTCTTAGCAAAAATGAGCCAAAAGCCTTTGGTGGTTTTGCCCCATTGAAGAAAGTATACCAATATGAACCACTACCAGACAGCCTGGAAAACAAATACAAATCAAAAGTCTTAGGTATCCAGGCTAATATATGGACTGAATACATGTCAACTCCTGAACATATTGAATACATGGCATTCCCGCGAATAGCGGCCCTTTCTGAAATAGCCTGGCAGGAAAAAGGCAAAAAAGACTGGAAAAGGTTTCAGGAAAAAATGGAATCTCAAATAATGAGATATGAAAAATTCCCAATCAACTTTTCCAGGAGTGCATACAGACCTATTATTGAAAGTACCTTAGATAAGGAAACTAAAGGGATCCTGGTGTCTTTAATAACCGAACTTCCATGCGAGGTTATATATACGACAGACGGTAGTAACCCATCCTTACAAAACGGGAATGTTTACAACCAACCAATTGTATTACAAAATAATACGATTATAAAAGCGATAGCATTGAAAAACGAAATGCCAATTAGTGAAATCGAAGAAAAAGAAATTATTGTTCATAAGGCGCTTGGAGCCAAAACTAGCCTTATCAATCAGCCTTTTGGTAAGTATAGTGCCTCAGGTGCCACTTCTTTGACAGATGGAATTTTTGGAGGTAATAAATGGGGTAATGGTAAATGGCTGGGGTTTTTGAATAAAGATCTGGAAAGTACAATACAACTAGACACTACAACAACGGTACAAAAAATTGGTCTAAGTTGCATCGAAGAAACCGCTGCTGGCATCTATTTCCCGACATCCATAGAGGTGTCTTATTCCCAAAATGGAAAAGTTTTTACTTCGGTTCAAAAATTAGACCTATCCAGAAAAAATATAGAAGTAAACTCAGAGGTGAAAACCCAGATATTTTGGGTCGATTTTCCGGCTGTTGAAACTAAATATTTAAAAGTAACCGCTCGTTACTCGAAAATACAAGATAAAGGGACCTTTATATTCACCGATGAGATCATAATTAAATAAATAAGTTTTAGATAGAATAGCCGGTAAAGCTTCAAAAATGATTTTTATAATAGACTCATTTAGAATCTTTACTGGCTATCAAATCATTGATTAGTAACATTCAAGCCAATAAAATCCACTTAATGACATTACTGCCAACGTAAATTTACCTGGTCCCGTCAACTTCCCCACTCTGCTATTTGCAATCGCCATCAGAGGAAAATATTCGATCATCTGATCCCACAACTCATTTTACACTTTCGAGATATTTTAGTTTCTTTTCAAAGCTCATTCTATATTTCCTACAAACCGAAACACCCCTTGTTTTATATAGCCTTGAACTATGGCTTATCAAAACCATTCCTCTAAAAAACCTTAATTAACTGAAAATAAGTGATGTCATTTAGATCTTTCGATTGTCTAGTACATGAAAAGGTTCCAATATTAGGGAGAATTATCTTTCACAATAAATACGAAATAAGCAACCTGCATATTACTGACCTTTAAAATAATTAACAACAGTCCCTTGATAAAAGCAAGGGAGGTTATAAATGACATTTAATTAATGTTCAACCATTCAAATACTAAAAAATGAAAACACTCAACTTTATGAAAAGGGCTTCAAAGTTCGGCCTGTTAATCTTATTGGTAGCTACTTCAGCTTGCACTGAAAAAGAATTTACGGAAATTTCTGAATCCATGCTTACCAATACAAATAGTACCCTGATCGCTGGTTTTACCCCTGTAGATAGTATTCAAACGGTAATTGAAAAACCTTCTTCAGATGTGGAAAACGATAGATTGGGTCAAGGTGCAGGAGCCTCAGACTTTGTACCTACCGGTTTTTATCTAGAGCCGAATGCTACCCTAACAATAGAAACCTCAGAACTTACCAGTGGTACTACCAACTCCAAAATACAATTGGGTATTGGTACCTACTCACGATACTCAAACAAATGGAATCCCCAATGGATAGCTTTAGACTGGGGGGTAAATACGATACAAGCAGATGCTTATGGAGGTGTTATATGGCTGCGATACACAAACCGACAGGCAGAAAATGAAACCCCCACAGGTCAGGCCACTGTACGCTTTATAGACGGATTCAAACGATTTCCTTACTACAAACACGGAATAACAACACAAAGTGAATGGCACGCCATGCTCAATGCCTATCCTAATGCACCTGATGTTACTCTGGAAGGCGAGCATGTTTATATCGTAGTATCCCGTAACAAAGCCATTGAATTTAAAGATAGAGATCAAGATGTGTTACTGGATCTTACCACCCAGATCATGGATATCGAAGATGATATTAGTGGTTTAGATGGATCTGCAACAATTCACAAAAGAAATGTTCACAAAATTTTAATGACCGAAACCGACGATCCGGGTACCTATATGTCTGCCACCTGGTACCGCACCGCTTATAATGATCAGGGAGCGGTCAATTATATAATTAACCCCGATCAGCTTTACCAACAAGGATGGGGCCCTTGGCATGAACTTGGACATATGCATCAACAACAAGCATGGAAATGGGATGGATTAGGCGAAGTTACCGTAAATATATACAGTCTGGCAGTGGAAAGAGCTATGGGAGTAACTCCTTCAAGACTCGTAAGCGAAGGACATTGGAGTGAAGTTAAGGCCTTTATGAGTCAGGAACAAAGAAAAAGAGACTTCAATGGAAAAGGAGTTAGCGTTTGGGTAAAACTGGCTATGTTTCATCAACTATGGCTAGCCTTTGGAGATGAATTCTATCAAAACCTTCATAAACAAACCAGAGAGGACGCTCCTCAAGTTATAAGTACTGAGGAAAAAATGAATTATTTTATGATAACAGCGTGTACGGTTTCGGGATATAATCTGACGCGCTTTTTTCAAGACTGGGGATTCCAGTTCAAAAACGCGAAAGCAACCTATAATGCCATTGCAGAACTAAACTTACCGGAACCACCACAAGATTTGACTCAATTATCAGACGACCCTAATTATAATACAGCCTTCACTATTGAAAGTTATAGTTCTCAGGAAACGAGTGCCGAAAATGGTGCAGCCTTAAACATTATAGATGGTAACCTCGATACTTATTGGCATTCAGAATGGTCCTCTGGAAATAGCAAATACCCTCATTATATAATTATAGATACCGAATCATCCACCACCATAAATGGATTTAGCCTTACACAAAGGCAAAACGGAAGTCGTCATGTAAAAGACATAGAATTACTAATTAGCGATGATAATAAAAGCTGGAATAGTCTGGGCTCATTCCAACTTAATCAAACCACTACTCCACAAAGCATTGATCTAAATCAATCTGTTCAAAGCCGCTATATTAAAATACAAATGAATTCGAGCTACGACGGAACTGAAAATGCCGCTTTAGCGGAATTTGAGATTATATAGTCACAATAGTTGCCTTCTCATAATTAATTAGGTTAACGGGGGGAAATATACATTTCCCCCTGTTATTTAAAGTTTAACAGCTAAAATCTTCATTCTATCCATAAAACAACATGGTTACCCAAAATTCAATTTTCATAAATCGTCTTGTCTACCATCCTATATTTAAGATTAATATATGGCTTAAGCTTCTTTTTAGTAAATTGGTATGGACAAAACTACTGGCATTGTCTATCAACATCTAAATTTAACTAACATGATAAAAACCATTCTGCTAACCCTTCTCGGAGTCTTCTTTATCCTAAATGGATTAAACCACTTTTTTAATTCAAAGATACTTGAAGAATATGCAGAGAAACGAAGTCTTTTTGCTCCAAAATGGATGCTACTTATAAGTGGTATGTTATTGATATTTGGCGGGTTTACTTTAATTTCTGGATATTTCCTAATCTATGGCTGTTTGGGATTATGTATATTTTTAATAATCGCGTCCTTCAGCATTCATAAATTCTGGTCATTAAATGACAAACAAGAATCAATGATGGAATCAATGCACTTTACTAAGAATTGGGCAATAACCTTCGAATTGATTTATATTGCTGACACCGTGGGAGCTCCTCTTTTTTCCTGAAAATTTCTTTGTGAACTATAAATAATAGAACGCTTTAATGCCTTTTCAATAGAGAGATGCCACCAAAATAGGTTTTATTAAATTGAAATTATGTATAGCATATAAACCTGACAGAAAAATTACGGTCTTCATTTCAGATTTTTATCTTTGTCTCCTAAATTCAGGAAAGGAAATACAATGACCCTCTTTATCAAAAATATGGTTTGCAACCGCTGCATTATGGTGGTTCAAAATGAAATGGATAAACTTAATTTGAAGGTTAAAAACATCAAACTAGGAGAAGTAATCCTCGAAAAAAAACTTACTGCCGAACAAAAAAACAATATAACTAACTCACTCGAATTGTTAGGGTTTGAGATTATCGACGATAAAAAAGGTCGCATCATAGAAAAGATAAAAAATCTAATTATCGAAGCGGTCCACCATCAAAATAACAATGCTAAATCAAACCTTTCGAATTTATTAAGCAACAATCTACACCATGATTATAATTACCTATCTAACCTCTTTTCTGAAGTAGAAGGAACTACAATTGAAAAATACTACATTGCCCAAAAAATAGAAAAAGTAAAAGAGCTATTAGTCTATGATGAACTCTCCTTGAGTGAAATAGCTTTTCGCTTAAATTACTCAAGTGTAGCCTATTTAAGTAACCAGTTTAAAAAGGTGACTGGTCTTACCCCCAGCCACTTTAAAAAAATCAGAGACGATAAGAGAAAGCCTCTCGACGAAGTGTAAATCTTATAAAACAATTCCAAAATTATACAATAGCTTTCCTTCTATTTAAAGTCATTTTTGTACTGTAAAATAATATAGAAAAAATGGCTTTAAATAATAATGAAAAAATCATCTACCTGCCCCTTGAATCAGTAGAAAGTGAACACTGTGCAGGTATTATTGACAAAGGGCTTTCACAAGTTAAAGGAATTAATTCCCACAAAGTTGAACTTAATAACCGAAGGGCTATAATTGTCGTTCCTCAAGAAAAAGGAGTGTCTGATGCTATAAAAACCATTAAAGACCTGGGGTATGGAGTCAGCACTGTAAAAAAAAATTATCCCTTGCTAGGAATGACTTGCGCAGCTTGCGCAGGAAGTGCTGAAAACATTGTAAATAATGAATCGGGGGTGGTCAATGCTGCAGTCAATTTTGCTACCGGTAACCTCTCAGTTGAATTCCTTCCAAATATGACCAATGCTAAAAAACTGCAAAAAGCCGTTCAAGCTGCGGGTTATGATCTCTTAATTGAAGATGAATCCACCCAACAGGAAACTCTGGAAGATATCCACCAAAAGAAGTTCAAAAAACTAAAACAAAAAACGACCTGGGCCGTAATGCTATCCCTACCAGTGGTAATAATTGGGATGTTTTTAATGAATATTCCTTATGCCAATTTAATCATGTGGCTTTTTGCGACACCCGTGGTAGTTTGTTTAGGAAAAGACTTCTATATAAATGCTTGGAAACAAGCAAAACATCGCTCTGCCAATATGGATACGCTGGTTGCCCTAAGTACAGGTATAGCCTACATTTTTAGCGTATTTAACATGACCTTCCCGGCATTTTGGGAAACAAGAGGCCTGGAGGCTCACGTCTACTTTGAAGCAGCAGCCGTAATCATTGCTTTTATTTTATTAGGTAAATTATTAGAAGAAAAGGCCAAAGGAAATACCTCCTCAGCGATTAAAAAGTTAATGGGGCTACAACCCAAAACAGTCACGGTTTTACAGGCAGACGGTCATGAAAAAAAAATAGCCGTCGAAGTTGTAAAACCCGGCGATATAATCCTGGTAAAACCAGGGGAAAAAATAGCGGTAGACGGCATTGTAACCACAGGCAGTTCGTATGTAGATGAAAGTATGCTCAGTGGAGAGCCTGTGCCCGTGCTCAAAACAAAACAAGAAAAAGTGTTTGCGGGAACTATTAATCATAAAGGAAGCTTCCGGTTCAAAGCGAATAAAGTAGGGAAAGAAACCATGCTTGCCCAAATCATTAAAATGGTCCAGGATGCCCAGGGAAGCAAAGCACCGGTACAAAAATTAGTAGATAAAATTGCAAGCATCTTCGTTCCCATCGTTATTAGTATTGCCATCTTAACCTTGATTCTATGGCTATTTCTTGGAGGAACCAATGGTATTGTCCAGGGTCTTTTGGCGGCTATCACTGTGCTGGTAATTGCCTGTCCATGTGCATTAGGACTGGCTACGCCAACCGCTATTATGGTAGGAGTCGGTAAAGGAGCTGAGAAGGGTATCTTAATTAAAGATGCAGAAAGCCTGGAATTAGCAAAAAAAGTAGATGCCATCATTCTGGATAAAACTGGTACAATTACCGAAGGTAAACCACAGCTAACCGACATATATTGGCTTCATAATGACGATTCATCAAAGGATATACTTGTAAGTATCGAAAAACAATCCGAGCACCCGCTGGCAGAAGCAGTGGTTAAATACTTTGGAGAAATCACCTCCCCTAAATTAGATCATTTCGAAAGCATAACAGGGAAAGGTGTTAAGGCCGAATATCACAACGAAACTTATTTAATTGGTAATAAAAAATTATTGACCGAAAATAATATAATTATCCCTAGTGAACTTTTAAAACCAGCCGATAATTGGGGGAAACAAGCCAAAACAGTTATTTGGTTTGCCAGGGGCAATCAGGCAATTTCCGTTCTGGCCATCTCCGATAAGATTAAAGATACATCGGTTCATGCCATCAAAGAACTACAGCAAACAGGTATTGATCTCTATATGTTAACCGGTGATAATCAAGCTACGGCCAGGGCCATAGCAAAACAAACAGGTATTAAGTATTTTAAAGCCGAAGTATTACCTCAAGACAAAGCTAATTTTGTAAAAGAACTACAGCAACAAGGTAAAACCGTTGCCATGGTCGGAGATGGTATAAACGATAGCACAGCTCTTGCCACGGCCGATGTAAGTATTGCTATGGGTAAAGGAAGTGATATTGCCATGGATGTAGCCAAAATGACCATTATTTCTTCCGACCTTACCAAGATTCCAGAAGCAATTAAATTGTCAAAACAAACTGTCGCCACGATTAAGCAAAACTTGTTTTGGGCCTTTATTTATAACCTCATAGGTATTCCAATTGCAGCTGGTATTCTTTATCCCGTGAATGGTTTTTTATTAAATCCAATGATTGCTGGTGCTGCTATGGCCATGAGTAGCTTGAGTGTTGTAAGTAACAGCTTAAGATTAAAGTTGAAGAAATAAATCTGTAAATCTCGTAAATCAAATACAAAATAGTACAATAATCAACTGCTGGCTTATGCAGAAATTTGCCGTATTAAATAACAATTAAAAAATATTCAAAATCATGGATAACAATAATGAATTTCTTTTTAAAACCAACCTGAATTGTGGAGGTTGTATCTCAAAAGTACAATCGGACTTAGATAGTGCTGAAGGTATTTGCCATTGGGATGTTGATACCAATAATGCGGACAAA
Source organism: Zhouia amylolytica (assembly GCF_900116365.1). GTDB lineage: Bacteria > Bacteroidota > Bacteroidia > Flavobacteriales > Flavobacteriaceae > Zhouia > Zhouia amylolytica. The sequence continues at coordinate 114,988 of NZ_FPAG01000010.1, read as the reverse complement.
ATCCTTGCTGTAAAATCGGATGGAATAACCGAAGATGAAATAATGACAATTGTAAAAAGTAAAGGATTTCAGATTAAACCTTTGATATAAACCTAATGCATTATGACTATTTCTGAAGCCCATAATAACTGTGATCAACATCATAACCATAAAAATGGTTTAACATTGGCCTTTTGGTTGAATCTGCTCTTTTCGATAATAGAATTAATTGGGGGTATTTTAACAAATTCAACTGCCATTGTAGCCGATGCATTTCATGATTTCATGGATGCAGGAGCGATCGGACTTGCCATAGTTATGGAAAAAATAGCAGGCAAAAAACGCTCGGATAAATTCTCTTATGGCTATAAACGATTTTCTCTTTTGTCAGCCATAAGTTTGTCTATATTTCTATTGGCAGGTTCAATTACCATGCTAATTACAGCATACAATTCGTTCATCAACCCAAAAGAAGTGTATAGCTTCGGGATGTTGTGGTTAGCCTTGTTAGGACTTGCAGTAAATGGATTTGCCTTTATTAAAATCAAAAATGGTGGTCACGGACATCACCATCATGGACATCATCATGGACATAGCCACAACAGTCAATCTATAATGCTCCACCTTCTGGAGGATGTATTGGGGTGGGCCGCAGTATTAATAGGTTCCGTAATCATTTACTTTACAGGCTGGAATTGGATAGATGGTATATTGGCCATAGGAATAGCCCTGTTTATAGGTATCAATGCTATCAAAAGTCTGATCAAAACCCTAAAGGTAATGTTACAATCAGTCCCGGAACATATTAATATAAATAAGTTTAAAGTTGAATTGCAGCGCATAGAAGGGGTCGTTGATATTCATGATCTTCATGTATGGACTATGGATGGCGATTACAATATAGGTTCAGTGCACGCGGTAATAAATGATTCTAATCCGACGACTAAGCAGGACATCTTAAATAAGATTATAAAGCTTATGGAAAATTTTAATATCCAACATCCTACCGTACAAATGGAAACAACTAATAGTAATTGTAAATTACTTACTTGTTAAAATCTTATTGAAGACTTTAAAAACAAGATAATAAATGCATTCCCATCGATGGGGATGCATTTCTATTTTTATTTCAATAAGATTGATGACTTAATGGCTTTATTAATTAAGAGTTACTCCTGGCAAAGCAAAAAATTTGACACTCCATTATATCCGATTCAAAATATTAGTTTTCTTTCAGTGAAAGGTTCTCGATCATCTTCTTCAGGCAATTCAACTTTATTCAATACTATAAGCCATTTTTACATTTTGTTTAACATTTATCACAAAAAGTTGAACAATGTTGAAAATTTTATTATATTTAACTAATAATCAAAAAGTTATATATCATGAAAAATGTATTTACCATAGGAATTTTAAGTATGATGTTGATTTTCACATCCTGTGAAAAGGAATCAATAGATGAACAACTCATTACCGCAGATATTAATGCTCGAGCTTCGGTAGCTGCCGAAAAAGGTGATCAAAGCATCGCAGAAATAGTTGTAGCCAATGCCACAGATGAAGAAGAACCGCAATTTACCCTATTACTGGCAGCTTTAGAATATGCAGGTATTACCTCAATGTTTACTGGTAATGATCAATACACCGTGTTTGCTCCAACTGATGCTGCTTTCGTACGATTTCTGGGAGATAACGCACTAACAGATTTTACACCGGATCAGGTAGCATCGGTATTATCATACCATGTAACAGATGGAAGAAGATTCAGTAACAGTGTAGTTCCAAAACAAAATCCAAGAGAAATAGAAACCTTACTCGGATATTCAATTTTTGTAAGCAACACAGCAGGAATCGATACAAATGATGACGATACGGAAGCAAATGCAACCATTTTGGTCTCTGAAGGGTTATTTAATATTTCAGCAAGCAACGGTGTCATTCATGTAATTGACGAAGTATTAGTCCCTGAATCTGAATAGTTGACTTTTTAATTCCTCCTAAAGCCACCTCCCTCAAGGTGGCTTTATTTTATTTCACCCCAATCATTTCTAATTAATCTTTCTGTCATAATGGCTAGCCTGATTTTTGCCTTAATTTCAAATAAAGGGATATTTGAAAAGTTTATTCATAATTAATTTAAACAGAAACCTCTCCTATGCTTTACTTATCTGACAAGCATTATTTTTCTACATAATAACAGCTGATATAACCCAATAAAACCCGAGAAATGAAGAATGGTTGTTTAGCAAACAATCCATTATATATCCTGCATATTTTCTATCTCCGCCCCCATATAACCCTTAAATAATTTAGAAATAGATTTAGAATCTCCCAGGATGGTAAGAATATCATTTTCCTGCAAGACCGTAGACCCGTTTGGTGTAAATGTTTTATTATTTCTTTCAATCAAGGCTACTAAGACATCCTTAGGCAAGGAAACTTCCATCAGTTGACGTCCGATCATGGCACTTTGTGTAGTTCCTTCTAATAATTTTACACTCACAAAATTCTCGTTTTGTAAAAGGTACTCCTTTATCTCACGATGGCTATCCATGGCTAACAATGCATCCACAACATCAGGTCTTTCTAAAATATCTATAAGTCGAGTCAGCATACGCAACTGCTGCTTGGGTTTTTCATCCGAATTTATCAGAAAACAACATATATGAATAGGAGCTTTAACCGCCCGACTTTTAAAAGGAATCTCACCATCCAGTTCCTGTTTAGAAACAATAATTTGCATGGAAGGATGTAAAACATCATCATAAGTAGCATGAAAAATAAGAACCCCTGGTAACGATATTACGGCATCATCATTTAACGCGTGTAGAAACCTTTTTTTGATTGCTTCTTTTCTTTTTCCCAATTCAACCGAAAGATAATCAGAAACCTTATTCAAAACTCTATCTAAATCCGCAGGAGTTTTGAACATACTGATTTTAGATTTTATTACAGTTTCATCAAAAGGATCACCTTGTCTAAGTCCCTTCTCTTTTAAGATGGTCATTAATTCATTCTCCAGTTCATCATATTGGTATTTTCCTAATAAAGCAAACCAATGAAATATAGCCCCTTCACGCTTTACTTTGCCTCGGGCATGAAAATGATACCAAAGAACCCCCAACAAGACAATTCCCGCAGTAAATAGAATAGGCATCCATCCTAAATATATAATTAATATGAAGGAGATAACTATACCAATAACTTGCATATATGGGTATAAAGGAGACAGGTAACCTGGATCATAAGAGGCTATTTTACTCTTTCTGAAAACAATAACAGAAAAATTAATAAAAATAAATATGAGTAACTGGAAGGTACTGGCAAGCTTAACAATTCCTTCCTCCGACAATACTAAAATAAAAAGAATTATAAATGCGGTAGTAAAAAATATGGCCATAACTGGAGTCCCCTTGCCTCCTATTCTGGCCATTATAGCCGGTAACAATTTATCTCGTCCCATGGCAAAAGGGTATCGGGATGCAGATAATAGTCCGGCATTACCTGTAGAAGCAAAAGCAGCAAGGGCAGCTATAGACATTAACAACACACCGGCATTCTCTGGCAACCATTTAAACATTTGTGAAGCAGCAACAGCCGCAGGTGCCAGCTCATTAGCAAAAGCCTCTGGCTCTATAATGGCAACCATGATAAAAACGCCCAAACCATAAATGAGACCAGTGACTACCAAAGAAAGAATCATCCCCAAAGGAATGTTCCTTTCAGGATTTTTAATCTCTTCGGCTACACTTACAATCTGCGTGAGACCTAAATACGATACAAAAACAAAACCGGCAGAGGTGAACAGACCGCTAAGTCCTCCTGAAAGAAATGGTGTCAACTGGGCATCTAAGCCCTGTTTAGTAATAGTGCCGCCACAACATATAGAATAAATCCCATCAACAATAAAGGTGATCAATATAACCAGTAAGAAGGTTACAAAGACTTTTTGAAAAGCGGAGGTTTTCTTAGCTCCGACCAAGTTTAAAATCATAAATAACAGGGTGGCCACTATGGCAACGATTTTAGTAGGAACCTCCCAAAATAAAGCCGCATATGCTCCAATTCCAATAATTGCAAAAGCGGTCTTCAGCATTAGAGCAAAATAGGTGCCAAGACCGCCAATAGTTCCCATCAATGGACCAAGACTTCGGTCCAGAAAAAAATAAGCGCCCCCAGATCGTGGCAATGCGGTCGATATTTCTGCTATACTAAACATAGAAGGCAAGATTAAAACTCCGGCCAGTATATAGGCCAGAAATACAGATGCTCCCGTATAATGTGATGCAATACCGGGAAGTAAAAAAAAACCAGAACTAAACATAGCCCCGGTACTAATAGCAAAAACATCAAATAACCCTAACTCCTTTTTTAATTTATTTCTCATATACAAACATTTGAAGCAGCAATTACTTTTCTTGTACCTATAATAATATATGAAAAACTACACGATTCGGGAATAACGAACCGACGAACTATACCCGTTCATAGGTTATATGGTATAAAAACACATCAAATCTTAAGATTTTATTACTAGTAGATGATTATCAGTTAATTACAAAATAATATTTCGAAATAACTATGGAAGAAACTGTGTGGTTGTACTAGCAGGGTTTAAATTACAAATTGTACCTACCACTGAATTCTGAATAATAAAGCCTTTGTGCCTCTATTAATTATTCCCAATAAAATAAGCTACAATATAACGCTACAAGGCCTTTGCCACGCAAAATAAACTACGCTTTTCATAATCCAAAACCTACAAAACAAAAATAAAAAACAAGCTAAAAGAAAATTTTAATATTACATTTTATTACCAAACAGTTTATTTACAGAATAATTTATTCATACATTAGAAAACGAATGTTACCTAATTTATATGAACTCATGCTATTAGAATCCATTTATATATCATATGAAAGTAGATAGAAGACTAACTGAAAAATTAAGTAGTAACAACTTGAGTCCCCAAGACTCATCAGCATTCTCATGGATGTTTAATCTTCTATGTTACCCCTATAACATAAATTCACCAAGCATGAAATTAATTGCTGGTTCACCACCAGAAGCACTTCGAATGAATCATGGCATCCACAACATGATTTCAAGAAAAAAATTAAACCACGGAACTATTAAATTTTATTCATATGAAAACCATTAAAATTAAATTATGGGCAACCTATCTGTGCATAGCCGCAATAGGTGTTAGTTGCGAAAAAGCAGATTTCTCGGAAAATCTGACCTCGGAAAATGCGTCAATGACAACCGACAAGAATGGCTTTGTTTCTGCCACTCCACGCGCATTGAACGTTATTTACTTTACACCTACTGATAACGATGCAAAACCTGACTATCGCCGAAGAATTAGTAACATCATGATTAATACCCAATCTTATGTAAAAAAATGGATGGAGCATTGGGGATATTCAAATTCTACATTTGGCTTACAAATCAACCCAAGCAGCCAAATGGTGAATATTATCCGAATCGAAGGTAAATTAACCAAAGACGAATACCCGTATTCCGGTGGTTATCAAAAAATAATCCCCGAAATCAAAGAATATTTTGCTAATAACGACGATGTTGAACCAACCAGCGAGCATTTTCTGGTTATTCTTCCGGAACGTATGGAAGGAGATCAAATTGGTGGAGTTCCTTTTTACGGTGTAGGTAAATATTGTTTTGCTCTCGACGCCGGAGCCGACATGACATGGGATAATATGGGCGCCGGAGGCCAGCCTGGTAACGAAGCCGGTTGGATCGGTGGACTGATTCACGAACTCGGCCACGGAATTAACCTTCCGCACAATTCTCAAAAGAGATCAGAATACATCGATTTCGGAACCTCCCTAATGGATAACGGAAACCATGTAATCAAGGTTGGAAAGATCGATCGTACTTTTATGACGGCCTCTGATGCTGCAATTTTAAGCGAAAATGAAATATTCAGTCCAATTGAAGACAACTTTTATGGTCCGGTAAGCTATAAACTGACAGAATTAAAATCGAAATTCGAAAACGGATCCCTAAACGTAAATGGTAAATTTGAAAGTGATACTCCAGTTAAAAAAATTATTGTAAATCAAGATCCGGAAGGAAGATCAAATTACAATCAGATTGGTTGGGTAGCTAATCCTGGTGCTGATGATACCTTCAGTGTTTCCATGCCCGTTGCTGAACTGTTTCAGGTAACAAACACCAATTACACCCTAAAAGTAATGTTTGTATTTGAAAATGGAACAACAAGACAAATAAACCTGGGTGATTATAAATATATCAATGGAGAAACCAATGTTGACCACCTGCAAATAAGAGACATCCTAAACAGAGATAACTGGGAGGTTATTGATGCGGACAGTGAAGAAGACACAGGTGCTGCATCCAATATGCTAGACGACAATCGCGCTACTGTATGGCATACCGAGTGGAAAAGATCATTACCTGATCACCCGCATTATTTTGTAGTGGATATGGGAGCCGAAACAACTGTTGACGGCCTTGCTTTTCAAAATCGAGATAACCTAAATGGAGTAATCAAAGATTGTGAAATCTTTACGAGTACCGACAACATCAACTGGACCAGTGAAGGACAATACCATTTAAAAAGACAGTCTAGTTGGCAATACACCGCTTTTAGCACAAGAAAAAACATACGCTATGTAAAAGTAGTTACTCAAAACAGTCACGGCGATTTCAACTATACCCACCTCGCTGAATTCGGTGCTTATCTCGATTAAGATCACCTAATCATATCAGACTCAAATCAAAGAGCCTCACTATTTAGTGAGGCTTTTTTGATTCTTTGCATACTTTATATTCTGCCCCGTAATGAGTCATGACAATATTGAAATTCCATCCAATCAGTCAGACCAGGCCTCCGAATCGGACAAAACTGTAATCATTAATGCTCATCATGATTTTATTAACCAAAAAAATGTGAAATTTTAAGACCTTCAACTTTCTGCATCCAAGCTCTCATTCATTTATGTTCAAATCCTTCTCCATATATGTTATGAATTCATTTCTAACATCCTCAAAAAACTCTATTCCTTTAATGGCTAAAGAATTAGCCTTATACTCCTTTTGGCTCGCTCCTTTTACAAATGCAGAATCCCAGTTTTGTTTTCCCAATATAGAAAATACATCATTTCTATACCTTATATCAGATAAAGGTCGGTCGATCCAATATTCAGGATTATAGGTTTCATGAACATCATACCAAACAAAGGCATTCCCATCCCCTCCGCCATGAATATATGGGTTTTTCGTATTTGCTTTGTAAATGGTATTCAACTTTACGGTACCTCTTTTTACAACATTATGTTCACCCGAAGAGGTTTGGTATTTATAAGTCGATAGGTCAATTTCATAAGGAAACAACTTGTCTTCAAAAAGTTGATATTGAATATCATAATTTATATAAGAATAATGCCATCGATGTCTAAATTGGGTTATTAACTTATGTAATCCAAAGGTTCTTTTATTAACCCAAAGCTTACCCTGCATATGTGTAAGTTCCCAACCCTTGTTGGAAATAGTTTTATGTTGTTTAAAATCAATAACGTAAAATTCCTCATCCCCCTGGTTTATTATTTTATCAATATTAAATCTAAAATATTTAAATCCCTTGTTACTCAATGGATGGTTTTCAGCTAAAGATCCATAATCCCTCCAATGACTCCTCATATATAATCCTCCAATATGCTTGAAAGGGATTTGTATTTTATTACCATTACGGTTATTAACAAACATATCTTTAAAGTCCAATTCGGCAATTTCAGGATCCTCATTAAGCCTTCTCATCTGATTAGGCACGATAATAGGAGAGTTCCATGATGATATTTTTTCTGGCATTAATATATATCCGTCAGACTCCAAAAAACCTTGTGGTTTACTATTATTATATATCGTTTGTTTATAGTTAAAATCAGACCAATAAGGCGATGTTTTGCCGGAATCTTCGTATTGTTTTACGGCCCTTTTTAAAATTTCCTTTTTGGTAAGTTTTCCTGCAGAAGAAATCACAACTTCTTCTAATGGAATAGACATCTGAACTAGCTGAATAGTTTGCAAACTTTTTAACTTCGAGATTAAAAGCGCCTTATTTGGATATGAAAAATGATGAAAAGAGATAATTTCATCCACATGACTATTATCAATTTCAAATTTAAACGCACCTTCATCATTGCTGTAACATATAATTCGATCGTTTAACATTAAAGCAACACCAAAAATAGGTTCTCGTGTACCTTCATCAATAATCTTCCCTGAAATGGTTATGTTTTGTGCAATCAATCCGTTTCCCAGCACTATTGCAAAAGCGCAAAAAATCATTTTTTTTATCATTGTGAAATATGTTTATTGAACGAATAATTAAGATTTCTAAATTCATACCCTTTAACACAAACACACAATACAGAAGGTTAAACCCAATCAATTACAAACAATTACCCTTGCATTGAATCCTGTAAAAGTGTTATACATCAAAAAAAGCCACACCTGCTAATTTTAAGCCAGATCATAACGGGGTTAAGTATTTATAACAAAACACAACTTAAAAAGCTTCAATAAACATTGATAATCACCTACATATACGGTGCTATTTTCATAATGAAAATTATATATTTCATTTTGACACCTGTAATAAAACCTTGTTAAATGACATATAAGATTTTGTTAATTCACCCCTTATAAACAATATTCGTATCAGCTAAATTTCAAAGTACTAAGACAGAAATGGTGTTCAAATCCAAATCAGTTGAATATCATACTGCTTAAAGTGATTTAATAACATGTCTAAAGAGTTCGCAATGATTTGCCTTAATTTAAGATTACCTTTTCCTTGTATCATCCAACCAAATTATCAGAATTAAAAAACCAAACACCCAAGAGATGTTTGGTTTTAAAGTGCTTAATATTGAAAATAGCAGTGGCCTTAAAAGAACACCTGATAGTTTTGAACATCATAAGTCTCAACAGGTCCATAGTTTACTCCATCTTTTGATAAAGAGACTTCTACACCCTGATACGTACGACTGTCACCATTAAATACTCCTAGTTTCACGGCATCAAACAACACTTCCTGTCCCAGATTAATTACAAGCAGTCCGCTGGAATCCAAACCATAATAACCAGTACTGGCTCCATTCTCGCCAATACCGTCACCTAACAGAACCGATGCATCATGTCCGGAAGGCAATACAAACGTCGTTCCACCATTTATCAGGGTAACTTCTGTTAAATGACTCCAGGTGTTGGCTGTACTCCCATTCATTTGAATTTTTATATACTGATAAACTGGAGGATTCAACGCAAAAGTCTCAGAACTTTGTACATCTTCAACAATCAAATTTCCATAGGTTACCCCATCTGAAGAAACAGATACTTCAACATCTTCATAAATGCGATTATCTCCATTATAGACTCCTAATTTAATGGCGTCAAAATCATAGCCCTGTCCGAGATCAATTTCCAACAACCCATTGGCATCCAACCCAAAAAAACCGGTACTAGCCCCATTCACCCCTACACCATCTCCCAATAATGATGGTGCATTATGTCCTGCAGGAAGCACATATTCAATTCCTTCATTTATTAAGGTTACCTCAGTGAGATGATTCCAGGTATTTGTAGTGTTCCCATTCATCTGTATTTTAATGTACTGTTGAGAGCCTGATGGTGGCGCAGGAGAAGGAACATATTCATAGTATTTCACATAATCAATTACATAATCAACCGGTAATTGACTAGAATTAATACTACCAACCCAACTACCTCCAAGCTGTTGTGATAAAATCAAGTGAAAATCCCTGTCGAATGGCCATTGACGCCAATCAGCACCGGATTCCTTATAATAAGTAAAGGTAGCCGCTCCGTTGAGGGTAAATACAATGTGATCAGGATACCATTCAACTCCATAAGTATTAAATACCCCTGGATTAACACTAACGGTACTGCTACTTGGAGAACTTTTAGTATTACTATGAATGGTGGAGTAAATATAGTTATCGAAATTAAGGTGCTCCATAATATCTATTTCGCCATAATCAGGCCACCCTCCATACTCATTTGTGCTTCCTAGCAACCAAATGGCGGGCCAACATCCCTGGGCAGAATCCATTTTAGCACGTACTTCGACCTTACCATAGGTGAAATTAAATTTCCCACGGGTCCATACACCACCCGTTAAATAGGGTCTTGGATCGGTTTGGGTATCCGGATTTACAATTCCCTTTAAATGGAGGTGTCCATTAGAGATCTCATAAACCTGGTCATCGGTAGTCATGTAATTTTTCCAGTCCGGAGTTCCTTCCGAAATACGACTCCATTTCGTGGTATCTAATGTGGATCCGTTAAAATCATCTTGCCAAATCAATTGGAAATTTGAAGATGAGGTTGACTGAAAATGTTCGGTAAAAAGCTGTTCGACAGTTTCCTCTTCCTTATCACAGCCAAAAAATAGAATAATAGAAAACAGAATAATCCATTTGTTTTTCATTTCACTTCGTTTTAGGTTAATAAAAAGTTTTTGGTTGAAGTTGGGGGCAGAATTAATATCTTTAAAAGTCAATAGGTTCGTCACAATAGAATAGCTATTTTCCACCGATTTGCTTAAAAAGAAATAAGTCTCGTATCTAAATATATGCACAGCAATTTTAATCTAACCAATCTACTGGTTACAAGCAGGTTACACCCTCATTACATTTAGGTTACCTGAAAAACAATAATCAAGGAAAGCCAATTTAGATAAAAGTATTTGCTATCATCATTTAACTTAAATTAAAATTCCTTTCAGGAAAAGTCGATCCCCTTTCTTAAAATGCTTTGGAAGCTACCTCTGAAAGAATTTGCCATTGTTTAGGGTAAACACATACAACTTCTAAACCTTAAAATAACCGTTCACAAAGAACAACGTTTTGCCACACAAAAGAAATCGTGTCGTCTTTAAAAAATAAACAACAAACTCACATGGAAAAATTTAAACCACTTGCTATCATCCTGTTTTTATTATGGATCGGTTCATGTAATATGCATAAGAGCAATCCTGACACAATTAAAAAAAACATAGATGACTATCTTACCAGCACCATGGAATTACATAATATTCCCGGATTGGCACTGGCCGTTATAATTGATGATGAAATAGTATATGAAAATTATATGGGGGAATCGTCATTAGAAAGTGGAGAACTTGTAAATGAAAACACCTTGTTCAGAATATTTTCAGCCACAAAACTGATTACCGCAACAGGCGTTTTTCAATTGATAGAAAATGGCACCCTCAACCTCGATGATAATATTTCAATTTATTTAGATAATTTACTCCCTCAATGGCAAGAAGTCAAGATTAAAAACCTGTTAAGTCACTCCTCAGGTTTACCGGATATCATAAAGTATAAAAGCACTTTAAGTGATCACGAACTAATGGATAAGCTGTTCAAAGACAAAATGGATTTTGCTCCCGGTGATCAGTTTCGGTATAATCAAACGAATTACTGGTTACTTGCTCAAATCATGGAGAAAGTTACAGGAATGACCTTCGATAACTACATTATGAAAAATGAATTTGACAATGATACAACAGGAGTTCTATTTTCTTCTAGTTCACAAGAAATCATTCCTAACCGGGCAACCAGATATTTTTATAACGAAAAAACCAAAGCCTTTGATAAAGACACCAATAACAGTGGTAAAAGAGGACATTCCGGAAACGGTCTGAATATTACGCTAAAAAGATTTATGGAGTGGAATAAAAAACTCGACAATGACCAACTTCTAAGCCATAATGTAAAATCCAAAATGTGGGAACCCTTTAATTTTAATAATGAAAATGACCACTTTTCATATGGTTGGGGATACTATCCTGTAAATGAAATAAATTCTTATGGGTTTTCAGGTGGTAATCTGGCTGCCATACGAAAATTTATCAATCATAAAACAACCATTATTCTATTATCTAATGGATATCAAATACCAGCCTATGATATCATTATCAATGACATTGCAAAAATTGCAATTCCAGAGCTGAGAATACAAAATCTTGCGTTGGAAGAAGACATCATGAGCCTTGTAAAAAACAGTCAGTTTAAAGAGGCTACTCTGGCATTTAAAAAATTAAAACAGGAAAATCCGAATTCAGACTTTGATAATTTGAAATGGAATATAAATAGTATAGGGAATTCCTATGCATACAATGAGCTTGATCTTCAAAAAGCATTTGACATATTTCAACTCAATGCAGAAGCAAATCCAAATTGGTGGGTTTCAAAGGCGAGTTTAGCAGAAATTTATGAAATAAATAAAGATAGTTCCCTAGCCATTGAAAATTATAAAAAAGCCATACTTCTCAATAAAGATAATGATTGGAATTACAATGAACTGATGAAAAATAAAATAGACAAATTATACCATAATTAACCCTGGACCTCATCCCCTAACCAAGACTTAATTTCTTAAATACTAAGGCTGGCATTTTATTAACTGTAAGGACATGAAGGGTATTCTACCTTTTCCTGTTAAAAAAGCTAGCTGGTTTTAAACTTATCTATTCTTTAGATTTATAAGGACGTTAATAATTATGAAAGATTAAACTAAACCCTCTAAGACCTGCATAACACCCTTTCCCTCAATATCCTTTATATAGAAAGCTGTTTTCTGTATAAAGCCTTTATCTAATTCTTTTTCTGGAATTCCAGAAGTGACTAAAATATTATGTACCAGATCAATTCTCGACAACTCTCCTCTTAAATATAGCTGCCATAATCCCGAAAAGTTTTGAATTCTATCCTGATCATCATTTAATGCAATTAGGTTCCCCTTGTAGGCTCCTCTAAAAAACAATACCATACAAGCTGTTATAAAAGCCAACCTATCAGGTGTATTTTTAAAGGTATCTACATAATCAATGATGGTAGGCCATAATCTGGATACATACTTATGGGAACTGTTAAGTGATATATCAGCCAATCGATGTTTTAAACTATGATTTCTAAATCTGTTAATTGTACTATGGTAAAATTGATCTTTAATTTCAGTCGGTATGTCCATGGTCATTAATATCTCATTCCTAATCAAAGCGTCGAGAAAATCATTTAATTTTCGATCCTCTACAACTTCATGAACATACACCAGTTCTAATAAGCTTCCTAAAAAGACCATCGCTGTATGAGCCCCATTTAAGACTCTTACCTTCAGATCGTGATAAGGCATAATATCCGATACAAAAGTCACATTTAATCCCGCCTCGTCAACAGGGAACTCATCGGTTATTTCAACATCAGCCTGAATTACCCAACTATGATAAAATTCTCCCGTTACCATAAGTTTATCATCAAAAGTAATTTGTTGTTGAATTTCAGGTGCAATGGTAACCGGATAACCTGAAACGATCCGATCGACCAGGGTATTATAGAACTTGTTATATAATGCTACCCATCTAATAAATTCACCGTCCAGTTTCCAGGCTGCTGCATATTCCAAAACACATTTTTTCAAGGCTTCACCATTTTTATGGATCAACTCACAAGGAAGTATTATCAAGCCTTTGGAAGGATCGTTACCAAAATGTTTGTACCTATGAAACAATACCCGGGTGAGTTTAGCCGGAAATTCATTAGGCGGATCATCATGAAAGTTATCCTTAGGATTGAATGTGATTCCTGCCTCTGTAGTATTCGAAATTACATACCTTAAAGACGCATCGTTGGCATAGTCCAAAAACAATTCCCATTCCTTATAGGGATTAACAATCCCCTCTACACAATCAATTTCTTTAACCGTAGTAACTATTTTATTCCCTTCCCAATCATTTAAAAGCACATGAAAGCGTCCCTTTTGCTCTCTGAGCTCAAGATAGTCACCACCTTTAGTTGGCTTTACAACTAGCACACCGCCGTTAAAGTTAGTTTTCTGATTGAGTTCCTCTATCATCCAAACTGCAAAGGCTCTTAAAAATTTACCTCCCCCGAATTGCATGACTTTTAATGGTCGGTTGGTCCTGGTAGTCCCCTTCATTACATCTTTTTGATTAGATATTAAAATTCGACAGTAGCTTTGATAACCCCCGATTCAGGATTCGTCCAGGAATCAAAATGATGAATCATTTCTGAAAAATGTACAGTGTGCGTAATGAATTTATCCGTAGGAAACTCTGGAAGAATTTCAATAACTCTTTTAAAATCTTCAAGGGTTGCATTACGACTACACATCATTGTCATTTCTTTGGCATGAATAGCCGGATGGTGGTATATTAGATTTCCTTTAGACAGCCCTACTAAAACATAGCGCCCACCATGTGCCATATAATCAGGGCCTTTCTCCAGGGCAGTCTTATTTCCTGTTGCATCAAAAACTACCGATGCCAGATCGCCATTGGTTATATCTCGTATTTGAAGCAGTGGATCATCCTTAACATCCACCACATGGTTTACCCCAATAAATTCCTTCGCGTATTGTAGCCTCCCTTCATCAACATCAAGAGCTATGGTTTGAGCGCCCAGTAATTGTGCCTGTTTTAATATCCCAATCCCTATCGGTCCGCACCCTATCACTATAACAGACTCCCCTTCTTTAAGATCGGCCCGTCTTATAGCATGTGCACCAATAGCCAGAGGCTCTACTATAGCCATTTCATCATCAGTAAGGTTGTTTGCAGGAATTAACAAGTCATTCGGAACAACAATCTGCTCTTGCATTCCTCCATCGGTATGAACACCCAAAACCTTGATGTTCGTGCAACAATTTGTTTTACCATGCTTACAAGCGATGCAATTTTTACAGCTTATATAAGGCATGACTACCACTTTATCTCCAGCCTTTATTCCTTGCTCATTCGTGTCAATCGCTAAAACATGAGTTGCCAGCTCATGTCCAAGAATTCTCGGGTATGTAAAAAAAGCCTGGTTCCCCAAATAAGCATGCAAGTCAGTCCCGCAAATGCCTACCCTGGTAACCTTCAATAAGGCTTCACCATTTTTCCTTTCAGGAGTAGGTTTTTCTTTTAATAGAAAATCTCCTGGTTTTTCACACACAATATATTTCATAACTCAGTTTAAACTTTTTATTCAACTTTCACTTCAAATTCAGATTCCTCGAAATGACTCTCCTCTGTTTCAATCCCTAATTTAAGGGTATATATACCACCCTTAACAAACTCGTATTTCGTAAATAACCTTAATTTTATCTTTTCAAATGGCTCAATCCCCTGCAGTTCAGCAGCAGCTATCTTCTCATAACCATTTTGCTCCTTTACATAGATTTGTATTGGAATAATGGATGAAGTTACCTGGCCAAAATTTTGAATTTCAACTTGAATATCCGCGCCTTCTGAAGCTTGCTCAATTTCAGGTGATTTTGGAGAAAGTATAGGTTCATAATAGCTGATCCATGGCAATCTCGTATAACCGAATAACAATTCTCCATCGCTTGTCTTCCCTAAGAGCTTACCTACAAAGTTTTCAGCACTTAAACCATTACCCTTTCCGTTAAATGTTATAATCAAATCATTACCTTTCATTTTCGAATCTACCGCCACGCAACCCCCACCATAATTAACAGCTTCCGAAGCCCCGAACCTTAGCGATTCCAAATCGATATCAGTATGCGGATTAAATCCCTCTTCAGCTTTTATTAATAATTGAATACGCTTCGTTCGTTCTGTTATTTTTTTCTTGCCTAGTAATTCTATTTGTCTCCCAACAATTAATGGAATACTGATGTTTTTTGAACTATGAGTATCTCTTGGTTTATCCTCGTGTTTGAGCGTATCAATAACAGCAAAGTTTGCCTGATATGCCCTTCCTAATTCATCTTGTAGAACCTTAATCCGTTCGTATTTAAACCAATCTACCTTCGTTCCGTCTTCATAAATAGCCAGTCCGGGCATGTATGCTTCCCCTGTATCGACCTTCCAATTAACTCCGTCTTTAGACCTTAAATAATAAGCGATCCTTCCGTACCAATCATTTACAATCATATGATATTGTATATTGGTTTTCCATATCACAGGATCTTCAAACCGTCCATCAACTGGTGGGTATACACTTTTATCTGAAACCTGATTATACGAACTTATACCATCTTTACTAAACCAGATACCACCACCTCTGCAAACCATTAAAAAAGAACCATCTTCTCTCCTGGCAAAAGACAAATTAGATAATCCCTCTATGACAGGGCGATCCCGGGCATCGAAATGAAAAGTATTATACTCCCACGGACCGTTTAATGATTTGGAATGATAATACCCATCAATAACATAGATCACATAACTACCATCTTTTAACTGAAAAGCCTCAGGATTATGTCCAGACCCTACGATGTCCATTACTTTATAGGGTCCGATAGCATTATCAGCTACCGCATGTACTACGATGGAATGAAACCATTCCATATGCCCTTTTGGTGAATCCTCACGCCAACGGCATACATAAAGATGATACTTTCCATCATCTCCCCTCACTATATTACCACCCCAATAAGAATAAACGCGATCTTCGATACCATTCGATGTATCTCTTGGTAATACGTTTTCACCTCCCCATGTGTCTGAGGTTGGTTTATTCATGATAGGAATTGCCTCAAATCGATCCATAAAACGTCCGCCATTTACCAGATCATTCCATGCTGCAGGGCGACTACGATCCGTTATTTGAGCTTCAAGGAAATTACAGCAAAGTAATAAAAGTGATAAAAATCCTGTTTTTTTCATAATATTGGTATGGCTTGGTGTATCCTGTTAATCTAAATGATTGTCAATAATTACAAGCTAATCGTAAATCAGACTTCAAAAACATATTGATGTAATCTCCAAAATCTTTGATCCGTTAAACTTAAAGGTTCTTTTAGAAATACCAAAACTGTATTTGCTTCTATATTTTGGGAAAATTGAATATTTATAAAAGAAAAGGGAGGCAAATGCCTCCCTTTCATAAAGTGATTAACGCAACTTAACAAACTATGTATATATTAATTTTTATCCCACCAAATTCTGGTGGTATAGCTATTAGGTCCTTGTCGGGCCTCAGCAGCCCTAACATTTTCCTCGTTCAACGTATATTCAGTATCAGGATATTTTAATCGACGTGGAATGGTTCCTCCTGTAGCATTTCCTGGATAATTCACCGGGGTTAATACCGGATACTCTATTCTTCTCCAATTAGCATAACCTTCCCAGGGATTTAAAAAAGTAGCAGCCCAATATTGTTCCCCTATCATTTCTAAAGCATTAGCCGCATCAAAAGGATTTGCTGCCAAATAAGCATCAACTGCTGCTGTCGTAGGAGTTGTCACCCCATAAAAACTCCAATTTTCCATGGCAGCTCTAACACCATTATTATAATGTGTTTGGGCGTCTCCACTATACCAACCTCTAACAGCGGCTTCCGCTAACATAAACTCAACCTCCGCATAGGTCATAAACACAAAAGGAGAATCTCGTTGAACCAAAGCCTGGTTTAATTGAGAATAATTTTCTAAATCCCCACCGGCTGGCCCCATGGTCTCTAAAGTATTCGGATCCAACCCATTGGGCAACCCTTGATGTGGGCCACCGCTTTCTACAAAAGATAATATTTCTAATCTCGGATCACCATGATCTTGCATCCAACTAACAAAAGTATCACTCAACCTCATAAACTTATCAATTTCAAAAGCTTCTCCGTAAGGATTCGTATTGATCCATCCGCCATCAATCTGATGTTCAGTTTTAACAACATCATTTAAATCAGTCATAACACCACCTGCAATGGCTTTTGAAACCCAAAGTTCCGCAGCAGCAGGATCTACCTTCACCAATCGCAAACCCAATCTCAACATGAGAGAGTAGGAAAGTTTTTTCCATTTTGTAATATCACCGCCATAGAATAAATCCTGACTTCCAATGGAAGGAGCCGAATTACTGAATTCCAAAGCTGCTTCCTCTAGTTCCATGAGCATATGATTATAGATTTCTTCCTGGCTATCATACGATGGAGTCCACTCATTATCTAAATAACCCAAGCCCGCTTCAAAATAAGGTATATCTCCATATAAATCGGTAGTGCGGTGAAACGACAATACGCGCATTACCCTCCCGGCAGCATGATAATTTATAGCTTCAGGATCTTCAGAAACTCTTGCCATATAATCAGCCAAATCTTTATACTCATTAGTGAAAGCCCTATCAAATAGCGACGAACTGTAATCAAGAAAGTCGATGTATTTATCTCCGGGAAGTAAACTCGTAGATATATTAACATCGGCAAACTGTTGTATGGCAGACATAGCCCAACCCAATGATGCTCTACGCATTTCATACCGAGTACCTGAAAGATATAGCTGTAACCTTGTGAGTTGTATTCCATATGGCAACTCTTCTATAGCATTCGGATCGCTATTCAGTTCTTCCAATTCCTTAACACAAGAGGTAGTTGATAAGGTAAATATTGCCAAAAAAAGCAATATAATCTTTGTTCTAATATTATTTATCTTCATCATGATTTTCTCTTTTAGAATTGTCTTTTAATTAAAAGCTAACATTCAAATTAAATCCAAAGGACTTCGTTTGTGGTAACCCAAAGAATTCCAATCCTTGACCATTACCTGCATTATAGCTAGATTCCGGATCTACGTTATCAACACTCGAGTGAATCAGCCATAAGTTCCTCGCAACAAAAGAAAGTGTTGCATTTTCTATAAAAGTATCATCTAATACATTTTTAGGAATTCTAAATCCGAGGGTAATTTCTCTCAGTTTAATGAAGCCGGAATCATAAATAAACTCTTCACTGATATTATTATAAATATAGTTGTAGTAGTTAGCAATCTGACTTGCAGGTAGCACTCCTAAGCCATTTTCTCTACCAACCAACGTATTTTTATGAACCCCTCTTCGGTATAACTGACCATTGGTACCACTGTGCATTACAGCGCCATCCTTCATGTCGATTAAAAAACTTAGTGTCAAATTTTTATATCTAAAGCTATTACGTAAGCCTGCCACAAATGGATGTACACCAGTACCAAAAGGCACAAAACCAGCATCGGTATCCTGTATCGGTAAACCTGAATCATCGAGGGCAATATCACCATTGGCATCTCTTACATATTTAAATCCGGATATTTGACCATAGGGTAAGCCTTCAATATGTTGTACCCAGGTATTTAATGAACGACTTCGTTCTATATTTAATACTTCATTGTCAACTTCCGGATCTAACAGGCTTACCACCTTACTTTTATTGTAACTCATGTTAAAAGAAACATCCCAGCTAAAATCGTTTGTTCGGATAGGCGTTCCTGTCAGTAATAATTCCACTCCTTTGTTGGTAACTTCTCCCACGTTCACTTTGGCAGAAGTATAACCAGAGGTTTGAGATATGGTAGCATTCAGAATATCGTCTTCGGTCCTTTTATCGTAATAACTAAAGTCGATTCCTAACCTTCGCTCAAAAAGTTGCATGTTCAATCCAACTTCAAACTCAGTTACCATGAGAGGAACAAGTTCTGAATTAGCAACCGTGCTTCCACTTATACCTCCCTGAGGAATCCCGTTTTGAGCTACGCCCAGACCATAAAACTGATTAAGTGCATAAGGATCTGTAGAACCTCCCACCTGGGCCCATGCCGTTCTGAATTTGGCAAAATCAATCACCTCTGGCATATTCACCACATCAGATAAAATAGCACTCAATCCAACAGAAGGATAAAATATACTTCTACCATTTAAAGTAGAGAACCAGTCATTTCTTCCGGAACCCGTTAAGAAGAGCCAATCGTTATATGAAATTTCAGCCTGACCATAAACAGAATGTGTACCTAATCTGGTAATATCGCTTCCACCGGAATTAGAAATACCATTAGCTACCGAATAAAAGAATGGAAGTGCAAAATTATTGCTACTCACTGAGGTTGTATTCTCCTGAATTCTCAATTTATTGGCACCCGCTAAGAAGTTATAGGCGATTCCATTATCAAATTCGTGATCGGACCCTAGCATAATATCGAAATTGGTCTCTTTATGCTTTCGCTGTGATTCACTGATGCTCCCATTTGGAGCATATCCGGTACCTGTTGGACCGATTCCTCCGCTTAATCGATCCCATTGATCAATACCCGCTCTTCCTTTAATATAAACCCATTCATTAATATCATATTGCACCGAAGCACTTCCCAAAACCCTGTCTTTTGAATATCCTCTCTGCTGTTGATATGCAGCCCAATAAGGATTTTGAAACCAGATACTGCTCGATGGCAACAACTCATAACCCTTTTGTCCTTGAGTACCGTATAAATCCGTTGCGTCTTCCGGGTGGGCACCTAACCTGTTCGGATCTCCTTTTAAATCATATATATTCGTTGTTACGGGTAATTGCCAGACCGAATAGTTGGCATTGTTTGGAGAATCTGCCAATCCTGGCTGATTCTTTACATCCTGTAAAATATACTGGGCACTTGATTTAAATTTTAATTTATCATTCAAACCTTTTCCATGCAGGTTCACACTAAAATTCTGTCGTTTCATTTCGGAATTAGGCATAATACTTTCGTTCTCCATATTGGAAACTCCAAACCTGTAGCCAATATCAGCGGTTCCGCCACTTAATGACACCGTGTTGGTAAAAGTACTCCCGGTTCTGTAAAACTTATCGAAGTTATTCCCTGAATACGAATAAGGTCTGCTGACACCATCAAATTGTATGACATCAGATCCATCTAATCTGGCACCCCAGGATGATTCACCCGCATCCCATGCTATTGATTGTGTTGTAGGCTTTTCACCATTAAAACCATGACCGTATTCTTTTTGTGGATCCAGGAGATTAATGGCTTCCTCAAACACATAATTTGAATTAATTTCAACACGTAATCCCTGGTTTAACTTTCCACTTTTAGTGGTGATAAGTATCACTCCATTGGAAGCTCTTGATCCGTATAATGCTGCCGCAGTATTCCCTTTTAAAACAGTCATACTCTCTATATCATCCGGGTTGATATTACCAATTCCATCACCCCCATCAGATCCACCCCACATACCGGCAGACCCCTGATTGCTATTGTCAATAGGTATACCATCAACCACATACAATGGCTGATTATTACCCGTTAATGATGTATTTCCGCGAATCATAACTCGAGCGGTGCCTCCCGGACCACTTACAGTTTTATTAACACTAACACCTGCCACTTTACCAGCCAATGCATTTGCAACATTCGTTTCTCTGGCCTCTGTAAACTCTTCACCTCCTACTTCTGTTACCGAATAAGCAAGTGACTTCTTCGAACGTTCAATACCTAATGCAGTTACCACTACTTCATCAAGTGCTGCTGCACTTTCTTTTAATGTTATATTGAAGGTTGATTGACCGGCTACGGGAAGTTCCTGTGTGGCAAAACCCACATAAGAAACCACTAAAACAGCATCATTTCCAGATACATCGATGGTGAAGTTACCATCAAAATCTGATTGTGTACCATTCGATGTTCCCTTTTCCAAAACACTGGCTCCAATTAAGGGTACACCTCCGGCATCCTTAATCGTACCACGAACCCTGAGTTGCTGCACAGAACTGTTAAAAGTCCTGTTTTTCTTAACAATAATAGTTCTGTTTTCAGTTAATTCATAGGTGCAATCGATTGGATTCAAGGCCGATAATAATAGATCATTGGCCTCAATCTTTCCCTTTACCAAGGATATCTTAGGTGCCTCAGCAATTATCTTATCATTATAGACAAACTTGTATCCAAGTTGTTCCTGGATGAGCTCAAACATTTCAGTTGCCGATATAACGGTATCGGTATCAACTTTAATAATGGCATTTTGAGAAAGGGAATTACTGGGCACAAAACTAAATGCCGTAGTAACCCATAAAACAATAAATGTCCTCATAACAATTTTAGAAAGTTTCCCTATCCTGAGGTGGAAAACATTTGTAAAGTTAATTTTCATAAATTTGCAATGGTTTGGTTAAACATTATTTTAATCTTACTAATCAATAAGGAATAAAGTCTAAACTGTAGGAGGTGGCAACTTTATTCCTTTTTTTTATTCAATAATTACTTTTTTATCTTTCACGCTATAATTAAATTCGTTCGTCTTTTGAATATACCTTAGCAACTTGTCTATACTAACCTCACGATCTAAAACACCGGTAAATCGTTTCTCTTCAATATCCGGATTTTTAAAAGTATATTCTATATCGTACCACCTTGAAAGCACTTTCATGATCTCTTTCATCGTCATATGCTTAAAACTAAAGTAACCTTCCTTCCAGGCTATTTCATCAAATACCTTGTCCACTTTATGAACCGCCAAAGCACCTGTTTCCGCATTAAACAAAGCTTGTTCAGAAGGCCTCAGGAATCTGTAACTATCTGCTTCACCTGCTTTAACCTTCACCTTTCCTTCCACCAAAGTAGTTACAACATTAATCTCTTCCTGATAAGCCTTTATATTAAATTCGGTTCCCAGCACTTCTATGTCCTGTCCACCAGTATGAACCATAAAGGCACTACCATCATGATGGATGCTTTTCGAAACATCAAAATAGGCCTCACCATATAGCAGCTCAACACGACGCACTGCTCCTTTAATAAATTGAACTGGATATTTAAGCTTAGATTCAGAATTTAACCATACACTAGTACCATCAGATAATTGTACAAAAAAACGCCCTCCTTTAGGAATGGTTAAATAATTGTATTGAACGGTCGACTTCCCATCCTCCTGATTGGAGTCATAGATAAGTTGCTGTTGGTTTAAAGTACGTCCATGTAACTTTACATCAACACCTTTTTCTAAAGCAACATCTGCTCCATTCTCTAAAGTTAAAATGGCTTTATCACTGCCCGGTAAGATGTGAACACCATTATCAACAACCTGAACGGACGTGGGGTTCTTTTTTAATAAAGATTCCGGTAGCATAAAATAAGTACCGATACCCATTATAACAAGCCCGACAGCTGCATATTTAAAAACGTTTAGGTATCTTTTATGACGTAGTCTTCTGTCCTGTTCTTTAATCCTGCGAAGAATGTGCTTCTTTTCTTCATCGGTATTGAAATCAACCAAATGCACATCTGCCAAAAAATTGGCTTTAACAAACTGCTTAAAAATAACATTGTTAGAAGGTTCTTTTAACCATTCTGTCAACTCCATTAATTCATGGATGGTGGCCGACTTCGAGAAATATTTTATGATAATATCTTCTATTCTTTTATCTGTCAAAACGATATCAATTTTAATAATGACGTATTAAATTATCATAACACTTACGTATTTGTCAATTTTTTTTATGTATTTATCATTTTTTTATATTTTTAGTTCTTATATTTTTAGTTCTTATATTTTTTTATTCCCTAAAATTTGAACAAAGAATTTTCTAATCCAGAAATACTAAAACGTGAATTGGAAAAAGGTAACCAACGTGCCTTAACCTTTTTAATTGATACCTATCACCAACCTCTTTGCGTTTACATATACAGTCTTTCTAATGATTATGAAGGTGCACAGGATATCGTACAAAATGTGTTCATTAAAGTTTGGACAGACAGACAAAAATTGGGAAGGGTAAAGTCACTGAAAAATTTTTTATACAAATCGGTGTACAATGGCTTTATAGATCAGTGGAGGAAAGATAAAAGGATGTTAGCCATTGAATCAAAGCATTTGGAAAACCTGAATGAAATTATAGAAGATTCGAATGAAGACCTTCTTAAAATCAAAATAGCCATGGTTCGCCATGAAATTGACAACTTACCAGAAAAATGCAAAGAAACCTTTTTGCTAAGTAAGCAAGAGGGACTTACCAATATAGAAATTGCGAATTTCATGAATGTATCCATCAGAACTGTAGAATCTCAAATAAATAAAGCATACAGATTACTGAAACAGCGACTGTCAAGTGCCGACGTCGTTTTAAAAATTTTCGCTGTCCTATCAACTTTAATTTATTCATAATATCTATTCCATTAATTCATAATTCTTGAGATTATTCCAATATTTCTCAACGCAACCTTTTCACAACTTGTACATCTAATCCTACAAATGATTAAATTTATAATTATGAAAAAGCAATTATTATATATTATGTTTTTGGTATGGTTATCGGGATGCTCGGATAGCAACAATGAAGACATCAATGGCACTCCCGACTCAATAAATGTATCAGAACAAATAGTTGGTAGATGGATGCCGTTTAAAACCGTACTTAACGACCAGGTAGTCTACAATAGAAAAACATTTACAGGAATGGAAAGTGACACACACTATGAGCGTATACTCTTTAAGAATGACCAATCTGTACGTAAATCAACTAGTGATGGTAACATTGATTTATTCACATGGGAATTAAATGCAACAAATGATACCCTGATCCTTGCCAAAGGGCAGTCAAATGAACGTCGCTATTTTATAGAAAATGTCTCCAAAGACAGTTTAACTTATTCAATAGAACCATTCGCGGGACATAAGGTTATATATAGCTTTGTAAAAGAGCATAAGAAAGAAATAAACCGAAGTGACCTGATCTGTAAGGATTGGAAATACGATTTGGTCTGGGCTCGATTATTCAGTATGGATGGATTTAAATATGTAAGAAACGGATCGGTCGACAACCTATTTTATGAAAAGGCTAAGGTAAGTTTCAATACTAATGGTACTTTTTCTGTATACTCCAATAATGTTTTGCATGAGCAAGGCATCTGGCATCTTGATTTAGATGACATGTTGTTAGTCATTGAAGGTGATTTTAAAAGGGAAGCTACCTTATTAGAGCTAAAAGAAGACACCATGGTTTTCGTGTTCAAGAACACCAAGGATAACAACATCCATTACCAAATGGATTTTTCTACTTTTTAAAGAATATAGCATATTCCTTGTCTATTCCGTTAAGGCTATTTTCAGGATAATCCCTGTACAAGAAAAAAATGGAGTCATTATTGATTTCCATAATCGGGTAAGCTATAAAGTCGTTAGTGTCATAACCTCTGTAGTAGGTAAGATTGTTGTTTTCAACCAGCCAACCATTCACCCCGCTGGGAAAACACCATGAGAAATATTTTGCCGATTCGGAGGTTACAAGCTTCACCTGTGCCTTATTAGGGTTTTGGTAAGGGCAATCCCAACTATATCCAACCAATTTATTCGAATAAAATTGTATGGTGTCAGTCCGTTCGTTATTGGGATAGCTTGTACCCGAATCATAACTGATCTCTACCGATCCATCGAGCATTTCTTTATAGCAGTACCCAAAATACCACTTCCCAATCAATATCCGCTCGGTTTCCGAAGCTTGCGAATATAAATCTTCACCACTAAATTGATCCGGACTTGGAAATTCATCCTGATGACCGGATGAACAAGCAACAGCAATAATTAAAAATAACAGAAGTCTAATCTTTAAAATCATAATGACTTAATCATTGGCTACTTATAAATTTAATAAAAATGATTTAATTAGGTAGTTGAAGCATAGTTGAAGTATACCTATAGTATGGTTAAAATATAAGGAGAGTTAAATTGATGTATTTAGATATAAATTGATTTTATGCTACTAATGACTATACACATCAATCACTAGAGAATAACCCATCAATATCTTAATTAAAAATTGTTAAGTTTTATGTTGTATTAAGTGAGGGATGATTTCAATGAAAGTCACCTATTTCAAAAATAATTGAGTCAAAATTAACTCATAATAACCACAAAAGAATATTCATCTTCTAATATTAGAAACTTAATCCCTCAAAGTCCTAATTTTCGTCAATAAATAGTTTATAACCTATCCCCCTGATGTTAATAATTTGAACCCCTTGATCCTTATTGAGGTATTTTCGAAGTTTGGTAATAAATACATCCATACTCCTTGCATTAAAAAAAGTATCATCACCCCATAATTTATCTAATACTTTCTTTCGCTCTAACACCTGATTCCGGTTTTTATATAGCATGAACAATATTTGTGATTCTCGATGGGTCAGTATTCTTTCATAACCATCCAACTCAAGACTTTGCTTTTGCACATTGAATTTATATTTCCCAATAAAACAATGGTCTAAAGGTGCTGTTTCTGAAGTATTTATGCGGTTGGCTAATGCTTTTATACGAACAATTAACTCTTCGATACTAAATGGCTTTTTAAGATAATCATTTCCTCCCAGCTCAAATCCCTTCACTACATCTTCGGTCAATGATCGGGCTGTTAAAAATATAACCGGGGTGCTACTGTTTTCCCTCCTAAAAGCTTCAATAAGACTAAAACCATCCATCTCAGGCAACATAACATCAATAACCAATACATCATAAGTATTCTTTACAGACGCCTCCAATCCCTTTTTTCCATCATCATAGTGATCGACAATAAATCCACGACTTCTAAGGCTATCGCCTACCACCATTGCAAGGGCTTGCTCATCCTCGACGTATAAAATTTTAAGCTTATCATTCATAATTTACTGGTAAAACGATTATAATGGTAGTCCCATTTTTAAGCTCACTCCTTACAGCTACGGTTCCTCCATGTTTCTCTATGGTGTTTTTCACATAGTAAAGTCCTAACCCAAATCCTTTTGTATTATGTACCGATCCGGTTGAGACTCTATAAAAACGATCAAATATCTTTTTTTGATCAACCTTTGAAATCCCAATACCATTGTCAGTGATGGTAATTAAAAAGTTGTGGTGTTCTCGTTTAGCAGCTACCTTTATCAACACATCATCAATTGAATATTTTATACTGTTTTCAAACAAATTCTGCATAACATTCACCATATGAAATCGATCTACCCAAATCCTTTCAGCTTCAGGTTCAATTTCTAATTCAACCTTAACTTTCTTATTGATCTGACCATACTTCCTGTCATTTAAAATATTCTGACACAACTCTCGGAAATTTACTTCTTCCGGATGCATGGGTGCTGGCTCCCTTTCCTCACGCGACATATTAAGAACTTTTTCAACTAAACCAGAGAGACGGGTTAATTCCTTTTGAGAGGAATCAAGGTATTTATCAGTCATTTCCCTATCGTTCAAAACTCCGAAGTTCTTCATGGATTCAACAATTGCAGAAACGGTTGCTATCGGAGTTTTTAATTCATGTGTCATATTATTAATAAAATCACTTTTTATTTGCGAAAGTTGTTTTTGTCTGAATATAGTCCGAAGCATATAAACAAAACATATCATGATAAGTATGAACAATGCCAATGAAGCTAATCCTCCAAAACCAAATTGTGCATATAAAACTTGACGTACATTAGTACATACTACCCGTATATTTTTGTTTCCCTTAAAATTAAGAGGAAACGTTCGGGATGCCAAATAGCTATTTTTAAAAGGAAAAGACATATTAAACTTTGAAACAGTACTCGAGTCCAACACATCCAACCTATAATCCATATCTATTGCTCTATTATTAAGCTCTGATCGAAATAATGAGTCTATTACTGATAATTGCACGTTTTCATTTCTTGAGTTATCCTCTGAAATTAATTGTTGTACTAACTCTCTCAATTTTAATTCAACAGATTCAGGTACTGAATCTATCATATTAAATGCTTCATCCAGATATTGAGGGGAATCTACATGCATGGTAACACTCCCCGATGGAAAACTTTCACTTTTAGATAATAAATCCATCGGAATTTTATTCAAAATAGAATCCGGTGGAGATGAGATGATTTTAGCATTCATATTAGGCAGAACTCTCTGAAGATCTTCGCTATATCGTAAACTCATCTCTTCATTAACACTCTTTTCTAAAGCAAGGTTAAGCTCTTTTATTAATTGCTGTTTGTTTATATGGTAGAACTTTCCTATCCAATGAGCCTGTAACAGGACTAAACCAATAATCGAAACAGATACTAAAAAAAAGATAATACGAATGCGCTGATTCATGTGTAAAACAATTTCGTGTACAAGGCAAAAGTACAACTAATATTTATCCATTAATACAAAACAAACGCCTGTTAACACTCGATAACACTATGTAACAATGAGTTAACCATCTTCTCTAAACATCTCCAATACTTTTGAACTCAGAAAGTTTAACCTAACAAAAATCTTAAAGAATATGAAAAAAGCAATCCTTCTATTCAGTGTAATTATAGGCTTAGCTTATTCCTCGAAAGCTCAAAATTCAGGAACTATTATTTACGAACGAACTATCAATTTGCATAAAAACTTATCGGAAGATCAGCAAATGATGAAAAGTATGATACCAGAAACTACCAGTTCTGATTTTAGATTTACATTTAATAAATCAAAAGGTGTTTATGAAGAAATACCATCTAAAAAGTCAACAGGAATAATCATATCATCCGAAGGAGATGGAGGAAAAACATGGTTTGATTTTGATAGAAATGTTTTTCGTAAATACATTACCGTTGATGGGGAATTATACCATAACAATGGACCAATTGTAGCTTTAGAAAACATCAAACCTACCGGAAAGTCAAAAAAAATTCTTGGTTTCCCTTGCGAAGAATTCAAAACAAGTGAAGGACAATTTTCCATCTGGGTTACCAAACATCTTCCTAAATATATTACCCCACTAGCTCCTATGTTTTATAATGGAGCAGTTCTAGCCATTGAAGGTGATAAAGTTTCCTATATCGCTAAGTCATTCTCCGAAAATATAGATCCTAAAAAACTCATTCCTGATTCTTCGACAGAAATCACCAAAGAACAGTTTTTGGATCTGCAAGAGGAAAAAATGGATGCTTTAAAACAAAAACTCTAATCTCTTTTTCAACCATTACAACAAGTAACAAGAATAGTTATGGAGTTAATTATAAATAATTTATCAAAGACATACCCCAATGGGGTTAAGGCTTTAAACAATCTAAACTTAACCATCGGAAAGGGCATGTTTGGTCTACTAGGGCCCAATGGAGCCGGAAAATCATCTCTCATGAGAACAATCGCAACACTCCAAGAACCTGACCAGGGTAGCATACATTTTAACGATATCGATGTCTTAAAGGAAAAAGAAAAAGTGAAAAGAAACCTGGGGTACCTACCACAGTCCTTTGGTGTTTATCCAGGAATCAGTGCTCAAGAATTACTTTTGCATTTTGCGGTTCTTAAAGGTATAAAAGGTGTAAAACCAAGAAAAGAAACCGTTGCGAATCTCTTACATCAAGTCAATTTATATAAAGACCGTAAAAAAAGTGTACACACTTTTAGTGGTGGTATGAAACAACGATTTGGTATCGCTCTGTCTCTTTTGGGAGATCCTGATTTGATCATCGTAGATGAGCCAACCGCCGGCTTAGATCCAGCCGAACGCAATAGGTTTAACAATTTGCTTAGTGATATCAGTGAAGATAAAATAGTGATTTTGTCAACACATATCGTTGATGACGTCAAGGACCTCTGTAACAACCTTGCCATCATTAATCATGGAAACAAACTTATAAACGGTCGACCATCGGAATTAATGAAAGAACTGGATGGTAAAGTATGGCAAAAACGAATTAGTAAGTCTGAAATTGAACAATATCATTCAAATTACCATATCATAACTTCACGTTTAAATGAAGGGAATATGCTTATTAATATTTTGGATGATGATCATCCGGGAAATGGTTTCAGCCCGGTTTACCCCAGCTTGGAAGATGTTTATTTTTCGGTGATTAACCATTCTGCCTAACCTTTAATATCCAATCTCATGTTATTCGAAATTATACGATTTGAAATAAAGCGAGCTCTTCAGCGACCAGCAGTTTACATTTACTGGGGCATACTTTTTCTGTTGGCTTTCGCTATCATAAATGTAACAGGCGGAGCATTTAAAAGTATTAACCTACAATTAGCCGGCGACAAAACCTTTATCAATGCTCCTGGAATTATTGACCTGATTATGGGGAGCATTTCATACTTAGGGATCTTTATCATCGCGGCCATATGTTCTAATATTGTATTAAAAGACTTTAATAATAACACACTGGAACTTGTTTTCGTTACACCATTAAAGAAGGTAAACTACGTTTTGGGACGCTTCATTGCGGCAAATGCCCTTACCATTATGGTGTTCACGGGTGCAGGTATTGGTTTTTTTGCAGGTAGTTTGATGCCTTACCTTAATCATGATTACATTGGCCCCAACCAATGGCTAACTTACATTAATCCTTACCTCACTCGAATAATCCCTAATATCTTTTTTATAAGTGCCATATTTTTCAGCTTTAGTCTGTTACTGCGTAGTGCTGTAATCAACTGGATTACAATTCTAGGACTCTATATTTTGTACGGTGTAGCCATGAGCCTTTTTAAAGATCTGGAAAGTCAAACTATAGCTGCCTTACTTGATCCGTTTGGAATTGCAGCATCAGTAAGTGTCAGTTCTTC
This sequence comes from Zhouia amylolytica, assembly GCF_900116365.1. Classification (GTDB taxonomy): domain Bacteria; phylum Bacteroidota; class Bacteroidia; order Flavobacteriales; family Flavobacteriaceae; genus Zhouia; species Zhouia amylolytica. The sequence goes on along the minus strand of NZ_FPAG01000010.1, from coordinate 84,684 downwards.
AGCATCAGCCACCGACATGAATAAAACCGGAGCACAACTAGTAGACGTTTTTATGTATAATAGAATGCTTTGGATTGGGGTAGGAATCATTTTATTAGTGTTTACCCTGGTTAGGTTTAAATTTACTTACACCCTATCTACCTGGTCTATAAAGAAGAAGAAAACTCAAAAAAGCAAAGTATTAGTAACAGAAAATAACTTTAGTAATAAACCTGGAAGACCTTTGCCTAAAGCTGAAGCAAACAGAAAGGTATGGCCCGAATTTATGCAACTTTTTAAATTCGAAACCAAAAACTTAATAACTAACACCTGGTTTCTACTAATCACTTTGGTAATGGTTGTGTTTATGTTTGTGGTTTCTAAAGGAATTGGAAAAACCTACGACACTAACACTTACCCGGTTACTTACCAGGTACTAGGCATTCTAGGTGGTAGTGCTCGATTTTTTATTTTTATCATCATCATGATTTTCTCCGGGGAAATGATTTGGAGAGATCGCGACAAAAATATTCATGAAATTAGTTGTACCTATCCTACCCCTCGATGGGTTTCCTATGCCAGCAAATTTTTAGCACTCACCATTGGGATTGTCTTTCTAAAATTAGTGATGATAGTATGTGGAATCATCATTCAAAGTTTGGCGGATTATTATAACTATGAATTAGGCTTGTACTTTTTCTCAGAATTTGGAATAGGCCTGGTACAAAGTATACTAGTCATGGCTCTGGCATTTTTCATTCATATTATCGTAAATAATAAATATCTGGGATATGTTTTTATCATTCTTTATTGGGTACTGAATACTTACTTCATAGATCAATTGCTTAAACATCCTTTGTTAATCTATGGTAGAGGCCCGTCCGTAATGTATTCCGACATGAATGGATGGGGCTTTGGACTCTTTCCATATTCGATCTTTAAATTATACTGGACTTTCATCGCTGGAATTCTAATTATCCTGAGCATCGAACTATTGGTTACCCAAAGTGAAACCAATTGGCGTATACGTATAAAGTTATTAGGAAGGAGAATCAAAGGAAAATCCATGAAAGGCATTTGGGGGCTGGCTTCCCTAGCCTTGATTGTGGGATCATATATTTTTTATAACACCAATATTAAAAAAGAATTTAAAACTTCATATCAAAGAGAATTACAAGCTGTTGAATATGAAAATCGATATAAATCTTTTGAAAAAACACCACAACCTAAGATTTCTAATATTAAACTAAAGGTTGATTTATATCCAGAAAAAGGCGACATGATTGCAAAAGGAACTTTTACATTAAAGAACCGGGGAACAACCTCAATTGATACCCTTTATATTAATGCAGGAATAAATGTTAAAACATTAGAGTTTAACCGAGAGGTTACCTTGATCGAGCGTGATGACACTTATGGAGTTTCCCTATATCTTCTTAAGCAACCATTAGCATCTAAAGACAGTCTAAACCTTGACTTTTACTTTGAAGGCATTAATAACGGATTTAGTGTTGGTGGTGCAAATAACTTCTGTGCCAAAAACGGGACTTTCCTTTACAATTCTTTATTTCCATCATTAGGATACAATAAGGGAGGAGAACTTACAAATCCTCGTACTCGAAAGAAGCATGGATTACCCAAAAGAAAAATTGCTGCCGATATCAATGATCCACAAGGAATACAGCATAACTTTATTAATAATGATGCAGACTTCGTAGACTTTGAAGCTATTGTAGGTACTTCCAGTGATCAAACAGCATTAACCCCCGGAAAATTGATTGATCAATGGAAGGAAAACGGAAGAAATTATTTTCATTACCGCTCAGAACATCCAATGGTAAATTATTATGCAATTCTTTCTGCAAATTATCAGGTAAAAACAGACGTATGGAAAAGTGAAAATGGTAAAGAAACGGAGTTAAGTATTTATTACCATAAAGGACACGAATACAATCTTGACAACATGATGAACGGGATGAAAACAGCCTTAAATACTTATAGTAAGATATATGCTCCATATCAATCGGAACAGCTACATATTGTTGAATTCCCCCGATACTCAAGTTATGCACAATCATTTCCAAATATGATTCCTTTTTCCGAAGGTATTGGCTTTATTGCTGATTTACGTGAACTCAACAATAAAACTAAAGACAAATCTGAAATTACTATCGACTATCCATTTTTTGTTACAGTGCATGAAGTGGCACATCATTGGTGGGCGCACCAACTTATAGCTGCCGATGTTGAAGGAGCACAAATGCTTATGGAATCACTTACGCAATATAGCGCCCTTCAATCCATGAAAAATAGATTTGATGATGCGGCCATAACCAAGTTCCTAAAAAATGAAGCTTTTAAATATATCACCTCCAGAAAAAAGGAACAATTAGATGAACGCCCGTTGGACAAGGTTGCTAATTATCAAATACAAACATTCTATCAAAAAGGAATTCTAGTGATGAATGCGCTTGAGCAGTACCTGGGTAAAGATACATTTCAAGGAGTCCTTCGTAACTTTTTGAATGACTATGCATATAAATCAGCCCCTTATCCTACTACTGCCAACCTTATAACACGTCTTAAACAAGAAACTCCTGATAGCTTACAGTATTTCGTAGAAGATGCACTAGAGAAAATAACCTTCTATAAAACCACTGTTAAATCTGCTCACTATAAGAGAAATAAAGACTTTACATATACGGTTGAAGCAAAAGTCGATATTCGAAAATTCTATATCAATGACCAGGGAGAGGAAATCGAAGTGCCTTGTAACGACTACATTGAAGTTCGAGAGAATAACTCAAAAGGTGATATCCTCTTTAATCAAAAACTAAAACTTAAATCTGGTGAAAACAACTTAAATCTAAAAACCAACAGAAAACCATCAACTTTAGTGATCGATCCTAACTATTTAATAATGACTAAAGAATGGGAACGGCCTCCCTATACGATTGAAAAAGCCGAAAAATAAAAAAATAAATATTAAAAATTCTATTAAAATGAAAACACATCTATTTACACTAATCATGATCTTATTAGCAATAGGGGTTATGACACGTTCGACCTATGCTCAAAACGGTTCAAAGACTCCCCCTAAATTTGAATTTTTAAAAGGGCTTAGAAAAGCACAAGAAGGAGAAATGAATAAAAACCAACAAATAACACTCGATGGTGAAAGTATTCCTGTTTATGACAATACAGGAAAGAGGTTAAAAGGGTTTTCTCTTATGAAAGCTTTTACCTCTGGAGATTTTGCACCTGACTTCTATATAGATAACGATAAAGAAATAAAGGCCATTTTAATGAGGGAGGCTACTGATGAGGAAAAAGCTCAAATGAAAATTGCGAATTCAGATGCTTTAAAAAGTAACAAAAAGCTAAACGAACCTGCCCCAAATTTTGAGGCTACCGACCTGAAGAATAATGAACTTTATTTAAAAAAATTAAAAGGAAAGGTTATTGTTTTAAATTTCTGGTTTAAGAACTGTAAACCCTGTGCGATGGAAATTCCTGATTTAAATAAACTCGTTGAAAAATACCAGGGTAAAGAAGTTGTATTTATAGCTTTCGCTCTTGATAAGCCCGGCGATTTGGAATCTTTTTTAAAAGAAACCCCTTTTAAGTATCAAATCGTTGCCGGGGCAAGGTCTATTGCTGACGAATATAATGTACATAGTTTCCCTACCCATATTATCATCAATCAGGATTCCAAAATTATTTATAAAGCCACAGGCTTAACAACTAATACGGTGGAAAATTTGGACCACGTTATAGAAGAAGAATTAAAGAGTTAGTTTTTAATTTATTTGAATTAATTAGAAAAGATTTAGTTAAAGTTTTAATCTAGGGTTGCAAAAGCCCCAGGTTAAAACTTTATTTAATAAAGACTCTGGTTGTATCGAATTAATCCATTGATCTTTAATGCGTTTATTAAAATCCATGAATTAAGATACCTGTGTACATGAATAATATTTTTAGCAAATCCTTAAAAAATACTTTTTAAAGATAAGATATTTAATACGGCTGAATTTTCTCATAAAAACATCCTATTTCACATGTTTTTACCACCATGTACAAATTGATACAAAATCATATAAATTGTTTATTGAACTTGTAAAAACACAATTCTCAACCCTAAATTACCAATGGTTTAATAGGTAGTTGAAGCATAGTTGAAGTATAGTTAAAGTATGGATAAAGTATGAGGAGGATTAAATTGATGTATCTCGATACAAATTCTTTATATACTACCAATAAATATTCAGGAACAAACTACACTGGTTACAAAGTGTAAGTAAAATATGGAATCTGAGATTACTGCCGTGATCTTCATTGCATCAAGTCCTCTAAAACAAAAGCCTGCACTTCTGTGCAGGCTTTCCGCTTAATCGTGGAGTCGGGGAGATTCGAACTCCCGTCCAAACAAGCAATTCAAATGCTTTCTACATGCTTAGTCTTCGTTTAATTGTCGACGCAAAGCTGACCGAAAACCGCCTACCCTGCGCTTAGCTTCTTAAGATTTGAAATTGTGACGAAGCTACACAACTTCTATGTTGACTTTTATGGTGTCTCTAATTAGATCGCCGTCAACAAGGGCTATCAAGAGACATCTCGCCTCCCCGCCTTGCGGGGACGTGGCCGATAATCTTACTATAAATTCAGATTAGGCAGCAAGAGCGTAGTTATTCTCGCCATTTAAAAAGTGTAGCACAGATATTAACGAGCATTAGTACTCTAGCTCGGCATGCTTACATTTCAATTCGACTCGCTGTCAAAACCAGTCGACCCCAATATTTTAAAAGAACGTTTTTTACTACTTTAGCTCCTCGGTTACCTTTATAACCTTTTAGGCATTATGTGCAACGCTTTAATTGAACACCCTAATCTTAAAGGAGGCCAACAAAGGTAAATCAAAAATTATTCCAAAAAAAGTTTTGTGTCATAAGTTCACTTATGTTACATTTGAAACTTATCAGACTATTAAAGTTATAAAAATATATGAAATTCGGAATCATTAGAGAACGTAAAAATCCACCTGATAAAAGAGTGGTTCTGTCACCGGAAGCTTGTACACAATTGCTAAACCAATACAACAAGGCTAGTATTGCAGTCGAAAGCTCCGATATCAGAGTCTTTAAAGATGAAGAATACCTCAACAGCGGATTGGAAATAGTAAACGATGTCTCCGATTGTGATGTGCTATTAGGGGTTAAAGAGGTGCCGATTGAAGCGTTAATTCCCAATAAGAAATACTTCTTCTTTTCGCACACTATTAAAAAACAACCTTATAACCGTGATCTTCTAAAAGCAATATTGGAGAAAAATATTGAGCTCTATGACCATGAAGTCATAACAGCTCCTGAAGGTTACAGGTTAGTAGCCTTCGGACGCTACGCTGGAATTGTTGGGGCTTATAACGGGTTTAGAACCTATGGCTTAAAAAATGATGCCTTCAATTTACCCAAAGCTGAAAACCTCCCGAATCAGCAAGCACTGATCGATGCCCTAAATCGCATTCACCTTCCCAATATTAAAATCCTGCTTACTGGTGCCGGCCGTGTAGGTAATGGAGCGAAAGAAATGCTGGATGCAATGCATCTTAAAAAAGTCACCGTTGATGAATATATAAACAAAACATTTGAGGAACCTGTCTATTGCCAGGTTGATGTTTTGGACTACAACAAACGAAAAGATGGTCAACTCCTGAACAAAGAAGACTTTTACCAAAACCCGGATGCGTATCAATCTGATTTCATGAAATTTGCCAAAGTGACAGACTTCTATATTGCAGGACATTTCTTTGGCGAAGGGGCTCCGTATTTATTTACCCGAGATGATGCCAAATCAGCGGACTTTAAAATTAAAGTAGTAGCAGATATTAGTTGTGATATCGATGGACCTATAGCTTGCACCATCAGACCCTCAACAATCGCAGATCCTATTTATGGATATGACCCTCAAACTGAAAAAGAAATTGATTATAAGGCCCCTAAAGCTATTGCCGTAATGGCGGTAGATAATCTTCCTTGTGAACTCCCGAGGGATGCCAGTGAAGGTTTTGGTGAAATGTTCCTTAAATATGTAATTCCCGCATTTTTTAACAACGATAAAGATGGAATCCTGGAAAGAGCTCGTATGACTAAAGATGGTAATCTTACCAAGCGATATGAATACCTGCAGGATTATGTAAATGGGGAGTTGGTCTAACTCCCCAGAATTATTTTATTAATCGATTTTTTTAAACACCAACTGCATTCCGTTATCGTTATACAAATACAGTCTGTTGTCCTCTATCCTGTATTCCACTGAGCTTTGTAGTGCTTTTAAAAACTCATCTTCTTTATTTTCACCCATGCAGGCCTTTTTAGTACTGATCACCTGCGTAAAACGTAATAAACCTTTTTCAAAAAAGATGGAACCCCGCATATTATTACAACCTGCGTAACCAAAGAACTTGTTGTCTTTGGTATTGATTTCCATATTAGGTAATTCTTTGGTAAACATGTCAACCGTTACTTCTTCTTCTCCTAATTTTTCCAAAACCCACAGGTCGTTCAATCTGTAATCAGTTATGTAATTTCCACACCCTTCATAAACTGTATAATCGGTTTCATTACCCTTCTTTATTTCTACCTTAACTTTATATCCAAATTCATTGTCCGACATATTATCAGAACAAGCTCCCTGAGCTATTTGAATATTCATAGATCCACTTTCAACTTCCGCCTTATATAACTTAACATTGGCATCAGCAGCTCTGATCGGCTCTACTCCGGGCACTGTAAATTCCTTATGAGCCTCTGTTAGCGAAGTAAACTTTATCATATTATCAGCTATCTCAATACTCCAAAAAGGCTCTGTACCCACTCCTTTAAAGAATACACTGCTTTCAGTATTCATAGCTTCACTTGTTTTTGAATCATTCGTACTTTTTTCCTGTTTAACTAACATCGTATCTACCGTAGAGGTGCTATCTGCTGCTTCCTGTGACTTATTCTTTTTACAAGCCGTTAAAGACATCCCTAAAACTAAAATTGATAAAACTACTTTTTTCATTGTTCTTGAATTTAAACAATAAAGGTAATCTAAAAACTAGATTACCTTTATAAACTATCGTTAGATTTATATTAACCTTTTTAAGATTGTGCCAACGTAATCATAATCTCTAATTCATCAACTAATTTGGCATCACTACCGCTAAATCCTACTGACTTAAATTTAATCTTACCATCAGGACCAATTATAAATTTAGTAGGAATTCCGGAAACCTCATATTTACCAATTACGTCATATTCACGACTCCCTTCCTCTACAGGAGTATCCATCAATACATTGAATGTATACTCATTAGATTCTATAAAACTCGAAACTGATTTTTGTCTGGCATCGCCATTAGTACTTTCCCATGTATTTACGAATAAGAACTCAACATTTGGATTGTCCTTATACTTGGTTACAGCCTTTTGCATACCCGGGAAAGAAGCCTTACACGGTCCGCACCAGGTGGCCCAGAAATCCACGATAACAACCTTTCCTTTTAATTCGTTCAAGGCCACATCTTCTCCTTGCAAATTTTTCAATTGAAATGTTGGAGCCTCTTCATCCATCATAGTCTTTTCAATTTCAGCTTTCGCCTTTTCATATGCAATACCCTCAAGTTCCTTCAAATAAGCCTCAAATCCTTCATCTGAACCTTTATTTGACATATATGCAGCCTGTAAATATTCTTTAATCTTATCAGTGGCCGCACCTTCCTTTATGAAGTGTTCAGCTTTATCTTGTGCCATGGTATTATTTCCGTCAGCCAATAAATATTGAATATAACGCTCGTTAGGTTCAGCACCTCCTCCATCTTCTCCAACGGCAACTTCCTGGTTCTTGATCGCTTCTTTAACCTTGCCTTGCTTAAAAAGAAGTAAAGCATAGGTATCTACATACATCTTATAAGTACCTTCGATATTATTCTTATACTGACTCACAGAAAAATAATCCGGTTTTTCAGAAATATCCGATTTCATGGAATCTAAAATATCTAATGATTTTTTAGAAATACCAGCAGCAAACTCAAGATCAGTACCTTCCTCGGCCATTGGCCAGGCTATACTGTTGTATAAACCAGCTTTTTGTAGATTGTCAGGCATCTTATCAGCATAAATAGCAAAAGACTCAAAATCCTTATCCTTAGCATAACCACTAGCCATATAATAATTCATTCGGTCACTTAAATCGTTTTTACCAAAAGTCTCATTAAATTCAGCTAACAATTCCTTTTTCTTATCAAGGTCTTTTTCACTGTAGAAATCCATCCAAACAGCTTCCTGTGCTAACTTGCCTTTAGGAAATTCCTCCATTGCCTTCGTTTTAAGAACCTCAACGACAGAATCATTTCCAATGGTTGAATTCAAAACTACCAATGTTCTGTAGTCATCTTCATCCAAAGAACTCTTTTGGTTGATGGCACTTATACGTGATTTAATAAAGGTTTCCCCCGCTTCCTTTTGCTCTCTGTATAAAAAACGTGGATAATTAAAGTCCCATTCATCAACTATAGCAGGGTTTGCTTTAAAATCTTCCTGATATAACGAAATAATTGAATCGTTTTCAATATCCAAATTCAATCGGCTACCATATCTCATATAATATGCCCCGGCACTAGCCATTGACCCGGGAACTAAAGCTCCTTCGGATGAATACAGATAAGTGACAAATCCCTTCTTATCATTATCGTCAACCTCATCACCTGCCTTAATGTTAAAGATTAAAGCAGTAGCAGAATCAGGAACCTTAATTGTACTTTCCCAAGCACCCTCCTTCTTTTCAAAATCGATGTCCACCGGATAATAAGTATCGTGTACCGCATAGGAATAGTAAGCATCTGAAACTTCTTCGTCCGAACTATACCTAAGGTTTAGGGAATCTCCAGGTTGTGGCTTTTCTTTTGAAATGAATAAAGATCCCATCTGTTGTCCGGAATCTTCAGCTTGCTGCTGTTGTTGGCATGAAATCATTATAAAAACCATGCAAACAACTAAAAAATAAGATGTTAGTTTCATAATTTTCCTTCTGTGTTTTTATGATTGAACATCCCAATATACAATTATTGTCAGAAAACAGCGATATTTAATTCTTTATTTCTGACATGCTATTGATTTTTAACCTCATTTTAACCCACACTAAAAAGACAATTATACTTACGACTAGCCAAAGCATATCTACAAATAAAATATCCAGATAACCTCGCTTGAAGCTTACCCACAACCAATTCCCGGATATAATTCCACTTACCAATGGAATCATGAAACCTGAAAGGCTTCCCACTAATAAGCTGTTCCTACACATAAACTTATCGTCTCTCTTTATAAAATACACAATACTAAACACCAGCCAACTTATAAAGAACCATCGATATATGAATCCCTGAGATGCACTTCCATTGAGTTTAACTGCAATAAACGAGAAAGCTGTTACGGGATAAAGCGACATGCAAACAGCCATATATGCATGGAATAATATATTGTTAAATACCCTTTTCCTGGGTTCCAGATGTTTCTTATCACGGGCAATCTGCCAAATAAGTATCCCTGAAATAATTACAAAACAACCAATTAATCCTAAAACGAACGAAATGACCTTTAATCCCATTCCTCCATAATCGCCAAAATGTAATCGATACATCAAATTTCTAACGGCATCGATATAGGTTGATTCGATATAAGGATTCTTTTGAGCAACTACCTTTTGTTGTGATACATTGTAAACAAGCTTTCCGGCACCATTCATCTTAGCTCTATAATCCGTTACCCCTTCTATAATTATATGCATATTAGTATCTCCATAATTATTTAAAAAGATCTTGGTTACCCTAAAATTTTCCCAGGTATTTTGGGCATCTAACACATACTCATTAATCCTGAAATCCTTATCCAGTCGTTTATGATTCGGATCATGTGGTGTTGGAGCAAAGCCGAGTTCTTGATACAATTTTTCTTGATCGTTATCATACAAAGTAATCAAGCCTGGTGCAACCAATAAGAGTTTAATCATAAAAAAAGCACCCGTTACAGCATAGATAAACTGAAATGGTAATCCTATAACCCCCAAGGCAGTATGGGCATCGGTAAATAAGGTCTTTAGTTTGGCCTTGGGTCGAAAAATGTAGAAATTAGGAATGATTTTTTTCCAGTGAACCAATATTCCGGTAATAATGGCAAACAGGAAAAAAAAGGCGACAAAACCCGATAGATAGTATCCATAAGGATAGGGAATCTGAGCTAAAAAATGCAAACGATATAAAAATTCCCCGAGGGAATAAGATTCCACATAAGTGGTTTGTTGAGAAGTTTCAGGATCGAAATAAAAGAAAGAAGGTGTCCTATCTGATGCTGAAGAAAGACTGTCTTTAGAGCCCGTAAGATTAAAGTTAATGCGCCTCTCCGCATGTGGCCAATTAATGGTTATGTCCCTGTTGTATAAATCGTATGTATTTTTAAGAGTATCTAATGCCTTATCAAAATCAATAGAAGCAACAAAGTTTTCGTCAACAGATTCATTACGCTCCCAATTGATAATTTCATCCCTGAAAAATGAGAACGATCCGGTAAAGAAGATGACGTATAAAATGGCACTTATAAAAATGCCGCTTATGGTATGCGTATGAAAGAAAATATTATATAATCGTTTATCCATAGTAAAGAATTAGAAGTTGAACCAATAAAAAGGTATTAATAAGAAAAGTGCTATTAAAAGGTAAGTGCCCCAGGCATTCCATCCATTTCGAAATAGGAAAGCTAACAAAAGCAATAGCGCCCATAGAATAAAACCACTAAAACTCATCGTTATCATGATTATATTTTTATCAAACCATAATGAGAGAAATAAGTGTACTGCTATAGTGATTACATACCCCCCTATCAATCCTGCACTTATTTTTAAGATTCGGTGTAATGCAGAACTTGTTAAATATTTTTTATTTGCCGGCATATCAAAAAATGAAAGTTTCTAAGACTAATGAGATAATAAATGCAATAAATAAATGTCTCCATTTAAAGTGTTGTAAGGGATGAAGTAATACTACAAGACTCCCAATTGTCATTAGAGTTACTGTAGCCAATAAAATTCCTCCTCCAATGCCATAGACAACACAAAAAAGCAGATAGGCGAATATTAGTAGTCCGACGCCTAAATACTCACCGGGTAATGGAATGAATTGAATCCATTTATTAAAATTCGATTCTTTATTTATAATTGCGCGACTTGACGTATTGTATAAACAAAAGAATCCTAATGCTATAATCGTCATTGTAATACTTACCACTTTTCAAACTTTTTAAATTCAATGGTTAAAACCCCGGAACAAAATCCGGGGTCTAACAACTAACTAACTATTAACTCAAACAATTAAACAAGGCCTACAATGGAATGCAGTAGGTTGCGCAATGCCAGATAAATTCATAAGCGGTATTATTAAAACTGCCCGGCACTTGTTCATTATAAGTTACCTCAACTGTATACATGGTTTGCCATGGTAACTTCAATGACACTTGTCCGTTTTCGTCTGTTTCTAAAGTTTTACTCCATAGATCTGCCACATAAATCACAATCTCATTCTTTGCTAATGGTTTGCCTTTAAATAGAACTTTTAAGGTTACCTGTTGATCTTTCCCCGGCTTATCGTCACTTAAATCAATAATTTCAATACCCTCCGGATTCGTTTCTTTTGTTTTATCAATTCCATTACCAACCACTACCCTTGCTTTTGCATGGTATTGAGGTTTAAAAATTCCGAAGTCATAGGCTGTATAATCCAGAACTTTCATGCTTTTGTTATCGAGTGCGATGGTATAAGTCCCCTTTTGAGTGGGAACAAAAGAGGTAGTGTAATGATCTTTTTCAGGATTAACCGTTAAAGTAGTTTTGGATCCGTCCGGTGCAATTAGCCAAAGCTGAAAATCATTAACTCCTTGAAATGCGTCCCCATTTACTTGTTCTATTACACCATAAGTATATTCTCCAAATCGAACTTTAATCTCATGTTTTTTATGCTCCTTACCTACAGGTTTAGTTTCAATCCATAGATAATGTGCAAATGTATTTGTAGCTAAAAAAAGCATTAATACTAAGAGTATATTCTTCTTCATTTTTTAAAAATTTAATAGATTAGAATTTATAAGCCAGGGTAAGTCTACCGTTAATACCCGGTTCACTTTGCCAATACACATAGCTACTGTAAGCAGAACCAGAATAGAGATAATCATCCAGAATGTTGTTAATGTTCAGATTGACCCTCAAATGGTCGTTATTCCAACTCAATCCTCCATCTAATCTAAAGTAGTCAGGTAAAATGGCTTCATTACCAGCACTCCATGCCCAGGAAGATCGGTCTATTTGATACTGATATCCCAACGATAAACCAAAGCCTTTCAAAGCACTGTCGTTATTGAAGTTATAATTGAACCACCCATTAGTGATGTGTTTAGCATGTCCCGCCAAACGCGTACCGACCAGGTAATATTCATTCCCTTCAGTTACTTCTACCTTGGTATTGGCATAATTTAAAACCACGTTTAACTCCGGCGTAATTTCGCCTTGCAGATCAAATTCTAAACCTTGTGAAGTTACTTGTCCTACCTGAACAGAGAAGTTCACATCTTCCGGATCGGTTGCTAAAATGTTGTTTTTGGTAATCTTATAAGCCGTTAATCCCGTAGTCAATCGTCCATCGAGAAATGACTTCTTAATTCCACCCTCAATATCGGTGGCCTCTACCGGATCAAACTTTTGATTGGTTCGGCTTATACCATAATTAGGCGTAAACGATTGGTCATATAATCCATAGATGGTAAGTGTTGGAAGGATATCGAAACTTAGTCCTACGCGGGGTGTAAATTTAGACTCATTGCTGGAGTCCCCATAGGCAAAGATCTCAGCATCCGTATATCGACCGGCAAGGGTTACTCTTAATTGATCATCCAACATCCATATTTCATCTTGTACATAAAAGGCGTTGTACTTGGTTCCTTGTAAATTTCCTTCTCCACGAACTTTAACTGACTGAGATCTGTCGAAATCCGGCCAAACTGCATTCCCGTATTCAGGATTATAAATATTGAAAGGTGTTTCGTCGATAGCAGCACCTTGACCCCAGTCGGCATAGTACTTTAAATCTCTATAATCATATCCCCCCATTACTTTATGCTTTATACCTCCGGTATAGAATTCTCCATTCAAATACACCTGGGCTAATTGATTTGTACTTAGAGCATCCCATATACTTACTCCCCTGATCATATCTCCATTTTCAGCAACGCTCCAGGGCCAAAAACTTGCTCCTTCGGCATTATATCTCATGTACATATATTGAGCATTTACATTCCATTGGTCATTAAACTTATGGGTGAAATTTGAAGTCAAACTATACTCTTCTATATTCGATACAGGAGCACCCTCATCAATTGATGAAAAGTTTCTGTCTACCGCCTCAAATCCAGGCTCAGTCGGAGCAAAAACATATGCTGATCCTACGATCATATCGGCATTCTGATATGTAAATTCATTAGTAAAGGTCGTATTATCTGAAATCTCATAGGTAATTGCAGGCACCAAACTGTAACGACTGCTTTCATCATACTTTATATGCGACTCCCCATCTTCAATCATAGCATTAAAGCGATACTTTAATCGTCCGTTTGAGGTTAATTTGCCTCCTGAATCGAAAGTCACCCGGTAGTTATCAAAGCTTCCTGCGGTAAAAGTCAACTCATTAATTTGTTGATCGGTTGGTTTTTTAGTTACGACATTGTAAAACCCTCCCGGCTCACCGGCAGATAGCATAAAACCAGCAGGACCTTTTACAAATTCAATTTGTTCAACCATACTCATATCCTGTGATAATGGCCCCCAGGGCATCTGTACATTCATTCCATTTCTGAAAGCCGGCAAATTAAATCCTCGCATATTTATTCTTGCAAAATGTCCCCAATGTTCAATCATCATTGCACCACTAACATTTCGGGTAACACTCTCCATCATGTTGGTAATGTTTTGATTTTTAAGCACCTCATCACTAACTATTTGAATATTTTGAGGAAGTTTTATAGTCTCTGTAGTGAGTCTTAAGGATGAAGAAGGTTTCTTTACGATAAAATCACTTTTACCATTTCCATTCACGATTACCTCGTCTAAAGATTCAGTTGTTTCCGTTAATACAATTGCGGGAAGGGATACTATTTCCCTGGAAAATCTAATTTGTTTTTGATATTTCTGATATCCCACACTGGTAATCATCAGCGTATAGATACCCTTATCAATATTCTTAATTTCAAATACTCCATCCTGATTGGTTATGCCACCCTTTGAGGTTTGATCTAGCCACACATTGGCATATGGTATCGGTACACCGTCTGAAGTTACCACTTTACCTCTTACAACACTGCTTTGTGCAAATGCGCTCATTATCAGACATAAACTCGCACAAATAGTAAAAATTCCTTTCATAAATTTTTTATTTATAATTAGTCTAAATAAATTTGAAGCAAAAATAATAGAAGTGCATAAGGTCTTAGTGACGATTTATGGAGGAAAAAAGACGTAAAACAAAAAACACCTTGAGTTGTTTGATTCCAATCCACGAAATGATTGGGATAGAAACTGGTTCAAGTGTTTCAGAATGGATCACAAAGAAGCAATATAAAATCTTACCTGAATTAGGTAGAGGTACTATTGAGGTATACTCCTTTGAGGATATTTATATCTCTATAAAAAAACTTAGCTTGGAAAATGACCTTATTCTTAGTATGAACAATGATTATGAAGGGAAACATCTGTCTTTTCTGATCAAAGGAGAGACTATTCTAACCAATAGCAGGAATGGCAATGAATACATTTATGCAGACCAGGACTCCTATTTATTAAATTTTACAAACTTTAAAGGCGACATCAAAGTATCTGGTGGTAAAATTCATCATGAGGTAAATATCAAACTATCGGATGAATTTCTATTAAAACACGACCTCAACAACGACACCTTCTTTAAGCGTATTGGAGATCCTGATGGCCATGTCATCATCCCTATGACCAATGAACTCTATAGCATTATAAGCGATGTTACAAAAAGGGCTTACAAAGGAATATCCTATAAGATCTTCCTTGAGTCTAAGATCCTGGAGCTTATTGCGATCCAGATCGATAATTATAAAACCAGGAAAAACATTGGAGTAAAAGTAAATACCTCCTGTACTATTAAAAAACTATATTCGATTACTCAAATTCTCCGCGAACGAATGAATGAGAACTTATCGATCAAAAGTCTTTGTAAAGAGGTTGGATTGAATGAATATATTCTTAAAAAAGAGTTTAAGCGAGTTTTCGGAACTTCTGTTGGTGCTTATGCTTTAAAAGTGAAAATGCAAAAAGCGAAAGAGCTGTTGGAGGGAACTGAAGTCCCGATTTATGAAATATCAGAAACCATTGGATACAAAAATGCAACACATTTTAGTGCTGCATTTAAAAGATTTCATGGTATCAGTCCCAAAAAACTAAGAGACCGTTTATAACGAATTGATAGTTTTTCTTATGGCTACCAAATTGGTTAATAATCCTTCCAGATAATCAAGGTGAAGCATATTAGCTCCATCACTTTTTGCATTAGCCGGATCAAAATGCGTTTCCATAAATAGTCCATCGACACCAGTTGCTACGCCCGCTCTGGCAATGGTTTCTATCATATCCGGTCGCCCTCCTGTAACACCACTGGTTTGATTGGGTTGTTGTAGCGAATGGGTCACATCCAAAACAACCGGAGCATATTCTTTCATCGTAGGTACCCCTCTGAAATCAACAATCATATCCTGATACCCAAACATCGTTCCTCTATCAGTGATCATAGCCTGCTCATTACCAGAATCAATTACCTTTTTAACGGCATGTTTCATGCTTTCAGGACTCATAAACTGTCCTTTTTTAAGATTCACTGTTTTACCGGTATTGGCCGCTGCCACTACCAAGTCAGTTTGTCTTACCAAAAAGGCTGGTATCTGCAGAATATCAACATATTCAGCAGCCTTTTCTGCATCTGTTACCTCATGAATATCCGTAACTGTTGGTACATTAAAGGTCTCCGATACTTTTCTCAATATTTTTAAGGCCTTTTCATCACCAATACCAGTAAAAGAATCAATACGGCTTCTATTTGCTTTCTTGAAACTTCCTTTAAAGACATAAGGTATATTCAGTTTATCCGTTATTTCTACTACACGTTCAGCAATCCTTAATGCCATGTCTTCACCTTCTATGGCACATGGACCTGCCAAAAGGAAAAAGTTACCAGCATCAGTATGTTTTATTTGTGGAATTTTGTCTAACTTCATTGTAAATATATTTATCAGGCAAAAATAAGCAATTAATACTTATAATCCTTTAAGGTAACACAAGGGAAATACGACCATCCGTATTGCTTTATTTTTATTGGTATATCTTTATCTGAAACACTACAAACTAATGAACTACGCACATAACATTTTAGAAACCATAGGGAATACGCCTTTGGTTAAGTTAAACGAACTCACCAAAGAAATAGAGGCCTTGGTCCTGGCAAAAGTGGAAAGTTTCAACCCAGGTAACTCCGTAAAAGATCGAATGGCCATTAAAATGATTGAGGATGCGGAGACTTCCGGGCTTTTGAAATCGGGAGGCACCATCATTGAAGGAACGTCTGGGAATACGGGTATGGGATTAGCCTTAGGAGCCATTGTTAAAGGATACCGATTGGTTTGCGTTATCAATGATAAACAGTCAAAAGAAAAAATAGATATCCTTAGGGCCGTAGGAGCCGAAGTTGTTGTTTGTCCCACAAACGTTGAGCCTCAAGACCCACGTTCGTATTATTCAGTTTCAAAAAGACTTGCTGAGGAGACCCCGAATTCTTGGTATGTAAACCAATATGACAATCTTGCCAACACAGCTGCCCATTATGAACAGACCGGTCCGGAAATATGGGAACAAACGGATGGTAAAATAACTCATTTTGTAGTGGGTGTTGGAACCGGTGGTACTATATCCGGAGTAGGAAGATTTTTAAAAGAAAAGAATCCTCGTATTAAGGTATGGGGAATAGACACTTATGGTTCGGTTTTCAAAAAATATCATGAAACAGGAGTATTTGATGAAAATGAAATTTACCCTTATATCACTGAAGGTATTGGAGAGGATATTTTACCTAAGAATGTAGATTTTAGTGTAATAGATGGGTTTACAAAGGTTACGGATAAAGATGCCGCTATTTACACGAGAAAATTAGCCAGACAAGAAGGTATTTTTGCCGGTAATTCTGCAGGAGCAGCAGTTAAAGGGCTATTACAACTAAAAGAACACTTTAAAAAGGATGATATTGTAGTGGTGCTTTTCCATGATCATGGAAGCAGGTATGTAGCTAAAATGTTTAATGATGATTGGATGAGAGATCGAGGGTTTCTGGAATCTGATATCAAAACGGCTGCAGACCTCGTTAGCAGGCAAGAAGAAGGGGAACTAATTACAGCAAAAACTGAAGAGCTCGTCATGCATGCTGTAGAACGCATGAAGAAGTATGACATCTCCCAGCTACCAATTGTCGATAGTGAAGGTTTTGTGGGCTCCATAGATGAATCTGATCTTTTTAAAGCCTGGATGGATGATAAAAATGTGGTGGATAAGCCCATAAAAGACTTTATGCAAGCACCTTATCCTGTTGTAAATGAATACACGTCTATTGAAAATATCTCTAAACTTATTAACAAAAAGAACAAGGCGGTGCTTATTAATGCAGGCAATGGAAAATACCGTATTATAACTAAACACGACATTATCAGCGCATTATAGATTTTGAGATATTAACAATCTTTTTTATAGCATTTAATCGGAATTAGCCTATAAAAATTGGTTAATACACTGATTTTTCGTAATTTAGAGATCGACAATCGCCCCAAGTCTGTTTAAAATTAAGATCAAGATTAACTTTAAATAAATATCTTATGGGGCAAATTGTACATCAAAACGCAGTTCTTAATGGTTTTCTTAAAATCATTGTATTCCTTTTATTGGCCGTATTAGGCATGGTGGTTATTACCACAATATTAGGTATTTTAGGAATTGTTCATTAGAGAAAAAGAAGAACATGAATAAAGCCGCTTATTGCGGCTTTTTTTATTTCTTTATTTAAGACAAAAAAATCTTTTTTATTATATATTTGTTATCAAATCGAATCAATATGTTTTCAAAAGCCTGCGAATATGGTATAAGAGCAACCCTATATATAGCTGAGCAATCACTAAATCAACGTCGGGTTAACATTAGAGAAATAGCAAAAGCTATCGATTCACCCGAGGCCTTTACTGCCAAAATAATGCAACAATTAGTAAAAAGCCAGATTGTTCATTCTGTGAAGGGACCTCTTGGCGGATTTGAGATGCTGCGTAGTGGTTCTCATGATATCAAGCTTTACCAGATTGTTAAAGCCATTGATGGCGATAACATATACAAGGGATGCGGTTTGGGATTAAAAGAGTGTAACGAAGAACATCCTTGTCCGGTGCACTTTAAGTTTTTAAATATTCGTGAAGAATTGAGGGAAATGTTAGAAACAACCTCTATTACCGAATTAGCCAAAGACCTTGATAAAGGAATCGCTTTTTTAAAACAGTAAAAGTAATCGGTAAAATGAATAGTGATATTACAAACCTGGATGATATTAAACTACTTGTAGATAGCTTTTATGATGAAATAAAAAAAGACAAGCTACTCTCCCCTATTTTTAATGGCATTATTCAAGATAACTGGAACATACATTTAGAAAAAATGTATCGTTTCTGGGAAACTGTTCTTTTAGATCATCATACGTATCGGGGAAGTCCCTTTATGCCTCATGCAAATCTACCTGTTGAAAAGCAACATTTTGAAACATGGCTGACGATATTTCGAAACACGGTAGACTCTTTTTTTAAAGGAGAAAAAGCCGAGGAAGCAAAATGGAGAGCCGAGAAAATGGCGCAGATGTTTTATTACAAGATTAATTTCCATCGTAAAAATTCATCCACACCACTATTCTAACCAAATTATGGAACACTATATCCATGAAAAAGCTGCTTTCGGAAATACAAGCCTGTACCCATTGTAAAAACCATTTACCCTTTGCTCCAAATCCTATTGTTTCTGCTCACAAACATTCAAAAGTTAGAATTATCGGACAGGCTCCGGGAACATCAGTTCACAAAACCGGCATACCGTGGAACGATCCAAGTGGACGTTTATTGCGATCGTGGTTGGGTGTTGATGAGCAACAATTTTATGACCCTAAAAATTTTGCCTTAATTCCAATGGGGTTTTGTTATCCTGGCAAAGGTAAATCTGGTGATTTACCACCACGTCCTGAATGCGCTCCTTTATGGCATTCACAGCTCAATTCAAAAATGCCCGAAGTACAACTAACCCTTTTGATAGGTCAATACGCTCAAAAGTATTATTTACAAAGGAATGTTAGAAAAACCCTGACAGAAACAGTTAAGAATTATGAACAATATTTACCAAGCTATCTGCCTATTCCCCATCCTTCTCCAAGGAATAGATTTTGGCTTAAAAAGAATCCATGGTTTGAAATTGAAATATTACCCAGGTTACAGGAATTGATCAAAGAAATCCTGTAAATGAATATAATCACCTTCTTTAAATACTTTAATTCCAGTTCTTGAAAATGTTTTTATAGCTCTAATGAAAACAAATTGTATTACTTTATACAAAAATACATGTGCTCATACTTTATCCATGCTTTATCCATGCTTTATCCATACTTGAACTATGCCGTAACTACCCATTAAACCATAGGTAATTTTGACTTAAGACGGGTGAAATTTCAAGTTCAATAAACAATTTGAATCCTATTGTATCAATATATACAAAGCGGCAAAAAAGTGCAAAAACGGACAAATGCTACCGTTTCTTTTGGAGTATTGTGGAAAATTATTTAATCGTCAAAAGCTCTCTTATAATTCTTCCTACCAACGAAAGGGTGTATGTTTAAAAACGCATTTTTAATAACTTAAATTCCGGAAGGTTTGGATTAATTAGCGATTAAACTCACCGCCACATCAAGAAGCAATAACTAAAAGATGGCACCTTGAGAAGCATCCCACCCGATTTATTAAGCTTTTTGAAAACACAATGAATTTTAAATTTTCACCTTTTCAAAACGCTTTTTCTTAACTTTTTTCGCTTTCCTGTTTGTTCCGTAATAACCATATCCATAACGGCCTCCATAGCTAAAGTTAGAAGTATCTACATCATTGACCACCATAACCATTCCATTTAACTTATGATCGTCGAAAAGTTCCCTTGGATAATCGAGCATACGTTTATCGGTATATTCTGCCCTGGTTAAATAGATTGTATGTCCGGCATATTTACTGATTAAAAGCGTATCTGTTACTAACATTGAAGGAGCGGTATCTACTATAATGTAATCATAAATATCTGTTACCGCATCAAATAAATACCCTAAACGATCACTCATCAATAATTCGGCCGGATTTGGTGGAATTTTACCGGAGAGGATAATATCTAAAGGTATATCATTATATATAGGATTAATAATTTCCTCCACTTCAATTTCTGCTTTTTGTAAATACTCTGTCAGCCCGACATTGGTTGGGATCCCATTTAAAAATAAGTTTAACCCCGGATTACGGATATCACCCCCTATTATTAAGGTTTTTTTATTCGAGTATGCCAATGTAAGTGCCAGGTTGTATGCAACAAAAGATTTTCCCTCTCCATTAATCGTTGAGGTTATAAAAACCACATTATTGTTTCTTTTATTTTTTTGCTTTTTCATTACGTGATCCAGATTGGTACGGATCAATCTGAATGATTCTGCTAATATAGATCTGTCATTGATCTTAATAGCTTTTTCCTTTTTATCATCGATCTTGGGTAATTCGCCAAGAACAGGAATATCAGGAAACAGTTTTTGTAAATCTTCTTTATTATAAATTTTATTATTGAACAGATCCTGAGCATAAAGGATTGAAAATGGAATAAACATTCCTATGATAATCGCCGCAAGGTAGACGAATTTCTTTTTGGGCGTAACGGGAGTATTGCTTACCACATAAGCCTTATCAATTATTTTAAGGTTTGGTGATACCGATGCTGTAGCTATTTCAGATTCTTCACGTTTTTCCAGTAAGTACAGATAAAGTGATTCCTTTATCTGCTGCTGCCGCTGTATATCTCTTAGTTCCCTTTCCTGACCGGGTACCGAATAAATTCTTGAGTTAATTCGGGAGGCCCGATCCTGCAGATCGTTATATTTAATTTTTAAGGTATTACTTAAATTGTCTAAACTCTGGCTCATTGATTGTCTTAGCCCTTCCAGTTGCTGGTCAAGATTGACAACTACCGGATTCTTTTCATTAGAGCTTTTAAGCAGGCGTTGACGCTCTAAAACAAGGTTATTGTATTTAGAGGTGATTTCTGTGATCCCCTCATCAGACAATCCCATATTAGCCGGAATTGATTCGAAGGACTTTTGGGTATCCAATGATTCCTTCATAAAGTTAACCATGCTTAATTCTGTTCCGGTCTCCACCATTCTTTGTTCGTTGGCCGAACCTGATTCAAGGTAAATATCTGCATCAGCTGCAATATTGGTTAGCCTGTTTCCTGTTTTAAAACGTTCTGCTACATTATCTACATCAGCCAGATCGGCTGCGATCAGATTAATTCGATCATTCAGGAAATCAGTTGTATTCTTGGACACCAGCGTTTTTTCGTCTACTATATTTTGTTTATAGACCTCTATCAGTGTATTTAAGATGTCATTTCCTTGTTGTCTATTTTCACTATTGATTGCTATATCGACAACATTAGAATTATCTTCAGTTGGTATAGCCATCACTTTTGTTTTCAGACCCTGTGCCACTTGATCAAGTGGTTTTATTTCCATTTTGATAGTCTTCCCGATATAATTAGAAATATAATCGGGTGAAGGAGTAATTATAACCTCACCAAGGGAGGTGGTAAACTTTTCTCCAAAAGAATAGTTCTTAGGAACGGTTTCTTCTTCCAAACCGGAATTCTCGTTAAATGAAAACCTATTGTTTGATATAATTTTAAGATTTGCAGATAATCTCGATTTATAAATGATGGAGTCCGTTGAAAAGAAATTAACACTGATTGGTATATTCGGATAAATTTGAGGCTCTATGATTCTTCCTTTGTTGAAATATTGAATATTAAGGTTTAATCGTCTTGCGGTTTCTATAAAAGCAGACCTGGAGGTTAGCACTTCAATCTCGTCCTGAACTTTTCTTGAATTGCTGGCAAACACTCCTAAATCCTGAAAAATAGCATTTTCAGATGAACTGGATTTATCTTCCAAAATCATTACGGATGCATTGGAAGCATATTCCGGAATGGTATATCTAATATAAAAATAAGCTAAGACGACAACCATCAGAACAGATAATGCAAACCATTTCCAATGCTTACCATATTTTAGGAGATACTCTCTAATATTATTATTGTCCGTCTTTTTATCCACTTTCATTATATGCCCGTTTAAATGCATAATTCCTCCTAATTACTATTGGTTATA
Organism: Zhouia amylolytica; assembly: GCF_900116365.1. Classification (GTDB taxonomy): domain Bacteria; phylum Bacteroidota; class Bacteroidia; order Flavobacteriales; family Flavobacteriaceae; genus Zhouia; species Zhouia amylolytica. The sequence continues at coordinate 62,081 of NZ_FPAG01000010.1, read as the reverse complement.
ATAACGACTGCTGATGTAACTAACATCGATAAAATAGAAACTGCTATAGTAACTCTGTTATCGAGTGAGGCAGAGGTAATTGCGGATTTATTAGGTTCCACATATACCACATCATTCTGCGTTAAAAAATAAACAGGAGAGTTGATTAAGGCTTTTGAAGTTAGATCTACCCTCGTATAGGTTTTAGTTCCATTAAAATCTCTTATGACCAGCACATTATCTCTTTTCCCTTTTATCTTGAGATCGCCAGCTAATCCGAGCGCTTCGAATATGGTAACCCGCTCACTATCTACGGTATAGGTACCTGGTTTATTTACTTCACCTAAAATAGTAACCCGAAAGTTTTTAATACGCATATTAACAATCGGATCCTTTAAATAGTCTTTTTGTAAAATTTCGCGAATTTTTTGCTTGGCTTGTTCTGTGGTGAGTCCAACCAATTCTACTTTACCCAGGACAGGAAAATCTATATTCCCTTCTTTATCGATCAGGTAATCCAACTCTTGAGGATTCCCCGTATTGGTAATTCCTTTAATCAGATTAAAGGGCTTAACTGATTCCGGATCAGAAGCTGAAACATATATACTTAATATATCATCAACTTTCAGTTTAGGTTCAAAAGTATCTGTATTAACTACGGTTTCAAATTTCTTAGCATTTTGCATATAAACAACGTCTTCTCTTGAGGCACATGCTGTAAAAAATAAACTCAACAGTACTGTATAACATACCTTTTTAAAGGTGCTAAATCTTAGATTCATTAGTAATGTTTTTACCTGATTTTCTTCAATTTAAGGATTAATCATTCACCCTTTCAAAGAAATTCGATGTAAGTACTTTTTTTCGATTATCGGTAAGTTTTTCCTGTTTTTTATCGTATTTTTCGAATTGCGAATTGTTTGAAATGTACTCTGGAATCAGTTCTTTCATCTTTAAAACGATGTTATTATTCTGAAAGAAATTGGCAATACATATTTCTTCAATAATTGGTTTGATTCTTCTGTGATCTACAGGTCTTGTTTTGCTTATTTTAATTTTGTCGTGATACGTAGGCAATGTATTTTCCCCATTGGCTAATAATTCTTCATATAACTTTTCACCAGGTCTCAAACCTGTTATATCAATATCTATATCAGTTGGATAATGCAGGCCTGATAAACGTATCATATTAAGAGCCAGATCGTATATTTTAACGGATTCTCCCATATCGAAAATAAAGATCTCTCCTCCTTTTCCCATTGCTCCGGCTTCCAGCACCAATTGAGATGCCTCAGGAATAGTCATAAAATAACGTGTAACCTCTTTGTGCGTAACGGTCAACGGGCCTCCTTTTTCAATTTGCTTTTTAAACAATGGAATTACAGAGCCGTTAGATCCCAGTACATTTCCAAATCTTGTAATGATGAATTTCGTGTTACTTTCGTATTGCATACAGCTGATATACATTTCTGCGGCCCTTTTGGTTGCTCCCATTACGTTGGTAGGGTTAACAGCTTTATCTGTGGAAACGAACACGAATTTTTTCGCTTTGTAATACGATGCCGCATCAGCAATTGTTTTTGTACCTCCCATATTAATTTTAATAGCCTCATAGGGATTTGATTCCATTAAAGGGACATGTTTATAGGCTGCTGCATGAAAGATCATTGTAGGGCGGTATTTATTAAAGATATAATCCATACGAGTCTTATCTCTGATATCCGCTACAATTGGAATTATATTTTCAACTTTCAACTGAACCAACTCCTGTTGCAGATCGTACAAGGCCGATTCTGCCTGATCGATCATGATTAGCTGCTTGTAATTGTAGTTTGCAATTTGTCTTGATAATTCACTTCCTATAGATCCTGCAGCACCGGTAACCAATACTACTTCTCCATCAAGCTCATTCTCTATGACAGGATTTTTTATATCGATAGGATCTCTGTCGAGTAAATCTTCAATTTGTACTTGTTTTATTTGATTTGGATTCAGTTCACCATTGATCCAGTTTTCAAATGGAGGTACCACCTTAACTTCCAGGGAAAGGTCTATTAAGTCATTTACCAATACTCTGAACTCTTTAACCGGTAATTTTTGAATCGATACAATTACTTCAGAGATCTTATTATTCTCAACGAATTCGGGATTTAATTTTCTACGCTCAAAAATTGGAACTCCATTAATAGATTTTCCTGCCTTAGTTTCGTCATCATCAATAAAACCGATAATATTTACCTTTTCACTTGGATTCGATATTAAGGCATTAAAGGTTATAATACCCGCATCACCAGAACCATAGATTACAATATTTTTACCATATTGGGCTCGACATGACAGGTATTTATATGTCATTTTAAAAAGTACTCTACTGGAGCTCATCGCAACGAAACTCAATAAAGAATGTATGATGATGATAGATAATGGAATGGTAAATCCGGCTACCATATCCGTTTCTCTATTCAACAAAACAAAAGAAACCGTGATTGAAAAGTAAATACCTATAGCAACAAACACATTAATGATATCTCTAAAACCGGTATGCCTAATCACACCTTTATGTGATTTAGCTATAAGGAAACTGACCAGAGTAATAAGAAATACGATGGGAAGCTGTTTTAAAAACGAGGTGGTGTCAAAGTTCAGTGTTAAGTTAAATCTAACTAAATAAGCCATCATAAAAGACACAACAACTATGGTTAAATCAATAGCTAAAACCAGCCATTGAGAGGCATATCTTTGTGAATTATAGAGTACGTAATTTTTTAGTTTCATAATATAGATTTAATAACTTGAGTGATGTGGTAAAGATTTTCTTGAGTAAGGTCTGATCCACTTGGCAGGCATAATCCCCTGTTGAATAGATCTTCCGAACAACCATTGTCAAATGACATGTGATCCTTGAAAACGGGTTGCAAGTGCAAAGGTTTCCATAGCGGACGGGAGTCTATATTTTCTTCCTCCAGTGCTAAGCGAATTTTTTCTCTAATCTCATACGAAGGTGTCAATATCGCAGTTAGCCACCTGTTTGAATATACGCCTTCAGGCTCGGGTAGAAATTCTAGTTCATCGATTTCATTTAACTGAGCTTTATAGAAAGCGTGGTTAGCTCTTCTGGCATAAATTCTTTTATCCAGTACTTCCATTTGTCCTCTTCCAATACCAGCTAATACATTGCTTAACCTATAATTGTATCCGATTACGGAATGTTGATAATGAGGAGCATTATCGCGAGCTTGTGTAGCCAGATGCACGGCTCGTTGCTTTTGTTCTGTTGAACGACATATCAGGGCGCCTCCTCCGGAGGTTGTAATTATTTTATTGCCGTTAAAGGACAAAATAGCAAGATCACCCAGAGTCCCACATTGATTATTGTGATACATACTTCCTAATGCCTCAGCACTATCTTCCAAAACGGGAATTTGATACTTTTCAGAAATGGCCTTAATTTCTGCCACCTGGTATGGCATTCCATAGAGATGTACGGCTATGATAGCTTTGGGTTTTATCCCGGCATCTAACCTTGACCTTATCGCCTTTTCTAATAATTCAGGATTAATATTCCATGTTTCCGGTTCACTATCTATAAAAACCGGGGTTGCTCCTACATAAGTAATGGGATTTGCAGATGCCGTAAAAGTAAAGGACTGACAAAGCACTTCGTCGCCTTTAGACACTCCTAATAATTCTAAACCTAAATGTATAGCTGCAGTACCTGAACTCAAGGCAGCAACAAAAACTTCATCATTCAGATGCTGCTCTAAGCATTCTTCAAAAGCAGTTACATTGGGTCCTAACGGAGCTATCCAATTAGTTTTAAATGCTTCGTCTACATATAATTGTTCCCGTCCGCTCATATGAGGCGACGACAACCATATTCTCGATTTGGTAATAACTGTCATAATATCCTTAAATGATTAAAACCATATGCAGACAGTTAAGTATGCAAAACCTGGGCTTGCTATTAATCAATTATTAAGGATATAAAAAGGGTAAGGAAAAATCAGACACACAGGGGTTGGATAATCAAAAGTGTGTTCTGACTTAATTTAATCGAAATAACTAATACCCTCTCTATTCAATCAATTCTCTGCTATTAATCAATTCAATACGTGGTATCGTGACATAAAATTATAAAAAGTTTAGGAAGACGGAATATATGAAGTACTTAAATCGTTGAAGATGGAAAAATGCTCGGTTAATGGCTGTTTTATTTGAGGTATAAAAAGTTCCTCTCTTTACAACCATATTTTTAAGCTTTTGATAGAGAATCACATACAATAATTGTACACTACTAAATATTATTATTTTTTTGTTATAAAGAATACATTATATATGTGTGGTATATATTTTACAAATATTCCTTACCGTCGAGAGGAAGTAAAATCGAAATTGCAATCTATCTCTTTCAGAGGTCCGGATCATATGGAGATCCAACAGATTAACGATTTTACCCTCGGACACTTAAGACTATCCATTTTGGATCTCGATAAAAGGTCTAATCAACCCATGCAATATAAAGGGCTCCATATTGTTTATAATGGAGAGATATACAATTACCTGGCATTAAAAGAAGAACTTACAGAACTAGGCTATACCTTTCATACGGAAAGTGATACTGAAGTACTTTTAATAGGTTATTACCATTGGAAAGAGGGCGTACTTGAAAAGATCAATGGGATGTTTGCTTTTAGCATATATGATCCTGATAATAACAGTTCATTTTCAGCACGTGACCGCTTAGGAGTAAAACCATTCTATTATTATTTAAATGACGAGCATTTTGAGATTTGCAGTCAGATAAAACCATTACTTGAGAATAAAACGATCAATGAAGAAGCAGTTTCCATTTATTTAGACTGCATGTTTATACCTTCTCCTTATACCATTGTAAATGACGTTTACAAACTCCCTCCCGGATGTTTTATGATTATAGATCATAAGACCAATGCGGTACAAATTGATCAGTACTGGGACTTAAAAAAGGTTAAACAACGAAACATTAGTTACAACAAGGCAAAAGAGGAGCTTCATGAGCTCTTAACCGATGCTGTAAAAATTCGATTAAGATCTGATGTGCCAATAGGGTCCTTTTTATCCGGCGGCATCGATTCCGCTTTGGTTTCATCAATAGCGTCTAAAATTTCACCCGATAAAATCAATACTTTTTCCATTGGATTTGATCATCCGGACTATGATGAAAGTGCTTTGGCAGAACAATATGCTGAAATTATAAAATCAAATCACACGACCACGTTCTGTAATTCTTCTGACATATTAGGACTCGTTGAGAAATTAACAGCTGTGTATGACGAGCCTTTTGCTGATAGTTCGGCTTTACCTTCTCTACTACTTAATTCTGTGGCAAAGAAGCATATCACTGTTGCGTTGTCGGGGGATGGAGGTGATGAAAGTTTTTTAGGGTATACCCATTTTGATTCTTTGCACCGTAACCAACCTATTATGCATATCCCTTATTTTATAAGGAAGTTTTTATCCCGACCATTTTTTTTAAACCTGATAAATCAAAATTCGCATAGAGTGCGAAATGCCTTAAACACCAAAACTGAAAACGACTTTATAGAAAATATCTTCTCCAGGAAAGGCTTTTTATTAAAAAAGAAAAGGCAGGATTGGATGAGGCATTTTCAAGACTATAAACACTGGTCTAAACACATCATTCAAAGAGCAGCCGATTTGAATATAAAGTTATGGTTAGAAAATGATAGTAATGTGAAGGTAGACCGTGCCAGTATGGCCTACTCTGTAGAAGTTAGGAGTCCGTTTCTGGATTACCGGGTCATAGAATATGCCAGAACACTTCCGGTTAATTTCCGGTACCAAAAAGGTAATCAAAAGCGTATTTTAAAAGACATACTCGAGGAATACATTCCCAGAGAACTATTTAACAAACCTAAAAAGGGTTTTTCAGTACCTATTGCCTATTGGATTCGAAATGAATTGAAATCTGAATTCAAACAGGCACTGAACGATGAATTTTTAAAAAAAGTTCCCAATTTAAATATTGAAAAGTTTAAACGAATATTTCAAGAACACCTTGATGGTCAATCAGATCATTCACCGAATATATGGAAACTCTATGTTTTGAGTAAATGGTATGAAAAATACGGTTATTAAAAAAAGCCCCGTTGTTAATACAACGGGGCTTTTTAGTATGAATTCTCTATAATTATTATAGATCCACTAAGTTTAAGAACTCTTCAAGGTCAGTATATCCGTCTCCATCAAGATCTCCTTTACCATCTCTTGATAAATCTCCGAATTTAGCAACTTCCCAGGCATCTGCCATACCATCGTTATCAGAGTCATAATCTGAAGGTCTGCTGCTCACCGGCGTTGAGCTTACACTTCCAATAAAGTTAGCATATCGTTGCTCACCAAACCAGCTTCTAACATCGCTATACATTTTATAATCTTCATAAGCACCTTCACCAGCGGCCATTACTTTTAAATAATCTGAGTCATTTACATCAGTGTGATAGGTAACCGTACCATTAGCATTTAATGACGCATTGGCACCAACATTAGTAATAACATCTCTATAAGCCTCTTCTGCTGATTTAACTGGTAGCGGAGCTCCAATTAATGGATACTGCGTATCTACGAATTCAGAAGCAGGAGCATATTTAGTCTGCTGACCAGATTCAAACTCTACCCAAAGCGCTTTATTATCTGCATTTGGATCGGTAAACATACCTTTATCAGCGATATTACCAGCAGTATATATTTGAGCATTTCTAGATGAATTAACCGCATTCAACTGAATTTGAGATCCACCTCCAAAGTTAGTTCTCTTACCCATTGCATAGTAATTGTTCATGTGGTTTAACTTAACATCACCATCGGCAAATGTTAATCTGTACTGCCAGTTTTGAACAACGTTATTGATAACATCTACTCTACCGTCACTTGCTACGTTTGGAGTTCTGTGTGAAATATTCCAGAAAAGGTTATTTAAGAAACTGTTATCGTAGCTATAGTGTTCAGAATCTGTATCTCCGAACAATGATCCAGTTTTACCTTCAGCGATCAAACTTCTTTGGATAGTAATATTCTTAGTCTCATTACCTCTGATACTAAAACATTCATCACCACCGTAACTTACTGACATGTGGTCGAATATAATATTGCTTCCAACACCTGAACTTGAATATAGTTCGAAGGCATCAGCACCAGATTCAAATGGTCTCACTCTAATATATCTGATGATAATATTATTACATTTTTGCATCTTAAACCTTGACTGGTTTGAAGAGGTAATAGTAATTCCTCCTTCAGGAGCTGTTTGTCCTGCAATGGTAAGGTCATTCCCCGAAATAGTCAACAATGAAGTTAAGTTAATTGTTCCCGCAACATCAAAAACAATTGTAGCCGGTCTGGCTTGAGCAAGTGCCCATCGTAAACTTCCCGTTCCACTATCATTCAGATTGGTAACGTGATATACGTTTCCACCTCTACCACCTGTAACGTAAGCACCTCCACCATATGCTGTAGGGAAAGCTTTCAATTCGCCACCTACATCACCTGGATTTGTTTCAGGGGTTGTTTCATCCGGATTGGTTTCTTCTGGAGTAGTTTCTGTTATTGCAGTTTCATCATCCCATTCTGTATCTGGAATAACTTCAACGTTATCAGCTTCTAAATCTTCTGTAACATCTTCGATTGGGTCTGGAGCAACTTCTTCAGTAGTTTGAAATTTCTTACCATTTCTAAATACCTTCTTCTCTCCGTTTCCTGTGTAAATGATAGCTCCTTTATCGTTACCTTTTTCATAATAAACGGTAACCACAGTAATATCATCTTCCACTGCAGTATCTAGTTTTAACTCATCTTTATTACATGAGTAAATAAGGGATACAAACAAAAATAAAAACATCATTCTCCTTAGGGCATTGATTTTGTCCATAGTCTCGTAAGAATTTGGGGTTAATAAAATTAGTATTTAATTGATTCATAAGCAATTCTGAGCCGGCAAATATATATATTCTTTTTAATTACAAATCGATTAAGTGTTAATATTAATCGTTGAAATGCACGTTTTGATTTGCTTACTCTTAAGTACGTCGAAAATTGAAAAATAGTCTACGGAAGATCAAAAAAAAATGAACAACCCACAAAGTGTAACTTACTGAAAAACAGCAAACAGCCTCTGTTTACAAGGGGTTTGAAAGGTTTGATTATGATGAAAAAAAAATAATTTTAACATATATTTTTTTTGGGTAAATTTTCTTTAACAAATAATGGCCTACGAAACCGGAGGAAGTGCATTATTTTAATTGAAGATATCCGACGTTTTTATACTAATTATTATTAAAAAAGCGATGTATTTATCACTTGAAAAATTTTCAACTTTAACAATTTTTAACTGTTGAGGTGCATTCATCGAGCGAAAAAATTGCAAAAAATCAGATCGATCGTTCATATCATCTAGTTGAATTTCAACGGTTATATTGATTCTTTGATATAAGTTTTTTTACTTATGTATATAAAATTCATAACATTTGTTAGTGAATCGAATCAAACATTCGTACTATTTTTCAAGAATTTACTGATACTTTTGTTATAAAGTGTATTCTTAAAACCAAATAAAAACATGAAAATACTTGTTACCGGTGCAGCCGGATTTATAGGCTTTCATACTTCAAAATCATTATTAGCCAAAGGTCACGAAGTTATAGGTCTGGACAATATCAATGATTATTACGATCCAAATCTGAAATTTAATCGATTAAAAACACTGGGGATTTCTAAAGAACAAGCAGAACCATATAATCATATCTCAGAAAGTACAGTATATGGGAAGCAATTTAAGTTTATTAGGTTAAACCTGGAGGATCGTGAAAACTTGCCTGATCTCTTTAAAGACGAAAAGTTTGATGTGGTCTGCAATTTAGCTGCTCAGGCCGGTGTTCGCTATAGTCTGGAAAATCCTGAGACCTATATTGACAGTAATATTGTAGGTTTTCTGAATATTCTGGAATGCTCAAGACATTACAACGTTAAGCATTTGGTATATGCGAGCAGTTCAAGCGTTTACGGATTAAATGAAGAAATTCCTTTTTCTACTTCTGATAATGTAGATCGACCGATCAGTCTTTACGCGGCTAGTAAAAAAAGTAATGAACTTATGGCACATACGTACAGTCATTTATTCAACTTACCCACGACAGGATTACGCTTTTTTACCGTTTATGGTCCGTGGGGAAGACCAGACATGGCTTTATTCCTCTTTACAGAAGCGATAAGTAAAAATGAGCCTATTAATGTCTTTAATTATGGGAAGATGGAGCGTGACTTTACTTATGTAGACGATATTGTTGAAGGTGTGGTTCGTATTTGTCTGGGGGAAACCGATAACAGGAAAGAGAAAAATTCACTTTATAAAGTATACAATATTGGAAACAATAACTCTGTAAAACTTTTGGACTTCATACATGAAATCGAAGAAAATTTAGGTAAAAAGGCCGAAATGAATTTAATGCCTATTCAACCCGGTGATGTAGCGCGGACGTGGGCCAATGTCGATGATTTGATTAAGGATTATAATTATTCACCCAATACTCCAGTGAAAAAGGGAATTGAAGCTTTTATTAACTGGTACAAAGATTATTATAACGTATAAAAATGGTAAACTCTAAAGACTTTCGCATTGGTATTATTGGCTTAGGCTATGTAGGACTACCGTTGGCAAGATTATTTGCCACTCAGTATAGTGTAACCGGATTTGATATCAATCAGAAAAGGGTCGACCAGCTTAATGCTGGAGATGATGTTACGCTGGAGGTTGAGGAAGACCTGTTAAATGCTGTATTAAAAACCGATAATAATGCTGATTCAGGATTATTTTGTTCAACCGATTTAGAAGATTTAAAAGCCTGTAACTTTTATATTATTACCGTTCCTACTCCTGTAGATAAAAATCACAGACCAGATCTAACTCCGCTTTTTAAAGCGAGTGAAACCGTGGGGAAAGTTCTTGATAAAGGTGACATTATTATATATGAATCTACAGTTTATCCCGGTGCAACAGAAGAAGATTGTATTCCTATTGTAGAGAAAATAAGTGGTTTAAAATTTAATGAGGACTTTTATGCCGGTTACTCTCCGGAGCGTATCAATCCGGGAGATAAAGAACATACCGTTGAAAAAATTTTGAAAGTAACCTCCGGATCAACTCCGGAAGTAGCTAAAAAAATAGATGGGGTCTATGCCTCAGTTATTACTGCTGGTACTCATCTCGCTCCTTCTATTAAAGTTGCTGAGGCTGCTAAGGTTATTGAGAATTCGCAACGTGATATCAACATTGCCTTTGTTAACGAACTTGCAAAAATTTTCAATCTTTTGAATATTGACACTCATGACGTGCTGGAAGCTGCCGGTACTAAATGGAACTTTTTACCATTTAAACCCGGACTTGTTGGTGGGCATTGTATCGGTGTAGATCCTTATTACCTGGCGCAAAAAGCACAGGAGTCAGGATATCACCCTGAGATCATTTTAGCAGGAAGAAGGATCAATGACAGTATGGGACAGTACGTTGCGGGTGAAATGATAAAGCTTCTAATACAAAACGACATTAAGGTAAAGAACAGTAAAATACTTGTACTTGGCATTACTTTTAAAGAAAATTGTCCGGACGTTAGAAATACCCGGGTTGTTGATGTGGTTGAAGAACTTCAGGGCTTTAGTGCCGGTGTCACCATTGTAGATCCTTGGGTTAAACCTGAAGAGGTTAAAGCAGAATATGGATTAGACGTATTAAATGAAATTCCTGATGAACAATATGATGGTATCTTATTAGCCGTTGCTCATGAACAATTCAAAAATATAAATCTTGAACCTTTACTGAAGCCATCAGGCATTATTTACGATGTAAAAAAGACCTTAAAAAATTATAACAAAAGACTTTAATGAATCCTTTAGTTAGTATTATAATACCTGTCTATAATGCTGAATTATATCTTGAAAGATGCCTTAATTCTGTCATCAATCAAACGTATGAAAATTTAGAAATACTTCTGATAAATGATGGATCTACAGATAACAGTAAAAACATTTGTACTTCCTTTAAAAAAAAAGATAACAGAATTAGGCTTATCAATCAAGTCAACGGAGGTTCGAGTATTGCCAGAAACACTGGACTAGACCAAGCACAAGGGGAAATCATATCATTCATTGACAGTGACGATCATATTGATCTAAAAATGATTACCATAATGGTCGATCTTTTATTGACTCATGATTTAGAGGTAGTAGAGGCTGAACCGGATAACCCCACGAAAAAGAAATCCTTTGATGGTAGCTTTAGGATAGAAGATCAAATTACAGCGACCAAAAGAATACTTAAAAACACAAGCTTTTCGGTTTGGAGAAGAATTTATAAAAAATCACTCATTGGAGAAATGAGGTTTATTCCTAAATTAATCCATCAAGATGTATTTTTCACCATTGATCTTCTTAAGAAAATATCGAAAATCGGATATTTAAATACTCCTTTGTACATATATAACACGGGGAATATCGGTAGTATTATCAGAAGTAAATATTCAGTCAAAAAAATTACTACCGGAATAAAGGCGACTGAATATATAAAGGATCATGTTCCTAACAAAGATGCTTTAGATGAGGTGGTAAAAAACTATATTGTTTATTACTATACAGATCATTTTTATCTATTAAGCAAAAATAAACATGTTGATCCCGGAGGTTATTACAGAAAAAAATTGAAGCGTGAAATTTCAAAGGCTGCCAGTAATAATAATTTGAGTTTTCGTTCGCTCGTTGTTATGACGCTTCCGATTAAGGTATCTGAAAAGATATATGCCCTATATAGAAACTTGAAATAACGGTGGTTATTAATAAAGTTAATTCTCTAATATGTCTAGACTTGCTTTATCCATAAAAAATGCCTGGATTGCCTTAGTTTTTCAACTAATCTATGTCTTCGTGCAGTTTTATGCAAGGGATATTTTTTTAGATCATTTGGGAGATGAATTTATGGGAATCGAGAGTACCCTTAAGAGCATGCTTCAATTTCTCAATTTATCGGAACTTGGTATTGGTACAGCTGTTGGGTTTACACTATACAAGCCAATTTTCAACAACAATAGAGATAAAATCAACGAAATAATAGGCTATTTGGGTTTTCTATATAAAAGAATTGGTCTATTTGTGTTGCTTGCAGGATTGATACTGATTTTATTTTTCCCATTATTTTTTAAGGGAACAGATACTTCTCTGGGATACATTATTTTTCTTTTTATTTCATTATTGATAAGTAACCTGCTTAACTACTTCTTTACCTATCAAATGTTTCTTTTAGAGGCAGATCAGAAAAACTATGTTCGACTCATCATTAATCAATCTGTCTTCGTTGGGAGATTGATTGTTCAATGCTTTGTTCTTCTTTATCTTAAAGACATCTTTTTATGGATCTTACTGGAGTTAGTAGCTCCTTTCTTCTATGTTGTATTATTGCGAAGGAAAATCCGTAAAACCTATCCTTGGTTAAATTTCAATTATAGAACTACTCAAGAGATTCGACAAAAGCATCGAATGCTTCTTACCAAAATCAAACAAATAAGTTTTCATAAAATAGGGTCATTTGTTTCTAATGGAACTGACAACATATTAATATTTGCATTTATAAATCCTGCCACGGTAGCTTATGTAGTTAATTACCAGTTAGTACTAAATAACATCAATGTATTAGTGAGTAAATTTTTTGCAGGTTCAAATGCTAGTGTAGGTAATTTAGTTGCAGAAAATGACCTCAAAAATATCACCAAGGTATTTTGGGAGATGATGGCCTTACGCTTTTTTCTTGCCGGCACTTCCGCTATTATGTTTTACATAGGTTTCGAAGATCTAATCGTGTTGTGGCTGGGAGAAAAATATTTATTGTCTCCTGGAATTCTTATTGCCCTTATATGCATATTTTTTATTTTACAAATCAGACAGCCCGTCGATAGCTTTAAACAAGCTTATGGGTTGTACGCCGATATATGGTCTCCTTTAGCTCAAAGTATTATTAACTTGGCATTTTCCATACTATTAATACTAAAATATGGGGTTATTGGCGTATTCATTGGAACCATAATCAGTCAGGTTTGTATCGTACTCATTTGGAGACCTTACTACCTATTTGATAAAGGGTTTAAGTTACCTTCAAGCATCTATTGGAAAGGATTCATTTTTCATGTTCTTTACTTTTTGATCATTGGTTTACTTTATATGAACACTATTGATCCTTTGTTGGAGATTAGTTTTAAATCAAAATTTTTAAATTTAGTAGTCAAAGTTATTAGTTCAGGAATATTGTTTGGTACCATTTATTTTATTGTACTTCAAATTTTCAGTAAGGGTTTTAAAGATCTCACAAAAAGATTTTATCAGATTATAAAAAACAAAATATACAAATGATGATGGAGGAGAGATTCTTCTTAAAAACAATTTTATGAAATATATTCTTGCATTATTATTAATTTTATTTGCATCCTATTCGGATATATTTTTATACCGTATACACATTAATCCTGCGCCACCATCCCAGCTATTAATCCCATTATTTTTAGCCGTATTCATACTCACCTATCCACTTAAATCTTTTATTGATATTGTTAAATCACATACCTTTAAATTCTTATTGTTTCTTTTTCTTTTATCCGTGGTATATGCCGCATTCTCTGAGGCAAGTCAAGAGATTCTGATTTCAAAAATTTCACTTAATTTAATCACGCTTTTGTTTTACTCCTTTTCTTTACACTTTTTTAGGACTGAAAACAGGCAAACCAAGCTTATAGTTTTGGTAGTCTCCTTTATTGTATTGTCGGTAAGTATATGGTTCGATTTCCTTATTGGCCTTCCTGAATACAGTACTAAATTGGCAGAAAGTGTTAGAAAGGGTGGATTTGGAGAAAATCCGAACCAAGCCGCTTCGGGGGTTAAATTTCTTGCACTATCGATTCTTAGCCTTATTTTTATGCAAACCACCAAAAAATATTTGGTAGTTGCTTTATTGGTTGCCACCGTTTTTATCACCCTATCCAGAAGTGGAATTGTTTCGGTAATTCTGATTCTTATTTTGGTAAATATTAATAACTGGAATCCGCGTTTTGAAATTACCCTGGATAAACTTTTTAAGAGTTTTTTCAAAATGATTTTCCTGTTCTCTCTACTCTATATAGCACTTTTATCGTTATCGGATGTAATCAAAACGAATTTTCCAGCATTCACCAGAGGTGCAGCCGGTGAACGTTTGGATATGATTCTGGGTAAAAGCGATAAAGGGGTTATTGAAGAAGATACGCATGCCAGAGGTGGCAGAGGCGCTTTATTTATAAAATATTTGAATGAATTCATGGAGGAACCGCTTGGGCATGGAACAGGATATACCACAGATCAAAATTTCAATTCTTTAAATACTCATAATTATTATCTCTTTCTTGCTGTTAATTTAGGAATCATTGCATTAGGAGCTTATTTATTTTACATTCTTTTTGGCTTCAGGCTTTCCCTTCGATATGATCTGTTTTTCTATTTCATATTTTGGACCCTTATTTTTTTTGAAGGCTTTATATCACATGGTATGCTATACGAACGTCCTATTATAATTTGTTTGGCATTTTTTGATAGTATGATTTATAAAGGAATTAACCATGAACTCAACGAATAAATTCTGAATTACTTCTCAAAATATCAGAACTTTATGCTTAAAGCTTAATGTTTTGATCGATTCAAAAAGAAAATATAAAGAATATCTCGATTGCGATAAGAATGCCTTAGGTCTTCGGAATCATAATGCATTTTCAAGAGTTAAGGAATTCATGGCTCCCAACGCTATATGGGGCTTTCAAAAGTTGTTAAGAAAGGTTGAATATTACAAGAACTGTAAAAAAGGTCCTTTTAATCGGGTCTATTACTATTATCTAAAATACAGGTTCAGAAAGCGATCGATGAGACTGGGATTTTCCATCCCGGAAAACGTTTTTGGTCCCGGATTAGCCATTGTTCATTATGGTACCATTGTTATTAATAGTAATGCTAAAGTTGGAGCAAATTGTAGAATTCATGCCTGTACTAATATAGGAGCTTCAGGAGGAAATCCTGAAGCTCCCCAATTAGGAAATAACGTTTATATAGCTCCGGGGGCAAAAATATACGGAAACATAAATATTGCAAATAACATTGCAATAGGAGCTAATGCTGTTGTCCATAAATCTTTTGAAGAAGAAGGGATTTTGATTGCAGGTAATCCTGCGAAGAAAATAAAGGATATTGACATTAAAAGAATTATAAAACATATTTAAAGGGTACTCTATGAATAAGGAGAAAATAAAAATTGTATTTGTAATTCCATCATTGGTTGCAGGGGGAGCTGAACGAGTTATTTCATTTGTATCTCAACATATTAGCAAAGACAAATTTGAGGTCCGTTTGCTGGTAATAGGTTTTAAGAAAGATACGGTTTATACTGTAAAAAATGTTCAAGTAGATTACCTTGACCAGGAAAGGGTGTTATATGCTATTCCAAAGATAATACAATATTTCACCAGGTATAAGCCTAATATTGTGGTGAGTTCCATTTCCCATTTAAATACAGTAATGGCCCTGGTTTCGCCTTATTTTAGGAACGTCAAATTTGTAGGAAGAGAATCTACCATTTTAAACCAAAGAAAGGACAAGGGTAAAAAAAGGTTCTGGCAACGTTTTTCCATTTTTAAAAACCAACACCACAAACTTGATAGAATCATTTGTCAATCTTCAGACATGGCTCAAGACCTCATCAACAACTCCCAGGTACCCGCAAATAAAATTGTAATTATAAACAATCCTATTTCCAAAATAGGAAACCTGAAAAAAAACCTGGAGGCTGAGCGGGATAATACCCCATCCAAATACATAACTATTGGAAGGTTAACTCAGGTTAAAGGACATTTAAGACTTTTAGAAATATTATCGCAGCTCGATGATGATTTTATATACACGATTGTTGGTGATGGGGAGCTGAAAGACCAGATATTTCAAAAAGCCAATGATTTAGGTCTGCAAGATAAAATTACGCACATCCCCTACACAGACAAGACGGATCAAATACTGGCCAGTAATGATATGTACTTACAAGGATCCTATATCGAAGGATTTCCAAATGCCACTCTTGAAAGCTGTGTGGCTGGTGTACCCGTAATTGCTTTTAATGCACCCGGTGGTACAAAAGAAATAATTGAAAACAATATTAACGGATTTATTGTAGACTCTTCAAAGGATTTTTTAAAATGTTTACAGGCGAAAAACACCTGGAATCCGGAGCAAATCAGGAGTTCAGTAGTTGAAAAATTCAGCACTGATAAAATCATAAAACAATATGAAGATTTATTTATTGAAATTAATAATTAATGTTTCACGATGAGTTCTAAACCTAACTTATGTATTCTAAACACCAGCTTAAGTAGTGGTGGTGCGGAAAAAGTTATTAGTTTACTTTTGAAAAAACTTGTCAATGACTTTAAGGTAACTCTTGTTTTATTTTATAACGATATTCATTTTCAAATCCCTGAGGCGGTTGAAACGGTGCTTTTAAGCGAAGAAAAACCACCTAAATCATGGCGCAAAAGAATAGTAAACTTTTATGATTTCTATAAAAAGTATAACGCCTTAATTAAAAGGGAAAGGATAGATTACTCCATTTCATTTCTTGCGTTTCCAAATTTTATAAATGCCTTGGCTTCTTCAAACAATCCTGGTATTAAAACGATTATAAGTGAAAGAGGATATCCATCTGATAATACTTCCAGTAAGACCTCAGCATATATTTCCAAAGTGTTCTACCCTATTTTATATAATAAATGCGATAAGTTATTCTCCAATTCCGTTCATATCAATGAAGATTTAAATAAAAATTTTGGAGTTAAAATTCCTTTGGAAGTAATTTACAATCCTGTCGAAGAACCACTTAGAAAGATTGCTTCCAACGATTTACTAAATACAAATAGTTCCTTTAGTATTATAAATGTTGGATCTGTTAATATTCGAAAAAACCAACAGATGATTATCAAAGCTGTTGCGAAATTAAATCATCATTCACACCTCAATATTTTAGGTGACGGAGATTTAATTAATGAATTAAAAAAGCTGTCAAATGATTTAAATGTATCCTCTAAAGTTGCTTTCGAAGGCAAAGTAAGTAACGTTAATTCATATTTATGTAAAAGTCACTGTTTTGTACTGTCTTCATTTACCGAAGGCTTTCCAAACGCCCTTTTAGAAGCCTTAGCTGTCGGCCTGCCATGTATTTCCACCAATTGCCTTTCCGGTCCTTTGGAAATGCTTAATGATAATGAGCCGGTTTTCATTGAAGAAGGTGAATTTCATAAAGCCAAATATGGAATTCTGATTAACAACAATGATATACAAGGTTTAGTAAATGCCTTAAAGTATTTAGAAGAAAACGAAATGGAAAGGGTTCATTATAGTCAATTAGCCATTGAGCGTTCAAAAGAATACTTTACAGAAAACATATATCAAAAATTCTATAAGTTTATTATTAATTAAAAATTATGTGTGGAATAAACGGATTTATTGAATTAAATACAGCTTCAAAAGATTATGTCGCTCTTATAAACTCCATGAATGATTTAATTATTCATCGTGGACCGGATGATGATGGTATTTACATTCATAAAAACTCAGATCAGGTTATTGGTATGGGGATGCGGAGACTATCGATTATTGACCTTCATACGGGGAGTCAACCCATTCACTCCGACGACCATAATTGCACTATAGTTTTTAATGGAGAGATCTATAATTTTTTGGAATTAAGACATCAATTGAAAGATGTTGGAATTTCGTTTAATACCACCAGTGATACAGAGGTAATTTTAAAACTTTATGAGTATTATGGAGAAGATTCCTTTAAACTCCTGGATGGTATGTTTGCGTTTAGCATTCATGACAAAAAGAAAAATAAAATCTTTATCGCGCGTGACTTTTTCGGTGAAAAACCATTGTATTATACTAAAACTGCTGAAGGTCTCATCTGGAGTTCAGAACTTAAATCGCTTGTAAAAATATTGCCTGAAAAGCCTGCCATTTCTAAAACAGGCCTTGAACTATTTTTTAGACTGACCTATATTCCCGCCCCTTTTACCATTTATCAACAGATAAATAAGCTTGAAAGCAACCACTATATTTGTTTCGACTTAAATAATAACACAATAGAAGTCCGACCTATTAGTCGTCCTCCTCGCATTCCCAAAAATGATATCAGTTTCAAAGATGCTAAATTAAAGACCCGTGAACTGGTTTACGATAGTGTGATTAGTCGGTCCGTTTCAGATGTTCCTATAGGGACCTTTCTTTCAGGAGGTGTAGATTCTTCGATTGTTTCCCTATGTCTATCAAAGTATAAATCGACTCCTATAGATACCTTTTCTATAGGGTTTGAAAAGAAGTCTTATGACGAAACAGACAAATCTCAGACCGTAGCTAAATTAATCGGCAGTCACCATCACGAATTTATCATTAATGAAAAAGACCTGCAGGAAGATGTGCATCGAATTCTTTTAAACTTTGACGAGCCCTTTGCTGACTCCTCATCACTGCCAACATTTATGGTATCTAAAAAGACCAGCGATTATGTAAAAGTTGCTTTAACAGGAGACGGAGGAGATGAATTATTTGGAGGGTATAACAAATATTATATGGGTAAGTTAAATAAAAGATATACCCAAATTATCCCTGAAAAAATACATAGCAGGTTATTGAGTGCTACAGCCCCTTTGTTAAATGACAAAGACGACTCCAGGGGAATCAAATATAAAATGAAAAGGCTTTTAAATTCTGTTGATTACAGCGATGCCTTTTATTGGGATATCATTTCATTAGGGTATACGGCTAATACCATTCATCAATATTTAAAACCATCTTATCTTTCTGAAGAACTATTCGAGCAATTTAAAACCCATTCCGGAATACAGAAACCAACCACTTTAACCGACTATAGAATTATAGATAAACATGTAAGTTTGGAAGGTGATATGTTGGTAAAGGTAGACAGAACCAGTATGCTTAATTCCCTCGAATGCAGGGCTCCATTTTTAAACAAAACATTATGGGAATATACCCATAGTCTTCCGGAATCCTTTCTAATGAAGGGTTGGAATAAAAAATACATATTAAAAGAAGCTTTTAAAGATGATTTTCCTAAAGGTTTCCTGGATAAAAGTAAGAGTGGGTTCGGAGTTCCGGTGGGTGACTGGTTGAGAAAATCCTTAAAAAATGAATTACTATCATATGCTGAGGATTCACAATTAAAGACCCAGAATATATTTAACACAAGAGCAATTCAGGAACTGGTACATGACCATGTGGATAGCAAAGCGGATAATACTTTTAAAGTATGGACCTTTTATTGTTTTCAAAAATGGTATTATAACACCTACCTGAAATTATAAAGTGTTCGAATGAAAACACTTAATCGACAAAAATGCGCATCAATCTAATTGATTGAGAGGTTCGTCCTTATTTCAAGTATCTTTATGATAGTCACGTAAAATACTGTGAAACGGGTATGAATCCTAAAAAAAAATTAATTAGAATAACCACTGTTCCAAATTCATTGGGGGTCCTTCTGAGAGGACAACTTAAATTTATGAGGGATCACTTCGATGTTATAGGTATTTCATCAAAAGGGAATAAAAACAGGTTAAAAGAAATTGGAAAAGCAGAAGGAATTAAAACCTATGCTGTGGAAATGACCCGTAAAATCACTCCTTTTAAAGACATAAGGAGTGTTTACCTTCTTTATAAAATCTTTAAAAAAGAAAAACCTTTTATTGTACATAGCCACACGCCCAAAGCGGGAACGGTAGCCATGCTGGCTGCGAAAATGGCAGGGGTCCCTCATCGTTTACATACCATAGCGGGATTACCACTGGTGGAAGCCAAAGGCTTTAAAAGAACTTTGTTAAACACTGTAGAGAGATTCACCTATTCTTGTGCTACTAAAATATATCCAAATTCAACTGGCTTAATGGATATTGTCCTGGAACATGGTTTTACTAATGAAGACAAGTTAAAAATAATTGGGAAGGGAAGCTCTAATGGCATCGATACTCAATATTTTGACCCTTTACACTACGATGAAGCCTTTAAAAATGATTTAAGAAATCAATTGAAAATAGGGGCTAATGATTTTGTTTTTGTTTTCGCAGGCAGACTTGTAAGAGATAAAGGAATCAACGAACTGGTTGCAGCCTTCAATAAACTCAATAAAAGGTATCCAAAATGTAAATTACTCTTGTTAGGGAGTTATGAAAAGAAGTTAGACCCGCTTAAGCCCGAAACGGAATCGATTATTTACACCAATGATAATATAAAATTTGATGGATGGAAAGACGATGTACGCCCTTATTATGCAATTTCAAATGCCCTGGTCTTCCCAAGCTACAGAGAAGGATTTCCTAATGTTGTATTACAAGCAACAGCCATGGGGTTAGCAAGTATTGTAAGTGACATCAATGGATGTAATGAAATTATCACTCATGATTTAAATGGCCTTATCATACCTGTTAAGGATGAGCAAAGCATATATTTTTCAATGGAATATTTTTTAAATCATCCGGAAGAAGTAGACAGAATGGCTCAAAATGGCAGAAAACATGTGTTAGCCAACTATAAACAAGAATATGTTTGGGAGTGCTTGTTAAATGAATATACCAGTTTAGAAAATAATTACGATCACCTCATGAATACAGAAACAGATATTAATTAATACTTAAGCTATTAATGATCAATGAAAAACATAATAATTGTTGGAGCTTCAGGACATGCTAAAGTAATAATAGACATTATTGAATTACAAGAAGAATTCAATATAGTCGGACTCATAGACTCATTTAAGCCTGTAGGAACGGAGGTCTGTGGATATGAAATAATAGGTACAGAGAATGACTTACCAAGGCTAATCGATACTTTAAATTTAACAGGAGGTATTATTGCTATTGGAGATAATTATACTCGTAAACAGATGGCAGATAAAATCAAAATTAGTAATCCGGAGTTTTCCTTTTATTCAGCTATACACCCAAATGCAACCATTGGAAAGGGTGTTAGCATTGGTAATGGATCTGTTGTGGTTGCCGGTGCCATAATAAACGCTGACAGTACTATTGGAGATTTTTGTATTGTAAATACCAATGCATCTGTTGGGCACGAATGTATTATGAAAGACTATTCAAGTATGGCGCCCGGATCTACCTTAGGTGGAAATAGTAATGTAGGATTATGTACCTCTGTCTGTTTGGGAGCTAATATTATCCATGGCATTGACATTGGATCACATTGTATTATTGGAGCCGGATCTACTGTTGTTAAACCTGTTGAAGACCTGGTAATGGTTTATGGCGTGCCTGGCAGAGTCATTAAGAACCTGGAAAAAGGAGCGCAATATTTAAAGTAAAAATATTTTAATATATCAATAAAAATGTATAAAAAATATATCAAAAGAATATTGGATTTCACGGCAGCTCTTTGCGGGCTTATAATACTAATACCTATTATTCTGTTGATTACAATTGTATTGCTTTTTGTAAATCGAGGTAAACCACTTTTTTTCCAGGAACGTCCCGGTAAAAATGAACGCATCTTTAAAATCTATAAATTTAAAAGTATGACTGATGAGACAGATGCAAATGGAAATCTTTTACCTAATGATGAAAGAGTTACAAAATTCGGAACCTTTCTTAGAAAGTCTTCTTTGGATGAAATACCCCAGTTGTTCAATGTATTAATTGGTGATATGAGTTTGATTGGTCCGCGTCCACTGCGGGTACATTACCTACCCTATTACAAAAAATCGGAGCGCATCAGACATTCGGTAAGACCTGGGATAACCGGACTGGCGCAGGTATCTGGCAGAAACCTGTTAAGCTGGGATGACAAATTAGAAAAAGACATTGAATACGTAGAAAACATCTCTTTTAAAAACGATTTTGAAATTTTGATAAAAACTTTTAAAAAAGTCATCGCCCCCTCAGACATTGATTTTGAACCTCATATGTTAGACCTGGATACCTATAGAAAATTAAACAACCAACTATAACCAAGCATAATGACCCATTCACAAAACAACAATCTTAATATTCTATTTACCTGCGCAGGAAGAAGAAACTATCTGATACGATATTTTAAAGAAGCCCTCAACGGAAATGGTAAAGTAATTGCAGCCGATATGCAACTTAATGCTCCTGCAATTGTAGAGGCTGATTGCGGAGTTCTGGTCCCTAATATATATGATGCTCAATATATATCTGAACTTCTAAAAATTGCTGATGAATATCGAGTAGACGCAATTATTTCCCTGAATGATCTGGAGCTTCCGATTTTATCGAAAAACATTAACCAATTCATCAATAAAGGTATTAAGGTAATCGTATCAAGTCCGGAAGTCATTGATATTGCATTTGATAAATACAGAACTTATAATTATATCAAATCATTGGGGCTCAATGCTCCTAAAACCTACCTAAATCTTGTTACTGCGGAGAAAGCACTAGAAACCAATGAAATATCATTCCCTGTTGTGCTAAAACCCCGATGGGGAAGCGCTTCACTAGGCATTGAATTCCCTGAAAATCCTGAAGAATTAAGACTAGCTTATGAACTTGTTAAATTAAAGCTTAAAAGATCTATTTTAAAAAATGTCAGTGAGAAGGACCTGGATCATGCCATTCTTATACAGGAAAAAATTAATGGTAAAGAGTATGGGATGGACGTTTTGAATAATTTCGATGGATCCTATATTGGGACTTTTGCCCGGGAAAAACTTTGTATGCGTTCGGGAGAAACAGACAAAGCTATTTCTGTGATAGATTCAAATTTAGAAGGTATTGGATCCGTTTTAGGAAGTAATTTAAAGCATGTTGGCAGTATGGACTGTGATATTTTATTTGATAGTGATAAACATTATGTTCTGGAATTGAATCCTCGATTTGGAGGTGGATACCCTTTTTCTCATGAAGCAGGGGTTAATACAGCTTCAATTTATGTCTCATGGCTCAATGGAAATTCAAATATTAAACAATTCATTAATTATAAGGAAGGATTGTGTTTTTCTAAATATGATAAGCTAATGCCTATCAATTAACAGGTATTTTATTCACAACCACCTTTCTTTTACCAGAGGACAGTAATGGTATATCGTCTACGTACTCAAAATTTATTTGGGCATCATTTCCTAAATGTATTTTAAACTCATTCTTTATTTGGTCTTCACTATTGAACTCTGCTGCCACCTTAAATTTGAAGGTATATTGATTCACATCGTTCTGAATAAATTGATATTGGTGAATATGAGGATATTTCAATAAATGATAAACTACATATGATGAAATATGTTGTCCTTTCGTATTAAAAATCATGTCGGCCCTTCTTCCCTCCACCTTTTTTAAGACGGAGTAGTTTATACCATTTTCAACCTTAGATTCCATAACCCCAAGATCACCCGTATCATATCGAATCATCGGCATGGCATAATTAAATAAGTCAGTAATTACTATTCTCCCCAAACACCCATCTGGCAATGGTCTATCTTCATTAAAATCCAATATCTCAATAATAAAACTGGCAGTATTAATATAATATTCCTGTCCCTTACCCATGATCTCCTGAGACAATATTCCATTTTCAACATTCGAATACCTGGAAATTAACTGAGTACCAAAATAATCTGAAATAATTTCTCTGGCTCTATCACTTATTCCTTCGGCAATAGATAAAATGGAGGTCACCTTAAAGTCGGCTTTTGGAGGCTCTTGCCTGTCAATATAGCTAGCGATTTTTTCTAATGCTGAAGCATAGCTAATAATATTGACATTGCCTTTTTCATTTTTAATATCATTAATTAATTTATCTATGTCTTTATCTGTTAGTTTTGAAACAGGGTGCATTACGATATTCTTAAGCCAGGTTTCTAACTTTCCCCGGGTATTATATTGGTCCCAATGCCTTAAATAATAAAGTTTCTCCCCTATTGTATATCCTGCTTTCTCGGCAAAAAACAAGGTGTCCGCAGCATTGCGATTTTTCTTATTCTTATCCTGTAAAACCTTAAAGGGAGTACCTGTAGAACCACTGGTATACACTTGTTGTAAGTCACTTTTATCGAATTTATCTGAAATGAAATCTGCATAAGACTCCCGTATGATGTTTTTATTGATTACCTTAAAGTCTTGTAACGATTTTGCGTCGCTGTATTGTTTATAATGCGTTACTGAAGTAATTGCATGTACTATAAGTTTATTCAAATTATCATTGATAATATGAGGTATCTCAATATTAGATTCTTCTCCATCAAATATAATCTTTATCTCCCTGTAATGTTTTCTTATAGCCCCTCCTTTGAGGAAGTCATAGATCCACAAACAATTTTTTCTAAAATTTTTAAAAACATCCATCTTTAAAACAATTGGTTTATTTGGTATTTATTTAATTTCTATTTGCTTAAATACTATTAACCGCTTATCTATTTTTACCTCATTAATCAAAAAATAAATCGTATCCACATCCTTGGGTAAGGAAACATAACTACCCATATTTATGTTTTTACATGATAAATAAAGCATGGGGTTTTTTACTTCATTTTGAATATTTTTCAGTGTAATGAACGCTGTACTATCCATGGGTTTAATTTGCCCAAAAGGGGTAGAATATATCATTACATTATTTAATTCCTCATTCGTATTATTAACAACTCTAACCACCAATGTTTGCTGCATCAAACAAGGTTCCTGCCACAAAAAAAGTAAGCCCGTAACTATAATAAAACGAAGGCTTATCATGACTTTATAAGTTGGACTTTGTGTAGAACAACCCCGTTATTATCAACAACATTCAGTATATAAACTCCTGAGGCCAGGTTTCTCAAATCATTCAGATTTAGAACACTTTTATCTCTAAATACTTCAGATTTAACTTGTTGTCCAGCCATATTATAAAGTACAATCCTGCCGGAATGTGTGTTTTGACCCAAACGAATGTTTACTGACTCCAGAAAAGGGTTTGGATATACTTCAATATCAGAACTGTCATCCCCTAACTTTTTACCCTCAAAATCTACCATTCTCATCGATGGTAACGCCTCAAACTTCTTTGTATTTCTAACGATAGAGGAACCAGATGTTCTGGCCTGTGTATTGTCAATTTGGGCTCTGAAATCCGATCCGGAAGCTGCTACAAACCCTGGCAACATGACGATTTCATTTACTGAGGTAATTCTGCAGCTGGTATTAGCCGGAATTTCAAAACCATCCCTGACTTCAATTAAAAACTGATAGTAAAAATTTTCTATTGCATTGTAGGTGTTAGAAACCGTATAATCATCTAAAACCGCAAGTCCATCCTCTGCATAAAAGACGCCAAAAGCTCTGGGGTCTATTATGTTATTGGGATTTACAAGCGGTAAGGTCTGTCCGTCAAAGACATAAGTTCCATCATATCGAAGCATTGAGGTTCTTATAAATGATGAGTTTTGATGAATAGCCTCCCAATCGGCCCATACTTTATCAATAAAGGTGTGGTGGAGGTAAAAGACCGGATCTCTCGGAGAAGCTGTAGTTGGCATTGCTCCACCCGTCCATCTATGAGGTCCTGCATGAATATTTCCTCGCTCTGTATCGTCTGAAAAAATTAGATAATCACTTATGCCTAATAAAGTGTTCAATTCAGCTATAGTTCCTAATTCACCATTTCCTCCCAGGTTTCTGTTAAGTCCCCAATCATCATCGAACTGCCCCATAAAGTTTTCATCCCATAAAGGTGAATTGACTGACTGATCTACCGTTGAATCCCAATAAGGAATAGAAATATTGGGATTAATATCTTGCATGGCCTGCTCCACTTCAAACATTTGCATACGATGCCAGGCAAAAAAGATATCCCTTTCAGGTTCATCAGGTAAGTTAAAATGAATATCTAATCGGGTAGGGTCGGCTGTATTATCGAAATTAAAGAAATCACTGTGAAAGGTAGCTAAATCATTTATCAGGTCAGCCCCGTTTCGAAGCTGATAAAACGCATTCACAAGGGCATCTCGCTCCGCCTGGGTCATTTCGGTATAATTTTTTCTTATACTTTGAGAAAAAACCAGGGGGCTTGAAATTAAGAAAAATAACAGTAATAGTCTACATGTCCGTTTCATATGATTTTGTGACTTAATACTTTTTATCACTATTCTTCATTTGTTTCTCCATAAGCTTTAACTTCTCAAGGAGCAATAAATTCTGCGCTTTTAAAAGATCTAATTCTTTTTGTTGTTGAATGGTGTAAAGAGTCAACTCTTCTATTTTTTCCAATAGCATTCCACTCATATCTCCTAGTTCGATCCCATTTTCCTGAATGTAGGATGCACTTGGAATATTTTTTAAATGTCGATTCTTCTGAATGTAGGCTTCTACCTGATAGATACTCATAAGGTCATAGCCTTCATTAAAGACATAATCCGGCCAGTTTCCCTGTAAAGCCACCCTCACCTCTTCTGATAGAATATCTCCCGCTACAGCCAATCTAAAACCTCTTGTGTTCGTGGTTCCTATTCCTATGTTTCTATTAGCAAACAAATCTCTGGCCGTCCAGTCGACCGTTGGCAAATTTGAATTTTCTGAGGTGTAATCTGTAAATTGAGCACTTTGCGTATTAACCGTATGTATATTACTCGCATTAGATACATTCCCAGCAGCGTCCCTCGCCCTGACTGTAAAATCATAGGAAGTATCCGGTGTCAATGAATTCACATTAAAATTTGTCCCGCCACCAGAAAAACCAATACTCTGACCGTCCTGAAAAACTTGATAGTTAGTGACCCCCACATTGTCGGTAGAAGCATTCCAACTGAGTGTAGTAGATGTACTCGTCGTATTATTTGACGATAAATTAGTAGGAGCGGTTGGTGCTTGTGTATCGGCGGCATTTAAGGTTGTAACTGTATGAACATTACTGGAAGGTGAAACATTCCCGGCTGCATCTCTGGCAAATACCGTAAAGTCATAAGAAGTGTTGGCTGTTAACCCCGAAACATTAAAAGTGGTGTTTCCTCCTGATAATCCAATACTCACTCCATCCTGAAAAACTTGATAATCAGTAACCCCCACATTATCTGTAGCAGCATTCCAGTTCAAGGTTGTAGTTGTCGTTGTGGTATTATTGGAACTCAGGTTAGTAGGTGCCGTGGGTGCCTGGGTATCATTAGCATTGTTGGTCGTAACCGTATGTACATTACTTGAGGGTGATACATTACCCGCAGCATCCCTGGCAAATACCGTAAAATCATAAGCGGTATTAGCTGATAATCCGGTAACGTTAAAGGTGGTATTGCCACCTGATAGTCCAATACTAACTCCATCCCGGAACACCTCATAGTTGGTTACCCCAACATTATCTGTAGCAGCATTCCAATTTAGAGTCGTGGTGGTACTTGTCGTATTACTGGAAGTTAAATTGGCAGGCGCAGTTGGAGCTTCATTATCATTACTTTGTAAAGTTATAGACACCGCATCTATGTATACATTATCTCCAGGAGTTGCTCCGGACAAAGGGCTACAATATACCCGAATTATGGGGCTTGTATTGGTTGCCGTTAAGGTCCATGTATATTCCGTCCAGTTGGTGCCTGAAATAACTGTGGTTGTAAATCCGTTAAAACCTACCCAGTTGGCAAACGCCGGTAAGTTTCCCTGATCTCCTTCCCTGGCCCAAATACTTATATCATAGACTTCTCCAACAACAGCCGGGAACGTATAACTCATTAATCTACCATTAGATCCGGTAGATACGGATAAGATCGAAAAATTTCCATCAACGGCAGAAACGTTGCTCGATGTCATATTTGAATTTGATGTCCATCCGGTCGTAGCATTCGACTCATTCTCGATAGATGCTGCATTCGACTGGGTATGAAGATTTTGTGAGTATAATACGCCAACCCAACTTAGCAATAGGAATATTGTAAGTTTTAATTTCATTTTGAATATGAATTAACACAAATAACATTTGTTGATTAAACAATAGCACCTTATAAAATTACTCATTAGGATACTATTAATCAGATATTTGCTTCAAAATTCAAAAAAAAACGATAAAAGGCGGGGGGGGTGAATACCCCTATCAAATGAGGTTTTAAAACGCTGAAAATATATGATGTTTATAGCGTACTTAGTATCTTTATCCAAAAAAATGTCACTTACAAGAACCTTAATGTTAATAGGCCTTATTATAAGCTTATATGGAATATTAACCGGACGCTATATTTTTATCTTACTACTACTTCCTTTTGGATGGAATCTGTTTAAAGGAAATGACAAAAAAAAATAATCATCATTTATTCAACCAAGCTAAAAGCCTTTTGATAAATAGCTTCATAAATAGGTACGATTCTCTTTATATCAAACTTTTGCGCTTGTTTCTGTGCTGCATCCTTGTAACGCTCTAAGGTTTCATCTTCCTTTAAAATAAGGATTGCATTTTCAGCCATTTCATCGACAGCTCCTACTTCACTTAAAAATCCACTTATTCCTTGTTCATTAACTTCAGGTATACCTCCTGAATTACTTGATATGACAGGAGTCCTGTTGATCATAGCTTCGAGTGCTGCCAAACCAAAGCTTTCAGTTTCTGAAGGCAATAAGAACAAATCTGAAAAACACAAGATCTTATCTATTTCCGTACTGTTACCCAAAAAGAGTACTTTGTCAGTAATTCCCAATTCATCACACATTCTTTCAGCATATTCCTTTTCAGGGCCTTCCCCTACCATCACTAATTTTGAAGGAACCTCTTTTTGTACTTTATAAAAAATCTTAATAACATCAGGAATACGCTTAACCTTTCTGAAATTACTGATATGCGTTATTATTCTTTCCGTAGGTAATGCCATCATTCCGCGATTACAATCTGTAAATTGCAGATCGTACTTAGAGGAATCAATAAAGTTAGGAATTACATTGATTTCAGTCTTAATATCAAAAAATCGTTCTGTATCATCTTTCAGGCTTTCTGAGACGGATGTTACAACATCTGATTTATTTATACTAAAGGTAACTGCAGGTTTATAGAACGGGTGGTTTCCAACCAGGGTTATATCCGTTCCATGCAATGTTGTTACCATGGGAAGATTAATTCCTTCCTCTTTTAGCATTTGCTTCGCCATATATCCTGCATAAGCATGTGGAATGGCATAATGTACGTGAAGTAATTCGATACCATACATTTTTACCATATCTACCAGTTTACTCGATAAAGCCAACTCATAGGGTTGATAATGGAATAACGGATACTCGGGTACGTGTACTTCATGGAAAAATATATTTCCGGTAAGCAAAGCTAAACGAACAGGTTGCTTATAGGTGATAAAATGAATTTCGTGCCCTCTTTCGGCTAATGCCATTCCTAATTCGGTGGCCACCACACCACTACCTCCAAAGGTTGGATAACAAACAATAGCTATTTTCATCGATGTATACTTGATAAGACAAAGTTGACAGATATGAACCTTAGTCTTTTAATTGTATATAAAATTACAACTTAGACTCGGTTTTATCGTTACAATTATGTTAAAGAGAAAAACTCTTATTGTAAGAAACTCATTAACAAGGCATAACTATTCAACAATGGCCTCGTAAATATATTCTTGAATTGTAGTTCGAACTCCCTCAGTGATAAGTTTTCGATTTTCCATGGTAGGATATGTTCTGTTCGATAAAAAGACATAAACCAATTCCTGATCAGGATCAGCCCAGGCATAGGTTCCGGTAAAACCACTGTGTCCAAAACTGGTCATGGAAACGCAACCGCAAGTCGGTCCTGACTCTCCCAATTGAGGTTTATCGAAACCAACTCCTCTTCTTACATCTTCAGGGCAAAAATAACAGGTATTGAAGCGGTCTATGGTAGTAGGCTGAAAGTAATTATCACCTCCATAATAACCGTTCTGCAAATACATTTGCATTATTTTCGCTACATCATTCGCAGTACTAAACAATCCGGCATGTCCTCCAACTCCTCCTTGCATGGCAGCTCCCATATCATGGACATATCCTTGTAAGGTCTGATTCCGGAAATAATCATCAATCTCCGTGGGTACTATATCTCCTTTTTTAAATTTAGTAAGCGGATTAAATGTTGTGTGAAATGCTCCTAAGGGTTGATATAACTGCTTTTGAGTTATTTCAGCCAATGATTCACCATAATGATCTTCAATAAATCTTTTCATTAAGAAATATCCCAAATCACTGTATCTGTATTGCAAGCGCGACAACAAATCAGAGTCTTTGATTTCTTTAAAAATAGAATCATTTAGGTCTTTTCTGATGTACATATTATCAGCTACTTTCACATCAAACTTTCCCTTTTTATCTTTGCTGTAATATTTGGGTAGTGGTTTTTTTGTAGCACTGTCAAGGGTACTGATATAAAAAGGTATCCAGGGCTTAAGCCTAGCATAATGTGATAGCACTTTTAGAAGTGAAAGATCTTCTTTATTACTCTTCTGGAGATCGGGTAGCATTTGACCAAGTCGGGTATTAAAATCGATAACTCCGTCTTCTTCAAGCTTCATTACTACGGGTAAGGTTGCCAGTATTTTGGTGAGAGAGGCCAAATCATACAAATCGGTTTCCTTAACATTCCTGTCACCACCATAGATATGCCTTCCAAAAGCCTTATTGTAAATAACACGACCATCCCTGGCAATTAATAACTGTAGGCCGGGAGACATTCCTGATTTGATGGTAAGCTGAGCCATGGAATCAACTTTTTTTAAACGCTCCGAGCTCATCCCTACGCTTTCAGGTAATCCATACTGTAGCCTTTTGATATTATTAACTACCACAGAAGTTCCTACCGGAAGTTCATTATTCGAGGTAACCGGAAGTATTCCTTTTGCTGTTAACCCTCCAAAGATCACTTGCGCTGATTTATCTTGTGCAACCGCATTATTCTGATAACTAACAATAATGCCTTCTAAGTTGGTTAGCGTTTGTAAATCAAGTAGAGCGTACGGCTTGGCAAAAACATCCAGAACCACATCTTTTACCCTTCCTAGTTCATACAACCATACCTTTTCCTTATCTGTAAATTTAAATGCCTTCCACGGAGTCGCATCAGATCTGTGAAATCCTACAATAACCGTATTATATGGTTTTAAATTTTCTAATAAATCTGCAAGATTATCTCCTGAAACCTCATCAACTTTAGCATATCGCTGCATAGCTTGAAGAAAAGGTGCTCCTTGATCATCTCCAAATTTCACATAGGCTATTTTCTTCTTTTCAAGGTTTTTTATAGGTAAGATCCCATACTTGTTTTGAACTACGGTTATGGCATTCTCAATAACCTCTTCTCTTAAAACATAATCATCCAAAGCATTCAAGTCAGCTTCCAGATTTTCCGTAGCCACATCTGCATAATTATCGAGTCCAACCTTAAATTTAGCTTTCAGGATTTTCTTAACCGAATGGGCTAATCGCTCTTCAGTAATGGTATTATTATTATATGCTTCTACGATTTTTCCAATAGCCTTAGGGGTGTCTGCTGAAATTAAAAGTATATCATTACCGGCCATGAAAGCTTTTAAATCCACTTCACCCGGATCGTCGTAATTTGCGACTCCTTTCATCTCCATCGCATCCGTGAAAATGAGTCCTTTAAAATTTAACCGTTCATTGAGAAGATCTGTTACTATGGCTTTTGATAAGGTAGATGGAAAGTTCTGCCTTGATTCGAGGCTGGGCACATTTAAATGAGCGACCATCACACTAGCCAAACCTTCTTGAAATAATCTTTTATAAGGGTACAGCTCCACCGAATCAATTCGCTCTTTTGAGAAAGAAATTGTTGGCAGTGTTTTATGAGAGTCGGATTCTGTATCTCCATGCCCAGGAAAGTGCTTAGCATTGGCTAAAACACCTGCAGACTGCATTCCTTTGGTAAATGCAATTGCTTTTCTGGCCACATTTTCAGGGTCTTCACCAAAGGATCTATTACCAATTATAGGATTGTCAGGATTCGTATTGATGTCTACATCCGGAGCAAAATTGATATGCATTCCCAATCTACGGGTATGCTCACCAATACGTTGTCCAACCTTTTCAATAATTTTATCATCCTTAACCGCTCCCAGCATCATGTTATAAGGATAAGCAAATGTAGAATCCAATCGCATTGCGAGGCCCCATTCAGCGTCCATAGCCATGAGCATTTTTGTTTGAGCTAAAGCCTGAAGTTTATTATTAAGCAGTGCCTGCTTGTATGGAGCTCCTTTAGAAAAAATAATTCCACCTACATGATAATCCTTTACCAGTTTTTCTACTTCTTCTATATGCTTTTGGTTTCCGTTAGAATAGGCTCTGACCATAAATAACTGACCTACCTTTTCATTCAGGGTCATCTGATCATATAAGCTATCTACCCATTTTTGCTGTTCTTGGGCATTTTGAGCTAATAAAGGGTCTTGCTGAGCAATACTTCCTTGACTAATACAAAGGAAGGTTAATAAAGTAATAATAGATCGTATCCTTCTTGTCATAATTCAGGGTCTTTTTTTTGATGATTCAAATCTAGTTTTGCAACGTCAAAAACGAAGCCAAAATTGTAGATAATCACTATTATTTTTTATTTCATAAAACGTGCATGCCAACTATCGCGTGCGGGAACTTCCCAATAATTCAGATATTCTTCCTTATTAGTAACCAAATTGTTAAAGACAATTGTATTTAGTGACACGGCTTTATCTTTAGCCATCTTCTTGAAGTCTTTCAGGGGCTTATATGCAATGAAATCTCCTTGCCTGTATGACACGTTCATTTTATCCAATAAGTCGACATCATACTCTTTTTCAAGTTCCTGAATAAAACGCACGGATGCATCAATAGAACATCCTGATGCACTGTTAAATTCCTGATCCAGTGCCAGTATCAAAAATCGTTTATATCTTATCTGAAAACCGGCTTTCAAGCCAGCTCCATGGGCTGTCCATTCTTCTACAAAATTTCCAAATTTTTCTGATATTTCAGCTATTTCCTCCTCGGTAAAGGATCTGTTTGCCTGAAATATCCATACCCGAGCAGTTTCGGGTAGCGCTTCAAAATCTACTAACATTTTCTTTAAATTATTTATAAATCCTCTGCATTTGCTATCAATTCTGCTACATCCATCACCTGTAACTCAGCTTCTTTTTCTTTGCCCTTAACCCCATCGGTCATCATTGTATTACAAAAAGGGCAAGCAGCTGCAATCACATCTGGTTTGGTTTCTAATGCCTGTTCAGTGCGCTCTATGTTTACATCCTTATTACCTTTTTCAGGTTCTTTAAACATTTGAGCTCCGCCAGCACCACAACAGAAACCTTTTTTACGGCAATTTTTCATTTCCACTAACTCAGCATCCAGTTTTTTTATCAAATCACGAGGTGCTTCATAAACATTGTTAGCTCTACCCAGGTAGCATGGGTCATGAAATGTAATTCTTTTTCCTTTAAATTGTCCGCCTTCAATCGTCAACCGTCCATCATCCAAAAGAGATTTAAGAAATTGAGTATGATGAACTACTTCATAAGTACCTCCTAAGGCAGGATATTCATTTTTAATCGTATTAAAACAATGAGGACAAGCCGTAACAATCTTTTTTACCTCATAGGCATTCATAACCTCTATGTTGGTTACTGCCTGCATCTGAAACAAAAATTCATTCCCGGATCTTTTAGCCGGATCTCCTGTACAGCTTTCTTCAGTACCAAGAACAGCAAATTCAACCTTAGCTTTGTTTAATAGTTTAACAAAGGCTTTTGTGATTTTTTTTGCTCTATCGTCAAAACTCCCGGCACAACCTACCCAAAATAAAACCTCAGGAGATTTACCCTGGGCCATCATTTCTGCCATTGTAGGAACTTTAATTGTATCACTCATTGTCTAACTGTATTTTAAAGAATAGCGCAGTAACTTTATGGTCACTACGCTATATATTCATTTTAATTAATCGTGCTTTCCGTCATCAAACACCTGAATGGTAACTTCTTTATCTACTAAATCAGTGAATTTACCATTGTAACGAGTTGCCTTTACCAAATGGTTATCCACCCAATGATAATTTCCACCTCTCGGTTTACCCATTACCATACCGTGGTATTTAAATCCATGTCTGTTCAACCAGTCTTCAGTTACCTCTCTATGCTCCTCTGTTCTGGAAGTAAAGAAATAAATTATATGACCTTCCTCATACCATCTATTCAATGTATCTAAGGCGTCTGGGTACACATTCGCTGTGGCCATTCGCTCCGGTTCTTCATTTGGAATATCGTCACAAATAGTACCATCAATGTCAATTAAATAGTTCTTAATTCCTTCTGGTAATACCGGACTTACATGTTCTCCCTCTGCCAGTTTTTTGTGTAACAGTCTAGCTACTTCTTCCTTTTTCATCTTTCTTCTTCTTAAAATTTAAATTTAAAGTTTATAATTAGTTGATGTTTGTTAAGCTTCATCTTTCCAGTTCAATCTATCCATTTGATTATAAGGCCATGGAGCCCCGTTATTTTCGATATTCCCCATCATATTGTTCAATTCTGCTGGTGCTGCAGACTGTTCCATAACAAGGTAACGTCTCATATCGATAATAATAGATAATGGATTAATATTTACTGGACATGCTTCTACACAAGCATTGCATGATGTACATGCCCAAAGTTCTTCTTTGGTTATATAATTGTCTAAAAGTTGTTTATTATCCTCCTTGAATGTACCCCCATTCGCATCTATATTCTTCCCTATTTCTTCAAGCCTGTCTCTGGTATCCATCATTATTTTTCTGGGAGATAAAAGCTTTCCTGTTTGGTTTGCAGGACATTCACTTGTACAACGCCCACACTCTGTACAGGTGTATGCATTCATCAATTGTACCCAATTTAGGTCGGTTGCATCTGAGGCTCCAAATTTTTCTGGTTCTGACATTTCATCCCCTTCGGAAGGAGCAGCAAATGGATCTGCGTTTGGATCGAGCATTAATTTCACTTCATTTGTAACTGCTTCCAAATTATCTAACTTTCCTTTTGGCTCCAGATTCGCATACCACGTATTCGGAAACGCCAATAGAATATGGAGGTGTTTTGAATAATATAAATAGTTCAGAAAGAACAAGATCCCAACGATGTGCAACCACCATGCAGAACGTTCTATCATCACCAAAGCAGACTGAGATAATCCTTCAAAAAGAGGAGCTATCAACTGACTCACAGGGAACGCTCCAGCCTGAGTATAATGCTCTGCCCCTAACTGTTGTAATTGATAGTCAGTTGCGTTCATTGTTAAAAACAAACACATTAAAACGGCCTCTATATAAAGAATATAGTTCGCATCATTTTTAGGCCATCCTTTCATTTCAGGGTTCCAGAAACGTTTTAATTTTATCACATTTCTTCGTACCCAAAAAACAAATACCGCAACAAGAACTAATAATGCCAACACCTCAAATGAGCCTATTAGAAAGTCATATCCACCCCCTAAAAAGGCAAATATTCGGTGAGTCCCGAAAAGTCCGTCTATGATAATTTCAAGGACTTCTATATTAATTATGATAAAACCAACATAAACAATAATATGCATAATACCTGCAACGGGACGAACCACCATTTTACCTTGTCCTAAAGCAATACGGATCATATTATTCCACCGGTCCTTTTTATGATCGGTTCTGTCAATATCTCTTCCTAATTTAATATTGCGAACTAACTTTTTAACATTCTTAGCAAAAAAGCCTATCCCAATAATTAAAACAATCGCAAATAATATGTTTGGTATCCAGTTCATGCTAGTTCTAGTTTTGTTCTTCTATAGGACCTTCATATGGTTTTTGCTTTTTTCCAAAAAGCGAAAAATGCACATAGCGCTTAGGATTAAGACGCATATCCTCCAATAATAGCCCTAATTGCCCTGATGCCTCTGATATATTCTTATATAGTGCCTCGTCTTTCATTAGCTTTCCTAACGAACCTTCTCCTTCCTGCATTTGGGTCATCATACTATTGAATTTGGTAATCGTCTGTTCTAACTCATTAATGGTGCTACCTAAATTGGCCTGAGCTAAAGTATCACTTAATTGAGCCAGGTTATTAGAAACTTTATTTACATTGCCAATAGTATTATTTAATTTCTCTTTATTATTGGTCAATAAATTATCAAGAGAATACGAAGCTGATTTAAAATTTGCTACCGTATGATTCAGATTCCCTATGGTTTCTCTTAAATTTTCTCTCGATTCTTCATCCATTACTTGATCCATCCCTACCAGCACCGAATCAGTGCTCACAATCATTCTTTCTATTTTTTCCTGAAGGGGTGTCAACTTTTGGGTCACCAATTCTGTAAGTCCTGGCTTAATCGCTGAAATAAGTGTATCTCCAGACTTTGCCATTTCACTATTATCAAACTCCGGTATAATTCGGATACTTTTCCCTCCAATTATTCCTGTATCATAGATTTCAGCTGTACTGTTTTTAGAAAATTGAAATTCACTGTCTACGATTAAGGTTACCAACAAATTTCCTTCTCCGTCTATAAATCGGATATCTTTGATGGTACCAACCTGATACCCATTAATTAAGATAGGAGTTCCGATAGCAATACCACCAACATTATCGTATACTGCGAAGTATTTACGACCGTTTGAAAATAATGAACTGGACTTTAAATAGGTAAATCCTAAAATGAATAAAAGGATACCGCCAAGGACTATAATCGCTGTTTTTAGTTCTCTAGTTAGCTTCAAAAGAATTTGATTTTTCTGTACAAAACAAAAATAGAAATAATTTTAATAGAAGCATTCTAATTTGAAATGGATTTTACAGCTTCACTCAAGCTCATTTTCTGTCCATTTTTATAGGCTACAATAAAACAAGACTGATACCCTTTTCCATTAGCTTCTTTTTGAAGTGATTTAGCCGTTTCAAAATTCGTGGTTTCCCCATAAAAATAGCGATAAACCCCATTTTCTTCTTGCATAGTGACCGGTGAAAGTCCTTTAAAATTATAAGGCTTTAAATCTAGTTTATTAGACCCGGCCGCTATCTGTATTTTAAACACGACATCATTGGAACTAATAGAAGACACCATACCCGCGTCCTGCACAATTGACGCCAATGATGTTTCATCTATAACATCTCCCGTATTTTCATCAACTGATTTCTTATATGCTAACACAGCTTTCGCTATTGAACTGGCCATTCCCTGTTGCCCACCATTAGAATTTAAATATTTCCCTTCCGGTTTATAAGTCAAAAATCCGGTCTCTACTAAAACACTTGGCATAACAGTTTGATGTAATACAATGAATACATTTTGCTTCACCCCCCTATCCTTTCTTTTTAAAGATCCGGTAAAATTATCCTGTATCATTTTGGCCAATAATATACTTTGATCCAGGTATTCCTCCTGCATCATCGTTAAACCAATAAAACTTTCAGGGGAATTCAAGTCATATTGAGCATAATTAACTTCATAATTTTCCTCCAGATATATTACGGAGTTTTCCTTTTTGGCGACTTCCATATTACGTTTATTTCCATCCAGACCTAACACCCAGGTTTCTGTTCCGTGTGCTGAAGAATTATGCGCATTACAGTGTACCGAAACAAATAAATCCGCTTCTGCCTCATTGGCTATTTTCCCCCTTACAAAAAGATCTACAAATTTATCAGTCTTTCGGGTGTAGATCACCTCTATATCCTTATTCTTTTGAAGCATTGCACCGACTTTTAAAACTATACTCAACGCAATGTCCTTCTCTTTAAATCCACTACCCATATTTCCAGGGTCATGACCTCCATGCCCCGCATCCAGCACTACTTTAAACTTTTTACCGTTTTGTTGCGCATATATAGGTGAGGTGGAAATTATCATTAAGGCGATCAAAAAGTAGCTTCTCAAATTCTTCATGTAATAATAACGTATTATATCTGTTATTAATTTTAATTATTTCTCAAAACAATATTTAAGAGAACAAAAAATATACGTAAGTTTGGCACGTCAAAAACTAAGCCATACTTTTACAAAAGTAAGATATAAAGCATTGCAAGCAAACAAACCGTACATACTTTTAATGCTGTTTTTAATGTTTATGGGCTGGGCCACTCAGGCTCAGGAAACACCTAAAAAGCAACCTTTAAACATTGAAGCTGAAAAAGATTCGATAAATGTCTCCATTGATAAAGATTTAATACAACCTGTAGTTCAGGATACTACCAAAGTAGACTCTACAGCCACAGTTAATGATAGTATTCAAGGACCGCCTCCTTTTTTGACTGACATTATAAAATATACCGCCACAGACTATGTAAAAATGTCGAGGAAGGAAAACAAGATCTATCTCTACAATGAAGCCGAGGTGTATTATGGAGAATATGAGCTTAAGGCCGGTATTATTGTTATCGATTACAACAAGAATGAAGTATATGCAGGAAGGATTAAGGATACCGCTGGTAATTTATCGCAGACACCTTATTTCAAACAAGGACAGAATGTTGTAGAACCCGACTCTATACGTTTCAATTTCGATACCAAAAAAGCTTTGATCTGGAACTCAAGATCTGAGCAAACCGTTGGAGAACCGATGAATGTTTTTGCAGAGGTGACTAAAAAGGAGAATGACTCCACCTACTTCTTAAAAGAAGGAAGACTAACTACTTCAAAGAATCTTGATGATCCCGAGTATTACATTCGTGTAAGGAAGGCTAAATTTGTCCCGGACAAAAAGGTTATTGCGGGTTTTAGCAATATGTATATCGTAGATGTACCAACGCCCATAGCCGTTCCTTTTGCATATTTCCCAATGACGGATACCAAACAGTCCGGATTTATAATGCCAACACCCGGAGAGGCCAGAGATCGTGGTTTCTTTTTACAAAACGGAGGGTATTATTTCGCCTTGAGTGATTATTACGATTTAGCCCTAACTGGTGATTATTATACCAATGGCAGTTATGGCCTCAGGGTTGAATCTAATTATGCCGCGCGATATAAGTTTAGAGGAAGTGTAAGGCTAAGATATGAAAACCTCATAGCCAGCCAAAAAGGATTCCCTGATTACAGCCGAAGCACCATTTACAACATACAATGGAATCATAGTCAGGATGCAAAAGCCAATCCTAATTCCAGGTTTTCAGCATCAGTCAATCTTGGTAGTAGTAGTTACTACAGTGACTCCTTCAACCAGTTGAATTCACCCAACTTTATGAATAACACGCTACAGTCTTCTGTATCGTACAACAAAACCTTTACAGGGTATCCCAGCGTAAACCTAAATTTAACCGCAACGCATCAGCAAAATACGCGAACCGAAACGATCAATATGACATTGCCTACGCTACAGGCAAGCATGGAAAGAATCTATCCGTTCGCCAAGAGAGATGGAATTAAAAAAGGGATTATTCAAAATGTAAACTTTCAATATAACTTAAGAGGTGAAAACAGAATTGAGACCAACGATGAAGAGTTTTTCACCAGTAAAATGTTTGATGATGCCCGAGCCGGTTTCAGACATTCAATTCCCGTAGCTACCAACTTTAAAGTGCTTAAATATTTAAGCGCGAGTGTTGGAGGGAATATCGATGAAGTCTGGCAATTCAAGACAATCAGAAAAAACGACTACGACGCTACCATAGATGATATAACCATCGATACGCTCAGCGGATTTGACAGGTTCATGCAATACAATCTATCTGCCAGCCTGGGAACTACAATGTATGGAACATTCAATTTTGGGGAAGATAAAAAAATTCAAGCCATCCGACATACGGTTCGACCATCGGTAAGCTATGGATATACTCCCGGATTTGACAACTACTACGATCAGTATATAGCTGACGAACAAGGCCGTATAGAAGACTATACCCGATTTGAAGGTGGTTTATTTGGAACTCCCAGCAGATCGAATGCAAACAATATAGGATTCTCATTAAACAACGTTGTAGAAGCAAAAGTACGTAGTAAGGATTCGACCGCGACAGAACCTGAAAAAATTAAACTTCTAAACAACCTTAATTTCTCAACCAGCTACAATATTGCTGCTGACTCGTTGGCCTTAAGCCCGATAAGGATGACTGGTGGTACACAACTTTTTAAGAATAAGATGTCGGTAAACTTTGGAGCAACTTTTGATCCGTATGCTATTGACAATGCAGGTAATAGAATTGACGTATTTAATATTAACAACGGCGGAGGCATTGTACGAATGACCAACGCAAATGTTAATGTCAGCTACTCCCTAAACAGCAAAACATTCCAAAAGGGAGGTGATGACAGTAAGGAAGACGACAACACACAAAGTGGTGGTAGAGATGATGACCTTTTTGGAAAAGCACAGGATTTTAGTGATAGCCGAACCTTTTCTGACGAAGATGATGAAGACGATGAACCTGTAAATCAAACAGCTTATGCAGCCGATGTGCCATGGGATTTAAGATTGGCGTACTCACTTACCTATAGTAATCGTAACAGGCAAAGCGAGATTACCACAAACTCATTAATGTTTTCCGGAAACATTCAACTATCCCCAAGATGGAAGGTTGGAGCCTCATCAGGTTATGACTTTAAAGACGGTGGATTTACATACACACAATTAAGATTTGAGCGTGATCTGGAGAGTTTCAGATTAAATTTTAACTGGACGCCTTTCGGAACGAGAACCTCATGGTATTTCTTTATAGGAATTAAGTCTTCAATATTAAGTGACCTTAAATGGGATAAAAGACGTGAACCAGATAGACGTTTATAACATTAATTAACCAGAATGAACATGAAAAAAATTATCACATCTCCAAATGCGCCCGCACCTATCGGACCATACAATCAAGCGGTTCTTAGCGGGAACACACTTTACATATCAGGTCAAATAGCTTTAGATGCTCAGACAGGCGAGCTGGAAAACAGCTCTATTGAGGCCGAAACAGAAAAGGTTATGAAAAACCTGGAAGCTATTTTGGAAGCTGCGGGATTAAACTTTGATCATGTTATTAAGTCCAGTATATTTCTTAAAAACATGAATGATTTTGGTAAGGTAAATAAAGTTTACGGAAGTCGTTTTGACGAAGCTACGGCTCCAGCAAGAGAAACCGTAGAGGTTGCAAACCTACCTAAATATGTAAATGTTGAAATTTCAATGATTGCAGTAAAAGGATAAGATCATAACATACATTGAATAAAAAAAAAAGACCGCTTAAAGCGGTCTTTTTTATATATTATCTCTATGATATGAGACCAGACCATCTATTGGCCTTCTCAAAACATTACCCATTCGCAAATTATTTGCCTCTAGGACCTTTTTAAGCTCATCCTTTAAATAATAAGAAATACTTCCTACAAAGTGCACAGGAACATCTTTAGCTTGCTCATATTGGCTAATCCAGTTATCAACAAACAATTGCATTCCCTTGGCTATAAGTCGCTGTGCATAATCATTCTCCTTATTTTGGATAAGGAATTTAGCGAAAGTAGCTAAATATGTATTTGGATTTGGCTGCTTGTACAAATGATTTTTTATGGTATCGGAATCTAAATCATAATTCTCGGAAAATAACCGAGCAAGATCGGCAGGTATTTTGTTGTAATAATAATCTCTTAAAAGCTGTCTGCCAAAATAGTTTCCACTGCAATCATCCATAAGGATATATCCTAAAGAATCTACCTTTTGAAGGATATCATCACCATCCCAATAACTACAATTAGAACCTGTCCCTAAAATACAAACAACCGCCTTCTCTCCAGGCTTTGTTGTAGCGTAAATAGCTGCATAGGTATCTTCTTTTACGGAGATCTCTCCATTTAAGAAAAATTCTTGAAAAATATCTTTCATAAAATTCCTCATACGTTCAGTACCACAACCAGCCCCATAGAAAAACAGATTCGTTACCATTTTTCTATTCTTGTAGATATCAAAATTATTCGTAATTCTTTCTACGATAATTTCTTTGGTTAGAACCTCTGGGCTCAAACCGAGGGTTTGGGTTGTAAATAGCTGCTCACCCGTCTCATCCAGCGCTATCCAGTCTGCCTTAGTCGCCCCGCTATCAACAATTAAAATCATATTTAGTTAGTTAGTTAGTTAGTTTGTTTGTTAGTTTGTTTAAGTAAAAACAATTCCCGCAGAAATGCGGGAATCATATATAAAGTAAGCTATTTATTTGATAGCTGAAACGTATTCTGCCAAATCAACTAATTTATTAGAATAACCTGCTTCATTATCATACCAAGAAACTACTTTAAAGAATTTAGAAGATAACTCAATTCCTGCATCTGCATCAAAAATACTAGTTCTTACATCACCGATAAAGTCTTGAGAAACTACTAATTCTTCAGTATAACCAAGAATTCCTTTTAGAGGCCCTTCCGCAGCTTCTTTCATTGTTTTCTTGATCTCTTCCAATGAAGTTTCCTTTTCTAATCTTACAGTTAAATCAACTACAGATACATCAGCGGTTGGCACTCTAAAGGCCATCCCGGTAAGCTTTCCATTTAATGCAGGAATCACCTTACCTACCGCTTTTGCAGCTCCTGTAGAGGCAGGAATAATATTCAACATAGCGCTACGACCACCTCTCCAGTCTTTTCTGGAAGGACCGTCAACTGTTAATTGAGTAGCAGTTGTTGCATGCACTGTAGTCATTAAACCTTCTTCAATACCAAAGTTATCATTAAGAACTTTAGCTAGTGGAGCTAAACAGTTTGTTGTACATGATGCATTCGATACAATATTATCTGAAGATTTTACCTCCTCGTGGTTTACTCCCATTACAAACATTGGAGCATCTTTTGAAGGAGCCGAAATAACTACTTTTTTAGCACCAGCCTTTAAATGCGCATCAGCAGTGTCTAAGGTTGTAAAGATCCCAGTACATTCTGCTACCACATCAGCTCCTACTTCATCCCACTTTAAGTCTTCAGGAT
Source organism: Zhouia amylolytica (assembly GCF_900116365.1). GTDB lineage: Bacteria > Bacteroidota > Bacteroidia > Flavobacteriales > Flavobacteriaceae > Zhouia > Zhouia amylolytica. The sequence goes on along the minus strand of NZ_FPAG01000010.1, from coordinate 19,104 downwards.
TTCTTTCTGCAGTTACTCTAACCACTTTTCCATTTACGACTAACTGTCCGTCTTTTACCTCTACGGTACCATCAAACTTTCCGTGTACTGAATCGTACTCCAGTAAGTATGCTAAGTGGTTAATATCTAAAAGATCGTTTATAGCAACTATCTCTACATTAGGTCTTGCGACCGTTGCTCTGAAAACCATTCTTCCAATACGTCCAAATCCGTTAATTCCAATTTTTACTGTTGACATACTCTTTTCTTCTTTATTTAATTTACGAAATATTAACTTTATAATTTATGTTGTCATTATATCTGAGACTCTCAGCAATTCTTTATTGATTTCTGTTTTACCCTTAACAGCTTTATCTAATGGGGTAAGCAGCATTTCATCATTATTAATACCTACCATATAATTAGATTTTCCTTCTAATAAAGATTCAACGGCTTTTACTCCCATTCTACTGGCAAGCACCCTGTCGTAGCAACTAGGGGCCCCTCCTCGTTGAATATGACCTAAAACTGAAACCCTAATATCATATCCTGGTAAATTCTCTTCTACATACTCAGCAAGTTCAAATACATTCTTCCCAGATTTATCACCTTCTGCAACAACAACAATACTTGAAGTTTTCCCAGAAGCCTCACTTCTTTCCAGGGATTCTAACATACGTTCCAAACCTAAATTCTCTTCCGGAATAAGGATTTCTTCAGCACCAGCTCCAACTCCTGTGTTTAAGGCTATATGCCCAGCATCTCTCCCCATTACTTCAACAAAGAATAATCGATTATGAGAACTGGCCGTATCCCTGATCCTGTCTATAGCTTCCACAACAGTATTTAAGGCAGTATCATATCCTAATGTAGATTTCGTACCGAAAATATCATTATCTATAGTACCTGGGATACCTATCACAGGGAAACCAAATTCTTCATTAAAAATCATACCTCCGGTAAAAGAACCGTCACCCCCAATAATCACCAGGGCATCAACTTCGTGTTCTAATAAATTTTGATACGCTTTTTCTCTACCTTCTTTAGTTCTGAAATCATCCGATCGGGCCGATTTCAAAAAGGTTCCTCCTCTATTGATGATATTTTTTACACTACGGGCATTTAACTCTTTAAAATCTCCCTCGATGAGTCCTTGATAACCTCGGTAAATTCCAACACAATCTATTTTGTGAAATGCACAAGTACGTACCACAGAACGAATTGCTGCATTCATACCTGGTGAGTCTCCTCCTGATGTGAGAACTCCAATCTTACTTATTTCTGTTGACATATATGCTAGTTTGAAAGGTAAAACTACCAAAGAATTTTTAATTTTTTATATAGATTTCGATAAATCTAAACTATTCAAATAATTCAAACGTTTTCGTTAATAACTTTGTAACAAATTGGCTTTCGTTATTTAAATATAGTATTATGCAAGCATATAAAGTAGGGTAATTTGCGGCATTCAGAATTTAGTTATTATCTACCTTTTTCGAAGAAAATTTTACCAAACCACCCCCTAAGGTTTCCTCATTATTTTCAGAGGGTTTTTGTTGAGGATTCTCTTCTTCAGACGTTTTCTTTTTAAAGATTTCTCTCATTAATTCCTTAAAGGTATTAAAATCCACCTGATAAGACAATCCAACCCCTTGAGTATATCCATATTCTTGTATTAAAAACTGTTGAATTTCATTCTCCCTGTTAAAAATACGAGCAGAAAGAGTTCCTTTTTCGTTTAATAGAATTTGCATTTCTATATCTCCGGCCACAACGGTTTCAGAAACACTGTTAATCGGAACCCCTAACTTACCATTTATCAAAATACGATCACTAATTTGAGTTGAAACTGTAACTCCTACCCTATCTTCCGTGGCATAATCGAGGTTAGGATTTCGCTCTCCTCTTTCAAAGTTAATACCAACATCAACCTTTCCCTCATCCGAGTTTAAAACGTTTGTAAGGATTCCGGAGGCTGTTTCGGCAATATTACTGTACCCGAATTGAGAAGGATCTAAATTACCTTCATTCACAAAACTTCCTTGAGCCAGTAATGATAGAGCCTGTAACTCTCTTTTATTTTTATCATCCAACTTATAATTCAACTCGGAGTTGGTTACTGAACCGGCTAAAGGAAACTCTATATCGAAATCAATATCGGGTTTCAACAATTCATTTTGAAGGTTGATTATAACATCTGTTTCTATTTTACGGGTATAATTTGGATTATCAAGCATAACCCCTGGATTTGCATATAAAGAATACACCCCTTGTATATTAACATCCGCCTTAAGTGGATCTCCGGTCCAGTTAATAGTTCCTCCCGGACGAACGGTAAACCGCTTATCTATAAACCCTCCATATTTAAAAATATATTGTCCTTCATAGGTAATATAATCCCCATACATTTTAAATCCATTGGCACTGTAATCTATTAGCAAAAATCCATCACCGCGTCCTTTTAAAACACTACCGTTTTTATCGTCAATGACGATTTCAACCTCCGCTTCCTGCGTTATCTCCAAATCAAATAGCAACTGAAGTCCTTTACTTCCGGCCAGTTCTCTTTGCTTGTTCGTATATTCATCTGCATTTTTATCCACAAAATTTATGAAGGACATATCCCCAATCTCTGTTTCATAGGATATTGGTATCTTCAAAGAAGTACCCTCCATGGTAGTTCCCTCAACTTTTATACTCAATTCATCTGCCAGACCAAAGAGTTGGGCTTCCCCGGAAACAAATCCGGTACCATAATAGAGAGCATCTTCATGCATTTTGGTATCCAACACTAAGAATCGTCCACCATTTGTATTGAGAGACAAGTCCAAATACCAATCTTCAAAACCACTATGACTTATGGTACCATTAAGCACTGCATTTGTTTGATACTTCGTATCAGTTAATTGGATATTTGGAAATTCAAAAGTTTGCTTATACAAATTAACAATAGCGGTTTTACTAAAATCAGCATCAACATTAAGATAAGGCACCTTTAACCCTCCATCTGTTATTGTTAATGAACCATCAATATCGAGGTTGGATAAAGGACCGGCTATTTTAATATCATGACCCGAAGCAAATCCTCTAATGTTTGTAATTACATCTTCCCCTAATGGACTAAAGGCTGATAAGTTCAGGTTCTGCAAATTAGCCCTTAAACCTAAGGAGGGTTCTGCTCCTTTTTGAATAATTAAATTACCATAAGTATACAGCGATTCTACTCCTTCATTGATCAATTTAGAGTCTACCGAGAACACCGAAAGGTCTTCACTACCAATAATATCAATATTCAAATCTCCCAGAAGCACATCATTAGCTCTTAACGATGTAATACTAATATTAGAAGATGGATAATATCTTTTTCTGTTTTGAACAATCTTAAAATCACCATTAACCACGCCTCCAAGTTTCAGGCTATCGATCGTAGGCGTTATTTTATTAAGCGTAACATTTGTGAATTTAAGATCTACATCTTTATAAGTAGAATCAACCAAAACTCCTTTCAGGTCAATTTGTTCTTCACCATCATTCATCACTAGTTCTTTTATGTAGATCGTATCCACGTCCTTGGTAAAAACAACTTTATTATCACGATTATTCGCCCTGTTAATGACCCAATCATTCCCTTTAAAACCAACTTCTGACTTTTTCAGACCTATAACGGAATTTTGATCTTCATCGAATGTATGATAGAAGTTAAGGTTATAAATATCTGTCTTATCTTTCCCTCCCTTAAATTCCGTTCTAAAGAACAGTGTATCCTTGATTGTCGTATTGATCAAGTTAAAATCTGCAGCCTCATAAAAACCGGCATCAATGTTACCAACCTGAATAAATGTGTTGTAAAGTGGGTTTTTGTTATCAATCTCCAGGTTGATATTCGCCATCACATTCCCAAAAGCATCTATATTAGGAGAATTGAAAGTTAATTTAAAATCCCCTTCATCAGCAATGATATTACCTTTTATGAATGTATTCTTACCAAAATCTATTTCCGGGTAGAAAACATCGACTATTTTGTTATATATCTTCAGATCGAATTTAAGGTTTTGTCCTGGTGAAATTTCGTAAGGGTCATAATTCGTATAAATACTTCCGATCGAATTCCTCACAAGTTTCCCTACCTCCTTATAAAAAAACTTTCCCCTTACATACCCTTCTATTATATCCGGAGAATTTATTTCAATTACACGTTCTTTTCCTTCAAACCTTGAGCTAATGCGAAAGTCGTCGAAAAAGTATTCATGATTTTGATTCACATAGGTGGTATTATAAAAGTTCACCTCCCCCTTAATATCGTCAAATGTGTTACCGAGGACATCAGTAACTATTTTACCTTTAAAAATAGAAATACTGTCTCGTTGAACGAAGTTCAACTTATTTAAATCAGCATAGTCAACTTCCGCGATGAAGTTAAATTCATTCTCCTCATTAGAAAAGTCAGCCAATCCCTCGAAGAAAACCAGAAAGTTTTCATCTTTAGAATTCAATCTCCCATCAAACAATTGGTCTTTTAAGATACCCGAAACAGATATATTATTATAGGTATACCCATTGTAAACTAAACTAAATACAGTACCAATTATTTCGGTATTTAAATCTTCTTTTGAAAAGCCTTTCCCATCAACTTTTAAGTCTACTGTAGTGGTTCCAAAAGACATATCTTCCATGTAGACCCCTACATCAAACTCATCAAGTGAAACTTTACCCTTATAGATCGCATTATCAATATCGTCGATATCTGTTAGTTTAAGATCTGCAAAACTATCCCCTATATCCGTTTTCAAATCAAACTTTAGGTCAATTTCTTTTTGAGTAATAGTAGTTTGCCCATCTATCGAAAATTGTCCAAGCTTTGCTAATGATTCTGGTAATGATCGTCCTAATATACGAGGGAGTAATTCTTTTAGTTGACCATAATTCGAACTAACATTTTTAACATTTCCTATAATTTTAAAAGGCCTGGAACTTTCAAATAAATTTTCAAATACGAAATCACCATAAATCCGTGTATTTTCAGAAACAATATTCAGGTTTTTAGTATTCAGGTTATTTAAGACACCACTGATTTCCGAAGATAGCTTTACCGTTTTCCCTTTCCCAAACTCATTGTAAAATAAATTCACTTCATCAAAAGCCACCGTAGATTCCTCAAAAGTTGCCTGAAGTTTTACTTTATCTGTAAACTCCTTAAAATCTTCTCTATCATAGGTAAACACCAATTTTCCATTTATATCCGATTGAGGCGTTTTAATTTGGAGGTTTTCAAAATCCATCCTGGTCTTCGAATAGAAGAAATCAGCTGAAAGTCTTTCTACAAAGACACCTCTTTCTCCCAGAAAAGATAAACGTTCTATGTTAGTACTTACATTCGGTCCTTCAATTTTAAAATTATTTACCAAAGCATTTAACTTACTATAATTGATGAACGAAGGATTCTCTTTATTCTCATCAATGATCCTGAATTTGCTTTTCTCTATTTCTATTGAGGTTGCTGTTAATTCAAATGGAGGGGCGTTCGGATTCGATGGACCCGAATCAAGTTTTTCAACAAAAAGGTCGAGATTACTTTCTTCGGAACCTTTATATGTTTTAATATTCATGGTGAGCTGGGTAATATCAATCCCCCCGAACTCCAACTGCCCGTTTATAGCTTTTCTAACACTTTTTAGCGAGGTGGTAAGATCCTCTATATGTATCAGGGTGTCTTGCTTATAATCTTCTATATAAACATCCTTTAAGTAAACATTACCCAGTAGACTTATTCCTACCCGATCTATATTTATATTAGTTTTATACTTTTCATTCAGAGATTTTGTAACTCTCTTGGCTATATTAGTCTGAACAGCAGGCAAAGAAAATATCATTACTATCAAAACGATTATTGATAATAAGGTGAGTAATACTCTTTTCAGTATTTTTCTTAGTTTTTTGATACCGCTTATTGTTTTACCTTTGTCTTTCAAATTTTATTCCAAATACAGAATGAGTACTGATAATATTTACATTCTTGCCATAGAATCTTCGTGCGATGACACCTCTGCTGCTGTACTTCATAATAAAAAAGTACTGAGCAATGTAGTTGCCAATCAAAAAATACATGAAGCATATGGTGGCGTTGTACCTGAATTAGCTTCCAGAGCTCATCAACAAAACATTGTTCCGGTTGTACATCAGGCATTAGCAAAAGCAAATATCGACAAAAAACAATTATCTGCCATAGCTTTTACCAGAGGACCTGGATTAATGGGATCTTTATTAGTCGGAACATCTTTTGCAAAGTCACTTGCTATGGGACTTAACATTCCATTGATAGAAGTAAATCATATGCAGGCACACATCCTTGCTCACTTTATTGAAGAAGAGGATTTCGAACAACCTTCGTTCCCTTTTTTAGCGATGACTATTAGTGGAGGACACACCCAAATTGTCAAGGTAAATGACTTTTTTTCAATGGAAGTAATTGGTGAAACAACAGATGATGCCGTTGGAGAAGCCTATGATAAATCAGCTAAAATATTAGGACTTTCATATCCGGGTGGTCCTTTGATAGATAAACTGGCTCAAAAAGGGAACCCGAAAGCATTTACTTTTCCTAAACCCAAGGTTGAAGGCCTAAACTTTAGCTTTAGCGGACTAAAAACAGCCATTCTTTATTTTGTGCAGCGAGAAACTAAAAAGAATGAAAATTTTATAGCCACACACCTGGAAGATATCTGTGCTTCAATTCAATACACGATCATTAATATTTTAATGGATAAATTAAAAAAAGCCTCTAAGGAAACGGGAATCAAACAAGTGGCCATCGGAGGTGGTGTGTCGGCAAATTCAGGAATTCGTTTCGCGTTAAAAGAAGCGGAAAAAAAGTATGGCTGGAAAACATTTATTCCTAAATTTGAGTACACGACTGATAATGCGGCAATGATTGGAATTGTAGGACACTATAAATACCTTTCTCAGGATTTTACCAAAGAAGATATCACTGCCCAACCACGTTATTACATAACGGAATAATTTTCAATAAATACGTTTAGACCTTATGCAATTATTTTACCAAAAAGAACTTAATAAATCTACCACTGAATTCACTTTTAACAAAGAAGAAAGTAGACACATTGTTAAAGTCCTTCGTAAAAAAATTGGTGATACATTAGATATAACAAATGGTGATGGGTATCATTTTAAGGCTGAAATCATAGTATCCGACATTAAAAATTGCGTGTGCAAGATCACAGAAGTTATTAAAATAAATGAAAAACGATACCACTTGCACCTTGTCGTAGCACCAACCAAAATGAATGACCGATACGAATGGTTTCTGGAGAAAGCCGTTGAAATTGGAGTTGATGAAATCACCCCCGTTATTTGTGATCATTCGGAACGGACAGTAATAAAAAAAGAACGTTTTGAAAAGATAATTCAATCGGCAATGAAGCAGTCTTTGCAGTTTTACCTTCCAAAACTAAACGATGCCATTTCATTTAATGATTTTATTAAGAAGATCCCTCAAGGACAGTTATTTATTGCTCATTGCGAAGATCATGAAAGGTTTTCTTTAAAAAGAAGAATAATGCCTGATCATGATGCCACTGTTTTAATTGGTCCGGAAGGCGATTTTTCTAAAGAAGAAATTGAGACTGCTCTAGAACTTGGTTATACAGCCGTCTCTTTAGGCAGCAACAGACTGAGAACAGAAACTGCGGCCATTGTAGCTTGTCACACTATTGCCCTTGCAAATGATTAAGAATATTAAATTCATACTACTCTTTTATACTTTCCTTTGCTCAGGAACTCTATTTGTAAATGCTCAGGAAATAGCCGTTTTAAAATATAATGGAGGTGGAGATTGGTATGCCAACCCAACGGCGCTTCCTAATCTTATTGCTTTTTGTAATACAAACATAAACACCAATATAGAAGCTACCCCTGCTAATGTTGCTGTAAATAGCACTGATCTTTTTTTATACCCGTTTCTGCATATGACAGGACACGGTAATATTTACTTTTCAGATGAGGACGCTCAAAATCTTAGAAATTATTTATTATCCGGAGGCTTTCTTCATATCGATGATAATTATGGAATGGAGCCCTTTTTAAAAAAGGAACTAAAAAAGGTTTTTCCGGATAAAGAACTTATAGAATTACCGTCAACTCATCCGATTTTCAATCAAACTTATAAATTTCCGAATGGATTACCTAAAATCCATGAACACGATGGAAAACGACCTCAGGCTTTCGGAATTTTTCATAACGGAAGACTTCTGTTGTTATTCACCTATGAAAGTGATCTGGGAGATGGCTGGGAAAGTCCGGGTGTACACAACGATCCTGAAGAAGTAAGAATCAAAGCATTACAAATGGGAGCTAACATTATTGAATATGCGTTTGAAAACTAATGACGAATATTCATTTAGATTCTCTCTAAACGAAATTTTGCTATCTTCTCACTCAAATTTAACTTAGATGAATTCAAAAATCATAGCTAACGGAATTTTAAGAGCGATTGCTATCATAGCAGCCATAGTATTACTCTTATATTTTTTGTACCAGATTCAATCAGTAATCGTATACCTTGTTGTGGCAGCTGTTTTATCTCTTATCGGCAGACCCATTATTATATTTTTGCGGAAAAAACTCAAGTTTAAAAACACCCTGGCAGTGGTGTTTACGATGGTTTTAATGATTGGAATTGTTGTTGGCTTAATCTCTATGTTTATCCCATTAATCGCTGAACAAGGCAGAAACCTGGCATTATTGGATATTGAAGCGCTAAAAGCCAATCTTCAACACCTATACATAGAACTTACCGATTACTTTTCATTACGACAAATTGATATAGAAAAAACAATTAAGGAATCTGAATTATGGTCTAAATTAAACTTCGGTGCCATTCCTAACTTTTTAAACAATATGGTCGGGGTTGTTAGTAATTTTGGCGTGGGACTGTTTTCTGTTCTGTTTATTTCTTTCTTCTTTTTAAAGGATAGCAAACTACTGGAGAGCAGCTTAATGGTTTTTGTTCCCGATAATAAAGAATCTAAATTAAAACATAGTATTGAAAAAATCAAAGACCTGTTATCCCGATACTTCATCGGGTTGATGTTGCAAATATTTATTCTATTTGTAATATACACCATCGTCTTACTTATTTTTGGGATTAGCAATCCTATCGTAATAGCATTCCTTTGTGCCCTCCTTAATCTTATACCTTATATTGGACCTTTGATTGGTGGAGCTTTAATGATCTTGCTTACCATGACGAGTAACCTGGGTCAGGATTTTAGTACCGTAATACTACCAACAACCTTATATGTCCTTATTGGGTTTATTATTGGGCAATTAATCGACAACTTCTTTAGCCAACCTTTTATCTTTTCAAATAGTGTGAAATCACACCCTTTGGAAATCTTTTTAATCATCATTATTGCAGGACTTTTATTCGGAGTAACCGGAATGATTGTTGCAGTACCAACCTATACTGCTATAAAGGTTGTTTTAAAAGAGTTTTTAGCAGAAAATAAAATTGTTAAATCCTTGACTAAAAACTTATAGCTTTACTTTGAATACAAATATTTTAAATACTGATGTTCAAGACTTTATATTAAAAAATATCTCGACTGACATTCTGTCAATTCTTTTAAAAAGGCAGCTGTTTGAAACCGTTAGTAATCAGGAACTCGTAGAGCAAATAGAAGCCAAAATCAGATGTAAAAAAAAGTTGCCACTGTGGTATGAAACACCCAGAATTTTCTATCCCAATAAGCTGAACATAGAGCAAACATCTTCTGAGAAAACGGCAAGATATAAAGCTAATTTATTTAGCGGTAAATCCTTTATTGACCTGACAGGCGGATTCGGGGTTGATGATTATTATTTCAGTAAAAGTTTCGACCAGGTAATCCATTGTGAACTGAATGCGGAACTTTCTAAAATAGCAGCATACAATTTCAGCATGCTGAACGCAAACAATATTTCATGTATAAACGAAGACGGCATCCAATACCTCGCTAATACAAAATCAAAATTCGATTGTATTTACGTAGATCCATCCAGACGAAATGAGATTAAAGGAAAGGTTTTTAAACTTGAAGATTGTTTACCCAATATCCCTGAACATATTGATCTTTTAATGGAAAAAGGGAAGGTTCTAATAATTAAGACTTCTCCAATGCTCGATATATCCATCGGGCTAAAAGAATTAAAACATTGCAAACAACTTCACATTATAGCCTTAAACAACGAGGTTAAGGAACTATTGTGGATTCTCAGTAAATCTGCAAGTACCCTTGAAAAAATTACGACTGTAAATATCGGTGTGAATGAAGAAAAGTTTGAATTTTCTCCAGAAGATATCGAAAAGAGCAGGACGAACTACTCCCCTCCTCTGAAATACCTATATGAACCTAATTCTGCAATAATGAAGTCCGGAGCTTTTAGCTTAATATCTGAAACATACAACACTCCTAAACTTCATGAGCACTCACATTTATATACTTCAAATGTGCTCGTAGACGAATTTCCCGGAAGAAAATTTACAATTGATAAAACAACTCCTTATAATCCGAAAAGTCTTAGAAAAAGCATGGGGAACTCTAAGGCAAACATCGCTACACGAAATTTCCCTGAAAATCCTGATCAAATTAAAAAAAGATTGAAACTAAAAGATGGCGGAACATTATATTTGTTCTTTACTACCGACATTGAAAATAATAAAATCGTTTTATGGTGTACTAAAACAGGATAGAATTACTCACAATTCCATCTGAAATTAGCAACGCGATCGTTAGAACCTGCGCTTAAATTATAATGCCACCATTCGGTTCGGATTGACCAAAAACCATATTTTTCCATAGTTTCTTTAAGTAATTTTCTGTTCTCCAAAACCTTTTCAGGTAAGGCTGTGTAATCATGATGTGCTTTAGGTCCAAAAAAATCAAAGCCCGTACCCATTTTAAGTTCTTCACCATTTGAATTCACCAGCGTAATATCGACCGCACCACCTTTATTATGTATCGATCCCTTAGCTGGATTTGCTACATATTGAGGGTTTGGAACAATTTTCCACATTTCTTTTTGAACATCATGAGGTCTGTAACAATCAAAAAACTTAATTCTATAACCTTGCTTTTGAAATTCTTTATTGGCCTTTATTAAGGCTCTTGCAGTTTTTGCCCGTACATAACATTCAGCACATTCATAAACTTTGGTTTTCAAAAAGTTATCTGTAGTAGCATACTTCAAATCATAGAGAAAATCATCGCTATACTCTTTTAAATTAACAAATGTCGTATCTGAAACTCCAGATAGGTCTTTCAAGACAGTTTGAATTATAATGGTATCTAAACGCTCTTGAACTTCATTTGTATTAACCTGAATCGTCTCAAATGTATCTGGCTTTTCAACGTGGGTGTCTTTTAATTGCTTTGAAGCATTTTTACATGAACAAAAACTAATCAGTAGTATGCAAACATGTGCGATTCTTATCATTCCACGAGTTAATCTCATTAATGTCTTTTTTATATTTAAATAATTAATTTGAATGCAAATTAATGACTTTAATATATTTTATGATCTTTTTCTTTACGAAAACGTTTGAAATAAATACTTTTGCGCCGAAAAACTAAACTTAACATAACACTAAACTAACAAAATGAGCCTGAACCACAACTACGAGCAAGAGCTCGCGCTTCAAGCCAATCGCAGAAAAGCTTCTGTCGAATTCATTAAAATAGTCAATGATTTATGGTACGACAAGTCTATTGAGCTGGTACTTTTCAGAAATCAATTAATAGACAAAAACGTTAGTGAAATTTTAAATCTCCATGAATACGCATGTGAATTCGTTGAGAAGCCTATCTCCATTTTTGATTCTGTAGAAATTGCCGAAGCAATTCAGTCTTTAAACCTACCTCCTGCCAAAATTGATATAGGCAAATTAACCTATGAATATCATTTAGAGGCCAATAAAAAGTATAACGACAGCAAAGCGTTTGTAATAGACAAACTTAAAAACGCCAACAATTCTTCCGAAATTAAACCAAAAGATGTAGTGCTTTATGGTTTTGGACGTATTGGAAGACTTCTGGCAAGAGAGCTGATGCTTAAGACAGGTAAAGGGAGTCAATTAAGATTGAGAGCTATTGTAACAAGAGGTGCTATTACTAATGAAATTCTGGAAAAAAGAGCGGCTCTTTTAAGAAATGATTCTGTTCATGGTGATTTCCCAGGCACTGTAATTACGGATGCCAAAAACGACGCGCTGATAATCAACGGCACCACTGTTCACATGATTTCAGCTAATAACCCGGAAGATATAGACTACACCCAATACGGAATTGACAAGGCATTAATTCTGGATAATACAGGAGCCTTTAGAGATAAAAAAGAGCTAAGCAGACATTTAAAAGCCAAAGGCGCTTCTAAAGTACTTTTAACAGCACCTGGCAAGGAGGTCCCTAACATAGTTTATGGTGTAAATCAAAAGGAATTCGATCCGGACAAGGTTGATATTTTCTCTGCTGCATCATGTACCACCAATGCGATTACGCCAATCTTAAAAGCAGTTGAAGACTCACTAGGTGTTGTCAAAGGGCATTTAGAAACCATTCATGCATACACTAATGACCAAAATCTGGTTGATAATATGCATAAAAAATACAGACGTGGCCGTGCCGCGGCCCTGAACATGGTAATTACAGAAACGGGTGCAGGTAAAGCTGTTTCCAAGGCTCTTCCATCATTAGAAGGAAAACTTACCTCTAATGCCATCAGAGTGCCGGTACCTAACGGTTCCTTGGTGGTATTAAACCTTGAACTAGAAAAGGCAACTACCAAAGACAAAATCAACGGTATTATGAGAAAATATGCTTTGGAAGGTGATTTGGTTGAACAAATAAAGTACTCATTAAGCAATGAACTCGTATCATCAGATATCGTAGGTACTTCTGCACCTTCAATTTATGACAGCAAGGCTACAATCGTGAGTAATGAAGGTAAGAATGCTGTTCTTTACATTTGGTATGACAATGAGTATGGTTACAGCCATCAAGTAATCAGGCTGGCCAAATACATTGCAAAGGTTAGAAGATTTACTTATTACTAAAATACTTATTAACCAACTTTAGGCTATATTTTAATTGAATATAGCCTTTTTTTGTTTAACAGGTGTTCATCAAATCTCTGAACAACATATATTTACTCCAATTTTAATTCAACGAATCTAGATTTTGCTTTTTAAAATTGGTCTCGGCGGGGAATTTATCTTAATTATTTTCACAAAATAGGCTGTAAAAGAATCCATATTTTATTATATCACGTATAAAACAATAAGTTATAATTATAATCGTTAGCAGTAAAAACATATATTTGCAACCCCAAATAAAAATTTAGGAAAATGAAAAGGATACAGATTTTGAGAGTTTTAGCTTTATTATTATTCACTACCGTAATAGCTAATGCTCAAGAAGATGACAGCAAACTTTCCCTTACTGAAGGCAATGTAAATGATCAGTTTGAGTTTGTTTACCAAAAATCGAACAATTACCAAAATTATAAAGTAGTTAAAAAAGTTTGGCTAACAACTTTAAAGAAGAATGTTATTGATTCCCTCAATACCTTTAAAAATGAACTAGGCAATGTTAAGAAATCGAATGCTACTCAAAAAGGGGAAATAGATAAACTAAACAACAATGTTGCCTCCTTAAACTCTCAACTAACTCAATTAAAGGAAGAGAAAGATAGTATATCCTTTTTTGGTGTTCTAATTTCTAAACAAAATTACAAGACCCTGATGTGGGGATTGGTATTTGTTTTATTAGCTGTTTTATTTCTATTCATCTATAAATTTAAAAACGCTAATAAAGTCACCGTAGAGTCCAGAGACAATCTCAGAGATATTGAAGAAGAATATGAAGAATACAGACGAAAATCCTTGGAAAGAGAACAAAAGGTTAGAAGGCAACTTCAAGATGAAATAAACAAACAGAAATTAGCCAAGGCTAAATAAAAACAAATAAGGCTCTTCTATAGGGCCTTTTTTTATATACATTATCAAAGATTCTTTGCATCTTTGCAGGATAAGTATAGAATCATGCGCATAGATATAATCACTGTCCTACCAGAGTTGATTAAAAGTCCTTTCGAAGCTTCAATTTTAAAGAGAGCTATAAGTAAAGGGCTTGTAGAAGTTCATTTTCACAATTTAAGAGATTACACTACTAACAACTATAAAACTGTAGACGATTATCAATTCGGTGGAGGGGCTGGAATGGTAATGATGGTAGAACCCATTGATAAGTGTATTACTAAATTAAAAGCCGAAAGAAACTACGATGAAGTCATATATATGACCCCTGATGGAGAAACATTGAATCAACAAATAGCTAACTCCCTTTCATTAAAAGGTAATATTATCATCCTTTGTGGGCACTATAAAGGAGTTGATCAAAGAGTAAGAGATCATTTCATTACCAGAGAAGTTTCTATAGGTGATTATGTATTATCAGGAGGGGAACTTGGTGCGGCTGTATTATGTGATGCTGTTATTCGATTGATTCCTGGTGTCTTAAACGATGAAACTTCAGCTCTGACGGATTCCTTTCAAGACAATTTATTAGCTCCGCCAGTCTATACGCGTCCTGCCGAATATAAAGGATGGAAGGTACCGGAGATTCTATTAAGCGGAAACTTTCCCAAAATCGAAAAATGGCGTGAGGAGCAGGCATATGAACGTACAAAAGAACGGAGACCCGACCTTCTAAAGAAGAAATAATCTCAAAACGATTGTGTATTGTAATTTATTGATTATCTTTGCACTCATTTCGAATTAACCTCTGGCGATAACCGTGAATGTTACTTCGATTATAACATTTTAAAATTTAAACATGGAACCGTTAGTAAAGTTTGTACAAGAACAGTTTGTAGAGACAAAAGAATTTCCTCAATTTTCAGCAGGGGACACTATCACTGTTTATTACGAAATTAAAGAAGGTGAAAAAACACGTACTCAGTTCTTCAGAGGTGTTGTAATTCAAAGAAGAGGTTCAGGAGCATCTGAAACTTTTACAATTAGAAAAATGTCAGGTACTGTAGGAGTAGAAAGAATCTTTCCTGTAAATATGCCTGCTTTACAAAAAGTAGAAATCAATAAAAGAGGTAAGGTTCGTAGAGCTCGTATATTCTACTTTAGAAATCTTACTGGTAAGAAAGCTAGAATTAAAGAAGTTAGAAGATAATTTTAACTACTTTACCATTATACCTAAAGGCGCTATTTCCATAGCGCCTTTTTTAATTCTTAACAAGAACTGTTAAAAGTACGCATGGTCTTGATTTTCAGATTAATAATCAGTATATTTAGTTTACAAATCACATAGACAAATGTTCTTTGAAAGATAATTCTTTAACTAAGTCTGTAAATTTTTTGAAAGCATATTTTAATACGGAATTTTTACAGAAAGTTTGAATCATTTTTACGATCAGTGCCGAAAAATTAAAAGTAATTATATTTTAATTAAGTAGGAAGTTAAAGAATGAAAGAAGCATCTTAAATTAATTCAAAGATGTTTCATCGAAATAATAGTATTTACCGCAACTGGAGTTTGCAAAATGGGTGTACTATACATCTAATTTAAAGAAGTATTGTTATTTCGGAAGCCATATCATCGTAATAAAAAATACAATGATATGGCTTTTTGTTTTTTATACGAGACTCCCTCCTTATCAGTCTGAAAAAGAGTTTAAAATATGTATATTTGCGTCGTTTAAATAAATATTACGTAATTCAAATGGCACAAAATCCTAAAATATTTTATACCAAGACAGACGAAGCTCCTGCTTTAGCTACATATTCATGGCTTTCAATTGTAGAAGCCTTTACCAAATCATCAAATATCGCTATAGAAACAAAAGACATTTCTTTGGCAGGTAGAATTTTAGCAACCTTTCCTGACTTTTTAACTGATGATCAAAAAGTGACGGATGCACTAGCAGAATTAGGAGAACTAGTAAAGAAGCCAGAAGCTAACATTATAAAACTTCCTAACATCAGTGCTTCAATCCCACAACTACGTGATGCAATTGAAGAGCTACAAGCCAAAGGATATAATATTCCAAATTATCCGGACGAGCCTAAGACTGATGAAGAGAAAGAAATAAAGTCTCGATACGATAAAATTAAAGGAAGTGCAGTTAACCCGGTATTGCGAGAAGGAAACTCAGACAGACGAGCTCCATTACCTGTAAAAAATTACGCAAAGAAAAATCCACACTCTATGGGTGCATGGAGTGCTGAATCTAAATCACACGTAGCTACCATGGCTGCTGGTGACTTTAGATCTAACGAGAGGTCTGTTACTTCTGATAAAGCACAAAAAATAAGTATCCAATTAGTGGGTAACGATGGTAGTAAAACTATCC
The DNA here is from genome assembly GCF_900116365.1 of Zhouia amylolytica. Taxonomy (GTDB): domain Bacteria; phylum Bacteroidota; class Bacteroidia; order Flavobacteriales; family Flavobacteriaceae; genus Zhouia; species Zhouia amylolytica. Next base: position 2,709 of record NZ_FPAG01000010.1, on the reverse strand, counting down.
TTAAGGATGGAATTAAAATCCAGGAAGGTGAAATTTTTGATGCTACCGTAATGAGCAGAAAAGCCCTTATCGCATTTTTAGAACAACAAGTTAAGGATGCAAAAGACACGGGAGTTTTGTTCTCTTTACACATGAAAGCTACCATGATGAAGGTTTCTGACCCTATCATCTTCGGACATGCTGTAAAAGTCTTTTTTAAAGAGCTTTTCGAGAAATACGGAGAGTTATTCAATGAAATTGGTGTTGAGGAAAACAACGGCTTAGGGAATCTAATTGATAATCTGCAACAATTACCTGCCGATAAGCAAGAAGAAATCAAACAGGAAATTCAGAACATCTTGAACAATGGCCCTCAATTAGCCATGGTGAATTCCGACAAAGGAATTACAAACCTTCATGTACCAAGTGATATTATTATTGACGCTTCAATGCCTGCAATGATCAGAAATTCTGGTCAGATGTGGAATGCAGAAGGGAAACCGCAAGACACTAAGGCTGTGATTCCTGATAGTAGTTATGCCGGGGTGTATCAGGCTACCATAGATTTTTGTAAAGAGAATGGTGCATTCGATCCTACAACTATGGGAACTGTACCGAATGTAGGTCTGATGGCACAAAAAGCTGAGGAGTATGGATCACATGATAAAACCTTTGAAATCGCAACCGATGGAAAAGTTGAAATAGTTAACGAGGAAGGGACAGTTTTAATCGAACACCAGGTTGAAGAAGGAGATATTTGGAGAATGTGCCAGGTAAAAGATCTGCCTATTCAAGATTGGATAAAGCTAGCAGTAAGTAGAGCGAAAGCCACCAATACACCGGCTGTATTCTGGTTGGATGAAAACAGAGCTCACGATGCAGAGTTAATTAAAAAAGTTGAGAAATACCTTCCGGAGTACGATACAGAAGGATTAGATATCTTCATTATGTCTCCGGTTCAAGCTACTAATTTTACTCTTGAACGTATCATTGACGGTAAAGACACTATTTCTGTAACTGGTAACGTATTAAGAGATTATTTAACGGATTTATTTCCAATTCTGGAAGTGGGAACGAGCGCTAAAATGCTTTCTATAGTTCCACTTATGAATGGCGGTGGATTATTCGAAACAGGTGCAGGTGGATCTGCTCCAAAACACGTTCAACAATTTTTAGAGGAAGGTCATTTAAGATGGGATTCTCTGGGAGAATTCTTAGCATTGGCAGTTTCTTTGGAGCACTTTGGTGAAGTTAACAGTAATGATAAGGCAAAAGTACTTGCTGATGCATTAGATAAAGGAACTGAAAAATTCCTGGATAATGATAAATCGCCTTCTCGAAAGGTTGGAGAATTAGACACAAGAGGAAGTCATTTCTATATGGCCATGTATTGGGCCCAGGCTTTGGCCAATCAGGATGCAGATCAAGAGTTAAAAACATTATTTAGTCCTGTAGCCAAATCATTAGCTGAGAACGAAGATGCTATAGTTAATGAATTGAACAACGCTCAAGGACATTCTCAGGATATTGGAGGTTATTATTTGCCTGATGAAGGTAAAACCAAAGTAGCCATGAAACCAAGCGCTACATTAAACAACATATTAGAATCGTTATCATAACTACAGAATAATAATTCAATAATAGAAAAGCCCGCTTGATATCAAGCGGGCTTTTTTGTCCTCACTATAAAGTACACCTAAAACTAATCATACGATCTCTATAATCTTCATAAAGCGAACTACGATTGGTTTATAGCTAATAATCAGTAGCTATAAGCTTCAATTACAAGACTATATAAGAAATTATTCTGGATCAATCTCAAAAGTTGTATATGGGATGAAAAATACATTAAGATTTTTGTAAAAAAAATATAGTATTAAATTTATCTCAAGACCTCTTACACTTGATGATACCTGGAGTATTAATTATCCACCTCAATCTGGTTTCCGGCCAAACAGAACAGGGAGCACTTTATATGTATTTTGAAGAAAAATTATATAAAATCAATCTAACTTGTCATTCCGCACCTGTTACGGAATCCATTAATATTGTAACCAAACCTTTCAGTTCTGTCTCAATGTTATTCCGCACCCAGTGTCATTCCACATTAATTCCGGAATCACTTGATGCGATGCTCCATCCATTATTTTACTATAATCCAAATTGAAGGGAAGGGAATGAATTGATAAAATACAAGTATTAGTTCGTTTAGCCTCTTAATACTAGTGAAGATCTTTATACGGGATCAATTAAAGCTCAAATGGCAATGATCTAGAGTACCAGATAAAAGGATAAAGAAAAGATTGATGTGAAGTTTCATTGGCACAGTTCTTTCCGTGCAATTTAAAAAGATCTCTGGGTAATCGCTAGATTTCGGGTATAAAAAAACCCTTTATCGTAGTGATAAAGGGTTTTCTAAAAGAAGGCGGCGACATACTCTCCCACTTTCGTAGTACCATCTGCGCTGGTGGGCTTAACTGCTCTGTTCGGAATGGGAAGAGGTGAGCCCCACCGCTGTAACCACCTTAAGTCTTTGATTGACTTGTAGCCAACTCTAATAAGGTAACATATTGAGATAAAAATTATAAGTTTTAGCAACAAAAGAAAAAGAATCAGTACATAAGCTTACGGGTAATTAGTACTACTCGGCTACCTGCATTACTGCACTTGCACCTATAGCCTATCAACGTTGTCATCTCCAACGACCCTTTAAAGAAATCTCATCTTGTG
>NZ_FPAG01000007.1:315194-341965 GCF_900116365.1 Zhouia amylolytica | reverse complement strand
GTTATAATCGCGCTGTGTGCGTTTGTTCCCTTTGTTCGTCTTGTCTTTCATAAATAAGTCGTTTTTGTGTCAACTTATATTAGGACGGGACATAAATATTAAAAAAGGCTTCAAAATTTTGAAGCCTTTTTTATGATGGTATATCTCGAAGAAATTAGTTGATCTCAGGATCTTTCATACCTTCTTCGATCATATTGTAGAACTGATCTAGTTTAGGAAGTACAACAATTCTTGTTCTTCTGTTTTTAGCTCTACCGTCTTTACTAGTGTTATCAGATAAAGGGATGTATTCACTTCTACCAGCTGCTGTCATTCTAGCAGGAGCAACACCAAAGTCATTTTGAAGAATTCTAACCACTGAAGTAGCTCTTAGAACACTTAAATCCCAGTTGTCCTGGATGCTAGAAGTATGGATTGGCACATTATCAGTGTGACCTTCTACCATAAATTCAAAGTCTGGCTTGTTTTTAACAACTGTAGCAACTTTTCCTAAAACTTCTCTAGCTCTAGATGATACTTTTGTACTACCACTTGAGAATAATAGTTTATCTGAAATAGAAACATAAACTACACCTTTTTCAACGCTGATTTCGATGTCTTCGTCATCAAGATTCCCAAGAGCACCTTTTAAGCTTTGTACAAGGGCTAAGTTAACTGAGTCTCTACGCGTAACAGCATCTTGAAGTTTTCTGATCGTAAGATCTTTTTCTTGAAGGCTTTCGAGAGATTTCTCTAGGTTTTCAGCACCTTTTTTAGTCAAATCAGTAAAGTTACCTATTTGGTTAATAAGATCTTTATTGCTTGCGCTAAGTCTATCGATTTGACTGTTTAATGATGATTTTTCTTCAAGACAAGAGTTTAACTTAACTGTTGCTGAATTTAAAAGATCTTGTGATTCCTTGTACTTAGATTCTAAGTCTGCATATTTCTTTTGAGAAACACAAGAACTAAATAATACGGTTAATCCTAAACCGTAGAAAAGAATTTTTTTCATAACTAACATGCTTAATTTAAAGTTCAACCAAAAATATTAAAATATGTTAAAACAAAATAAGAGTTTATCGTTAATCTTTTACTAAACTGCTATAGTGTTTTCTTTTTCTTACGAAATATGACCATACAATAGATGTACACACATAATATTTTTTATACTCATCCAATTGTTGTCTTTTTTTCGACATTTTTCGAAGGTTCCAATAATAACTTAAATGTGCTTTAAATATTGCGAACAAATGCTGGAATTTAAATTGAAATAAAAATCTCATTGCAGCAACACCATCTAAAACCAGGCGTATTAAAACCAAAGGGATCACCTTTTTTAAGGGAAGATTTTTGGTCAGGGAGTATAATGAATTCCTAAAGTTTAGAAAAGTCTTTTTAGGGTTCATGTTATTTAGAGTTGCACCACCAACGTGATAAACTGAAGACGTACCAATATATATAGTTTTATAGCCCAAATTATTGGCTCTCCAGCATAGATCTATTTCTTCTTGATGGGCAAAATAGTCTTCATCAAAACCTTTTAGTGAATCGAAGACATGTTTTCGGATAAACATACAAGCTCCTGTTGCCCAAAAAATATCTTTAATGTCATTGTATTGCCCTTGATCCATTTCTAATGTCTGGAATACTCTTCCTCTACAAAAAGGATATCCGAACATGTCTAAAAAACCTCCGGCAGCTCCTGCATATTCGAGCATTGATTTATTTTTGAAATCTAAAATTTTGGGTTGAGCGATAGCTATCTTTTTATCGTTTTCAAAAAATGATCTAATAGGAGTAAGCCAGTTTTTTGTGACTTCTACATCGGAGTTTAAAAGACAATAGACATCTGCATTGATATGTTTGAGGGCATCATTATACCCTTTCGCGAATCCACCATTTTCTTTATTCATAACGATCCCGACCTCCGGATAATTTTGTCTTAAGTATTCGACGGAGTCGTCCTCAGATGCATTGTCAGCTACATAAACGGTTGCATTATCCGAATACTTTAATACATTCGGTATGAATTGCTCTAAGAGTGAGCGTCCATTCCAATTCAGAATGACAATGGCTATTTCGAGTTGTTTATTCAATTATTTGGAGGTAATTCGTTTAAAAATATATAACGTTCATTTTTATAATCCAACCTACAAAAATAATGCCTTAAACCATTTGTAACCATCAACAGGTCTGCTTTTAGTGTCAAATTATACCGGGCAATTTGATCAAAGGTTGCCTGGTTAATTTTAACAGACGGTGCTTTACATTCAACTACTATATTAATGGAGCCATCGGGGTGATAAACTAAAGCGTCATATCTTTTGTTTAACCCATTGACCTTAAGTAGTTTTTCAACATTTATGTATTGTTTTGGATATTTTTTCTCATGAATTAAAAACTGAACAACATTTTGGCGGACCCATTCCTCTGGCTGAAGAACCACAAATTTTTTGCGAATTTCATCAAAGATTTGGATGTTATTTTCGCTACTTTTGAAGCGAAAGCTATATTTTGAGAAGTTCAGTTTTTGCATCAGGCAAATATGCAAATAACCTAGGAGATTACACAAATTAAAATATGGTTATTATCATTTGATGTATCTTAAAAATAACACTTTTGAATGGAAGAGGTAAAACAATTGGTAGCAGATATCAGGAAGGGAAATATAAAACCTGTTTATTTTTTAATGGGTGATGAACCTTATTATATTGATAAAATTGCTGCTTATATTGAGCATAATATATTATCTGAAGAGGAAAAGGGATTTAATCAAATGGTGCTTTATGGCCGTGATGTATCTGTCGAGGAAGTTGTTTCGAACGCCAAGCGTTATCCGATGATGGCTGAACGACAAGTGGTTATTTTAAAGGAAGCTCAAGACCTTAGCAGAACCATTGAGAAGTTTGAAAATTATGTAGAAAATCCTCAGCCAACTACGGTATTGGTAATATGCTATAAATATAAGACCATAGACAAGCGAAAAAAATTATACAAAGCCTTAAAAAAGTGCGATGCTTTGTTTGAGTCTAAAAAGCTTTACGATAATCAGGTACCAGACTGGATACGCAGGGTACTGGCAGGTAAAAAATATTCGATAAGTGTTAAGGCATCCCAAATGTTAGTGGAATTTTTGGGTACTGATTTGGGGCGTATTAATAACGAGCTTGAAAAGTTACAGATAATTTTACCGGAAGGAACAGAGATTACCCCTGAAATTATTGAAGAAAATATAGGGATCAGTAAGGATTACAATAATTTCGAGCTTCGCAAGGCAATAGGTAATAAGGATGTTGTTAAAGCTACCCGAATTATTAATTATTTTGCTCAAAACCCGAAAGATAATCCATTGGTGGTAACTGTATCTTTATTACATAATTTTTTCACACAGCTTCTTCAATATCATGGGCTATCAGATCATTCTAAGAAGAGTGTAGCAAGTACCCTTAAGATTAACCCTTTTTTCGTGGGAGAGTATCAGGTAGCTGCAAAAAATTACCCAATGAAAAAAGTGAGTTCTGTAATATCTCACTTGCGTGAGGTTGATGTTCAGGGAAAGGGGGTTGGCGCTAACCTAAGTCAGGCAGATTTGCTCAAAGAATTACTTATAAAAATAATGTCTTAACCTTACCAAGTTTATTCGTTTTCTAGACTTTTAAAAGTTTTAATTGCTTTATTCGGTTCTATTATATTATATCCTTGCCAAAATTCCGGATCATATTTGGATAAATAGTGTGGTTTTACATTTGGTTTTTCTTTGAAATCAGTAAAGACTGATTTGTTGATTGGAGTGTTTTCAAATACAATCATTTCTACCTTGTCAGTATTTCTCACAATAAAATCAACATCACTTGCTACTTCGTTTTGTTTTCTTCTTCCTTTTACATTTTTATTCTTTTCTATTATTTTAACAGGTCTTTTAAAACCTACCAGTTGCCCTTCTTTTTCTTCCGCATATTTAAGGGCGTATTTATTTCTGGTATTCTTTTCGTAGAGGAGTGTTCCTTTATTCAAGTAATGATTAAATGAAACTCCAAACAACTTAAATGTTTTAAGCGGTTTTACATTTTGGTAATCAACCCTTATTACAGCAAAATCATCGGCATTAATATATAGTGTTCCCTGGTAATCGGCACTGCCTTTTGGATGGAAAGAAACCTTATAAACAATGTAATCGTTTAATGTTGTTAAGTTCTCTAATTCGAATTGATATTTATGGTCTTTATGAATAAAGTTTAGATCTGAATCCTTGAATATAAAGTTATGCTTTTGTAATTGTGTTAATGACTGTTTTTTAAAGTGTAAGAATCTTTTGCGACGTGCTTCCTCTTGTTTTTTACGGGTTTCAATGGCTTCTTTGGTTTGATTTATTTGATTATCACCAAAAAGAGAAGAGTCAATTTCTGTTTTAGTGCCAATGATTCCAGATTTTATTTTAAAATAGGAATCTCTTTTTACATGTTTTCTAACAATGGCTTGTAATTTTTCAGTCATTGCGGTTATTGACATTTCATTATTCTTATCGTACAACCGTGAAGCTTTGATTATATCTAACTTAGATGGAGCATTATCTTCCGAAAGTTTGCTGTAAAACTCGCCTAATACTTCAGAATGGTTAGAACTCGTATTAGGGATGGCATTTAATAAGCTGTCTACAAAAGGTTGATTAAATTCGGCAATGGAACTCTCAGTTAATTTTGCGTCCTTTTTATCGATTTTAGTGTAGTAGGAGTTACGTATAAATAGCTTTTGTTTTAAAAAATCAAAATCATAATTTATTTCGAGGCTGTCTTTGACGTGTTCAATGATCTCCTCCAAGGTGTAGTTTTTATTTAAAAGCACTACTTCATTAAGTTCAATATCCTTTGGACTAAGAAAAATGATGGAATCATTAAATTTACTGATGTTAAGTGTTTTTTCACTATACCCCAAACAATTTATATACAGCGAATCATGTTCGGTTATATTGGCATTAAGGTGGAGGGTGAAATTACCGGATTCAGAACTGATTATTCCAGAATTTTTATTGAGGGTAATGGTGGCAAACGGGATTGGTTGTTTGGATGTGGTATCAATAACCCTGGCAGTAATTGAATTTTGTCCTGAAGACGGTAAAATGCATGTAAGAAATAAGGTAATTGCAAAGTAGTATGGTTTCATCTGTTTGATTTTGTTTTGAAAATAAAGTATTACAGCTGAAGTAATATCTACTTTAATATTTCTTTGGCTACGATTTATAAATAATTAACATAAATACCACCCGCTTTAATAATTTTTTATAAAACTTATTTCGAAGAAGCATTGGAATTAATTAATGAAACGATTTGTGAAACCCAATCTGTGCGATTATTTAAATAAAAGGCAGGGGTAATACCAACGTATTCATATTGATCTAATTTAGAACTTGTATGTTTGGTACTAAAAGTAGCTTTTAAATCGTAACAATTGGTAGCGTCGACCATCGATTTATTACCATAGCTATAGGCTATTATACCACTTGAATTTTCACCTACGACTGTAGTTCGTTTATCACCCATTAGTTTATAAGTTACAAGTTCTGCTGCACTTGCTGTTTTGAAATTGATGATGATATATATGTGCTTCAGGCCATCACTTCTTTTAATGTACTTGAGTAATGGTTCTGTTTGAGCTATTGCCCCGCCAATATTGTTTCTAAGGTCGATAATCAAGTATTCTTTGTTTAGTTTGGGTATGATCTCTTCGTAAAATTGGTTTGCTTCAATGATATTTTTGTTGGTTCTTTTAAGTGATCCAATGGCGATGTAATCTATATTATTATAGGTAGATTTATATTCAAAGTTCTCTTTATATGATTTATTAAAGAAGTATCTATCCTGTTTATTCCAAAATGTAGGGTAGATTCGACCGTTTTTGAATTCAATAAATTTATGGTATAACAGAAAGCCATTATTAAAATATTCAAACATCTCCAGATCACCCTTTTGGTTTTTCATGATTTTTAGACGGATAGTCCCATTCGACCATTTGTGATCGTTGGAACTGAGCATGATACCATACCAAATACTGTCGTTTTCTTTATTAATCACCAGTTTTTCTTTGCCGGCATGGTAGATCCCTGAAAATTGATCAGAAAGGAAATTTCTAGTATTTATTTTTTTATTAAATATCGGAAAGGAGGTAGGAAGGTTTGTGTTTTGATACCCAATTTGATTGTGTTTGTCTTTAACAAAAGAAATGAACTTTTGCAGGTATCCGACGCAAAAATATTGACGTTGCGGATCGTTTGTTATTTGTTCATTTATATGATCTTTCCATTTAATAAATTCTTTTTCCTTTTCTTTATTCCTTTTTATCTGAAGTTTATAGCTCTTCGATTTTTTAACCAGCTGTTCCACTTCATTTAAGGCCTTTAGACAATTGCAATTATCTTGCGCATAATTGATAAAACATAGGGAGAGGGTACACACAAAAAATAGGGGTAGTCTAAGTTGCATTATAAAAAGAATTGAGGGTATAACAGGATTACGAGCATACTACAAATTGTACGTATCTGCCACATTAGGATTACCGGCGAGCTTACCGATTAATACTTACCGGTATATGCCTGTTCATAGGGCTTACCAAAGTTTTTTAAAAGCATGTTCAGTATTTCTACGTTTGGAGCATAGTAGTCATCGTGATCTTCACTTAAATCTGTTGCATACAATGCAAGTTTTTGTTTGTCGTTTTCCAAAAAGGCAATTGTTCCTTTGCAGTACCAGGTCCATTGTTTATCTGAATAATCAGTGATGGATTTTTTCATATAGAAGATGGCTTTATCATATTGATTGGCCATGGCATACATTTGTCCTATATTCCAAAAATCAACAGTTTTCTTTCTGGTATCATCGGCGTGCATTAAATATAATAATTCGCTTGCGGCTTCTAAATATTGTTTATTCTGAGCTAAAGTTTTCCATTTTTCCTGAAACGGTATTTCAGCATAGGACGGAAATGAAGTATTTCCGTAAATCAACATGACAAATACCAAACTGAATATTGATGAGCAAATTTTTTTCATTTTCAATTGTTTTTTTGTTAAATGGTGACACCCTTAAATTAATGAAAAAAAATCAGTTTATAGCGTATTTACATAGTTAATAACAGATTATCCGGCTTTATTGTTTACAGAATGAGGTTACCCTTGTAGCTTTTTTAATAATTGATTGAATTTACTATGCTTGTGTAAGCTGGTGAACATGTCTTCATTTAAAAGATCCTCCTTTGTAAGCTCTGTAAGTTTAACGGCCCTATCAATGTCTTTAATGGCATCAGTGGTGTTTCCCAGCATGGCATTAGAGCAAGCTCGTTGCCAATAAGCCAAATAGTATCTTGAATCTATATCTATGGCTTGATTTGCAAGCGAATTGGCCCATCTTATTTCTCCGATGTCTAAAAGGCTATCAGCTTTATGAGTCATGGCTTCTACATTATTAGGGGCTACTTCCAGAATTTGGTCGTAAATATGTATTTTTTCATCACTTTTTTCTTCAATGGAGGCTCTTCTCCATAAACTTTGTATTTGATTAGTGATGGTCAATTTTTCCTGAGTATTGATAAGTTCTTTTGATTTAAGTATCAAGTCATTCTCTAATTCGGTAAGTCTTTTTTCATATTCGGCGGTAACCTGTTCAATTTTTTGTTCCGTTAAAGATTCAACCTTTCTTTTGATATCCGTTAATGATCTCCAGCCGATTATTACAAGGATGGAAGCGGCAATCGTTATAATATAGAAGATGTTGGTTGTAGTGTCTGTGGTATACCGTATAGCTCTGTCGGCGCTGTTGAGTTCAGAATTAGCAATTTTCTCAACGGTTAGTTTTTTAAGTTCAGCCTGATCATTACGCAGGTTTTTTAATTCATCAAGAATATAACGTTCAATAAAAGGTTTGTATAATGGTTCTTCAATTATTTGGATAGAGTCTTTTTTTTGGGCTTGCATGCTAAAGCCAATTAACATCATGATTATAAAATATAGTCCCTTGGAATAGCGTATGCTATTGCTTTTAATGATTTGCATCATACCTTCTCGTTTTACTGATTTTTGAATATGCAGGTTAACTGCCAAGAACCTTATAATACCTACGTCGGTATTATGTTTGAATAATAAAATTGGGCGCGAAGATAGTAATTTAGTGATACACAACAGGCTTGGTGATAAAAAAAGAAAACCTCCTATTGGAAAAACAGGAGGTTGGGTATTATAATCTAAGCCTTAAAATTTAACTTTTCCTTCCATCAATACTGAATTTTCCAGGCCCTAACAGGCCAATGGTTATAAATGCTATAAGATATAGTAAGGCCATTTCTTTTTTAGCTAGTGGATCATCCCCATGCACGATCAGCGCAGCTACAGCCATGGCAATTATTGGAGGTATTGATGCCCATTTGGTTTTATAACCTATGATAATGAATATTGGAGCTACAAATTCTCCAATAATGGTTAGTATTAAAGATATGGTAGGGCTTAAACCCAAAAAGCTCATAAACTGAATTTCTTCTCCCGAAAGTAATCTTTCCAGTTTACCATACCCATGCGTCATCATTAGTAATGAAACTCCGACCCTGAGCACAGTTAAGCCAATATTAGAATAATTTCTCATAAAATGATTTTTATTTGAGTTAGGTTTAAATTTAGGAAAAAAGTAAGAGATAATACCCCAATAAATTTAATTGTGGCCTGTATAATGGATGTTATCATTTAGGGTAGATATTGATAATGGATCGGAAATTTAATCTTGCATGAGATTAACCTTGGGGTCTTGTAGTGAGATAGCCATAGAGTGGCAGGCTTATTTAAAGCTTTAACTTGTCTTCGGCTTTATCGAAGGTATTTGCTATAAATTTCGGAGCATTAAATCGGTAGCCAACATAAACAGCACCATAAATTTTGTCATTTATCAACCTGTTGTTTTCTGAGCTTGTATACCAATTAGAGTTTATGTTAAATGCGGATCCAAAGAATAACCGAGGTGTGTTATAACCAATTTGTATACCGCCCTCCAATGCTATGGTAAAATAGGTATGACTCTCCGCAGTGTCATTATCACTTCTATTGTATTTAAAATTTGAGAATTTAACCCCTGATTTTGCCGTAGCATAAGGAGCAACATACCATTTATTGTGAATAACCATGGTATAGTAGTAAGAAATCGCACTACTAAGGGTAAATATTTTCTCAATACTATCTGAGCCTAAATATTCTTTAAATCGAAGCGAATAATGATCATAATAATAACTAATAGAAGGGATGAAGGACCCTGAACTTTTCTTCTGCCATTCTGTTTTAAAATAGAGGCTTTTAAGGGAATATTTGGGGTTCATAACGTAACCGGTGGTACCTCCCCAGGATGTAATGGATATACCTGGAAATTGAAAATAGGGATCGATATCTTTTTGCCAGCCAGAAAAGAAATCACCCGTATTAACAACATAAAAGCCACTTACTTTGCTATAATGAAGTTCCTGAATCCAATTACCGAAGAAGAGTCTAAATTTTATATCACTAAATGACGATTCTCCTTTTAATTGGTCATCATTATTACCTGGTAAGAATTCCGGAGCAAATCCAAAACTGACGCTTAGAAATCTGTAATTGAGATTGAAAAACATCTTTAAAGCGTTATTGTTTCTAATGTTTAATTCGTCGTCATTACTATTCAAGCTTTTACTGAGGTAACTATCTGTACGCGTGTCAATATTTGCTTTCAGCATGATCCTGTCGTAATACGAGATCACTGAAGCGCTGTCTTGTTTTGATTTTAGGTCTTGCCCAAAAATTGGAAAGAACACTAAAACGGCTATCAATAGCATAATTGTATTTTTCAAATTGCCTGGCTGTTGGTCTAACGAAAATACTAAACGAATTATAAATCAAAAAAAACTTGTATATTTTGAAGGGTCAAATCCTAAATTGACCGTCAAAGCGTATTACTCATGTCAATAACCTGCAAAAACTGTGGAAGTGAAGTAATTGGAAAGTATTGTTCTGATTGTGGACAGGCTGCTAGTACTCATCGACTAAACGTAAAGTATATAGTAAATGATATTCAATTGGGCGTTCTTGCTTTCGATAAGGGGCTTTTCTATACGCTCAAAGAGCTTTTTACCCGACCGGGTCATACTATCAGAGCGTTTATAAAAGGGAAGCGTGTAAGACATTTTAAGCCTTTGTCGTTAGTAATTTTGCTTGCCACCTTCTACGCGCTTCTTGTTCATTTTTTGGGTATAGAATTTATTCATGGGAATAGCGTCTCCGAAACTGAAAACCTAATTGATTACCCCTCCTTAAATGAATGGTTGACACAGCACTATGCCCTTGTTTCACTATGCTTAATTCCTGTTTTCAGCATGGGTTCTTATATAGCTTTCTGGAAGCAAGGCTATAATTTTATAGAGCATATGGTCTTGAATGCTTATGCCGCCTCTCAGCGTTTGGTGGTTCATGTTATGATACTTCCTTTATTATACGCTTCTTATAACAGTGAAATAGAATCTCTAATTTCCAGGGCTTTGTTATTTCTTAATTTGATCTTGGTGTATTGGTGTTATTCCCAATTTTTTGAAAAGGTATCAAAGGTTAAAAGTTTTCTGTTGACAGTACTTACCGGAGTTTTTGCATATACTGTTTTTATGGTGGTTTTCATTTTGTGGTATTTTCTCAAATAAGCATTGGTCTTTAAAGCGTAATTGTTGCTCCCATTATTTTTAGAAATTCCCGGATGAATGCTGGATGTGCCGGCCAGGCGGGGGAGGTAACCAGATTACCATCGACGTAGGCGCTATCGACAGGAACACCCTGATATTCACCACCGGCTAAAATGACTTCCGGACCTACGGCAGGATATGCAGTTAATTTTCTTCCTTTTACCACATTTGCTGCGGTTAAAATTTGAATACCATGACATATAGCAGCCACTGGTTTATCTTCCTTAAAAAAATGTCTAACGACCTCAATTACTTTAGAATTCAACCTCAGGTATTCCGGAGCTCTTCCTCCAGCGATCACAAGTCCATGGTAATCATTAAGTCTTATGTTATCAAATGAGTAATTCAGAGCAAAATTATGCCCCGGCTTTTCAGTGTAGGTTTGATCGCCTTCAAAATCATGAATTGCGGTTTTTATGGTATCTCCGGCTTTTTTGTCGGGACAAACCGTATGAACTTCATAACCTACCATTTCAAGCATTTGAAAGGGCACCATGGTTTCGTAGTCTTCTGTGTAATCACCTGTTAAAAATAGAATTCTTTTCATTTCGTAAAGGGTTAAATATAAGTTATTTACTGTTTTACATGAAGTTAAATAATTATACGAAGGTTGGTATAGAATTAAGATGAAATAAATATTATTTCTGTCAGGATAAGAATTTTAGATGATGAAGTGTATTTGTTTGAGGTGAAAACATTAAAAAGGGGGGGGGGCCAATCATCTCAATTATGATTTAGTTTCAGGAAATAAATAAGGCCTGTTTTTTGAACAGGCCTTATTTAAAGAATGAACTTTTTATTCTTTTGTTAATATGTATTGCTTACTTAATTCGCCGGTAACCCTTTTTCCATCCGGATCAAGTTGTGTAAGTGAATTTTCTCCAACAACATACATGAAAGCTGCTTGATTGAAGTTGTTTAGCGTAATCCTGGTTCCACTATCAGACCAGCTGAAATTACCTTTATTTAAAAACACACTATCATTTTTACCCAGATATCGCTGTTCAAATATATATCTGTTATCCGAACTTATAACGATTTTGGTTTTAATTCCATCACAATCGGGGCATGGTAATACTCCTGAATAGGTTCCTTCCCAGTCGAGTGTATTTTGGGCATTGTGTAAATCACTTACGACATGCTCATTGTCGAGGTTATTTTTATTTATTGGGTTGTTATCAGGTTTACTTTTACGTTTCTGGCAACTCATTAAGATACCAGATCCCAACAGTATAATGCAAACAAACTTCTTCATTGTGATAAGTATTATCGTTTAATTTAAATACGAAAAATCACAATAAAAAGATGCTACAATTCGGGATATTTTTCTGGATTAGCTTCATTCATAATGCTATATATCTTTTCAAAGATATCTTCAGCATTGGGTTTAGAAAAATAGTCTCCGTCTGTACCGTAGGCAGGTCTATGGGGTTGTGCCGTTAGTGTTTGGGGAGCGCTGTCGAGGAATCTATAACCTTGTTGTTTTTCTATAATTTCTTGTAATAAATAAGCCGAACATCCTCCGGGAACGTCTTCATCGATGATCAGTAATCTGTTCGTTTTCTTTAAACTTTCAACAACATCATGATTGATGTCGAACGGAAGAAGGGTTTGGGCATCGATTACTTCTACATCAATGGCCACCTCTAATAATTCTTTAGCTACTTGTTCTACAATTCGCAGGGTGGAACCATAAGAGATCACGGTAATATCGGAACCGCTTTTTACAGTTTCGACAACTCCTATAGGGGTTTTGAATTCACCCATGTTTGATGGCATTTTCTCTTTTAATCGATATCCGTTAAGACTTTCAATCACCAGGGCTGGTTCATCAGTCTCCATGAGGGTATTGTAGAAACCAGCTGCTTTGGTCATATTTCTAGGAGAAAGGATATACATTCCTCTTAAAAGGTGAATGATACCTCCCATAGGGGAACCAGCATGCCAAATTCCTTCAAGTCTATGTCCGCGAGTTCGAACAATAACAGGCGCTTTTTGTTTACCTGCGGTTCTATATCGAAGTGTGGCTAAATCATCACTCATAATCTGGATTGCGTATAGTAGGTAATCGAGGTATTGGATTTCTGCAATGGGTCTCAAACCTCTCATAGCCATTCCTATTCCTTGTCCGAGAATGGTTGCTTCTCTGATACCTGCATCTGCAACCCTAAGTTCGCCAAACTTTTCTTGTAAGCCTTCCAGGCCTTGGTTTACGTCACCTATATTACCACTATCTTCACCGAATACCAGTGCTTCAGGATGTTTTTCCAGTAATTTTTCAAAATTATCACGTAATACGACGCGTCCATCTACGAGGGCTGCATCATCCTCATATGCAGGATGAATACTTTCGATACTTGTCGCCTTGTCGTTATTTTCATTATAAAGTAAGGAGCTGTATTCAGGTTGGGTACGATTCATGAATTCAGCAATCCAATTTTTTAATGCCTCTTTTTCAGGGAACTGTTCCTGATTCAGGTATCTTAATGTTTTCCTTGCGGCGGCAACCACATCTCTTTTAACAGGTTCGTCAATAGATATGAGGTCATTTTTTATTTTATTAATAAATGTTTTGTTAGCGCTTTTGTCTGCAATTTTGGCTAATAATTCTGTAACCTCTTTTTTATCCTTTATGATAGGATTTAAGAAATCGGCCCATGCTTCTTTTTTTTGATCCCTAACCTCTTTTTTTAATTGCTTATCCAACTCAGAAAGTTCCTCGTCAGTTGCTAAGTTATTAGCTATTATCCAATTTCTGAATTTTAGGTTACAATCGTGTTCTTTTTCCCATTCAAGACGTTTTTTGGTTTTATATCGTTCATGAGATCCAGAAGTAGAATGACCTTGAGGTTGTGTTAGTTCAATAACATGAACCAAAACAGGAACATGTTCCTCCCTTGCAATTTTACCCGCTTTTTCATAGGCATTAATAAGGGCAGGGTAGTCCCATCCTTTTACGACAATAATTTCGTATCCATTATGTTTATTGTCTCTTTGGAAACCTTTTAGAATTTCAGATATATTCTCTTTGGTGGTCTGGTGTTTTGCAGGTACCGATATGCCATAGGCATCGTCCCAAACACTTATCACCATAGGAACCTGCAGAACGCCGGCAGCATTGAATGTTTCGAAGAACAGTCCTTCACTGGTACTTGCATTACCAATAGTACCCCAGGCAACTTCATTGCCGTCAATGGAGAACTTGTCTTGATTTATTCCTTCAACATTTCGATATATTTTTGAGGCCTGAGCCAATCCGAGCAGTCTTGGCATTTGTCCTGCTGTTGGAGATATATCAGCGCTACTATTTTTTTGTTTGGTAAGGTCGACCCATGAACCATCAGGGTTGTTGCTTTGAGTAAGAAAGTGACCTCCCATTTGTCTCCCCGCACTCATCGGTTCTTTTTCTATATCGGTATGTGCATAAAGGCCGGCAAAAAAATGGGTAGGTTTCAATTCTCCAATGGCCATCATAAAGGTTTGATCTCTGTAATAACCACTTCTGAAATCTCCATTTTTAAATGCTCTGGCCATGGCCAATTGCGGGAGTTCTTTTCCATCACCAAATATCCCAAACTTTGCCTTACCTGTTAGAACTTCTCTTCTTCCTAAAAGGCTACATTCTCTACTAAGTACTGCAATTTTGTAATCGCTAAGTACTTGATCTTTAAAATCTTCAAATGAAATGTCTGTTTGGGTATTGGTTTCTGTCTGCATATAATTTTTAATTCAAGTGCATACAAAAGTAGGTAAAAGAATCGTTTTTTACAACGTAAAAGCATCTTAAAATCATGAATTATTATCAGTTTTAAGGCCTTAAACTTGAGTAATTTTTAATATTTGATAAAATATTCAGTTTTTAGTGAGAATTATTTAAAGAAAAGAAGTGTTTGTTGAAAGGGTTAAAACCATTTTCTGGTAAACAAACCGATCAGTGTTCTAGGACTTAATGTAACGATAAAGCGAATTTTTTGATCATATCTGTTATCAGCAATCTCCCATCCATTATTCGAGTATACAGGGAAATATAATTCAAAATAATCCGGAACAAGATTTAATCGGATTCCAGAGTCATAAACAAAACGAGTTGGTATATTTCTGTTTTTCACAAGCCCTAAGTCACCATATGCTTCAATCCAACGCCAAATATTAACACTGGCGTTAGTGGTCATGATCCAATTATTTGCGTAAGGATTATCCAATTGAGATTTGAAACCACCTTCAGCAATCACTAATTGTTGACTGAATAGTCCGGTATCTTCCGATCTACCGAGATAATTATAATCAAATAAATAATCGGTTGGCCTGTCTAGTGCAAAGCTAAAATAATCGGAGGTGGTATCATTGTAAATAAATTTACCTGCGAAAAACCGGAGGTTTAGCTGTAGATTATTTTGAAATAACTTCCTGTAGTCGATATTTAATGAAACTTTTGAAAAGTTTTTGGCGACCTGTCCATCTACAAACCAGGTAAGGTGATTGATAGCGCCAATATTTCTATAGTTGTATCGAACATTAAATACACTGTAATCAGGGTTGGTTTGTATCGACGGATCTTTATCTCGTATAACATTTACGAAACGAAGCATTAGAGATTCCCTTTCATTCGATCTAAGATCATCAGGTCGAAAACCAAAGCTCACTAATGGGGTAATGGTGCTGTACCTTAAATCAGGTGCATAATGATATGAAGAGCCACCTAACCCATAGTTTACGACATACATATTACTATTCTGTATATAATTTTTATACAAAAACGATCCGCCTCCGACAAGTGCTTTTTCTTTCAAAGCATAGGAGGGACGTATATCATAAATAAACGGCTGATTTAGAAATGTTTTATTGTAGAGTCTTAATCCGGGGGTAAATCCATCATAAAGGTTGTAAGTTGCTATGGGAACGAAGAAAACTTGTTTATAGTATGGATTTTCAGCATCCTTAAAAAATTGAAATTTTAATTTTTTATTGCTCGATAAAAACCCTCCTGTAGATTTCCAGTTATTCCGTTGATTGAATTCGGGAATGACCTTATCATAATTAAGGACAAGTTTATCTATACCAGTATTGGCGATGGTTACTTTTTTTTCATCACGAATGTCGGTTAACCATAATTTAGAAACAACAGAATCATTTTTATTAATACCATATAGGGAGATGGGTACTTTAGTTCCTGTTTTATTTTTTACCGATAGAGTAATAGAGTCTTTTATTTTTTTAACCTTTTTAATTTTAAAATCAATGTGTCTTTCAGAGTCCACAAAATCGGTAAAGAACCAATCAATGTCTTTTTGGGCTTTTTCCTTTAGAAGTGCTTCAAAATTTTCTTGTGTTGCCATTATGGTCTGGCAATTGTTATAAAATTCCTGAATTACTTCATCGACGGCATCTGTACCTAAATAATTTTTTAAATAGGTAAGTCCAACTCCTGCTTTATATTTATTGGCAATCTTTAAATTAAACCTAATTAATGAATCATTAGGGGTGGTGAGTGCCTGATTTAGATTCTTTCTTACCATTAACATGTAGAGGAAAGGATACTGTTCATTAAAGCTCATATTGGCCAAATGATAAGATCGCAACAACCAGGTATCGGAAAGATTACCAATTAATTTCATGTTGGGATAGTATTCATCTACATATTTCATCATGAGATAAGTTTGAATACCGTCCAGGACCCATTGCTCTTCCCGAGGGTTTATGGTTAATGTATTTTCGAGGTAATTATGAAGTAAGGTCTTTAGGAGTTTTAATTCATATTGAAATTCTTCTTTAAACGGTCTGATAAAAGAGGGTAATTGATTAAGGCCATATAATGGATTTTTATTGTACTCAAGGGCAGTGACTACTAATTTCTCATTCGGATAATCTCCCAAGTGACTTGTGACAAAATTTACAACCTGATTCGCTGAGGAGGCTTTGGTGATGTCGTTTAGATTTTTTGCTTCTAAGTCGGTAATCAGGGTTAATTTGTTATTTGTGAAATGTGAGAACGCGTTAGAACTTTTTTGAAAAATTAATTTCAAATCTGACCGGTTGTCACCATGAAGGTTAATGGTTGTTACTCCGTTCGTGGTTTCTTTGTTAATTTCATCCAGATCAGTAATGATATGATATCCTGAGGCATAAGTAAACTGGACATCGTAGGTGGTTTTTAACGAATAGAGGTCATCCAGGTTTTTATTGCTGGAAAGTTTCCAGTTACCATCATAAACACAGGGAGTCAAATACCAATATCGTAGGTTGAAATCCCTATTGTTTGTAAAGCCATAATCCGTGAATTTAGCATTCGGTAATTTAACAATATAGGTGAGTGAGAATTTGTAATTTTTTCCTGGATAAATGGGATGATTAAGTTGTAGTTTTATGAGATCACTGGATTTAGGTCGGTTCCATTGCAGGCTTTTAAAGTTATTATCCGTAACGCTTAGGATTTGGGTAGATCCTTTATCTTCATTTTTGGCAAAATGCAGACTTTTATTGAAGTTTTCAGCAAATCTTTTGGCTAGTGGTGTATTTTTATTTGAATATGCGTTGTTCCAGTCGTTAAGGTAAAGAGTATTCAGGGTGTCATTGGAGTCGTTGTGAAATACAATTTCCTGTTGAATATTTATTGAATTTTGAAGCGAATTCAATCTTGCATAAATCTTTTGGGTGTTTTGACCAAAGGATAAATGGAACGAACATATTGTAAATATAGAAGACCAGAATAGTTTCAACATTAATTTTTTTCGTTTGTCTTTAAAATGATTAGTAATTTTAGGGTCCAAATCGTTTAAGTTGAAACAATAGTTAGTTACTTGCAATATTAAATAAAAAAATAGATTATCAAAGAATTTTAATCGGCAATACAATAACCCAGGAATAAACTTTGAAATATGAGGGCAACAGATATAGGTGCAAACGAATATGACGCTTTTTATGCGAATTATATAAAAGTACTTGATGACATCGAGTTAATGAAAGCTATGGAGGAGGGGGCTAATCAATTCTCTAAGTTGCTGGAGGCATTACCTGAGGGGAAAATGTTATATGCCTATGCTCCCGGAAAATGGACCATTGCCGAGGTTGTTTTACATGTTATTGATGCCGAACGGGTATTTCAGTATCGTTTATTACGCATAGGCCGGGGTGATCAAACTAATTTGCCCGGATTTGAAGAAAATGATTACGTACCTGCCTCTAAGGCAAATTTGAGGCCTCGCGAAAGCTTACTAAAGGAACTTAAAGCGGTTAGAGCCAGTTCGATCGAGTTGGTTAAATCATTTGATGAAGAAGCATTTAACAGCAAGGGATTCGTTATGAATAAACCCTTTACAGCAAGAGCAATAGCTTTTATTATTTGCGGGCACATGAAACATCATGTCAATGTAATTGAAGACAGGTATTTAAAATACAAAGGAGCCTAATTAGGCTCCTTTAAGTTATTCGTCAGAATCATCGTTATCGTCAGGTACGTCAATATCGTCTGAAGAAACATCATCACTGGAATAATCATCATCTTCTTCATCGAAATTTTCCATAGTATTGGCTAAACGGGTGCTAACCTTTACTAAATAGATCGCATCTTCAGCTCTTATCTCAAGAGCGTCAACAGTTTCATTCTTAGCATTTTTAAAGCTAATGATATCATCATCTCCATATCCATCCGGATACTTTTCTACCAACATCGATAATATTTCGTTGGTGAGTTTTTTGTAATCGACTATAACACGTTTCATGGGCTTGATGGTGTTGGTACTAGTTAAAAATAATATATTTTTTTTTTAATTGTATCACTCATTTTTAAAAAAAATTACATATCCAATAAATATGCAAAAATGAGTGGAGCGACGATAGTGGCGTCTGATTCAATTATAAATTTAGGGGTATCTATATCCAGTTTTCCCCACGTTATTTTTTCATTTGGAACGGCACCAGAATAGGATCCGTAGCTGGTTGTTGAATCAGATATTTGACAAAAGTAACTCCAAAAAGGAATATCTGTCATTTCCATGTCCTGATAGAGCATTGGTACTACGCAAATTGGAAAATCACCTGCAATTCCTCCACCTATCTGAAAAAATCCTATTCCATTATTTGAGTTATTAGCGTACCAGTCTGCTAAGAATGTCATGTATTCTATTCCACTCTTCATAGTACTTGCCTGCAGTTCTCCTTTGAGGACATAAGAAGCGAAGATATTTCCCATAGTACTATCTTCCCATCCGGGTACAATAATTGGAAGGTTCTTTTCAGCAGCTGCATACATCCAGGAGTCTTTAATATCTATTTCATAATATTCTTCCAGTACTCCGCTTAACAGTAATTTATACATAAACTCATGTGGAAAGTATCTTTCACCATTTTCTTCTGCATCCTTCCAAATCTTAAAAATATGTTTTTGCAGACGTCTGAAGGCTTCTTCTTCCGGGATACAAGTATCGGTAACCCGATTCAAACCTCTTTCAAGCAGATCCCATTCTTCTTTAGGTGTAAGATCACGGTAATTAGGAACACGTTCATAATGAGAGTGGGCTACTAAATTCATAATGTCTTCCTCAAGATTGGCTCCTGTACAAGAAATTATTTGAACTTTATCTTGACGAATCATTTCTGCAAATATTTTTCCAAGTTCAGCAGTACTCATAGCTCCCGCGAGGGTAACCATCATCTTGGCGCCATTATTCAGCTGTTGCTCATAAGCTTTGGCTGCATCAACAACACTAGCTGCGTTAAAATGCAGATAGTATTTTTGTATAAAATCTGAAATAGGTCCTTTAGTCGTTTTCATTTTCTACTGTATTTTGGTTCGTACCATATTTAAATTTATAAGCCAACATTTTATAATAAAGTTTGGCAGCAAGAAAATCTGATGATTTTTCGTTAGGGTTTGGACAGAGCTCTACAATGTCAAAGCCAACTACATTTTTCTTTTTGAAAATTTGTTTTAAATAATCTAAGGTTTCATACCATAATAACCCACCAGGTTCAGGGGTTCCGGTAGCTGGTAGAATGGAAGGGTCGAAAGCATCGAGGTCGATGGTGATAAATACATTATCTGTCATTTGGTGGATCGAGTCTTCCATCCAATCGTCATCTGAAATAATATCATGAGCAAAATAAGTCTGATTTTCATCCATATGATCCAGCTCTTCGATATCCATACTTCTGATTCCTACCTGAATAAGATTCGTCGTTTTACTGGCTTCAAATACTGCACATGCGTGATTACACTTAGTACCATCGTATTCAGGCCTTAAATCTGCGTGTGCATCAATTTGTAAAACAGTAAGATTGTCAAAACTTTCATTAAAGGCTTTAATAGTCCCTATTGATATAGAATGTTCGCCACCGAACAAAGTAACAAACTTATCTTGCTTAATGTAGTTTTTGGTTGTTCTGTATACCGCTTCAACCATCTTTTCAGGACTACTGCTTTCAGTAACTGATGGTGCTAAATAAACTCCTTTTCTGTATGGTTCAGTGCGCGTTTCAATATCAAACAGTTCCATGTTTTCTGAAGCGTGTAAAAAAGCTTCTGGGCCCTTATCTGCTCCTTTTTGCCAGGTGCTTGTACCGTCATAAGGTACCGGGATCAGTACGACTTTAGCATCGTCTAATCGACTGTATTTCTCAGGAATACCTGCATATGTTTTTTTACTCATGATAACCTAAAATTTTAAGAAAGTCGTCAGCTGTTTGTTGTTCTGCGAATAATTTAGTGGTGATATTTCCGTCAGCGTCTTTATTAATCAAAATATGTTTTGGCTGTGGTATTAAACAGTGTTGCAGACCTCCAAATCCTCCAATGGTTTCCTGATAAGCTCCTGTATTAAAAAAGCCAATATATAACGGTTTATTTTTATTAAACTTCGGTAAATAAATCGCATTCACATGCTGTTCGCTATTATAGTAATCATCACTGTCGCAGGTTAAACCTCCTAATAATACGCGTTCATATTCATCATTCCATCGATTCACTGCTAATTGAATAAATCGTTTGCTAATTGCCCAACTATCAGGTAAAGTGGTTATGAATGATGAATTAATCATATTCCATTTTTCCCTATCATTTTGTTGTTTTTGGTAAAGCACCTGATAGATAGCACCACCACTTTCACCAACGGTAAAACTTCCAAATTCGGTAAAAATGTTTGGTGTTGGAACATCGGCTTCTTCGCACGCCAATTTAATCTGATTGATAATTTCATCAATCATGTATTGGTAATCATAGTTAAAGGCCAATGAATTTTTAATTGGAAAACCACCGCCAATATTTAAACTGTCTAGGCTAGGGCATACTTTTTTTAATTGAATATATACTTTAAGACATTTTAGTAATTCGTTCCAGTAATAGGCAGTGTCTCTGATACCTGTATTGATGAAAAAGTGTAACATCTTTAAAGAGATCTGCTCATTATCTTTGATTTCACGATTGTAGAAGGGTACAATATTTTTATAGCCTATACCTAATCTACTTGTGTAAAATTCAAATTTTGGTTCTTCCTCAGATGCAATCCGTATGCCTATATTGAATTTACCATTGATGACTTCCGTCAATAAACCTAACTCTTCATAATTATCAATAATCGGAATACATTTTTTATGACTACTATTAATAAGTTTTGCTATGTTTTGAATGTATTTATCTCTTTTAAATCCATTGCAAATTACATAGTTGTCTTTGGATAGTTTTCCTTGCGAGATTAGTTTATTTACGATATCAATATCAAAAGCTGAAGAGGTTTCGATATGAATATCATTTTGTAATGCTTCTGTTAAAACATGTTCAAAATGCGAGCTTTTGGTACAATAACAATAGTGGTATTGACCCTTATAATTATGTTTCTCAATAGCATTAGCAAACCATCGTTTTGCTTTTTGTATGTTATTTGAGATTTGCGGTAAATAGGTGAACTTTAATGGTGTTCCGTACTCTTCCACAAGTTTCATCAGGTCAATCCCATGAAACTGCAGGCTATTATTTTTAAGATTAAATTCCTCTTGAGGAAAGTAATAGGTTTGATCGATTAGGTCTATATATTTAGTTTTCATTTATTGCTTTTGGATTAAATTATTAAAAAAATTGGGGATAAACAATAATGAAAACTGTAATCAAATGCGAAGGGCTAATATAGAGTTGTCATGCCTAAACAGATTTTGGGATTTGTGTAAATTAAATGAAATAATTCTATATGAATATTTGCACCATCTATGAGGATGGAGTGAGTACCATTTTCCTTTTTCAGGAAATACGATATGTACGTTAGAAATCATTTGGCATAACAAATAACGGTTGCAAAAATGAATAAAAAATTCATTTGTGCAAACATAAATTTATTAAATTTTAATGATTTTTGTAGTACTCAAAAGACTTGATAATCAGATCGTTGTCAACTTTAACATCAATAATCGTTTTGCCAATATCCTCGAGAAGAACAAAATTTATATCTCCAAAAGCATTTTTCTTATCAAATTTTAATAGCTCAATTATCCTTTCATAATCGGTCGGTTCAAATTGAACTTTGCCATATTTTTGAATGAATACTTCTGTAATGGTCTTTAGTTTGTTTACAGGAAAACTATGTAATTCATGAGAAAGGAAAGTTGCCAGAATCATTCCAATGGCAATAGCTTCACCATGAAGTAAAGTTGGCTTGGATGGTTCCTGTAGAAAATAAGATTCAATAGCATGACCTAGTGTGTGGCCATAATTAAGAGTTTTCCGTAAACCACTTTCTTTAGGGTCTTCCATTACGACCTTATTCTTGATAACAATAGATTCATGTATAAGATTGTCGAGCTCGTTTGTCTCTCCAGATGTTTTTAACAGTTTATCCCAATACTTTTCGTCGTGAATTAAGCCATGCTTTAGCATTTCTGCAAAACCACTTCTGACTTGTTCTGACGGTAGTGTATTCAGGAATTTGGTATCGACAAAAACAAAAACAGGAACATTGATTACTCCAATTTGGTTTTTTAACGATCCCAAATCTACTCCGGTTTTGCCTCCAACAGAAGCATCAACCATAGCAAGAAGGGTAGTAGGTACATTAATAAAATCAATGCCTCTCATAAAAGTAGAAGCTACAAACCCCCCAAGGTCAGTTACGACACCACCACCCAGATTGATCATTAAACTTTTCCTATCGGCTCCTAATTCAGAAAGTACATTCCAAACTCCACTACATGTTTCTATATTTTTGTGTTCTTCTCCTGCTTCAATTTCAATAATTTCTATTTCCAGATTGGTTTGAACATTAGAAAGAAAATATGGTAAGCAATGCTCATGGGTATTTTCATCGACGAGCACAAAGATTTTAGAGTAAAAATGCGAGTCAATATGTTTGTTTAACCGGGTATATATTTCTTCGTTAAAGTGTATGGTGTAATTGTTACAGGTAATTGGTTGAAGCATGGTTTGATTTTTTTTTTACGAAAAGCAAAATAACGGTTTTTTCTTTTTAAAATGTAAATATATTTGTAAAACGATTTTAATGAAATAAATGAATAGAATTTTTGACAATACTGAGGTTGCATTTTCACTTAAAAGTGATGCGCAACTAGAGCGAGCATACTTTTTGTTTAAGATGATCGCTAATGAGCCATTGGTTAAGATTGGTACTGCCGTAACCAACTTTGCAATTAAGGCTCATTTACCTGTTGAAGGTTTAATTAGAGCCACTGTTTTCGATCACTTTTGTGGTGGTGTAAATGAGGAGGATTGTTTGCCTATTGTTAAAAGTATGTACGAAAAGGGAGTACGTTCGGTCCTTGATTATTCGGTAGAAGGAAAGGAAGAGGAGGCGCAATTCGAATCTTGTTACAATAAGGTGATAAGTCTGCTGGATTTTGCCGCTGAAAAGCAGGAAATGCCATTTAGTGTATTTAAACCAACTGGTTTTGGCAGGTTAGAACTCTATCAAAAGGTAGGGGAGAAAGCTGTATTATCTAAATTTGAGCAAGAGGAATGGGATCGTGTGGTTGATCGTTTCGATAGGGTTTGTCAGCATGCCTATAACCTTGGGGTTACTGTTTTAATAGATGCAGAGGAAAGCTGGATGCAAGAAGCGGCTGATCAGGTAATCGAACAGATGATGGCCAAGTACAACAAAAAAAGTACGATTGTTTTCAATACATTACAAATGTACAGATGGGATCGCTTAGATTACTTGAAGAAACTTCATGAAAGAGCGAAAAAGGAAGAATTTCGTTTGGGTTTCAAGTTGGTAAGAGGGGCCTATATGGAGAAAGAGAATGAACGTGCCGAGGAAATGGGGTATCCAACTCCTATTTGTGCATCCAAGAAGGAAACCGATGAGAATTATGATGCTGCCGCTACATATATTATGGATAATTTAGAGACCATTTCAATTTTTGCCGGCACACATAATGAGGCTAGCAATTATCTTATTATGGATATTATGGATGCCAAGGGAATTAAGGTTAATGAAGACAGGGTGTGGTTTGGTCAATTATATGGGATGAGTGATCATATCACTTTCAACATGGCTGAAAAGGGATATAACGTAGCAAAATATTTGCCATATGGTCCGGTTCGGGATGTTATGCCATATTTAATCCGCAGGGCTGAAGAAAACACTTCTGTTGCAGGTCAAACTACCAGGGAGTTAAGCTTGCTAAAACAGGAACGAAAAAGAAGAAAAATTTAAATAAAAAAAAGGCTTTTAAAGCCTTTTTTTTATTCTACAAATTTCAAAGCTGATATCTCAACACCATTTTTACAGTTTTTAATGGTAACTTCGGCTAATTGTTCTTTAATGATTCCTTCGATTATATAGGTTTTACAAGGTTTTGCCTTCGTGTCACTCTTATTAAATAACACATTCCCTTCAACTAACAAAGTATCGAAGTACGCTTTTGATATGGTTTGATCATTCATAAGCTTTTTAATATCGTCTGAAAATATTAATTCTTTAGAACGAATATCCTTTAAGACTCTGCAATTCGGCAGATAACAGAACTCAGTTCGTTTTTCCTTAAAGAAAAATGCTAAAAAAACAATACCCAAAGACAGCCCTATTAAATAGAACCCAAATCGTTTTAAAAATGACATGTTTTAGAAAATCAATAAGTTAATATCGTTATAAGAGAGGTCGAACCACTCAGCAATGGTTTTGTTGGTTAAAATTCCGTGGTAAAAATACAAACCATTCCTTAAACCTCTATCAAATCTAATAGAATTTTCAAGTCCGCCATCTTCTCCTATTTTTAAAAGATATGGTGTGAAAATATTACTTATTGAAACAGATGCAGTTCTTGAGTATCGAGAAGGTATGTTAGGCACACAGTAGTGTATGACACCGTGCTTGATAAATGTAGGTTTTCCGTGGGTGGTTATTTCACTTGTTTCGATGCAACCTCCCATATCGATGCTGACATCAATTATTACAGAACCAGGTTTCATATTTTCCACCATGGTCTCAGTGACAATAACGGGGGCTCTGTCTAGGCCTCGAATAGCTCCGATGACCACATCACATCTTTTAAGTGCTTTGATAAGGTTTTTAGGTTGAATGGTAGACGTGTACAGTGGTCTTCCCAGATGAGACTGCAGTTTCCTTAATTTGGTAATTGAATTATCAAACACTTTTAAGTTAGCGCCCAGCCCTAAAGCTGATCGTGCTGCAAATTCACCAACAGTTCCTGCTCCTAAAATAACAACCTCCACTGGCGGTACTCCGCTGATGTTGCCAAACATAAGGCCATTTCCTTGATTTACATTTGTTAATAATTCTGAAGCGATAAGAACAGAAGCTGTTCCCGCAATTTCACTTAAGGATCTTACAGCGGGATAATTTCCATCCTCATCTTTGATATATTCGAACGAGATTGCTGTAATTCTTTTTTTTGCCAGGGTCTCAAAGTATTTTTTTTGTTGAGTTTTGAGTTGTAAGGCTGAAATTAATATGGTTTGCGGATTTACATAGCTCAGTTCCTCTATGGAAGGGGGCTCTACTTTTAAGAGGATGGGGCAAGAAAATACTTTTTTAGTATCTCGGGTTATTTCTGCACCTGCATCGCTGTATTGCTTATCAGAAAAATTAGCACCTTCACCGGCATTTGATTCAATCAGGACCCGATGACCATGAGAAGTTAATGCATTAACAGCATCGGGGGTCAGGCACACTCTCTTTTCCTGGTACGAGATTTCTTTGGGAATACCTATAAAGAGCTCTCCTTTTTGCTTGAGAACCTCTAAGGTTTCTTCCTGTGGAATTAATTGTTGCTTTGAAAAAGGAGTGGTTGGAAAATTCATAAGCTAAAATTAGACTCTTGTGAAGATACTAAATTAATCAATTCCTTTTTCTTCGTATTCTTTAAGCTCTTTTTCTATTTCCTTTAGATCTATACCATGCACGATTTTATCAAAGATTTTTGCTCTGATTAAATAAACAATTGGTATAACCACCATCATAACCGGAATTATATAGTATATCTCAAATTCATCAACATATCTGGCCTCATCATTAATGGTTACCACCATTTGAAACATAAACATACTAATAGGGATCAGGATGATATGGTACCACCAATGTCGACAGGTTAAAAACCATAATATTAAAAGATAGAAAGGAACAAATTTATTCATGAATACCCAGGCCATCATATAAATGGTCGCGAAATAGTCGGTCTTAAAGTCAAAAAATGGGGTGTTCCAGGTATTATCTAAAGGCAAGCTTTCGTATAGATAAAATACATACGGACTTATAGCAATTAATACAGCAACGAGTGTACCAACTGATATTAATTTTACCTTGGTGGTGTTAGATTTGGAGTTTATAGAACGGTTCATAAAACTTTATTCTCAACTAATGAGTCTAAATAACATAAATAAATTAATAAAAAATCCCTAATAAAATTATTAGGGATTAAATATATAAAATTAAAAGTATTTTTTCTTATCCTGCTGAAGGCATTTGAATTTTTGACTTCTCAACTCCCTGAGTGTTATCATACAGGTTGTCTTCATCAGCGACACTGCTAGGGGAACAAGAAGTTAAAGCGAAAGATGCAACAAATAATATAGCGAAAGTAATTTTTACTAGTTTCATGACTGT
>NZ_FPAG01000007.1:0-314804 GCF_900116365.1 Zhouia amylolytica | reverse complement strand
TTTCATAATCGTAAGTTTAAAGGTTGTAGAATATAGGTTTGCTTTAATTATCCAGCCGAAGGCATTTGGATTTTCGATTTCTCAACTCCCTGAGTATTATCATATAGATTATCTTCGTCAGCTACGCTATTAGGAGAGCAAGAAGTTAAAGCAAAAGAGGCCATAAATAATAAGGCGAAAGTAATTTTTACTAATTTCATGACTGTAAGTTTTTTGGTAATATTTTAAAAATTCGTTTTGTTTTTCGTTGTTTGTTGAAACAAACCTACGAAAAAATAACTTACAGGAAATTAATAAGTTAGTCGTATATTAGTAGTTTTTTTCTTCTATATTTTAAGTTAAAAAGGAATGAAGTTACCTAATATACAACTATTTTAGAATTAAAGATCTTTTATTGTCTAAAACTTTTGTGATCATAATTTTGGTGGCATTTTCTGGTAGTAAATTTTCGATTTTCTCCGGCCACTCTATCAAACATATAGCATCTGTGTAAATATAGTCTTCAAATCCTATATCATAAGCCTCCTCTTCAGTTTCTAATCTATAAAAGTCAAAATGGTAAATTTTACCACTATTTCCCTCATATTCATTAACGATCGAAAATGTAGGACTGGAGGTTACGTCATTTACTCCTAACTCTTTTACAATTTCTTTTATGAGCGTAGTTTTACCAACCCCCATTTCTCCATAAAATAATAGAATATTACTTTTAGCATTCTTAATAATGTAGTTAGCAATCTGGGGTATATCTGTTAACGTATAGTTCATAATATTATTGTTTAATCTTTGAAAGCAACTAACGATTTTATTATTTCACAAAAATATTGATATTATTAAATTGATCATTGTAATTCATTAAAATCTATTAGGTTTGCAACCATGAAGCATGTTGGTTTGAAATTTAAAGAGTCTGATTTTAAATTCACGATACTGCTATATCGGGTAATGGAAAAAACTTGAGAATGCTTATTAGTATACCAATAAAGCGTCTTGTAGATAGCGTAAAATATAGTAGTAAACAAAATAGCCGTATATTTTTATTTGAGGTTTTTTTGGGAGTCTTCATTGTTGTAAGTCCCTTTCTAATAAGATTGAATGAATTATTCCCGAAAAATTCTTTCATGAAACTTTTTGGTTTTAGGGTAGAGGTGATGGTGTCTCAAGGGATGGATGTTGTGTCTTATTTGGTTTTAAGTAAGTTAATTCCAATTATTCTTCTTTCCATATGGTATTTTACTTGTAGAAGTTGGTGGCGTTGGTCGCTTATCTTTTTAATTAATGTGAACATGATTCAGTGTTTGCATATTTTATTCAGGGAATTTGATGTTACTATTTTTCATGCTAATAAGGAAATGGGAATTTTGTATTCTATGATTATTCCGGTAACGGTAATTTCCTTATGCTGTATGTTGATTTTTAAAAAGGTTCGGTTGAAGGCCTATTTTAAATTAAGTTCTGATGTGTATGCATTCCAGATTGATGACCTGATAAATAAATCTAAGTTTTTGAAGGGTGACTTGCAGTACTTAAGAAATAAGTCGCGGTCGATCAGAGCCTCCAAAAATTATTTAAACCAGAAGGAATATCTAAAAAAGCTATCTAAATTAAGTATCAAGGTTAAGAAGCGATATGGTGAAGGGGTTACGGGGAGCGAAAAGACAAGGCCAAAATTAAACGCTGCCGGGGTAATTACTTCGGTTTTTCTATTAGCAACGCCAATACTGTATTATGTTTATCGTTTTGTTCCTCAAGATTTTGTTGCTCCCGGAAGCTTGATTGGAGATGCTTTTGACAATGATTATGCTTCTGTTTTAACAGTAGTTTGGTTGCTTGGGGGAAAATTATACCTGGTTGTATTGCTTTCAATTTGGTATATAACCAATGAGAATTGGTGGAAGTTTGCCATATTATCTCCTGTATCAGTTACCATTATTCAGATTATCGATATCGTTAACCTGAATTCTGTAATTGATGAACAGTCTATTTGGGGGGCCTTGCCCTATTTACTTCCTATTTTATTCGTATTAATCTGGATTTCCGGAAAGGTTAATTATTATTTTTCTATTGCCAGGCTGCAAACCTTAATAGAGTCAGAAATTACGCAATTGGTCTCTATCATTAACAATGAGAGGAGGGATAAAATAAGAGATCAATTAATTTCTTTAAAAGAAGGTAAAAAGAGGATGTCTTCTGAAGAATATTTAGAGAAATTATTGGTGTTGCAGGAGGAAGTTGATCGATAGAAAAAAGGATTAGTTGCTAATAATAATTTTGAAGGATAGGGCGAAGGGGCTTCTTTTCCATATAAATGTGAGACTGCTCTAAAGATTTTCACATTACACATAAATTAAAGGGTTCTTAGCGAGGGATGTGTCTTTATCTACCTGAGCAAATTGCTTTTACCAATAAAAATAATTGTTTCTGCAAATAAGCTGCATTGCAATCATTGATTAAAGCTCGATAATCTGACATAAAGGGAACACATCCTTAAATTGGGTAAATCTAGTTATTGAGGATGGTTGTTTGTAAAGGAGAAAACAGGGGTAAAAGGTTTAAGTAGAAGAACTACTTTAAACCTTTTTTAGTAGCTTCAATTTCTTTTTTAATCTCGTCCATTAAAAGATCACGTTCTTTACTATCATGTTCTTTTAATTTTTTATCAATGATGGCTTCGATTTCTTCTTCAGAAATGCTATAAGCATCAATGGTTTTAGCTTTAGAACTCGTATTGAACATATCACCCTGGCCTGTAATTAACCAATGAGCGTTTATAACAGGATATTTTTCAAGAATTTTAGCTAATACATCGCTTCCTACAGAAGCATTGTTTTTGCTCATTCTAAGGGTGTAGCCATTTGAAGCACCTATAGACATGTCGAATTGCCTGGCGCTTAGACCAAATATTTTGATAATATGAGTTATTCTGTCAATTGTTTTAGGCATAGTTTTAGTTTGTAGATTATATTCTATACTTGAATACATCGCAAAGATAGTAAATAATAAGAAAAAAAATAAGTTTTATTACGGCTATCGTACTCTTTTATAAAATATTGCTAATTTAAGATGATACTTTTATTGCTATAAAAGATGAAATAACAGAGGAAGTAAACTATATTTTGGTTCCCTAAAATTTGTTAACAATTGAGTAGATATACAAAAGTTGCATTTAATAAAAATTGCCTTTGGCATCTAATTTTTTTAATAGCTGTACTAAAAATAGCTCCAGAACTGACACACAGTATATTTCGATAACTTTTAATCTTTTTAAACTTTTATCGATTTTTTATTATTTAGGTTCAAATACAGCTATAGGAATGATCATTTCCTCCAATGAAACCCCGCCATGTTGATAGGTGTTCTTATAATAGCTTACATAGTGGTTATAGTTATTCGGATAGGCGAAAAACAAATCATTTTTAGCAAAAATAAAAGAACTACTCATGTTGATTGCCGGCAGATGTACTTCTTTTGGGTCTTTGATGGCGAGTACATCCTTATCCTGATAGGTTAGGCTTCTTCCCGTTTTATATCTTAAATTAAGGCTGGTATCCCGGTCACCAACGACTTTTGAAGGGTTTTTAACATTAATGGTTCCGTGATCGGTGGTAATTATAAGTCTAAACCCAAGTTGTTGAGATTGTTGGATAATATCTAGCAATGGAGAGTTTCTAAACCAGCTCTGCGTTAATGATCTGTAAGCTTTATCGTTAGATGCCAGTTCCTTAACCACTTCCATTTCTGTTTTTGAATGTGACAGCATGTCTACAAAGTTGTACACGATAACCGTAAGGTCATTATCTTTTTGAGATTTAAAATTTTGAGCCAACTGACGTCCGGCCTTTAATGAAGATATTTTATGATACTCCCATTTTAAGGACACTCCGAGTCTTCGTATTTGCTCATTTAAAAAATCTGCTTCGTGCAGGTTCTTACCACCTTCGTCGGTATCATTCTTCCATAAATTCGGATAAAGTTTTTCCATCTCGGCAGGCATCAAGCCCGAGAAAATAGCATTTCTTGCATATTGAGTAGCCGTAGGAAGAATACTGAAATAAGGAGCTTCATTTGTTTTTTTGTAATAAGGTGCAATATGTGGTTCAATGGCTTTCCATTGATCGTATCTCAGATTGTCAATGACTACAAGGAGTGTGGGGGTGTTGTCTTTTAATTCTGGAATTACCTTTTCTTTGAAAAGTGTATGAGACATTACCGGAGGATCTTGATCTTCAAACCATCTTTGGTAGTTCTTGTCAATAAATTTTCCAAATTGTGAATTGGCTTCGATTTTTTGTGATTCGAGTATCTCAATAAGCCCAGCATCTTCAATATCTTCCAGTTCTAATTCCCAGTAAATGAGTTTTTGGTATAATTCAGCCCATTCCTGATACGAATTAACCATCGACATTTCCATTGAAATTTTTCCAAACTCCTGTTGATAGTTGGAGGTTGTTTTTTCGGATACCAGTCTGGAATGATCCAGATTCTTTTTTAAAGAAAGCAAGATTTGATTTGGATTTACCGGTTTGATTAGGTAATCGGCAATTTTTGCACCTATTGCGTCCTCCATAATATTTTCTTCTTCACTTTTGGTAATCATCACCACGGGAAGATCCGGTTTTTTACTCTTAATCTCTGACAAGGTCTCCAGGCCACTCAAACCAGGCATGTTTTCATCTAAAAAAACGATGTCATATTCATTAGAGTCGATACTGTCAACAGCCTCAGAACCACTTTTCCGAGTATCGATTTTATAATTTCTTTGTTCCAGAAAAAGTATATGAGGTTTTAGCAACTCAATCTCATCATCTACCCATAATATTTTTATGTCGCTCATACTTACGTATATTTGCTTTTTATAAATTTCTATTTCACATTGAAGACAACTAATAAGCTGAAAATCTTTAACGATCCAATATATGGTTTTATTACCATTCCCAATACACAAATTTACGATTTAATAGAACACAAAAATTTTCAACGACTAAGAAGAATTTCTCAAATGGGGATGTCTTATCTTGTTTATCCGGGAGCGCATCATACGAGATTTCATCATGCTTTAGGTTGCATGCACCTTATGAAGAAGGCCGTTGAGACATTAAGGTTTAAACAAGTAGCTATTTCGGAAGAAGAGGAAATCGGATTGTTGATGGCAATTTTACTTCACGATGTAGGGCATGGACCTTTTTCACATGCTATGGAACATAGCATTGTTAATGGGGTTAGTCATGAAAGAATTTCGTTATTGTTTATGGAGGCACTGAATGAAGAATTTGATGGAGCACTTTCATTAGCAATTCAAATTTTTAAAGGGCAATATTCTCGTAAATTCATGAACCAATTGGTTTCCGGCCAATTAGATTTGGATCGAACAGATTACCTAAAACGAGATAGTTTTTACACCGGGGTTGCTGAAGGAAATATCAATTCGGAGCGTATTATTTCTATGTTTAATGTAGTTGATGATGAGTTGGTTATAGAAGAAAAAGGGATTTATTCGGTCGAAAAATTTTTGGTAGCGAGACGACTTATGTATTGGCAGGCCTATTTGCACAAAACAAGTCTGGCTGCTGAACAAATATTGATCAGGATACTTAAGCGTGCCAAGGAATTGGTAAATAACGGGGTGAAATTAGAGGCTAGTTCTGCATTGTCGTTTTTTCTTAACAATGAAGTTTCTTTTAATGATTTTAACACAGATGTATTGCAAACTTTTGCAAGATTGGATGATTACGACATTATTTCTGCAATGAAAGAATGGCAATTCTGCGATGATTTTGTATTGTCTAATCTGTGTAAAATGATTTTAGACCGGGATTTGTTAAAGATTAAGCTGAAAAAGAAACCTATATCGGAAAAGAAATTTTTAAGGCTTAAAAATGCATATATTGCTGAAAAGGGAATTACAGAAAAAGAGGCGGCTTATTTTGTGTTCACCGGTGCAATTGAAAACCAGGCTTATAACGTTGAGAAGCAGAATATCAATATATTATCTAAGTCGGGAAAAATAATAGATGTTGCGAAAGCCTCAGACCAATTAAACCTGAAGGCGCTTTCAAAACCCGTTACAAAATATTATCTCTGTTACCCCAAGTCCTAACTTTTGGAGTTTTTTTATACTTTTGCCATGATGAAATTTACAGCAGCACAAATAGCCAACATTCTTGAAGGGGATGTTGTAGGAAATCCAGATGTAGAAGTCTCTAAACTTTCCAAGATAGAAGAAGGTACAGAAGGATCATTAACTTTTTTGGCAAATCCGAAATACAAACCACATATATATACTACAAAGGCCTCAGTTACTATTGTAAATAAGGATTTCGAGGTTGATGCAAGTTTAACTACTACTTTAATTAGAGTAGATGATGCTTACAAGGCTTTTTCTACGCTATTGGAGTATTATAATCAGGTTAAACTGAATAAAAAAGGTATTGAACAACCTGTTTTTGTTTCTGAATCAGCTTCGTATGGTGAAGATATATACATTGGTGCTTTCGCCTACATTGGAGAAAATGTTAGTATTGGGGATAATGTGAAGATATATCCTAATGTTTATATAGGTGACAATGTTAGTCTGGGTGACAATTGTATCGTTTTTGCCGGGGCAAAGATATATTCAGAATCTGTTATTGGTAATAATTGCGTGATACACAGCGGATCAATAATAGGGGCTGATGGTTTTGGATTTGCACCAGATGAGAATGGAGCGTTTCAGAAAGTGCCACAAACCGGGAATGTTATTTTAGAAGATTTTGTTGATGTTGGAGCCGGAACTACTATCGATAGAGCAACCCTGGGATCTACAGTTATTAGAAAAGGGGTTAAACTCGACAATCAAATACAAATTGCCCATAATGTGGAAATTGGAGAAAACACGGTTATTGCTGCACAAACTGGGATTGCCGGTTCTACTAAAATTGGCAGAAATTGTATGATTGGAGGACAGGTAGGTATTGTTGGACATATTGTAATTGGCGATAGAGTTAGAATACAGGCACAATCAGGGATAGGTAGAAATATAAAAGATGATGAAGTGCTTCAGGGTTCTCCTGCAATGGGATATTCAGACTATAATAAGTCTTATGTTTACTTTAGAAATTTACCTAAAATAGTTGATAGAATTGACCAACTTGAAAAAAAACATACTTTCAATGACTAATACCATAACAGAAAAGCAACGTACGATTGCAAAAGAAGTATCCTTAAAAGGTGTAGGGCTTCATACAGGTAAGGAGGTTACAATGACATTCAAACCTGCTTCTGAAGGTTTTGGATATGCTTTTAAGCGAATAGATCTGGAAGGGCAACCTGTAATCGAAGCAGATGCTAATTACGTTGTGAATACCCAAAGAGGTACCAACCTTGAAAAAAATGGGGTAAAGATTCAGACCTCTGAACACGTTTTAGCCGCTTTGGTGGGGTTGGATATCGATAACGTTTTAATTGAGTTAGATGCTTCAGAACCGCCAATAATGGATGGTTCTTCGAAGTATTTTATAGAAGCCCTTGAAAAGGCCGGATTGGTAACTCAAGAAGCAGATCGCGAAGAATATGTGGTAACAGATGTGATATCGTATTCCGATGAGGAAACAGGTAGTGAAATAACGATTATTCCTGCTGATGAATATCAGGTAACCACTATGGTTGATTTCGGCACGAAGGTATTAGGGACACAGAATGCTACGTTAAAGAAAATGGCAGATTTTAAAGATGAAATCGCCAATGCCAGAACCTTTAGTTTTTTGCATGAAATAGAAATGTTACTTGAAGGAGGGTTAATTAAAGGTGGAGATCTTAATAACGCCATTGTTTATGTAGATAAAGAATTATCTCCTCAAACTATGGAAAAGTTAAAGGTTGCATTTGATAAAGACAGCATCGCTGTGAAGCCAAACGGTATATTAGATAATTTAACCTTACATTATCCTAATGAAGCGGCCAGGCATAAATTATTAGATGTTATTGGAGATTTAGCATTGGTAGGGACTCGAATTCGAGGGAAGGTCATTGCTAATAAACCAGGACATTTTGTAAATACCCAATTTGCTAAGAAGCTGTCAAAGATCATTAAGATTGAAAAACGCAATAAAGTTCCAAAATTTGATTTGAATCAACCTCCATTGATGGATGTTACGGAGATCATGAATAAGCTCCCTCATAGACCTCCATTTTTGTTAGTTGATAAAATATTGGAGTTGTCAGATAGTCATGTAGTTGGGGTTAAGAATGTGACCATGAACGAACCTTTTTTTGTTGGGCACTTTCCAGGAGCTCCGGTTATGCCGGGAGTTCTTCAGGTAGAGGCTATGGCCCAAACAGGAGGTATTTTAGTGTTAAGCACCGTACCAGATCCAGAAAACTACTTGACATATTTCATGAAAATGGATAATGTGAAGTTTAAGCAACAAGTTTCTCCCGGTGATACCCTTATTTTTAAGTGTGAATTAATTTCGCCAATAAGAAGAGGTATCTGTCATATGCAAGCTTATGCCTATGCTAATGGAAAACTAGCAACAGAAGCCGAATTAATGGCTCAGATAGTAAAAGTAAAAAATTAAGAAATGAATCAACCTTTAGCATACGTACATCCTGGTGCCAAAATAGCAAAAAACGTAGTAATTGAACCTTTTACCACCATACATAATAATGTGGTTATTGGAGAGGGTACCTGGATAGGGAGTAATGTAACGATCATGGAAGGGGCACGAATTGGAAAGAATTGTAATATTTTTCCAGGTGCCGTAATTTCTGCTCCACCGCAGGATCTTAAGTATCAAGGAGAAGATACAATAGCTGAAATTGGAGATAATGTTACCATCAGGGAATGTGTAACCATCAACAAAGGAACCAGCGACAGAATGAAAACTGTTATAGGTGATAATTGTCTTATAATGGCTTATTGTCATATTGCACATGACTGCATTGTGGGTGCAAACTGTATTTTTTCTAATAATAGTACATTAGCGGGACACATTACTGTGGGAGATAGTGTTGTATTGGCTGGGATGACTGCTGTACATCAGTTTTGTTCTATTGGGAATCACGCTTTTGTTACCGGTGGTTCACTGGTTAGAAAAGATGTGCCTCCTTATGTAAAGGCGGCAAGAGAACCACTTTCCTATGTGGGAATTAACTCTGTTGGATTGAGAAGACGTGGATTCTCTACCGAGAAAATCAGAGAAGTTCAGGATATTTACAGAATACTATATCAAAGAAATTATAACAATACCCAAGCGGTCGAAATTATAGAGGCTGAAATGGAAGCTACTCCGGAGCGAGATGAAATCCTTCAGTTTATTAAAGATTCTCAACGTGGAATTATGAAAGGGTATTTCAGCGCGAACAGTTAAAATAATTATTTTAAAAAACATTAAAAATGGCAAGTACTTCAGATATTAAAAAAGGACTTTGTATTCGTTACAATCACGATATATTTAAGATTATTGAGTTTTTACACGTTAAACCGGGTAAGGGACCGGCATTCGTAAGAACAAAACTTAAAAGTGTAACTACCGGAAAGGTAATCGATAATACTTTTTCTGCTGGTCATAAAATTGATGATGTTAGGGTAGAGACCCATAGTTTTCAGTATTTGTATCCCGAGGGCGATTCATTTCATTTTATGAATACTGAAGATTTCAATCAAATCACACTTCAAAAAAGTGCGCTAGATGCACCAGATCTTTTAAAAGAAGGTGAAGTGGTTTCGATTCTTTTAAATTCAGAAGATGGGATGCCTTTATCTGTTGAGATGCCAACTCATGTGGTTTTGGAAATTACACATACGGAACCTGGAGTTAAAGGGAATACGGCAACCAATGCAACAAAACCTGCAACGGTTGAGACTGGCGCAACAGTTAACGTGCCTTTGTTTATCAATGAAGGAGACAAGATTAAAATAGAGACTGATAAAGGTACTTACGTAGAGCGCGTTAAGGAATAGCATGTTGTTTATATGAAGTTTCCTCAAAAGCATACGCTAAAGCAAATAGCTACCATAATTGGTGTGAAGTATATAGGAGCTGATGATTTTCCTGTTCTCGGAATGAACGAGATTCATGTGGTGGCACCCGGTGATATTGTTTTCGTCGATCATCCTAAATACTATGAAAAGGCTTTGAACTCAGCAGCAACCGTTGTTTTAATTAATAAGGAGGTGGATTGTCCGGAAGGAAAAGCTTTGTTGATATCAGATGATCCTTTTCGTGATTTTAACAAGTTAACAGCTTATTTTAAGCCTTTTGAAGGGGCTCATGAAAATATAGCAGCCACAGCCAGGATAGGAAAAGGAACGGTTGTTCAGCCTGGTGCTTTCATAGGTAACAATGTTGAAATAGGGGAGAATTGCCTAATCCATGCGAATGTTTGTATTTATGATAACACGATTATTGGTAATAATGTAACCATCCATGCAGGATCTGTATTAGGGGCTGATGCATTTTATTACAAGAACAGGCCTACGGGTTTTGATAAATTGCTTTCCGGAGGTCGTGTTGTTATAGAAGATCATGTTGATCTTGGAGCTCTTTGCACCATAGACAGAGGGGTAACGGGTGATACAACCATCAAAAAAGGCACTAAAATTGATAACCAGGTTCATGTTGGGCACGATACTGTAATTGGTGAGAAGTGTCTTATAGCTTCTCAAACAGGAATCGCAGGATGTGTGGTTATAGAAAATGAAGTAACGATCTGGGGTCAGGTAGGAATGACCAGTGGGATTACCATAGGAGAGAAAGCTGTTATTTTGGCTCAATCGGGTATCAGTAAATCTTTGCCTGGTAATACTACATATTTCGGATATCCAGCAGAGGAAGCCCGTAAGAAGTATAAAGAGTTAGCATCTATTCGTAAAATTCCTTTTATCATCGAGAAAATAGGTAAAGATTAAATCATCATTAAAATATTAAAATTCATTTCGCAGTTCGTATTCTAAATACTACTTTTGTGAAGCTAAAAAAATAACTCATGAGTGTTTTAGTAAATAAAGATTCAAAAATAATTGTACAAGGATTTACCGGAAGTGAAGGAACTTTTCACGCCGAACAAATGATTGATTATGGAACCAATGTAGTTGGTGGTGTTACTCCTGGTAAGGGAGGACAAGAACATCTTGGCAAGCCTGTTTTCAATACAGTTTCTGAAGCTGTTGAAAAGGTAGGAGCTGATACTACAATCATTTTTGTTCCACCTGCATTTGCTGCAGACGCTATTATGGAAGCTGCCGACGCAGGAATTAAAGTAATTATTACAATTACAGAAGGTATTCCTGTTGCTGATATGGTAAAGGCATACGATTATGTTAACGATAAAGATTGTCGTCTTATAGGACCTAACTGTCCTGGAGTAATTACTCCGGGTGAAGCGAAGGTTGGAATTATGCCAGGTTTCGTTTTCAAAAAAGGAAATGTTGGTATTGTTTCTAAGTCGGGAACTTTAACCTACGAAGCTGCTGATCAGGTGGTAAAACAAGGACTAGGAATTACCACTGCCATTGGAATTGGTGGTGATCCAATTATTGGAACTACTACAAAAGAAGCTGTTGAATTGTTAATGAATGACGAAGAGACAGAATGTATTGTAATGATTGGAGAAATAGGTGGTCAGCTTGAGGCAGATGCTGCACGTTGGGTTAAAGAAAATGGTAATAAAAAGCCAGTTGTTGGTTTTATTGCTGGAGAAACAGCTCCTAAAGGTCGTACAATGGGACACGCAGGTGCTATTGTTGGAGGTGCTGATGATACTGCTGAAGCCAAGAAGCGAATTATGAGTGAATGCGGAATTCACGTAGTTAATTCACCAGCTGAAATAGGAAAAAAAGTTGCCGAGGTACTTGGGTAATCGGTGATTCTAAAGAAATATTACTTTAAAAAGCCATCTTCTTTATTGAAGATGGCTTTTTTGTTTGTAGTAAACTATT
Organism: Zhouia amylolytica; assembly: GCF_900116365.1. Lineage (GTDB taxonomy): Bacteria > Bacteroidota > Bacteroidia > Flavobacteriales > Flavobacteriaceae > Zhouia > Zhouia amylolytica. The sequence continues at coordinate 302,887 of NZ_FPAG01000007.1, read as the reverse complement.
TACTTGCAGTAGATTAATAATGCAATGCTGTTTAGTGCGTATAGTCCTAAGTTATTTGTTTTTTTGCTCACACAAATAACTTATATTTGATTTTTACTAATCATTTGGAAATAAACATGAAATTACTTGACGGAAAAACTGTAATTATAACAGGTGCCAGCAGGGGTATCGGAAAAGGTATTGCTGAAGTTTTTGCAGCACAAGGGGCGAATATAGCTTTCACTTATAATTCATCAACAGAGGCGGCTAATGCTTTAGAAAATGAATTATCAGCTAAAGGGGTGAAAGTTAAAGGCTACAAGAGTAACGCGGCCGATTACGAACAAGCACAGCAATTGGCTGAAGCTGTTGTAAAGGAGTTTGGCTCGATTGACGTCCTTATCAATAATGCAGGAATTACCAAGGATAATCTTTTAATGAGAATTACAGAAGAGGATTTTGATAAGGTAATTGAAGTGAATCTTAAATCTGTGTTTAATATGACTAAGGCGGTTCAGCGTACCATGCTGAAACAGCGTAAAGGTTCTATTATTAACATGAGCTCAGTGGTTGGGGTTAAAGGAAATGCCGGACAAACCAACTATGCTGCTTCAAAGGCAGGGATTTTAGGTTTTACCAAGTCGGTTGCATTGGAACTTGGTTCCAGAAATATTAGATGTAATGCTATTGCGCCAGGCTTTATTGAGACTGAAATGACGGCAAAACTTGACGATCAGGTAGTTCAGGGATGGAGAGATGCAATTCCTTTAAAACGTGGTGGCTCTCCTGAAGATGTTGCTAATGCGTGTTTGTTTTTAGCTTCTGATTTATCTGCTTATGTCACCGGACAAGTGTTGAATGTGGACGGTGGGATGTTAACATAGTTTTTATAACTTGATTAAGCAGATTTCGCTATAAATTTGTAGCTTGTAGGTTTGTACTGTATTTATGCATATAGAAACCGTTTTACTACTAATATTAGCAGCAGTTATCGCCTTGTTAACTGCTGTATTTCAGTATATTTATAAAAAGAAAAGCAAGTCTTCTCAAGACTTGCTTTTCGCTTTTTTAAGATTCCTTAGTGTTTTTAGTTTGTTGGTATTGTTAATTAGTCCTGAAATAACAACCACTCATAGTTTTATAACTAAAAAAGAATTACCTGTTTTAATTGATAATTCAGAATCGATTAAGTTTTTGGGACAGGGGCAGATGGTTAAAGATATTGTTTCCACCCTAAAAGCTCATAAAGATCTTAATGACAAATACAATATCGTCTATTATAGTTTTTCTGATGAGTTAAACCGTTTAGACAGTTTGAATTTTGAGGAAAAACAAACTAACATAACCAAGGCGTTGTCTCAATTGCTAGAGCTACAGGATGAAAATAAACTTCCTGTTGTTTTGATTTCAGATGGAAATCAGACCTATGGATATGATTATAATTTTTATTCCAGGAATTACCCGAATAGCATATTTTCGGTGGTTATAGGTGATACTACCAAGCATCAGGATATTCGTATCGACAATATCAACGTTAATAAATATGCATTTTTAAACAATACGTATCCTGTAGAGATTATAACCAGTTATAAAGGAGAAAATGAGGTGCCAACGGTTCTTAAGCTTTACAATGAAAATAAATTGGTTTATTCTAAAGCTTTTACTTTTTCCGAAACTAATAATTCAAATATTTTTACGATTGAGTTGCCAGCAGTGGATATAGGTGTGCAGCGATTGTTGGCTACTTTGACTCCATTTGAAAAAGAGCAAAATAAAACCAATAACACACGGCATTTTGCTATTGAAGTGATCGATCAGAAGACTAATATAGCTATCATTACTGACATTCGACATCCAGATATAGGAGCGTTGAAAAGATCTATCACTTCCAATGAGCAACGTGCAGTTGATGTGCTTGATGTGGATATGTTTAGTGATGAAAAGGCGGGAGCATATCAAATCCTGATACTTTTTAATCCTACTAATAAATTTGAAAAGGTTTATCAGTATTTAAAAAACAACAATAAAAACGCTTTTACGATTACAGGCACTTCAACAGACTGGTCTTATTTAAACAAGAAGTATATACAATTTGAGAGAGCGATAAGTTTTGATACAGAAGAAGTTTTACCTATATATAATGAAGGGTATCAACCGTTTATTTTTGAGGATATTGGGTTTGATGATTTTCCACCATTACATGCTTCATTTGGAGATTTAAATATTCTTGGAGCATTGGATGTTTTATTAAACACAAGAATAGGTAATGTGATCACAGACACACCGCTATTGGTGTCTTTTGAGGAAAAACAGAAAAGAGAAATAGTTCTTTTTGGTGAAGGAATCTGGCAATGGCGCGCAAAAAGTTTTAGAGATCAAAATTCTTTCGAACCTTTTGATAGATTTATGGGTGGTTTAATTCAATATCTGAGCAGCTCTAATGATAGGGATCGATTGAATTTGACTTTCAATTCATTTTATTACGGTAATAACCAGGTGTCTATTTCAGCGACTTATTTTGATAAGAATTATGTATTCGATAATAAAGCACAATTACAAATTGTTATTAGGGATGATAAGAAAGAGGTGAATACTATTCCGATGCTATTGAAGAATAATTATTTTGAGGTAGACCTAAGTGCGCTGGAAGCGGGGGATTATAATTTTACGGTAACTTCCTTGTCTGATAAGATTAGTAAGTCTGGCAAATTTACTATATTAGAATACAACGCTGAAGAGCAGTTTACAAGCGCCAATTATGGTAAATTAAAAAGTGCTTCAGAACAGACTTCTGCTCAAGTATATTTAGGAGCTCAAGTAAATGATCTGATAGAAGGGCTTATACAAACAGATACATACAAACCAATTTACAAAACAGAAGAAATTAAAACTCCATTAATTGAATGGGAATGGATTTTATTTTTCTTAACGGCAGTTTTGGCAATGGAATGGTTTTTAAGAAAATATAACGGATTAATTTAAATTAATATATATGGATAGATTACCTAAAGCGGTTATACCCGGAATTGTAATTTTTATAATTTTGATCATATTTATATCAAAATCAACAGTGACTATAGGATCTGGAGAGGCTGGTGTTTTATACAAGGTCTTTGGAGGGGGTGTTGTTACCGATGAGCCTCCACTAGGAGAGGGATTTCATATCGTAGCTCCATGGAACAAGGTTTTTGTGTACGAAGTAAGACAGCAAGAGATATTTGAAAAAATGAACGTATTGTCTTCAAATGGTCTAGACATTAAACTGGACGCTTCCGTTTGGTTTCAGCCTGATTATCAAAATTTGGGAAAACTTCATCAAGAAAAGAGTGAGCAATATAGAGAAAGAGTGCTATTACCTGCGGTAAGATCTGCTGCGCGTAGTGTAGTAGGGCGCTATACTCCTGAGCAATTGTATTCCACGAAAAGAGATGCCATTCAAAAGGAAATTTTTGAAGAAACCAAGAAGATAGTTTCTGATCAATTCATCCAGCTTAATGAAGTTTTGGTTAGAGATGTTACGCTTCCGCCGACGATCAAAGAGGCCATTGAACGTAAGCTTAGACAAGAGCAGGAATCTTTGGAGTATGAATTTCGTTTGGAAAAAGCAGAAAAAGAAGCGGAACGTCAACGTATTGAAGCAGAAGGTAAGGCAAATGCCAACCGAATTCTAAATGCCTCCCTGACGGATAATATTTTACGGGAAAAAGGTATTGATGCCACTTTGAGAATGTCAGAATCTCCTAATAGTAAAGTTATTGTTATTGGAGGGGGTGATGACGGTTTACCGATTATCCTTGGAAATCAGTAAATTTTAAGGCATTTAATAGTTTAAACGGCATCCTTAACGGGATGCCGTTTTTGTTTTGGAATAATACCTGACTTTTATCATGTTTATTCCTGGTAGTGCTATCTATTTTTGTTTGCGATTATCTATTCTTAAAACATGAATTTAAAAAAAGAAAAGAACGCCGTCATTTTGGCTCATTATTATCAAGACGGGGCAATTCAGGATGTTGCTGATTTTGTCGGCGATAGTCTGGGGTTATCACAACAGGCAGTTGATGCCAAAGCTGATATCATAGTGTTCGCAGGGGTTCATTTTATGGCTGAAACTGCCAAAATCTTAAATCCTTTAAAGCGGGTAGTGGTACCAGATCTAAATGCTGGTTGTTCGTTGGCAGATTCATGTCCTCCGGATTCTTTTAATGAGTTTATTAAATCGCATCCCGATCATGTGGTAGTTACTTATGTAAATTGTTCTGCTGCAATCAAGGCGATGACTGATATTGTCTGTACCTCATCAAATGCCATTCAAATAATAGAATCCATTCCTAAAGAAAAGCCCATAATCTTTGCACCAGATAAAAATTTAGGGAATTACATAAATAAAGTTACCGGGCGAGAAATGCTTTTGTGGGATGGATCATGTGTGGTTCATGAGGCCTTTGCAATTGATAAGATCCTGACGCTATTAAAAGAAAACCCCGAGGCAAAAATCATTGCTCATCCGGAATCTGAGGAGCACATTTTAAAAATAGCTTCATTCATTGGCTCCACAGCAGGAATGATTCGGTATGTAAAAGAGCACCCCGAGGAAAAATATATCGTTGCAACCGAAGTTGGAATTTTACATGAAATGCAAAAGGAGGTTCCGGATACGGTGTTGATACCTGCACCGGCACAAGAGGATAATACATGTGCATGCAGTGAATGTGCATTTATGAAAGTGAATACACTTCAAAAACTCTATGAAGCACTAATAAATGAAGCTCCTCTTGTTGAAGTTCCTGAGGATATCAGAAAGGAAGCGGTAAAACCAATAGAGCGAATGCTTAAATTGTCTGTGTAATAGTGAATACCGATTTTTTAATAATAGGATCGGGTCTTGCAGGACTTTCCTATGCGCTAAAAATAGCTACTTATTATCAAGATAAGCAAATTACTATTGTAACTAAAAAAGAAGCTTCGGAATCGAATACAAGATATGCACAGGGAGGTATTGCAATTGTATCAGATTTCAAATCAGATTCCTTCGAAAGGCATATTGAGGATACGTTACAGTGTGGAGATGGTTTATGTAATAGGGATGTTGTTAGATTGGTTGTAGAGCAAGGGCCCGATAGATTGAAGGAGTTAATTAGTTGGGGTGTATCTTTTGATTTAAATAATCAGAATTCTTATGATCTAGGAAGAGAGGGAGGGCATTCTTTGCCCAGAGTATTACATCATAAGGATATTACGGGATTTGAGTTGAAAAAGAAACTTTTAAGTAAAATACGTCTTTGTGAAAACATCACTATCCTGGAAAATCATTTTGCTATCGATCTCATAGTGGATAAAGTCCCGAATCTCATATGTAATGGCGCTTATATACTTGATACAAACACCCAAGAAATAATTACCATAACTTCCGGGAGTACCATATTGGCTACCGGTGGTATAGGTCATATTTATGGTCATACAACAAATCCATTTATAGCCACAGGCGATGGCATAGCCATAGCGTACAGGGCAGGGGCAGACATTGAGGATATGGAATTCGTGCAATTTCATCCTACAGTTTTGTATCGGCAATCGAATCGAAATGCCTTTTTAATATCTGAGGCTGTCAGAGGTTTTGGGGCATATTTGAAAAATTCAGAAGGAAAACGATTTGTCTTTAAGTATGATGAAAGAGGTGAGCTTGCCTCCAGAGATATTGTGTCCAGAGCTATCTATAATGAATTGAAAATGAGTAATCATTCTTGCGTGTATTTGGATTGTACGCACCTTGATATGGTGTCATTTAAAGAGAGTTTCCCTACCATATATCATCATTGTTTAACTGCAGGGATTGATGTATCTAAAGATTGGATTCCGGTTAGACCCGCTGCTCATTATTTATGTGGGGGTATTAAAGTTGATATAAACGGACAGACATCAGTTAAAAATTTGTTTGCATGTGGAGAATGTGCGAGGACAGGTTTGCATGGTGCTAATCGTTTGGCATCCAATTCGCTGTTGGAGGCGGTTGTTTATGCGCATCAAATTTATGAATATCATAAAATTCAATATACTATTCCTGATGGCTTAAAATTTCATAAAGAGCTAAAAAAAAATGTAGCTAAAAATGCTCAAATTCATGTACAATCTTTAAAGGAAGAGCTGCAAATTTTAATGACGGAAAGTGTTGGGATTGTTAGAACGGATGAGGCGTTAGCCGATGCAAAGACTAAAGTGAGCCATTGGAAGCGGTTGGTAGCGCGTCATTATTCGTCAACTCCACTTGATTTAGCAGTTGGTGAGTTAAGGAATATGCTTACAGTGGCAGGGCTTATCATTGCGCATTCTTTACGGAGAGGCACTAATAAGGGCGGGTATTTTAATTCAGACAGAGTACCTTTTGTAAAGGAATTAAAATGAATTATTACTCATCCATAAGGTTTTGAGCTTGTCCTTTCCAGTCATCCCTCTTAATTCTACCGGGGAAAAATTCTATGAGGGTTGTGATGGTTTCGATGTCTTCTTCTTGCATTTTGCTTAATTGACGATAGGTGAAAATACCAATATCATTAAGTTTTTTTTCAATAAACGGTCCTATACCGGCTATTTGTTTCAGATCATCTTTTTCATGGGTAGTGGCTACACCTATGTTACCAAAGTTTAATTTGGGCTTTTCTGCGCCGTTCTTCTTAGGTAATTGTGACTTGAATACTTGATTGTCCGGATCTATTACGCTGGCGCCACTTCTTCCGTACCGTAAAACGGCCTTAATTTTGGGAGCTTCCGTAGTTAGTGTTTCCTCTTTGTTGTTAAGTTCGCCATCTTCTTGGGTCTTCTTTTGAGGTTTCGGTTTCTTTGGCTTGCTTTTATCAGCATATAATTTAGATAAAAACCATCCCAATAAAAAAGAGGTAAACATTAATATCCATATAAGAATGTTCGATCCGGTAAATAAAAATACATTCAAAGCTAGCATAGATACTTTAATTCATGGTTATAACAATACGTCTGTTTTTTTGTCTGCCCTGGGTTGTGTTATTATCACCAATAGGCTCTGTTTCACCAGCAGATCGTACTGTAATATTATCCCTAGGAATCCCTTGTTCAACTAAATATAAAGCGACACTTTTAGCTCTTTGTAATCCAACCCACTCATTGTCGGCTTCGTTTCCGATATCGTCTGTGTGTCCCGTAATAGCAATATTCTTTTCAGGGTTACCTGTGATAAACACCCTTAATGAATCTACATATGTTTTAAATGCATTATCCGGTTCAAAGGTGTTAGAGGCAAACTTAGCGAATAAAACTTTACGAGAAATGTTGTTATTGACTACTTTTTTGATTTTTTTTGGAATGGTGTCGATGTGAATTAGAAATCCGTTATCGTATTCCTCTTTTTTGTTATATTCAAAAGCACCTTCTTTCGTTTTAACTTTGATTCTGCTACTGTCAACTCCATGAATTACAAAAATTGACTTTAAATATTCAGCTCTGCGTTCGGCCAGTGTATAGGGTTCGGTCTTTTTATAGATTCCCTGTATCGTAATAAATTTATCCGGATTGTTTATTAGGTAGGTGTGTAGTTTATTCTTAAAGTCCTTGGAATTAACTTCTCTGATTTTAGTCTCCCACTTTTTAATGATAAACTTGCCTTTTATATCGCTATCAAGGCTATTGGTGCCAGGTTCATTGATAACATTGGATGTTTGATTACTAACCAGTGGAGTTTCTGATTCAGAGGTAACCGTTTGGATCGTATTATGCGTCATGAGCATATTAAATATCCAAATGCCCACAATGGACCAAACAAAGAAAATCGTGAATGCAACCAAAAATCCTTTCATTGTGTAAAACGCTGGTTGTTAGTGTATAATAAATTTAAAAATATGTAATCATGCTTCCAATTTATAAGAGTTTTATAAGTTTTGTCACAGATTTATCGGATGAAAAACATATTTATAACACAAAAACTATCATGTTCATTTGTTTAATTTAAAAAAGGTGCTATATATTTGTACCAACAAAAAGAAATAATGAATAACATTCAATTACATCATCATCATTTTCATACTTGCGCTCAGGCGAGGTGAGAAAGTTATGTGTAATTCTAAGCATAAAAATTTAACCCGTTTGAGCAATTCAAACGGGTTTTTTTATACCTGTCAGTGAGTTGCTCGAACCAAACTTTGAAAGAAAATGACCAAATTAAAAGTAGCAATTCAGAAATCAGGAAGACTTAACGAAGATTCGTTGAAGATTCTTAAAGATTGTGGTATTTCTGTAGATAATGGACGAGAGCAACTTAAAGCAAGTGCCAGAAACTTTCCGTTAGAAGTACTTTATCTTAGAAATGGAGACATTCCTCAGTACCTCAGAGATGGTGTAGTAGACATCGCCATTTTGGGTGAAAACACCTTAATAGAGAAGGGGCAGGATCTCGAAATTATTGAAAAGCTGGGCTTTTCAAAATGTAGAGTGTCTATAGCTGTTCCTAAAGGAGTGGATTATACGGATATAAAAGATTTAGCCGGAAAGCGTGTGGCCACTTCATATCCTAACACAGTAAAAGGGTACTTTGATAACAAAGGAGTTGATATAGACCTTCATATCATTAATGGTTCGGTAGAAATAGCACCAAATATCGGGTTGGCTGATGCCGTTTGCGATATAGTTTCCAGTGGAAGTACGCTCTTCAAGAATAATCTTAAAGAAGTAGAGGTCATGTTGAAAAGTGAAGCTGTGATCACCAAGGCTCCTGACTTATCTTCAGAGAAGCAGGCAATTCTGGATAAACTACAGTTTCGAATTAAATCTGTCCTTAGAGCCAGAGAATCAAGGTATGTGTTACTAAATGCTCCAAACGAGAAAATAGATGAGATTATTTCACTTCTACCGGGTATGAAAAGTCCGACGGTTTTGCCTTTAGCTGAAGAAGGCTGGAGTTCTATACATTCGGTAATGAATAAAGATAAATTCTGGGAAATTATAGATGAACTAAAAGAGGTTGGTGCAGAAGGTATTTTGGTTTGTCCAATTGAAAAAATGGTGCTTTAAAAGATAATACGTAAACAATGAATAAGATATATAATCCACCAAAACAAAGCTGGGAAGCGCTTTTGAAAAGACCTACTCAAACGGTAGATGATATTGAAGATACGGTGAAGGAGATATTTGCAGAGGTTCGTGCAAAGGGTGATCGGGCTATAGCAAAGTATACCAGTATTTTCGATGGTGTTCAACTCAGTGATATGATGGTTTCTGATGTGGAGATCGAAGAAGCATCAAGGACTGTTTCAGACGATTTAAAAGAAGCTATACAAATCGCTAAAAAGAATATTGAAAAATTTCATGCAGCCCAGCAAACCCCAAAAATCAAGGTCGAGACGATTGATGGTGTTAAGTGTTGGCAAGAAAAAAGACCTATACAAAAAGTAGGCTTGTATATACCTGGAGGAACAGCACCTTTGTTTTCGACTATTTTAATGCTGGCAGTACCCGCTAACCTGGCCGGGTGTTCAGAAATCGTGTTGTGCACACCGCCAAATAAAGAAGGGGTGGTGAACCCTGCAATACTTTATACGGCACAATTATGTGGAGTTTCGAAAATAGTAAAAGTTGGAGGTATACAGGCTATTGCCGGTATGACTTTTGGTACGGAAAGCATACCTCAGGTTTATAAAATTTTTGGCCCGGGTAATCAATTTGTAACTGTTGCCAAGCAATTAGCTACTAAGTTTAATGTGGCTATTGATATGCCTGCAGGACCATCTGAACTTCTGGTTGTGGCAGATGATTCCGGGAATCCTGATTTTATTGCATCAGATTTGTTAAGTCAGGCCGAACACGGAACGGATAGTCAAGTTGTATTTCTCACAACATCAAGCAGTTTGGTGGATAAAGTTGAAGTGTCAATTGAAGATCAGCTAAAGGTGCTTCCTCGTAAATCAATAGCGGAAAAAGCTATTGAAAACTCTAAGTTAATCGTTGTTGAAAGTAAGGAGATTGCTTTAGAGATGATTAATGAATATGGGCCTGAGCATTTTATAATTTGCACTGAAGATGAAGATTATTACGTGAACGGAGTGCAGAATGCAGGTTCGGTTTTTATTGGGAATTACACTCCGGAAAGCGCGGGAGATTATGCTTCCGGAACTAACCACACACTTCCGACGAATGGGTATGCCAAGCAATATAGTGGGGTTAGTTTAGATAGTTTTATGAAGAGCATGACTTTTCAAAAGATTACCGAGCAAGGGATACGATCTTTAGGGAAAGCTATTGAATTAATGGCCGAGGCTGAGGGTTTACAGGCCCATAAAAATGCCGTAACTTTAAGATTAAAAGCACTAGAAGAAAATTAGAGATGGATATAAAGACGTTTAATATAGAAAAATTAGTAAGGAGCAATGTATTGCGTTTAAAACCTTATTCTTCTGCCAGAGATGAATTTGTTGATTTTAAACAGAAGATGATTTATCTGGATGCTAATGAGAACCCCTTTGAGAATGGAGTAAACAGGTACCCGGATCCTCAGCAGCGAAGCTTAAAAGAAGTTCTGGCTGAGCAGAAAGGGGTGCAGGTTGAGCAGATTTTATTGGGTAATGGCAGTGATGAAGTGCTTGACTTGGTGTTCAGAGCTTTTTGTGAGCCGAAAGAAGATAATATCATTACATTGCCACCAACATATGGTATGTATGGGGTGCTAGCAGAAACGAATGATGTTGAAAATAAAAAAGTGCTTCTTGACGAAAATTTTCAGCCAAATGTTGAGGCCATTTTAGCGAAAGTGGATGTTAACAGCAAGTTGATGTTTCTTTGCTCGCCTAATAACCCGTCCGGAAACTCTTTGGATAGTGTTAGAATAGAGCAGTTGCTGAGAGCGTTTAAAGGACTCGTTGTTATCGATGAAGCTTATATTGATTTCTCAAAGCACCCAAGCTGGTTAAACCGACTTGAAGAATATCCTAATTTAATAATTACACAAACCTTATCAAAGGCTTATGGGATGGCTGGTATTCGATTGGGTATTTGTTATGCATCGAAGGAAGTTATTGCGGTTTTAAACAAAATTAAACCGCCTTATAATGTAAATGAACTTACGCAGCAGAAAGCTTTGGAAACAATGTTGCATATTAGTAAAGTTAATAATGAAATAAACTGTATTTTAAGCAATAAAAAGGATTTACTTAAAGCATTACTTCAAGTTAATTTTGTAGAAAAGATATACCCAACAGACGCTAATTTTGTGTTAGTGAAGGTGGATAATGCCGATCGTCGATATGAAGAGCTTATAGCAAAAGGGATTGTTGTAAGAAACAGAAGTAAGCAGCCACTTTGTGATAATACATTACGATTTACTATTGGAACTAAATCAGAAAACGAAGCATTGATTAAAGCATTAAAAGAATTATAAAATGAATAAAAAAAGAGTATTGTTCATAGATCGAGACGGAACTATGATCAAAGAACCGGAAGACGAACAGATTGACGCTTTCGATAAGCTTGAATTTTTCCCCAAAGCCTTTACTTATTTAAGTAAGATTGCGATGGAGCTTGATTATGAATTGGTGATGGTAACCAATCAGGATGGATTGGGGACGGATTCCTTCCCGGAAGATACGTTTTGGCCCGTACATAATTTTATATTAAAGGCATTTGAAAACGAAGGAGTCGTATTTGATGACATCGTAATAGATCGAACTTTTCCTCATGAAAATGCGCCAACAAGAAAGCCAAAAACGGGATTGCTCGGCAAGTATATGAATGGTGATTATGATTTAAATCAATCTTTTGTCTTTGGGGATCGGCTAACCGATGTGGAACTAGCTAAAAACCTCGGAGCTAAAGCGATTTATATTAATACGAATACTAATTTGGGTACGGGCGAAATATCAGTTAAACAAGAGGAATTGAGTCCTTACATCGCCTTAGAAACTGATGATTGGCAGAAAATTTATGAATTTTTAAAACTTGAGGACCGTGTTGCTGATGTTGTTCGCAAAACTAACGAAACAGACATTAGCATTACGTTGAATCTGGATGGTACTGGAAAAAGTAACATCAGTACCGGATTGGCTTTTTTCGATCATATGTTAGACCAGATTGCAAGACACGGACAAATGGATCTGGATATTATTGTAAAAGGAGATCTTGAGGTAGATGAGCATCATACTATTGAAGATACTGCTATTGCCTTGGGCGAAGTTTTCAGTAAGGCTCTGGGTAATAAACTAGGAATAGAAAGATATGGTTTTGCCTTACCTATGGATGATTGTTTAGCACAAGTGGCAATTGATTTTGGTGGCCGAAATTGGTTGGTATGGGAGGCCGATTTTAAACGTGAGATGATAGGAAAGATGCCGACTGAAATGTTTTATCACTTCTTTAAATCATTTACTGATGGTGCTAAGGCCAATTTGAACATTAAAGCGGAAGGGCAAAATGAACACCATAAAATTGAAGCTATTTTTAAGGCTTTTGCAAAGGCGATTAAGATGGCAGTAAAACGCGATCCTGATAAAATGGTATTACCATCAACCAAAGGAGTATTATAAAAGTAAATAGATGTTGGTAGCGGAGTAGATGGATAAAAAGATGTTATTCAATTTTTAAAACCTATCGTCCGCTGCCTAATACCATTAAAATGAAAATAGTAATTATAGATTACGGAGCTGGAAATATTCAAAGCATCATCTTTGCTTTCCAACGTTTAGGGTTTAAGCCTGTATTAAGTAATGATCCGGATGAAATTATGACGGCAGATAAGGTTATTTTTCCGGGTGTTGGTGAGGCGAGTAGTGCGATGAGAAAGCTTAAAGAGACAGGACTTGACTCGTTAATACCGCGTTTAAAGCAACCTGTTTTGGGAATTTGTTTAGGGATGCAATTGATGTGTAATGGCTCTGAAGAAGGAAGTACCAAAGGGTTAGGTATATTTAACGTAGATGTAATCCGGTTTAATAATTCTGTAAAGGTTCCTCAAATCGGTTGGAATCAAATCAAACATCCGGAAGCTCCCTTCTTTTCTGAAATAAAGAACAATGAATATATGTACCTGGTTCATAGTTATTATGCCCCGTTATGTGAGGATACCATTGCCTCTGCTACGTATGGCGTAGAATATTCGGTAGCTTTACAAAAGAACAATTTTTACGGAGTACAATTCCATCCTGAAAAGAGTAGTATTGCGGGAGAACAACTTATTAAGAACTTTTTAAGCCTTTAAAAACTAATGAGAATAATACCAGCCATAGATATAATTGAGGGTAAGTGTGTACGTCTTACCAAAGGAGATTATAATACCAAGAAAATATATAATGAAGATCCTCTTGAAGTGGCGAAAGAATTTGAAAACTACGGGATTAAAAGTTTGCATCTCGTAGATCTGGACGGAGCAAAATCAAGTCATATTGTTAATTATAAAATTCTTGAAAAGATTGCCGGGAAAACAAGCCTGAATATCGACTTCGGAGGTGGATTAAAATCTGATGAAGATTTAAAAATAGCTTTTGAGAGTGGAGCTACTCAAATTACCGGAGGAAGTATAGCCGTTAAGAATCCTGCTCAATTTAAAAGCTGGATTAGCCAGTATGGCAGCGATAAAATTATTCTTGGTGCTGATGCCAATAATGAAAAAATTGCTGTTAGCGGCTGGCAGGAGGAGTCAAAAGAGGAGCTAATACCATTTATTAATAGCTATCAAAAAGAAGGAGTTCAATACGTTATCTGTACGGATATTTCCAAAGATGGCATGCTAGAAGGACCGGCTTTTGATTTGTATAAAAAGATACTGAATGCCTCTGATGCAGATTTGAAACTCATTGCCTCCGGAGGTATTTCGTCTTTCGATGAGTTGCCGAAACTGGAGGAAATAGGTTGTGAGGGTACTATAATAGGTAAAGCTATTTATGAAGGCAGAATTAGCCTGAAGCAATTGGAGAATTATATTTTAAATAGTTGATAATTGTGAGCTCGAGTAAAGTTAAAAGGCAGACCACAGAACGTATGTGTCTAAACTGCCTGTCAGATACATTCAGACAGGACTCGACCTGACAGTTTAAAGAATAAAGAACAATGTTAACAAAACGAATCATACCGTGCCTGGATATTAAAAACGGACGAACGGTAAAAGGGGTGAATTTTGTAGATCTTCGCGACGCCGGAGATCCGGTGGAACTTGCGGAAATCTATGCTAAAGAAGGAGCGGATGAATTGGTGTTTTTAGATATTTCTGCCACTGAAGAAAGAAGAAGAACCTTAGCGGAGTTGGTATTGCACGTTGCAGAAAAAGTAAACATACCTTTTACTGTAGGTGGAGGGATCAGCTCTGTTGAAGATGTTGATCGCTTGTTGAAGTGTGGTGCTGATAAAGTTTCTATAAATTCTTCAGCCGTGAAGAATCCTCAACTCATCAATGATCTGGCAGCTAAATTTGGAAGTCAGTGTGTAGTAGTAGCTATAGATGCTAAACAAATTGACGGGCAGTGGAGGGTACATTTAGTAGGAGGTAAGGTCCCTACCGAATTAGATCTGTTTGAATGGGCCAAAGAGGTAGAAAAAAGAGGAGCAGGAGAAATTTTGTTTACGTCTATGGATCACGATGGTACCAAAAATGGTTTTGCAAATGAAGCTTTAGCCCAATTATCTACCGCATTAAATATTCCGATTATAGCTTCAGGGGGTGCGGGATCTATCCAGCATTTTACCGATACTTTCAAGGAAGGAAAAGCTGATGCGGCTTTGGCTGCCAGTGTATTTCACTTTAAAGAAATAGAAATAAACGATTTGAAATCGGAATTACGTAAACACGATATTCCGGTTAGATTATAAATGAGCATATACTTATGGAAATTAATTTTAATAAAAACAACGACGGATTAGTGCCTGTCATCATTCAGGACGCCAGTACCAGAAATGTGTTAATGCTGGGCTATATGAATGAAGAAGCCTATGCCAAAACACTTGAAACACGAAAAGTTACATTCTTCAGTCGTACCAAGGGGCGATTATGGACTAAAGGAGAGGAAAGCGGTAATTTTTTAACGCTTATTGATCTGAAGGTAGATTGCGATAATGATACCCTATTAATTCAGGCCGATCCCGAAGGACCTACCTGTCATAAAGGTACTGATACCTGTTGGGGAGAAAATAATGAATCAGGATATGGTTTCTTTTCTGTTTTGGAAGCGATTATAAAAAGTCGCCAGCAAAGTGCTAATGCGGATAGCAGTTATGTAGCTTCTTTGTTTGCTAAAGGAATAAATAAAATAGCACAGAAAGTAGGCGAGGAAGCTGTAGAAACTGTTATTGAAGCAAAGGATGATAATGAAGAACTGTTTTTAAATGAAAGTGCAGACCTGTTATTTCATTATTTAATTTTGTTGAGAGCCAAGGGGTATTCTTTAAAAGATATTGAAAAGGTTTTACAGGATAGACATCGTTAAAATGAGGCTTTTTCTTAAATTTAGGCATGACTAAGAAAAAGCTTAATCTTAAATCTGCAATACAAAAGCAATTTCGTTCGCAGCGACAAATAGGTAAAGCTCCGGGTACCATAACCTACATGGGAAACCGTGAAGATGGTACCTACGCCATTACCGTTATTGATTATTCTGATAACCTGTTTGATTTTCAAACCCTTACCAGGGTGGAAGATGCTTTGGCATTTAAAGAACAGGTTAATGTTACCTGGTTCAATGTGTATGGGTTAAGTAATGAGAAAGAGATCGATAAGCTGGGGAATTACTTTAATATTAACCCATTAGTTCTCGAAGATATTGTAAATACAAATCAGCGTCCAAAAATTGATGAGTACGATGATTATGTGTTTGCAACTTTGAAGATGCTATACCTGAATAAAGATTATGAGATCAGTACAGAACACTGTGCGATCATTTTATCTGAGCATAATGTACTGTTATTTCAGGAAATTGAACTCGACGTTTTTGAAGGGGTTCGGGATCGGATTAAGAATAAGTTTGGAAGGATTCGTACCAGGCAAGCCGATTATTTATTCTTTGCACTGATCGATGCAATTATCGATCAGTATTTTGTAGTTACAGAGAACATTGCTGCAAAGATAGACCTGCTCGAAGAGGAGGTCTATAATCACCCAAGCCAGGAAACTGCAGAAAAAATACAACGATTAAAAAAAGAAGTACTTTCCGTTCGAAAATGGGTGGTTCCGGTAAAAGATCTGGTGAATAGGATTATAGAGTCTGAACATCCGCTGGTCACCAAAGAGACTAAATTATTTCTAAGGGATGCTTTAGATCATAGCATTCAGATTAATGAAAATATACAGTTATACCGAGAGCTTATCACTAACCTCATGGAGGTGTATATGACCAACATGAGCAATAAAATGAACGAGGTAATGAAGGTGCTTACGATCATAGCCACTATTTTCATTCCACTGACTTTTATAGCCGGTATTTATGGTATGAACTTTAAAAATATGCCTGAACTGGAATCTGAGTATGGGTATTTTTATGTGCTGGGTATTATGTTTCTGATTTTAATTGTAATGATCATTTACTTCAAAAGAAAACGATGGTTTTAATTCTTTCGGACCTCAACTGAAGTTTGCCAGAGGTCAGGATTCTTTTCTTTAGTTAAAAAAAAACTAAAAAACAGCCATATAGATAATTTTCCTCATAGAATAATTATTTTCACGCCTGCTAATTTTAAAAAATTATTATTTTGAAACACTTTTCCTCGAAGTTCCTTTTAGTTGCTTCAGCATTTTTGGTATTGTCCTCATGCTCAACAATGAAAAAGGCTAGTAAATCTAAAAAAGGCGATAGTACTGCTGCAAAACCTGCTGCCAAGAAAGCCGATAAAAATGGTATTCAGCCCTATAGTAAGGTAATCACCAAAGATGCTAAAAGCGATACGGGTTTATTTACGGTACATCAATTAGACGATAAGTATTTTTACGAAATCAATGATTCACTTTTTGATCGTGAGATGTTAATGGTTACCCGTATTTCCAAAACAGCCAGTGGTTTAGGTTTTGGGGGAGGTAAACAAAACGAACAGGTATTACGTTGGCAAAAGAAAGATAAGAAGGTTATCTTAAGGATCGTTTCTCATAATGTTGTAGCGAATGATTCCCTGCCGGTATATCAAGCGGTAGTTAACTCTAATTTCGAACCTGTTTTAGCGACCTTTCCGATTAAAGCTATTGGGAAAGACTCTGTAAGTACTGTTATTGATGTAACATCTCTTTTTGAGGGTGATGTTAAGCCATTCGGTTTGGCTAGTGGTGCAAGAAAAGCTTATAAAGTAACACGTCTTGAAAACGATAAATCTTTCATTGAGAGTATTAAAAGTTACCCTCATAATATAGAGTCAAGACATGTTAAGACCTATAGTGCAGGAAATCCGCCTTCAAATGGTTCAACCGGGACGATTTCGATCGAGATGAACAATTCAATGATTCTTTTACCTAAAGTGCCAATGAAGCGTCGTTATTTCGATGAACGTGTAGGATGGTTCACAAGTACTCAAACAGATTATGGTTCGGAAGCACAACGCAGTAAGAAACTGGAATATCTTGATCGATGGAGACTTGAGGTGAAAGATGAAGATATCGAGAAGTTTAAAAGAGGGGAGCTGGTAGAACCTAAGAAGCCAATAGTTTATTATATAGACAGAGCAACCCCTGAAAAATGGAGAAAATATATCAAGCAGGGTATCGAAGATTGGCAAGTGGCTTTTGAAGCTGCCGGTTTTAAAAATGCAATAATTGCTAAAGATGCGCCAACTCCTGAAGAAGATCCGGAGTGGAGTCCTGAAGATGTTCGTTATTCTGTAGTTCGCTATTTGGCATCTCCTATTCCTAATGCAAACGGACCTCACGTGAGTGACCCAAGGTCAGGAGAAATTTTAGAAAGCGATATCAACTGGTATCACAACGTAATGTCTTTGTTGCGCGGGTGGTTCTTTGTGCAGACAGCTGCAATTAATCCGGAAGCACAAAGCCCGGAGTTTAAAGATGAAGTTATGGGACGACTGATTCGTTTCGTTTCATCTCACGAGGTTGGACATACTTTAGGTTTACCTCACAATATGGGAAGTAGTGCTGCTTATCCTGTTGAAAAATTACGCGATGCTGAATTTACAAAACAGTTCGGTACCGCACCTTCTATAATGGATTATGCTCGTTTTAATTATGTTGCCCAGCCAGGTGATGATGGGGTAGCACTTATGCCAAATATTGGGATTTACGACAAATATTCAATTTCTTGGGGGTATAGACCAATTTTAGATAAAACTGCTGAGGAAGAGAAGGAAACTTTAAACCAATGGATTTTAAAGCATGCAGGAGATCCTCTATATAGATTTGGACATCAACAGGCTGGAAATGTAGTAGACCCTAGCTCGCAAACAGAGGATTTGGGCGATAATGCTATGTTAGCAAGTGAATATGGAATTAAAAACCTGAAACGTATTGTTCCGAACCTAATTGAGTGGACTACAACTGAAGGAGAAACATATGAAGATCTCGATGAAATGTACGGACATGTAATCAGTCAGTTTAATCGTTACATGGGGCACGTTTCAAATAATATAGGAGGAGTGTATGAATATTACAAGGCTGCCGGACAAGATGGTGCTGTTTATATTCATGTTGATAAAAATCATCAGAAAGAAGCCTTACAATTTGTAATTGATAACTTATTTGAAACACCTGAGTGGTTGTTAGACCAGGATATATTTAATAAAATTGAATATTCAGG
This sequence comes from Zhouia amylolytica, assembly GCF_900116365.1. Lineage (GTDB taxonomy): Bacteria > Bacteroidota > Bacteroidia > Flavobacteriales > Flavobacteriaceae > Zhouia > Zhouia amylolytica. The sequence continues at coordinate 284,183 of NZ_FPAG01000007.1, read as the reverse complement.
TTCAATAGAGCGAGTTCGTAAATTGCAGGCACGTACCTTGAATAATGTATTGAGTGTAGGTAAAATGGCTCGAATGATTGAAAATGAAACCATTAATGGAAACGATGCCTACAAACTTACTGATATGACACGTGACCTTAGAAATGGTGTGTGGACTGAATTAAGAAGTGGTAAAGCGATCGATACCTATCGCAGGAATTTGCAACGTGCACATATTGAAAGATTAGCTTATTTAATGAATGCGCCAAATCAAAATGGTGCAAGCGGCAGCAGATATATAAAAGCTACGGCAGTTAATACGAGTCAATCTGATATCAGAGCAGTTGTGAGAGCTGAATTGACATCTCTTCAAAGAGCTATACGTTCCGGTTTAAACAGAACAGGAGATAGCATGAGTAGAATTCATTTACAAGATGCTTTAGAGCGAATTGATGTTGTATTAAACCCTAACGGCTAATAGTATTAGTACCTTCATAAAAAAAGCTCCGGAATGTTCCGGAGCTTTTTTGTTTAACTCTTAAATTAGCATATGTAGTTCCTAAAAAACAGATAAAGCATGTTACTCTATTTATCAAATAAATCGGACGAAAGATAACGGTCGCCACGGTCACAAATAATGGCTACCACAATACCTTCATCGATGGTCTCAATAAGTTTTAATGCGGCGGCAACGGCACCACCACTGCTCATTCCTGCAAAAATACCCTCTTCATGGGCTAATCTTTTCGTAGTAGCTCTTGCTTCGGCTTCTGTTACCTCTATTACCTGATCAACCTTACTCGGATTAAAAATTTTAGGAAGGTATTCTACTGGCCATTTACGAATGCCTGGTATGCTTGCATGATCATCGGGTTGTACCCCCACTATCTGTATCTGCTGATTTTGTTCTTTTAAATAAGTAGAAGTACCCATTATGGTACCCGTAGTTCCCATAGCAGAGACAAAATGAGTTACTTTCCCATCAGTATCACGCCATATTTCAGGACCGGTGGTTTTATAATGGGCTTTCCAGTTGTCGTCGTTGGCAAACTGGTTGACCATCACATAGCCTTCTTTTTCTACCTTAGCCTCCGCATAATCCCTGGATCCTTCGATGCCAATATCAACTGGGGTTAAGGTAACTTTGGCTCCATAGGCGCGCATAGTTTGCACCCGTTCTTTGGTGGCATTTTCCGGCATGACCAATTCTATGTTTAAGCCGTAAATTCCAGCTATCATAGCCAGAGCGATACCGGTGTTGCCACTGGTAGCTTCGATAAGTTTGGTGTTTTTATCAATAGCGCCGCGTTCTAAAGCACTTTTAATCATATTATAGGCAGGCCGGTCTTTAACACTTCCTCCGGGGTTATTGCCTTCTAATTTTAAAAATAGCTTTACATTAGGATTTGTATTTATAGAAGTGGCTTCGACCATAGGGGTGTTGCCAATTTGATCTAGAATGGTATTACTCATGGGTAACTGTCTTTATTTTTATTTCAGGGGTATGTGATACTAAGGAGTTTGCAGGAACTGATTTGGTAAGCCAAACGTTACCCCCAATAACCGTGTTAGCTCCAACCACAGTTTCTCCTCCCAAAATGGTAGCGTTTGCATAAATAGTCACATTATCTTCAATAGTGGGATGTCTTTTTACGTTTTGCATTTTTTTGTCCACGCTTAAAGCTCCCAGCGTAACTCCCTGGTATATTTTTACGTTATTCTTAATGATGGTCGTTTCACCAATGACAACTCCGGTGGCGTGGTCGATGAAAAATGAATCACCTATAGAGGCTCCCGGGTTGATATCAACGCCTGTTTTCGAGTGTGCGTATTCTGTCATAAGTCTTGGCACCAAAGGAAAACCCTTTAAATATAATTCATGAGCCAAACGATAAATTGCAATCGCATAAAATCCGGGATAGGACAGATATACTTCTTCCACTGAAGAGGATGCAGGATCGTTCTGATAGATTGAATGAGCATCCAGATTCAAACGTTCCAGAATTTCAGGAAGTTTGTTTAAATAACTCTCCCAAACTTTAGCACAAGGCTTGTGTTGTTCCCAACAAGCCAGATCAACTAATTCTTCGAAATCCTTTTCAAGGCTATTGATATGTTTTTCAACAGAAGTCTCTACATCAAATAAGGTATAGAATAATGTATCCGTAAAGGATTCTGTTTTTTCTTTCAGACGAAATTTTACATTCGGAAGCTTTTTGTGCTTTTGAATGGCGTTTAAAATGGTTTCATTCTTCATGGCTAACGATTTACCCGTTATGTAATTGATATGATCTCGTATTCAGTCGTATCTATACTATAAAATTAACAGTATATAAGGAAATTTCAGCATGGAAACCTCAATACTTATTTGTAGTTTAGTTTACGAAGCTTCAAAATTAAACAATATGACTGGAGAAGCTTCAAAATTATGATAAAAAATGGTTAAGTCTATAGATTTAGTAGGCTTTTAAGAATAGTTTATAAATTATGCAACTACAAAAGGAAGTATTTGAAGCGTTAAGGGAATTGAAAGCGAATAACAATCGCGACTGGTTTGAAACTCATAAAAAAGAATTCAAAAAGGAAGAAAAGAATGCTAAAAATTTCTTTGAGGTCTTACTTGACCTTCTCAAAACGCATGATGAGGTAGATAAAATGAAGATGTTCAGAATTTATAGAGATGTTAGGTTTTCTAAAGACAAGACGCCCTACAAAACACATTTTTCTGCAAGTTTTCATCGCGTTAAACCCAGGCTTAGAGGGGGATACTATTTACAGATTGAACCAGGGAACAGCTTTTTGGCATGTGGTTTTTGGGCACCTGAAAAAGCCGACCTATTGCGCATCAGAAAAGAATTTGAACTTGATGATTCTGAAATAAGAGCCCTAATTAATTCAAAAGATTTCAAGGACACCTTTGGTATGCTAAAAGGAGATGAGTTGAAAACTGCTCCGAAGGGTTTTGACAAAGACCATCCAGCAATAGATCTCATTCGAAAAAAGCAATTTATTGTAATTAAAGAATTTAATGATAAAGAGGTGTTGTCTCAGGGCTTTATGAATGAGGTAAATGAAGTTTTTAAAAAAATTCGCCCATATTTTGATTATATGAGCGAAATCTTAACCACTGATTTAAACGGAGTTTCTTTGATCGATTAATGAGATTATGCCACAGCGGTATTGTCCATAAGCTGTACGTTGTCTTTTAATCTTTCGACCACCATATTCATCATACGTTTATTTAAGGCAGAGGAGTTCTCGATATAACATTGGTACTCCTCTACGGTAAATTGACCAATAATCATACCTTTAAGGGAATTCCGAAATTTTATATCCTTTTGAATGGCATTTTCAATATATCTTAGCTTTCTTTCAAGAACCAGACCGAAGAAAACACCTTTGTGCTTATTCGCATAATTTTTAAAAGCCTCGATAAGTAAGTCATTCTGAAGCTTAATAATAGGGCGCAGGGTTGCATTCTGAAAACGCTCATCTTTGCTTGTTGAATCGTAAACTAATGCTGATGGAATTTCTGGACGAACACTGAGTAAGTCCTTCGTACGGGTGTCCATAATAATAGTAGTTTTTTTAAAGTTATAAATTCTAAAGGCGCCAGTAAAGTGTTTGGCTCTTATTTATTAACCATCTTATAAACAATTAACTATAATTGTGTTTGTATAGAGTGTTGAATTCTTTATAACTTAGTGACATAAAGGCAAGATAAAATGATACAATCTATTAACCCATATAATAATCAGCTAATCAAAGAATTTGAAGAACTTTCTGAAGCTGATATAGCAGCTAAAATAGCCCTGGCTCAGGACGCCTTCGAATATTGGAAACAAACAACCTTTGACGAGCGTTCCGGACTCTTACATTCTTTGGCTGACGTATTAATTGAACAGAAGGAGGCGTACGGTAAAATCATGGCACTGGAAGTTGGAAAGCCGATTAAACAAGCTATTGCTGAAATTGAAAAATGTGCATGGGTATGTAACTACTATGCTGAGAACGGAGCTGATTTTCTTAGAGATGAGCTGATTTCAACAGATGCGGATAAAAGTTATGTTAAACATGAGCCTTTAGGCGTACTATTGGCAGTTATGCCTTGGAATTATCCATTTTGGCAGGTATTTCGCTTTGCCGCACCGGCTATAATGGCTGGTAATGTGGGGTTGTTGAAGCATGCCAGTAATGTGATGATGAGTGCCGGAAATATTGAAGCGTGTTTTACTGAAGCCGGATTTCCAAAGGGTGTTTTTCAAAATTTAATCATCAGTAGTAATAGTGTTGCAGCTATCATTGAAGATGAACGTATAAAGGCGGTTACTTTAACCGGAAGTAAACCGGCAGGAAGCGCTGTTGCGTCTACGGCTGCTAAAAAAATAAAAAAATCTGTGCTTGAGCTCGGAGGGAGCAACGCTTTCATTGTACTTCATGACGCCGATATAGATAAAGCTGTTGAAACAGGAATTAATGCACGATATCAAAATACAGGTCAAAGTTGTATTGCAGCCAAACGATTTTTACTTCAGAAGGATATTGCAGAAGAATTTTTGAATAAGTTTTTGAAGAAAGTCGAAACATTAAAATCCGGAAACCCTTTAGATGAAGATACTTATATAGGAACACTCGCCAGGGAGGATCTGGCTATTGAATTGGAAAAACAACTAAAAGCTTCAGTAGATAAAGGGGCTAAGGTGCTCATTGGAGGTAAAAGATGCGGTGCCTATTTTGAACCCACGGTTGTAACCGATGTGAAAGAAGATATGCCTGTATTCAGTGAGGAAACCTTCGGACCACTGGTTGCCGTGGTTACTTTTGACACTATAGAAGAGGCTGTTGAACTGTCTAATAATTCGAAGTTTGGATTAGGAGTAACTTTATTTACTTCTGATATAACTAATGCAGAAGCATTGGTGCATCGATTTGATGAGGGTGCGGTGTTTATTAATGAGTTGGTAAAATCAGATCCCAGATTACCTTTTGGTGGTGTTAAAACTTCTGGCTTTGGCCGTGAATTAAGTCATCATGGTATTAAAGAGTTTGTAAATGTTAAAACGGTATTTATCAATAAATAATAGAATAATAAATGAAGTTTGGTAAGGTAGATAAGCCTGAGTATATAGATTTTACAATGCCGGCAGACCATTTTGGAACTGCTGGTGTTTTAGCAAAAAATAAAGATCAAAAAATAACAGCAAAGCTTGCGGTTGGATGCGCGAAATGGAATAGAGCCGATCTAAAAGGATTTTATCCAAGAGGAATCAAGGATGAATTATCTTATTATAGTTCTCAATTCAACAGTATAGAGTTAAATGCTACTTTTTACAGAAACTTTCCGGCCTCGCAATTTAAATCCTGGTACGACAGAACTCCGGAACACTTTAAGTTTTTCCCTAAAGTGAATCAAACAATAAGCCATTATAAAAGACTCATAAATGTCGAACAGGCATTAGAGGAGTATCTCGATGGGGTTGTGCATCTTAAGGAAAAGTTAGGGACTGTATTTTTACAAATGCATAATAATTTTGCACCAAAGAATTTTGACAGAGTAGTCAGGTTTGTAGGCTTGTGGCCCCGGGAGTTGCCTTTAGCAATCGAATTCAGACATACTGATTGGTTCAATGACGAAAAGGTGGCCAATGAATTGTATTATTTACTGGAGGAAAACAATATTGCTAATATTATAGTTGATACTGCCGGCAGACGAGACTTAATGCACATGCGTTTAACCAATAATGAAGCTTTCGTACGCTATGTTGGTGCTAATCATGCTTCTGATTACGGGAGGTTAGACGATTGGGCAGCACGTTTAGAAGAATGGAAAGAGCAGGGGTTAGGTAAAATACATTTCTTCGTGCATCAAAATTTAGAAAAAGAATCACCTTTATTATCCTCTTATTTTATTGAAAAGTTGAATAAACAACCCGGTTCAAATCTTAAAATTCCCAATGAAGCCTTGCATCTATTTTCTAATTGATAAATCTGATTAACAATTCGAAAATAATGATCCTAATCACTGTAATATGAGCGATATGTGTCCTAACTTTGGATAAAAATAAGTTATGAGATTTCACACGAGAAAATGGATTAAACCCGAAGACTTAAACCCTAACGGAACACTTTTTGGTGGTCGTTTATTGGAATGGATTGATGAGGAAGCTGCTCTATATGCCATCATACAATTAGAAAATCAGCGTGTGGTAACCAAATACATGTCTGATATTAATTTTAAGAGCTCTGCCAGAGAAGGAGAAATCATAGAAATAGGAATAGAACCTATTGAATTTGGAAATTCTTCTTTAATCTTACGCTGCGAGGTGCGCAACAAAATGACACGTGAATCTATCATTAGTATCGATAAAATCATAATGGTAAACCTCAACGAGGAAGGGAAACCTGTAGCCCATGGTAAGACGCAGATAGAATATGTAAAAGACCGATTAAAGGACAAATAAATTGTCGGATAATCCATCGGTACTAGTTGTCCTGATATGTTTCCATAAGCAACGAAATCATTGTTACGCTTAAAAAACCTCCAGGAATTATTCTCGTAGATTTTACTTTTCCTTCAACGTTTTTAGGTCTTCACCCGAAGGAGTTTCATAGAGTTCAAGGTCAAAGTATTTTGCTGCAGCTATAAGGTGCTCAAAGATATCGGCCATGATGTGTTCATAGTTAATCCAGCGTTTATCACTTGAAAACGCATAAATTTCCAGGGGTACTCCTTGAGGAGACGGCGCTAGATGACGTGTCATAATCATCATGTCTTTATTTACTGCCGGGTGATTGTTCAGATACGTATCACAATACTTTCTAAATATGCCTAAATTAGTTTGATTACGACCGTTCACAATAAGTGACTTGTCGAAATTGTTTTCTTGATTGTATTTATCAATATCTTTCTGACGGTGTTCTATGTATTGGGTAACCATCTGAATTTTAGCATAGCGATCCAGATCTTCCACACTAAGGAATTTAACACTGTTTTGTTTGATGTAAAGAGCTCTTTTTATTCTTCGACCACCGCTGTTTTGCATCCCTCTCCAGTTTTTAAAAGAATCTGAAATAAGGGCGTACGTCGGAATGGTTGTTATGGTGTTATCAAAGTTCTGCACTTTAACCGTTGTCAGACTTATTTCGGTTACATTCCCATCGGCACCGTATTTTTCCTGGGTAATCCAGTCACCGATTCGTACCATATCATTCACCGAAACCTGAATACTTGAAACGAAACCGAGAATGGTATCTCTGAAGACCAGTAATAAGACCGCTGAGGCTGCTCCCAATGCAGCAAGAAACTCGATTACACTTTTATCAGCTAATTCTGAAAAAATAAATATAAACCCGATAAACCATATAAAAAGTACAACGATCTGGGCATAACTTTCAAGGGGCTTATCTTTAAAATTCTCTATTTGTGATAAATAGTTCTTTGTGGTTTTTACCAGGCTCCTGAAGATCCAGACAATAAGAATAATTAAATAGACATCGGTAGCCTTTATAAGGTTTTCTTCCCAATGTGGAAAATCTTGTATGGCTACAGGTATGATATTCCGGATGATTATAAACGGAACTAAATGGGCAATATACTTGGGAAAATTACTTTTTACCAGGTAATCATCATAAGAGGTTTTGGTCTTATCCGAAAACTTTTTGAATAAACCAATGATGAAATATTTTAAGGCATAATCAATAGCAAGTAATACAATGGTTATTACGACTAAGTTAAAAGCAAGGTTCAAATAGAGTGCAGTCTCATCTGCCGTACCATGATCTTTTAAAAATTGATAAAACCATCTAAAATATTCCTTCATACGAGTCTGTTTTTGAGTGAACAAAATTAAATAAAAATCGTTCGGAATTCCTACAAATAGTATTGAATTGTTTTAGTTTTCATACAACCAATTATGTAACATCCGAACTTTACTCGATAATCAGATGTTTTTTAAGGTTAAAATGCTGATTTTTAGATAAAAAGCTTTTATAAATGTGAAAAAATGTTTAATTATGCATTATTAAATTATTAATGATTGATAAACCAGGCAGTAAATAATTGTTTAACCCCTTAATGTATCTACTATGCTATATCAAATTTATGGTGTTGAGTATGCTGATTTTTTAGAAGGAATTAATGGTATACTCCTCGAGAATGATATCACTGCAATAGAATTTATTTAACGATCGTTTCTCAACATTGGCTTTTATTTCATATTTGTCCAGCGTTTTTTCGTTGGTCAAAATTTCATTGTCGACATATATTTTTTGCCTACCATCTCAAGAAATAGGCTATATTGGTTAAAATATACTAACTTTATATAAGGAATATTTTAACGTTTATAGTAATGATACGCTTTACCAAAAATCTTTTTATAAAAATAGTTGTATTTAGCTGCTGTTTTGTGCTTCAATATCAAGTGCAGGCTAAAACCTTTAATTATGAGCCAATAGTTCAGGATACCTTGTCTTACCAGGAATACAAAGGTACTGTTGTTGACATTGAAACAGACGAACCTTTGGTTTTTGCTTCCCTTAATGTGGCTAATACCAATATCAGCACGGTCACCAATAGCGAGGGGCAATTTGTGTTGAAGATTCCAAAGTCTATAGATGAACAACAGATTATAGTAACCTTTCTTGGATACCAGGAACGCTGGATCAGATTAAGCGAACTCAACGGGGAAGAAAATATTATAGCCCTTACGATGTTGGTTACTGAACTTCCTGAGGTAATGGTTGGCGAAGCAGATAATCCAGGAATGCTGGTAGAGAAGATGTTGTCCAATAAGGCTAAAAACTATATAGATTATCCGACCTTAATGACTGCTTTTTACAGGGAAACAATTAAAAAGCGAAGAAGAAATGTTTCTTTGGCAGAGGCCGTAATTAAAATTCATAAAACCCCGTATACATCAAACAGGGATGATATAGTGAGTTTATATAAAGCCAGAAAGAAAACAGATTATGAGCGGTTAGACACCCTAACACTTAAACTGGAAGGAGGTCCTTATAATACACTTCATGTTGATTTAATGAAGTATCCTGAATACGTTTTCTCTGATTTATTTATGAATTACTACGATTTTGAAATGGATAAATCTACACGTATAAACGAAAAATTAGTGTATGTGGTGCGCTTCAAACAAAAGCCAAATGTGGTTACTCCTTTGTACTATGGCAGGTTATATATAGATGCTGAGACCTATGCACTCGTAACTGGTGTTTATAATTTAAATGTTGAGAATAGAAAAGTGGCATCAGATTTGCTGGTAAGAAAGAAACCCAAAAATGCTAAAGTTTATCCAACCGAGGCAGTTTACAGGGTTGATTACAGACAGAATAATGGTAAGTGGTATTACGGTCATAGTAATGTACAGTTAGAATTTAAAATTAATTGGAAAAGAAAGTTATTTAATTCAGTCTTTACTTTACAAAGTGAAATGGCCATTACCAACTGGGAAAGTGATAAAGACTATGAGCGTCCGAAAGGAAAGGAACGTTTAAAGAGAACCGCGATTATTCCAGATGAAGCCGAAGGTTTTCTAGATCCTGATTTTTGGGGTAAGTACAATGTAATTGAACCGGAAAAGTCTATTGAATCAGCAATTAAAAAGATAAGCAGGCAAATTGAACGCGACAAGAAATAAGATTTTAACGATAGTTTAAGTGTTGAATTTTGTCTATCAGTTTATAAAAATAATATTTTAGTCAAAATTTATTTAAGAATGAGGATATTGGTGTTAATAGTATTATTGTTTTCATTTTCGAGTATCAATGCTCAAATTGAAAAGGAGAAGATTAAGTTGGTCATTCCAGCTGACTCTTCAGCTATTGCACCGCCATCTGATGTCCCTAAACCGGATTTAAATAAAAAGGAGAAAAGTAATTTTTCATTATTGAATTCACCTAATCTTAGACGTCCGGAACCATTAATAGACAGGAGTAAAAGTTTGGGGTTTGGTGAAAAAAGTAAACTTCTTCGTGCAGGAGAAGGGCTTGGCCTGGAACAACGCCTCAACAAAAGTGTTCGTCCAAGAGAGGATGAAAACATGGCTGTTTTTAAAAGAAATCAGTTTCTTGGAGATATTAAGACGACTTCAGGTAAAATAGAAATCAGGTATAGAGATCATCAACTGGAAGATGGGGATATGGTTAAAGTCATTATCAACGACGAGGTGGTTCAGGTTCGTGTGGTGTTGACTAATATGTCTAAAGGCATTTCAGTTCCATTGAAAGATGGATTCAACACCATAGAGTTTAAAGCGTTAAATCAGGGTACTTCCGGCCCTAATACGGCTGAGTTCAGAGTCTATGATGAAAATGGAGTATTGTTATCCGCCAAACAATGGAACCTGGCTACAGGTTATAAAGCATCCATGGTTGTAGTTAAAGAAGTAGAATAACCGCTATTTCATTTATTTACACACCCATAACGGAAATTCAAGATCTTCATTAAACAATTCGTCAGTTACATTACCAATAACCAGTGAAGAGAAGGTATTTCCTCCTTTATCAGATATCATCAACATATCAAACTTTTCTTTTAAACATTGATGTATAAGATTTTCAGGTACGCTGGAACTTCTGCCGGGAACAATTTCAAACTCAATTCCATCTCCATATTCTTTCAGTCGTTTAATGAATTTTTTTGATTTTTCTTCAATATGCTTTTCAATGGTCGGAATTAAATTCTCTTTTGGCAAATAGGGAGAGAACTGCAAGGGAACATTATAAATGTGCATTGCTTTCACCTTGCATCCAACATTCTTTCTAAGGAAGTTGGCCATCACAAAGCTTTTTCTGGAAGCATTGGAAAAATCTGTTCCAATACATAGCTTCGTAATTTCCGGAGCAATGTTCTTAGGCACACTAAGGATATGGCATTTGAGCATATGCAATAATTTGCCACTCATCACCCCGGTACCTTTTACCTTGTTTTTGTTTCCAACCAGGGTTAATTGTATTTCGTATTTATTGACGATATAATTGATTAACGATTCCGTATATGGATCATTAGAAATCAACACTTCCCATTCAACCTTGCTTTTGAAATTATGTGCAACGGTTTCGTTTAATTCATCACCTATCATTTCCTCAAGGTTGAGTTCAGCAAGCTCATCTTCAAAGAGTTCGATGATCTCATACTTTTTTATGTTGTGTACAAAATAGACCTTTTCAGCCTGTAGTGAATCAGCTAAATATGCCGCATACTTAATGAGCGTCTCGTCGATGTCTGACAGGTCGAGAGCTACGAGTATATTGTTAATGGTTTGCATCATGACTTCTGATTAGGTTCTTTAATATTTCTTTTTTTAACGATTCCGGATACAATATCCTTATAATTATCTATTTCTTTTTGTTGTTCTCTTTTCTTAAGCTTAAATAAATCTTCTTTTAATCCTTTTAAGAGTGAATAGCACATAACCAGTAAAATAAGGGCAAAAGGTAATCCGGTTACGATGACGGCAGTTTGTAATGCTTGAAGACCTCCGCCGACAAGTAAAACTGCAGCAACCGTACCTTCTGTTACTGCCCAGAATACACGTTGTCCTACGGGGGCATCTATTTTACCTCCAGAAGTAATACTATCTACTACAAGTGATCCGGAATCGGAAGAGGTAATAAAGAATCCGGCAACAAGAATAATAGCAACTATATTTAATACCGTGGCTAAAGGAAAATCTTCCAGAAATACGAACATAGCGGTTGCCACATCTTCTTTAACTGCATTGACTATAGTTAAATCGCCCAATAGTGCCTCTTGAACAGCAGTACTTCCGAAAGCATTAATCCAAAAGAAGGTCACCAGGGCAGGGATAATCAGTACGCCTAAAATAAATTCCTGAACGGTTCTCCCTTTTGAAATACGTGCGATAAAGATCCCTACGAATGGAGACCAGGCTATCCACCAGCCCCAGTAAAAGACCGTCCAGCTATTTTGCCAACCGGTATTGTTATAGCTTTCGGTCCAGGTGGCTATCTCCAGAAAATTATAAAAATAACTACCTGTGTTTTGAACAAATGACTGAAATATATAAATCGTTGGTCCCAAAATAACAACCAAAAGTAAAAGCAAGACAGCGATCCGCATGTTCCATTCACTCAGGAATTTAACACCTTTATCAACCCCGAGTACCACCGATATTGTTGCAACAGCGGTAACTCCTGCAATTAGTGTTATTTGTGTAGTGAGTCCGCCAGGTATGTTAAATACATGATCCAGGCCGCCAGCTATTTGCTTGACACCTAATCCAAGAGATGTAGCCAGACCGAAAATGGTAGCTAATACGGCAAAAATATCAATGATATCACCTATAATGCCATAAACCTTATCTCCCAGAAACGGGTAGAACACAGACCGAATGGTTAAAGGGAGCCCTCTTGAATAGGTAAAATAAGCTAATGCCAGTCCGACCAGTGCATATACACCCCAGGCATGAAATCCCCAGTGTAAGAATGTAAAGTTCATAGCTTCCTGGGCGGCGGCAGCACCACCTTCAGCGGTAATAGGAGGGGAGTTAAAATGGGTAATTGGTTCAGAGATACTCCAGAATAACAATCCGATACCCATACCGGCACTAAAAAGCATGGCAAACCATGAAACTGTTTTAAATTCCGGTTTAGCATGCTGGCCACCGATTCTGAGTCTCCCGTATTTACTAAAGGCCAGAAATACCATAAAAAACAGGAAGACATTTACCATGAGAACAAAAAACCATCCTCCTTTGTTGGAAACAAAGGTTTGAATGCTTTCAAAGTGTTCCTTGGCAGTATCTTTGAAGGATAAGGTTAGAATAATGGTTATGATAATGATAATGGCAGAGGAAAAGAATACAGGACCGTTAATTTCCAACCCGAATATTGATTTCTTTTCGTCGCTTCTAATAATTTTTTTTGCCATAATAGACTTTATTTAAAAGTAATATCCAATGTTTATGTTAAACCTGGCTTCCCATTTCGCATCCGGGGTACCCTGGGCAAAATCATCAATAAAATTACCGCCGAGCCAGGAATGATTCTTACCAGCGGCAAAATCTATATAGGTATATAAGTGACCTGCCGCTATGCCTATACCGGTAACATTCATATAGCTATCGGCAAACCCCTGAACACTCTTTTTAATATAGCCAAAATCATTATAAAACTGAAGACTTTGGATTGGTTTCCAGTTTACGGGGAGTGTATAGGCAATAGCCAAGGTAGCCATATCAGCTTTGGAGGCTACTAAATAAGGAGCTCCATAGGCCGCCATGGCAAATAACTCGCTACGCTCGCTTTCCGGATTTTTTGGAGATTTCGTATAATGTAATAGTTCGGATTTTATATTGATTTTTTTAAAATCCAACTCATAAAAAACACCGTAACCATGATGCGATCCAACTTCCTTGGTATCGAGGTTATAGAGTCCGCCATATTGGGCATAAGCACCCATTTGATGTCTGAAATCACCATGGTTTAATTTGTAATTGAATTTAAAGTTGAATTGATTGATTTCTTTATTTCGATAATCAAGTACTCCGTCGCCGTCAATGTCCATAGAAGAAACATCATAGGAATACCTGCTATAGGAAACATCACTATTGCCCCCAAAGGCAATGGCTTCAGCATTTTTAAAAAATGCTATTTGGTAATTGAACCCTTCTTCTTTCTCATGAATGAATTTAACGCCAATATCGTGATCGTCTTCCAGACCTATATAATAACCTATATTAAAAAACCAGTTATGAGAGTTGTACTGTTGAATACCGAACGGTACCTGTGTGAGACCAATATGTATTTGATCGTTTTCATTAAAGCTGTAACTGAGCCAACCTTGTTTTAAAACACCCCCTCCAAACTCATCAGAATACAACCTGTATTCCGCGTTTAGCTTAATACCCAGATAGGAAGCCTTGGCATTTACACGAAACATATCATACATAAAGTCTCCGCCCTGCTGTTTTTGTTCCGGCTTCCAAGAAGAATAGATGTAATTAAACCTTAAGGCACCACCAAATTTTATCTGGGGTTTATCTTGTGCGATACCCAAACAGGGAAAAATGAATAATAACCACAAGAGCTGTTTCAAAATAAAGGGTTTTAATGTTAATAGCTAAAAGCCATAACCAATAAGCGGATTGAATAAGTTTGTTTAGGGGGAAGGGGGTAAATAATTATAAGAGGGAAGGAGGAACAAACCGATGTGGTTGGCATCTGATAACTCCATAAGCACGCGAATAAATGCGGGAATTATTTTGTCTATAGAGCTGGTTTGTCTTCATGTATAGACAAAGATAGGCTTTTTCATCATTTAATTTATTATTATGCCTAATAGCAAGGCATAAAAAAAGACGGCCTAAGCCGTCTTTTAGAAAAGAATAAATCTTTTATTTATTGATTCGAAGCCATTAAAGCAAAGAATTTGTCAATGTTCGGAAGGATTACAATTCGAGTTCTTCTGTTTTTAGCTCTGTTCTCCTTTGTATCATTGCTTACAAGCGGCTGATAAAAACTTCTTCCTGATGCGATTAATTTTTCAGGAGCCACATCGTAATCGTTTTGTAATTTGCGTACAACAGAAGTAGCACGTAACACACTTAAATCCCAGTTATCTCTGATACCAGCAGATTCAAGTAAAAGTTTATTGTCTGTATGACCTTCTACCATTAAATCAAGGCTCTCTTCAGAGTTGATGATATCAGCTATTTTTTGAAGTATGGCATTTGCTTTATTACTCACTCTATAGCTTCCTGAATTGAATAACATTTTATCAGAAATTGAAATCATCACTACCGTTTCGTCGATATCAATTGCAATATCTTCATCTTCATTCAAGGTGCTGTTATCTAAAGATTTTTGAAGATTGTATGAAACAGCAATATTCATAGAGTCCTTTAAAGATGTCGCCTGACTTACGATAGCAGGATCTACATTTTTAAGGGTTTCACGCATTTGTTCGCGTGCATCATTTGAAATAACCGCTACGTCATCAACAGCAACCATTTTTGAGTTGTTTTCTTCTGTTAATGAGTTTATTTTGCTGTTATATTCATCCACACGTGATTGGATTTTTGCAAATTTAGCCTCTAGCTCTTCTTTCTCAACTTCTGTTTTTTGAAGCTGACTTCTTATTTCACCATTTTCCTGTTCCAGTGCAACATATTTCTTTTTTGAAACACATGAAGTTAGTAGTGCAAAAGTTAGTAATGTGATCGTTACTTTTTTCATATCTAAATTTAATTGTTTTCTATAATTACTTACGGACAGTTGAGAAATATAGATTATTTAGACTTGAAAAAGTTTTATGAATTCATTGTTTATGTCACGTTTACAGGCTTTTATCCCTGAAATATTATTCATTCTTTTCTTTAATAAGGTTTTCGATTTTCCGTTCAGGAACAATCCAGAGGATAGCAACAAACACAATACAACCAAGAGCAAGCCAAATATTAATAAAGGCAGCGGGAATTGAAATGATGTAAAGGACCATAGAAATTAGTTCTTTCTTTCCCTTGTTAAGGGCTTTTTGAAGTACGTGTTCTTTACCATGATATCTTATAAGTGCGATTTCTAATATTCGATAGGCAATTGCAGACATAAGTAAAATAAAACCGTATAGTGCTACCGGCAGGGGGGCCGAATAATTTTCACCAAGCCAACTGGTGGAAAAGGGGATTAAGGATAACCAGAATAACAGATGTAAATTAGCCCATAATATGGTTCCGTTAACTTTTTCCGTAGCCTGCATTAAATGGTGATGGTTATTCCAATAAATTCCCAGGTATATAAAACTTAACAGGTAACTAATAAAGACAGGCCAAACACTGAATAGACTTTCGAGTGTTATTTCTTCCGGGGCCTTCATCTCCAGCACCATGATCGTAATTACAATGGCCAATACACCATCGCTAAAAGCTTCTAATCTTCCCGATTTCATACCCCTGCGTCTTTCTGATGAAAAATTGAGTTCTTTTGGTATTCAACGTGTCGATCGATATAGGCTTTGATAAAAGGGCAATATGGCTTTACTTTTAATCCGTTCTCGTCCGCATAATCCAATACCCCTTTGGCCAAAAAGGACCCAATGCCTTTACCGCTTAATGCTTTGGGGACCTCCGTATGTATATATGCAATTCCACCTTTAAACAATTTATAGTCAACAAACGCTATAGAGTTTTCGTAGTGCACCTCAAACCTTTTTTGAGGCTCGTTATTAATAAGCTTCAATTCCATTAGAATAAATTTTAATCAAACCTATGAACATTCAATGAGTACTGCATTGATGTATGATAAGTTACTTAATTGAAACGAAATTCAGGTCTTTAACAAGATTTAATGTTTAATTAAATGATTAATTGCCGCTTTATAAGTTTGTCCGACTGGTATTTTATGTTGTTTGATTAAAATTCTGTTTCCTTCAATGATATCAATATGATCAAGAGCAACAAGAAATGATTTATGAACCCTTAAAAACTTTTTTGACGGAAGCATATGTTCTAAAGTAGAAATTTTTTCATGACATACAATAGATTCATTGAGGAGTACCACCTTTGAATAATTACCACAAGCTTCAATAAACAAAATATGATCGATATCAATTTGATGGTGCCTTTTATTTCCTTTAAGGAAGATTCTTTTAAGACTGATATCATCAGGAGTTGATGTTCCATTTTTAGACAAAGATGTTATGTTTATGGACACTTTATTGATGGCTTTCATAAAGCGCTCAAAACTGAATGGTTTTAATAAATAATCGCACACATTCAGTTCATACCCTTCCAATGCATGATCTTTATAAGCGGTGGTTATGATTATTTCGGGAGGATTTGAAAGTGTTTTAATAAAACTGAGCCCGGAAAGCCTGGGCATATTGATATCTAAAAACAGAAGATCAATTTGTTGCTCATTTAATAACTGCATGGCCTCGAATGCATTGAAACAATTACCAGCTTTTTTTAATTGTGGTAAATGTTCGCAATATCCTTCAATTATTCTATGAGCAATGGGCTCATCATCAATGATAATATATGAGATCATACAAGAGTTATTTCCAAACGTGCAATAAAGGTATTATTTTCCTTAATTATTTTAAACCTGTGTCGGTTTGGATATATAAGGTTTAAACGGTGTTTTAAATTGTTTATACCAATACCGGGTTTGGTATTTGCATTACTAATGTCAAAATTGTTTTCAATTTGAAATTCAATTTTGTTTGGTGTGGTATTTAAATTCAAATGAATATAAGCATTTTCGGCCATACTTTCGACGCCATGTTTGAATGCGTTTTCCAGTAATACTATAAAGAGTAAGGGAGCTACCTCCACATTTTTATCGATGTCATGAGTAAATTGTATCTCAATATTTTTTTGATATCTGATGCGATGCAGATCGATATAATTCTCTAAATAGGAGCACTCATTTATAAGCGGAACACAATCGTGTTTTCCTTCATAAATGGTATATCTCATCATGTCCGATAACTTCAATACAATTTCGGGAGCCTCATCTGATTTTTCTACAGTTAGGCCATAAAGGTTGTTCAAGGTATTAAAGAAAAAATGTGGGTTCAATTGACTCTTTAATAAGGCAAGTTCCGCTTCCTTTTTGTCATTTTCCAGCGATTTCACCCATTTCCATTGTTCAAACACCCATAACCCTATAAAAAAGGGAATGGGAATTAATAAAAATGAAACAACGCGTTCTTTGTGTACTTCAAAATATGAATTTCCGAATCTTGCATAGAAAAAGTAAATCAGAATGGCTCCGTAAACGATCAATGCAGGTACTTTATATTTATTGAAAAACCCTGGTGCAATTACATACGTAACCCCAAGCCAGAATGCAATTAATAAGCTTATGGTGATAGGGTTGTCTCTGATCTCGAGAGTGCTGTCAATGGCTACGATCAGGATTAATAATACGCACAAGATCAACAGCTTTAAAAGCAACTGCTTCTGTTTTCGAATGTATGTAAACTTATATATGGGTATAGAAATAAAGAGCCACCAAAACAGAAAAAGTAAAGTGTTTTCTACCCATGCTTTAGGATTGATGATTATAATTCCGGTAACCTTCAGGATTATAAGGATACATATAGTTACTACAGCTCCAAAAAAGAAGGCTTTGTATTTTTTTAAAAATCTCATCATAGGTCAAAAATAAGTCACCAGAGACACATAGAATAAAAATTTTGATGAACAGGATATTTTTTTAATCCAACCGATCCTTATTTAATATGAATTCATTTGGACTCCAATAGCAACTGATGCATGGCCTTTTGAATAGTGTATATCATAAAAAATGGGATAAATTTTTAAGGTACTATAAGTTCGTATTCCATATTTAACATTTATGATATGAACACCTTAAAAATAAGAAATTTAACAAAAACATATTCAAATGGAACCAAAGCTTTAAGTGGGGTTTCCTTAGATATCACCAATGGAATGTTTGGATTGTTGGGAGCCAATGGAGCAGGTAAATCGTCTTTAATGCGTACCATTGCTTCCCTTCAGGAACCCTCATCCGGATCAATACTTTTTAACGAGGTCGATATTCTGCAAAACCCACAGCAAATAAGAAAGCAACTAGGATATCTGCCTCAGGAGTTTGGAGTATACCCTAAAGTATCTGCAGAAAAACTATTAGATCATCTCGCGGTATTAAAGGGTATCACCGGCAAGAAAGTGAGACGGAACCAAATCGAAGCTTTACTGCAACAGACCAACCTATACGATCATCGTAAAAAATCAGTATACACCTTTTCAGGAGGAATGAAACAAAGATTCGGAATTGCCCAGGCCTTATTAGGAAACCCACAATTGATTATTGTGGATGAGCCTACCGCAGGATTGGATCCGGCAGAGCGTAATCGCTTTCTGAATTTGTTAAGTGAAATAGGAGAGAACGTAGTGGTTATTTTGTCTACTCATATTGTAGAAGACATACGCGATCTATGCAAAAGCATGGCTATTTTGTCTAAAGGACAAATTATAGAGCAGGGAAACCCCAAAGAACTGGTCAAGAAACTGCAGGGCAAGATTTGGTCTAAAATCATCACAAAAAATGATTTGGATACCTACCATCGAAATTTCGATGTTATTTCAGCACGTTTAATCTCCGGAGAAACCCAGATTCGAGTCGTTTCAGACCCACACCCGGGCTTCGATTTTGAGCCGGTGGAAGCGAACCTGGAAGATTTGTATTTCTCTTCATTAATTAATCAATCAATTTAATTCGATATCTATGTTTAGACATCTAATTCTGTTTGAAGCTTATTATCAGTTAAGACAGCGTGCATTTCTATGGCTTTCCATACTTTTTCTTGGATTTGGTATTTTAATGGGAAAGCAAGGCGCTACAAGAGGCGAACTATTTTATAATTCCGCTTACGCTATAGCCCACATAACATCATTATTTACTTTAGGGAGTGTATTCATTATCATGTTTTTTACAGTCAGTGGTATTCTTCGCGACAAGCAATTTAATATGGCTCCATTAGTGTATTCAACCCCTTTAAAAAAGCTTCGCTTTTTTGTTGTCAGGTTTTTAGGGGTATACCTTAGCAGTGTACTGACTTTTTCTATGTTTTTAATTGGTTTCCTCATCAGTACCTTTTTACCAGGCATTGATCCCGGACGAATAAGCTCATTTGATTTTTCACACTACGCATGGGCCATTTGTTGTATCATTATGCCTAATATATTTATCGGTTCGGCTATCATCTTTTCCGTCGGACTTTTCGCCAAAAATAACATTGCCATCTATGTGAGTGCTGTAGGTGTCTATACCTTGTATTTTATTAGTTCCATTTACTTAAATTCTCCTTTAATGGCACAGGCTGTACCGGCTTCTCCTGAAGGTATGGCTATAGCGGCAATTTCTGATCCCTTTGCGATTTCAGCATTTTTTGAGCAGACGCAATATTGGACGCCTTTTCAAAAAAACACGGAAATGATTGCTTTCTCGGGTTATTTTATGTGGAACAGAATGCTGTGGTTCACAGTTGCATTCCTACTGTTGCTTATTACCTTCAGGCGTTTTTCTTATCGAAATATTAGTAAAACCATAAAAAGGCGAGGGGTAATAGCGGTTGAGTCTAAGGAAATGAAGGCATATCAGCCCGTGATACCGGAATTGACCAAAAGAAGTCAGCGACAAGCTTTTCTTTCCCTACTTAAAGCAGATTTAAATGGAGTGTTTAAAAGTCTTCCTTTTGTAGCTATTTCAATTTGCTGGATCATTATTGTAATATCCGAAGTCTATTCCAGAGTTCATCAGGGGGGGCAGTACAATGATAGTTTATACCCGACAACTAACCTCCTGATAGGATTGATATCTCAGCCCTTAGCCATTCTTAGTACCATCCTTATTATTTTTTATGGAGGTGAATTGTATTGGAGAGATCGAAGTCATGGTTTACATGTTATTGTAGACGTTACACCTGTCGAAAACCGAACACTTTACTTTTCAAAAGTTATAACCTTAGTGACATTGCCTTTGGTACTGATGGTTACCGGGATCTTAATATGTTTAGGTTTTCAAATAAGCTTAGGTTATTACAACTTTGAATTAAAACAATACCTGATGATGCTTTATCATCAGGGTATTCCTGTGTTTATATACAGTTCAATCACTTTATTTATGCATACGATGTTCAATAATAAATATATAGGAATGACACTTACCGGAGTGTTGATAATTGTGCTGGGGACTCAGGTAGCCGGTTTCCTGGGTATCGAACATCCTTTATTTCATTTTGGAGCCTTACCAACACCCGGATATACAAATATGAACGGATACGGTGATCAAACCAAAATGTTTAATCACCTCGCGTTATATTGGTTGGCAATTGCATTTTTGTTGGTGTTCTTCGGTTATAAATTGTGGAAAAGAGGAGAAGTTACACGGCTTCATTATCGTTGGCGGATATTGCGATCCGGCTGGAATCAAAAGAGCAATTTAATTCTAATTTGTTTGTCGGTTACTTTTTTGTGTTCCGGTGCAGTCATATACCATAATACCAATATAGAGGTATCTTACCATAGTACGGCCGATTACATAAACAAAAGGGAAGTCTATGAGCGATTATACAAGCAATATGACACCTTGCCCCAGCTATTTCCATTGTCCATAAAAACTAAGGTAGATTTATACCCACATAAAAGGCAGTTCAAGGTACAGGCTGAATATATCCTACAGAATAAAGGAACAGAAAGATTGACAGAGATCTTTGTAACTGAAAAGGAACCATTGAAATTCTTAAGCTTTGAAAATGCTGCTTTAATAGAACAGGATCCTGACCTGGGAGTTTATCTGTTTCAACTCGCCGAGCCATTAGCACCTAAAGATTCCATTCAAATGCGATATGAAATCAACTATAAACAAAAGGGGTATGAAATCAACCCGGGAATTATAGAAAATGGAAGTTACATCATGCATAAGGATTTTAGTCCGGTTTTAGGGTATCGGAATAGTTTAGAAATACAAAATAGTTACGAACGTACAAAAAGGGACTTACCACCCTTAGAATCCAGTGTAGTTAGTGATGAACATATCATAAATGAAGCGATGGGATTTGGGAAGGTGACTTATGAAACTCTCATCTCCACCAGTATCGATCAAATAGCTATTGGTTCAGGAGACTTAACCGAAAAGTGGACTGAGGAGGATCGAAAGTACTACAGATACAAAGCCAAAGATAAAGTAGTTCCAACAGCGGGATATTTCTCAGCCTGTTATGATACTTTGGTTGATCATTACAAGGGAATAAGGATAGAGCAGTATTTTCATCCCCAACATCAGTTTAACATTAAGGAGATTCAAAGATCAGCTCGATATGCTTTAGATTATTGTATTTCTAATTTTGGGAATTACGACTTTAATCACCTCCGAATTGCAGAGGTACCGGGGCATTGGCCCATGGGTGGCTATGCTCATCCGGGCACTATCAGTATGGTAGAAAACAGGTTGTATTTGTCGGATGTAAGAGAAGAACAGGAATTCAACCTGGTTGCAAAAAGGACGATTCACGAGGTGTCGCATCAATGGTGGGGACATGGGTTAACGCCAAAGATTGTTGCAGGAGGAGCCTTATTGATAGAAGGACTTGCCAAGTACACAGAAGCTATGGTCATGGAGAAAATGTATGGAAAAAGAGCACTTTGGGATCTCAGTGAGAATGCCAACCGGCTTTATTTTTCAGGTCGTTCCTATCATGAGCAGCTGGAATCGCCTTTATACAAGGTAGAAGGGGAGCGCTTTCTTTCGTATGGCAAGGCTCATACCGTTCTGTATGCTTTAAGTGAATTAATAGGAGAAAGCAAAGTCAACAAGGTTTTAAAGCGGCTGCTGGAAGAGCAAAGAACGGCACCGGCATTTTCTGTAACTTCAATAGCCTTTATCAACGAACTTTATAAAGAGACTCCAGGTAAATATCATGCTTTGATTGACGATTGGTTTAAAAAAATCATCACTTATGATTTAAAAGTAGAAGAAGTAGAAATAAAATCATTGGAAAATGGGAAATACCAGGTGAGCATGTGTATTGCTGCAAAACGATATCAAACCTTAGAAGACGGGAGTGAAAAAAAAATAACCATCAATGAACCGGTTCCTGTGGGGGTTTTTATGAAACACCCTTCTGAACTTCAGTCAGATGAAGATATTATTTATCTGGATAATCAAAATTTAGCAAAGGAAAAAACAGTCCTGCATTTTATTGTAGATAAGAAACCTCAGTATGTGGCTGTAGATCCATTTGGTACTCGTTTAGACATCAATCGCGTCGATAACATCAAGTAACCCTTATAATTAACCGGGGGCGTTTATACCAGCTCCGAAACGGACTTAGTGGCTCCCGGTTGTAAATTATCTAAGGTTATCGTTGCCACCCTGAACCTTACCAGGCGAAGTGTCGGAAAACCAACAGCAGAGGTCATTTTACGCACTTGTCTAAATTTACCTTCGGTGATAGTAACAGAAATCCAGCTGGTTGGCCCATGGCGTGGATCTCTTATTTTCTTTCGACGTTCGGGAAGTTCAGGAGTCGCAATGCGATGCACCTTACAGGGTTGAGTTTTGTATTTCTTACCATTGATACCAATTAAAACACCTGTCTTAAGTTCGTCGATAGCTTCTTCGTTTATTTCACCATCCACCTGCACATAGTATTCTTTTTCATAACCACCGCTGTTAATTTGATTACATAACTTGCCATCGGTGGTTAATAACAACAAACCCTCCGATTTTTCATCAAGTCGGCCTACAGGCATTGTACCTTCTGGGAAATCAAATAATTCATTGATAAACTTTTTTTTACGAAGTTGTCTGTCGTCATTGCTATTGAGTTGACTGATATACCCGAAAGGTTTAAAATGAATAAAATGTCGATGCTGCATCCCGATGAATTATGGCGCGAATTTAAGGAAATCCAAAAGATAATCAATTGCTTTGTCCGGAACCGAAAAAACAGGAGGTATGTATTTGGTAATTAACCCGATACAGCCTTTAATTGTTAAGGTTATGTCAAATTCTCAGATTTCTCCAATATTTTGGGAGAAGCCATTTTATAAACCATACATTTGCAAAACATTAATATACTATAAATTACAAAGATTATATTTATGAGTAAAGTAAAAGCAAACGATACCGTAAGCGTACATTACACAGGAAAATTATCTAACGGAGAAGTTTTTGATAGCTCTGCAGCCAGAGGTCCTTTAGAAGTAAAACTTGGTGATGGAATGTTAATTCCTGGTTTTGAAAAGGGATTAGTTGGAATGGAAGTTAACGAAAAGAAAACCATTACTATTCCTAAGGAAGAAGCTTACGGAGAAGTAAGAGAAGAGCTTTTTCAAGTTGTTAAAAATGAAGAATTACCACAAGACATAAAACCAGAAGTAGGTATGGGATTAGTTGCGAAAAGCCCTGATGGAGCTGAGCAACAACTTCGTATTGCTGAGGTGAAAGAGGATCATATTGTAATTGATGCTAACCACCCACTTGCTGGACAAGATTTAGTTTTCGATTTAGAATTGATTGAAATTAAATAAGCTAAATAGCAAACCTATAAGGAAGCCGATCAATTCATTGATCGGCTTTTTTTATGACTGATAATTATCATGATCTTTGAATGGAATAGGACGTATTTTTGGGTAAAATATAAATTATATAACTATGTTTCTTTCCGATATAGAAATTGCCCATTCAAATCCGATGACCCACATTAAAAACATAGCTCATAAACTATATCTAGATGATAAGGATCTTGAGATGTATGGTAATTACAAAGCAAAACTTCCGCTTGAATTAATCGATGAAGATAAAATTGAGAATAGTAACCTGATTCTGGTTACCGCGATTACTCCGACTCCGGCAGGTGAAGGAAAAACTACGGTTTCAATAGGCCTGTCAGAAGGGATGAATTTTATAGGAAAGCAATCAACCGTGGTGCTTCGTGAACCTTCTTTAGGACCTGTTTTTGGCATCAAAGGAGGGGCTGCAGGAGGAGGCTGTTCACAGGTGGTTCCTATGGAAGATATTAACCTCCATTTTACAGGAGATTTTAACGCCATCGAAAAAGCAAATAACTTATTATCGGCACTTATCGATAATAACTTGCAAAGTAAAACAAAGAACTTAAATATCGATCCGAGAACCATTGTCTGGAAAAGGGTAATTGACATGAATGACAGAGCCCTTAGAAATATAATTATCGGACTTGGTGGTACCGCTAATGGTATCCCACGGGAAGAAGGATTTAATATAACTCCAGCTTCTGAAGTTATGGCCATTTTGTGTATGGCTAAAGATTTTGACGATTTAAAAGAACGCCTGGGGAACATATTCATAGGGTATACCTATGATAAAAAGCCAATCTTCGCAAGAGACTTAAAGGCTCAGGATGCTATGGCCATCCTTTTAAAAGATGCCATAAAGCCGAATTTGGTTCAGACACTGGAGAAAAATCCTGCGATTATTCACGGGGGGCCATTTGCGAATATTGCTCAGGGCACCAATTCGATTATTGCCACAAAAATGGCTATGTCACTTTCTGATTATGTGATTACTGAGGCAGGTTTCGGCGCGGATTTAGGAGCTGAAAAGTTTTTGAATATCAAAGCCGCTTATGCCGAATTAAACCCTAAAGCTGTGGTACTCGTAGCGACTATCAGAGCTTTAAAACATCATGGTGGCGTTGCAAAAGAAGATTACAATACACCGAATCTGGAAGCAGTTAAGAAAGGCTTTTGTAATTTGGAGAAACACATAGAGAATATTAAAAAATTCAACCTGACACCGGTAGTGGCCATAAATAGTTTTGTGTCAGATACCATGGAAGAACAAGAATTCATTATACAAAAATGTAAAAGCCTCCAAATCGAAGCTATCGTCTCTAAAAGCTGGCAAATGGGAGGAGAAGGGAATATAGAGTTAGCGAAGACGGTTGCAGACATTGTCGATGAAAATCAGGAAGAATATACCCCATTGTATCAGTGGAGTGATCCTATAGAGAATAAGGTATCCACCATTGCTCGTGAAATATATGGAGCAATTGGTGTGGATTATAGTCCACAGGCTAAACAAAAATTGAAGAAGATTAAGGAGTTAGGATTTGAAAACTTTGCGGTTTGTATGGCCAAAACACAAACTTCATTTTCAGATAATCCTAAGCTAATCGGAAGGCCAGAAGGATTTAATATAACGGTTAGGGATATAGAAATAGCTGCCGGAGCGCAGTTTATAATCCCGATCCTCGGAAGCATGATGCGCATGCCAGGGCTTCCAGAAACACCAGCCTCCGAAGGAATGCATATTGATGAATATGGAACGATCGGTGGATTGTCTTAAAAATCATTAATGCATTCATGAATTCAGGATAAGTTTGGGTAGTTGATTTTTTGTTAAAATTAAATTTTAACTATATTTAAGTCCCAAATCAAAACAAATTATATTGAATACCTTTTATTCATATAACAACCACCCAAACTTACCCTATGAATCTATTCAAAATGCTAAGGTGTGCATTCTTGTTAATGCCTGCTTTATTTTGCTATTCCCAAACTTCGTCCGGAAGTACTGCTGTTGTGTCTTTGGAAATATGTTCAAATGAATCTTCAGTCGATTTATTTACGATGCTAAATGCTGATGCCGTAGCTGGTGGTGTCTGGTCACCAAGCTTGTCGGGAGGCCAGGGAATATTCAACCCGGCTGTGGATAATGAAGGAACCTATTTGTACACTGTAACAACCAACTATGTAACCCTATATGAAGTAGAAGTTGAAGTAAGTGTTGTTGATCCAATAGCAGCGACGACTACCTCAACTACTTTATGCAGCAATGCGGGTCCGGTCGATCTTATCGGTTTTACTAATGACACATCGAATCAAGGTACCTGGGTACCTGAATTATCAAGCGGAACAAGTGTGTTCAATCCAAGTGTCGATGAACCCGGGATTTACTCATATATTGCAAGTGGTGCCTGTGGCACTACGGTTTCAGAAGTATATGTGGAGGTGATCGACACCGCAAATTCCGGAATCAGTACTTCATTATCTATATGTGAAGGTAGCAGTCCGTTTAATTTATTTGATGCCCTGGAAGGAAGCCCCGATTTAGGAGGTACATGGTCTCCGCCTTTAAGAAATGGAAGTGGATATTTTGATCCTCAAAGAGATGCCCCGGGGGTATATAGTTATACGGTTGGAAATGATTATTGTGGTTATTCGAGTGCAAGCGTAACTGTCTCGATAGATCAATCTCCTTTTGCCGGTTCAGATGCTGTAGCAGACTTGTGCGTTAATAATGGTCCTGTCGATTTATATGCTTTTTTGGGTGATGGTCCGGACGCCGGAGGTAGCTGGTCGCCAGCCTTATCAGGTGGTTCAGGCTGGTTTGATCCGTTAACAGATCAGGAGGGAGTCTATACCTATACCATTTCCAATGGCTCCTGTGGTATGGATACGGCAACAGTAGAAGTTCGTTTAATCGATACCAATAACCAACCCAATGTTTCCTTAGCGATTACTGATTTATCCGGCAATAATAGCATTCATGTTCAGATTCCGAACAGGACCAACTACCATTATTCTCTTGATAATATCAATTACCAATCGTCTAATTCATTTACTAATTTATCAGGAGGTAAGTATACGGTTTATATCAGAGAAATCGAGGGTTGTGGTTTTTTTCATAAAGAGGTGGTTTTGCTTGGCGGACCAAAGTTTTTTACACCCAATGGAGATGGTATAAACGATTACTGGAGTTTGTTTGATATTTCAAATATAGATTATACCATTAAGGTTTTTGATCGTTATGGAAGGCCAATCGATACCTTTGATAATCATTCGATAGGATGGGACGGTACTTTTAATGGGAATCCTTTGCCTTCTGCAGATTACTGGTTTTTAGTTAACTTTGAAGATGGCACTACAAAAAACGGTCATTTCACCTTACTTCGTTAGCGGTGTTCCTAAGGTGAAAATTGTTAATAACCTGTTGATAACCGTAATATGTTAACCGTTTAACGATTCATTTTCAACACCTTAACTATAAGTTGTAATTTAAAGTTGATTAATAGCACGAGCCCCACAAGAAGTTTGGTGCTAATATATAAATCGGGTGTTATAAACATGTACAAATGGCCCAAACACCCGATTTCCCTTTTTATTTAGTTAACCCGGTTCCTATCTGTCTCAAAGGTGATTGAAATTATTCTGAAAATCTTCTTCATATTACTGTTCGTATTATCTCTCTAAAGAGATAAAAATTAACTTCTTAAAGAAATGCTAATTTTTTAACATTAAATACTTACTTTATGTTTAAAGTTAGTAACTTATGGAAAAAATAAATTATGGCTTCATTTACACTTCATGTTAATGGAAAAACTCATCAGGTTGATGTAGATCCATCAACGCCAATTTTATGGGTTCTTCGAGATCATCTTAATTTAGTAGGTACCAAATACGGATGTGGAATTGCTCAATGTGGAGCTTGTACCATTCATGTAGAGGGTAGTGCTGTACGTTCGTGTCAATTACCCGTTTCTGCTGTATCATCCCAAAAAATAACAACGATAGAAGGTTTATCAGAACAAGCCGATCATCCGGTGCAGAAGGCGTGGTTAGAGCATGATGTGCCACAATGTGGATATTGCCAGGCAGGTCAAATTATGTCAGCGGCTTCCTTGCTGAATAACAATCCGAATCCATCGGATCAGGAAATCGAAGATACTATGAGTGGAAATATATGTCGTTGTGGAACTTATTTCAGAATTAAGGCAGCGATTAAATCGGCCTCAAATTCGCAGGAGGCATAACATACTTCTTTAAAACAGCTACTTAAAAAATCACACAATGACACTAATAAAAACAACATACGGAAGAAGATCATTTTTAAAAGTATCAGCACTTGCTGGTGGCGGCATGGTTATCGGATTTAGTTGGCTGGCTTCCTGTAAGCCTAAAGTTGATGACGTTGCTAAGATGCCTGATGAATGGTTTGAAATTAATGGCTTTTTAAAAATCGGTGACAACGGAATGATTACAATCATGTCTCCAAATCCGGAGATAGGGCAAAATGTAAAAACCTCTATGCCTATGATTATTGCTGAAGAATTAGATGCAGATTGGAAGGACGTCATCGTTGAACAAGCCCCATTAAATACAGCAGTCTTCACAAGACAATTAGCGGGAGGTAGCCAATCGATTCGACAGAGTTGGGACGGATTGAGAATGGCTGGTGCCGGAGCACGTTATATGCTGGTACAGGCAGCAGCTAAAACCTGGAATGTTCCGGCAGAAGAAATAACCACGGCTGCAGGCGTTCTTAGTCACGAAGCAAGTGGACAAACAGCAGGTTATGGCGAAATGGCTGCTGCTGCAGTTTCAATTCCTGTACCTGAGGAGCTGGAGTTAAAAGAATTTAAAGATTTTAAAATCATAAGAACTTCCCGTAAGAATGTCGATGCTAAAAATATTGTTACCGGAAAACCACTATTTGGTTTAGATTATAAAAAAGAGGGGATGCTGATCGCTATGACTGTTCATCCACCGGCCTTTGGAATGAAACTTAAATCGGTAGAGGATACCGAGGCAAGACAAATGCCGGGAATTAAAGATGTCATGGTCATAAACACCTATGAAGAAGGAACGCCAAGACGATGGTGTGATGTAGATTCATTTCCGGAATTGGTCGTTGTAATCGGAAATTCTACATGGGAGGTGTTACAAGCGAAAAAAGCATTGAATATAGAATGGGAACCTTTTGAAGCTTATGAATATGAAGTCTATGGATGGAGCGAAGAGAATACCTCCAAACATAAAGTGCCATCAGGTTTAGAGAGTACTTCTGATCATTTAATGAGAATGAAAGAGGCCGCAGGAAAGACCGCCAACGTGGTCAGGAAAGATGGTGATCCGGAAAAGGCTTTTAAAAATGCAGATCAGATCATAGAAAGTGTCTATACAGCACCTTTCTTAGCTCATAACACCCTGGAGCCTATGAACTTTTTTGCGGATGTTACTGATGAAAAGGCCGAATTGGTTGGACCCATTCAGACGCCGGAATACATGGAAAAATCAGTCTCAGACCGAATCGGACTTCCATTGGATAAAATTGACATACAGATGACACGTCAGGGAGGGGGTTTTGGAAGACGTCTGTACGGTCATTTTTTGGTAGAGGCGGCCGTTATTTCTCAAAAAGTAAAAGCTCCGGTCAAACTTATTTATACCCGTGAAGATGATATGAGTTTTGGAATTTATCGTCCTGCATATTATGTAACCTATCGTGCTGCTTTGGATAAGGATAAAAACTTAATCGGTTTTCATGTGAAATCCGGTGGCATACCCGAGGCTGCTTTATTTGCCAACAGGTATCCTGCAGGAGCCGTTGAGAATTATCTCGCCGAATCCTGGACACAATCATCAAACATTAGCGTAGGAGCATGGAGAGCTCCAAGCTCTAACTTTATAGCCGGTGCCGAACAATCTTTCCTCGATGAAGTTGCAGAAGCGGCAGGAAAAGATCCGATCGACTTCCGTTTGGAACTTTTTGAAAAGGCTATGAAAAATCCTGTAGGCGAAAGAAATGATTACGACGCAGAGCGTTATGCAGGAGTACTAAAAATGGTGAAAGAGAAATCAGGATGGAATTCGAATAGTGCGGGTCTGCATCGAGGTGTAGCAGCTTATTATTGTCACAACTCTTATGTGGCTAATGTACTCGATATTGAAATGAAAGGTGATAAGCCTGTTATAAAGAAAGTATACTGTACCGTCGATTGTGGAATTGTGGTTAATCCAATCGCAGCTACCAATATGATGGAAGGAGGAACTGTTGATGGTATCGGACATGCCATGTATAGTCAGATGACTTTCAAAGATGGAGTTCCACAGCAAAATAATTTCGATAAATACCGTTTGATCAGGCATAATGAAGCTCCTAAAGAAATAGAGGTACATTTTGTCGATAGTGATGTTCATCCAACCGGACTGGGAGAACCGCCATTACCACCGGTAATGGGTGCCCTTGCTAATGCTTTATATAAGGCAACCGGGAAACGTTTTTATCACCAGCCATTTATGTATAATGGTTCTGAAATGCCGTCATAAATTATATAAAATCCACTTAAAGAAGTATATTTGGATCTTCCGGAGCGCATGAGTTCCGGAAGATCTTTCTTTTTGAGGTAACCCAGGAATTATTCAAAGAAAGATATAGCAGTAAGTATTCAGTAGATAAAAACCCTTAAGTGAAAAATAAAAAGGTCTATTTAAGTATATTTTTTTTAGAAAAAATTGCACCTCTTTCATCTGAATTAAAACAATTTTTTCAAAGTAATATTACGACACATATTTATAAAAAAGGAACGGTTTTAAATGAAAGCGGTCAACTATGTGATAGCCTGTATTTTATAAAAAAGGGAATGATCAGGGGATATCATGTAATTGAAGCTAAGGAGATAACGACATGGATAAGCATTGATAATGAACTGGTAACTTCAATAACCGGCTTCTTTAAAAACGAAAATGCCCGGGAAACCATGCAAACTCTGGAAGATACGGCGGTTGAATATATCAGTTATGATAACCTGCAGAAGGCACTGGCCTTATTCCCGGAAATGAATCAGATATTTACAGCCTTACTGATCGAGTATTATATACATGCAGAAAACAGAACCTTATTATCCAGAATCCCTTCTGCAAAAGGACGCTTTCATTATTTTTTAGAAACCGGTAATAAATTTTTGCTAAATCGCACACCTCATAAATACCTGGCCTCCATGCTTAATATTCGACCGGAAACTTTTAGCAGGATACTAAAAGATTTCAACAGGGAGGATTAGGAGCCCCATCGACTCATGGTATATCTTGACAAATGTCAAGGAAATTGAAGTTTTTAGAGCCTTCTAAACCTGCCTAATCACTAATAGCATACATTTATCCTTGATTGTTGCAAATTGTTTACCCATCGGTGTGTACACACCTCTAAAGCCCGTACGCGATGTCATATTTAATCATTTATGCGTTTGTTATTATATGTGTCACCTTTGCTTTGGGAATAGGCATTGGCTATCATTATGGTCAGAAAAAGAAACGCGATTTCAAAAAGCAAAAAGAGCGCTACAACAGAATTATCAGCACCATAGAAAAAGCAGGGGTACAAGTTTAATGTTAACCCAATTCACTTACGACGCCTTATCAACAACACTCAAGGCCAGTCGAATTTTAAAATAGTCAAGTTGCTCTTCAAAATATTCGTAATAAGGTTTTAATCCGCTGGGATCGTCTAGTTTTTCTTTAGCCTTTTGAACAGCAGCCACTTCATTTTTAGTGATGAAATCATAGATGTTAATGTCTTTTCCGTCACTGTATAGTTTGGCAATATGAGAATAAATGGTGGTCGTCTTTAATTTCCTTTTAATAGAAATCTCCTCAATAGACATTCCGGATTTATAGAGTTCAAAAGTTTTTAGATGCGTATCTGTTTTTCGCGGCTTTTTAATTTTAGATCCCATAAAGTCTAAAATTTCAGCAATAAATCGATCTCCGTAAATTTCCATTTTGTGTTGCCCAACTCCACTAACATTCAACAGTTCGGTTTCACTCATAGGACGAACCTGTTCCATTTCTTTTAGGGTAGCATCATTGAAAATGAGGTAGGCAGGGATGTTTTCTTCCAGTGAAATTTCATAACGCAATTTTCGCAGACGCTCGAACAGGTTATTGACGTTGGTGGTTTTAGCTTTCTTAACTGGAGCTTCCTTAACGCTTTCTTTAATAATTACCGGTTTGGTTAGCCACACCTGTTGATTTTCAAAAAGCACCTTTTTTGATAAATCAGTAAGTTTTAAGGTATTGTTTTCATGAAAAGCTATTTCACAAAGTCCCTGGTTAATAAGCTGAATACAGTAATGCTGCCAGTCTCTCCATCCAATATCGCTGCCAATACCATAGGTTTTTACCTGGTTGAGCTGTCGTTCGAGAATGGTAGCGTTTTGAGCACCGCGAAGAATGTCTATAATGGTTCCAACGCCCTCGCTCTCATTTAATCTTGCAATCGTCGATACTATTTTTTGAGCTATGATAGTGCCGTCAATAAACTTGGGTGGGTTCTTACAAACGTCACAGTTACCGCAGTTTTCAGCTAACAACTCACCGAAATAACTCAATAATATTTTACGTCGGCAACTGGTTGCTTCACTAAATTGTTTCATTCGTTCCAGTTTGGCAAGTTGCACCTCTTCATTACCGCTGCCTTCTGCAAATTTTCGTAATTGAAGTACATCTGCATAGCTGTGGAAGAGCAGGGCATGAGCCTTTAGGCCATCACGACCTGAACGCCCGATTTCCTGGTAGTAGCCTTCCAGGTTTTTGGGCATATTATAATGAATAACCCATCGTACATTCGATTTATCAATACCCATTCCAAAAGCTACCGTAGCACAAACAACCTGCACTTTATCAAACAAATAGTCTTCCTGAACCTTGCTGCGTTCTTCAAAACCCAGGCCTGCATGATAGGCACGGGTATTGATTCCGTTATTTTGTAATGTCTCAGCCAGTTGTTCCGTACTCTTTCTGCTTAGACAATAAATAATACCAGCTTCCTGCGGTCGCTTCTTTATAAAGCGGATAATCTGCTGGGCTCTTTTATCAGCCGGACGAACTTCAATTTCGATATTCTTTCGATCAAAAGAAGATATAAATGAGTGTGCATTAGAAATGTTTAACTGATCGAGTATGTCTTGTCGGGTAGCCTTATCCGCTGTTGCCGTTAAAGCAATTACAGGCGTATTGGGGAGCTGTTTCTTTAAAAAGCCCAATTGTTGATAAGAAGGCCTGAAATCATGCCCCCAGGAAGAGATACAGTGCGCTTCATCAATGGCAACACAACTGATGTAATTTTCCTTGAGTATGTTTTCAAGTCCGGGTAAGCTCTCTGGTGCCACATAGAGTAATTTAAGCTTAGCATCCGCAACCTGATCGATTATTAACTGTTGTTCTTCAGGAGTCTGACTACTGTTAAAGTAAGCCGCTTTTATACCATTGGCATTAAGTCCGTCTACCTGGTCTTTCATCAAGGCGATTAGGGGAGATATCACCAAAGTAACCCCCTTGAACAATAATGCAGGCAATTGAAAACAAATAGATTTTCCGCCTCCGGTAGGCATAATCACCAGGCAATTATTTTTATTGAGGACAGTTTCAATAATTACCTGTTGCTGCCCACGAAAGCTGTCGTAGCCAAAATATTTCTTAAGAGTAGGTATTAATTGATCCTGAAGTTGGGTGCCTGCCATATGCCTTATTTCATTTAGGGCACAAAAGTAATGGATTTAAAAAGAACAGCATAAACAGGATTCAAATACCCTCTTAATTAAAATAAATTACCCCTAATTAACCAAATAGAAGCCTATAAGTTCTTTGAGCTCTTTTTAAAACGGTATCTTTGGAGCATAACATAAATTTTTAATTGAAACTATGGCAAAATCTCAGCAATCGTATAATAAGAGTCAAAGAGAGAAAAAGCGTTTAAAAAAACGTGAGGAAAAGAAAAAGAAAATGGAGGCTCGGAAAGCTGATGTAAAAGAAAATGGTACTAAGGGAATTGAATTTGCATATGTAGATCAATATGGTAATTTAACGGATACCCCTCCGGATCCTTCCGAAAAGATAGAGGTAGAAGCCGCTAATATCGATGTTAGTGTTCCCAAGACGATAGCGTCTGAAGAAGAAATCGATCCGGTTAGAAAAGGAAAAGTTTCCTATTTTGACAACTCTAAAGGATATGGATTCATCATAGACACGGATAATCAGGAAAAGTATTTTACTCATGTAAGCGGACTGATTGATGACATTATGGAAAATGATAAAGTTACATTCGAATTGGAAAAAGGAGCAAAAGGAATGAATGCCGTGAAGGTAACATTGAGAAAATAACTCCAGAAATATAGGAGAACAAAATATAAAAGCTTCCTGGTGATGTAATGCATCAGGAAGCTTTTTTCATTTGGTTTATTCCTGAGAATAGATAATTGTCACTGAACTATAGATTGTTTTCTATATATTTGTTACTATACTTACAAGAGAACAAAAATCTATATATGATGAAAAATAACCGCCTCTTTGATATCATATTAATTGCCATCTTCTTTTTTGGAATAGGATTTTGGACATCGACTTATACCACCAAAAAGACTCCTGGTTGGGAATACGATGAAGAAATAGGGGAGAAAGTTGTTCCTTTATTGAAAAAGATAGATTCCCTTAAGGCTGAAATAGCCGAGCTGAAGAAATCCTAACTTCCAGCAGTAATTATAATTCGGAATATCCATTCAATAAACTGAAAATTTAATTTATCAGGGCATTTGATAGGTTTGAATCTTATAACATTTCTTATTCAAAGAAAGTTCGAGTCATCCATTCAAGCTATTATTCAGGAATTGTTGATATCAACAATTCCTTTATTTTATGTTAAAACAATAACAACTCCATCATTACATAGCAACTTTCCATATTTTCGTTATTCATTTTTAAAGAATAATGGCCGGAAAAGAGGAAATACCTGTAGTCGATAAAATGAATGCGATAGGGGATATTAAAGTAGCGAAGTTTGATATCAATAAACGTTACACCAAACCTCATAAACACAATAAATACCTTGAAATTGTCTTCTTTACCCAAGGGAGTGGATATCATAATCTTGGATTAAATAATTATAGAATCGAACCGCCGGTCCTTTTCTTCGTTAATAAGAATCAGGTACATCATTGGGAGATTGCTACCAAACCCCGGGGGTTTGTGGTTATCATTAAAGAAACTTATCTGAAAAAGGTCAGCGATAAAACCATTACCTCACAACTTCTGCAATTAAATGAGATCGACATATTACAGGTTCCAACAGGAAAGACAGAACATTTAGATTACCTTTTTAAAGCACTATGCAGCGAATACGAACAAAAGAATCCCAACCCGGAAATCTTTGAAGGGATTTTGAAGGTCATCTTAATGAATCTAATAGACTTTAAAGGACAAACCAACAATCATAAACAAGATGTGAAATTACTGTTTCTCAATTTGATTGCGACAGACCTTAAAGTTCATGTGGGGCATTATGCGGAGAAACTATATATGACTCCGCAGAATCTCAATAACTTATGCAAAAGAAGCTTCCAGCAAACAGCTTCCCAGGTTATTTCTTACTATGTCTTAAAAGAAGTTAAATCATTATTGCTATATACGGATTTGAGTATCTCTGATATAGCACATAAATTAAGCTTTCAAGACACTTCAAATTTTATCAAATATTTCAAAAGACATACCGGAATAACACCATTGCAATTTAGAAAAACAGGACAAGTGCTCTAAATACACCATTTATTTTTCATTTATACCATTTTCAGAATTGCCTAAAAAGTATCTTTGACGCCATTAAATGTAATGGTTTAAAACATGAAATATTTCAAATTATTTTCTCTATTGTTTCTTTTCCTTTTTTGTGGAATAAACTTGTATGGTCAGGTTCGCGGAAAAATTATTGATGATGCCAACACTCCTTTAGAATATGCTACGGCTACTATTTACCAGGAAAAGGATAGTACCTTGGTAACAGGAGTGGTTACCGATATAGACGGAAACTTTGAAATACCTGATTTAAAGAAAGGTACTTTTTTTATAAAAGCTTCATTTATAGGTTTTGAACCTCGTTATATCAATAACATTATCATAAATAAGCAGCATAAGACGCAAAACCTGGGAACCATCCAATTAAGATTAGGAAATGAACTTTCGGAGGTAGTGGTAGCAGCCAATAAAAAGAAAGTAATTAGTAAAATAGATCGACAAGTGTTTGAAGCAGATCAGTTTAATACTGCTCAAGGGGGCTCCGGGGCTGATGTCATCAGAAATCTTCCCTCAGTAAATATCGATGGTCAAGGAGAAATTAACGTCAGAGGTTCTAGTGGTTTTGTGGTATTGTTAAACGGTAAGCCGTTACAAAGTAATCCGGCTTCTTTTATCAGTCAACTTCCTGCCAATGCTATTGAAAAAGTAGAGGTTATAACAGCTCCCTCAGCAAAATACGATCCGGAAGGAAAAGCGGGAATGCTTAATATCATCACTAAAAAAGGTGCTTTGAATGGTGCTTTTGCACAAGTAAATATTAAAGGTGGATTACCGTCTATAGAGACCTATGGAAACGAAGAGATACATCGTAGATACGGAGGCGATTTTACATATAACATTCGAAATGACCGTTGGAATGTTTCTTTCGGAGCCAGTTACCAGAGAAATGATCTCGGAGGCAGAAGAGAAGGAGATGTGTTTACGATTATCAATGACACCTTAACCCGCTTCCCATCTACCGGAGAAAGAAGTTTTGATGAGATTAACTATAATGGTCGCCTTACTGTTGATTACAAACTCAATGACCAGAATGACTTTTCTTTTGGATTCTATGCAGGAAAACGAACCAAAGACCGTTTGGCGGATATTGTTTATTATGACAACCATGCAATAACACCTGCTGATGGTGGCGATAGAATCTATACATTTCAATACTTCAATCACAACCTGCGTACCAGAAAAGGGGACTTCATTCTGGGAAGTTTCGATTATGCACATACCTTTCAAAATGAAGCTGAGTTAACGGCTTCTTTCCTTTACGAATATACCTTACTTGGCGGACCCACAGTAAATCAGAATCTGGGTTATCCTGATACCTCCGTAGTTTATCAGGATGAGTATAATACGAACGATAATCCTTTATTTGGATCTAGATTTCAGGTAGATTACGTAAGTAAACCCCTGTCTTTTGGTACATTTTCCTTAGGGTACCAGTTTAGAGGTTTGAGTCATATTGGAGATTTTGTTTATGAGCGATTGAACAATGATACGGGAACCTTTGAACTGGTTCCGGAATTTTCCAGTGACGCAGACCTTAAGAGAAACATTCATTCGGGCTACCTGCAACTGGATGGTACTAAAAATAAATGGGAATATAGCGCCGGAATTCGTCTTGAAAGTATGGATCGTTCATACGACCTTAAAGATAAAATAGGAATTGTAGACACGACCTATCACTACGATTTCATTAAACTATTCCCGTCGGCAAGTGTACAGTACGCCCTGAATGAAACCACAGATCTGAAAGCAGCATATTCCAAGCGTATTGAAAGAACCACAACATTTAAAATGAATCCATTTCCCGAAAGAGAACATTCAGAAACTCTGGAACAAGGAGATCCCACGCTAAAACCAGAATTCATTGACTTGTTTGAAATCGGAGTGAATAAAGATTTAAAGAATGGAAATACCTTATTTGCGACAGCCTATTACCGTAACGTTAAGAATGTGGTGAACAGAGTTAATACGGTCTATAATGATACAATTTTAAACAGGATCTATTCGAATGTCGGGAATGCAAAAACCATCGGATTGGAATTAGGATCTCAGTTCAATGTCACAGAAAAGTGGAGTAATTATATAGGAGGGAACCTAAACCATTACAACTTAAAGGGAAGCTTTAATAATGCTCCTGTAAACACCAATAATACTGTGTATTCCATAAATATCAACTCGACTTATGAGTTCTGGAAAACTGCTTCCGTACAGTTTAATTTTAACTATTTGTCTGAGCGAGTTACTGCTCAAGGGGAGGATTCCAGGTTTTATTCACCGAATCTTACTTTTCAAAAATCTTTTTTAAATAACAGGCTAACGGCCACCTTACAATGGCTTAATATGGATATGGGGCTTTTAAATACGAATGAACAGCGAATTACCACTTACAGTCCCAATCAGTTTTATACGACTACCAATTACATCTATGAAGTGGATATGGTACTGTTAAATCTCTCTTATACTTTAAAATCAGGTAAAAACAAATCGAAATTTATCGACAGTGAGTTCGGTAAGCAAGAGTTTTAATGATTATAACATATATGCGTACTCAGAAGGCATCACACCTCATGGTTTGATGTCTTTTTTTTAGGATTGAATTCTTTTGAAAAATGCTTCTTTATAGCGGTCACCAACTGGAATTATATTTTGTAAACAAGTTGTAATACGATTGCGTTCTATAGAGGTAATATGCTCTAAATTGACAATATAAGACTTGTGAACACGGTAAAAACTACCTGGGAGTTTGTCTTGTAAGTCCTTGAGATTGTCCAGGCTTAACACTTTACTGCCATCGGTTAAATAATAGGCAATATAATCACTATCAGATTTGATGTATACAATGTCCTTTAAAAGTAATTTTAATGTTTTATAACCGCTTTTTACAAAAATAAAGTCATCTGAACCTCCAATAACAGGAGTATCTTCATTAGGAGTTAGTTTATCGATCGCCTTGCAAAATCGGTGGTAGGGAATGGGCTTTAGTAAATAATCCACCACATTATACTCATATCCATCCATGGCATATTCCGTGTATGCAGTAGTGAGTATAATTCGACATTGTTCTTTTACGATTTTCATAAACTGTATCCCGGTTAATTCGGGCATCTGAATATCCAGCAGTAATAGATCAACTTTACCCTCTTGTACCATTTGTAAAACCTCAAAAGGATCGGTACTGGCCAATACCAACTCAAGGGAAGCTGTTTTTGCTACATAATCGTTCAGAATATCTAGTGCTAAAGGTTCATCATCTAAAATGGCTGTTCTTATGCTCATGAATGTATAGTTAAATCGACGCTGAAGTGCGTGGCAGTATGATTAATTACCAGACGATGCTTGTCCGGATATAGTAAATCTAATCTTTTTCGGATATTATCCAGACCAATTCCTTTCTGGTGGTCTTTGTTCTTTTTTCCAATCTTATTTTCTGAAATAAACCGAACATGGTCATTTTCAGCCGATAAAGAGAGTTTGTATGGGTCATCTTTGTGGGTTAGAATACCATGTTTAAATGCATTTTCGACAAAGGCAATCAGTAAGTAAGGAGGTATTTGAAATCCATTAATACGTCCGCTTTTTTCTGTGGCCAACTGCAGTGGTTCATTAAGCCTTATAGCCTGTAGCGAAATAAAGTCCTGCAACATATCCCATTCCTGATCAAGATCAACCATCTCGTTTTTCTCGTATAGCACATAGCGCATTAAATTACTTAATTGTAAGATCGCCTCCGGAGTTTCTTCTGCCTTTTTATAGGCCAGTGCATAAATAGAATTTAATGCATTAAATAAGAAATGAGGACTTACCTGTAAGCGCAGAAAATCCAACTCTGCATTTCTCGTTATAACCTCCATAGCTGCCTTTTCTTTTTGCAGTCTAATCTGATGATCAAGCAGAAATAATAAGAATCCTACGACGATATAAATGCTGGCATAATATAAATTATCACTAACGTAATATTGAAAGGTGACCCCGGTGAAATAATTCCCATGTCCAATTAATAGCGGACTGATAACTTCTTCCAGCAAATATCGAAAGCTTATAAAAAATACATATAACAATACCACGACCCCGATAATATGGAGCCATTTGCGTTGTGGCCATACAAGATTCCACAGTTTATAACTTAACCAGAAAGTTGCAGTCATATATACGAGTGTGGTAATATGATAAAAACTGAAGAACTTATTCCATTCCACACGATTTCCCTGACTCAGAGTGTTTATGAGGTCAAACCCAAATAAAAAAAGGAGGATACAGATCCCGTAAAGTAAAAGGCGTTGTTTTTTAGTCATGTAGGCAAATGTAGCATGTATGTGAGGTTAAAGATAAACAAATCTGTAAACCCGTGAATCGAATCGGTGAACCCGTTCAAGTCTTAATTTCCGTGTTTACAGTTTTGTTTTCTGGGTTTACAGAACTTATTTGGCACAAAGCCTGGACAGTCCGAATTTGCAGCTGTATTAAAAACTCATAAACATTTAAAATAATGAAAAACCTTTTATCAATAGTAACCGCTTTATTAGTAGCGAGTAGCTTGTATGCTCAGTCTGTTGACTGGAAAAAATTAGAAAAGATCTCAGCAGATCATATACTTTTAGAGGATAAAAAACCAACCGAAGTTCTGTTACTGGGAACATTTCACTTCAATTATCCCGGACTTGACGGGCATAAAACCGCAGATGCCGATAAAATGGATATACTGTCACCTCAGAAACAACAGGAATTAGAGGAGCTATTAGTAGTTTTAAAACGATTCAATCCTACCAAAATATATGTAGAATCTTTAAATCAATCCTATCACGATTCCCTTTATAACGCTTATTTAAAAGGGGATTTCACATTAAAAAGAAACGAAATCTATCAGGTGGCATATCGTCTAGCCAAAGACCTGGGGCATAAAAAAGTGTATGCAGTGGATGCAGAAAGCTTGAATTCCGATTTTGGTAATAAGCTAAGCAAGGAAGAACAGAACACCTTCAAGGATAAGATTTTTGGGGATAACAATACATTGGTTAATAAAGAATTAAGTGACTATTGGGGTGCGAAATACAGCGAATTGTATAAAGCAAGTGATGTGTGGGAAAAAGATATGACCTTATTGGAAATATTTCTTGGAATGTCGTCTCCTGAATATTTACGACGTGCACATGGTCATTACCTCACCCAGGGGTTCAATACCCATAATACGCTCGGACCTGACGGATTAGCGATGTGGTGGTACAGCCGAAACCTCCGTATCTATAATAATATCCTGAAAACTCAACCCACCTCAGATGATCGGATATTAGTACTCTTTGGAAATGGACATATGTCTATTCTGAATGAGTGCTTTAAAGCCTCACCACAATTTAAAGTGGTTAGCCTGGAGAGCCTGGTGAAAGAAAGTATTTGATATTTAAACGATGGTTAAAGTGTATAAGGGGCTGACAAAATATAATATACATTTAAAATCAGGATGGTTTGAACCCATTCAGCCATCCTGAATATTATACTTAAAGCTGTTTGAGTGCACTAGGATTCATACCTGCATATTTTTGGAAGGCTTTACTAAAGTGTGCAGCATCGACGAATCCTAATTTAAAGGCGATCTCGTTGATATTTAAATTACTTTGTTTCAAAAGACTTTCCGCCATTTTCATCTTGGTTTCCATAATATACTGTTGAAGAGAAATTCCAAGGTGTTTTTTAATATAAATGCCGACGTAATTTGGCGACATCTGAAATGCCGAGGCGATAGCTTTGGTGTTTATAAGGTCTTTTTTTAATACATTTTGACGGACATAGGTTAAGATGGCATCCACCTTGTCTTTATCAGTCATCCGCTCCGGGGGGGCTTCCTTCAGGGTAGCTTTTAAATTCCTCGAGAGCACAATTAACAACGCCTCAAACAAGGCGGTCATTACATTACGCCCGTAGGTTTGTGGCATTTGGAATTCATCGCGAATAAGCGCATACAATCCAAAAAGTTGCTTTCTGTCTTGCTCATTACAGATAATACTCTTAGCAATAATATTAGAGTGAAAAATAACCGATTCCAGGTGTTTGCGCCAGTAGGTGCTGGTGGCAAAGGATGCCTTTTCTATAAATAGCTGTTCGGTGAATTTGATTATCCCAAAGGTGCTTGGTTCGGCAACAATAAATTCATGTTCATCTTTAGGAGTCAGAAAGAAAAGATCTCCTTGCTTATAATCAACCATACTTTCATTCAATAAATGCTGACCACTTCCTTTTATCACAAAGGTTAATTCAAAAAAATGATGCTTGTGACGGGGGTATCCCCATTCATGAACCGCTTCAAATTCGAAAACGTCAAAATCCCTGGTGATGTAAAATCGCTTCGACATGGTGATTGATTTATACAAATATACCATGAGTTTTTACAAGACCAACTGCATATACCAACTTTATCTTTGTCATAACAAATTCAGCAATAAAACCCGCGTTTAAAATTAAGCACAGTAAAATCATGAATATAATCAAGACTAATAAAAAGCTTAAATCAATAGGAGTACTGCTATCAATGTTCGGAATCGTCGCTTGCGGGCAACCGGAATCCTCAAAAATGGCAAATACTAAAAAATTGGAACCACAGCAATCCAAAAAGAATCGTCATTGGCCCAATGGGGCTCAATTGGTGATTTCATTCTCCATGCAGTTTGAGACCGGAGGTCAACCCGATGGTGCTGAGAGTCCGTTTTCAGGAAAGCCATTACCCAAGGAAACACCTGATATGCCGGCAAACAGTTGGTTTCGTTATGGAGCTAAAGAAGGTATTTACAGAATGCTGAAGCTATGGGAAAAACATGGTATTCACGTAACTTCCCATGTGGTAGGAGAGGCGGCCATAAAATATCCTGAGGTAGCGAAAGCGATCGCCAGAGGTGGACATGAAATTGCGGCTCATGGAATTTCCTGGAGTGACCAATGGAATATGACCTATGAAGAAGAATATGAATTCATAAAAAAAGGCATTGATACTGTCGAAGCTATTACCGGTAAACGAGGCAGGGGGTATAATGCGAATTGGTTGCGAAGAGGCCCTAACACCTTAAAGGTGTTGCAAGACCTTAACTTTTTATACCATATCGATGACTTAAGTCGTGATGAACCGTTTGTGACGTTGGTCAGAGGAGAAAAATTTGTGGTAATTCCTTATACCCTTAGGAATAATGACATCGTGAATATAGAGGGGAAAAACTGGAGTCCTGATCAGTTTTTGGCTCAACTCAAAGCCGAATTCGATCAATTATACCTCGAAGGGGCTAGTCAGAGACGAATGATGAGTGTAAGCCTCCACGATCGCATAGGGGGCGCGCCGGGTATAGTGAAGGTTGTTGATCAATTTATTCAGTATGCCAAAAGTCATCAAGACGTGGTATTCATGAGAAAAGATGAAATAGCTGAAATGGTCATAGACGATCCAAATACCCTTATAGATCCTTCGGAAATGGAGTATAACAAGTAAAAACGCTATGTAATTTTTGAATAATACCATTAAGCTGTAAACAGAAAGAAGCATTAAAAACCGGATTATATAATATTATGACTAACTTAAGTTTCCAAACAGAACGTTTATGGGTACGACCAACTCATTTGGAAGATGCCGATTTTATACTCGAGTTATTTAATAGCCCGAAGTGGTTAACTTTTATAGGTGACAGACAGTTACATTCTCGGGAAGACGCTGAAACCTATATTGAAGCTCAGATGTTATCACAATTAAAGCGCTTGGGATATGGGAATTACACCGTGATCAGAAAATCCGATCAGAAGAAAATAGGGGCAATCGGACTCTATGATCGCGAGGATTTGGATGATATTGACCTGGGGTTTGCTTTTTTATCGGAATTTGAAGGAAATGGATATGCCTTTGAAAGTGTAAAGGGACTAACCGAACTGGCAATAAATACATTTCAATTGAACCGACTGATTGCCATTACCTTGCCTGTAAACGTAGGAGCTCAGAACCTGTTAACCAAATTAGGATTTGAATTTGAAAGAATGATCCATCGTAACCATCCGCAAAAAGATTGGATGTTGTATCGTATAAAACATTAAAATTAAAAACCATGAAAGCAATAGGATTTAAAACATCGTTAGCCATAAAAGAAAAAGATAGTTTTATAGCATTTGAAACTCAAAAGCCCGTATCCAAAGGAAAGGATATACTGGTAAAAATAGCTGCTGTTTCAGTCAATCCGGTTGATTATAAGGTACGACAGAACAGTGCCAAAGATACCGTCCTGAATACCCCTAAAATCATTGGGTGGGATGCTGTTGGAACGGTTGAGGCGGTAGGAAATGAAGTTACATTGTTCAAGACCGGCGATCAGGTTTTCTATGCGGGTGATATTACGCGTCCGGGTAGTAATGCTGAATATCAACTCGTAGATGAACGCATTGTGGGAAGACGTCCCGAAGGACTAACCCCGGAAGAAGCAGCTGCTATGCCTCTGACTTCCTTGACAGCCTGGGAGATACTTTTTGATCGCATGCGTATTTCAGCGGAAAAAGACAAAGGCAAAAGCATATTAATGATCGGAGGAGCCGGGGGAGTAGGATCTATCGCCATTCAATTGGCAAAAAAAATAGCAGGACTGAACGTGATCGTCACGGCATCAAGACCCGAGACCACGGAATGGTGTAAAGAAATGGGTGCCGATGTGGTGGTCAACCATAAAGATTTACTAAATCAAATGAAAGAGGCCGGATACCCGCAAGTGGATTTCATTTTAGATTTCGTAAATACCAATAGCTATTGGGATAAAATGGTAGAACTCATAAAACCTCAAGGCCATATTGCATCCATTACCGGAAGCGCAGATCCGGTGGTGTTGAATGATCTGAAGACAAAAAGTGTGTCCTTTTCCTGGGAATTCATGTTCACCCGTCCCATGTTTCAAACGGAAGATATGATTGCACAACACCATATATTGAATAAGGTCGCTGCTTTACTTGAAAATGGAACCCTTAAGTCGACCCTTACCAATACCATGAATGGATTAACTGTTGAAAATCTTAAAGATGCTCATACTTTACTGGAGTCGGGAAAGGCC
Source organism: Zhouia amylolytica (assembly GCF_900116365.1). GTDB lineage: Bacteria > Bacteroidota > Bacteroidia > Flavobacteriales > Flavobacteriaceae > Zhouia > Zhouia amylolytica. The sequence continues at coordinate 239,260 of NZ_FPAG01000007.1, read as the reverse complement.
ATAGGAAAAACCGTTATTAAATTTTAAGCAACAACTGATCCCGTTTTCAGCGGTCAAAATGAAGAGAAATAAAATGAAATATAACAAACTATTCGAACCCTATAATTTGAGCGGAAAACTATTGAAGAACCGCTTTTTAATGGCGCCAATGACCCGCTCAAGAAGTTCTCAGCCCGGGGATGTTCCAAATGCATTAATGGCGGAATACTACGGACAAAGAACTTCAGCAGGGATTATCATCACTGAAGCCACCCAGGTTTCTTTACAGGGTAAAGGCTATGCCAATACACCTGGAATATACACTAAAGAACAAATTGAAGCCTGGAAGCAGGTAACTAAAAAAGTACATCAGAAAGGAAGCAAGATCTTCTTGCAACTTTGGCATGTTGGTCGTGTTAGTGCTTATAAAGTTAATGGACTCCAACCGATGGGACCTTCAGCTATAAAGGCTAAGGATACCCAAGTGTATATATTTAACGGAGCCCCCAACGGAGATGCTACCTTTGTGCCGGTTGATGAACCTAAAGAAATGAGTCAGCAAGATATCGATCAGGCAATTGAAACCTTTGCTCAAGGGGCATTAAATGCTATGGAAGCCGGTTTTGATGGGGTAGAAATTCACGGAGCCAATGGATATTTGATCGATCAGTTTTTACGAAGCAATGCGAATAAACGGACCGATCGCTATGGAGGAAGTAAAGAAAATAGAATTCAATTGCTTCTTGAAATCACCAGGGCGGTGGTGGAGGCGGTAGGGAATGCTCATGTTGGGGTTCGCTTATCACCTTTTATTAAATTTAAGGATATGGACGATCCGGAAATCCTGGATACCATCATGTTGGCAGTTAAAGCTCTTGATGAAATAGGGGTGACCTACATTCACCTGAGTGAGGCAGATTGGGATGATGCCCCGGAAATTCCCGATAATTTCAGAGTAGAATTACGAAATAACTTCCATAATACCGTCATTGCAACCGGTAATAAAACACCGGAACAAGGAGAGGCTTTATTGAAAGAAGGGCTCGTAGATTTGATCGGGTTTGGTCGCGGATTTTTAGCGAACCCGGATTATCCTGAACGAGTAGCATTAAATGCCCAAATGAATGAGATAACAGACACCCATACGCTATTTGGTGGTGGAGATGAAAGGGGGTATACCGATTATCCTTTTCTTCTAGACAGGTGTTGAGTTTCTTGCAGGATTTAGTTGTAAGATGCTTATTCAGTGTTGTTTATATCATTATTGAAGTCTGAAATATTTTTCGCACATAGAATTTTTTCTACTATCTTTATAAGACCTGATCTGTTGGCATGGTTAGAAATAATTAAAAACAACCGTTAATTTTTCATTCGATACGGTTCGTCTGCTTATAGATGGGTATGAGTTTTACCACCTAAAAACAGAGATACATGAAGATTCAAAAAACCGGTTTATCGTTCTTTATCGCATTGGTAAGTATTTTATTGATTACTTCTTGTCAACAGAAAGAAAAGAGTGCCTCACAGCTTGAAGAAACATCAAAACTACCTTATGATGATCCCGAGTTCAAGGGTAAAATTGGGAGGACTTATCAGGATTCCGAAATGGATTGGCCTGATTTACCATCACCAAAAGCCGACGCTCCGAATGTCATTATCATTTTGCTTGATGATGTTGGATTTGGGATGACAAGTACTTTTGGAGGATCAATTCCCACCCCACATTTAGATTCTTTAGCAAATGTAGGATTGCGATATAATCGCTTTCATACTACTGCTATTTGCGGTCCGTCGAGAGCTGCTTTAATTACGGGAAGAAATCATCATAACTCAGGGAGTGGGTTTTTAGCAGAATGGGCAACGGGATATCCAAGTTATACCACTATGATCCCTCGTTCAACCGCCACGATTGGAAAACTGATGAAATATAATGGTGTAAATACCTCTTGGTTTGGTAAAAATCACAACACTCCTGACTGGGAGACTTCTGCAGCCGGACCTTTTGATCGCTGGCCGACGGGATTAGGTTTTGATTACTTCTATGGATTTAATGCAGGAGAAACACATCAGTACTACCCGGTTATATTTGAAAATACCGTACCGGTAGAACCCGAAGAAACTCCGGAAGAAGGCTATCATTTTCAAACGGATATGACTAATAAAGCCATTGAATGGCTACAACTTCAAAAATCAATCTCCCCCGATAAACCTGTTTTCATGTATTATGCCCCTGGAGCGGTTCATGCCCCTCACCATGTGCGAAAGGAATGGAGCGAAAAATTCAAAGGGAAATTCGACCATGGCTGGGATAAGGAACGTGAAATTGTTTATGCACGTCAAAAGGAAATGGGAATAATTCCTCAGGATGCGGCACTGTCCGAAAGAAACGAGAACGTTCCTGTTTGGGATTCATTAGGTGAAGAGGAAAAGAAGTTTTATACCCTCTTATATGAAAATTTCGCGGGTTATTTGGCCTTTACAGATCATGAAGTAGGACGTTTATTAAAGGCTGTCAGGGAGCTTCCAGACGCAGATAATACCCTTGTAATGTATATAGTAGGAGATAATGGAGCCAGTGCTGAGGGTGGTTTACAAGGAACTATTAATGAAGTTAAAGCATTAAACGGAATCCCTAGTAGCATAGAAGAAAATCTCAAAAAAGCGGATGAAATAGGAGGTCCGGATACTGAACCCCATTTTCCTATTGGATGGGCCTTTGCAGGAAACACCCCATTTCCATGGGTGAAACAAGTAGCCTCTCATTTTGGGGGTACCAGAAACCCCATGGTGGTTTCCTGGCCTAAGGTAATTAAAGATAAAGGGGGCATACGGTCTCAGTTTCTTCATATTATTGATATAGTTCCTACCGTTTTAGAGGCAACAGGGATTCAAATGCCGGCTTATGTCGAAGGGGTTCAACAACGCCCTATGGATGGGAAATCTTTTATGTCTACATTTACCGACGCAGATGCCCCGGAAATACGAACCACACAATATTTTGAAGTGTTCAGTAACCGCGCTTTATATCACGATGGCTGGGTAGCTGCTCATCAGCATACTTTTCCATGGCGACAGGATTTTGCACCGGGTTATGAAAATGAAGTATGGGAACTCTATAATGTAGCGGAAGATTTTTCGGAATCCAATAATGTAGCTGATCAATACCCGGAAAAATTAGAAGAATTAAAAGAGCTATGGGAAAAAGAAGCTGAAAAATACCATGTATTTCCACTAGATGACCGCGGGGCTGCCCGGCTGGCAGTACCAAAACCCTCACCACTAGGAGATCGCAAAGAGTTCACCTACTATGAAGGAGCCATACGAATTCCCGAAACTGCAGCACCAAATACTAAAAATACCTCGTGGACAATGGAAGCTTTGGTAAATACTAAAAGGGGAATGAAAGATGGTGTAATTAATGCCATCGGAGGTCTTGGAGGGGGCTATACCTTGTTCGTTAAAAACGGAAATCCAACTTTTTTGTACAATTTCTTTGAATCCGATATTATGACGATCACGTCCGCTAAGCCATTGCCTGATGGTTTGGCCAGTATTAAAGTGGAATTCAATTACGACGGAGGCGGAATGGGTAAAGGAGCCACCGTAAATTTATATATGAATAATGAAAAAGTAGGGGAAGGTAGATTGGAAGCGACCGTACCGGCTCGATTTGGTATCGATACTTTTGGCATCGGAGTAGATACAGGCTCACCTGTTACAGAAACCTATGGAGCTAATGAATTTCAAGGTAAAATAGAAGAAGTAAACATCAAACTAAGACCTGAATAATAGGTCTTAGTTATTATAATTTATAATTAAGTGAATAACTATAATAGCTTTAGTATCCAGGCTCATTTCACTTGTTCCCAAGAGTACGTGTAGAATAAAGGGAACATTTTATGAAATGATGCTCTCGCTTATTTGGCCGTATAGTCATAAGTGTGGCAAAAATTGGCTTAAAAAATCGGAATATATTGATAGTGTCTGTTACCATGAGAAAATAATCCGAATAGCTCATACCATAACACATATCTGTTTTCTTATTACAATTCAGACAGTCTTCCCTCTAATAAATGTGTAGTTTCTAAGGAAAAATCCCCGTTCATAAAAAGGGAATAACCCATTGATTAACAAGTAGTTGTTTTAGATCTTTATAACATGATTATGCTAAGTATAATCAAAATGCCCACGATCCCCAGCCTTATCAATGACTCAAAAATCTAAAAACAACAAATGTTATGGCTTCAGTACAATTTACTTTTTCATCAGCAGATGACCAGCGTTCATCTGATTTAAACAATATATCTATAGAAGTAAAGATTCCTAAATTTTCTTTTAATATCAGTAGGAGTCATATTTCGCGATATGTTAGTGACCATAAGACTTTTAGTACCTCTCAGGATATTGATGACAACTCCTATAAGGTTCATCTGCCATTACCCGAATTGGTCGGGTCTGATACTGAAGATATCTATGGCTTTTTCCTATATCACTTTATTGATATCCTAAGAGATGTTGGAATCAATATCAATGATTACTCCTTTAAATTTACCATAGATATCAAAGACGGGCTGAATCAGGTTATAAAGTCAAAAGAATTTGAAGGTATTTACTATTTGAAATCCCCTTATTCTTCTGATTTTGACAGGCGTAATCATCAAGAGGAATACGGTAAGTTTAGAAGCACATATGGCGATATTACTTCTAAAAAAACTGAGAAATTGAATGAAAAAGGCTTGTCAAATCTTCCTGAACAATACAATAATCGTGTTTTTATTATAAATAAAGAGGCGTATGAGTTATTTAAATATATTTTCGATGCAGCTCATCCGGACAGGAATATCACTGATGAATTTGTATTAAACTTTATCCAAATTCTTGTTGATCTCAATGGAGAGCATCCTGAATTTATGGATGCTGATTTTACGATTGGAATTACACAATTAAGAGACTTTCTTAAGAAGTCCGAATATAATATAAGCAAGGAATTCTTTGAATATTTACAAGAAAACTTCAACAAATTATTCGATTTCCCAATCGCAGTTCCTGAAATTAATACCTTGTCTATAGCAGGAGAAATGACTATTATTTCAGAGGAGGAAGTTAGTCAGCAAGATTTAGATTTCTACGACCTCTCTGTAGAATATCAACATCCGGATGGAACCCCCAAAATATTAAAATACGATTGGTTATCAAGTGCCCGGAAGATTGAAAATAATAAGATAGCTTTCAATTTTACTGAAGACGAAGTTATACTCACAAACAATATATCCGGACCGATAACCATAAAGGTTAAAGGTTACGACGGTGCCGTACTTTGGGAAGATAAACTTCGTAAAACGGACGAAACCTTGCAGAATCTCGATATAACCATAAAAAAATATCCTTCCGGAACCATAGAGGTTGATCCGCAAACAGGCATACCACGAAGTACGAAGCGATTGAGGGGAAAGGTCCTGCAAAATGGTGATAAGTATAATTTAAATGGACTAACAATTATTGTTCAGGCTAAAAAAGAAGGTGATGAAATAAATCGAATCGTAGCTTCTTCTACTACAGACCAATCAGGAAACTTTTCATTAGATTATCCTTATGGGGATTATACCGAAGCTCAGGCCATGGTTTCCTTAATGCCCAATAGTCCGGTTGACCTGGATGTAGATCAAGATAACTCCAATGAAACTATTTCAGACGATTTTATTTATTTACTCCTGATTGATGAAGAAGTACAGGTGCCGGAAAGTGAATCCGAAGAAGACGATTGCGGTTGTCACACCCCTAAAAAAGCCAAAAGGTTACCCGATCAGGAAGACCTGATTAACTCTGATGAATATACTCAGGATATTGGAGGTTCATGTATCAATCTTTCTACACCCAACAGAACCTTAAGAGAATATAGTTATAACGCCATTGTACGTATATCAGATCCTGAAGTATCAAATTATGTACTGGAAAAGAAAAAGGAGCGAGATGGTAAAATATCATATAACCTGGTAGGAGGAAAGAAAACCCTTGATAGGAGAGAAGTAGGACTCGATAATCCTATTCGCTGGGAAGATGCTCCCGATGCGAAAGAAAACCTTTCAATGTATCAGGCAGTTTCTGTGGCCACAGGGCATATACTCCATTATAAGTCCGTTTTCAAAGCAGATGGATATTCTTTAGGAGATTTAGTGTATTCACTACCCTTGGCACCCGGACAAAAGAAACAAATTGTAGTGTTTGAATCTTCGCATTCATTAACCGGTGCAGAATCACAAAGCATATCCCAGGGAGAAAGTTTATCTGCCGAACTAATCAGTGATCGATTTATTACCGATCAGATCAGTGGAGGTATTAATGAAAATATGAGCGGAAGAAGCAGAGCACACACTTCCGGAATGTCAGCCGGTTTAGGTGTAGGTGTTTCCTATGGTGGCATTGGAGCATCTTTAGGAGTTGCCGGAGGATTTGCGAATTCAAATTCCTCTGCATCTCAAAACAGTTCCCGAAATATCTCTCAGTCTTTTGGTGAAAAACTAAGACAATCCCTGATGCAGAACGCAGAAAGTTACCGCGAACTAAATGCATCCGTTGTAACTACGGTTACCGAAGGACAAGACTATGGAGTAACCGCAGAAACGGTAGCCAATCATAACCATTGCCATTCGTTGACGATGATGTATTTCGAGGTATTGAGACATTATGCCATTTACCAGGAACTCTCACATGTTGAAGAATGTGTGTTTGTTCCGTTATTAATGACCAATTTCTCAACAGAGAACATCCATAAGTGGAAAGATATTTTAGCTAAAAATCTAAAACCTATCCCTTCTAATACCTATTTAAGACCATTTTCATTTATAAGAAGACAACATCCTTTGTTAAAAGCTTTTGATGCCAATGAGCGTATAAAAACAGCTTATGAGCGTGTGGATTTTCCTGAGAATACCTATGCTGATGAAGTTATTACTGAACTTTCAGGGCATATGAAGTTTAACATACATATTCCAAGACCAAAAACAAGGTTTGACAGAATACTATCTTTTCCGGTTATAAAAAAGACCATTACATCAGACGCAGGAATAGATGTAGCCGGTACAATTCGCGAGAATATCAAAGATTCGGTTGTGGGGGCTGTTGTTCCTTGTGCAGCTAAAGGACCATCTATTAAGCGAAATACTACTTCTACGGAAGTTTTAACCCGTGGACAAATATTTGATATGTTCATGACGCTGGATGCTAACTATGAAAGTGTACCCCCTGCAAAATGTATTAGGGTAAATTTCGATGGCTCAAATGGTATAAATGTATTTGATGACTTTATGGGAATTGTTTTTGATGGTGATGAGACTCCTACTCCTATGGATTTCTTTGCAGGTATGGAAAAGGAAAAGAAACTATGGGAAGCATATGCGCAGATACTGGATATGGACTTGCAAGAATTATTTCAATATTTTAATGGTAATGTGATTGCCGATTGGGATCGCATATTTAATGAACATATAGCCCCTCAAATTGTAAGTAATCTTATTAATGACGCCACAGGTGGAAGTGGAGGAAGAATCTCCATTACACCATTGGGAGATATTGATCTTACAGAGGATAGAAAGTATAAAGGAGGGAATAGAATTCTTAAGTATTATATTAAAGATAATGGCATTCCTGCCAGTATTACCCGAAAATCTATTGATGAAATAGAAATTGATTATTCTTCTCCGCTTACCGGAGAACATCATGACTTATTCTTTGATTTTGTGACCTTTAAACTTCACAGTATTCAAATTAATTATAGAAGTGATCATCATTCCTCAACTCTTATAAACAGACGTATTTATAATGATTTACACGATGATGTTGAGAATATTAATACACCTTTAAACTCATTCGAAAAAAGAAATCCACGTAAAGAAGATGAATATTTAGTAAATGAACTGATAGAACATCTCAATAGCAACCTCGAGCATTACAACAAGATACTCTGGGCTAACTTAGATCCCGACCGAAGGTATATGTTACTGGATGGCTTTAATATTCAGACCTATACTTCTACAGGAAACAAGTCGGTTATGCGCAGTCTGGCCTCAGTGGTCAAGAATGAACTGGTCACCATAACAGGAAACTCACTTGTATTTCCGGTTGCTGATGGTTACCGGGTGGGACGAAATAATATGCTCGAAGAGATAGGGGATAATGTATTCGAAGAGACTACTTTATTTGATTACTACAAACCTTTAACACCAATACCACCGTACAGATTGAGTGTTCCTACTAAAGGCGTATTCATGGAGGCTATCCAGGGTAATTGTGATGCCTGTGAAATGGTGAAAGAGAACTCATCTCAGGATTGGGATAAGTTTAGAACCGAAGAACCAACTCAAATTTCACCGGTAATTACACCGACTCCAACCATTACCGATTATAAGCCGGAATATAAAGATTTTGCTACCCCAATGGTGAATATCCAGAATGCTCCGGACGCACCGGCACCAGCAGCAGGATTAGCTCAGATGTCGGAACTGTTAGGTAAATCGGGAGTGTTTAAAGATATTACCGGTTTAAGCGGCAATCAGGAAAACGCCATGAAGACGTACCTGTCTAATCAGGAAAACGCGAAAGCTTTTGCGGAAATGGCTAAGAGCCTTGCCACCCAACAGCATAACACCCAAAATTCACAGGGTATAGCCGATGGAATAGCCCAGGCCCGTCGCGATGGAAACATCAGCGAGGAAGATGCTCAAAACTTAACACGTCAGCATCTGCAACAACAGATTGACGGTGGTGAAAGTGCACGGGAAAGTGAACAGTTTGAACGAGAACAGAACCGTCCTTCGTTAATGCAACCCGCCTCGGAGGCTATCAGTAGAGGGCAATCGGTTCAGGCTCAACGTACCGATGCAGATGGTACGCATGAGGCTATAAACGTAAGACCACCGGAAGGATCTCAACCAATAAATGTAAATTTCCAGGTTGAAGGTATAGTTCAACCTCCTATGGGATGTTGGGCAACCGTAGCTACCATGATGATGAATTGGAAATTAAGAAGTTCCAATCCAATTCAGGAAGTGTTACGAATGGCAGGTGACAATTTAAATCCGCCAAATGAAAATTATTATGTAGATATGTTCAATAATGCTACAGGTCTGCCAGCTTCTGAAAAAGAGCAATTTATTACGGCATTGAATATGGAAGCCATGCCACCTGCAAGTTATACCATACAACAGTATTACGATTGGTTAAGTCATTATGGCCCGCTTTGGGTTACTGTTGATGCTGATAGTAGTGAAGGTTTCTCGCCACATGCTTTATTGTTATTTGGAATGGAAGGAGATCTCAATAATCAGAATGATGTAACCTTTAAGTTTATAAATCCGGCTGACGGACAAGAGCAGTTCGAATATTTTGAAGATTTTATAGAGATGTTCGAACAAATGGTTACCGACAATTCAGGAAGCCTGTTTTTCCAGATAGTAAGGTTTGCAGAAGCTATACCTCAATTATCTGAAGGACAAGGACCGAATATCACATGGATGAATGGTGTGCCTTCTAATATGACTAATTTTAAGGATACTTTGAAAAACCGGGCAATTAGTGAGTATGAATTTTGGCATAATGGAGGCTCTCATACCGGCGATGCTTTCTGGGAAACAGAGAGCCATGTAGAACAACGGTTAAGAGATTACTGGCTGGCTTGTTTCGATACAAATGATACGGGTTCTGCAACAACAGCCTTTACAACAGCTAGGGCCAACGACAATATTAATACGAGAGCTGCATGGAGTGCTGCTTTTATCGGATACCTTGTTCGAGAGGCAGGGATTTCAAGTAATTCCGTGTTTGTAAGGTCTCAACGTCATGTAGATTTTATAGCTAAAGCCATTTTGAACAAAGAAAACAATAATCGTCGAAATCCGTTTTGGGGTTATAAAATTAGTGACTATGCTCCTCAAGTTGGCGATATTGTAGGAAGGAGTACCGCAGTCAATTATAATGATGTAGTCAACAGATCAAACCAGGAGGTAAATCGTGCGTCATCACATACTGATATTGTGGTCGAAAAGACTAACGAATATATTACTGTAATTGGAGGGAATTTAGAAGTTGATTCTATTCAGACAGAGAAGTTGGCTAATGGTACCTGGAACAATTTGGTTACACCTCATGCCTTAACAAATGTGAGTGTAGGTAAACGAAGAATTTACCTCGATGAAGCCGGTAAAATAGATCCAAACAAAACCTGGCAAATCTATAATAACGATACGGGCAGTGATTTTGATGATCGAGTTCAATATACCGGATCACAAAGTCAATACTTTGTTGTAATTAAAGTCCGTACAACACCATAGTACTAACGATAAACTTTATTAATTGCATTAAAAAGCTGTCTTTTATGGCAGCTTTTACCTTTTTAAAAACAGGAGGATTTAAATTTTAATATTTGTTTGCTATAAAAATTCAATTGATGTCAACCCAAAAAGCCCCGAAGGGCCTTTCTAAAGCATGGGCAGGGGCATACCCATCCATTCACAAAATTAAGCTTGGTTGATTTCCTTTTTATAGCATTTCAAATAATTGAGCCATTGGTTTTCTCACTTTGGCCAGCGATTGGGTAGTATCTGTATCACTCCTGTAACCTACAGGAACAATAACGGAAGCATTGAGGCCTCGCTCAGTTAATCCCAATACTTCATTATACGTTGTAGCTTCAAAGCCTTCCATCGGACAGGTGTCGATTTTTAACTCGGCACAAGCAGACAGCAGATTGGCTAAAGCAATATAAGTCTGATGTTTGGTCCATTGAAATTGATCATCAATCGATTTCTCATCGATCTTCGCCTTCATAAAATCGCCATAACCCTTCAGGTTCTCTTTTTCCAGTTCTCGGGTAGCCGCTATCAGCTCAACATAGCTATCGATGTTTTGCTCAGATACCCGGGTATAATTACAGAAAACGAATAAATGAGAGGCATCCGTTATCTGCGATTGGTTCCAGGAAGCCGGACGGAGTTTTGCCCTGACTTTCTTGTTTTCAATAATAAGCACTTTATACAATTGCAAGCCATAGGAAGAAACAGAGAGCTGTATGGCCTTCTTTAAACTTTCCAATTGCTCCGCAGTAATTTTCCTGTTCGGATCAAATTCTTTGGTGGCATAACGCCATTCCTGGTTTTCTATAAATTTCATAGTTCGTTTTTTAGGGTGTAATTCTCCATTAAAAAATCAGTTTTAAATCCCATTTTCTCATACATGGCTTTCGCCATCTCCGAAGCTTGCAGCGTGGCTAGTTTTGAATCAGAGTCGATAGCCTCATTCATAATATGATACATGATTTCGGTGGCATAGCCTTTTTTTCTTTGTGAAGGAACAATACCCAAACTATGGATCCCGGCTACCTGTTCAGTAATATGTAAAATAACGGTACCAACAAGGACTTCCTCTTCAGAAACAAGAATATAGGGAATCGTATTCATTGTATTCAGAACCGTTTCAACGCTGATATTATAATTAAAAGCCAAATGAAAAGCCTTGCTCCATAATTCGGCCTCCTCACGGTTTGTTACCGTTCTAAAATCAAAGATTTTTTGGGACTTGAACTTTTCAGTTAATTCCATACTCATCCCATACTGCTTAGATTTTAGCATAAAGTCAGGATCGGTCTGAAAAGGAGACGTATGTCCATTATTAAAATAAGAAAAAGTAAGTCCGGGTATCTTTTCCATACTCCCTATCAATTGATGTTTAAGCCCAGACCAAAGGGTAGAACCGGTCCACAGTCGATTCGGCCATTGGGTGTTTTTTATATGGGAACAATAAACTCCATTATGCTCTGAATATCCCTGAAATACTTCTCCGGCTACCGTCCATAAATTCGTTAGGTTATTAATGTTTAAAGCTGTTTTATTCATTGTTAAGTTTTATTTTGAGTTAATTAAAACGATACCAACCACCATGGCAAAGGCACCTAAAAGTCGTCTGGTTGTTAAAGGTTCTACCGGAAGGTTAAGCCAGCCAAACTTTCCAGCTAGCAGGGAGAACAACAGCTGACCGCAGAGTCCCCAGGCAATCATTTTTGAAATACCAAGTTTAGGAATCGTATAAAAATAAAGTGAGATGCCAATCATACTAAATAAGCCCCCAATAAACCATAAATACCAGGGCACTTGATGGAAGTTGCTCAACTGTATACTTCCCTTACCAATCGAAAACATATAAAACAGACCAAAAACGGCACTGGCCATAGAAGCTGATATGACCGCAATAACGGGATTCTTTAAAAGTGAACCCAACTGAGAATTGAATCCGGCTTGTATAGCTAAAAATATGCCTCCGGTGAAGGCTAATAAGTAAAATAATATTTTCATATGGCAAAGATGAGCAGTCGGCGTGACTTTATTCTTTACATATGTTGATTCGATTAAATTTCCTGTAATTTTTTTCGAATCCTGCTCAATTGAGTAGGGGTAATCCCAAGGTGAGAGGCAATGTAACGTAATGGAACCCGGTTTTCAATATCAGGGTGTTTTTGGATAAAATCGAGGTATCGTTCCCTGGCTTCTGTGAGTACAATTTCTATTTCCCGCTTTTCTTTATCAATGACCCAGTTTTTCTCCAGGTAAGCAATATAGAAATCCTTAAGATCCGGATGGTCCTCCATCAGCGCTCGATATTGGCTATAATCCAAACTGATAAGCGTGGCATCTTCAACAACTTCCAATGCGAAATGAGATGGCTTTTGGGTAATTGCTGATACGGTAGATCCTACAAAATCACCTTCTAAAAAGATGTTTTTATGATACAGGTTACCATCGTTATGGAGGTAATACGAAACGACAGCACCTCCATATAAGAGATGTATGTGCTTTGAAATTTGACCAACCTCAAGCAATATGGTTCCTTTTTTTAAGTGCTGTATGGAAGCTATAGCAAGCAGTGAGGCAAGCGTATCATCACTTAGCAGACTGTAGGTGTTGAATATGCTTTTGGTAAATGATCGGTATGTTTCTGTTGAGTTCATGGTGTGCTGATAACTTCAAATGTACGGTGGACATATCACGGGCATAAAGTTAAAGTTATTTGTTCGATCTCATGTTCATAATTAACGGTTAAAAACAATTGCGTATTTTTAAGAGCAAAGAGGAGCTGTTTGATAATCAGAACAGGGGAACTTGCGGTAGTTGAGAGCTGTAAATTAACGATTAAAACAAATGAATTCATACCATAACTGTAACAAGAAACAATTATTGATCTCTTTAAAAGGAAACCAAATAACCCATGAAAAACGCAATCAGATTACTTATCCTAAGCTTCCTTTGTATAGCCTGTAAACAAAACAATCAAAGTAACCAGGCAACAACACAGCCTACCGCATCAGATTCATTAACCGCCGAATTAGAGGGTATTTGGAAAAACGGACAAATAAATGGGTTTGCAGTAGCCATGGTAGATCAAAACGGGGTCTTATACACCAAAGGCTTTGGATATGCCGACCGTGAAACAAAAAAGGAATACACTGAAAATACCATACAACATATTGCCTCCGTATCTAAAACATTAATTGGGATCGCTTTGATGAAAGCCAAAGAAATCGGTAAACTACAACTCGACGACCCAATTGAAAACTATCTACCCTTTCAGGTAATAAACCCAAATTATCCTGATAAAAAAATAACCATCAGGCATTTGGCAACCCATACTTCGGGTATAAACGATTCCGATCAGTACATGAACAAGGCCTGGATCCTGGAAAAAGATCAGGATTTAAGTAAGGTGAGTACCGATTATCCTTATCAGCAACTAAACCCACCCGAGGCCGATATGCCCATGGAAACGTTTTTAAAGGAATATCTAACCACCACCGGGGAATACTATCAAAATGATCATTACATTAATTTCAAACCGGGTGAACGCTATAATTACTCCAATATAGGCGCCACTTTATGCGCCTTGATTATAGAAAAAGCTACAGGGGAAGCCTTTGATACCTTTACACAAAAACATATTCTGGATCCATTACAAATGAACGATACAGGTTGGTCCCTGGCAGCTATTGATCGCTCTATGCACTCGCGATTGTACCGAAACGATAACACTGTATTGCCTTTCTATAAGGGGATTACCTATCCGGATGGGATGTTGATATCCTCAAGTAGCGATATGGCAAAGTACCTGTTGGAATTGGTGAAAGGATATAGCGGGGAGGGAACTTTACTCAAGAAGGAAAGTTATAAAGAGTTCTTTACAGAACAACTGGATGCACGTCATTTTAACGAACGAAATAGCAGTAATCCGTATAATGGAGATTATAGCCCTGCCATTTTTATCGGCCATAGTGCTAAAGGTTATGTCGGACACTCCGGGGGCGATGCAGGGGTCGGTACCTGGTTTTATTTCAATAAGGAAGATAAAACCGGAAGATACATCGTGATTAATACCGATATGGGGAATGATAACAGGGCTAAAGAATTAGAGTATTATGAGATTTGGGATACAATGAATGAATATTTTAACCGGCTAAGACCTTAAAACCAACCAAATGAACAACGAGAATAAGAGAAGAAACTTTCTGAAACAATGTGGCCTGACGGCAGTTCCCTTCATGATACCAGGCATAGGCATGAGCGCCTTACCCTTTGAAACCTGGACCGAAAATCAACCGACAAATAATCCCACAGCCGTTAATTTTATTTTTGATGGTTTGTCGCTCGACCCGAAGCAATACCTGAAAAAACTAACCACCATCAGCAATACCCATCCGATTGAACCAGATTTTTATGGAAATGGTGGAGCAACCAAAGCATTAGAGGAAGAATTTGCCAAAATAACCGGGAAAGAGAAAGCTATCTACCTGCCAACCGGCACCATGGCGAATCAACTGGCAATTAAATTGCTGAATGGAACCAATACGAAAGCAATGGTCCCTGAAAATTCACATGTTTTCAGAGATGAAGCCGATGCAGCCCAAAGCGTTCATGGGAAAAGGCTGATCCCGGTAGGGAAGGGGCAGTCAACTTTTAGCCTGGAAGATCTGAAAACGGAAATCTCCTACCTGGAGCACGAAGAGGTTTTTAAAAGCGGATTAGGAACCGTAGTGATCGAAAATCCTGTTAGAAGAGCCGATGGAAGGGTTGTTCCTATGGAAACCATTCAAGCAATAGCGTCCTATTGCAAGCAACAAGGCTATAAAATGCATCTCGATGGTGCCAGGCTACATATTGCTGCAGCATATACCGGAGTCTCCATAGCCGAATATGCAGCACAATTTGATACGGTGTATATATCCTTATACAAATACTTAAATGCCAGCGGAGGCGCCATACTCTGTGGAGATGCAGCCGTTATTGACCAGGTATCACATCAGGTGAAGATTCTTGGCGGAACCGTATTCCAAAGCTGGAATCAAACGGCCATGGCCTTGCATTACCTGAAGGGTATTGAAGAAAGGTGGCAACAGGTAATCAAAAGCACCCAAACCTTAATCACTGAGTTGAATACCATCGATGGGGTGAACATCAGCAGTCTTGATAAGGGAACCAATATCTATGACCTGCATTTGAGGAAGGATATCAATTTAAAAGACCTGGCTATGTATTTGTATAACGAGCATAATATCTGGCTGGGAAGAGCCAACGATCAAGGCATTGTGAAATTCACAGTCAACGAAAGCCTGCTCACCAGGAACCTGAACGATATTATCAATGCCTGGAAAAAGGGCGTAAAGTCAGTTCGAAAGGAGGGGTGAAGCGACCGCTTTATGAGTTTAGCTTGATTGAATCTGGGGATAAATGATCGAATAAAAATAGTTAGTACAATAGTTAGGAAGTTGTTAATGGTAAACTAATACGAATTAACTATGCGCCATTTCGTTCTAAATCATATGCAAAACTGCAATGGCATCTTACAATATGTTCAAACTACATTATTAGTGGCAGGCGAGGACTGTAACAAGATTCGAGTGCACATATTTTGCGCCTTAAGGGTGCCCAACCCTTAATAACTCCCCAATAGCCTTAAGTAAAAAACTCCCATTCAACAAATAACTTCAGCGAACATTTTAGTGTGTTTATTTGATATATCAAATAAATTGCTACTTTTGTTTGATATGTCAAATAAATATGAAGATAAATACACCTACCAATACAGTCTTATATGCTATTGAAGAAACCATTAAGGCATATCGCAAACTAAGCGCAAAAAACATATCAGAAGTGATTCCGGACATAACCGTCGACCAGGCACTCATATTGCTAATCTTAGATAAAAATACCGATCACACTCAGATGGAGTTGGCTGATTTAGTGTTTAAAGATTATGCCTCTATTACCCGGATATTGAAATTAATGGAGAAGAAGGGCTATTTAACAAAAACTATCGATGCTAAAGACAAAAGACGCTCAACATTAACAATTGCCGATAAGGGTAAAAAGGCCATTTCATTATTAGCCCCCGTTATATCCCTAAACAGGACTACAGCCTTAAACGGACTAACAGAATCGGAACGTATTCAATTATTTGAATTACTAAAAAAAATAACTAAAAACTGTACCAACTAAAATGAAAAACCTTTTTCTACCAATCATTGCTACCTTAATAATAGCATGTTCGAATGAACAACCCGTAACTTTCAGTGACAATCATATTACAGAAATTAATAATTACCTGGAGGCACTGGAAGGCTTCAGTGGCGCCGTATTAATAGCCAAGAACGATAGTATTTTGTATAAAAAGGCATTTGGTTATGCCCATATAGGACATCAGGTAAAAAATAATATAAACACCAAATTTTCATATGCATCCGTTGGGAAGTCATTTACCGCCGTAGCAATATTCCAACTCATAGAAGCCGGAAAACTATCATTGGATGATCCGATCGGAAAATTTTTTCCGGACTACCCGAATGAAGAGGCGAGAGAAGCTATTACGATTAGGCTATTATTATCACATCGAAGCGGGTTAACCAATTATTTTCGCTCTGAGAAGTTTATTAATACCTCTAAAGAACAATTCAGAACTTTAAAGAGTATTGCCCCTTTATATGAAAATGAACCATTAGAATTCAGGCCAAATGAGCAGTTTGCATACAGAAACACAAACTATATCATGCTTGGCAGAATAATAGAAGCGGTTACACAAATGCCATATACTAACTATATAGAAGATCATATTTTTTCGGTTGCAAAAATGAAGAACACAGGCAATTTTGATGCTGATCATCCAACGCCTAACGCAGCCGAACATTATACCTTGTCTGATGTCTATCCAAATAAACTTCAAAAGACCTTATTTATGAGTGGGGTGAAGGGGAGTCCTGCCGGTGGCGGCAGATCCACAATAGATGATCTTTTCAATTTTGCGACTTCATTTAAACACAATCAATTACTTTCAGCGACTTATACAGATCTTATGAAAAAAGAACCGGAAAGCGGTTCATATGGATATGGTATGCAGTTTTCAGGAGGTAAAGGATCAGGGGTTTATGGCCATAGCGGAGGCCACTTTGGAGTAGGTGCAGAATGGCGAATTTTCGGAAAACAAGATTATACGGTAGTTCTTTTAACCAATAAAGACCTCGGAGAAGGCTTCTTAGACGCTCGATTCTTTATAGAAAAAACAATTTCAGGAGCTACACCTAAGCTGGAGAGCTATTTCTTTACTAAAGATGTCATCAATGCGTATTTAAAGGACGGTATAACTACTGCAGAAAAACTTATAGCAGCCTCTGAGATTGATCTATCAGAATTAGATATTAATTCCAAAGGTTATGAAATGATAAACAGGGGATTCTATAAAAAAGCAATTGATTTGTTTAAATTGGAGGTATATGCCTTCCCTGATTCGTATGATGCCTATGATTCACTCGCAGAAGCTTATATGATGAATGGAGATACGGAAAAGGCGATTGAATATTACGAAAAGAGCCTGGAGCTCAACCCTGAAAACAACAACGCTAAAGAAAAACTTAAGACCTTATCAGTGAGTTGATTTTAGCTTTCAATATTTAAATTAATGCTCCAACCTGTTTAGTAGTCAATACATTAAATGGTATCCTATAAACAATTGGAGCATTCTTTTTATGATATAATTTTATTAAGATGTTTGCTGCCATAGGTCAAAGCATTTCGAAGTACCGATATTATAATTGAAATTATTATAAATTTACACTCATATCATAAAATCATGAGCCATCCGTGAGTGTATTATCCGGTTTTTTAGATCGCTTATTTTTATTATTTGGCAGTATAGGGGTAGTGTTGTCCCTGACCGCCGGAGTGGTGCTGGTTAATAAATCCCGATCAGCGATCAAATCAGGGCAAAATGCGATATGGAACATTTTCCTGGCCGTTTATCTGCTGACCTTTGGAATTCGGATGGCCAAGTCGCTGTTTCATTATTATTACACCATCAATTCCGCTATTCATACCCTCTTTTTAAGCCTCTTTTTTGCCATCGGGCCTTCGCTTTGGTTATATACCCTTACCATCAGTCAACCAGCTAAAAAATTTCGCCCGGCAGCATTGTATGTTCATTACCTGGCACTGCTGTTAGCCGTTCTACTGATTGCGGTTATCCCGGAGTACGGAACCCCAAATGCCTGGATGTTTTATCTTACTTTGTTTGTACACGGATTTATATACTGCATTTATACCCTGTTTTGGATCCGGATAAACAAAGACATATATACAAAGGATGAAAAGGGAAAGAAACTCAAAAACTGGCTTTTACTCCTTAATACCGCTACCTTGGTGATATGGAGCAATGCCGTAGGTATCTATTTTGGAGTTATACCGTTTTATCCCGGTAGTGCCCTTGTGTTTACCATGGTCATGATCGTTTTGATTTCCTATATGTTGAAGCATTTGTGGCTCTTATATCCACTGCCTCAGAAGTATAAGGGTTCAGAACTGACTCCCTCTTTTATATCGACACATGAAAAGCAACTCGAACAGCTCATGGATGAAGAAAAATTGTTTCTACACCAGGAGCTGACTCTTCAAAAGCTAAGTGAACGGATGAAAATAACCTCCAAACAGTTATCACAACTCATCAATCAGACTGCGGATAAAAATTACTCACTCTATATCTCCGAACTTCGCGTACAAGAAGCCATTGCTCTCATGAAAAATGAGAAATACAAGGATTATAAAATCGCAGCCATAGCCTATGAAAGTGGCTTCAATAGTATCTCCTCTTTTAATGCCGTTTTTAAAAAGATTACCGGGCAGACTCCCGTAGCATACCGAAATTCGCTCCCCGAAGCAACCAATTAGTATTCCAGAATCATGATCTAAGTAGTTTTTATGGACAGTGAAACAGATTTTTGCATAAAATTTACAATTCACACCTATGATCTTACAGTTGATAATTTACTTCTTTATCGTACAAATCATTCATTCAATAAGCACCACAAGGCTTTATAAACTGGCGGGATATCACTGGTGGTATGCCGTGATTCCCGTTTATAATGCCATTGTATTAATGAAAATAATAAAACGTCCCCGGTGGTGGGTGCTATTGCTATTCCTCCCGGTCATTAACCTGATCATGTTTCCCGTTATTTGGGTAGAAACCATCAGGAGTTTTGGTAAAGTCAAAACGATCGACACCTGTCTGGTTTTAGGTACCCTCGGATGTTACATTACCTATCTAAACTATAATTCAGCTTCATTGATATATCGATCCGATAGGAGCCTGAAACCCGACACAGGGACAGGGGAGTGGGTGAGTTCAGTTTTATTTGCTGTGATAGCAGCAACCATCGTTCATACCTATGTTGTGCAACCCTTTGTCATTCCAACATCATCCATGGAAAAATCGATGTTAGTGGGAGACTTTTTATTTGTTAGTAAGGTTCATTACGGAGCCAGAACGCCAATTACTGCACTCGCATTACCAATGGTTCATGATACCATTCCCATCCTTAAAACCAAATCGTATGTTTTTAGTGACGACCCAGCAGAAAAGCAATCGACGTGGCTGAATATGTTTCAAATGCCTTATTTCAGATTGCCAGGCCTTCAGGACATAAAAAGGAATGATATCGTGGTTTTTAACCAGCCAGCTGATACACTCAGGGATATGAACAATTTTCATCCCGACCGTAGTTACCTTAAACCTATTGATAAAAAAACAAATCTTGTAAAACGCTGCGTAGGCCTGCCGGGAGATACCTTAAGCCTTCATAATGGGTATGTTTATATAAACGGAGCTAAAACGGATAACGAATTGGAAAACAAATTACAATTTTCGTATATCGTACAAACCAACGGAAGTACCCTTTCTAAAAACTATATGTATGATCGTTTTGGGGTCACGGACGATTACGGAGCCATAAAACCCGGTTTTTATTATTTTAAATCCCTGACCAGGGGAACAGTTGAAAGACTTCGTAAAAACCCGAACATAGTGGAAATAAAGAGGATTGTAGCCGACGATAAAGCAGCGGCAGAGCCTGTATTCCCGAATCATTCGGCCTATACTAATACAGTAGACCAATGGGCACCAATCTATATTCCCGAAAAGGGACAACAAATCAAGATTGATCCCCGGACATTACCACTTTACAAACGCATTATAACAACGTACGAAAACAATACGTTGAAGGTCATCGGCAACGCTATTTATATTAACGGAATAAAGAAAGATACATATACCTTTAAACAAGATTATTACTGGATGATGGGTGATAACAGACATAACTCCATCGATTCACGGTTTTGGGGTTTCGTACCCTTCGATCATGTGGTAGGGAAGCCGGTATTAACCTGGTTAAGCTGGGATAAAGAAGGGAAGAAAATACGATGGGAACGAATCTTTACGACTGTAAATAAAAAGGGAGAACAACAGTCGTATGCCTGGATCCCGGGACTTCTGCTATCTGGTTATATTCTTTTTTACCTGTCACAGAAACGAAGTTTAAAAAAGTCACGAAAACAATAGAATGATGTAGACCATTAGGTTAAGTGTTAGGTGGGTTTAGGATTGGAAAGAAGTGTATAATTTAAAGATCTGCTAAACCTGTTCAATAAATACCTGGAGCTTTGGCAAACCTGCGTTTCATTTATGAAGTGAAGGAAATGCTGCTTTTGGGGCTATCGATAAGGACACTGAACCATAAAAATGAAATAGAATATCGTAGTGGAGTAACATTATACCATTTCACTCGTCCTATTAATATGCAACAACTACAGCAGGGAACGTATTACGGATTTCATAGACAAGAACTTAACTTCAATCAATTTCTGATTACAGATACGAAGTATACCCATGATAAGGTAGATTGGCATTTTCATGAAAATCCATACTTTACCTTTTTATTACAGGGTAAATTATATGAAGAAAATAGAAAAGACTCCTATTATTTAGAGCCGGGGAGTTTATTATTCCATAATTGGCAAGATGCACATTACAATATAAAACCCCCGGAATATACAAGAGGCTTTCATATTGAACTAACCAAAGATTGGTTTACCAACTTCGATATTTCTTTATTGAAGATAGAAGGTAGTTTGCACCTCGAAAATCCATTTATAAAACAAAACATCTCTAAAATATTTTTTGAGACCAAAAAGGTAGATGAGTTTTCAAAGACGAGCATTGAACTACTGTTATTAAACACAATAGATACCCTAGAACATGCCGTTAATAAACAAAATGAAAAGCAACCAAAGTGGACACAAAAGATTTTGGAAATCATTCATGAACAACCGGCCCTTTGTATATCACTTACCGATTTGGCTTTAGAATTGAACATTCATCCGGTGCATTTATTCAGGCAATTTCCTAAATATTTTAATTCTTCCTTGGGTAATTATATAAAAACGATAAAACTCAATAAGGCTTTATTTCTGATAATGAATAAGGAAAGATCTATGACTGAAGTAGCCCTTGAATCAGGCTTTTATGATCAAAGTCATTTCACAAATTCCTTCAAACAAATCTATAATACAACGCCTTTGGCCTTTCGAAAAAAACTGGAGGATGTTAATTTCTTACAATTTTAAAACGATAAGTATGGTGTTCTTTGTTTAAAATTTAAAATATGAATTTTATAAAACCATTCCATATCATTATCGTCGGACTAGTTATTGCTTGTGGTATTTTTAAAGAAGCCGCGGTTGCCCCGATGCAATTTTTAAATAACGATACCAGGAAAACCTCCGAAAAGCCTGTATTTGTAGAAGACTTTACCCTCCATAGCGATAAGTACCTGTCGATAGCATTTAAGCTGGAGAAACCATTATTAGAAAGCCTTAAAGCACTAGCGCCGAAGCTGTCACAAGAAGAATTACTTGACAAAGGAAATTTTCAGTTTTCCTTTTTTGTCGATAATCAGCTTATTTATCAGGAGAATTTAAATAAAGGAGCAGGAACCATAGATGCTAAAATCACACAACTTGAATATACCATTCTTTTAATCTACCCGGAAAGATTGGACTTTTGGGGATGGTTTATGTGGTTGCGATTTATGAAAATGGGAGGAGGCCGAGATGCTTTGGATACGGGAAGGCATAAATTGACTATTGAAGTAAAGCCCTATGTGAAAGATGACACATTAATGGTTGGAGAATCTTTAGCGAAGGGCAGTCTTACTATGAATGTAGAAGAGTTGCCATACGATAAAAGTCTAGTACCCATTCAGGAAATAGCACCAAAAAGCGGCTGGAAAATTTCGAATGATACGTTTAATAAACAGAAAATAACAGCCTTGAATAAAAAAATTGCTCAAGGTAGATTTGAGCATATCAATGGAATTGTGGTTGTAAAAAATGGTGAATTGTTAATTGAACAATACTTTAATAACTCCCATAGAGACAGTTTACACGATCCGAGGTCTGTGGGGAAAACGATAGCTTCCACCATTACAGGAATTGCTATAGAAGAAGGATATATAAAAGATGAAAATGCAACCCTTAACGGGTTTTACAATCTAAAAGCATATCAAAATTACACCCCTAAAAAAGACAGTGTTACCATAAAGTCATTATTAACGATGAGTTCCGGCTTTATTGGAGATGATGAGGATTATAGTAATATAGGAAATGAAGAATTGATGTACCCTACAGATAATTGGGTTGAATTTGCTTTGGATTTACCCATGAGTTCGAGTGAAATAGGAGCGAAGTATCGTTACTTTACAGCGGGAGTGGTAGTACTGGGAGATATTTTACACCAGGCAGTTCCGCATGGGTTGGAAAAATATGCTGATGATAAATTATTCCATCCTTTGGGAATTACCAATTACAAATGGGAATATACCCCACAAAAGGTGCCTAATACCGCCGGGGGTATACGATTACGAGCAATAGATTTTGCTAAATATGGACAGTTGTATAAAAATGGGGGAGCATGGCATGGGAAACAAATACTATCTAAGGAATGGGTAGAAAAAAGCTTATCAAAACAAATCAAGCAACCCTATGGCGATGAAACTTATTATGGCTATTTGTTTTGGAATAAAACCTATACGGTGAACGGGAAAAGGTATGAAGTATCGTATTGCTCAGGAAATGGAGGAAACAAAATCTTTGTTTTTAAAGACATCCCTGTTGTCATTATCATCACAGCTTCAGGCTACGGCTTACCCTATATGCATGCTGATATTGATAAAATCATTACAGACTATGTGTTACCTGTGATTCTTTAGGTTTAATGGAATTTTAAGGGGTAGAGTGATGATGTTTTAAGAGGTTACTAGAATTTATCAAGGACCAAGGATTGCTTAAAGGTTCTTATGCGTTTTGTTGGAAGTGGCCTTTAAAAACATAGATGCGATTTTGTTCATAGTGTTAAGCGTTAGGTTGGATTGCTGAGCTGCAGAATCTTTAAAAATTTATACTCTAAAAGTTTCTTAACGATTTTAATGAAATCGAAGCATTCACGAGCTCCTTTTATTGGAATAGGAGTGAAGCGAGTAAACACAGTTTATGTCGAATCTAGAGTATCAAGATACACGAATACCTGTTTATTTAAATGGTAAATAATGAGTATACAATGATAGGAGAGTAGTATAATGTGTGTGGAATGGGATTATTATTTCTAATTCTCAATCAATTACGGTATTCCGTAAATAACTTCTTGTTAATTTTTTCTATATTTGAGAGACAGGTTTTTGAGTTACAAATTCTCCTTAAACACTATCTCAAACTAATACTGTTTTATAGTTTTTTATTATAAGGCACAACTATTTATGAATGAAAATTCAGAAGATCAAAATTGAAAATTATAGACTTTTAAAAATTTTTTCAATTGATTTAGAAGAAATAATGACTTTAGTAATTGGAAAAAACAATACAGAAAAGACTTCACTATTAACAATTGTAAATAGTTTTCTAAATGGTTCCGATAAGAGTAGGTTTTCATTTGATGATTTCAATATCGATTTTAAAAATGAATTAAGAGTCTTAATTGAAAGCGTAATATGAGATAAATAAAATACAAAGTGACTTATTGTCATATTTGTACTATTTATTGAAATTATTTGTCAGTTATTTAAATCAAAAATTACTATTTATAAAACGGCACAACTCTTGATTTAATAATATTTTAACAATTTAAAATTTGTATTTATGAGTGAACCAACCAAAAAACCAATCTACATTTCCAGTTCTCCATCTGGAGAAGATCTATTTGAAGGAAAATCACATGAAAAAATATCAAATACAATTTTTGAGTTAATAAAAAACAAGGCTCTACCAAACAATGTTATTGGAATTGAAGGAAAATGGGGTTCAGGTAAATCAAATGTTGTTAGTATTTTAAATAATAAATTTGGCGAAATAAAATCAGATTATTTCTTTTTTACATACGATGCTTGGGGTCACCAAGAAGATTTAACAAGAAGAACTTTTCTTGAAGAATTAATTACATCTTTGAAATTTGAAAAGAAATTTAAAGGAAGTGTTGACTGGACAAATGAGTTGAATAAATTACTTGCTAAAAAGTCTACAAAGAATACAACTAAATTTCCAAAAATTAAGTTTTATTGGATTCTAATAATGGCTTCAATTCTATTGTTTTCTTTTTTTAATGTATTGTACGATGATTTTTTATTAAAAAATGATTTATTCCCTAAACACACTCTACCAAATTTAAAATTATTTTTATCAAAGTATCTATTGCCAATTATAGTTTTTGTTTGGGGCTTAATTGAATTAAGAAAAGAGTATAAAGCCTTTGATAAAAAAGATCAGACAAAAGACTACGATTATAAGGAAAGGCTTAAAAGATTATTATACATTTTTAGTGGGTCAGATTTGGAATCCGAAGAATTAGAACATACACTCGAAAACGAGCCAACAGTAAAAAGTTTTAAAGAATATTTTGAGAATATTACTTCCGACTTGAAATCTGATGGTCTTGTTATTGTTTTTGACAACATGGATAGGCTTACAAAAAGCGATAAAGTTTTATCACTTTGGTCTTCAATTCATACTTTTTTTGCGGAAGAGAAGGTAGACAATGTTTGGGTTATAATACCTTATGACAAAGGACATTTAGCAAAACATTTTGATGATGATAATCATAATAAAGTAGATAATTTCATTGGTAAAACTTTTTCAACAATTTTTAGAATTTCACCACCAGTGTTATCAGATTGGAAAAAATTCTTTGAATTGAAATTTAAAGAAGCTTTTGATGATATTATAAATGATAATGACATAGAATTAATATCTTCTTTATATGAACTAATAACTGATGTAAATAATAAAAGACCAAGAGATATTATAACTTTTATTAATAATCTTGTTTCCCTTTATTTACAACACAATAGTACAATTGATATCAAGTATTTGGCTTTATTCTTATTGCGAAAAAAGGAAATATTAGAAAATCCATTGATATCTATAGCTAATAAACATTTTTTAAAAGAAGAATCACATATGTTCAGAAATGAAGCTGAATTAGAAGAGAATTTAGCTGCTATTGTGTACAATGTAGATAAAGAAAAATCAAGCGAAGTGTTATTAACCAATAACATTGATGATATATTTTTAAAGGCAAATATTGAGGCTCTTAAAGAAGTAAAAAAGCATAGTGAATTTAAAGTTTACTTTGCGAATACTGTTAACAAAAGTAATTTCTCCAACTCAAGACCTGAAAATACTGCTAAAATATTTGATGAAGTTAAAGATGTTATATCAGCACAAGCATTAAAATCTTATTGGGAAAGATTTGCTAATAATTTAGACAGAAGACCAAAAGAAGAATTTATTGAACTTTTAGAATGGCACAAAAGTATAATCAAAAATACTTCCAGAAAAACTTCAAAATCTTTAGCAGATAAAATAGTATATAACTCAAAAAGTGAATTTGAAAAATCTTCAAATAGTTCCAAATATTATTCAACTCTGCATGATTTATTAGTTTTTCTTAATAACGAAAACAAAAAGCTTAAACCATTAATAGAAAAAGTAAGATTTACACCAAAAGATTTTGTCCACTATATAGATGATATGAGCAATGTTTTCAAAGAAGGTGAATGTACTTTTGACGATTTAAAGATTTTTACTGATTCTGATGAATTAAACAAATACTTTATTGATCATGAGAATGGTTTTGTCGAAGAACTACACAAATTTGTGCATGTTATTAGATATTTAAAAACTAATGCCAAATCATATAAATTTAAGAATATACAAGATAAAGTAGATTCAGAATTAAATTCGATTGCTTATACTGATGCTAAAAAGATCTCTAAATTGATTGAAATTAACAAGGTTCTAAATGAAAAAGCAAGTTTGAAATTAATTCCAGAGGCAATTGGAACCAACTATTTGAATCATCATGGTACCAATACAGATGAACCATTTATTGATATAATATCTAATCAGATAGCTCATTTAATGACAGTCGCTCCTCGTAGTACAGTATTAACAAATGAGCTGAATAAATTAGATAATGCAAGAAAAATAGCAGAGGTTATTCAGTATTATATTTCCTATGGTGATTTACTTAAAGTTGTTATTGAAAAGGGGAGAAATTATCCTCTTGTAGACGAAATCATAAAAATATTAACAACTGATTATTTTGGTTTTACTCAATCTTTAAACTCAAAATGGGTTTTCGAAAATCTTGATAAAATAAGAACAAAGTTTTTTGAAGAAAACTTTACACTATTCTTGACTCAATTTGATAGATGGGACGATAAATTTGACATAAAGGATATTCCTGAAGTGTTTGAATTAAGACAGGATATTTTAAAAGAAACTTTTGATAATAATAATCATGAGTTCTCTTCAATCAAACTAATACATAGTCAAATCTTAAGTGAATTCAGAGAGGCATCAAAGGAAGATTGGTTAAACAATTTCAATACAGAATCTAATTTTAATTTTGCCTTCATTGGGCTTGTAAATAGTAATTTATTAGATAAGAAAATTACTAAAAGTAAAGATTTTATGGAGGCTTATGACGAATATTTAACCTCTATTGCTAAAAATGAAGAATCAATACCTGCTAATGAGGAATTTTGGAATAATTTGCTTAATGCAAACTATTTAGATAAGAGGAAGCTAAACAGAATATATGACGATTTGTTAGACCTACTCATTGATTATCCAGAATTAAATGTAGAGCAAATAAAATTCTTTGCACTTGGTATATTCGAATTTTCGGCCATTCCTCCAACTAAAGCAGATAGTGTTTGTAGAAAAATAATTCTTCATTTGAATGATGATGATAAAATATTTTATCAAATTTTGGAAGCTCATGGAGAAAAAATCATTCAAATTATAAACTCGTCACAGGGAAGATATAATCAAGACTTATCAGAAATGTTTGGTCAAAAGTTAGATGATGAAAGTATAGATAAGGCATTAATTGAAAGCATATTTGATAAAACGAAATTAGAAATCCCTATAAAAGATTCTCAAGACAATGGAGAAGTAACGACCTCATAAAACTTTGGGTAAAACAATAGGGGGCAGAACGTTTAAAATTAGTCCTGTGGACTAATTTAGTGAATGAGCCAGCTGGCGCGAGGGGTTTATAACTTCAAATGATATTTAGCTAAAATTGTACACTGTACATTTCCTTAACGCTAAATAGTCTAAAATATAGCGTAACGAACCGTTAATTGTTTCCAAAGTTTTATGCAGCCTTGATTTTTTGTTTAGCTCACGCATTAATATTTTATTGAAGTTCATGAATCTCCTAAAGTCGATTTGGCTAAAAAAGGAGGTAAAATAATTGATCCGGTACATATCATAAATCATAAAAAGGTTTATACAGGATTTCTAAACTAATAGCATTTCCAGTTACATTATAACTAAATAATTAGTTGAACACTAATGTCGTAAAAAAAGGAAATAGAAGCATCCCAATCAACTTTTCAAGTCAATTTTGGCCGATATTGTACTTTTTTGCCGCCATGTATAAATGGGTATGAAACCGTATAAAAGTTTTAGTAAGCATCATTTTACATCAATTTTCAAGCTTTAATAAGGCCTGTTTTAAGCATACCAAAGGCATATCAAAGGCATACCAAAGGCATGGTTAAAGTATGGATAAAGTATGAGCAGGTCTAAAAAGGATGGTTTTTGTTTAAATTCTTTCCAACAAGAAACAAGATTATTACAGCATCACCATAAATCACAAATTGTCGGTCAACAACCAAAATCATTTTCTCAATACCAATTCCAATAAAACAGACCCTCATATAATTCGCGTATTTGAAAATTTTACGGGCAAAGTATCGAATACGATAATTATGAGAAGTATTAAATAATGGTGTTTTTTAAGAAAGCTTTAAATTGATATACAAGAACCACAATTTGTTTTTGAAACCAGGACCAATTTACTTTTACAAAATTATGAACCGTATAAAACATTGACGTGTTATTATAGCTAACGACAATAATAAATACTAATATCACTGGAGTGAAGCAAATAGACTTTTACATAATTACGATCGATACTAAACACGAGCGTGTTGCTATAGCTGCATTGATGTAATATACAAGTATCCGTCAATTTGCTCTATAGATATAAATGAACTATAATTTATATTATGTAAAATAGAATATTTAGAAATAAACCCACAAACTACTCCAATGGTACTTTATGGGTTTTCTAATGCTTTATTATTCCATGATCATTTCAAAGGTTCCCTTCGTTAAGAATACCGTATTCGATTCAAATACTTCCGGGTTTACAATTTCAACATAACCATTCGATGTTTTCCCAATTTTAATACCTACTTGTTTAAAGGTCGTTTCATTGATACGTACCAATCCATAATGATCGTTATCTATAGAAACCACAGCCTCTTCTGGTAAAGCATTCAAAGTATCTTTAGCTGTTACTATAGCCACTTCTACATACATGCCAGGCGCAAAATGATCTGCGGCTTCATCGTCCTTAAGATCTATATACACACTCGCCGTACGGTCGTGTTCATCTATAGCCTTATTGATAAGCTTAACGGTTCCATGGTAACTTCCCTCGTTACCGTTCTGAACCTTAAATACCACTGGCTGACCTGCTTTTAATTGCGGTAAATTCTTTTCAAAAACCTGGGTTTTTATCTGTAAATGCTTTGTATCAGTGATACTCAACGCCATATCCGAAGGATTCAGATAAGCGCCTTTCTGAGTGTTTATCTTGGTAATATGGCCTTCTATAGGTGCTATTACTGCTATGGTTGAACGTAGATTCGACGCACTCAACGTATTCGGGTTAATGTTCATAAGCCATAACTGCTTTTTTAATGATTCGTATTGCGCCTTGATAACACTATAATCAGCTTCTGCCTTTAATAGATTTTTTTCTGAAGTGATCTGATCTTTCATCAATTCCTGCTGCCTTTTGTATTCCGCATCTAAATACCTTAGCTGGCCTTTTGCCTCCAAATATCGTTGCTGAACCCTGATATAATCCGGATTTTCAAGGGTAAATAATACTTGTCCCTTACGCACCTGGTCTCCGGGCAATAACGATAGTTCTTTTACATAACCTGAGAAATACGGACTTACAGAAGCTTTACGCTCCGGTGGAACCGTAAAAACCCCGTTTGCCTTAACGGTTTGATCGAAAGCTGTTGGCTTAATTGTACCTACTTGCATCTGCGCAGCTTTAAATTGATTCTCCGTTATAACAATGTGATCCGAATTGGAAGTATCGGGGATATTGATAGCCTGTTCCCTAAGGTCCTTCCCTCCTTCTGAATTACAGGAAGTGAACAGCAAGCCTGACAGGCTTAAAAACATCACTGATCGGAATATGTATATAGTAATCTTCATGGTATAATGACTTATTATTCGGTTATATAGTTTAATTCAAGTACTGTTTTGTTATAGTTGAAAAGACTTTCAAGACGCCTGATCTCAATATCACGGGCATTTTCCAGTAGTTGTACATACTGTAAAAAATCGATTTCACCACTTTTATAGGCTTTAGATGCACTCAGTGTGAGCTGATCTCCCATTTTTTTACCGGTTTCTTGGTAATAAGAGAGCACATGATCATACTTTTCTAAATCGGCATGCAGCTTTTCACTGCGCGATTCCAGGCGTACCTGGTAGTCCTGAATCTGGTGATCGGTCATAGCCCTTCTGGCTTTTGCTGCTTTTATCTTCGATCGCTGATTGAAAAACCAAAGCGGTACGGTAAGTCCGGCCTGAAAACCTCTGTAGGTCTTAGCACCCGCCATACTGTTGGTTCCCTGGAATAATGATACCTCGATATCCGGAAGAAATTGCTGCTTTTCTATCGATAACTCAAGCTCTGATAAGGCTTGCTTTTCACGAAAATAAGTCAATCCCGGGTGATTAATCGTATCGATCTCCTTATAATCCAATCGATCCAGATTCGTTTGCTGTACCGTTATAACCTCTTCAGCTTGCAATAACCGCCTTAATTCCAACAAAGACTTGTCGTAATCTTTTTGACTCTGCGTTAATGCGATGGCTACTTCCTTTTGTTTGGTTTCTGCAGTGAGTTTCTCCAGCATATTAGTGGCTCCTAATTCGAATTTCCTGCTTGCTGCCTTTGAAAAAGCTTTATACAAACTATCGAGGTATTTGTACTGATGGGTCAGTTGCTGCTGATATACCACGCTTAAATAAGCTATGGAGACCTCTTTTTTCAGGGTGCGCTCCTGCATATTATAAACCTGTAAAGCCATGGCCGTTTCCTGTTTCAGTACTTTACTTCGGGTACCGTAAATAGTCGGAAACCTGAACTGCTGAGTTACCCCATATACTCTTAAGGCTTCCCCGTTTTCGGCAATATTATTTTCATCGTACTGGTAATACACCTGTGGTTTCTCCAGGTTAAAAGTACTACCCTCCAATTCTTCCGATTGTTGTACCTCTTGCCTGGCTGCTTGTATTCCATGATTGTTCTCTATGGCAATTTCAATGGCTTCCGGTAAGCTAATCGCTTTTTCCTGGGCCATACCAACCACCGGTAAGATGAATATGAGCAAGGTAGCAAGCTGCTTTCTTTTAAAAGGCTTGATAGGCTTTTTACTATCAAACCAGGCGTACAATACCGGAAGTACAATTAAAGTCAGCAACGTTGCCGTTACCAGTCCACCAACAACCACCGTGGCCAGCGGACGTTGCACTTCGGCTCCTGCAGAACTGGAAATAGCCATTGGCAAGAATCCTAATGCTGCCGCAGATGCTGTTAATAATACCGGACGTAATCGGTTTCTGGTTCCGGTTAATATACGTTTATGAATATTCGTCATCCCGTGGGCTTTTAATTCTTTAAATTCTTCGATAAGCACAATCCCATTTAATACCGCTATTCCAAACAAGGCAATGAATCCTACTCCTGCCGAAATACTAAAGGGCATGCCGCGTAAGTATAGCAATAAGACCCCTCCGATTGCAGATAAGGGAATCGCACTGTAAATCATCAAGGCTTCCTTAACGGAGTTAAAAGCAAAATAGAGCAAGACGAATATGAGAATTAATGCGATTGGAACCGCTACTTTAAGACGTTGCGAAGCTGCTTGCAGGTTTTCGAATTGTCCGCCGTAACTAATCGTATATCCCGGCGGTAGATGTACCTGGTCCTCTATAATCTTCTGGACATCATTCACCACTGATTCCAGATCGCGATTACGGACATTGATACCCACTACGATACGGCGCTTCGTATTGTCTCTTGAGATCTTGGCTGGACCCTTGGTATATGTTATATCAGCAAACTCACTCAAAGGCAGTGAACGTCCGTCGGGCAATGTTATGGAAGCTGTTTCCAAATGCTGAATATCGCTGCGATGCTGTTGATCGAATCTCACCACCAGGTCGAACTGCTTTTCTCCTTCAAATACGGTTCCGGCACTGGCACCTGCAAATCCCATGGTGACAATCCTGTTCAGATCTTCGATATTTAATCCGTATTTGGCAATCTTTTGCCTGTTGTAGGTTACCGACATTTGAGGCAACCCGGCTATTTTTTCCACCGAAATATCAGCAGCACCCTCTACATGTTCGATAGCCTTTTGAATTTCAAGTCCCTTTTTATAAAGGATATCCAAATCCTCTCCAAATACCTTAATGGCTACATCGGCACGAACCCCCGTAATCAACTCATTAAATCGCATTTCAATAGGTTGGGTAAATTCATAATCTACGCCCGGGAGCTGTTGGGTTAAGGCTTCTTTAAACTTATCAGCTAATTCATCCTTTGTTTCAGCAGATGTCCAGTCCCCCTTGGGTTTTAATTTGATCATGACATCACTTTCTTCCATCGACATCGGATCTGTTGGAACTTCAGCGGCTCCAATCCTGGTAACCACCTGATCAACTTCCGGGAAGGTCTTTAATACCTGCTCCATCTTCGTAGTCGCCTCTATGGTGCGGCTTAGTGAAGTACCGGTTTTTAACACGGGTTGAATTACAAAATCACCTTCATCAAGGGTTGGTACAAACTCCCCTCCCATTCTGGAATACAACCAGGCCGTTCCTACCAGTAAGCTAACGGCCAAAGCGATCACGAGTTTTCGCTTTTTTAAGGCCCAGGTAATAACCGGACGGTAGCTATTCTCCAACCAGGTGATAAGTCTTCTCGAAATAGTCTTCTTATTAGGGTCGCCCGGCTTAATAAATACCGATGCCATAACAGGTACATAAGTAAAACACAGCAACATGGCTCCTATAAGGGCAAAACAAAATACCAATGCCATCGGTTTAAACATTTTACCTTCCACATTGGTTAGTGAAAGTATAGGAATGAACACGATGATAATGATGAGTTGTCCGAAAACCGCCGAATTCATCATTTTTGTAGCCCCCTGAAAAGTAATCTTATCTATGAGCTTTTGTCGTTCTACCTTGGGTAATTGTAATAGCTGGTTACGCTGACTGGTAATGCGGAATGCGATGAACTCCACAATAATAACCGATCCGTCTACGATAATACCAAAATCGATGGCTCCAAGACTCATCAGGTTCGCATCCACCCCAAAAATATACATCAATGAAAGTGCAAACAATAAACACAATGGAATAACGGACGCTACCACCAGCCCCGACCGGAAGTTCCCTAGAAGCAGGACTACCACAAATATGACAATTAAACACCCCAGAATAAGGTTTTCCGCTATGGTGAATGTAGTTTTAGCGATGAGTTCACTACGCTCCAGAAAGGCATTGATTTTAACTCCTTCCGGCAGACTTTTTTGTAGTTCTGCTACCCGTGCTTTAACAGCTTTAATAACTTCATTCGAATCAGCACCTTTTAACATCATTACCTGTCCAAGCACCTTTTCTCCTTCCCCGTTTCCGGTGATGGCTCCAAATCGGTTGGCATGACCAAAGCCCACCGTAGCCACGTCTTTAATGTATACAGGAACGCCATTGCGGTTGGTAACTACGATGTTTTCTATATCAGGAATATTGTTTACCAACCCTTCCCCTCTAACAAAATAAGCCTGGTTCACTTTTTCTATATACCCACCACCGGCAACACTATTATTGGCCTTAAGGGCATCATAGACCTCAAATACAGAAACGTTCATAGCCCTTAACCGCTCCGGGTTAATCGCTACTTCGTATTGTTTCAGATAGCCTCCCCAGGTATTTACTTCAACCACCCCAGGAATTCCTGAAAGCTGTCGCTTAACAATCCAGTCCTGAATGGTTCTCAAATCAGATAAAGAATAGTTGTCTTTAAACTCCGGATCGACATCAATAACATATTGATATATTTCCCCTAATCCGGTGGTAATTGGCCCCATAAAGGGAGTTCCAAATCCTTCCGGGATTTTCTCCTCGGCATTTTTTATTTTTTCGGCAATGAGCTGTCGTGGTAAATAGGTACCAACCTTATCGTCAAACACAATGGTTACTACCGACAAACCGAATTTAGAAATGGACCGGATTTCTTTAACCCCGGGTAAATTGGTCATCTCTAACTCCACCGGATACGTCAGAAACTTTTCTACATCCTCCGTAGCGAGGTTCTTCGAGGTAGTAATCACCTGAACCTGGTTGTTGGTGATATCAGGTACCGCTCCAATAGGAATATGAGATAGTGCATACAATCCATAACCTACTATTCCCGCAGTAAAAAGGAATACAATAAGCTTATGGCGAATACTGTACTGAATAATCTTTTCTAGCATATTAATCTTTATAATTGATAAAGACCAAATGTAGGTTTGCTATCTAAAGCTATTCTAAGTACTTTCTTAAGATTCGCTTAAAATACAATGGTGAATTTAGTGCCCTTATTTAACTCACTTTCTATGTGAACCCGGGCATGAATGGCATCTGCTGCCTTTTTAACAATTGATAACCCCAGACCGTTGCCTTTAATGTTTCTATGAGCCAGGGCATCAGATCTGAAGAATGAATTAAAGAGTTTATTCATATCCTCTTTTTTAATACCAATACCGCCGTCTTCTACAGTACAAACAATAACCTGCTCATTCCTTTCAATCCCAATCTTAATGCGTCCTTCATGATGCGAGTATTTTATAGCGTTGTGTATAACGTTCTCCATGATGAGCATGGTGTAATACTGCGGGGTATTTAAATGGGTCTCCACATCATAATCTGTTTTAATCTGTATGTGTTTTTCTTCGATAAGCTCCTTATGACGTGCAAGAATTTCGTCAATAACCACCGGCAGACTTACCTCCATTCCTGCATCGAGACTCTTACCTGAATCTACTCGAGCCAATAATAACAGTTGATCGATAGTTTCTGACATTCGGTTAATTTCCTGCA
Organism: Zhouia amylolytica; assembly: GCF_900116365.1. Taxonomy (GTDB): domain Bacteria; phylum Bacteroidota; class Bacteroidia; order Flavobacteriales; family Flavobacteriaceae; genus Zhouia; species Zhouia amylolytica. The sequence continues at coordinate 204,119 of NZ_FPAG01000007.1, read as the reverse complement.
ATCCATAACCAATCTTATCTATATACTCCTCCGGTGTGCGCTGTTTACGGATAAGGACTTCGAGGGTACCCTTTAAGCCAGCTAAAGGCGTTCTAAGTTCGTGGGAAGCATCTGAGGTAAATTGACGTTCACGTTCCAAAGCATTTTCAATGCGCTGCAATAATTCATTAAAGTTGGAAGACAAATCATAAAGTTCATCCTTACGTTGGGGCAAATTAACCCGTTCATTCAGATTGTTTTTGGTGATCCGTTTAGTGGTATTCGAAATCTCAGATACAGGAAGAATACTGCGACCGGCAAGATACCTGGAAATAAAATAAAGGCCGATTAAAACAGTTAAAAACGAAAAAATAAGCACGTTCTTAAGCTTGAGAATTACCATTTTAGAAGATTCTAGCGACATGGCAGCTAGAATATACCCCTTGGTTTCCCCCTGCTGTTCTATAGGGATCTGTACCTGTCGAATCGCCTGGTTGTGAAGTTCGGCATTAATATGATCCCTGCTGGAAGCATGACTTCGGTAGGCAAGACTTTCATGTTTCAGATTGGGAGATTTATCCATCAATTTCCCATCCTTATCAATAATTTGAAGAAAAACAGGGTTTACCTGTACTTCTCGGTGTTCTTTCTCTTCCCACTCTAATTTATTGATGAATTTAAGACTATCACCTACAACCACAATCTCATCTGTGTGCCGATGGGCTTCATACGCTAAATCACTGTCTAAATTGCGGTATACGGTACTTCTTACGATGAAGAATATAACACTAAATATAATCAGCATAATCGCTGCTGTAGCGATCATATAGTGTAAGGCAATTCTATTTTTAAAACTTAAATTCATTTCTCCAGGGCTATATAACCCACCCCTCGTACGGTTTGTATATAATTTTCTTTGTCGGTCAGGTTAAGCTTTTTCCTAAGGGCATTAATATAAACATCGATGACGCCCGTATTGTATTGAAAGTGGATATCCCAAACGTTTTCAATGATTTTGGTACGTGTGCATACTTTCCCCTTGTTTCGAAGCAAATAGGCCAACAAAGCAAATTCTTTTTGGGTTAGAATGATCTCCTGATCTTCCCGGAAAACCCGATGCGTGTCTTTATTCAACGTAATCGGACCAATTTCATATATGGAATTTTCACCTACGGAATTACGGAGCTGAACCTTTACACGCTCTAAAAGTTCTTCAAAATGAAAAGGCTTTTTGATGTAGTCATTTGCTCCTGCCTGCAACCCAAACACGGTTTCACTAACCGTATCTTTAGCTGTTAAAAAGATGATTGGGGTGTCTTTAGATTTTTTACGAAAACGGCGACAAATCTCGATTCCACTCATTCCCGGTAACATCCAGTCGAGTAAAAGTAAATCATATTCGCCCGTAAGCGCCAGTTCCAGCCCTGTATCCCCTTCTTCGGCTACGTCTACCGTATAGAGCTCCTCTTCAAGGCCCTGCTTGAGGAAATTGGCTATCCCGGGTTCATCTTCAACTATTAAAATACGCATCATACAAAAGAACTACAAATCGAAAAAATAATCAATTCACGATCCTTAAGATTTGCTTAATTTTTAATTCCTGATTCTGAAAAGATTAATATCCTGGTTTTATAAATTCCACTTACTCCTTTTAAAAGTTGTTGCGGAATCTCCTTTTTTAGTGGTTGTTGATTATTTGTCTATTACCAAAATGAGCCTCCGTGCAGATATTCATTTAATTTAGAGTACTGATTACCTCCCCCGTATACCGGAAGTTTCTTCCACACCAAGCGAAGTAAATATTAAACAACCAAAACTTTTATTTTATGAAAAGCAGTATTTTATTTTTAACACCCAGACGTGCAATCAAAGCATTAGCAATCACAATGGTTGTTTGCATAACGGGCGGATGTACATCAGACCACGAGGATGAATTAATGTTAGATCCTGAAAATGTAACTTTTAAAAAGAGTAAAGACAAGAAAATTCAGATTTGTCATTATGATTCGGAGGATAATTCATGGGGAATTATAGAAGTAAACAATAATTCATGGGATGACCATGCCTCTCATGGAGATGTTCGATTAGATGACCAGGACAATGACGGTGCGGTACCTGATAATGCCTGTGAATTTGGAGTAATGGGCGATTGTGATGATTTGAATGCCGATGTAAGCCCTTTAAACAACGAAATTGTTAATAATGGTATCGATGATGATTGTAATCCAAATACACCGGATGCTCCCGAACTTGTTGACGCTGATAATGATGGAGTTACTTCTGATTTGGATTGTGATGATAGCGATCCGTTCAGATTTCCGGGCAACCCGGAAATATTATTTAATGGAATAGATGATGATTGTAACCCCGAAACACCGGATGTTATTGATAGCGACAGTGATGGTGTTAATGATAATGTAGATGATTGTCCTGAAGTTCCTGGCCTCATATTGTTTAATGGATGTCCTGATACAGATGGTGATGGGATACAGGATTCACTAGATGCCTGTCCATTGGTAGCTGGTGTTCCCCAACTTAATGGATGTCCGGATTTAGATGCGGATGGAGATGGTTTTAATGCCAGTGAAGATTGTGATGATACCGATCCGACTGTATATCCCGGAGCTCCGGAAATATGTGGAGATAATATAGATCAGGATTGCGATGGATATGATCGAAGTTGTTCCGGTGGCGGACCCGTTATAATAAAATAGCCCCATTAACTAAATAAAGGGCTTGATACTCACTCCTTAAAAAAGGAGTGAGTTTTTTATAGGGTATATTTAACGGTCTTTCTTTTTGAATCCTTTTTAATAGCTACCTCATAGGCAATAATAGCATCCGAATTTTTAACGTATTTAATGGTACAATTTACCTTATTGAATTCCCAATCCGGATATTGCCTGGCGATCTTACTACTTATCGTTAATGGCAAGCGCACATTTTCATATTTTTCAATACAACTGATCAATGCACCTTCCTGATTATAGGTGGCCTCTACTCTATTATTGCCTTCAGAAAAAGAGATGTGATAAATAGAAGGATCTTCTGAAGTATATACCTTAGCATTTGCTAAGTCGTAATTTGCCACATACTTTTGAAAGTCTGAAATAACCTCGCTTACATTCTTTGTATCAAAATTTGATAAGTATTCACTGTTTTTTACGGGAGTCGTTAGTTCGCTTTTAAATGAACTTTTATCATAATTAACCGAGGCAATTACCTCTTGAGCAGCTGTTAGATTGGTAAATCCTAAAAATACCAAACCAAAAATAAATGTTTTCATTGTGATTGATTTTTTGAGTTAAAGTTTTGGTGATTAATGTTTGTTAACCGACTTGGCTTGGGGGAAGTTTTTACCGGAACTATTTAGTGTGCTCCAACATTGGTGATATGTTGTGCACTTATTTCAATGCTATTAATAGAAATAAGTTGAGCATAGTTCCTTGCTAAATCTTTAGTTCTAAAGTACAGAAAATCAGCGCCTAACACTAAAAATCACTATAGACTAATTATAGACAAGGAGTGAATAGATGTTCTTTATTGCTTGAATATCAATAGATAGGAAAGACTATAAACTTTGAATGAAGTCATCGAGATCGACCTCTTTAGCGAGGTTAAGCTTTTTGCGTAGTCGGTATCTGCTGGTGTTTAAAGACGCTATGGTAATATTTTGTAGACGTGCAATTTCATTACTGTTGATTTTCAGACGAATCAATGAACACAATCTTTTATCTGTTTTGCTTAATTCGGGAAACTTCGATTTTAATTTTCGGTAAAAGGCATCACTTAATTTATCCAGGCGCTCATAAAACTCTTTGTTCTCAGAGTCAAAACTCACTTTATTTTTAATTTCCTGCTCCAATTCATCCATTAAACTTTTTCGCTGCCTGCCTTTAGTGGCTTTTAACGTTTCAATTTTATTAGCCAATAACTCTGCCCATTTTTGATTTTGAGAAAGATTAATAGCAAAATCAGAAAGGTCTCTCTTCTTGGCAGCTACTTCATTTTCTAATTGCTGGTTTTGTACGGCAGCATATTTCAACCGTTCTTCAGCGAGAAGGCGTTTATTCCTGGCGTTAATTAGATGTTGTCGCCTGCTAAAGAATAAAGAGGTAAGTAAGGTTATTACCAATAAAGACAGCGAAGCTGAAATGTATAATTTTAATCGCTGGTTTTTAATTTTATTCTCTTTAATGGATTGCTCCATTTTATAGTTTAATCTTATTTTATCTAAAACAATATCATTCGTAGCGGTTAGCCATCTTTTATCTACATCTTTTGAAACTTGATAAAGGCTATCCGACAGCTGATTTAAGTATTGTTCATTTTCATAAGCCTCTTTAAAGGCTCCTTTTTTGTACAACAAAATCGATTTAGCTTCTAAGAATTCAGGCATTGACTTCTGGTATTCCCAGGCTTTATTCTTAGGGTCATTTATAAGACCATTCAACCTGAAGTACGTCTGCTGTGCATCCTCTAGCTTATCTTGTATTAAAGTAGCATTCATATGCTGAGCTCCCGCACTTATAATACGAGGCATGTCTAAAGATTTTAAATCCTTATTAATGATATGCTGGTAAAAATCGAAATTCAGGCCATATAAGTGTCCGGCCTCCTCCGTTTTACCCTGATCCATATAAATATCTGCTATATTATCCCTGATGCTTCCAATGAGATAATGATTTGGAAACTCCGCCTTCGTAATATCGAAAGCCTTTTTAAAATAGACCAATGCCGTGTCGGTTTCATTTTTGCTCCAATAATGAAAAAGACCCAAATTGTTTAATGCAGAAGGATAATAAGGAGTGTTTCTTGTTTGTGCAAAATCAATATTCTTAAGATGATAAACCGCAGCACTATCATTTAGAGAAAGTCTGGCATAATTTTCGGCTAAGGCGGAATACGCAAAACATACTTTTACATAAAATTCCTCTTTAGTACCTTCGGAAAGCTCATCAGAAACCTGGTGATAATATTTCAATGCTTCCTTATTGGACTTTATACTCTCTTCCGGTAACCCTATCTGGTAAAACCAGTTACCCGAATGAAAATAGCTATCGAGTTTATACGTAATATGGTCGGTAATAAATGGAAGTAACTCCATTCGCTCAAAATGCTTCATCAGATACGCCTGTAATTCATCTTCAGTAAAAGATTCTCTTCGGAAGGTCTTGATATCGTCTACAGGAAATTGTGCATTCATAGTGGCGGTTAGCTCCTGATGTCGTAATAAAGCTTCTTCACTGTCTATAGCTTCTTGACTATATCCAATGGATAACAATAGTAACAACACCACTTTACTAATTCTAACCGCAAATGCTTGATACATAAACTTAATTACAGATGATTATTCGTGTTAAAATAACCAATAATATACAATTGAAGCTACTGATATCACTATGCTGTATAATTCTTCGTTGTAAGACAACATCGAAGTTAACTTTATGAATTTCTAGGTATTATACCGAGGAATAATCAATTATTCATGGAAAATTTCCTATTTTAGTATGACCTGCGATTATTAGGTTCTTAGATACGGATTTATCCTGTTTTTGATTTCTGTTTGTTTCATTCATTTAAAACGGCATGCCTAAGACCACCATTAAACCCATTGTAAAACAACTCAAAGAGTTACCTGCAACAGCCATTTGTGGTAACGATATTAGTTCTTCATGTTTATATGTGTCCTCGCTTACCATTTTATATGCGGGCCAATATGCCTGGATATCGTTATTAATTGTCGCATTAGTATTATACCTGTTCCGCAAAATTTACGGAGAGGTTGTGGGGGCCATCCCACTTAATGGTGGAGCTTATAATGCCCTGTTGAATACAACCAGTAAATCGGTTGCTTCCCTTGCCGCCACCCTTACCATACTTTCTTATATGGCCACCGCAGTAATTTCGGCCAGTGAGGCCATGCAATATGCCCATGGATTATTGGATAACTGGCCCGTTATGATTACCACCATTATACTTTTATTCTTATTTATGAGTGTAACCATAATGGGGATTGGCGAATCGTCGAGAGTGGCTGTCGTTATCTTTGTGTTTCATCTTTCATCCCTGATTATTCTTTCATTATTCTGTGGATGGTTTATCGTGAACAACGGTTTAGGGATATTTAATAAAAACTTGTCTCTTCCGGTTCAGGGTAGTGTTACGAATGCCTTATTTTTTGGTTTCAGTGCCGCTATGTTAGGAATTTCGGGTTTTGAAAGTTCTGCTAATTTTGTAGAAGAACAACAACGAGGTGTTTTTAGAAAAACACTGAGAAATATGTGGGTTATCGTTAGTGTTTTTAATCCGCTAATGGCATTTCTGGCCCTCGCCATTCTTCCTATTCCTGAAGTAAAATTACACCAGGAAGCACTCCTGTCTCATTTAGGGTTAAAAGCTGGAGGAAGCTGGCTTTCATTTCTTATTTCAATTGATGCTGCATTGGTATTGAGTGGTGCAGTGCTTACTTCCTTTGTTGGAGTTAGTGGACTCACTGAGCGAATGACCTTAGATCGTATATTACCCTCCTTTTTACTAAAGCGAAATAAAAAAGGGAGTACCTATTTAATTGCCTTTTCCTTTTTCTTGTTATGTACATCTGTGATGCTTATAACAAAAGGTCGTCTGGAAGCATTGGCAGGCGTTTATACTATTGCTTTTCTCTCGGTAATGGTACTGTTTGGAATCGGTAATATTCTATTGAAAATCAGGAGAAAAAATCTTCCCAGACCCGAACGCTCTAACTGGATCGCTCTTCTTTTAGCCATAGGGATGGTTATCCTGGCTTTAATAGGAAATGCCATCATGAATCCAGCTTATCTGAATGTCTTTATTGAATATTTCATTCCAACCATGCTGATTGTGGTCATTATGCTAAACCGGGTTTTTATTCTCAAACTAATTTTAAATATAATCCTTTATTTTTTCAGGCCATTAGAAAGGTCCGTCAGGAGGTTGCACGCCGGTATATTGCGGATTATAAATAAAATTAATGAACAGGAATTCGTTTATTTCACAAAAGATGATGATGTAGCTACCCTGAATAAAGTAATGCTTTATATTAAAAGAAATGAGCATACGAGGCGACTTAAAATTGTAGCAGTGTTAAAAGAAAATGAGAAAATCTCTGAAACGTTATTAAGCGATATAGAGGTGTTGGACAGAGAATATCCGGATGTTAAGCTGGAGTTTATTCAAATGGAAGGTGAATTTGGTCCTAAACTCATTAAAAAACTATCTAAACAGTGGAATTTACCTATCAATTTTATGTTTATAGCATCCCCAGGCGATCATTTTCCCTACAGGATTGAAGAACTGGGTGGAGTTAGACTTATTATTTGATCAAAAAAAACCCGTCTTTTAGGACGGGTCTATAAATTCTCCAGCTTTCGCTTGTTGTTTCTTTTTATCTTCTAATAACTCGGGCATCGTTCCGAATATATAATCCCATAAAGGCGATGATACACCAAATGCTCTGTCTGGTTGCCTGTAATGATGAATGGCATGATGATGCCATAGTATTTTTAGGAAGTTATCTGGTACTTTAAAAATATGTACGCTATAGTGAATGGCAAGATATCCTGTGTATCCCATTAAAAAGCCCGCTAAAAATCCAAATACATAATCCCCCATCATGGCACGATAGATAGTAAAAAAGAAACTTGCCAGTATTAACGCCAGTATAGGTGGCATAGCCAGACGCTTCTTGTCTTTAGGGTAATCGTGGTGTACCCCATGAACTTTATGACTAAACTCCTCCATCTTCTCCGTTTGCGGATGATACAGGTATCTATGCATTAAATATTCCACCAGTGTAAATACAAACATGCCGGCAAAGAATAATAAGATCATTACCGGGGTTGTGAATCCTTTTTCAATAATCCCATAATATATCAGGCAACTTGATATAATTGTATACAGGGTTAGCGGAATTGCTATATGTGTTTTGGTTAATTGTTCGAGAATTGGATTTTTAAATATGGTACCACTTCCCTTATGTTTAGGTCTTCTATTTTTTTTAGCACTCATAGTATGCACAAGATTGATGGTTAAAGCCTACACAAATTTATAAAAATGCACTTAATTGAATTACAACAAACGAATCAAATTTCTTTCTTTACAAATAATAATGTATTTTCATCCAAACTTCTAACCATATTAATAAATTATAAATGAAAAACTTATACTTACCGGTATTAGTATTCTTCCTGGTTTTAGGATGTAAAGAAAAGCCTTTAACCGAAGAAGAAATCGTAGTAAAAGCGAAAGAAATACACCAAAAAGTAATCACAATAGATACCCATTGTGATATCAATGTTAAAAATTTTACTGATTCCCTCAATTACACACAAGATCTGGATACTCAAATCACCCTCCCTAAAATGAATGAAGGAGGCCTGGATGTAGCTTGGTTCATAGTGTACACAGGGCAGGATTCATTAAACCCTTCGGGATATGAAAAAGCATATAACAATGCCATTTCAAAATTCGAAGCGATTCACCGTCTTACAGAGATAATTGCTCCTGATAAAATAGAATTAGCTTATAATTCTGACGATGTACGACGTATCCATGATGCCGGAAAAAAGGTGGCAATGATAGGCATAGAGAACGGATACCCTGTTGGAATGGATATTAGCAATGTAAAAAAGTTTTATGACCTGGGAGGTCGCTATATGTCGCTCTCTCATCAAGGACATAGCCAACTATGTGATTCTAATACGGGGGAGGAAAATGATGAATGGTTGCACAATGGTCTCAGTGAATTAGGAAGAGAAGTCGTTTCCGAAATGAATAAATACGGAATGATGATCGATGTATCTCACCCGTCAAAGGAATCTATGAAACAAATGATTGAACTTACCAAGGCTCCCATTATAGCATCTCATTCATCTTCACGTGCCTTATGCAACCATAGCCGAAACCTGGATGATGAACAATTAATGTGGTTGAAAGAAAATGGCGGTGTTGTCCAGACAGTGGCCTTTAGCTCTTATGTGAATACGGAAAAGCATGAAGCTTTCCAGGAGCAAGCAAAAGCTATCTATGATGACGTGGCTAAAGAAATGAACTTTACAACAGTTGGATGGGATAGCGTAAGACAAATGCCGGATTCTATGCGTAATGCATATGTTGATAAGTATAGGGCCATGCGAAAGGCAGCTAGTGATAAGGTCGAAGCTTTAAAGGCTTCTGGAGATCCTGTGGATGTTTCGGATTTTGTTGATCATATCGATTACCTCGTCAATAAAATAGGGATAAAACACGTGGGAATTAGTTCAGATTTTGATGGTGGCGGTGGAATTTACGGATGGAATGATGCCTCAGAGACTTTCAATGTAACTCTTGAACTCGTTAAACGTGGCTATACCGAGAAGGAAATTGCTATGCTTTGGGGTGAAAACCTTCTTCGTGTATTGGATGAAGTACAGGCCGTTGCTCAGCAGTTGCAAGAACAATCTTAATAAAGTAAAAAACACTATTAAAAGGGTTGAGATAATTTTTCTCGACCCTTTTCTTTTTAACAAATATTTCAAAAGAGATTGTCAGCTGTGTTGTAATTTTGCCGCACAAAGAATGAACTTATGAATCTTAAGAATTTTAGAATAGTCAGCATATTAGAAGGAATTTCATATTTACTTATTTTGGGTGTAACCATGCCATTGAAATACATGTTAGATCAGCATGCTCCAAATCAATATATTGGAATGATGCATGGGATCCTTTTTATGATGTATGTAGTAATGGCTTTGGTTTTAAAAAATAAACAAAACTGGTCTGCATACACCCTTGGCATCATACTCTTATGCTCGATAATTCCTTTCGGTACCTTCTGGATGGATAGAAAATATTTACGGGCGTAACTTAAGTTACTGATTTTTAAATATCAACTTTAGAACTTTGCCATAAATTTTCCACCTTGTACAAGGTATGGACAAGTTATTCGTTGTTATCAATTAATAAGAATAAGAAACCATGAAAAGTAGTTTTAAAGATATCATCAATAAAGAGAAACCAGTGCTTATCGATTTTTTCGCAACATGGTGCGGACCATGTCAGACACTGGCACCTATATTAAAAGAAACCAAAAATGAATTGGGTGAAGAGGTTAATATTGTAAAGGTGGATGTGGATAAAAACCAACCTTTAGCGGCTAACTTCCAGGTTCGTGGAGTACCTACTCTTATTTTATTTAAAAATGGAGAGATTGTTTGGCGACACTCCGGACTCACATCAAAAAATGACCTTGTAAAGGTGATTAAATCACATTTATAGATAAAAAAGAGACTAAATATTTGGGATCGTTTGTTTGATAAAAGTGATCTGAGAACCAACAAATTCTATTTATAATCTTTTATCATAAAGCATTAAAGGTACCCATATTTAGTCTCTCCTTTGGTTTATAATGGTTTAAGCGTTATTTTATTTATGAGTATAATCATGTAATACCAAATATGGTATTTGAATATGGAAGCTTATTTCTTCAACTCTGGGTTTTCCAAATATTCGTTGAAAAAAGTTATGGTGTCTTGCTACCATACATAACATATCTACTTCTCTGCTCTCTGTAAACGCTCTAACCGCAGATTCTAATGAGAGTTTAGATAAGGTATAATGAGCATGCGGGATGGTCTCCAGGATACCGTCTAAATATTCTTTAATTTTAATCTGTTCGGATTTTAATTCATTCCTGGCCTCAAGTGCGTGCAAAATTCTAATACTTGCATTCCATTTTTTGGCAATATCAATCATAGGAGCCAGCTCGCTTTCTTCCCAATAGACATCATACTCAGTAGCGAAGGCTATTTCTTTTACTGGTTTGAATACGGCTGTTTCAGGAATTGCTAATACAGTACATTTCACTTTTCCAATAACTCCAGCTGTATTACTTCCAATAATCACTTCCCGTACTCCACTGGAACCTTTAGTTCCCATGACTATAAAATCAATTTCATACTTTTTCACTACAGATTTAACTCCGGATACGAAAAAATCATATGCGCTAATTGATTTTACTTTTTCGGCTAAATCAGGGAATTCTTTTTTGATCCTGTTCATGACTTCAGTAAGCCCCTCCTCAGAGGACTTTCTGGCCATGTCTGATAATAACTTAGTGTTTTTAGAAGAAGTAACTCCACTAGTCGGTTGTGCTGTTGGAGGTGTATAGGAATTGAACAAATAAAAATTCTCCGTTTTAGAAAACATACGAAGTGCATAATTAATTGCATTCCATGCATTTTCAGAGAAATCGGTTGGTAATAAAATGTTTTTCATGGTGTTATATCATAATTATAGTTCTAAGATACTATGAACACTTTATTCATAAAATGATATATGTCAATCGTTTACTACATGGATTCATTGAAAACCTCGTTTAAAAGGTTTTTTAATTCGTTCCAGGACTTTCTATCTGCTTCAGCATCGTACTTAAGTGGTAAGTTAAATTTATTACCCAACGAGTCAGCAACTTTACTGGTAAAGGAGTGCACAACTCCGGGATATTCCACGTATTTATATTCAATGTTTAAACTGTCTAGTTGAGCTTTAAACGCTGTGACTGATTCTTTATTGATAAAAGGATCGTCGGCCCCGTTACAAACCAGAACAGTTGCTTTTAAATCTTTATTTGGCATTACCGGTAATTGTACTCCACTGTGAAAGGCTGCCACAGCATCAAGGTCAGCACCCATATTAGCCATTGTTAAAGCCACACTACCTCCAAAGCAATAGCCGATGGCGGCTATTCTTGTGGAGTCTACTGAAGGCTGTTCTTTTAATAGTTTTAAGGCTACATCGAAACGTTTCTTTGCCTCCCCTATATTACCCATTACTTGTTGTGCAAATTTACCGGCGTCATCCGGATGCATAGCCTGCTTGCCATCTCCATACATATCAAGAGCCAAAGTGGTGTAACCCAGTTCTGCCAGCATATCGGCCCGGTGACGTACATAATCATTATGTCCCCACCACTCATGAACAATCAATATTCCGGGTCTTTTGCCCTTCTTACCGGCATCATAAGCAAGATACCCCTGTAAATTGGTTGTGTCAACGGCATATTTAATGACTTCCCCTTTAACATCTACAACTACTGAAGGCTTATCTTCCGACTGCGGTGCTTCCTGTTTTTTCTGCTTGCATCCTGTAATAAAAAGGATTCCGAGTAATAGGATAAAAGCACTTTTATAAAGTCTCATTTCTTTGTTTTTTGATTTACCTTATTAAGATAGTGATTTCTAGAATTTTATCACAAAAAAAAGTCCGGAAAACCGGACTTTTTATTTCATATAGTGAAGTTTCTTTATTGATTCTTCGCTTCGTTAATCATTTCCTGACTAGCAACGATTCCTAATTCTACTCTCCTGTTTTTAGAGCGACCTTCAGCTGTAGCATTATCGTATTTAGGCTGTGTTTCTCCATACCATTTTACTGTAAATCTTGATCGGTCTACCCCTTGTGCCACTAAATAATTAACTACCGAATTAGCTCTTTTTTTGGATAAAGACATATTATAGCTGTCTGCTCCTGAACTATCTGTGTGACCTTCTACTAAAATGTTAGTATCATCATATTCCTTAAATACTTCGGCCATTTTTTGCAATGTTTCCTGACCTTCTGATTGAATTTGGTCAGAATCAAATCCAAATTTAACACCACTATTTTCGTCAAAAGTAACGTTGATACCTTCACCAACTCTTGTTACCTCTGCTCCAGGGACAGCTGCTTTGATTTCTTCAGCCTGACGATCCATTTTATTACCTATTCGATTCCCAACTGCACCACCGACAGCAGCACCAATAATAGCACCTAATACACTATTACCATCACCTACATTATTCCCTATGACACCTCCTATAGCAGCACCAGAAGCAGCACCAATGGCGGTACCCTTTTGTTCATTGTTTGCATTTTGAATTGCTGAACAACTCATCATTAAAGATGCAGCTATTATTACTAATGAAGATTTTCTTAAAATTGATTTCATTCCTGTTATTTATTTTTATTTATAAAGATTTTCTACTGTATTGAAGAGCTAAGGTGACAATATCACCATCTACATTGACATCAGTAGTGAGTTTCATTTGATTCTGATTTAGTGAGGCTACCTTAAAAACATAGCCATATCCTCCGTTTAAATCATTTTTCTTTTCATCGATATACTTGAACTGGAATTGAGAAGGCACTCCATTTACATCTTGAATAGACCAACGAATATTTCTTTGTCCGGTTGGACATCCATCATTCATGATATTATAGAATCCTGTACTATTGTTAGATCTGAAAAACCATTCACTGCCTTTGAAACATTTTGAATCTGCATCATTAAATAAGGTAGATTTAAAGTATCCTTGAGTTCCTTCATAAGAAACATCTGTCAACTCCCAAGTGCCATCTATAGATTTTCTCGTCTCTTTATTTTCTTTACTCAAACTACATGAATACAGAATTAAAGAACAAATTGTAATAAGTAAGATGTGTTTTTTATTCATAAGATTTTAATATTAGTTCTACTAAAGATACGTAAAAAATATCCTGTTAAGATTACGAAACCTTAAGATTTCACATTTTATTAATATTTTAAAAGCTCCAATAAAGCCGCTTCAAAATAGGTCCTTCCTAAAAATTGATTTTCTAATTCCTTTGCAAAAGGAATAGGGGTTTCGAGACTACCAATTCTCTTAACCGGAGCATCAAGATACTCAAAACAATTCTCCATTATTATAGAAGAAATTTCACTGGCGATTCCACCAAACAAGGTATCCTCCTGTAAAATAATTGCTTTCCCCGTTTTCTTTACGGATTGTATGATTGAAGATACATCCAAAGGTTGTAAAGTTCTTAAATCGATGAGATCAGCGTCTATATCGTCATGACTGTTTAATACATCTAAAGCCCAGTGAATACCTGCCCCATATGATATTATGGTAATATCTTTTCCTTCTTTTAAAACAGCTGCCTCGCCAAATGGAATGGTATAATAGTTCTCAGGAACTTCCTGATAGATGCTTCTGTATAATCCTTTATGTTCGAAAAACATAACCGGATTCGGATCGTTGACCGCCGTATTTAATAAGCCTTTTGCATCTCGTGGAAAAGCAGGATATACCACCTTTAATCCCGGGGTTTTTGTAAACCAGGCCTCGTTTGTCTGGGAATGAAAAGGACCGGCTCCTACTCCAGCACCACATGGCATTCTAATAACAACATCTGCATTTTCATTCCATCTATAGTGCGATTTTGCCAAATAATTTACAATCGGATTAAATCCTGACGAAACAAAGTCAGCAAACTGCATTTCAACAATTGCTTTCATCCCGTTTATGGAGAGTCCCATAGCTGTAGAAACAATTCCGGATTCACAAATTGGAGTGTTTCTGACCCTATCTTTCCCAAAGGATTCAACAAAGCCTTCTGTTATTTTAAAAACACCTCCATATTCAGCTATATCCTGTCCCATGATAACTAAATTGTCATGCTTTTCCATGCTCTGTTTTAATCCTTCCGAGATAGCATCTACCAAACGTATGTTTTTACAGTTATATGATTCTTTAAAATGCTTATAATCAAAACCCTTATAAACATCATTTAACTCAATACTTAGAGACGGAGTGATCGCTTTTTGATGGTATGCCTGGTTTAAATTTTCATCTATCTCTAGTTTGATATTACGCTTTAATTCCTCATCGATTTTGTCATTCAAGAGTCCTAAATCATAAAGGTGGTTTTTATAATTTTCAATTGGATCCTTAAGTGCCCACTCGTTCAATAATTCTTGCGGAACGTATTTTGTTCCACTCGCTTCCTCATGTCCCCGCATTCTGAATGTTTTGAATTCAATTAACACGGGCCTTGGATTTGACCGAATATCTTCAGCTATGGTTGAAATCGTACTATACACTTCCAGAATATTATTACCATCAATAAGGTGTCCTTCAATTCCGTATCCGGCAGCTCTATCAACGAGGTTCTCACAATTGTACTGTTCCTTTACCGGAGTGGAAAGCCCATATCCATTATTTTCAATACAGAAAAGCACCGGTAAATTCCAAACAGATGCAATATTAAGTGCTTCGTGAAAGTCTCCTTCACTCGTACCTCCTTCTCCGGTAAAAACTGCTGTTATTTTCTTTCTATTGTTCAACAGATCTCCGAGTGCAATACCGTCGGCCACCCCTAATTGAGGTCCTAAATGAGAAATCATACCCACAATTTTATATTCCTGGGTTCCGAAATGAAAACTTCTATCTCTGCCTTTGGTAAAACCTCCTTCTTTACCCTGCCACTGCTCAAATAATCGATTTAAAGGAATATTCCTTGCAGTAAATACCCCTAGATTTCGATGCATAGGTAAAATGTATTCATCTTCCATCAAGGCCTTGGTTACACCGACCGAAATGGCTTCCTGACCGATCCCGCTAAACCATTTTGATATTTTGCCTTGTCTCAGTAAAACCAGCATTTTTTCTTCAATCATTCTGGGCTTAAGCATTCCCTTGTATAACTCAAGGAGCTTTTCGTTAGCAAGGCCATTGCTATTGAATTCTATATGTGTATTTGATACTGTTTTCATTACGACTTGTGAGATTAACACTCAAATGTAGAAAAAATTAACAATCAGCTGTATGAAAGTTATATTTTTTTAGTCTGTTGATATTTATGTTATAAAAATGGCAACATTATTCCCTACATTTGTGTTAACAGACTTTACAGACTAATTAAACACACATAATTATGAGTAATATACCCAGCGTCGATTTAAGAGATTTCTTATCAGATGATCCTGCTAGAAAACAAAAGTTTATCGATGAAATAGGAGCTGCTTATGAGGATATAGGTTTTGTAGCCTTAAGGGGACACTTTTTATCTGATCAACTCGTCAAGGATTTATATGAGGAAATAAAAAATTTCTTTGCATTACCACAAGACGTAAAGGATAAATATGAAATACCGGGTATTGGAGGGCAAAGAGGATATACTTCTTTTGGAAAAGAAACGGCTAAAGGATTTAAAAAACCTGATCTCAAGGAGTTTTGGCATTTTGGACAGTATGTTGAAGGTGATCCGAAATTAGAAAAGGAGTATCCTGACAATGTAATCGTTGAGGAACTTCCGAAATTCAATGAAGTGGGTGAAGAAACCTATAAAATGTTGGAAAAAACAGGGCAATACGTATTAAGGGCTTTGGCATTACATCTCGGATTAGAAGAAACTTATTTTGACAAATACATCAAGAATGGTAATTCTATTTTACGTCCGATACACTACCCGCCTATTACTGAAGAACCTGATAATGCAGTTAGAGCAGCGGCCCATGGTGATATTAATTTAATAACCTTACTCATGGGAGCTCAGGGTAAAGGGTTACAGGTACAAAACCATCAGGGAGATTGGGTTGATGCTATCGCCCAACCCGATGAGCTAATGATCAATGTAGGAGATATGTTATCGCGACATTCCAATAACCGTTTAAAATCAACGATTCACAGGGTCGTTAATCCGCCGAAAGAAATGTGGAGTACTTCCAGATATTCGATTCCATTTTTTATGCACCCTATTAGTGAGATGCCGTTAGATTGCCTTGAGAATTGTATTGATGCAACACACCCAAAACTCTATGAAGATATTACGGCGGGTGAATTTTTACATGAACGACTCGTAGAGCTTGGTTTAATTAAAGAATAAAAAACAATAAAATGAATGAAGAACAGTTTTAAAACCAGCAACTAACTTCATTTTAGGATTATGGATTTACAGGATCAGTTAAAAAATTTATTTCCAGATCACGTGCCATCTGAGGAAGATCAAAAGGAAGAACAAAGTAACGTCTGGCTTCAGGATGAACCTCTTTTGTGTAAATATGAAAAGAGAAAGGGAAAACCGGTTACTATAATCGCCGGATACAATGGTGCGGATAACGATTTTAAGACCCTTGCCAAAGAAATTAAGACCATGTTAAGCGTTGGAGGGAGCTTTAAAAATGATGAAATACTCATTCAAGGAGATTACCGTGATAAAATAATGGATTTCTTAAAGAAAAAAGGATTTAATGTAAAAAGAGTTGGAGGCTAATCTTAACATTTTTTGTTGTGGTGTGTTATATGAAATTTATAATTTTATCATTACTTAATCAAACCTTAACATTATACTAATGAGTAAGATACTGCACATAACTAATGGTGATTCCTTTACTTCATATTTGGAAAAACTAGGCATACAAGGTGATATTATTACCTGGCGTGAAATGCTGTGTGAGGGTAAAACCACTACTGATGTTGGAAGTGAGCATTTTTGGAGAAATCGCTATGACTATCTCAAAAACACTTACAAAATAAGCAAAGAACGTTTTGTTGAGTTTACTTTAAAGGAATATCGAAGATTATGTAATCAAAAAAGCCAAAGAGAAATTGTTCTTTGGTTTGAATACGACCTGTTTTGTCAGGTAAATATGATTGCAGTATTGAGTTGGTTGCATAAAAACAGAAAGGGTGTACCCGTTTCACTGGTTTGCTCTGGAATTGAGGATGCCTCTGATAAACTATTTGGTTTAAGTGAACTTCCCGGGAATCATTTAAAAAAGTTATTTAAAGAACGAATTAGGTTAACCATAGATGATATTGAATATGCCGATTATATCTGGCAACTGTATTGCGGAGATAACCCAATTCAACTATATTCAGCTATTCAGCAGAATTCTTCCCAATTAAAGTACCTTACACCTGCCCTACTGACTCATTTACATCGTTTCCCTACTGTTGAAAATGGACTTAATGAACTTGAAAACAAGACCCTTCAATCTGCCAGAAATTTTAAGATTAAAAGTAAAGAAGAGCTTATAAGACACATGTTGAATGACCAGGGTTATTATGGTTTTAGTGACTTGCAATACAAAAAGCTGATAACCAATTTACGTCCATTATTCATATCATTCCACCCTGCTAAGCTTACCAAATTGGGAAATGAAGTGGTTGACAACATTACCAACTATTATGGAAGTATTAAAGATGAAAATGTTTATTTAGGTGGTGCCCCAAAATATTCTTTTCTTTACCATACCGAAACTAATAAACTATTAAAGTTATAGTGTCCTTTTAAAATTATTCTAAGTGAGTCTAGAACCTTCAGAATTAATACTAAATCCGGATGGTAGTATTTATCATCTGAACCTCCTGCCTGAGGATATTGCAGATACTGTAATTACTGTTGGAGATCCTGATCGTGTAACAAGTGTTTCCCGGTATTTTGATCGTATTGAAATAAAAAAAGGAAAGCGAGAATTCGTTACTCATACCGGCGAATTAAATGGTAAGCGTTTAAGTGTTATTTCAACGGGAATAGGGACAGATAATATAGATATTGTATTAAACGAATTAGATGCTTTAGTAAATATTGATCTTAAGAACAGGCAAATCAAGAATCATTTAAAGTCTATAGATATCATTAGAATAGGGACCTCAGGTTCATTACAACCGGATATCCCTGTAGATTCGTTTTTATTGAGTGAATATGCTATTGGTTTTGATAGTTTACTTCATTATTATCTAAGCAAAGATATTCAACATCAGGCATTACAAGAAGATTTTATAAAGCATACTTTATGGAGTAAACATAAATCTACTCCCTATATCGTAGGATATAATAGTGCCTTGGGCGATTTATTAAATTCGGATCAACTTTATTTAGGTATGACGGGGACTAATGTCGGTTTCTACGGTCCACAGGGTCGTGTTTTGAGACTACCCCTAAGTGATGCCGATTTAAATGATAAATTGGCTTCTTTTGAATATCGAGGGCTAAAAGTCACCAATTTAGAAATGGAAACTGCCGGTATTTATGGTTTAGCTAAATTACTGGGGCATCGAGCAGCATCTATGAACTGTATTATTGCTAACCGTCCGAATGGTACTTTTTCGAAAGACCCAAAAACTTCTGTGGATAACCTCATAAAGTATACCCTGGAAAAATTAACAAATTAATGATAAAAGTAAATATAGCCGGAGTTCCGGAACATTTTAACCTGCCTTGGCATTTAGCCATTGAAGAAGGTGCGTTTGAAGATAGAGGTATTGATTTAGTATGGAATGAGGTTCCTGAGGGAACTGGACGAATGTGTCAGATGCTTCGCAATGGGGATACCGATATAGCCATCATACTTACCGAAGGAATCATAAAGGATATAACCGAAGGAAACCCATCTAAAATAATCCAAAAATACATTGAAAGTCCGCTATTATGGGGAATACATGTTGGTTCCAAATCTGCTTTTAATTCATTGAATGATCTTGAAAAAGGTAAAGTTGCGATTTCAAGATATGGTAGCGGAAGTCATTTAATGGCCTATGTAAATGCAAAGAATCAAGGTTGGAATGTTGATGAGTTACAGTTCGAAGTGATCAACAATTTAAATGGGGCCATCGAGGCTTTAACTAATGGGACTGCCGATTATTTTATGTGGGAACATTTTACGACAAAGCCTATTGTTGATGAAGGAATCTTTAACAGAGTTGGGGACTGCCCTACTCCATGGCCATGTTTTGTTATAGCGGTTAGCGATCAGTTCAATAAAGAAAACCATAACATCGTTAATCATATCCTGGAAGTTATAAATTCTTATACTACTGAATTTAAAGATATACCTAGTATTGACCGAACTATTGCCAATCGATATAATCAACAATTGACCGATATTCAAAAGTGGTTATCCATCACGCAGTGGAGTCAATCTCAGATATCGGAGGCTATGATTGACAAAGTGCAGCATCAACTTTTAGAATTAAATTTAATTAACGACAAGCTTCCATTTAAGAAATTAACCTTTTAAAACAACTATTTTTTCACAGGTATATTTCCTTCAACATCAACCTTAAGGCTAGATCCGGCATAAGGTCCGCCAGGCATGTTGCAGGTTCTGATTAAATGATAATTAGCTTTTTTGATCTTAATGTCGAGTTGTATTTTATTACGAGTTTGAGAAGGATCTGAGATGTATACCTCAGGATTCCCCGGGTCTTTATAATTCAGCATAAGTGCACATGGTGCATCGACTCTAATTTTAATGCCTTCATGTTGAAAGGTTCCCGCTTCATAAAAGATCATTTGTAATAAACTAAGCTGGTTGCTCTTTGCGGCTTGTATGGAAGCCTCGTTATACAGTACCTCAATATCTTTTTGGTTGTAATCTTTTAACTGAGCTTCATTACTGATTCCTGGAACCACTATATATTCATACGAAGCGTTACCTGGTTTAATTCCATGATCGAACCAGGCTGTCATGACCTTTTTCGAAACTTGATGTGATGATTGGGTATTATTAATTTCATACCAGCTCCCTTTTTGTACTCCGGCAGTATATTGCAATTCATTTTTTCTGGGAAAGAGATAGGTGGTTTCGTTGTTTATAATCCACTCAATATGTTCGCTTTTTTCTTTTTTAAAGACCTTGAAATTGTCTCCTAAATTGGTTTGGTCGATAGTTGTAAGAATGGGATTCGTGGTATATGAACGTATATTCGATCCGAGACAAACAATTTCATCATCAAAAAAGAACCAAGCTTTTTTTGCATGAACGCCATAATCTTTTAGCCAATACATATGCATTCCGAAAACATTATTGGAAACCCCACCGGTGAAAGTTGAATTTCCAAGAATCTGCCACGCCTTACGAACAGGTATTTCGCTAACCAACGGAGCGGTTACTCCAGGAATTTTATTCCAATCCCAAACAGGGAATATATTATAATATTCATCTCCTCTAACCCTTATGTTTGTTGCTCCATCAGATAAGAAGTATCCTTTTAGGTTTTCTTTATTACCATTTTCTGTCTTAGAAGTTCTGTTGGAGGAAGTCCTAACGGAAAAACTATAATTGTTGTTTTTATGAATGGTAAAATCAGATCTCCAAAAATGATAATTTTGATTCTTAGGTAACTTTGATTTATAATCGACTTTATTAATTTTGGCTATGGCTCTATCATAAGTCTTACCTCTGGAGGGATCTATAAATTTTAATTTTTCAAGTGTCTTTACAATGTCTTTATCATGTAATCGGTTTTCACGACTAATACCCCTGCCGTTTACGCTATAATCCATATAACCACCATGCAGGGTTTCCACATAGGTATTTAATATAAATTTGGATAATAATTTTAATTTCTCCCCTGTTAAGGCATAAGAGGTCCCTTTAAGATAGGTAGCAACTAAAACTTCATTTTGAACAAAAACGGTACCATAGCCTCCTATGTAAAGTTGAGGCCCGTGTTGTTGATACGAGTAATCATGTTGAAGGCCTTCTTCGGTAGTAAATTTTATAGGATAGAAACTTTCATCTACCCCTTTTTTTAAAACGTTATGGTCTCTTAACAAACAACCCCTGTAAATATAATGAAGTGCAATATCTAATTTATTGGCTCCTGTCCATTTTTCTGGATCCCCACGATGCATTTGTTTGATCAATCGCTTTTCCAACTCTGGATTTAATTCATTATTCCCATGCTCTAACAAGATTAAAATAGCTCCTAGTTGCTGTGGAGCAGCTATTTTGTTGAACCACCAGTTATTACTTTTAGGATCTCTTTCATTCCAATATTTCAGTCCGTTTCTCAATGCATGGAAAACTGCCTCATTTAGATAAAATTTACTTTTGGGATACGTATAACCCAAGGATAACTGATTCAAGTATCTTAAATGTTGTAAGGGTTCCCATAAAGTACGATGTGTTATCGAGTAATCTATATTATCCCAGGAACCATTATTTTCTTGATTTCCGATAATAACTGCTACACTATCATCTAATTTTAGAACATCCTTAATTTTAGTATGCTCCTCTTTTTGGATGTTTTCTATGATCTTATCAAAATCAGTTTGACCATATATTTTGTTGAAGCTTATTATTAAGAGGCAAATTAACCAGAATCTCATATTAGGATTATTCATTATTGGTTGGTAATACAATCGATTGTAAATATACTAAAATAATATAAGTAGACTAATAATCTACCAGTTAACAGGTTCTTTTCCTGCTTCTTTAAGATAGGTGTTGCAAGCGCTAAAATGCTTGTTTCCAAACCAATAACCACGGTTTGCACTTAAAGGTGAGGGATGTCCGGAGGTTAATATTTTATGTTTAGACTTGTCTATGAGCTTACTCTTTTTTTTCGCATATCCACCCCACAGAAGAAAGACCACATCTTCTTTTTGTTCTGAAATGGATCGAATAACAGCATCCGTAAACGTTTCCCATCCCCTTTTTTGATGACTACCTGCCCGATTAGCTCTTACGGATAATGTTGCATTAAGTAGCATAACTCCCTGATCTGCCCATCGTTCTAAATTACCACTAACAGGATAAGGAATTCCAAGATCATCATTCACTTCCTTAAAAATGTTAACTAACGACGGTGGATGCGCCATCCCTGGATTGACCGAGAAACAAAGACCATTTGCCTGGCCAGGACCGTGATAAGGATCTTGTCCGATTATAACCACCTTAAGGTCATTAAAGTGACAATGATTGAATGCTGCAAAAATTTTGGTTCTTTCAGGGTAACAGGTATTCTCCTGATATTCAGCGTTCACAAATTCAGTTAACTCGTCAAAATAGGGTTTATTGAACTCTGATTTTAAAATTGATTCCCAATCGGGATGTATATATGCATTCATTCTCATCAAATTATTCTGTGACTAAAATAATATTATCTTTTTAAACTATGAGTCTAACTCCATTGGCATTCTAATGAAATACTTAATTTTGTATGGCCTTAAATGAGGTATATATTGCTATGAATAAGATTCACGACAAAACATTACAAGATTTAGAGTTTTCAACCGTCCTAAATCAAGTTGCCGACAGGTGTACTACTGAATTAGGAAAAGAAGCTGCTTTAGAGATTAAGCCTTTTTCAAAGAGGGACAAGATGATAGAAGCTTTAAATCTCACCAATGAGTATCTATCATCGTTTGATAACAATAATCAAATCCCTAATCATGGATTTGAAGATATTTCGCCTGAAATCAAGTTATTAAATATCGAGAATACGGTTATTGAAATTAAAGGGTTTAGAAAAATAGGTGCTATTTCAGGTACTGTAAATACTCATATCACTTTTTTTAAAAAGTTCCATGACTACTATCCTACCCTTTTTAGGACTTCTCAACAAATTGAATTTACAAAGGAAATTATTGAGGAAACAGAAAAGGTCATTGATCGTTTTGGCGAGATTAAAGATGATGCATCTCCCGATTTAAAATACATCCGAAGACAGTTAAACGAGGTGAAAAGTAAAATAAATCAAAGCTTCTCCAGAGCTCTGAGTAGTTATATTGCCTCCGGTTATTTAGATGATATCAAAGAATCAGTGGTTGAAAACCGACGAGTTTTAGCGGTAAAAGCCATGTATCGTCGTAAAGTCAAAGGAAGTGTTCTAGGGAGCAGTAAAACAGGGAGTATTGTTTATATTGAACCGGAAGAGACTTTCAGATACAACAGAGAATTAAATAATTTGGAATATGATGAGAAAGAAGAAATAAATCGTATTCTAAAAGGTTTAACCGATTTTCTTCGTCCCTATATTCCCCTTTTACAAGATTATCAAACATATTTAACCTTAATTGATGTCGTATCAGCCAAGGCTAAATATGCATCAGACGTAAATGGAATATTACCTGAAATTGTCGGGCATAAAGAAATGGAACTGATTGATGCCTATCATCCACTTTTATACCTAACTAATAAAAGAAAGGGTGAAAAGACATATCCTCAATCTATTTCACTTCATAAAGAAAATAGAATCATTGTTATTTCCGGGCCTAATGCCGGGGGGAAAAGTATCACTCTTAAAACTGTCGGATTACTTCAGGTAATGCTTCAGAGTGGAATGTTGGTTTCTATTCATCCAAGAAGTAAAATGTGCTTATTCAACAGGGTTTTAACGGATATAGGAGACAATCAGTCTATTGAAAATCATTTGAGCACCTACAGCTACCGATTAAAGAACATGAATTACTTTTTAAAGAAGTGTAATGATCAAACTTTATTTTTAATCGATGAATTTGGCACCGGTAGTGACCCCGAATTGGGTGGTGCTCTGGCAGAAACCTTTCTCGAGGAATTTTATCACCGTGACGCTTTTGGTATTATTACAACTCATTATGCAAACCTTAAAATGTTGGCTGATGAACTTCCTTACACTACTAACGCGAACATGATGTTTGATAACAACACTTTAGAGCCTGTTTTTAAACTTGTTGTCGGTCAGCCCGGGAGTTCATTCACATTTGAGGTAGCTCAAAAAAACGGGATCCCTTATAGCTTAATTAATAGGGCGAAGAAAAAAATTGAACGCGGAAAGGTTCGATTTGACAGAACGATTGCAAAGCTTCAAAAAGAACATCGTCAGATGTCCAAAACCTCTTCACAATTAAAAGAAGAAGAAGTTAAGGCCCGTGAGGAGGCAAGGAGACTGGATGAACTTAACAGTAAAATAAAAAATAAACTAGAAAGCTATCAGCAGTTGTACGATCATAACCAGCGCATGATTTATTTAGGAAATAAGGTAAATGATATTGCTGAAAAGTATTTTTATAACAAAAAGAAACGTCCGCTAATTTCCGAATTTTTGAGAATTGTTGAAACAGAAAACTCTAAGCGAAAACATCAAACAAAAAAGGAAAAGCAAGAAATTAAGGTTAAGAAGCAAACCGTAGAAAAAGAGGTTCAGAAAGAGGTTGCCGTTATTCGAAAAAAGAAAAATGTAGAGAAAAAGAAGAATTTAGACAAGGAGGTTAACAAACCTAAACCTATTCTTAAAATTGGAGACCGTGTTAGGCTTCTGGACGGGAAGGCAATCGGTAGCATAGACACTATAGAGAAAAATAAGGCCATTGTAAATTATGGTATTTTTACTACCAGTGTAGCATTAGATCAATTAGAACTTGTTGAAGCAAAGAAATGATATGAAAATACCTGATAATAAAAAGATAATTCTATTTGATGGTGTATGCAATTTATGTAATAGCACTGTACTATCTGTAATTAAACGAGACAAAAAAGATTCATTTCGATTTGCTTCATTACAAAGTGATATCGGTATGCAACTTACCAAAGAACGAGGAATCGATACTCAAAAGATAGATTCTATAATTCTTATCGATCCAGGAAGCGCCTATTTTGTAAAATCAACTGCAGCCTTAGAAATTGCAAAAGAATTTGGAGGATTTATGGGCTTTATGGGTTCTGTTTTACTATTTATACCTGGCAGTGTCAGGGATATGGTTTATAATTTTATTGCAAAAAACAGGTATAGGTGGTATGGCAAAAAAGAACAATGTATGGTTCCAACACCGGAGTTGAGGGATAAATTTTTATAAAATCTGATCTAAATACTTATGATAGCCTTCAAAGTTGCGTAAATCGTTGTGCACGGCTCCCTCAATAGCTTTCAACTCTTTACTTTTACTATTTGATAAATGATAAAGTTTTTGTGCAAGTTCATATTTCACTAAAGGATCGTCAGACCCATGTATTATAAATGTTTCACTATTAATTAGTGGCATATTGCTTTCATTTTGGAAGGGATATTTTAATAATAGACTTGTTGGTAAAAACCAAAATTTTGTTTTTGCTACTTCTTCCAGGGTAGTAAAAGTAGATTCCAAAATAAGCTTTTCCGATTTGGTATGAAGTGATGTATAAGAGGCAAAGGCACCACCCAGAGACCTGCCGAACAAGATAATCTTATCTTCGGTAAAAAATTGACAGCAATAGTTATAAAATACCAAAGAGTCTTCAAGCATTTGTGTGTAGGAACGTTCTCCTTTACTTTTTCCATAGCCTCGGTAATCCATCAAGACCACATCATATTTATAAGTACTTGATAGTTGCTCTCCCCAAATACCCCAATAATCAATGTTTCGTGCATTACCATGAAAGTATAATATAATTCCTTTTGAGTCATCTTGCTGAAAGTGTACCCCATGCAGTTTAGCACCATCCTTTGCTTTTAAAAACACCTCTTTAAAGCGTATATTGAAATTAAATTTATGGTTTTTTGGAAGTTGCTCACTTTTAAAAATTAGTTTTTCCTGTAAATAGTTTAACATCAAAATAATTTTTTACCTTTTTTCTTCTTCTTTCTAAAATTCAAACTCGTTGTCTCAGGGTCTATAGGTTTTGGTCTTTTAGAGTTTAATATTTCCTCTAAAAATCGATGGTACATAGGAAACGTGTGTAAGTTATTATGTCCTCCCCCAATTACAGGGTAAAGTCTGGTTTGTTCCGGTTTGATCTTAGACAATTTAATACTTGTTTTAAACGGAATTAATTTATCATTGGTACCATGAATAATTTTTATGGGACAATTTACCTCTTTCAACGATTTATGCGTCTTTACAGGAAATCGCAGCAATAAAGACATTGGCATAAAGGGTAAAAACCTTTTTGCTATATAACTCACACTGTAATACGGTGCATCTAAAATCAGTAATCTAGGGTTGTTAGTTGCCGCAAGGTAAGCGGCAAACCCCGATCCTAAAGATCTGCCATATAAAACAATATGACTTTCTTCAATTTGTGTTTTCAGTTCATCATAGATATACTGTAAATCATGCTTTATTCCTGCTTCAGATCTTAATCCTGTACTTTTTCCAAAGCCACGGTAATCTATCATTAGTACATCAAAACCATATCGAGTGAAATCTACAGCAAATTTTCCCCAACCTTTTACACTTTTAGAATTCCCCTTCAAATAAAAAACAATCCCTTTCGAGTTCCTGACCTTAAAATGAACTCCATTAATATGAACATGATTCGCTACAGCTATGTTATATTCTTCAAATACCTGATTTTTATATTTATATTCAAAATCCTGAGGAAGTTTTTCTGGTTTGAATATAACTCGTTCCTGTAAAAAATATACTGCTATATTTAATACTATATAAGTCAGTATTACAACGGGTATGACAAACCACCAATTCATCTTCTTATTCGGTTAGCAAGACCTTTGTCTAAAACATATTAATTAAGTTAAACAGAATCTTTATTTAAACCTAATTTTACATATGAAAAAAGCCTGTGAATGTATATTCACAGGCTTAACAATCAATTATTTAAAGTCTATTGTTCCTTAGGCTTATTCTTATAAATATCATCCCAATCTCTTACGTGGGGTTCTCCCAGTTTATCTACCGACTTGGCAACCAGCATCGATACTGCTGCATCTCCAGTAACATTAACAGTTGTTCTACACATATCAAGGGGTCTGTCTACAGCAAAGATGAGAGCTAAACCGGCCTCCGGTATTCCAGCCTGGGCTAAAACAATCACCAGCATTACCATTCCTGCTCCGGGTACTGCTGCACTTCCTATTGATGCTAAAGTGGCGGTCGCTATAATTCCTAATTGCGTGGCAATATCAAGGTTCATACCGAACGCCTGAGCTATAAAGACAGCTGCAACAGCCTGATATAAACTGGTTCCATCCATATTTATCGTAGCCCCTATAGGCAACACAAAACTGGTTACCTCTTCTTCTACTCCAAGATGTTCTTCAACTCTTTCCATGGTGACAGGTAAAGTTGCTGCACTTGAGCTTGTTGAGAATGCCAGTAATTGAGCCGGAGAAATACCATTCAGGAAGAATTTTGGCGTTTTTTTGGTAAATACCCAGACAATTAAGATATAAACTCCAATCATTAGACCTAAGCCCAATAATACCGTTATCCCGTACATACCAAGGGCTTTAAATAAATCTGCACTTGGAGCTTCAACCACTAATGCGGCTAGCAAGGCAAAAACACCATATGGCGCTGCCAGCATAATCAGATCTATGAGTTTTAAGATCACTTCATTAAAGCCGTCAAAAAAGGCTTTAACAGGTTTTGCTGTTTCTTCAGGAATAAGAATGAGGCCTATTCCAAAGAAGATGGCAAAGAAAATAACCTGTAACATATTACCATTATCGCTGGCTGCATTAAAAATATTACTTGGAACTAAATCTTCCAGGGCCTGTAATGGTCCTGCTTCTTTTTGCTTTTCGGCATCGGCAATTTTACTGCTTGCATCACCACTATAACTGTCCATTAACTCATTACGCGTTTCTTCTTTTATAGTCTTCCCAGGTTTAATGACATTAACGACTGTTAAACCAATAGAAACAGCTATTACAGTAGTAATAATATAGGTTCCGATGGTCCTTCCTCCCATTTTAGAGAGTTTAGAGATATCTTTAAGATCAGAGACCCCTTTTATAAGGGATGCAAGAATTAAAGGAACAGCAATTAGTTTTAAGGCATTTATAAAAATATTTCCAAATGGTTTAATCCAATCAGTTACAAATTTTGGTCCCCAATCAAACTGAATCATTAGCAGGGCAAAAAGCACCCCAACTAACATTCCCAAAAGTATTTGCCAATGTAAAGCTAGTTTCTTCATAAAGATTATTTTAGGTTTTTGAGCTTTATATTTTAGAAGCTCTATTTAAAAGGTAGTAGTCCGCAAGTACCAATGCTGCCATAGCCTCAACGATAGGCACAGCTCTAGGCACTACACAAGGGTCGTGTCGACCTTTTCCTTGCATCTTGACTATATTACCTTCTTTATCTATTGTTTCATAAGATTGAATAAGCGTAGCTACCGGTTTGAATGCCACATTAAAATAGATGTCCATTCCATTACTAATTCCTCCTTGTATCCCACCACTAAAATTAGTTTTGGTAGTACCGTCGGTATTAAACTTATCATTGTGGTCACTACCCTTCATTCTGGAACCTTCAAAACCACTTCCATACTCAAAACCTTTAACCGCATTAATAGAAAGCATAGCCTTTCCGAGTTCAGCATGCAGTTTGTCAAAAACCGGTTCACCCAATCCAATAGGTGTATTTTTAATAACGCAAGTGACAACACCACCTACGGTATCTCCTTGTTTACGAATTTCTTTTATATAGGATTCCATTTCTGAAGCCTTTTCAGCATCAGGACATCTGACTATGTTGGATTCAGCTACATTGAGATCTAATTCTTCATAAGGTTTATCCAAAGACATTTCTCCGACTGCGGAAACAAATGCCTGAAAGTTTACATCTCGCAGTACTTGCTTGGCGATAGCTCCAGCTACAACCCTGCAGGCTGTTTCACGGGCAGAACTTCTTCCTCCGCCTCTGTAATCCCTGAAACCATACTTTTGATCGTATACATAATCAGCATGACTCGGACGATAACTGTCCTTTATATGCGAATAGTCGTGAGATTTTTGATTGGTGTTCTCGATGATAAACCCGATAGAAGTCCCTGTTGTTTTTCCTTCGAATATCCCCGACAGGAAACGTACTTCATCAGGTTCTTTTCGTTGTGTTACAATAGCCGACTGGCCTGGTTTTCTTCTATCTAAATCTTTTTGAATAGCTTCGAAGTCTATTTCGACACCGGCTGGACATCCATCTATAATACCGCCCAGCGCTTCTCCATGTGATTCTCCGAATGTGGTTACCTTAAACAGGTTCCCGAAGGAATTTCCCGCCATATAGTTTTGGTTTTTGTTCAAAAATAAAGCTAAATACAAATAAACAAAAATTAAATACCAGTAAACCTAAATTAATATTCACATTTAATTAGTGATGTTATATTAACAATCTTCTCATATAGAATTAATTACATTTTAATATTTGAGTAAAACGAAGCATGTTTTTTTGTATAAACATTATTGCATTGAGAAAACGTAAAGTTAAAACAGTAGTTATATCGGATGTACATCTCGGAACCTATGGATGCCACGCTGGAGAATTATTATCTTATTTAAACAGTGTTAATCCGGAAAAGTTAATCCTTAACGGAGATATTATTGATATCTGGCAATTTAGAAAAAGATTTTTCCCAAAAGCTCATTTACAGGTCATAAAAAAGATAATTGATTTATCTACCAAGGGGACCGAGGTCTACTACATTACGGGTAATCACGATGAAATGCTTCGTAAATTCAGTGATGTGTCTATGGGCAATATTCATATTCTGGATAAACTTATTTTGAACCTGGACGGAAAGAAGGCCTGGATATTTCATGGTGATGTTTTTGACGCCTCCATTCAACATACCAAATGGATTGCCAAACTTGGTGGTTGGGGGTATGATTTTCTAATTCTGTTAAACAGGTTTATAAATTGGGTATTGGTTGGATTAGGAAGGGAAAAGTACTCACTATCTAAAAAAATAAAAAACAGTGTCAAAAAGGCCATAAAGTATATTGGGGATTTCGAAAAAGCTGCTGCAGATCTTGCCATTGAAAACGGTTATAAATATGTGATATGCGGACATATTCATCAACCACAAATGGTTCGTAAAACGAATAAACACGGTACCTGCTTGTATTTAAACTCCGGAGATTGGGTTGAAAATTTAACTGCATTAGAGTATCACGACAAGCGATGGGAACTCTATCATTTCAGTAACGACAAATTGAGTCCGTTTTACTCTGACGAAGACTTGAAATCATTAAATTATAAAGAGTTACTCGCAGCCATTACGATCACCGGTAAAAAATAGGTTACTTTTATTGATAAACCTTAACCCAGTCAATGATCATCTCTACCGGCAGGTCTTTAGGATCCGCCTCTCCTACCCAACTTCCTTCTATTTGCATGTCTATCATTAAATAGAATGGCTGGTCGAAAGGCCATTGGGTCTCATCTACATTATCTAATCGCGGATATTCAAAGGTTTTTTTACCGTTTAAGGTGAAAACCAATTTATCGGGATACCACTCTAATCCATACACGTTAAAGTTTTCAGTATTGACTTCTGTTGTACTATAATAGGGAGGATTTTCTTTCTCTTTTAAGACTAAGGTGTAATACGAGTGCACTGTTTGATAGATCTTGTTTTCATAGTTCAGGTGTTCCATAATATCAATTTCTCCATTTCTTGGATACTTTCCATATTTAGGCTGATCTGCCAACATCCAAATCGCAGGCCATACTCCTTTTCCGCTATCGAGTTTAGCTTTAATTTCTATTTTACCGTACTGAAAGGAAAACTTCCCTTTGGTTTCTACTCCTCCTGTTAAATAAGGAACCGTGTCATTGATATGGTCCGGTTTCTGAATACCTTTTAGGTGTAAGTTTCCATTTTTAATTTCAAAGCAGCCTTCATAGTCAGTCATATAATTTCCCCAATCTGCCTTGTTTCTTTTTATTTTGGTCCATTTACTGTGGTCAAGAGCCTTGTCTTTGTCAAAATTATCTTCCCAGATAATATTCCATTCCTTTTTACTGAGGGTTTCCATTTTAGACGATTTGCAACCAACTAACAATAGAATTAAAACAGAGATATACTTAAACATAATTCAGGTATTATATTAATGCTTCTTTTAATATGGTTACCGGGTGTTTCGCTGTGCGTTTGGTTCCGTCATAAATTTGATGTCTACAACTAGTGCCATTTGCTGCTATAATAGTTTCAGGGGCGGTCTTTTCTATGGCGGGAAATAATCTTTGCGAGCCTACCTTCATACTTACCTCATAGTGCTCTTTCTCATATCCAAAAGATCCTGCCATTCCACAACATCCGGAATTTATAATGCTTACCTTAAAGTTATCCGGCAAGTTAAGTATGTCAAACGTAACCTTTTGATTCGATAATGCTTTCTGATGACAATGACCATGAATCTTTATTTCTTTATTTTCTTTGGTAAACATAGAGCTGTTTATCTTACCATCCTTTATTTCACCGGCAAGAAATTCTTCTATTAAATATGCGTTTTCAGCCACTCTTTTTACATTCGCATCATTTGGTAATAATCTGTGATATTCGTCTCTGAACGATAATATAGCTGAAGGTTCTAAACCGATTAACGGACAACCATCGTCTACTAATTTATTTAGTCTGGTAAGGTTCGTTTTGGCAATTTTTTTGGCTTGAGCTAAAAAGCCTTTTGAAATAAACGTCCTTCCGCTTTCACCGTAATAAAGTTCAACTTCGTAACCTAAAGCTTGTAATAAATCTATGGCATCTTTACCCAGTTCTATATCTAAAAACTCTGTAAATTCATCAATATATAACAGCACCTTTCTATTTGTAATATTTTTGTTTTTAGCACTTTGAAGGTGTCTGTCGAAATTATAGCTTGAAATTTCAGGAAGCGAACGTTCCGGAGCAACCCCCAATATACTTTTAACAATTTTTCTCGAGATTGGATTGTTTATTAGAAATGGTAATCTACTTCCCAACTTGTTTAGTTTCGTATTATAGGCAAAAGCCTTATCTCTCAGCGTAGTGCCGTTTTCCGATTGGTATTGATATAGAAATTCCGCTTTTAATGATGCAATATCAACATTACTTGGACATTCACTTCCACACGCCTTACAACTAAGGCATAAATCAAAAACCTCTTTAAGCTCTTTATGACTAAAACGATTCTTATTATCACTATTGGTTAAGAATTCACGCAGGGCATTCGCTCTGGCTCTCGTGGTATCCTTTTCATTTTTGGTAGCATGATAACTAGGACACATGGCACCATTTGCATGATGTGTTTTACGGCAATCTCCACTACCATTACACTTTTCTGCAGCTCTTAAGATTCCTTCTGAATCCGAAAAATCCATTAAGGTTTCTATGTGTGGCTCTTGACGATCTTTTTCATATCGCAGTGACTCATCCATGGCTACATAGTTCACTATTTTACCAGGATTAAAGATATTCTCCGGGTCAAATGCCGTTTTAACTTGCTCAAGCAAATTATAATTAGCTTCGCCAATCATTAGTTTTATAAACTCCGATCGCACCCTTCCGTCACCATGTTCTCCACTCATGGATCCCTTATATTTCTTAACCAGCACGGCCACATCGGTAGTAATAGCCCGGAATAAATGAACCCCTTCTGATGTTTTTAAATCGAGGATTGGTCTTAAATGCAGTTCTCCTGCCCCTGCATGTGCATAATAGACTGCCTTTTGATTATATTTCTGCATGATTTGTGCAAACTCATCAATATAATCTGATAAATCTTCAATTGCTACCGCAGTATCTTCTATACAGGCTACTGCTTTATGATCCCCAACGATATTACCCAAAAGTCCAAGTCCTGCTTTTCTGAGCTCCAAAGCCTTATCTATATCCTCTTTATAAAGCGAAGGATGTGCGTAAGACGAAGTTGTCTTTTCTAGTGTCTCGATGAGTTTTCGACGCTGTACTTCAAGCTTTTCAAGGTCATTATCGGCCAGTTCCAACATTAAAATGGCCTCCGGATCTCCTTCTATAAAAAACCGGTTCGCCACTTGACTTTTATTATTTTTTGTGCAATCGAGGATTACCTTATCCATCATTTCGCAGGTGTATAAGCCATGGTTCATAACAGGAACTACGGCTTTACAGGCTTCACTAACACTTTTAAAATGTGCTGCGACCATTACATTATGTTGAGGAGGTAATGGATCTAGTTTGAGTTTTATTTTGGTAGTAAAAGCAAGGGTTCCTTCACTTCCTACCAGCAAAGAACACATATTAAACTTACCGCCATTTTTATTAAAGGGTAGTAATCTTAGTAATTCATCAACGGCATACCCTGTATTTCTTCTATGAATTTCAGGTTTTGGGAACTCACTTTTTATGGTCTGTTGATTCTTCTGGTCATTCAATAAATCAAAAACCGTTCTGTACACTTCTCCTTCCAAAGAATGTAATTCCAGTTTTTCTTTAAACTCTTCAGGAAGTAATGGTTTAAAGACAACCTCAGAACCATCAGATAGAAGTACTTCAAGTTCCAGAACCTTGTCTCGTGTTACTCCATATTTAATGGAGGTTGTACCACTGGAATTGTTGCCAACCATACCCCCTATCATACACCTGTTAGCCGTTGAAGTATTCGGACCAAAAAATAAACCATAGGTCTTCAGGTACTGATTCAATTCATCTCTGATTACTCCAGGTTGAACGGTAACGGTTTTATTTTGTTCGTCTAATTCCAGTATGTTTGTAAAATATTTCGACACATCAACGACAATACCCTCTCCCACACATTGTCCGGCTAAAGACGTACCTGCCGTGCGAGGTATTAATGAAGTGTTTTCTTTCCTCGCGAAATCTATCAACAGTTTTAGATCGTATATATCTTTAGGAAATGAAACAGCGGTTGGTAACTCTCGGTATACCGAAGCATCGGTGGCATAAATAGCTTTATGAAGCGCATCATGGTGTAATTCTCCATGAAGCTGTTTAACCAGATTATTCAACTTATTTTTAGGATTCATTTTATAAATAAATAAAAATGTTGAACTAAATTAGCGCTGTAAACGTTATTAACAAAAACAATACGTATGAAAAAATTATTTTTTTTAGGTTTACTATCAATTGGATTTGCATTAAACTCTAATGCTCAGGAAGTTTCGGAAAATGCTTTAGGACTTCGCTTAGGAGACAGTGATGGATTTGGTGCGGAGATTTCGTATCAAAGAGCATTGGGAAGAAATATGAATCGATTGGAGTTTGATCTTGGCTGGAGAGATAACAATAATTTTGACGCCTTTAAACTAACTGGATTATATCAATGGGTAATGCCTATTGAGGGAAGATTCAATTGGTATGTTGGTGCCGGTGGTGGTATCGGAAGTGTTGATTTCAACGATGATCGATTTGATGATGACAATGATGGGGCTTTTATTTTCGCTGCTGGTGATATCGGTATTGAATATAATTTTGACATTCCGCTTTTATTGTCATTGGATTTTAGACCTGAATTAGGATTAGTTGGATATGACGGATTTGATGATGATTTTGATTTTGATATCGCTCTAGGTATCAGGTATCAATTCTAAACATATTTTTAACATATTAAAAGCCTTCTGTTTATAAAGAAGGCTTTTTTTGTTAATGGTTTTTAAATAAACTTTTATAATATACTTTAAAGTTTAACTTTGCACAAAGCGAAAAAATAAGATTTAATGAAAAAATTGGGATTATTAATACTTGCTGTTGCTATAACAGCATGTAGTAACGGAGTAGAAAAAAACACTTTTAAGGTTATAGTAGATGCAGGAAGCGTGGAAGATGGTACTAATGTTTATCTACAAAAGCCATCGGGAAACACCCCACCTCAGGTGATTGACACTGTACAAGTTACCGAAGGAGAAATAAAGTTCTCTGGTAAAGCAGAAGATCCTACGATGCACTTGATAAGAATAGAAGGTGTACAAGGAGTTGTTCCTTTTGTAGCTGAAGAAGGTGTTATCAATATTACTGCCTACAAAGATAGCTTAAATGCATCTGTTATATCGGGAACTCCATCTAATGAAGATTTCTATAAATACTTGCAAGGCACTAAGCAAATGGGTAAAAAAATTAGTGCTTTAAGAGAAGAATTCAACACTGCGAGGCAAGAAAACGACACAACTTCAATGAAAGCCATTCAAGAAGCTTATATGGAGATTCAAGAAGAGAATAAGGACTATGAATTAAACTTCTTAAAAGAAAATCCGAACTCGTTTATTTCTTTACTGATCATGGAGAGAGTTCTTAACTCTGGTGCTCAGGGACCTGATGTTTTAGCTCCTATTTTTGAAGCCTTTGCTGATAATTTAAAGCAAATGGAACAAGGACAGAACATTAAAGAGAAGTTAACTGAACTTAACAAGTTAAGTGTTGGTGCTGTAGCTCCGGATTTTACTGCTCCTACTGTAGAGGGAGACTCTTTAACTCTTAGTCAAGCAAAAGGGAAAGTTACCTTAATAGATTTCTGGGCTGCATGGTGTAAGCCTTGTAGAGCAGAAAATCCAAATGTTGTAGCCCTATATAATGACTATCACGATAAAGGCCTTAACATTGTTGGTGTTTCTCTAGACAGAAAAGAAGAAGATTGGAAAAAGGCTATTGAAGACGACGGTCTTACCTGGAACCATGTTTCTCACTTAAAATTCTGGCAAGATCCAGTAGCTCAATTATACAATATCAGAGCTATCCCGGCTACGTATCTTATTGATGCGGATGGTAAAATTATTGCCAAAAACCTAAGAGGTGAAGAATTGAGAGCTAAAGTTGCTGAGATTTTAGACTAAGCTCAATTAATATTTAAGATATTTACTAAAGCCGCTCAAATGAGTGGCTTTTTTATTTTTCACTATTTCAACGGCTTATGAAAAACATTTAAAATTATATTATTTTTTACTTGCACAGACTAAAAACTGTAGTATATTTGCAACCGCTTAACCACCGATACGGTAGTGACAGCAAAGGCTGGGGAGATACTCAAGCGGCCAACGAGGACAGACTGTAAATCTGTTGGTTTTTACCTTCGCAGGTTCGAATCCTGCTCTCCCCACAACCATAAGAAAAGAAAGCGACTAGATTTATTTAGTCGCTTTTTATATTTCTAACCTTATTGTATCCATACTTTATATATACCTTATCTATGCCTTATCTATGCCTTTGCACCGGGCCTAGAGCCTTTTTGAGTAGTCTTTAATTATCCCTTAGGCACCTTTGGACAAGCGTAAAAATAAATTGTTTACACGCCGCGAAACTTAAATAGTTCAATCCTTACCACACCGAATCATTTAAACAAAAAAAAGCCCAACCAACTGGCTGAGCTTTTAATTCATATAAAAGTTTATTTAGTTCAATTCAAAAGCGACATTCACTGTTACCTTAATTTCTAATTCTCCAGTAGCAATAGTTTGCTCTGCACCACCTGATTCAATAGTATCTGCTGCCATCATTTTGAACATCGGTCTCGGAGGAACCGAAGCTGTTGTTTCGCTTATATGTATTGCTTTACCTATTTCCTGGTCAATTGCTCCAGCATACTCCCCGGCTTTTTGTTTGGCATTTAAAATTGCTTTAATCCTGGCTTCAGACATGTATTCCTCCATTTTTGAAGATTTAAACTGAACGCCATCGATTCTATTGATACCCGAACTTACCAATCCCTGAGACAATTCCTCATACTTATTAAGGTCTCTCAAAAGGATCGACACTGACTGGTTCGCTACATATCTGTACTCCTTAGTTTGATAGTTATAGTTCTTTCTAAGGTTCAGGTATTCTGTTCTGACATCTTTTTTGTCAATTTTCATCTTTTTCAGAAAAGAGAACACCTGACTAATAGACTCATCGTTTTTCTGTTTTACTTCAGAAGCTGAATTCCCTTCATGTTCAACCCTTACATTTATGAGCACCTGATCTGGCACCACTTTCACCAGACCTTCACCGGTTACTGAAACTGATGGATTTATCTGTTTGTTGTTTTGGGCCTGTAAACCTACTGTAGTCATTGCTACTAAAATTAATATTGCTTTTTTCATAGTTTGATAATTTATCAATACCTTAAACAACACTCGTGCCAAACTAATTCTTTTTCGCTTTTTCAAGTATAAAAAGTACTACAATTGGCGCAGCTAATAACGCAACCATCAAGGTATCAGTTTCTAATAATCGAGGGCTGAAAATTAAGGTAGCGGCATAGCCACCGACAGCACCACCAAAATGGGCAGTATGGCCAATATTCCCTACCCTATTACGCATTCCATATATCGAATAAAGAAGATATAAGATTCCAAAAATATAGGCAGGAATAGGTATAGGGATAAACATTAGTGCTAATCTCATATCCGGTTGTAGCAATATTGCTGCGTACAAAACACCTGTAACAGCACCACTTGCACCTACTGCGCTATAATGGTACTCATCCTTATGAAAAAACAGGGCAAGTAAATTACCAGCGAATAAACTAATAAGATATATCAATAAAAATTTTACCGTTCCAAAATACATGATAACCACCGGCGCAAAAAAGTATAGGGTAAACATGTTGAAAAACAAGTGAGACCAATCTACATGTAAAAAACCCGAAGTAAGCATTCGAATTTGCTCTCCTCGTCGAATACTCCCAACGTGAAATTTGTACCGTTCAAAAAAAGAAAAATCATTAAATCCTTTCATAGAAATAATGACATTGGCGGCTATAATTGCAATAGTAACTAGTTGTAAATTCATATTAAATATAAATGTTTAGAGTCAAATATAGTTATATTTGCCGAAGCAAAGAATCTATTCATGCAGTTACTTGTATACCTTCTTATATATCCGATGCTTTGGTTTACCTCCAAGCTTCCATTCCCCATTTTTTATAAAGTTTCTGACTTTGTTTACTTTATTGTTTACCGACTTATTGGTTACCGTAAAAAAGTAGTTCGAGGGAATCTGAAGCTGGCCTTTCCTGATAAGAATGAAACTGAGATACGAATCATTGAAAAAAAGTTTTACCATCATTTATGTGATTTATTTCTGGAGATGATTAAATCTCTGAGCATTTCAAAGGAGGAAATGCAAAAAAGGTTTAAGTTTAAGAATATCGAAGTCCTTAAAGCCTATGAAAATCAAAATAAAAGTGTTGTTTTGTTATGTGGACATTATGCCAGCTATGAATGGTTAATGTCTTTAGGTTACCAGATTAGGCACAATGGTTATGCTGTTTATCAACCTATTAATAATAAGTATTTCGATCGCCTGGTAAAAAAAATAAGAACGCGTCATGGGGCTTTTTTAATATCCAGGTACGATACCACCAAGACGATTTTACAAAAGTACAGAGAAGGTGAGCTTGCGCTTTATGGTTTAGCTATTGACCAATCTCCTATGCCAAGCAGAGCCAAATATTGGCGTGAGTTTTTCGGGATTGAGGTGCCTGTATTTGTAGGCGCTGAAAAAATTGCCAAAGGTCTTAATTGCCCGGTATTATTCTTAGACATCCAAAAAATAAAACGCGGGTATTACGAAACTTCGTTCAGTGTAATTTCAGAAGAACCCAAAGACCTTCCTGATTATGAAATCACAGATCGTTTTACTGAGTTATTGGAGGCCCAAATAAAGAAAAAGCCTGAATACTATTTGTGGACTCACAAAAGATTCAAGCATAAAGACAAAGGTCCTAAAATTAATTAGGGTTTATATATCAAGGTCGCCACCACAATACAGTGATCCGTTACATAATCATCACAAATAATCTCATAGTTTAAAACAGACCACTTTTCAGGTTGATTAAACATGATATGGTCTATGCATATCTTAGGTCCTGTTGATGGATAAGTTGGTTTATATGCCTCTTCCATATCCGGTTTATGAAACACCTGATATAGCTTTTTCATTGTTTCACTATCGGGCTGCGCATTCAGATCTCCTATTAAAATCGTAGGATATGTTTCGTTTTTAAACTCTTTTACTAATGCATCAGCCTGCATTAAACGATCCGTCTCATTCCTCAAATGATCCAGGTGTGTAGCTACAAACTGAATGGTATTTCCTTGCCTGGTTTCAAATCTGGCTACCTGGGCTGCTCGAGGTTCTGATGTTTTTTGATGTGGTAATGCAATATTCTCCGTGTATGTCAGACTGTATTTTGATAATACAGCTTCACCATATTCTCCTCCATCATAATACATCGCTCTTGCATAAAGGGGCATCATCTGAGTCCTATATCCTAATTCTAGTGGTAAGTTGTATTTTTTTGCTCTTTTGGTTTTGAAATCGACTTCCTGCATGGCAACCAGATCAGGATTGTATTTGTTAATAACCCCCGCAATTGCCTCCAGATTGAAATCACCTTTGGTGGTAGCTCCGTGCAAAATATTAAACGTCATCACTTTTAAAGTATCAGGTTTATTTTGCGCAGGAACTGCTAATACCGATAAGAACAAAATAATACAAAATATGTTTTTCATTTTCTCAAGTTTCTAAATTTAGTAGTGCTAAGATACAAATAGAGATGAATAAGAAAAATATTGAAACTATAAAAATTACGATTAGTTTCGAATCAAAACATATTTTGTATTTAAATTAGGATGTCAATTATACCAACTCTTTAATTTCGGCAATAATTGAATCTGCTAAATTATCTGCTTCTACTTGTGATTTTGCTTCGGTGTATATTCTAATGATAGGCTCTGTATTCGACTTTCGTAAATGAACCCAATTATCTGGAAAATCTATTTTAACCCCATCGACCGTAGAAATATCTTCAGTCGCATATTTTTCTTCCATCATTTTAAGAATAGCATCCACATCAATTTCAGGCGTTAATTGAATTTTCTTTTTACTCATATAATAAGAAGGATAACTATCCCGGAGCTCTTTAACTGAGATACCTAACTCAGCAAGATGTGTTAAAAAAAGTGCTACTCCTACGAGTGCATCTCTACCGTAGTGAATTTCCGGGTATATAATTCCCCCATTTCCTTCCCCACCAATAATGGCTTCATTCTTTTTCATGAGTGTTACAACATTTACTTCACCAACTGCTGAAGCCTCATAAGTTCCCCCATGCTTTTCAGTAACATCTCTCAGGGCCCTGGATGAGCTTAGATTGGATACTGTATTCCCTTTCGTTTTCCCTAAAACATAATCAGCACATGCTACCAAAGTATATTCTTCCCCAAACATCTCCCCATTATTACTGATAAAGGCTAAACGATCAACATCGGGATCTACCACGATACCCAAATCAGCTTTTTCTTTTATCACCAGGTCCGAAATATCAGTGA
The DNA here is from genome assembly GCF_900116365.1 of Zhouia amylolytica. Classification (GTDB taxonomy): domain Bacteria; phylum Bacteroidota; class Bacteroidia; order Flavobacteriales; family Flavobacteriaceae; genus Zhouia; species Zhouia amylolytica. The sequence continues at coordinate 163,625 of NZ_FPAG01000007.1, read as the reverse complement.
GATGTTCTTTTAAAGGTTCCGGGTTATGTGGAAAATGTCCTGTAGGATTACAATAGAGTTCAACCACCTCTACCCCTAGTTCTTTTAAAAGTTTTGGGATCGCTATACCCCCAGTGGAATTAACCCCGTCTACAACCACCTTAAATTTGGCGGATTTAATTTTCTCTACATCTACTAACGAAAGATTTAACACTTCATCAATATGAATGTCTATATAAGCATCATTTTTTGAAATCACACCAAGATCATCAACCTCCGCAAATGCAAAGTCATCATTTTCTGCAAGGTGTAATATTTTAGCTCCATCTGCTCCACTAAGGAACTCACCTTTATTGTTGAGAAGTTTAAGAGCATTCCATTGTTTTGGATTATGACTTGCGGTCAGAATAATTCCTCCGTCTGCTTTTTCCATTGGAACGGCAACTTCGACCGTAGGAGTAGTACTTAGTCCTAAATCTACAATATCTATTCCCAACCCTACTAAGGTGGATGCTACCAAATTTTGGATCATTTCGCCAGAAAGGCGGGCATCACGTCCAATTACTACTGTTACTTTATCTTTCCCTACTTCTTTTTTTAGCCAGGTTCCATAGGCTGCCGCAAATTTAACTGCATCGACTGGTGTTAAGTTGTCTCCTATGTTACCTCCTATGGTTCCGCGTATTCCTGAAATAGATTTTATTAAGGTCATTTAGTTTTATTTTGATTTAAGAACAAATTTGCAAATTATTTCATACAAAAGTCAGCTTTCGTCCATTAAAAAATGAATAAAATGGTGATAAGCCTAAGTGAATTTGTATTTTTAGAAAATGAATTTTTTAGCACACATTTATCTTTCTGGCGATGAGCCCCTTGTTAAAATAGGTAATTTTGTAGCCGACAGTATTCGAGGTAAAAAATATTTAAGCTATCCTGTTCAATTTCAAAATGGAGTTATACTACACAGGGCGATTGATACTTTTACAGATGCTCATCCAACTGTAAGGTTAAGCACAAAAAAACTTCATAAAAATTACCATCACTACAGCAGTGTTATTGTAGATATATTTTACGATCATTTTTTAGCGAAAAACTGGGATCGATACAGCGACATTCCTCTATCGGAGTTTGTAGCTGATTTTTATGATTTGCTTCGAGAACATTACGATATTCTACCTCTTAACACCAAGAAAATGATGCCTTATATGATCAGTGATAACTGGTTGTTGAATTATGCCAGTATCGAAGGTATTTCGCGGGTTTTAAATGGAATGAACAGGCGAACAAATAATAGATCGAAGATGAACTTCGCTGTTAATGAACTCGAAGAATATTACGAAGAGTTTCAAGAAGAGTTCTACAGTTTTTTTGAGGAACTCAGAACTTATTCAGCACATAAACTTCAATCACTTCAAAAAGAAACCGATTTCAACTAGCGATTTATGAGAATAACACTTTCCTTATTTGCAATTTGCCTGTTCATAGGCTGTAAAACAGTCAAAACTTCCGGATTAGTTACAGAAAAAGCCATGGTAGTTTCTGCACGTGTGGAAGCTTCTGAAATTGGGAAAGAGATTCTTGCTAAAGGAGGAAATGCTTTTGACGCTATGGCAGCAACAGGTCTGGCCTTAGCAGTAGCTTATCCCTATGCCGGAAACATTGGTGGGGGTGGTTTTATGGTATATCGTTTGAACAATGGTGAAGTTGGATCTCTGGATTATCGGGAAAAAGCTCCAAAACTTGCCCACAGAGACATGTATTTAGACTCTTTAGGGAATGTTATTCCGGATATGTCCTGGTATGGAGCTACTTCAACTGGAGTTCCCGGTAGTATTGCCGGAATTTTTGAAAGTCACCGCAGGTTTGGTAAGCTCCCGATAGAAGCGATAATACAACCGGCTATTTCTTTAGCTGAACGCGGTGTCGTTGTTACCAGAAAACAAGAAAAAACGATTGAAACATATCAGGATAAAATTGTGGAGCTAAGTGGAGTAAATACATTGTTTTCCGGAGCTTATAAGGAAGGGGACACTATAAAATACCATGCACTAGCCCGAACTCTTCGTCGAATTTTAAAGCATGGGCCACAAGAATTTTACACGGGTGAAACTGCTCGTAAACTGATTGATTTTATTCAATCAGAAGGAGGTTTTGTTACGATGGAGGATCTAAAGGATTATACTCCTAAATGGCGTAAACCTATCATATTCAACTACAAAGACCTTAAGGTTATTTCTATGGCACCTCCCAGCAGTGGCGGTGTAACTTTAGCTCAAATTATGAAAATGATTGAACGGTATCCGTTAGACCGATATGGACATAATTCCAAAAGAACCATCCAGGTAATAACGGAGGCTGAGCGAAGAGCTTATGCAGATCGAAATTATTATTTAGGAGATCCTGATTTTGTTTCCGTACCCTTGCGAGAACTTTTATCGTCAGAATACTTAGAAGATAGAATGCGTGACTTTTCGTTTAAGGCAGCAACACCATCGCATCAGGTTAGTCACGGAAATGTCACAATCGTGGAAAGTGATGAAACTACTCACTACTCTATTGTTGATCAATATGGAAATGCTGTTTCGGTTACCACCACCATTAATGGAGCTTATGGATCTAAATTATATTGCGATGAACTAGGTTTTTTTCTCAACAACGAGATGGATGACTTTAGTGCAAAGCCGGGAGTTCCTAACAAATTTGGACTCACAGGAGCAACAGCCAACAGTATTGCACCCGAAAAACGGATGTTAAGTAGTATGACACCGACGATAGTAGAACAGAATGGTGAGTTATTTATGGTTGTTGGAACTCCAGGCGGTTCGACTATCATCACTTCTGTCCTACAAACCATACTAAACGTATATGAATTTGGTATGAGTATGCAGGAAGCAGTAAATGCGGCACGGTTTCATCATCAGTGGTTACCAGACATCGTAAAAATGGAACCCAAACAATTTAACCGCTCCCTTAAACGAAAGCTTTATAAATCAGGCTATGAGATTGATGAAACTTCTTCTAAAATAATAGGAAAAGTTGATGCAATATTACGCCTTGAAAGTGGACGTTTGGAAGCGGGAGCAGATCATCGAGGCGATGATGCTGCAGCAGGTTTTTAGAAACTGTATTTCCTGATATTCAAATAGAATATGGCTTCATTTTTAGCACTTAAAGTTGTAAATTCGCATCTTGTTTCATTACTATGAATAATTTTGAAGAATTTATAGAGGTTAAGGGTGCACGCGTTCATAACCTTAAAAATATAGACGTTAATATTCCCCGAGAACAACTTGTGGTAATTACAGGTTTGTCTGGAAGTGGAAAATCTTCTCTGGCCTTTGACACCATTTACGCTGAAGGTCAAAGAAGGTATATAGAAACCTTTTCTGCCTATGCACGTCAATTTCTGGGAGGTTTGGAACGTCCTGACGTTGACAAAATTGATGGGTTATCACCTGTTATAGCAATTGAACAAAAAACAACATCCAAATCTCCTCGATCAACTGTTGGAACCATTACCGAGATTTATGATTTTTTAAGGCTTTTGTTTGCCAGAGCTGCTGATGCATACAGTTATGAGACTGGAGAAAAGATGGTTAGTTACAGTGATGAGCAAATAAAGGATCTCATTTATGAGGATTTTAAAGGCAAAAGAATAAATGTACTGGCACCTGTGATTAAAAGTCGTAAAGGGCATTACAGAGAATTATTTGAGCAAATTTCTAAACAAGGATTCTTAAAAGTTCGGGTAGATGGTGAAATAAGAGATCTTGAGCATGGAATGAAAGTTGATCGTTATAAAACTCATGATATTGAGATCGTCATTGATCGATTAAAAGTTGACGAAAACCCCGATACCGTCAAACGGTTAATGGAAACCATCAATACTGCTATGTATCATGGTGATGATGTTTTAATGATCATTGATAACGATTCGGATGAGGCAAGGTACTTCAGTAGAAGTTTAATGTGCCCTACGACGGGGATCTCGTATCCAAATCCTGAACCTAATACTTTTTCATTTAACTCTCCTAAAGGAATGTGCCCGAATTGCAAGGGACTCGGTATGGTTCATGAGGTCAACTTAAGCAAAATTATACCCAATAAAAATTCGAATATAAAAAGTGGAGGGATTGTTCCCCTCGGCGAACAAAAAAATAGTTGGATTTATAAGCAGATCCAATTAATAGCTGAACGCTATAACTTTAAACTATCTGATCCTATCAAAGACATTCCTGATGAAGCTATGAATGTCATCCTTTATGGAGGGAAAGAAAAGTTTTCAGTGGTTTCAAAGACCCTCGGAATAACGAGGGATTATAAAATTGATTTTGAGGGTATCGTTAACTTCATTAAAAATCAGTTTGAAGAGAGCAACTCCTCTTCAATTACCCGATGGGCTAAAGGGTATATGGATAAAATTAATTGTCCGGAATGCGAAGGCTCAAGATTACGTAAAGAGTCGCTGTATTTTAAGATCAATAACAGGAGTATTGCGGATCTGGCTCATATGGATATTCTTGACCTGGCTCAATTCTTTAAAACCTTATCCGGATACCTGTCTGAAAAGCAGTTTAAGATTGCGGAAGAAATTCTAAAAGAAATTAATGCCCGGATTCAGTTTTTATTGGATGTTGGATTGGATTATCTTTCATTAAACAGAAGTTCAAAATCTCTTTCAGGAGGTGAAGCTCAGCGTATACGTCTCGCTACTCAAATTGGATCGCAATTGGTGGGCGTACTTTATATTTTAGATGAACCTAGTATCGGATTGCATCAACGAGACAATGAACGATTAATAAAATCATTGGAATCGCTAAGGGATATCGGGAATTCAGTTATTGTTGTGGAGCACGATAAAGACATGATAGAACGTGCGGATCATGTAATTGATATAGGTCCGAAGGCGGGTAAACATGGTGGAGAAATCATCTCACAGGGTACTCCTGAGATGCTAATGAAGCATGACACCTTAACTGCTGAATACCTTAATGGAAATAAGAAGATTGAAATACCTGATGAAAGAAGAAAAGGGAATGGTCATGAAATTACGCTAACTGGCTGTCGGGGAAACAACCTTAAAAATGTAAATGTTACTTTTCCATTAGGTAAAATGATTGGCGTTACTGGTGTTTCAGGAAGTGGGAAATCTACTCTTATTAATGAAACCCTCTACCCTATATTGAATGCGCATTTTTTTAATGCGGTAAAAAAGCCAATGCCTTACAAACAAATTAAGGGATTGGAATACATTGATAAGGTTATCGACATCAACCAGTCGCCCATTGGAAGGACTCCTCGTTCTAACCCTGCAACTTATACTGGTGTTTTTGGTGAAATAAGATCCTTATTTGCCAAAACTCCTGAAGCAATGATTCGGGGGTATAAGCCAGGCAGATTCAGCTTTAATGTTAAAGGAGGACGATGCGAAACCTGCCAGGGAGGTGGTTTAAGGGTTATTGAAATGAATTTCCTTCCGGATGTATATGTCGAATGTGAAACATGTAACGGAAAGCGTTTTAACCGAGAAACCCTGGAGATTCGTTACAAAGGAAAATCTATTGCTGATGTATTGGAAATGACCATAAACGAGTCTGTTACATTCTTCGAACACATACCTAAAATATATCGAAAACTAAAAACCATTCAGGATGTAGGTCTTGGTTATATTACACTTGGACAACAGTCTACTACTCTTTCAGGTGGTGAGGCCCAACGTATAAAATTAGCCACAGAATTATCTAAGAGAGATACTGGAAACACCTTTTATATTCTGGATGAACCTACAACAGGACTTCATTTTGAGGATATCAATGTATTGATGTCTGTATTGAATAAACTAGTCGATAAAGGAAATACGGTGTTAATCATTGAGCACAATATGGATGTTATTAAAATGTCTGATCATATTATCGATATTGGTTATGAAGGCGGTAAAGGTGGAGGAAAAGTTGTGGCCACAGGTACTCCGGAAGAAATAATCAAGGATAAGAAAAGTTATACGGCTAAATTTTTAAAAAAGGAGTTAGTTTAATCTCAATAATGTCATTAAAGAGCAATTTAATTGACAGAAAATACGTTTTTAATCTAATAATCAGTAACTTAGACTGAAATCAATTAAAAACTACATTATGAGAAGCATTCTTTGGTTAGTTGCAGTAATCTGTATCGTTGCCTGGGTACTGGGATTGTTGGGAATCATTCCCGGTTTAAGTACCAGCAGCTTATTACATGTTCTAATTGTAATAGCTGTCATTATTGTTTTATACAATGTCATATCCGGACGAAAACCACTTTAGTTACATTTGATTTAAAGTGTTAGAACAAAGCAAGCCATGGGGTTTGCTTTTTTTTGTCCAATAATCGGTAAATATTTTTACACTGAGCAACCTAAGTTAGCTCCTATATTTATAAATTTGATAAGAAATATAATACTGACAATCTATGAGAAAAGAATCACATCATAAAGGGTGGAATGAAATAAAAACAAATGATTCATGGGCCATATTCAAAATTATGGGTGAATTTGTTAGCGGATTTGAAAAAATGAGTCAAATCGGTCCATGTGTTTCAATTTTTGGTTCAGCCCGTACGAAACCTGAAGATCCACAATATAAATTAGCAGAACGTATTGCCAAGCGAATTGTTGAAGCTGGATATGGTGTCATTACCGGAGGCGGACCGGGAATTATGGAAGCTGGGAATAAAGGTGCTCACCTGGGAGGCGGAACCTCTGTAGGTTTAAATATTGATCTTCCGTTTGAACAACACGATAATCCATATATTGATAGTGATAAGAATCTTCAATTCGATTACTTCTTCGTGCGAAAAGTAATGTTTGTAAAATATTCTCAAGGATTTGTTGTAATGCCTGGTGGTTTTGGAACTTTGGATGAATTATTTGAGGCTATGACCCTGATTCAAACTAAAAAAATAGGACGATTTCCTATTATTCTTGTAGGTTCTGAATTTTGGAAAGGTTTATTTGATTGGGTTAAAGAAGTATTACTCAAAAAGCATGGAAAAGTTAGTCCTGAAGATTTAAACTTGATAAAAATTGTAGATTCAGAAGAAGAGGTCATAGAAGCCTTGGATGCATTCTATAAAAAATACAATTTGAGTCCGAACTTTTAAAAAAACAAAAGCCGCTGTTATCAGCGGCTTTTGTTTTACTTAATTATGCTGAGTTCCTACTGGCATTAATATTTCCAAATAAAGATCGAGTAACCATTTTTTCATAGGTCTCTAACTCTTTCTTATCAATTTTATTCTCTCTATGCATTTTTTGCAGCTTACGTAAACCATATTGCTGTATCGTAAGCAAAGGCAATACTATTTTCTCTCTGACATGAATAGAAGCTCTCATTGTTGGTGAATCCTCCATTAGTTTAGAGTAACCTGTAAGCTTTAAGATCATTGCTTTGCTACGCTGATATTCATCATGAATCTGATTCCAGAAAGCACCATATTCCTTATCGTGTTTCATATAAGCTGTTAGTTTAAAGTATGATTTTGTTAAACTCATCATACTGTTTTCTAACAAGGTTCTGAAAAACAGAGAGTTTTTATAAAGGGACTCCAATTTATCCCATTCTCCATTATTTGCAAACTCTTCAAATGCAAGTCCTACTCCATAAAAACCAGGTACATTCTGTTTTAGTTGACTCCAGCTACCGACAAAAGGGATCGCTCTTAAATCAGAAAACACAAGTTTATCAGACTTCCCTCTTTTTGATGGCCTGGAACCGATATTTGTTTTTGCATAATACTTTAATGTGCTCATTTGCTCCAGATAAGACAAAAACCTAGGATGCTTTTTAAAATCAACATAAGCATTATAACTTATTTCAGCTAATCTGTTCATCGTCTCACGATCTTCTTTGCTAAGAAGATTTTCTTCTTCCTGACCAAAAGCTTGATTGGCGACACCAGAACTAATTAATTGCTCTAAATTGTATTGACAAGATTCTATTGTTCCAAAATTAGAACTAATGGTTTGTCCCTGAATCGTCAACTGTACTTCTTCATTTTCAATGGTTGGTCCTAATGAGGCATAAAATTGGTGTGTTTTACCACCACCTCTTGCCGGAGGTCCTCCTCGACCATCAAAGAACATTACTTTGATATCGTATTTCCTTGAAATTTCGGTAAGACGTTCTTTAGCTTTATAGATAGCCCAGTTTGCCATTAAATAACCTCCATCTTTAGTACCATCAGAGAATCCAAGCATTATAGTTTGTCTATTCCTTCTTCGTTTTAAATGTTCGGCGTAAGCTTTATTAGTATATAAAGTCTCCATAACCTGGTGGGCTACTTCAAGATCATCTACGGTTTCAAATAAAGGAATAACATCTAAATTTGGTTGACTCCAGTCACACAAGCGAATCATAGCAAATGCCTCTAAAACATTTATAACACTACCATTATTACTGATGATATATCTGTTACATCCTCTTTCTCCATTCATATCCTGAATGGTCTTTACTGCATAAATGGAAGCCAGGGTCTTTTTAGCCATATCATCCTGAAATAATTCAGGATTTAATTTGCCTTCTACCTTACTTAGTATTTCTATTTGATTTTCCTCAGATAAGGACTCATAGTCCTTAGGGAACACATCAAGGCCCATAGCTCTTGATTCTTTTACGATATTAGAAAGTACATTATGATGTACTCTGGAATCCTGACGGATATCTAAAGTTGCAAAATGGAGTCCGAAAAGCTTCACCTTATTGATCATGCTACTGATCTCATCTACATACAATGATTGGTGTTTTTTTATAAGGATTTGCTTAATGGTTGTTAGCGTTTTTAAAATTTCATCAGCTGTAACCGTTGGTTTTTCCTCTTCCTTGAAAATGTTTTCATATAAACGTGCTTCCAAGTCAGAAATCATTACATCTACTTCATTGAAGGTAATCTTCCTTTTCAGACGTCTAACGTCACGATAGTAGTTTCTAATAATGGTACTTCTCAGCCTGTTAGCAACTTTCAGGGTGATTTCTGTGGTTACAAAAGGATTTCCATCTCTATCTCCTCCTGGCCAAAATCCTAGATTAACGATGTCGTTATCTATTTCTTCATCTTCTAAAATATTATCCTGAATATAGTTATAGATACTACTCATTGCCTGATAAAAGACATTTTCCAGGTACCAATTAAGACTTACGGCCTCGTCAAATGGAGTTGGTTTCTCTTTTTTAAAGAATGGAGTTTTTCCTAACTGAGCGAGTAGCTTTTTAATTAATGTTAAATCATTCGATTCAATTGCTTTTGCTAAATCAGTAATAATACCTAGTACCGGTCCGGGATAAAACTGAGTTGGGTGAGCAGTTAACACTGTTCTCACATTGAACTTTTTAAGGTTTTCAACCAACTCTTTACGTTTATTCTTGGCTTGTGCCTCTTCTTTCAGGTTTCTAAGTGTTCCACGTCCATTCATGTTATTAATAACAGGAAATGCGGCATCCTCAATAGCATCAAATAATACAACTTGACGTTCAATATATTGAATGAACCTGAAAAGAAGTGCTGTTTTCTCTTCTTCACTCGGATTATCAAAATACTTTGTAAAAAAGGCTTCTACAATTTCCGAAGGGTTTTTATCATTATCAAAACCTTTTTCACAGAACTCACTAAACAACGGTAACATCACCCCTGTATTCGTAATTTCATCAAAAGGTAAGGTGATAAAAATACTGTTATAGATCTGATACTTAGCAAGTACGCTTTCATTAAATCGGTCTATCTTTGGTTTTCTTGACATAGGTCGGTATTTTTATTTGCGTGAAAATACAAAAAACCCTTCCAAATACCAGACTTGAAAGGGCTTGTTTAAGTGTTTAACACAGAAATTAAACAAAATGTTTCAGATATTACAGTTCGTTGAAAATCGTGTGCATCAATCTCTTTTTATCATTAATACTTTCTTCAAGAGAGATCATTGTTTCAGTTCTAGAAACACCATCAATATCATCAATTTCAAAGATCACTTCTTTAGCATGCTTGGTGTCTTTAGCTCTTATTTTACAGAAAAGATTAAACTTCCCGGTTGTAACTGATGCTACTGTTATATATGGTATTTCATTAAGACGTTCCAAAACAAATTTAGTTTGGTGTGTTTTCTCAAGAAAAATACCAACGTAAGCGATGAAAGAATAACCTAACTTTTCATAATCCAGGGTTAAGGATGAGCCTTTAATGATCCCTGCATCTTCCATTTTTTTAACTCTAACATGCACTGTACCTGCAGATATAAGTAATTTTTTTGCTATATCTGTAAAAGGAGTACGGGTATTGTCTATCAACATATCCAGTATCTGGTGATCGACTTCGTCTAATTTAAATTTCGCCATAACTATAATTAAATTTCAAGCAAAAATATCAAAAATATATACACAAACGTTAGTTTTTTTGGTCAAATTTGGACTAAACGTTAAATTATTATTAACTATTCTGCCTATTTTTTAAGATTTCTGTAATATCTACCCTCCCAAACCCCTTTATTTCAAACGATTTAGTAGAGTTTACAGCATTCTGCAGTTCGATATGGCCATAAAATTCTTTGAGATCACCAGTTTTTTCAATAGTTGGGAGCAAATGAAGCTTATCTTGAATTAAGGTTTCTTTGAACAAAATTCCAACATCCTCTCTTTCCCCATTCTCATTTGTTTTTCTTACAATGATATCCAGGAAGCATTTATCATTTTCAGGGATCTCAGCGTACAAAAGATCTGCATTTCCGGTTACTTTGTCTTCTGCTATATATTCTAAAGCCGTGCATATGGCTATAAATATGTATTTCCTGGTTTCCTCCCGTAGATAATCATCAGGAAAATGACCGGACTCAAATAAAATAGTTGGAACTCCTAAAGACTGAAAGGTATCCCCAACACAATTTAAATTAAAACCATCGTCATATCTTCCAATTTGGCCAGGGATATATCCCTGTAAAACCTTATTCATAGCTACAATAACCTCCATACTTTTCTTTCTGGTTTCGGTTACTGATCTGTTTATATCTTCTGATGGTGATAAAAATGATACTGTTGCCGGCTTTTTTACACTCCCGGCACTAAATATCGTGCGTTGATCATGTAAGTTAAAGCAGTAATCAGGTTCGAATTCATTAAATACAGTCCTTAAAACCTTACTTTCCGGCTGAGATAAGTTTTGTGCATCCCTGTTCAAGTCTATGTTATTAGCATTTACTCTTGTATAGGCCTCTGAACCATCAGGATTAAGCATAGGCATTATAAGAACAGTACATTTTTCCATTAACCACTGTCCAAAATGATTATCAGCGTCTTGCAAGAGCTTAAGCAGGTCAAATACCGCTTTAGTAGTTGTAGATTCATTTCCATGCATCTGAGACCACATTAAAACCTTAATTGGGCCATTACCTGCCTTAAGTGTATAAATAGGCTGGTCTTTTACAGATCTGCCTGCAATGCTAACGGTAAAAGTATCTGGCAGGTTTTTAAGAATCTTTTCAATGTGATTCATATGAATATATCGACCATGCAACTGTTTTTCCAGGTACTGTTCATGGTGCGTAAGTGAATGGTTCATGGCTATAATTATTTTGTATTGCAAAAATAGAGAATTATAAAGTTGTCCATCCTTACAGTTATAAAATCTAACGCATTTAAAACCGAATGTTACAAAGGTAAACAAGTATCTGTTTAACATTGTTAATAAACATTAGTTACATTTGTAAACAAAGTTTTCTATGATTTCGATACTTATTTGTTAAGTATTGTATACAGTATTTGTACTATTACAGACACAGATGTTTCTGAAAATTACAATTTTATAATAAACAACTTAAATAATTGTATTCTAGATAGTTATGGTTGTTTATCTAGACTATTAAATCAAGTGGTTATGTGTATTTAAGGTCTTATTGTGGGTATATTTATAAATATTCATTACATTTGTAAACATGAAGAACGAATATTCATTGTTTAACATTGTAAACATATGGTTAATACTGCTGAATTCATAGAACGCTTACAAAAAGTACTAGATTACTACGGCTTAAGCGCCTCTGCTTTTGCTGATAAAATACAAGTAAACAGAGCCTCTATTTCTCATTTGATGTCTGGTCGAAATAAGCCTAGCCTGGATTTTGTCCTTAAAATACTGGATACTTTTCCTGAGGTTGAATTGTATTGGTTACTAAACGGTCAGGGAACATTCCCTAAAAAACCTGATTCGGTTGAAGAAACAAGCGGCACCTTATTTTCAAATCCTGCTCCACCCAGAGAAAATCCTGAGGTTCCTATTGCTAAAGTTGATGTGGAACCGGAAGTTTCAACTAAACAGGAAGATCCGATAAAGAGCGCTCAAAAAAAGAATATTGAAAAGATTATTATTTTTTACACAGACGGTACTTTTAAAACTTTTATAGAATCTTAACAGCTCCAACCAATTCATATTCCTCGTTTATTGCTTATTTTTGAAATTCAAAACAAAAGATCCACAATGAAGAAATTATTACTACTACTTACTTTTATCCCCTTATTTATTTCTTGTTATAGTGTTCAGAGAGAGTGTTCGGATTTCAAAACGGGTGAATTTGAATTTCACTATACAGTTAATGGAGAAGAACACGTTAATAAATTCACTCGAACTGACAGTCTTGAATTCGAATATGTAGAAGGTAAGGTGGATACGAACAGCGTTAAGTGGATCAATGATTGTGAGTTTGTAGTTCGTAAACTTAATCCGAAATCTAATTCGGATAAAAAAGCTGTACACATTAAAATTCTTAAGACTTCAGAGGACGCGTATACCTTTGAATATTCTCTTGTTGGAGACTCAAAGAACAAACAGAAAGGAACTGCTATAAAAATCAATTAATATGTTTGAAATTCTAACCAGTGTAGACGCTTGGGTTGCACTTTTAACGCTTACCTTTTTAGAGATCGTACTCGGAATCGACAATATTGTTTTCATTTCGATAGTAGCCAATAAGTTACCCAAAGAACACCAAAGAAAAGCTACAAATTGGGGGCTGTTATTAGCTATGGTTCAGCGTATTATATTACTGTTTGCGGTTTCTTATTTAGTAGGGCTCAAAGAGCCTTTTTATCATATTGACACTACCTGGTTAACCATGGGTGTAAGTGGGCAAGCCATAATTCTCTTATTAGGAGGATTGTTCCTGCTGTACAAAAGTACATCTGAAATTCATGAAAAGGTAGAGATTCCTGAACACGATGAGGCGGTCCTTAAATCAAAAAATATTACAAAATTATCAAAGGCAATATTTCAAATTGTTATCATTGACTTTATTTTCTCAATAGATTCGATATTGACGGCAGTGGGAATGACTAATGGTATTGGATCTAAACCGACTGATGCTCTTATTTTAATGATTATAGCTGTCGTGATTTCTATAATTATCATGATGGTCTTTGCCAATCCTATACGAGTCTTTATCAACAAGCATCCATCCATGCAATTATTGGCCCTTTCTTTTCTGATCCTTATCGGATTTATGCTAATTGCTGAAGCTGCACATTTATCACATGCTGTAGTATTCGGTCAGGAAATAGGTGCTATTCCCAAAGGGTATCTCTATTTTGCAATAGCCTTTTCATTACTTGTGGAATTTCTGAATATGAAGCTTAAAAAGAAAATTGCAGTTACTGAAAACAGAAAAAACAACGAATAAAAAAAAGCGCCATTAGGCGCTTATTTTTATTCAAATTCTATAGATGTTTGTGACTCTCCTTCTGAATTTTCTTTATCTTCATGCACCTCTTCTTCTTCTATGACTTCCATAGCTTCGGCAGGTACTATTTCAGGTTCCTCGTAGGGTAATGGATCTAATCTGTTAATTTGACGAATTTTATCGGCAGTCAATTGATTACCTAAAGCTTTAATTCCTTTAATGGCTATAAAATCTTCTAAATCAACCTCTAAATTTGGGATTGGGTCTTTACCTCTAGGTTTCACAAATTCTATTTCCACCATTGGTCTCCAATCGGTCAAAATAATTTCTAAATTGGATTTAGGATGATCAGAAATCACCAATTCCTCTTTGTTTCCATTCTCTATTAAGAAGCGCTTAACATAGTAACGTTCTTTATTTCCATCAAAATAAATGACTGAAATTGGTTTTTCAGGTTGCCACTTTTCGAGCAGGATCATGTTGGAGTCAAAATGGGTTGTTAATTCCGGCGCTATTGTTTTTACTTCACCGTCTTGATTTACTACAAGAAGTTTATCTGTGGCTCTAAACTCTCCTAATAATTCCCCTCTTCCATCAACATTTAAGCGTTGTACCACATCATCAAACCAAATTTTACGTGGTTTAAGTGTTGATACACCTTTTTCTTTAAGTTCGATTCGTTTTACAGCATATTTAGTCACTACATTTCCTTTAGAGTTTCTACCCTTAATCAGAATATCCGAAAAGTCAAGATCCCATTTTAATTTCTTAATACTACCAGCCTGTCTTAAATGTATAGTAACAACTTCGGCTTCCCCATTCGGGTTGGCCGAGAAATAACTAACTACTGAAGCGACTTTACCGTTTGTTAGATCATATTCACGGTCTCTGGTGACACTTGTAACATTAAATCGCTTCACGTAACTCGCTCCACCCTTACCATCACGGTAAATCATATTATAGGTGGTGCGTTTATCTTTCTTTTTAAAGATTGCCACATGGATAATGTTTTTACCTACATAGGTTTTGTCTGCCACCTTACTTACGATCATTTTACCTTCTTGCGTAAATACAATAACATCATCAATGTCGCTACAATCACAGACGTATTCATTTTTCTTGAGAGACGTACCTATAAAACCTTCTTCCCTGTTTACATATAATTTAGAGTTACGAATCACTACCTTGGTAGCCTCTATATCCTCGAATAGGCGAATCTCTGTCTTACGCTCTCTTCCTTCTCCGTATTTATTTTTTAAGGTCGAGAAATAATCGATGGTAAACGGTATCAAATTATTTAAGTTATACTTTACCTTCTCTATTTCATCTTCCAATGAATCAATAAGTTGTTGAGCTTTGTCAATATCAAACTTAGAGATTCTTTTTATCCTGATTTCCGTTAAGCGCGTAATATCGTCAGTTGTTACCTCACGCTTTAAATGTTTTACATGCGGTTTCAGGCCTTTATCAATAGCCGAGATTACTCCCTCCCAGGTTTCCTCTTCTTCTATGTCTCTATAGATCCTGTTTTCAATAAAAATTCTTTCCAGGGAAGCAAAATGCCATTTTTCCTCCAATTCACTTAATTGGATTTCCAGTTCCTGCTTTAAAAGATCTACTGTATGATCCGCAGAGCGACGTAACATTTCAGAAACCCCCATGAAATGAGGTTTATTATCAATAATTATACAACCTAGTGGAGAAATTGAATTTTCACAATTTGTAAATGCATAAAGCGCATCAATGGTTTTATCGGGTGAGATCCCATTTGGCAAATGCACCAGAATTTCAACTTCGGCAGCTGTATTATCCTCTATTTTTTTAATTTTTATCTTCCCCTTGTCATTGGCTTTCAGGATAGAATCTATTAAAGAAGTGGTTGTAGTGCCATAAGGTATTTCGTTAATTACCAGCGTGTTTTTATCATATTGAGAAATTTTGGCTCGCACCCTTACTTTCCCTCCACGTTCACCGTCATTATAATTACTTGCATCCATAATCCCTCCCGTCGGAAAATCAGGAAGAATTGTAAATTTTTTACCTTTCAAATATTTTACAGAAGCATCAATCAGTTCGCAAAAATTATGAGGTAGAATTTTAGTTGATAAACCTACGGCAATCCCTTCTGCACCCTGAGCTAAAAGCAGGGGAAATTTTACTGGTAAATTTATGGGTTCATTTTTACGACCATCATAGCTTAGTTGCCATTCCGTAACTTTTGGACTAAACACGACATCAAGCGCAAATTTAGACAATCGAGCTTCTATATACCTTGAAGCCGCCGCACTATCTCCTGTGAGTATGTTACCCCAGTTTCCTTGAGTGTCTATCAAAAGATCTTTTTGTCCAATCTGAACCATGGCATCGGCAATACTGGCATCACCATGGGGGTGGTATTGCATAGTATGTCCCACTATGTTAGCCACTTTGTTGTAGCGGCCATCATCGAGTTCTTTTAGGGCATGCATGATTCTTCGCTGAACCGGTTTAAAACCGTCCTCAATGGCAGGAACTGCTCTTTCCAGTATTACATATGATGCATAATCCAGAAACCAATCTTTATACATACCCGTTACCCGAGTAATAGTATCTGGAGATTCATTTTCTGCGTGTCCGTTCAATTCTTGATTTTCATCCATGAAAGAAAATCGATTTTATTTAGTGGTTAATGATTAGGCTTTTTCTTCAATTACATCCAATTCAACCTTAAGGTTGTTTATGATAAACTCTTGTCTGTCCGGCGTGTTCTTACCCATATAGAACTCTAAAAGCTTTTCGATAGACATTGCTTTGTCTAGCATTACAGGTTCTAAACGGATGTCATCACCTATGAAGTGTTGGAATTCGTCTGGCGAGATTTCACCCAAACCCTTAAATCGAGTTATCTCTGGTTTTCCTTTTAATTTTTCAACTGCTTCCCTTCTTTCCGTTTCACTATAACAATATATAGTCTCTTTCTTATTACGAACTCTAAACAGGGGTGTTTGTAATATGTATAAATGTCCTTCTTTAATCAGTTCGGGAAAAAACTGTAAGAAAAATGTAATCAACAATAATCGAATGTGCATTCCATCTACATCGGCATCGGTAGCAATTACAATATTATTGTATCTTAAATCTTCTAAAGATTCTTCGATATTAAGTGCAGCTTGTAATAGATTGAACTCTTCATTTTCATAAACAATCTTTTTAGACATTCCATAAGAGTTCAATGGTTTACCTCGTAAACTAAAGACTGCCTGAGTGTTTACATCTCTGGATTTAGTGATTGAACCGGATGCCGAGTCCCCCTCTGTAATAAATAAAGTGGTATCAAGCCTTCTGTCCTTTTTCATATCGCCCAAGTGAACCCTGCAGTCTCTCAACTTCTTATTATGCAAGCTAGCCTTTTTTGCACGTTCTTTCGCAAGTTTTCTTATACCGGATAACTCTTTACGTTCTCGTTCGGCCTGCAATATTTTACGTTGCAATTTTTCAGCCGTTTCCGGATTCTTATGCAAAAAGTTATCCAGATGTGTCCCTACAAAATCATTTATAAAAGTACGTACCGTAGGCAGGTTACCTCCCATATCGGTAGAACCCAGCTTTGTTTTGGTCTGACTTTCAAATACTGGTTCCATTACTTTTATCGAAATTGCAGCTATGATAGATTTCCTTACATCTGAAGCATCGTAATTTTTACCGTAAAAATCTCGAACTGTTTTCACTACAGCTTCTCTGAATGCCGCTAAATGGGTACCACCCTGAGTTGTGTTTTGTCCATTAACAAAAGAATGGTACTCTTCACTATATTGGGTTTTACTATGTGTTATTGCTACCTCTATATCTTCCCCTTTCAGGTGAATAATCGGATATAGAATATCATCAACATTAGTATTATCCTGAAGGAGGTCTTTAAGACCATTTTCTGAATAATATTTTTCACCATTAAAAACTATGGTTAATCCTGGATTCAGGTACACATAGTTTCGTAACATTTTCTCTATATACTCATTGCGAAACTTATAATGTTTGAATATGGTGTCATCAGGAATAAACGTTATTTTCGTACCTCTTCTTCTTGAAGTTTCATCAAGTTCTTCTTCATTAGTCAACTCACCTCTTTCAAATTCGGCAGATTTTGATTTACCATCTCTGGTAGATTCTACCCTGAAATAATTCGACAAGGCATTTACCGCCTTGGTACCAACACCGTTAAGACCTACTGATTTTTTAAACGCCCTGGTGTCGTACTTTCCACCAGTATTCATCTTAGATACAACATCTACTACTTTTCCCAGCGGTATCCCTCTACCGTAATCACGCACAATGACTTTTTCGCCCTGGACAGATATCTCAATGGTTTTTCCGGCCCCCATGACGTATTCATCAATACTATTATCTAAAACTTCTTTTAACAGTATATAAATACCGTCATCAGCTGAAGACCCATCTCCTAATTTACCAATATACATTCCGGGACGCATACGAATATGTTCCTTCCAGTCTAACGAACGAATATTATCTTCGGTATATTGAGTAGTGTCAGCCATAAATAAAGGGATTTCGTGTACAATCGCTAATATACTATAACAACTGTAAAAATAAAATATCCGATAGTTAAAGTAATTAACAAGGTTATTAAAATAAAAGTTAAATAATGTAAATCAACCAGTTATGAGCGGCTCATTTTTTTACTGTTTTAACATTCTTTTGGAAAGAGATTATGACCACCCCAAAGATTACAATAAGTGTTCCTCCCATTTGAAGAGTAGAAAACCTTTCTCCCAAAAAAATATTTGCCAATATAATGGTGGAAACGGGCCCTAAACTACCCAAAATGGAAAAATTAGAAGCTCCAATCTCTTTTATACAATAAGAGACCATAAAGGAAGGTATTACGGTAGAGAGAATTGCCATTGCCAATCCTAGCCAATATACATTCTCATGATAACCAAACAAAGAAGTTTCTTCAATAATAAAGTAATGAGCCAATACGCAGATGCAAGCAATAATCATGGCATAGGAAGTAAAACGCAATACTCCGAACTTTGGTATTAAAAAATCGCTTCCGGTAAGATATGAAGCATATGTAAGTGCACTTAAAAAAATCAGCCCGGCTCCTATTAAAAATTCAGTCCCTTCTATTTTAAATTCATCCCAGAAGGCTACAAAAACACCTATATAGGTAATTACAATCGCCAATATTTGCAACGCATTGATTTTTCTCTTGAGGAAAATCGCAGAAAGCAATACAACTATGGTGGGGTAAATAAATAAAATAACACGCTCAATGCTCGCCTTGATATATTGCAACCCTAAAAAATCGAAATAACTAGCCAGGTAGTAACCAATGAACCCAAAAAAAAGCAACCAGAGGACATCCCTGAAATTTACAGGAGACTTTACTCGCTTCCTGCTTTGTATAAAATATAGAACTACCACATAGCACGGTAATGCAAAAAGCATTCTGAACATTAACAGATTCACAGATGAAACATCGTACTGATAGGCCAGCTTAACCATTACTGCCTTTGCAGAGAAAAAGACTACTCCTAAAATACCTATAAAAACAGCGAGGTATGTATTGTTGCTTTTAAACATAGGAGCAAAAATACATACCTCTTTATGATATCACTGTAATCTCTATAACTATTATACGATAGTCAGATAGTTAAAGATTATCTTAAACGTTGAAACGGAAGTGCATTACATCGCCGTCTTTCACGATGTATTCTTTACCTTCAACTCTCATTTTACCTGCCTCTTTCACTTTAGATTCGCTGCCATATTCAACGTAATCGTTATATCCTATCACCTCTGCTCTGATGAATCCCTTTTCAAAATCTGTATGTATCACACCAGCAGCTTGTGGAGCGGTTGCTCCAACAGGAACAGTCCATGCCCGAACTTCTTTGACTCCTGCCGTAAAATAAGTTTGTAAATCAAGTAATTTATATGCCGCACGGATTAGTTTAGAAACTCCGGGCTCTTCCAGACCCAAATCATCCAGAAACATTTCTCTTTCCTCATAAGTTTCAAGTTCAGCGATGTCAGCTTCGGTTGCAACTGCCAATACAATAATTTCTGCATTTTCATCCTTTACCGCTTCTTTCACTTGCTCTACATAATCATTTCCATCCTTGGCTGCCCCCTCATCTACATTACACACGTATAAGATAGGTTTTGCGGTTAACAATTGAAAACCTTTAGCCAACTCCTCTTCCTCATCACTTAATTCAACTGCACGTGCAGAAATACCACTTTCCAAAGCCTCTTTAAAACGTTCGAGTAGACTTTTTTCTTTTATTGCATCTTTGTCACCACTTTTTGCTGCACGATTCACTTTATCTAATCGCTTCTCTACGGTTTCAAGATCTTTTAATTGTAATTCGATGTCGATGGTCTCTTTATCACTAACAGGATTTATCTTCCCATCGACATGCACAATATTATCATTATCAAAACATCTTAAAACATGAATGATCGCATTACACTCTCGAATATTGCTTAAGAACTGGTTCCCTAACCCTTCTCCTTTACTGGCACCTCTTACTAAACCGGCGATATCTACAATCTCCACAGTTGCAGGCAATACGCGTTCCGGATTCACTAGTTCTTCTAGTTTTTGAAGGCGATTATCAGGTACATTTACCACCCCAAGGTTTGGTTCAATGGTACAAAACGGAAAGTTAGCACTCTGTGCTTTAGCATTCGACAAACAATTGAATAATGTTGATTTCCCAACATTCGGTAATCCTACAATTCCTGCTTTCATTCACTTTAATTTTAGACGCGCAAATATACTATATTTTATTCATAAAAAAATCCCAAGAACTAGCTTGGGATTTAAGATTATCAGTTTACTGATTAATTATTCCTCAGGATGCATGAACTTTTGCTTACCCAGTAATTCCTCTTCGCTTTCCACATGATCATCATCAGGTACACAACAATCTACAGGACAAACTGCAGCACATTGCGGTTCTTCGTGAAATCCTTTACATTCTGTACACTTATCAGGTACAATATAATATATTTCATCACTAACAGGGGTTTGAGCATCATCAGCATTGACTTCTTTTCCATTAGGTAAAACAACATTGCCCGTTAAAGAAGTCCCATCACTGTACCTCCAATCGTCAGCCCCTTCATATATCGCTGTATTTGGGCACTCAGGTTCGCAAGCACCACAATTTATACATTCATCTGTTATTATAATAGCCATAGCAATTTCCTTTGAGTCGTTTAAATTTCCATAAATTTGCTGGAACAAAAATACTGTTGAAGTAAAACATAAACAAATATAATGAGTGATATTCGCAACAAGATTGATGCATTTGTTAAACTAGGAGATTTTTTAAATCAATTTATCGAAATAGATCCTGTTAAAAAGGAGAACCTGGAACATAACGACCTGTTTTTTGATGGATTCAAACATCAATTGAAATTGGCGAAGGAAAACAACAGTTGGTTTACTAGAGAGAATCTTTCTTTTGCATTATCTCAATGGTCTGAGGCTCTTACAAACGAAAATTTAAGTCAATGGCTTTCAAATTATGTAATTGAAAATGTTACTCCTAAAAAAGTCGCTATCGTAATGGCCGGAAATATCCCACTGGTAGGGTTTCATGATTTTTTATCTGTTTTACTTTCCGGACATTCGGTGATTGCCAAGTTATCATCTAACGACAAACATTTACTTCCATTTTTAGCTAAATATCTTGAATATGTGAATCCTGAATTTAAGGGTAAGATCATTTTTACGGAGGAGAAGCTTGAAGGTTTTGATGCAGTTATAGCCACAGGAAGTGACAATACCGCCAGATATTTTGATTATTATTTTAAGAGTAAGCCAAATATTATTAGAAAAAACAGAAATTCGGTAGCAGTACTTACTGGAAATGAGACCGAAGAACAACTGGAAGCCCTTGGAGAAGATATTTTCAGGTACTATGGTTTAGGTTGTCGCAATGTCTCCAAAATATTTGTCCCAAAAGGTTACAACTTTGACTCCTTCTTTAAGGCTATTTATAGCTATAGGAATGTGATCGATTATCAAAAGTATGCTAATAATTATGATTACAACAAGGCTGTTTACTTAATGAGTCTCTTTAATATTCTGGAAAACGGTTTTTTAATGCTCAAGGAAGATGAAAGTTACGCCTCTCCTATCGCCACTTTATTCTATGAAGAATACAAGTCACTAGACTCCATTCGTGAAAAACTTCTTCAAGATAGCGATAAAATTCAATGTATTGTAGGTAGTGGCATTCTAGAGAATGAGGTAGATTTTGGTAAAACACAAAAGCCTCAATTACATGATTATGCAGATGGTGTGGATACTATGGATTTTCTGTTGCGTATTTAACAAAATTCTAAAATGTTTATAACAAATTTTCCCGAATTAATTAGCACCTTTGTATGCATTCACGAACAACCAACTATTTATAATGAAAAAACATAATTTTAGTGCAGGACCATGCATCTTGCCTCAAGAGGTTTTTCAAAAAGCTTCAGAAGCAATAATTGATTTTAACGGGTTAGGATTATCTCTTATTGAAATTTCGCATCGCGATAAAAATTTTATCGAAGTAATGGATAATGCTCAAAACCTTGCCTTAGAACTTCTTGGGTTGGAAAACAAGGGATACAAAGCGCTGTTTTTACAAGGTGGAGCAAGTACACAATTCTTGAATGTTGCTTATAACTTACTCAATGAAAAAGCTGCATATCTCAATACCGGGACATGGGCTTCCAAAGCTATCAAGGAGGCGAAGTTATTCGGCGAACTCATTGAAGTTGCTTCTTCAAAAGATCAAAATTTTAATTACATTCCAAAAGGATTCTCGGTTCCTTCAGACGTGGATTATTTACACGTAACTACAAACAACACTATTTTTGGTACTCAAATCAAACAAGACTATGATTTTGGTGTTCCATTGGTTGCTGATATGAGTTCAGATATCTTTTCTTGTCAAAGAGATTTTTCTAAATATGATGTCATTTATGCCGGTGCTCAAAAAAACATGGGACCAGCTGGTACTACTTTGGTTGTTGTTAAGGAGGATGTTTTAGGAAAAGTAGAAAGAGTTATTCCTTCTATGCTTGACTACCAGGTTCATATAGACAAGGATAGCATGTTTAATACTCCTCCGGTATTCGCTGTCTATGTTTCGATGCTCACGCTACAGTGGTTAAAGGACTTAGGTGGTATTCAGGCCATCGAAAAAATTAATCAGGAGAAGGCAGATCTTCTCTATGATGAAATAGACCGAAACCCATTATTTAAAGGTTTTGCAGCTACGGAAGATCGTTCAAACATGAATGCAACGTTTAACCTGACAGATGACACTACCAAGGATATCTTTGATTCCCTTTGGAAAGAGGCTAACATTAATGGCTTAAATGGACACAGAAGTGTTGGAGGTTACAGAGCTTCTATGTACAATGCACTTCCTCTTAACAGTGTTGAAGTCTTAGTACAAGCAATGCAGGAATTTGAAAAACGAGCTTAAAATACTACATAAAACAAAATTAAAATGAAAATACTAGCAAACGACGGAATTTCTAAAAGTGGTGTGGATGCTTTAGAAAAAAATGGTTTTGAGGTCATCACAACTAAAGTTGCTCAAGAACAATTGATCAACTACATAAATGAGAATCAAATTGACGGACTTTTAGTACGAAGTGCCACTCAAGTAAGGAAAGAGCTGATAGATGCTTGTCCTTCTTTGAAGCTAATAGGACGTGGCGGTGTTGGAATGGACAACATTGATGTTGCATATGCTAAAGAAAAAGGATTACATGTTATTAATACTCCCGCAGCTTCATCAGAATCAGTTGCTGAATTAGTTTTTGCTCACCTGTATGGTGGCGTAAGATTTTTATATGACGCCAACCGTAGCATGCCTTTAGAAGGAGATTCTCGTTTTAAGGATCTTAAAAAAGCCTACGCCGGCGGTATGGAATTGAGAGGTAAAACATTAGGAATTATAGGAATAGGTCGCATTGGACAAGCCACTGCCCGAATTGCCTTAGGGGTAGGAATGAAAGTTGTTGCTTATGATCCATTTATTGAGAAAGCAGATATCAAAGTTGATTTCTATGATGGACAGTCTGTTAACTTCCCTATCGAAACCATTTCTAAGGAGGAGGTTTTAAAACAAGCTGATTTTATCACTGTTCATGTTCCAGCTCAAAAAGAATATGTAATCGGGAAACCGGAATTAGATAGTATGAAAAATGGTGTGGGTATTGTTAATGCAGCCCGTGGTGGTGTGTTAGACGAAGTTGCCTTATTAGATGCTCTGGAAAGTGGTAAAATAGCTTTTGCCGGTCTTGATGTATTTGAAAACGAACCTAAACCTGCTATGAAGGTCTTAATGCACCCACAGGTATCATTAACACCTCATATTGGTGCTGCTACTTCTGAAGCTCAAGATAGAATCGGAACAGAGCTCGCAACCCAAATATCAGAACTCCTTAAGTAACAATTAAACAACTTAATAATAATAAAGCCTTTCTCTTAAGAAAGGCTTTTTTTGTACCTTAGGGTGCTATTAATCAATAAAATAATAAAAATGTCTGGCATATTAGATTTACTGAATAGTGATTTGGGACGACAAATAATCAATGGTGTAAGTTCTCATACAGGAGCACCTGAAAACAAAACAGCTGATGTCTTAAGTTCTGCAATGCCTTTATTACTTAGTGCTATGCAACGTAACACTTCTTCAACCAAAGGAGCTGAAGGTTTGTTGACGGCTTTAGACTCTTCGAGGCATGATGGAAGTATATTAGAGAACCTGGGGAGCTTTTTTGATGGGGGTGTCGATAATGATTCACTGCAAGATGGTGAAGGTATTTTGGGACATGTTTTAGGTAGTAAACAATCTACTGTACAAAATGCATTGAGTCAAAAAGCAGGGTTAGACTCTGGTACCATAGCGCAAATCCTTAAAATTGCTGCTCCCATAATTATGTCTTATTTAGGAAAGCAAAAAAGGTCCAGAAAAATCAATTCTTCGAATGATATAAATGATTTATTAGGTAATTTAATGGGTAGTCAACCTAAACATGAGCAAAACCTCATTACAGCCGTTCTGGATGCAGATGGAGATGGTAGTGTTATTGATGATGTTGCTGATATGTTTTTGGGAGGAAAAAATAAAAAAAGTGATTTAGGAGGTATGCTTGGAGGGTTATTTGAAAATAAATAAAACTCGCCTATTCACAGCCTTAAGCCGACATCATGTTCGGCTTTTTTTGTATCTTTAATAAAAGGCCTCAATTATGAAGTACATCGTATCTATATTATTTTTATTCATGCTAATTTGGGGTTGTTCTTCTTCAAAGGAAGCGCTGAACATCTCCGAAGAGGAAAAATCAGCCTTTAACACGAAAGAAAGCCCACAAGATACTGTCAAAATTGCCAATGATAGTTTAGAATATGAAATCATTATTATAGATCCGGGATTTTATACGTGGCTGAATAGTATAGCCAAACCTCGTGGTTTTTATTCTCAAAACTATTTAGAGAATCGTAATCAAATTTATGTCATTAACTGGAATCAAAGGGTGATGCAACCTATGCGCTACAGTCCTAATCTTTATGAAATGCAAATTGATTACAGATCGGATATTGATTACGGGTATGAGGCGAATTATCAATTGTACAACTACTTCATTTATTTTCAAAGGAAGTACAATCAACGATTAGGGCCATTCTATCCTCGTATTAATTAAAACCCTATCTTTGCCCTCAAATTGCACACATGGAAAAACTGAAACAACGTTGGAATATTAAATCTAATATTCAGCTTTTTGTTATTTTGTTGGTTTTTGCAATCACGGGTAGTAGTGCTGCAAAATTAGCAGGACCGCTAATGGAACTGTTAACTTTGAGGCAAGAAACTACCAATCCGTGGATTTACTGGATGCTTCGAATTGTTCTTATATTCCCTATTTACCAGGTTTTACTGGTGTTTTTTGGTTGGGTATTTGGACAATTTCAATTTTTCTGGGGTTTTGAAAAAAAAATGCTTAAAAGAATAGGAATTAAACTTAAATGAGACAAAGACTCATTAAACATATTGTTTTATTTGCTTTTAGCTTTGCCTTAAGTGGAATTCTTTTTTTTCCCACTATTTTAAGTGTTGCCCATAGTCTTCTTGAACATAATCATTTTGAATGTTATGATTTTGACTCTACACACTTCCATAAAAAAGATGTGGAGTGCGAGATTTTCAAGTTCAAGTCGAATTACTATGTTGACCTGATTCCAAAGGTTTTTGAATTAGAAGACCTCGTTTTACCTACCGTTAATACATTCAATTATTATTCATATTTAAGCGAATACCAGGCACTTCACTTTTATCTTAGAGGTCCACCGAGTTTTGTTCATAATTCTCGGGCATAATTAAGTTTTCTTTTATTAAAAAGAAAACAACTTACTATATAATAAACTCTAAGATTTTAAAAATTAATGAAAAATTTTATACAAATCATACTATTAGGTGTGATTACAATTCATGCAGCCCATTCTCAAAACACTATAAAGGGGGTTGTTACAGATGCTAAAACAACTAATGGAATTCCTTTCGCTTCTGTTTACTTTCCTCAACTTGAAAAGGGAACAGAAACTGACAGTAAAGGTTCCTTTACCATAGAAAACCTTCCTGACGGCACATACAAATTAGTGGTTTCATCGGTAGGTTTTACCACTTTTACATCCAATGTAAAAACGGGATTAACTAATCAACTTTCTATTAGCCTCAATCCATCCGCTATAGAGATGGAGGAGGTTATAGTTTCTACTCCATTTCATAAACTACAAAGCGATAATGTAATGAAAGTAGAACGCGCAAGTATTTCCAAATTAAAAGCTGAAGGTGCGCTAACCCTTGCTGAAGGACTTAATAATATATCGGGGGTAGAAAGTGTTTCTACAGGTGTAGGAATAGGAAAACCTGTTATTCGTGGTTTAAGTGGCAATAGGGTTTTGGTTTATACGCAAGGGATACGATTAGAGAACCAACAATTTGGAGATGAACACGGTTTGGGAGTTAATGATGCCGGAATTGAAAGTGTAGAAGTTATTAAGGGACCAGCCTCTCTTTTATACGGATCAGATGCCCTCGGAGGTGTATTATATTTGAACCCTGAGCGCTTTGCTAACAGCAATAGTAGTGAAGGTGATATCAATTTAAATTATTACACCAATACTTTAGGGTATAGCACCAATGGAGGATTTAAAACTTCAGGAGATAAATTTAAATTTTTGATTCGTGGTACCTATAGTTCACATGCAGATTATAAAACAGGAGCTAGAGAACGTGTTACCAACACCAGGTTTAACGAAGTTGATTTGAAATCAGGAATTGGTTATCAGTCGGGAAACTTTATATCTGAAATACGTTACAATTTAAATAAGTCTAAACTAGGCATTCCTGAAGAAGTTGGTTTACAAAGTAAAGACAGAACACCTTTAGAGCCTTATCAGGAGATTACCAGCCATATTTTCAGTTCAAAATCAAGTTTGTTTTTTGATAACAGTAGTTTAGATGTAATTCTCGGCTACACGTATAATGACAGACAAGAATTTGAAGAACATCACCATCATGAAGAAGAAGAGGTACCCGGAGAAGAGGAGCATCTCGAAGAAGAACATGGAGAAGAACATGGAGAAGAAGCGGCTCTGAATATGGACCTTAACACCTTCAATTATAACATACGATACAATTTACCTAAGTTAGGAAACTTTGAAACTATCATTGGAGTGCAGGGAATGTATCAGACTAATAAAAATTTTGGTGAAGAAATATTGATCCCTGATGCAACTACATCCGACTTCGGACTGCTCGCTACTTCACATTATCATTTAGAAAAATTTGATTTTCAATTTGGTATCCGTTACGATATCAGATCTATTGATACTGACGCACATGGTGAAATTACTGATGAACATTATATTGCGGCTATAGATAAAAACTTTAATAGTTTTAATGCCTCTTTCGGTACAAAAATTAATTTTACCGATCATATCGACTTACGGCTGAACATAGCTAGTGGCTTCAGGGCTCCAAACCTGGCAGAGCTCACTTCTAATGGAGTTCATCATGGTACGAACCGTTATGAAATTGGAAATTCAAACCTTAACAACGAGCGCAACCTGCAAACTGATTTTACCCTGGAGTATAAAAATCAACATTTCGAAGCGTTCTTTGACGGATTTTACAATAAGATTAATGATTATATCTTTTTGGAGCCGAATGGGGAAACTCTGGATGATAACCCTGTATTTAATTATGTTCAGGAAGATGCTAAACTTTTTGGTGGTGAAACAGGATTTCATCTGCATCCACACCCAATAGATTGGTTACACTTTGAATCTAGCTTTGAAATTGTATTTGGCGAACAAAATACCGGTGAATATTTACCTTTAATACCAGCTAGCTCCTTAACTAATACTTTCAGAGTTGAATTTGATCAGGATAAAAAGGTTGTTAAAAACAGTTATGGTTTTATTACCCTTAAAAATGTTTTTGATCAGAATAATGCCAGTCAATTTGAAACTCCAACGAACAGTTACGTGCTACTTAATTTAGGTCTTGGTGGCAAAATAAGCTTGGGCAGACAAGAACTCAACCTTAATTTAAGCGTTAATAACCTATTAGATGAAAGTTATTATTCGCATTTATCTCGTTTAAAAAGAGATGGTATATATAATATAGGACGAAATATTAATTTTGGAATTAATATGCCTTTCTAATATAAAGTCGAAAAGAAAAAGGGCAGTATTATACTGCCCTTTTTTATTTTGCATCTGCTAATTTATCTTTAGCTGAATCTTCTCTTTTAAAAACGTAGGTATAAAACCACATGATGGTAAAGGTTGGAATTATATCAAGACCTGGAACCAGTTCTTCAACAAAAGAAACCACTCCCCCTACTTGTCCAGCCCTGCCCTTGTATAAACGTGTCATTATCCATCCGGACATTGGGGCCCAAATAATATCTGAAAACTCTCCTATTCCAGGTATTACGAAGGAAAGCATCCCTATTAAATCTAATACTATACCTAGTACTAACTTTTTGTATTTACCTTTATTTTTCTCTGACATATTTTTTTAACGTAAATCTGAACTGATTAATTTTAAAAATTCATTTCTGGTTTCATTCTTTTCAAACTGGCCCTTAAAACCAGAAGTCGTGGTTACTGAATTTTGTTTTTGTACACCTCTCATCATCATGCATAGATGTGCAGCTTCTATAACCACTGCAACACCTTGTGGTCTTAAGGCATCATCAATGGATTCTAAAATTTCCTTGGTAAGTCGTTCTTGAACTTGCAGCCTTCTTGCAAAAACATCAACCACCTTAGGAATCTTACTCAAACCTACAATTTTTCCATTAGGGATGTAAGCAATATGAGCTTTACCAAAAAAAGGAAGCATGTGATGTTCACATAGAGAGTATACTTCAATATCTTTAATGATAATCATTTCATTATAATTCTCACTAAACATAGCACTTTCCAGAATCGCTTTCGCATCCTGATGATAACCTTGAGTTAAGAACATCATGGCTTTGGCTGCTCTTTCAGGAGTTTTAACTAAACCTTCTCTGGCTGTATCTTCTCCTAATTCTTCTATAATATGTTTATAACGCTCACGGACTTCATCCGTAATTTTAATGTTATATTCTTCTATATTTTTATATGGCATGTTTATCTTTTAATTTATTAGCATAATAATGTTTTAAATTTTCAATTTTAGATTTTATTACCACTCTACAGTATTCCTCTTCTGGATGATTTTCAAAATAATTTTGGTGTTCTTTTTCAGCATTATAAAAATCACTTAGTGGCTCTACTGTCGTAATAACCGGATTTTGAAATACCTTTTCATCATTTAATAATTTAATGAAAGAGGCGGCTTGTTCTTTTTGATTATTATCAGCGTAGAAAATAACAGATCTAAATTGCGTTCCTTTATTGACTCCTTGTTGATTCAGTGTTGTTGGATCATGTGTGGCAAAAAATATTTCCATTAATGTAAGAAAAGAAATAACATTCTCATTATAAAATATTTTAACGGCTTCAACGTGACCTGAACTACCTTCATTAACCACCTGATAAGAAGGATTTTTGGTTTTACCGCCAGTATAACCGGAAACAACACTTTTTACACCTTCAAGTCTGTTAAAGATTGCTTCGGTACACCAAAAGCATCCTCCCGCAAAGACAACATAACTTAAATTGGATATAGGCATACCAAACTAAATAAACTTTATTTAAATTTCGTGTTATAATTAATAAATATACTAAATAACTGTGATTTATTTTAACGTTTATTTAAGACAGCATCGTTAATCAGTCTTATAGTTTTGTTAAACTTTACAACTAACTATGCACAGACTAACGCTTACTCTTCTAGGGTTTCTATGTTTCATTATCAGTGAAGCACAAGAAAAGAGAAAATCAATTCAAGCTTACCGTATCGAAACCCCTCCAAAAATTGATGGTATACTGAATGATCCTGTTTGGGAATCTATTGAACCCGCCAAGGATTTTTTCTTTTTTGAACCGGTAAATGATGGAAGTTTAGAGAGAAATACGCATAAAACGGAAGTTAAAATGGCTTATGACGATAACGCCGTATACTTTGCCGCTTATATGTATGACAATGATTCCTCAAAGATATTACGTCAATTTACACAACGGGATGATATTGATGCTCAGGCAGATTTATTTGCTATAGCGATAAATACACTTGATGACGGGCTCAATGAGACAAGGTTTTTCATTACTTCAGCCGGAACTATAGGAGATGCGAGAGCTAATGGAAACAATGAGGACTTTAGTTATAATGTGGTTTTTAAAGCTAATATGTCATTAGACGAGAAGGGATGGTATGCTGAATTTAAGATTCCTTATAATGCACTAAGGTTCCCGGAAACAGCTATTCAAAATTGGAGTATTAACTTTCATCGTAAAATAAAGCACTTAAATGAACAATATTCCTGGAGTTATGTTGACAGAAAAGTTGGGCAGATCACTCAGTATAATGGTTTAATAACCGGTCTAGCGCATATTAACCCTCCTATTCGACTACTGCTGTTTCCTTTCACACAAGGAGCAGTAACTACATTTGGGGGTGAGACCAAGACAGACTTTTCAGCGGGTATGGACGTTAAGTATGGGCTTAGTGATAATTTTACACTGGATGCAACCCTTATTCCTGATTTTGGTCAAACAACTTTTGATAACATCATTTTAAACCTTGGCCCCTTTGAACAGGAATTAAATGAAAACAGACAGTTTTTTATAGAAGGAACAGAAATGTTCGCTAAAGGTAATCTTTTTTACAGTCGCCGAATTGGAGGTGCTCCTACAAGAAGAAATCAAGTTGTAAATAACTTGGATGCCAATGAAGTGATATTGGAAAACCCGATTAATGCAAAACTTCTCAATGCCGTAAAAGTATCGGGGCGCACCAAAGATAATTTAGGCATTGGTGTTTTTAATGCTATAACCCAGGAAACAGCTGCAATTATTAAGGATACAGTTACCAACGAAGTACGCAAATTCACTACTGAATCTTTGGCGAATTACAATATTTTTGTTTTAGACCAGCAATTCAATAAGAACTCATCAATTTCGGTTGTTAATACCAGTGTATTAAGAAGTGGAGGTTTCAGAGATGCTAATGTTTCTGCCCTGTTGTTTGACCTTTCTAATAAATCCAATTCATATCGTTTAGAAGGTGGTGCCAGAATGAGTCAGGTACGTATCCCTAACGATCTCAAATCGGGATTTAGATCTAATTTAGAATTTAGTAAAACCAAAGGTCAATTCAGGTGGTTTATTGGTCATTACCTGGCTAATAAAACATACGATAGTAATGACATGGGAATTATGTTTGAAAATAATTTCAACAATGTATTTAGTGAACTGAGCTATGAGATATTCGAGCCCACCAAAACATTTAATAAGTACAGATTATCATTTTGGGGAAGACATGGAAGATTATTGGACCCGAATGTTGCTACTGGTGATTCCTTTGGTTTTGACACTTTCTTTATAAAACCTTCCCGATTTGCCTTTGGAGCTGGTGCTGATTACTATGGTGAAAAAGATGATTATTTCGAGCCCAGAGTAGATGGACGGTTTATTACCTATAATAAAAATGCAGGAATTAACGGATTTGTATCATCAGATTATCGTCAAAAATTTGCTTATGATATCCGTTCCGAAGCAAGAACATGGTTTGAAGAGGATCAGGATTTCTTTGAAATAAGTATTCTTCCGCGTTATCGTTTTTCAGATCGCTTTTTTATGCTTTGGGAAACCAGTATGGCTTGGCACAATAATGATTTTGGTTATGTTGGCCACGATGAGGCTCATATTTATATTGGACAAAGAGATATTCAAAGCGTCGAAAACGCTTTAAATGCAAGTTATAATTTTGATCCCTATAAGGCCATCAATATAAAATTCAGAAATTTCTGGAGTGTAGCCAATTATGGAGATCAACAATTTTTCATATTAAATAATGATGGAACCAGGACGCCATATAATTACGATATAGAAAATAACAATCCGAACACAAATTTTAATATCTGGAACATCGATTTGAAATTTAATTGGCGGTTTGCTCCGGGAAGTGAAGCTGTTATACTCTACAGACATGCTATCTTCAATAATGATAGGTTCTCTGATCTGAGCTATGGTAATAGTCTTCAAAACTTATTTAAACAAAATAACCAGCATACCTTATCGTTAAGACTTGTATATTTCATAGATATAAATAACATAAACGATTCATTTAAGGGGTAATTTTTTCAAATTTCACTTTGGAATGATTACTTTCACGAATCTAATTTTAAAAAATGATTCAGGCTTCAAATATTCACAAAACCTTTGGTACACTTGAGGTATTAAAAGGTGTAGATTTACATATTAAAACAAGCGAGGTAGTCTCAGTGGTTGGGGCATCAGGTGCAGGAAAAACTACTCTTTTGCAGATTTTAGGAACCTTGGACGCTCCAGACAAAAAACCGGTATGCGAATTAATGATTAACGGTACCAAGGTGAATAATTTGAAAGATAAAGATCTGGCCAGGTTTAGAAATGAACATATTGGGTTTATATTTCAATTTCATCAGTTACTACCAGAATTTACTGCCTTAGAAAATGTTTGTATCCCAGCTTTTATTAAAAAAACTTCCAAACAGGAAGCTGAAGGTCGTGCTAAGGAGCTTTTAGACTACCTTGGACTTTCTCACAGAATCCATCATAAACCCAATGCTCTTTCCGGAGGCGAACAACAGCGCGTTGCTGTAGCCAGAGCTTTAATTAACAATCCCTCTATTGTTTTTGCAGATGAGCCTAGTGGTAATTTAGATTCAGAGGGAGCAGATAATTTACATAAGTTATTTTTTGAATTAAGAGATCAATTCGGACAAACGTTTGTTATTGTAACCCATAACGAAGAGCTTGCTAATATGGCAGATAGAAAATTGGTTATGGTTGATGGAAAGATTGTAGATGAAGATAAATAGGCAAATTTATGACTCAGAAAGAGTTAAAAGAGTTTTTGAACACCAAGGTTGAAGTCTATAATCATCCTAGCTTTATAGCATCCGATCCAATACAAATTCCTCATCAGTTTTCTTTAAAAGAAGATATTGAAATTGCAGGGTTTTTAGCTGCGACTATTGCTTGGGGCAATAGAAAAAGTATTATCAATAATGCCAGAAAGATGATGGAATTGATGGGCAATACTCCTCATGACTTTGTAATGAACTCAACTGAAGATGACCAACAAGATTTATTACCATTTGTACACCGGACCTTCAATGGAGAAGACTTCATACAATTTATTAAATCATTGCGCCACATTTACCTGAATCATAATGGTCTTGAAGCTGTTTTTGCAAAGCATGCCTCAGAAGATTCTCTACAGGAATCCATTTCTTATTTCAAGCAAATATTTTTCGAAATTGAGCATTTAAAACGAACTCAAAAACATATTTCTGATCCAATGAAAGGGTCTGCTGCCAAAAGAATCAATATGTTTTTACGATGGATGGTAAGGCCAAACAATACAGGTGTAGATCTGGGTATTTGGAAAACCCTTTCTCCTGCCCAACTTTCTTGTCCTTTGGATGTACATTCTGGTAATGTAGCCAGAAAATTGGGTCTATTGAAAAGAAAGCAAAACGACGCTAAGGCATTATTAGAATTAGATAAAAGTCTCAGGAAATTTGACAAAGAAGATCCTGTTAAATACGATTTTGCCTTGTTCGGATTAGGTGTTTTTGAAAAATTCTGAGGGTATGAAAGATCAGTTACATAATTATCTAAACAGGTATGTTATTTTCAGTGAAGAGGAAATGAATATATTATTTAAACTATTTGAATACCGAACCTTCCCAAAGAAGGAACATCTCCTTGTTCAAGATGAATTGTGTAAATATCAATTTTTTATTACAGAAGGGCTTGTTAGATCTTATTATATCGATGAGAAAGGTGATGAAAGAATCACCCAATTCGCCATAGAAAACTGGTGGGTTACCAACCTTGACAGTTATAAAAATCTCTCACCTTCCGCACTTTTTATACAAGCTATTGAAAAAACCACTGTACTTAGAATTTCTAAAGAAAATTTAGAATTAGCTTTTGAAAGTATTCCTAAATTAGAAAGAGCTTTTAGAATTATTACTGAAAATATGTTAGTGGCCATTCAAAAGCGGTATGAGTTCTATCAGAAAAAAAGTAGCAAAGAAAGGTATCAACAAATGATAGCGGCTTTACCTGACTTTAGTCAGCGTGTACCTCAATACATGATTGCCTCCTATCTTGAAATATCACCGGAATACTTAAGTTCCCTCAGAAAAGATATTTAGCCGTATTTCTTAAGATATCTTAATGAAAATCCATTTGACTCCCTATAATTTTGTAGCATAATTAAAACTATAAACTTATGATACAAATAAAAGAACAAGATATTCCACCAGGATATTATGAAAAATTGATGGTGGTCGAAAACTACCTCAAAGAAATTCCGATTGAAATTGGCCTTTTGGAATTAATACGATTACGAGTTTCTCAGCTCAACAAATGTGCCTATTGTGTAGATATGCACCATAAAGAGCTTCGAAATACAGGGGACACTGAATTACGATTAGCCTCGCTTTGTGTATGGCAAGAAACCCCTTATTTCACTGAAAAGGAACGACTCATCTTGCAATTCACGGAAGAACTAACTATTTTAAAAGATCATTCAATAGGTCAATCTTTATTAGATAATCTTGGCCGGTTTTTTACTAAAAATGAGATTTGTCAATTAACATTAGCTATTGCCCAAATTAACACATGGACCAGACTGATGCGAGCCTTTAGCTTTACTCCCGGAAATTATCAAGTTAAAAATCATCATCAATGAAAATAATCTATATTAAATTATTTCTAAGATTAAGTATTGCGCTAGGATTCATATCGGCCGTTGCTGATAGATTTGGTTGGTGGGATGAACATATTTCCGTTTGGGGTAACTGGCAAAATTTTGTGAATTATACACAATCACTCCTACCCTACCTACCAGATTTTAGTATTCCATATATCGCCGGAATTGCCACGGTTTTAGAACTTCTTTTTGCCCTTCTTTTACTTGTTGGGTATCAAACTCAATTGATTGCTAAATTAAGTGGAATCTTGCTTTTGATTTTTGCTTTGTCGATGACTTTTTTCTACGGTATAAAAGGGACGTTGGATTATTCAGTTTATATTGCCTCAGCAGCAGCATTTAGCCTTAGTAGTATGACGCAATCCTTTTTGGAAATAGATTCATTATTTACCAAGGACTAAAACATAAATACACGGTAACTTACTATGAAAGTTTCCGTGTATTTTAATATAATTATGTATTTTGATGACTGATAATTACCAACAACTATCATGATTTCAAGACCCATCCCGTTTTATACCACCGAAACCTTTAAGAAGAAATTTTTCAGTCCCGAAAATGAAGCTAATAAAATGTTTGTCAATGATTATGAACGTTTTCTAATAGCCAAATTTCGAGATATCAGGAAAATAATGAAGTTGCCTATTACTCATTACAGAAGACCAATTACTGAAATTGTATTTATAACCAGGGGCAGCATCACTAAAGGGTGTAATTTAAGCAAGGTTACCGTTAAATCAGGAGAAATTCATTTGTGGTCTGCAAATCAAATAGCTACTGTTGATAATTTCTCTGATGACATTGAAGGGTTTTATTGTCACTTCGACTTGAATTATATGTTTCAGTACCATCCCAAATATAAAGTTTTAGAGGATCTCGATGAAATTAATAAAAGAACTTTTTATGAGGGTGTTAATTTATCAAGGTCATCATTCAAGATCATTTATGAAACCTTTAAAAGAATGAATTACCTATTTAAAAATGAATTAAATCATGCTTTGATTTCATCTTACCTTATTTCAATTTTACTTGAAACAAAAGCTAATTTCAATGAAACGATCATTGAAAAGAAAACAAGCAGGCCTACATACATTACTCAGAGATTCAAGGATTTGTTATTTGAAAGAATCATTAGTCACCAATCACCTAGTTACTATGCCTCACTACTTCATATTTCTGAAAATCATTTAAATAAAACACTTAAGGTGGTAACGGGAAAAACAACGAGTACCTGGATCGCTGAGGCACTAATTTTAGAGGCAAAAGTATTGCTGTCAAATCCGGAAAACACTGTTGGCATGGTTGCCTATTATTTAAATTTTCAAGACCAATCTTATTTTACCAAGTATTTTAAAAAGCATACCCAATTCACTCCTTCAGAATATCAAAACAGATTGAATAATACCAAATAATGATTTAAAAGTATTCATGACAAATCCTCATTCTTAAAAATCTTTGTACTCAATAAATAATTATCTTATGAGTACACAAAAAATTGGCAGTTATGATTGGTGTAAAGAAACCAATGGTATTTTATCAAAAAAAGAAAAGAAAAAGTTAGTACAGCAACTTGTGATAAGCCAGGTAACTAACCATTTATCAGCATTAAGTTATCGCATCGGGTTAACAAAACATGATTTAAAGAAAATAGATTTATATAAAATTAAATTTCCTGAAAGCAAAGCTGGTAAAGAGGCCCTCTCCTATGCAACAGACCAATGTAGTCAGGTACTATTGAATCATTGCTACAGAACTTTTGTTTTTGGAGAACTCATTGCCCAGGTGAAAGGAATCCATTCCATTGATCATGAACTTTTGTTTGTAGGAAGCATTTTACACGATTTAGGATTAACAAACAAGGATAATGAAAATCTATGTAGTTGTTGCTTTACCATGGAAGGTGCTAAAGTTGCCAAATCTATTGCTGAAAAGAATTCATGGAATGAAAGGCGATCTGTAAAGCTCTACACAAGCATAAGTGCCCATCTTAACCCGAAAATTGATTCGAAGATCTATGGAAATGAAAGTTTTCTACTCGGATCGGGTGCTTTGCTTGATGTATTGGGAACCAGGCATCATACAATCCCTCCTCTCATACTAAAAAAGGTTCATGACAAATATCCCAGGGCTCAATTTAAAAATGACATCATTAAAACCATGTCTTTTCCCCATCAGAAAGACTCCAGAGCAGGATACTTGTATCGGTTAGGATTTTCTAAATTTGCCAAAGACAATCCGCTTGACAGATTATACAGTTAATTTAATAAAGCCGTTGCGTAACGGCTTTATTATCTTTCCAATTGATTCATTAATATGTATCGACAATTCTTGAACCCGAAAGGGTCTTCATAAAAGCTACCAGTGCCTTTTGCTCATCGTCCGAAAGATCTAATTTATCAAACGGCAAGGTTTGATGCGGAAGTTCAAAACCGAGTCCTCCACCTCCACCAAGGTTATAGAAGTTAATTACCTCTTCGAGTGTTTGATAAACGCCGTTATGCATATAGGGTGCGGTTTCATTAATATTTCTAATTCCCGGCGTTTTAAACATTCCTTTATGAGTAGCTTCATTGAATTTCCAATAAAATCCGTAATCTTCATCAATAGCAGTATTAGCAGCTGTTTCCGGAACTCCTATTACCTCCTTTTCGGTCTCGCTATAAAATGGAGGGACCGTTCCATTGGTTAAGGGAATGAAATGGCAGGTAGCACACAGCGCTTTTCCCATAAATAAATTAAAGCCTTGTATTTCTTCCTTCGTAAAAGTGTCCTCCTCTCCCTTCATATTCTTATCAAATTTAGAGTCGAAATTATTTAATGTACTTACATATGACGAGATGGCTTTAATTGTATTAAGGTTATTATTCGGCACACTTCCAAATGCTTTTTCGAAGGATGCTTTATATATGCTATCGTCTAGAATTTCCAATGAAAATTCGTGTACACTTGTATTGAATTCATCTTCATTTAGAAAAACGGCTGAAATCTGATCTAACAGATCCGCAGCCCTACCGTCCCAAAAAAAGTTTTTTTGAAAAGCAACATTTAATAATGTGGGGGTATTTCTTTGCAATTCCAAGCCTTTGTTTCCGACATTAAAAACCCTTCCATCAGCATATCCTTTTTCCGGAATATGACAGCTAGCACAAGACATTTTAGCATTCGCTGACAATTTAGGTTCAAAAAACAATTTTTTACCCAATTCAATTTGTATTTGCGTTGGATTCTTATTCGTATTGGCCGTAAAATATTTTAGGTTAAATGAATCGTCCTCAAAAAAGGTAGGAGCATCAAAATTGAATGGAAAATCCTCTGACCCATTCCAAATATCAATTGTTTTCCTTATTTCTACCCAACTTCTGGTGATAGGGTTCATAAATTCCCTGATAAATCGATATCGATCAAAATTTTCAAAATCATTATTATTAGAAACAAATAATTTAGCAGCTTCTATCTGATTCATGAATTGTGAATCTAGGTCATCCTTATTCACCTGTACCATAGATTGTACACTCCTTCTGTATACTTCTGCTAAACCGTCTAAGGATACATTGATTTCGTCTATACATAAATGGCTTACAGGAGTGTCAAATCCTGAAATTGAAAAAGCTATGATTCTTAACAGCTGCTGATGCGTAGCTACAAAGAATCGCTGTGGATTTAAATTTCTTTTCTTCATTCCTTTTTGAAGCACAGTCAGCATACCAGTGGTTATATTCAATTCACGTATAAATTCATCAGCAGTAACACCTCCTTCATAAATACTCTCTTCCAATTTTTGGAGGCCTACAGGAGAGAGAGTTTTTTGATTATCCTCTTTAAAAACAGGTAAGGCCGGTCCGTTTACTCTATGCCCAACCTCTGGATTAATATAAGATGCAAAAGGTTCTGCCTTTTTAAACTCCTTACGTAAATTTGAAAAATAGTATTTCGTTTTCTCTCCGTTTATCCCAGTCATTCTAATGGAATCAGCATACAATATTGCATTTTCCAATGCATTGATATAAAATTCTTCTGTAATTTTCCAATCGGGTACAGTTACGGTCTTTTCCTTTTTACATGAAATAAGAAGGAGTGTTAAAAAGAATATCTTAAATGATCGTTTCAACATATTATAATTTTTTCAAATACATACGAAAGGCCTCCATAAACATGGTGGCCTTTTTGCTAAAACTAACTTAAACTAACTATCTAGGTAAACCCCTTAATAATACAATTTGTGAAGACTGATTATCTTCATAATCAGCGTTTGTATGACCATCGAGATTCATGAAGTTATCATTTCTCCAATAGTGTGGTTGTACAGCTAAAATGAATGTACCTGGTTCTCCAACTTTATCTGAAACATCAATTAACGAACCAAACTCTCCACTAAATCCTGAGCTGTAATCAGGGTCTAAATCCTGTCTTACTACAAGCTCTAAAACTTTAGTTGTATTGTTACCATTTAAATCAGATTGATAAATATAAGCAGGATGCCCTCTGTCGAATGAATTTGGATCTTCTTGTGTATAAATAAAATTTTCTGTTACACATATATTATCAGGACTTTGCAATTCTGCAACATTACCATCCATATTGTTTGAATTTGTGTTACCACTGATAACCTGAGTTAACTTACCAGTTAACGGAGAATCTGCATCTAATTCAAGCTTATAAACAGTCCCCCAGTCATTATAGGTGCCTCTTCCCGGACCTCTTCCTGTTACAGCAAAATACACGTTACGTCCATTTTCATCTGAACCTTTTTGATAATCCACATCCTCCACTCTCATAAATTGTGTAGCATTGATATTCATACATGCCGTTTCCATCTCACTTTTTGTTAAAGATGCACCATTTTCTATCTCTACAAATTCAACATCATAAGTGGCTCCTCTATCAAAGTTTGATTCATTATACGCAGTTCCGTCAACAACCGGAGCTATGCCATCAGCTCCATCTGAAATCTGCTTTGTTCGTAATACATATATCTTTCCGTTCTCCAGATCATCATCACTATTTTCAGAATAATACATTACGACTTGTCCTTCTGAATCGCTGGAATCATCATCACCTCCAATTATAACAGTTTTACCTGCATAAGAATTTTGAGGTAACGGCACTGCATTTTCCCATGAAAACTCCCCTAATGCATCAAGACCAAAATCTGCACTGGGAGTTGGCGTTTCTACCCATGGGTCAATTCCTTTAACATCGTAATTAATGCTTTCTGAAGCCGACAAGAACAAATCTTTAGTACCTCCGTGAATTGCAGCTTCCCACATAGTAGCTGAGCATTGTCTTGCAAAGTCTGCTACTCCGGAATTTAATAAATAGTCTCCTGATACCGGATTCATATGTTCATCAAACCGTATCCTTGCAACTGCATAGCTATCTTCGCAGTTTACCACATACATATAACCTTCCCCATCTTTAAGAAATCCTGCACCATCTGCAGAACCTGCAAGTTGAAAATTTTCACCAATAACATCTGGTGTACTGATTAATGAATAAGCCTCAACATAATTAAACTGCCCTGACATAGCGACCAAAGGCTTTGTTTCAGACTTATTTTCAAACATGGTAGGCTGAGTTACAAGATCTTCACCGTTTTGACCATCCTTTCCGTCAACACCGTCCTGACCGTCTTTTCCGTTAACTCCATCTGCTCCATCTTCACCGTCGCAACTAACAATGGATAACCCGATTATCGGAATTAGTAATAATTTTGAAATTAAGTTTAATTTAATCATCGATTTGTTTTTTTTGGTTTGACACAAAAGTATCAGGCTAATAAATCGAATGCGTTAATTCAAAATCACCATTCTTTTACGTTATTTGTAATTTTATGTTAAGATGTAAATAAAAAGTTTAATAAACTTCAACATATCTAAAGTTATCTGAAATCAATGGAAACCGAATTAAATTCATAAGTTCATATTAAAGGTGATGCATAGATTTTTTTGATGTGAGATAATTTATATTTTTAGAGAAAATAAACGTTTTCATACTATGATTGTAAAAAACAAACTATTTCTATTTACCTCAATGGTGTTTTCATGTGCTATTATGGCACAGCAAAAAACGATTCCGAATGACACCCTAATTGTTACAAATCATAAAGTTACCATCAATAACAAGACTATTCCTTATAAAGCTTCTACAGGTACACAGCCTGTTTGGGATGAAAAAGGGGAAATTATTGCTGCTTTACATCATACTTATTATGAAAGAACTGATGTTAAAAGCAATCAGGAACGTCCATTGTTAATTTCCTTCAATGGTGGACCCGGTTCTGCTTCTGTATGGATGCATCTGGCATATACGGGTCCGCGTATTTTGAAGATTGATGATGAAGGATATCCGGTACAGCCATACGGTGTTAAGGAGAATCCGTATTCAATTTTAGATGTAGCAGATATCGTTTATGTCAATCCGGTAAACACCGGATATTCGAGAAGTGTTTCTACAGGTGATGGAGAGGTTGACACTTCTAAGTTTTTTGGAGTTAATGCTGATATTCAATATTTAGCTGAATGGATTAACACTTTTGTATCAAGACACAATAGATGGCGTTCACCAAAATACCTTATTGGTGAAAGTTATGGTACCACCAGGGTTTCTGGTTTAGCTCTTGCTTTACAAAACAGGCAATGGATGTACTTGAACGGGGTTATTTTGGTATCTCCAACAGGTTTAGGTATCGAACGTGACGGTGCTGTTGAGGCAGCCAACAGATTACCTTACTTTGCTGCGGCCGCATGGCATCACAAAGTTCTTCAACCTGAATTACAGGCTAAGGATCTAGATGTAATATTACCTGAAGTTGAAAAATATGCCATTAATGACTTACTACCTGCACTTGCCAAAGGAGGTTTCCTAAATGAAGTCAAACGCCGAGAAGTTGCTTCCAAAATGGCTTATTATTCTGGTCTTTCAGAACAATCAATTCTAAGAAATAATTTAGATGTTCCGGTGAGTTTCTTTTGGAAAGATCTCTTAAGAGAAAAAGGATTTACTGTTGGACGGTTAGACTCCAGATATTTAGGTATTGATAAAAAAGAAGCAGGTACATCTCCCGACTATAATTCGGAACTAACATCATGGTTACATTCATTTACCCCAGCGATTAATTATTATTTACGTGAAGAATTAAATTTTATCACTGATATTAAATACAATATGTTTGGCCCGGTACACCCATGGGATCGTTCAGGGAATAATACAGGTGAGAACTTAAGACAGGCAATGGCTCAAAACCCTTATCTTAAAGTGTTAATTCAATCCGGGTATTACGATGGTGCTACCTCCTATTTTGATGCAAAATATACGATGTGGCAATTAGATCCAAGTGGTAAAATGAAAGATCGTTTACAGTTTGAAGGATATCGAAGCGGACATATGATGTATCTGAGAAAAGAGGATTTAAAAGCTGCCAATGATCATATCAGAGAGTTCATTTCTAACAGTATAACTGAAGGTAAACCTGCAAAATATTAATTAATATATTGGAAACATTTAAATATGGAATCGTCTTAAGTGGTGGTGGTGCGAGAGGCTTTGCGCATCTGGGTGTTTTAAAAGCTTTGGAAGAAAAAGGAATTAAACCCAGTATTATATCAGGAGTTAGCGCAGGAGCCATTGTTGGGGCATTTATCGCTGCTGGAAAATCGATTGAAGAAACTTTTGAAATTATGAAGGCACATAAATTCAGTGACCTTACTAGTTTTCAAATTCCCAAAACAGGAGTATTAAGTTTTCAGAAATTAGAAAGTTTACTTCAATCCGAACTGGGTAAAGTAAGGATTGAGGATCTACCAATTCCCTTGTATGTGGCAGCAACTGATGTCCTTAATGGACATGTTGAATACTTTAATCGTGGGGATTTATCTAAAATAGTAATGGCCTCTGCTTCCATTCCAGTTTTATTTTCCCCTGTAAAAATCGATGAAAGTTATTATGTCGATGGAGGTGTATTTAATAACACTCCCATGGAGCCTATTGCACATTTATGTGATCATGTTATTATTAGTAGTATTAGTCCACTTCAACAAATACAATACCTCGGTGGAATAATGGATATTGCGGGACGCACATTTCAATTGGCCGTTAATGCTGCTAATGAGGCTAAAAAATCCAGGGCAGATCTTTATATTGAACCCATGAAACTCAGAGAGTATTCTTTATTTGACACCTCCAAAGCTGATGATATGTTCCAATTAGGATATGATTATACCATGAGCCTGGATTTTCATTTGGAGAAATCGTTATTTCAAAAGATTAAAAATAATCTTGCAAAACTATTTACCAAATAGTTTCAGGTGCTGAATGTTGCTATTTTTTAAAATCATATATTTGACATGTAAGCCTATAAGCGAATGAATTTTAAACATCCTGATTTTCTCTGGGCATTTCTGTTATTGGTTATACCAATTATAGTCCATTTATTTCAGTTACGTAAGTTCAAAAAAACGCCTTTCACGAACGTTCAGTTACTTAAAAAAATTAGCGTTGAAACCCGTAAAAGTTCGGAACTAAAAAAATGGTTAATTCTTCTATCCAGGCTTCTGACCCTTTCGTTTTTAATAGTTGCGTTCACCCAACCCTTTATCACAAATAAAGAATTTATTGATGCAGAAACGGAAA
Organism: Zhouia amylolytica; assembly: GCF_900116365.1. Taxonomy (GTDB): domain Bacteria; phylum Bacteroidota; class Bacteroidia; order Flavobacteriales; family Flavobacteriaceae; genus Zhouia; species Zhouia amylolytica. The sequence continues at coordinate 119,885 of NZ_FPAG01000007.1, read as the reverse complement.
CTATAATATACCTGGACAACTCGTACAGCATGCAAGCAAGGGGTGAAAATGGTCCACTTTTACAACGAAGCATTAATGAACTAATAGACCATGTCTCAAAAAATAATAACGTGGCTATTTTCACCAACGACCTTACACTAAAGTCGGTAGGACCAAGTGAACTTCAAGCGCGACTTTTAAATATTGGCTATACCCAAAACCAATACGATTTTAATGAAATACTTTTAAAAGCTAAAAGTCTATTTTCAAAGGATAGTTCGAGCATTAAAAATCTTGTCATAATTTCCGATTTTCAGATTCCTGATCAGCGGGTATCTGAATTTACGACAACGAATTTTAATATCAACCTCATTAAATCTCAATCTATAATTGATAGCAACATCAGTATTGACAGTATTAGTCTAATTGAAGATAATGAGGGACGAAAACAACTTAGTACAAAATTATCGAGACAAGGTAAAATAGATAACAACATCCCTGTTTCTTTATTTAATAGTAATAATTCGTTAATTGCTAAAACCAGTGTATCTTTTAAAGACAAAAATTCTGCAGAAGCCATATTTGATGTTACCAATCTGTCAGGTGTTAGCGGTATGATATCGATTACTGATGATGGACTAGCTTATGATAATAACTTTTATTTTTCTGTGAACGAACCAGAGAAAATTAATATTCTATCTGTTAATGATACCGATGATTCCTTTTTAAAAAAAATATACACAACAGATGAATTTAATTACGAATCTTATCAAATTGACAAACTGGATTATAATCGTTTAGAAAAGCAACAACTTATAATAATAAATCAACTAACACCAACCACCTCATTGATTAATACATTAAACAATTTGAGTAAGAAAGGTATCAACACACTCTTTATCCCAAATATTTCCAAACCTGTAAAAGAATCATTTTCCGGTATTCCGAGTGTTATTTTTGATAGTCTTATTATAAGTAGTAAAAAAATCACAAATATCAATTTTGACCACCCGCTGTTCAATGGGGTATTTGAATATCCCGTTTCTAACTTTCAGTATCCGGAAGTTCAGGGGTACTTTCATATTACAGGTAATTTTAACAGTGTTTTGAGTTTAGAAAACAATGAACCCTTTTTAATCAGTAATAAAACTAATTATAGTTTTACTGCTTCTTTAGACGAATCAAATTCTAATTTTAAAAACTCTCCACTTATTGTACCAATACTCTATAATTTGGGTAAAAAAAGCTTATCTCAACCAACGTTATATTATACCCTGGGAGCTCAAGAGGATATTGATTTTAATATTTCATTGAGTCAGGATGAGACCATAACCATTAAGAATGATCAATATAATTTCATTCCTATCCAGGAGAATTATGGTCAAAAGGTTCGAATTAATACTGCAAACAGTGTTTCAACCGAAGGGCATTATGGAATTTATACAAAAGATGAAAAACTTCAGAATATAAGTTTTAATGCCAACCGAAATGAAAGTAATCTTGAATACTTAAATATCAATCAATTAAATAATATAACCATTTCAGAGTCTATTCCGGAATTTTTTCAAGACTTAAAATCCGAAAACAAAGTGAAGGAGCTTTGGAAATGGTTTGTTATTTTTGCACTAATATTTTTAATTATTGAATCGCTCATCTTAAAATATTTTAAATGAACATCCTCTTAAAAGCTGCCAAAATAATAGATCCTTCAAGTGAACATCACTTAAAAGCTAAAGACATCTTTATTGAAAATGGAGTTATTTCTAAAATAGAAGATGAGATCGCTCCAGGTACAGAGACTAAAATTCTTAGTATTAAGGGACTCCATGTATCTAATGGGTGGTTTGATACTAGTGTAAGTTTCGGAGAACCCGGTTATGAAGAACGTGAAACTATTGCTAATGGATTACTTACGGCTGCAAAAAGTGGATTTACTTCAGTAGCTGTAAATCCGAATTCAAACCCTGTCATTGATTCTAATGCTGATATCGGTTTTCTTAAGAACAAGGCGCTCGGTAATGCTGTTAATTTATACCCTATCGGTGCCCTTACTGTAAACAGTGAAGGTGTTGATTTGTCTGAAGTATATGATATGAAAAGCGCAGGAGCAATTGCTTTTGGTGATTATCAAAAGTCAATTACGAATGCTAACCTTGTTAAAATTGCTTTGCAATACGTTCAAAACTTTGACGGGTTAATACTTTCATTTCCTTCTGAAAAGAAAATCGCGGGTAAAGGCGTGGTTAACGAAGAGGTTAACGCTACGAAACTAGGATTAAAGGGAATCCCTGCGCTAGCTGAAGAATTAAATATTGCAAGAGACTTATTCATTCTTGAGTATACAGGAGGTAAACTTCATATTCCAACCATTTCAACGGCTAAATCTGTTCAGCTTATTAAGGAAGCTAAAGAAAAAGGCCTTGATGTAAGTTGTAGTGTTGCCATTCATAATATGGTTTTGACCGACGATGTCTTAAACACTTTTGATGCTAATTACAAAGTACTTCCTCCATTACGTACTCAATCGGATATTGAAGCTCTTATTACAGGTGTGAAAGAGGGTATCATAGATTTTGTGACCAGTGATCACAATCCAATCGATGTAGAATGGAAAAAAAGAGAGTTCGAGCATGCGCTTTACGGAACTATCGGGCTTGAAAGTGCCTTTGGTGCCTTGAATACTATTTTTGGAACCGAAAAAACCATCGAACTATTAACCAAGGGGAAAGAACGTTTTGGTCTTAATACTTCGAAAATAGCACTTGGGGAAAAAGCTGACATTTCTCTTTTCAACCCTGAAGAAACATATATTTTTGATAAAGAAAACATCTACTCTCAATCAAAAAATAGTGCTTTTATTGGACAAGGATTAAAAGGAAAAGTTATCGGCATATACAACAACGGACAATTAATTACCAATGAATAACTCAATTGTAAAGGAAGGAAAAACTACAGCAATAATAGGTTACCTTACCATTGCCGGAGCTTTAATTGCTTATTCTATGAATATGGAATCAAAAAATGAATTTGCTCGTTTCCATATTCGACAAGCCTTTGGCATTCATTTGTTATATATCTCAATTGCCATTATTCTTGGATTCTTTGAAAATATTTACGCCTACTATGGTTTTTGGGTCTTTTCATTGGTTTTATGGGTTTATGGATTTTCCGGAGCCCTAAAGGGTAGAAAAACGATAGTTCCCCTGGTTGGTGAATTGTTTCAAAAATGGTTTAAGTTTATTCAATAATGCAAAAAATACAAGACCTTTCATTAGATCACCTTATAAAACAGCCTAGATTAAAAAAAGAAAAAACACCTGTTCTTTTTATGTTTCATGGCTATGGAAGTAACGAGGATGACTTATTTTCTTTCGCTGATGAACTTCCTGAAGAGCTCTTCATTATTTCAGTTCGGGCACCATACTCAATGTCTGGATTTGGTTATGCTTGGTATGCCATTCATTTCGATGCTGAAGATGGAAAGTGGAGTGATGATTCACAAGCTATAAAATCGAGAGAACTAATTAAAGATTTTATAGATGAAGCTTGTGAAGCTTATGAATTGGACAAGGAGAATACCACCTTATTCGGTTTTAGCCAAGGCTCAATTTTAAGTTATGCTGTTGCCCTGTCTTACCCTGAAAAAGTTAAAAATGTGGTAGCTCTTAGCGGTTACATAAATGAGGGAATACTTGCACCTGACTATACTACTAATAATTTTAGTAAACTCAGTATTTATGCTTCCCATGGTACAGTTGATCAGGTTATACCGGTAGAATGGGCCAAAAAGACCCCAGGATTTTTGAAGGCTTTAGATGTTGATTGTACTTATGAAGAATTTCCAGTTGGACATGGTGTCGCTCCACAGAACTTCTTTTCTTTAAAGAAATGGTTAGAAGAACATATTTAGCATCCTATACCCTATTTAAATATCTTCTTTTGATATTCCCTGGGAGAAACATTCTTAATTCTCTTAAATAATCTATTAAAATAAGAGCGGTTTTCAAAGCCACAGCGCATAAAAACTTCTTTTATCTTAAGGTTGGGATCTTGAAGTAAACTCGAAGCCAACTTAATTCGCTCATTGTTAATAAAATCAACCGGAGACATTCCAAGTTCGTTTTTAAAAACCCGATGAAAATTGGATTCACTCATATAGGCTTTTTTACTTAACTCCATCACACTTATAGATTTTTGTAAGTTTTTTCTTATGTACTCTATAATATAAGAAAGCCTGCCATCTTTAGATGAATCCATGGTTTTTTCCGTATAAATCTTATTTGAGTTTGTTTGCATTATTCTAATTATCAACTCTTTAAGCATGTTGTTGACAAAATAATCTTTTGAAGGATGTGCTTCAGTAAATAAAAACAAGAGTCGTTGTAGAATTTGATGAATACCTATATCATTCGTAAAATGGAAATTATAATCAAGAAAACTCCATTCTCTTTGATCGCATTTAGGCATTTTATCATTCATAAAGGAGATGACCTCTTTAATTAAGTCATCAGAAATTGCCATTGCAAGACAGCGTGTAGGACTGTTTTCTCTGGCCTCAGGGAAATCAATACACATTAATTCATCTGAAGGTAAAATTAAAGATTCTCCTGGCAAAAAATCAAATGACCTATGATCTTTTAAGTGCATTATCTTTTTTCCCTTAAGCATACTAGCCAAAACAGGATTATCAAATTGTAATAAAACATGTTCTGCTTGTTTATGAGTCTCAAAAACATGTAAAGCTGCATTTTCAAGTGTGTAGGAGGTTTGATTTTCTACTAAGGTTTCGAGCCTCCTTTGTTTAAAAAAACTTTCAGGTAATTGCATTATGCATAATTTTATATTCTTCAGAAGTAATAATACTCAATAAATTTAGCCTAAATATGTCATATTATCAATTTTTAATAGAATTGTTCATCATAATAGCAGTATAGTTCATAATTAGAAACGCGTGCTTCCCTATTTTTGATTTAGTGACCTCATTAGATCACTATGAAATTCATAACCAGTATGTTAACTTAAAAATTAAATTATGAGCAACGTCAAAACAACTGAAAAAAATGCTATAGAAAAGCCTAAATTCAAAAATCAATATGACAATTATATCGGTGGAAAATGGATCCCGCCTGTTAAAGGTCAGTATTTTGAAAACATCTCCCCCGTTGACGGAAATTCATTTACAAAAGTAGCTCGTTCAACAGCCGAGGATATAGAATTAGCATTAGATGCTGCATGGAAAGCAGCTCCTTCCTGGAACAATTCATCAGCAACTGAAAGAAGTAATCTTTTGCTAAAGATCGCTGATATAATGGAAGCAAACCTGGAAGGCTTGGCAAGAGCTGAAACCTGGGATAATGGTAAAGCGGTTAGAGAGACTATGGCGGCCGACTTACCTTTAGCGATTGATCATTTTAGATATTTTGCCGGTGTTATTCGTGCAGAAGAAGGAACTGTGAGTGAGCTTGATGCTAATACAGTTTCACTAAACGTGCCAGAACCACTTGGAGTGGTAGGACAGATTATACCCTGGAATTTCCCGATACTAATGGCTACCTGGAAAATCGCTCCAGCCTTAGCAGCTGGTAATTGTGTGGTTTTAAAACCCGCAGAACAAACGCCTGTTGGTATCATGGTTTTAATGGAGCTAATTGAAGATATTCTTCCTGCTGGGGTTTTAAATATTGTCAATGGTTTTGGTGTTGAAGCTGGAAAGCCTTTAGCATCTAACCCAAGAATTAACAAAGTAGCCTTTACAGGTGAAACAACAACTGGTCAATTAATTATGCAATATGCTTCCAAAAACATTATACCGGTAACCCTTGAATTAGGAGGGAAATCTCCGAATATTTTCTTTGAAAGCATAATGGACGCAGATGATGATTTCTTTGACAAATGTTTAGAGGGTGCTGTAATGTTCGCATTGAACCAAGGGGAGGTTTGTACTTGTCCTTCCAGAATATTAGTGCAAGAAAGTATTTATGATAAGTTTATAGAAAGAGTTATTGAACGTACTAATGCTATTAAACTGGGACATCCATTAGATCCGGCTACCATGATGGGAGCGCAAGCATCAAATGATCAATATGAAAAAATATTAAACTATATCGCTATAGGAAAAGAAGAAGGTTGCGAAGTTCTGGCAGGTGGTGAAGCGGCATATAATGAAGGTCTTGACGGCGGTTACTATATTCAACCTACCATTCTGAAAGGAAATAACAAAATGAGAGTTTTTCAAGAAGAAATATTCGGACCTGTAGTATGTGTAACCACATTTAAAGATGAAGCTGAAGCTATAGAAATAGCGAACGATACCCTTTATGGTCTTGGAGCTGGAGTATGGACAAGAGATATGCATCAGGCCTATCAAATTTCAAGAGCTGTAAAAGCGGGTCGTGTATGGGTAAATAATTACCATAATTATCCGGCACATGCACCTTTCGGTGGTTATAAAAAATCGGGAATCGGACGTGAAACACATAAAATGATGCTAGATCATTATCGTCAAACTAAAAATATGTTGATCTCTTATGATAAAAAAGCTTTAGGTTTTTTCTAAGATGGTAAAGAGGGTTGAAATTAGCGATAACGCTAAAGAGGTTATAGATCAATTACGAGCCCAACACGGTGAACTAATATTTCATCAAAGTGGAGGGTGTTGTGATGGGTCTTCCCCAATGTGTTTTCCAAAAGGAGAGTTTATCTTAGACCATAATGATATCTGGCTTGGTACTATTCATAATTGCGATTTTTTTATATCTAAGTCACAATTCGAATATTGGAAACACACCCAATTAACCGTTGATATCGTAAAAGGAAGAGGTTCCAGTTTTTCACTGGAAATACCTTTAGGAATACGATTCATTATTAAATCCAGACTTTATTCTGAGGGTGAGACAGCAAATCTATCTCCAATAAAGTTAGCAACGGAAATAGAATAGTAATAGTTGGTTAGGTTGTTTAGATTTAAGGCTTGTCTAATGCTTGGGGCAAGCCTTTTTTTCTAAAGTTAATGTTCTTTATTTTTCTTTGGCTTTAAATATAACGAAGCTAGTATTCCTCCTGCAAGCGAACCTCCGATGATTGTTAACGACAACCATTCGGGTAAACTATAATGATGCGAAACAATTAGTTTAATCCCTACAAAGATTAATATTATCACCAAACTATATTCTAAATAAGAAAATTTGTTAAGCATATTGGATAGAAAGAAATACATCGATCTAAGGCCCATTATAGCCATAATGTTCGAACTAAAAACAAGAAAAGGATCGTGTGTAATTGCTAAAATTGCCGGTATACTGTCGAGTGCAAAAAGTACATCTGTAAATTCTATAACAATCAAAGCTATTAATAGCGGGGTGGCTGCCAAAATATGTCTTCGTCTAACCAAAAAATGTTCTCCGTCAATCTGCGATGTAATTGGAATTACCTTACGAACATATTTATAAACAAAAGAGTTTTTAGGATTGAAACTTTCCTCTTTTTGAAAGAGCATCCTTATAGCCGTAAAAATTAAAAATCCTCCAAATACATAGGTTGCCCAATAAATCTTTTTAATCAAAATAACACCAAAGAATATCATCAGAGCCCTAAAGACAATAGCACCTAAAATTCCCCAAAACAATACTCTGTGTTGATATTTTTGAGGAATACTAAAGGATGAAAAAATAACTGCAATCACAAATATATTATCTACACTTAGTGAGAGCTCTATTAAATATCCGGTAATATACTTAAGGGTAGCATTTGATGGAGTTAAATCATCAGGATTATCAATATATCCTTTAGAATAAATAAAGTACACTACCAGGGAAAACAATAACGCTGAACTAACCCAAACAGTCGTCCAAAATCCAGCTTCTCTATTACTAATCACATGGGCTTTTTTATTAAATATTCCGAGATCCAACGCTAAAAAAACGATGATACCAGCTATAAAAATTCCCCAAACTAAATTTGTTTCCATATTTCCCCTACCCTAATACGATGTATAAAGTAAATGATCAATTAATGTAAAATCTACTCCAAGATCCTCTTTAAGTTCATATTTTATAAAAAGTTCTCCCCAGTATTTACCATCAGAGAAATCAGCAATAATCCATTTATGGTTTAAAACCTTAATTTTATTAATCTTTATAGACCCGTTCATTCCTGCATATGGAACTAAGGGATTATCTCCTTTAATCTCATTAGTTTCCAATAATTTATCCGCTATATACCTCGGCAGATCATCTATGTTGACAGCATCAAAATAAGTAAGTGCATCATCATTATTCTCCAGAGAAAAATATTGTAGTTTAAAATTATTAAGGGTAAGTTGCTGAATAGAATCATCTAAGACTTTTAGTTGTTCCTTCAGATCTTCCATTTTCTTTGTTTCAGCATCAAAATATTTTTTAGAATTCACGTATTGAAATAAAATGAACAATACTGAGAAAAAAAACAAAAACATGAAAATTTTATTCTTCATAGCGTTATATTTCTATAGTTAAGTTATCGAAAGCCAAAAATACATTATTTGGTAAATTAGCTTCTACTTTTGCATGGAAACCTAACATATGGCTTATGTGAGTCAGGTATGCCTTTTTGGGGTTAATTCTTTCGATCAATGCCAATGCCTCCTCGAGGTTGAGATGGGATATGTGTGGCTGAATTCGCAAGGCATTGATCACTAGCACATCCAGTCCTTTTAACTTTTGAAGTTCTGAAGCATCTATAGTTTTTACATCCGTTAAATATGCAAATTTATCGAACCTGTATCCAAACACCTGTAAGTTATGATGCCATACATTAACAGGGATTATATTTAAGTTTCCTAACTTAAATGATTGGTTATTTTTAATTTCATATTGATCAACTTCAGGAGCTCCGGGATATCTTTGATGCGGTTCTACGAATATATAATCAAAACGTTTCTCTAAAGATCTTAAAACTCTTTTATGCCCGTAAATAGGTAAATTTCCCTGACGAAAATAGAAAGGCCTAATATCGTCTAAGCCGGCCGTATGATCTGCATGTTCATGGGTAAATAAAATACCATCTACTCTATCTACATTATTTGTAAGCATTTGCTGTCTGAAATCAGGACCACAATCTACAATATAACGATAGTCATCCCATTCAACCATGACTGATACCCTCAGGCGTTTATCTCTTGGGTCCTCACTCAAACAAACCGGATGATCACTACCTATAATAGGAATACCCTGAGAGGTTCCTGTACCTAAAAATGTTACCTTCAAATCGCTGTATTTTAAATCAAACTTACATAAATTTTTCTCATTAAAAGAGTGCTGAAGTTAAAATGAAGAGTTTTTAAAAAATTAACTTTCGTGGTATTTAAAACACAGAAATTATAAGAAATATTGGATCGTCGAAACAATTTAAATTTCTCCGGTTTTTCAGCAATACCTTCATGAATCTTATTAACTTTGCAATAAACAAAACAACTTAACAATGGCTATTGTTTTACAAGGTGATAAAAATTTTGAAAACATCCCTTCTTTAAAATCCAAAGCTCTTAGGATTAATCTGAATGAAGATATTTACGGTACTTTTGCTGAAATTGGAGCAGGACAAGAAACCGTTAGACACTTTTTTAGAGCTGGTGGAGCATCCGGTACTATTGCCAAGGCGATGAGTGCCTATGATAAAGATTTTAGTGATGCAATTTATGGTCCGGAAGAAGATGGACGTTATGTGACAGAATCTAGACTTAAAAAAATGCTTTCTCACGAAATGCGCCTTATGGAAGAACGTATAACTCGTGAAAAACATCCGAATAAACTTTTCTTTTCCTTCGCTAACACAGTAGCTACTATTGATTTTAGCAAAAAGTATAAAGGACATGGTTGGATGGGTATTAGGTTTCAGGTAGATCCGAATGAAGACTATAATGAAATTGTACTCCATATTCGTTTTAAACAAACAGAGGCCAGACTACAACAGGAAACGCTTGGAATTGTTGGTTTAAACCTTATTTACGGTGCATTTTACAAACATGATAAACCTAAAAAGCTTTTAAAATATCTATATGATCATATAGATAAAGATACCTTAGAAATCGATACAATCAACTTTTCAGGGCCTAGCTTTAAAGATGTTGATAACCGATTAATGAGCTTGCAGCTTGTAAAAAATGGCATGACTCAGGCAGTTATGTTTGGTCCTGATGGTAATAATATATTGCCAGCGGCTGTCCTATACAAAAAAAATATATTAGCGTTGCGTGGAAGCTTCCGACCGGTTACGCTTGTGAATATGGATATGTATAAGAAATCTTATGAGATTTTTATACGTGAGAATAAGGTTGAGCAAGATAATGCAGTAGTGATATTTGAGATAACATTATCCAACCTTAGAGCAGAGGGTGAGATCGATGAAAAAGACTTTATGGATAGGGCTCAATTGCTTTGTTCATTAGGTCATAAGGTTATGATCTCAAACTTCCAGGAATACTACAAACTGGTTGAATACTTTTCGAATTACTCAAGAGAACGTATGGCTCTTACTATGGGTGTTAACAACCTGGTTGAAATATTTGATGAAAAGTACTACAGACATCTTAGTGGTGGAATACTAGAGGCATTCGGTAAACTATTCTATAAAGACCTTAAGGTATACCTGTATCCAATGATTAATCCGGAAACGGGTTCTGTAAGCACCAGTAACAACTTAAAGGTGCATCCTCGTATGAAAGAACTATATAAGTTTTTTAAATACAATGGCAAAGTAGTAGATATATTTGACTATAATCCTGAAATATTAAAAATATACTCTAGAGAGGTTCTTAAGATGATTGCCGATGGTGAAGATGGATGGGAAGATTTATTACCAGAAGGAATATCTCAATTAATTAAAGAACAGCAACTCTTTGGCTATCTTCCTCAAAACTTTGATAAAAAGAAGTCGAAGAACTTAATTGAAGATAATTAACTCATAGAATGGATAAATTAAAAAGCTGTCTTAATAGACAGCTTTTTTTATTTCATTTCTTCTCAAAGAAGGATATTTCCTCCACAACGCTCCTCCTTATACTCTATTAACCGTTAAGAAACCAAAAGCATAAGTGTTAATTGAAGAAATTTGCGTATTGAAATCTTGGCGAAAAAAACATAATTATTTAATTTTAAGATGGTTAACAAAAAAATACGTTGACAAATGGCTATTTTAAGTCGGGTAGATGTTGTTTCAAAACTTCAGAATTACAGAGATGCTTTAAGATCATCCAAGTTAATTCTGGAGGAGGTACATGCTATATTAAATAAGGAAGAAAACAGAGACATCAGAATAAAATCTCAGCTTGATTCCGAATCTGAAATATTAGAAAATAATTTTAATTTCGATCTCCTTAATACTGAAAGCATTTTTCATATTAACCAGATCAAAAAGATATGCATTGATTACCGTTTACGTTTTTTAAGCACTACCTATTTTAAAGGTGATTTTCCTCAAAAAACTATAAACAAAATTAAATTAATTGAAACACAACATCAAATTCAAATTAAAGGATATAGAATTATTGCACCTTCCAAATTATTTAAATTAAAGAACGCTGATGATCCGCTACTATTTGCGCCGATTGGTAATAATTATTTTTATTTAATTGATAAATGGGGTAAAGATTTACATCCATTACGAAAATACCTGATGTTACCTTTTAAAAATTTAAGAAATTTAATTCTCTTGGTTTTATTACTGAGCCTTTTGGTAACAAGCCTATTACCCATTAGGTTGTTTACTACTAATCCGGATAAAGCTACTTTTTGGTTATTATATATGTTTGTTTTTAAAATGATTGGTAGCATTGTGATCTTTTATGGCTTTGCGCTAGGGAAAAACTTTAATCATGCTATTTGGAATAGTAAGTATTTTAATGCGTAAATATAATTTTAATTAATGTTGCCAATCCAATTAATAAAATTAATCCTAGTGATACCCTTTTGAAATTATCTTGTGAAATAAACTTTAGAAGATACCTCCCTATATAGGTTCCAATAAATCCTATAACAAATAAAAATGGAATATAAATGAATAACTCTTTCTTCATATACCCATTAAGGTAATACACGATAGTCCTTGATGAATCGACGAAGAAGTCTATAAAGGCCGATGTAGCAATAAAAGAGCTCTTCTCCAGATTAAAAGCCGCCATGGTTAAACCCCTAATAGCTCCTCCTGTACCCAGCAATCCGGCTATGAACCCCGACACACTACCTCCCAGCAGGGCATTTATTTTATTTGGCTTCAATACCCATTCACTTTTTAAAAGCAGTACCAGACTAAGGATTACCAAAAAAGCTCCCAATGCAATTTCCAGTAGGTCCGTTTTAAATAATTTGGTTAAGACCCCACCAATTATAACCAATATTATTGATGGAATACCGATATAAATTAAAAGGTTCTTATTAAGACCTCTACGAAACAGCGCTATTTTACTCAAATTACTGGAAAAATGAAATAATGCAGTTAAAGCTAAAACTGATTGGAAGTCAAAATAAAAATTTGCCAATGGTACAAAAAACACAGACGAACCAAAGCCTCCAATAGTCCCTACTATTTCAGCTATAAGAGCTAAGAACAAAAAGAAATATTCTAAATTTTTCATTAGTGATGGCTAACTAATTCTAATTTAAGTAAATTATTCTGATTATCTTTATAAGTAAATAAAATAGATATGGAATCACATTACAAAAGAATTTATACGGGTCCAGGTGTAATAGCTGATCAAATAGCTACGAGGCTGAAAGAGGTTGATATCATTCCACTTTTAAAGGATGAATCTGAGTCTGGAAGACTCGCTGGTTTCGCTCCGCAGGTCTACGGATATATACAAGTGTTTGTTCATGAAGATGAACTGGAAAAAGCCCAAATAATAATGGATCAAATGGGCGACATCGCAAAAGAAGGAAATTAAAAATTCAATTAAAAAGTTAAAAAGCCGCTATTAAGCGGCTTTTTATTTAAACGGTTACCCCGTACATTTTATCTCTTAATTCCTGAACGCCTTTATCTGACATATAATCATCAAAGCTCATATATCTGTCAATAACTCCATTAGGAGTAAGTTCTATTATCCTGTTTGCTACCGTTTGCGCAAACTCATGATCATGTGTTGTTAAAATCACATTCCCTTTGAAATTCTTTAATGAATTATTAAAGGCAGTAATACTCTCCAGATCCAAGTGGTTCGTAGGTTCGTCCAGCATTAATACATTAGCGCGCATCATCATCATTCGGCTGGTCATACATCTTACTTTTTCTCCACCAGATAGCACATTACATTTCTTGAGAGCCTCATCTCCACTAAACAACATTCTTCCCAAAAATCCTCTTATATAGACTTCTTCACGCTCTTCTTCAGTCTGTGCCCATTGACGTAACCAATCGACCAGATTATCATCACTTTCAAAATAAGATGAATTATCAGCTGGTAAATATGCTTGAGAGGTGGTTACACCCCACTGAAATTTACCTGTATCTGGTTTTAAATTCTCATTTACAATTTCATAAAAAGCCGATGTTGCTTTGGAATTTTTAGAAATCAAGGCTACTTTATCTCCTTTAGCCAGGTTAATATCCACATTCTGGAAAAGTGTTTCTCCATCCAGGGATGCCGAAAGGTTTTCAACGTTAAGAATCTGATCTCCCACTTCCCTATCCATATCAAATATGATAGCAGGGTATCTTCTACTTGATGGTTTGATATCTTCGACTTTAATTTTATCGAGCATTTTCTTTCGTGCGGTTGCCTGTTTACTTTTTGCTACGTTGGCACTGAATCGCTGAATAAACTCCTGAAGCTCTTTAGCCTTCTCTTCTGCTTTTTTATTTTGCTGAGCTCGCTGTCTTGCTGCTAGCTGACTACTCTCATACCAAAAGGTATAGTTCCCTGTAAAGTGCGTGATTTTACTAAAATCAATATCAGAAATATGCGTACAAACAGCATCTAAAAAGTGACGGTCGTGGGAAACAACAATCACTGTATTTTCATAATTCGCCAAGAAATCCTCTAACCACCCAATAGTCTCAAAATCCAGATCATTGGTAGGCTCATCCATAATCAACACATCGGGATTACCAAACAGGGCCTGGGCCAATAACACACGAACTTTTAGTTTAGGATCCAAATCTGCCATTTGAGTATAATGCATATCTTCAGTAACACCCAAGTTAGAAAGCATAGAAGCAGCATCACTTTCAGCTGTCCAACCATTCATTTCTTCAAACTCAACCTGAAGCTCTCCAATTCGATCGGCATTTTCATCAGAATAATTAGCATACAATGCATCCATTTCTGTTTTAACTTTGTGAAGAGGTTTATTCCCCATTAAAACGGAATCAAGTACATTATATTCATCATATGCATGGTGATCCTGTTCCAGAACGGACATCCTTTTACCCGGTTCTAAATGAACATTTCCACTTGTAGGATCCATCTTTCCGGCTAATATTTTCAGAAAAGTAGATTTTCCTGCACCATTGGCTCCAATAATCCCATAACAGTTGCCCTGAGTAAATACGACATTTACTTCATCAAACAACACTCTTTTTCCAAATTGTACAGAAAGATTTGATACTGTAAGCATTTATTCTATTTTTGATGTTCTTAATTGCCGCAAAATTAAGAAATATCTAATGAAATTAAGGGTGTTAAATAACTTTTAAATTACTTTTTTAACTAGCCATTAACACGACGAAATCTCAAGCTTTGTTAGATTTGTTATAAGTAAGCTACCTAAAGTGCTTAATGAAATAAAGATGAATAGATTCTTTTTAGTTCTTATTACTATTACCCTAATCAGTTGCCAAGAAGAAAAACGGAATACTACGACATACTTTGGTGGGGAAATCGTAAACCCTAAAGCAAACTATGTAGTATTATACCATAATGAAGAGGTTGTCGATTCTGCTGTTTTAGACCAAGACAATCGATTTTTAATGAGACTTGACAATCTGCAAGAGGGACTCTATAACTTTAAACATTACCCTGAGTATCAATACGTTTTTATAGAAAAAGGAGACAGTATCCTGTTTCGTTTAAATACGCTTGACTTTGACGGTTCCTTAGTATTTTCTGGTAAAGGGTCCATAAAAAATAACTTTCTTATCGATATGTTCTTATTAGATGAGGATGAAAAAAAACTTGTTTACAATTACTATCGCCTGGAGCCTCTCACATTTAAACATAAGATGGATTCCCTTCAAGAAATGAAACTGGAGCAGTTCGAATCTTTCGCTCAAAATTTTGACATTTCTGAACGCGCCAAAAAAATTGCTAAAGCCAGTATTGATTATAATCATTTTGTGTCCTTTGAGCACTATCCTACCATGTACAGATTGAATCACGGACTGAAACAGGCTCCCGAAATGCCAGGAGATTTTTATGATTACAGAAGTTTTATCGATTACGGAAACGATGATATGGTTCATTACAAACCATATATGGATTTCTTGGTAATGCACTTAAACAATCTATCTTATAATAACTGTAAAAAGTTCTGCTCCAAGGATGAAATAATAGAGCGCACCCTTCACTATCATACTCACAAACTTCATTTGATTGATAGCTTGGTTGATGGTAGTGAATTAAGAGATAACCTCTTTAGAAATGCCGCTTACTCCTATCTTTTGAGAGACCACAACCTTAAAAATAATGAGCAATTCATTGCAGCTTACAATGAGGTGGCGAAAAACAAAGGTCACAAAGCAGAAATTAACAATGTCTTTCAAAATATTCGAAATTTACAACCTGGGAATAAACTACCTGACATTTTACTAACATCAATCAGCGACGATACAGTACATATTACAGATGTTGTAGAAAATCCTAAAACCTCAGGTACTATCTTCTATTTCTGGTCAACAAATCAAAAAAGACACCTTATCTATATTAACAAGCGAATGCTTGAATTGCAAAATAAATACCCTTCTTATCAATTTGTTGGGATTAATTTCGATGACATTTCACCTGAACAATGGTTGAATACGGTAAAAGCGAATGGTTTAAATCAATTATCGCAATACAAGACTGTCAATCAGCAGGAAACCAGCAAAAAGCTGGTTATAGACCATTTGAATAAGGTTATTATTACAGATAACCAAGGAATCATTACGAATGCTTTTGCTAATGCAAATTATCAAAATATAGAAAACACCATTAGTCGATAAATCATTATAGTTTATTGAATAAAACTCGAATCATATCTTTAAGATGTATAACCTCATAAAAAAATCCGTCCAAATTTGGACGGATTTTTTTATGATTAGTATTTATGTAATATTGTTATTCGCCCATGGCTTGTGCTACTGCAGCTGACAATCTTTTATAAGTACCGTTCGTTAGTTTTTCACGAATAGCTTCAAATGCTGAAAGCGTTTCTTCTATATCTTCTTTATTATGCGAGGTTGTAGGAATCATTCTTAACAAGATGATTCCTTTAGGGATTACCGGATAAACCACAATAGACAAGAAAATACCATAATTTTCTCTAAGGTCATTTACCATAGCCATGGCTTCAGGGATACTACCTTCCAGATATACAGGAGTTACACATGTATTTGTGTCGCCAATATCAAAACCACGTTCTTTTAATCCGTTTTGAAGCATATTAACATTTTCCCATAACTTAGCTTTAAGCTGAGGCATGGTTCTTAGCATATCAAGACGTTTTAAAGCTCCTTTGGTAAAAATCATTGGTAAGGATTTGGCAAACATCTGAGAACGCATGTTATACTTTAAAAAGTCTATAACATCTTTGTTCCCGGCAACAAATGCACCAATACCTGCCATTGACTTCGCGAAGGTAGAAAAGTACACATCTATATCCTCCTGAACTCCTTGTTCTTCACCTGCACCCGCTCCGGTCTCACCTAGTGTACCAAAACCATGTGCATCATCAACAAGCATTCTAAAGTTATATTTCTCTTTTAATGCGGCAATTTCTTTTAATTTACCCTGTTGTCCTCTCATTCCAAAGACCCCTTCGGTAATTACTAAAATACCCCCATCATTTTCTTCGGCAATTTTGGTAGCACGCTCCAGATTCTTTTCCAGGCTACTGATATCATTGTGCTTATAAGTAAAACGTTTACCCATGTGCAAACGAACACCATCTATGATACAGGCATGAGAATCTACATCATAAACGATAACATCATTTTTTGTAACTAAAGCATCAATAATAGATACCATTCCCTGGTATCCAAAGTTTAACAGATAGGCAGATTCTTTTTTAACAAAACTAGCCAGTTCCTGCTCTAATTGCTCATGAATGTCCGTATGTCCACTCATCATTCTTGCTCCCATAGGATAGGCAGCACCATATTCCGCAGCTGCTTCCGCATCTACTTTTCTAATTTCAGGATGTGTTGCCAACCCCAGATAATCATTAAGACTCCAGTTAAGTATCTCTTTTCCTCGAAACTTCATTCGTGGCCCCAATTCTCCTTCCAACTTAGGAAACACATAATATCCTTCTGCTTGCGATGCCCATTTACCTAGAGGCCCTTTGTTATTCTGTATTCTTTCAAATAAATCTCTCATGTAGATTTTCGGGTTAATTACAACTCAGTTAAAATTAAAAAGCATGCAAAACTAAAGATTTTTCGATTGATATCATAAAAAATCGATAGCCTAAATGCTATTTATATTAATACTTTTAAGCAAAATAGCACCCTTAGGTGCTATTTTATATTCGTTAAATTCCTATTATTTAACGTGTTCTATTTTACATTCTTCTTCGGTATTCACACTATCGAAAAAGCCTTGTTCATTCATCCAATCGTCGCTATAAATCTTACTCATATATCTAGATCCATGGTCCGGAAATATTACAACTACATTACTATGCTCATCAAACTCGCCTTCTATCTCCAATTGTTTAATAGCCTGCCATGCCGCTCCGGAAGTATACCCAACGAACATTCCTTCTGTTCTGGATATATCTCTTGCCGTATGCGCACTTTCTTCATCCGTTACCTTAACAAATTTATCTATTAAATCAAAATCTGTAGCTGTTGGTATCAGGTTCTTTCCTAACCCTTCTATGCGGTATGGGTAAATTTCATTGGAATCAAATTCTCTGGTTTCGTGATATTTTTTCAACACTGAGCCATAGGCATCAACCCCGATTATTTTGATGTTAGGATTTTGTTCTTTTAAAAATTTTGAAGTTCCGGAAATGGTACCTCCGGTTCCACTACAGGCAATAAGGTGAGTTATTTTACCTGCGGTTTGTTTCCAAATTTCAGGACCGGTAGAATTATAATGAGCATCCATATTTAGCTCATTAAAATACTGATTAATATATACAGATCCTTTCATTTCTTCATGAATGCGCTTTGCAACCTGATAATAAGACCTTGGATCATCTGCTTTTACATGAGCTGGACAAACATACACTTTTGCACCCATTGCCCGTAACATATCAATTTTATCTTTAGAAGACTTAGAACTTACTGCAAGAATACAATCATATCCCTTTATAATACTCACCATGGCGACACTAAAACCAGTATTACCTGATGTTGTTTCTACAATAGTATCACCTGGCTTTAATATCCCTTTCTTTTCAGCTTGTTCAATAATATATAAAGCAATTCTATCTTTCGTGGAGTGCCCAGGATTAAAAGCTTCTACCTTAGCATAAAAATTACCTTTAAAATTTTTAGCTATTTTGCTTAGCTTAATCAATGGGGTATTGCCTACTAGGTCTAAAACATTATCGTAAGCATTTATCTTTTGTTCCATAATAGTGGGGTTAGGTACAAAATGGTTTATTAGCTGAATTCAAACGGTGCAAAGTTAAACTTTTTTTTGAATTAGTCCTGAATATGTTCTAAATCCAACAGGAATGCATATTCTTCTGCCAATTCTTTTAACGCTTCAAATCTACCCGAAGCACCGCTATGACCAGCATCCATATTCGTATGAAATAATAATTTGTTATCGTCTGATTTTAATTCTCTTAATTTTGCCACCCACTTTGCAGGCTCCCAATATTGAACCTGAGAATCATGATATCCTGTAAGAACCAGTAAGTTAGGATAGCTTTTATTTTCAATATTATCGTAAGGAGAATATGATTTAATATACTCGTAATACTCTTTATCATTTGGATTTCCCCATTCATCGTACTCGCCGGTTGTTAAAGGGATTGATTCGTCTAACATCGTTGTAACAACATCCACAAAAGGCACAGATGCAATTACACCATTATACAATTCCGGCGCTATGTTCATAACGGCCCCCATAAGCAGTCCTCCTGCAGAACCACCCATGGCATATAAATGTTCAGGTGACGTATAATTTTGATCAATTAAGAATTTTGAAACAGCAACATAATCAGTAAATGTATTCTTTTTTCGGAGTAGCTTTCCATCATCATACCAAGGTCTTCCTAGATACTCACCACCTCGTATATGTGCAATGGCATAAATAAAACCTCTATCCAGTAAGGTTAATCTCGATGAAGAAAAATATGGATCAATAGTAGCTCCATATGACCCGTATCCATACTGTAAAAGCGGATTTGACCCATCTTTTTTTATCCCTTTACGATACACTAAGGAAATCGGAACTTTGGTGCCATCTTCTGCAGTTGCCCAAACCCTTTCGGAAACATAATTCCTTTTATCAAATTTCGGATCCAAAATCTCTTGTTCCTTTTTAACCTCTTTTTCTTTAGTTACCATATCAAAATCGATAATGGAGGCAGGTGTAGTTAAGGAGGTATAACCATATCGAAGGATCTGAGTATCAAACTCAATGTTAGTTGTGGAGTAAGCTGTATAGGTTTCATTATCGAATGGAAGGTAATATTCATCCTGTCCATCCCATCTTATTACCTTTATTTTATTTAATCCTTCACTTCTTTCACTAACCACTAAAAAGTCTTTAAATATATCGATATCTTCCAATAAAACATCTTCTCTATGCCCTATTACTTCTATCCAGTTTTCTTTTTCAGTTGCATGTTCAGGAGTTTTCATCAATTTAAAATTGATAGCTCCATCTGCATTGGTAAGTATATAAAAAGAATCATTAAAATGAGATAACCCATATTCCATACCTCGCTCTCTACCTTGAAAAATTTTCAATGCAGCATCAGGATTATCAGCGGGTAAAATACTATACTCTGCCGTAAGGGTACTCGAACTTCCAAAAACTATATACTTTCTAGATTTGGTTTTATAAACAAATGCATTAAAAGTTTCATCTTTTTCTTCGTAGACAAGCTTATCCTTAGAAACATCTGTTCCTAAAGTATGTTTGTAAATTTTATCTGAGCGAAGGGTTTGCTGATCTTTACGAGTATAAAACAAAGTGATATTATCATTAGCCCAAACACTTCCTCCTGTTGTATTCTTTATAACTACAGGAAGTACCTCTCCGGTTTCAATATTTTTTATCTTTATATCATACTGTCTTCGACTTACTGTATCGATCCCATAAGCCACAAACTTATTATCCGGACTAATATTTATTCCTTTAAGATGAAAGTAAGAATGTCCTTCAGCCATTTGGTTACAATCGAACAACACTTCTTCTTTGGCTTTTAAAGATCCTTTTTTACGGGTATAAACAGGATAATCCTTGCCAGTTTCATATCTCGTTATATACCAGTATCCATTATATTTATATGGAACTGAGGAATCGTCTTCCTTTATCCTCCCTTTCATCTCTTCGAATAAGCTTGTCTGAAATTCCTTGGTATGCCTGGTCATTTCATCGTAATAGGCATTTTCTTCCTCTAAGTAAGCCAAAACATCTTTACTATCTCTCTGATTCATCCAGAAATAGTTATCTATTCTAATATCACCGTGTTTTTCTAATGAGGTAGGCTCTATCTTAGCCTTTGGAGCTTGAATGTGAATCATATTATCTTTTTGCTTTTCCAGTTTGCATGAGGTAGCAAAAATAGCACATAGTACTAAAACAAAAATTTTGTTTTCCATTAAGATTTTTATTGTACAGCCTCTAATTTAGTATTTTTGCGTGAGCTTAAACTTATAAATATTATAAAATTATGTTTGGAGATCTTATGGGTATGATGGGTAAACTGAAAGAAACCCAGAAAAAAATTGAAGAAACAAAGAAGCGATTGGATTCTGTAATAGTAGATGAATCAAGTTCCGACGAATTGCTTAAAGTGTCTTTAACGGCCAATAGGGAGATTAAATCAATCGATATTGATGACAGCCTACTTGCTGACAAAGAACAACTTGAGGATTATCTGGTGCTAACTATCAACAAAGCTATTGAAAAAGCAACTAAAGTAAATGAGGCCGAATTAGGAGCGGTAGCAAAAGATGGCATGCCTAATATTCCAGGAATGGATTTTTTTAAATAAAGAATTTAGTTATATTTATGACAGACTAATCATAAAAAAAAATCATCATGTTTGAACTTTTTCAAAGCGAAAAAAATGACAAATTCTATTTTAACCTGAAAGCTAAGAACGGCCAGGTAATCCTGTCAAGTCAAGGATACGAGAGTAAATCAGGAGCTTCTAATGGCATTAATTCAATTAAAGAAAATGCCGAAGATGACAGTAAATATGAACGTAAAACTGCATCTAACGGAAAGTTTCATTTTAACTTAAAAGCTGGAAACGGTCAAATTATTGGTAGTAGCCAAATGTACGCTTCCGAAGCTGGAATGGAAAATGGAATAGAGTCTGTTAAAACTAATGCCAGTAGCGCAGGGGTTGAAGACAAAACTGAATAATTAAACAAACATGGTTTCCCTAATAAAAAAAGCTGCTAAATAGCAGCTTTTTTTATTTTCAAAATTTTCAAGGTCTTTAGGAGATATTCATGCATTGGATCCGTGTAGTCTAAATGTGTTACCATTCTGAGTTTTCCCATACCCATACTAATTATCTTAATATTATTCTTCATGAGTTCATTCATAAAATGAACTTCATCTATATCATCCTGTAAATAAAAAATAACAATGTTAGTCTCTACGGGTTCAACCTTCTTGACAAATGGTCTATCTGCTAAGGCATCTCTTATTTCCAATGCCTTTTTATGATCTTCTGCTAAACGACTAATATGATGGTCTAAAGCATACATACCGGCAGCAGCTAAATACCCTGCCTGACGCATCCCTCCTCCGAATACTTTTCGAATTCGCAAGGCTTTGTCAATATGTTCCTTTGAACCCAGGAGTACAGACCCTACCGGGCATCCCAATCCTTTGCTTAAGCATACAGAAATAGTGTCAAATAAAAGTCCATACTGCTCGGGAGATTCATTTTTAGCAACCAACGCATTCCATAGCCTTGCACCATCAAGGTGATATGCCAGCTGATGTTGCTCACATACATCCTTTAATTTCATTAATTCATTGAAATCCCAACACGTACCCCCTCCTCTATTTGCTGTATTTTCAGTACAAATCAACTTTGTTAAAGGACTGTGATAGAAATCAGGTGGATTTATATAGCTCGCCGCTTGAGCCGCAGTAAAAGTACCTCGCGTACCATCTATTAATTTACATGACACTCCGCTATTAAAACTCACTCCTCCCCCTTCATAATTATAAATATGAGCGTCTTTATCACAAATTAACTGATCTGATGGCTGGGTATGCAGCTTTATTGCGGTTTGGTTAGCCATGGTTCCACTTGGAAAAAACAAAGCAGCTTCCATCTGAAACATTTCAGTCAATTTGTTTTCAAGAGCATTTACGGTTGCATCCTGCTTAAAAACATCATCACCAACTTCAGCACTCATCATGGCTTCCAACATGGCTTTAGTTGGTTTTGTTATGGTATCACTAATTAAATTTACTTCCATTTTCTTATTCTAAAGTTTTTAATTCATTAAACAATCTACTCCAATTGGGGAACCATCCGGTATTTTTGGTGTTTGAAACAACTGATACTTTTGCGGTTCCTTAAAATAAATGTCTATTTCTGTAGCTAAGAATGATGCAAAACTATCTTTTTTCCTTCTTTCCAACCAAGTCTTCAATCTTTTCAATTTAAAATCAGTTGTTGCTTTAACGCCAGGAGAGGTGTTCTTATTCACTGATAACCTGATTAGACTTTTAACAACATTATAATTAATTATTTTTTGAATCTCACCTTCGTAACCTGAACGATAAGGATTCTCTATGGTCGATTGGAGTATAATATCTATTAAATCTTCTAAACCCAATTGATTGGAATTCAAAGCAGCTTGCTGAAGAAGCCTATTTGCCCTTTCAGGATGGAACAATAAACTTAAAGTAAAGTCGCTTGCTGTCTCTGCAGCGGCGATTGGATCGAAGGTAACACCATTATGACTTTTAAAAGATTCCCTACTCCTATTAAATCCGTATGCACGTGGCGGAAAAAGATTTAAAATATTTTCAGGAATCATTAATGTTTTTGGATCAATAGTTTGTAACAACACTTTTAAAGCTTCATTTTGAGTTGCAACATCAACTTCTTCCACTACTTTTTGATTTCCTCCTTTTACGGCATAATTATAATCTACCCCACCGATAACTTTAATGACCGCTTCTGTCTGATACCTATGAAAAAAATACAGTGGAACAAAAACATCCTCCAAAACAGTGAAGGGTTCACCAGTTCGAATATTATCACTTGTGAAATTTTCAATGGCCGCTTGCCTAACCGCTAATACATTCTTCAATTCTTCTGTTGCGCTAGGCCCATTATCCCATAAATGAGCATTTGGATGAGCTCCTCCTTTAGCTCTTGCGTCACTATCTGAAATAAACTGATGTCCTTCTTCAAAAGCATTCCTCAATATTTTACTCAAAGCTTTATTTTCATTAATTGAATCTGAAAACACACTGTAAGAATAGGCAACAGTTACTTTATCCCATTCACCTATCCCGGTTTCATATGCTTTAGAAAAATCGACATGACCATCTTTAACACTAAACTGCGGATGTGGATAATCCATAACTGAAGCCCTATCTAATGCACTTGCCGCAAAATTATGAGCAAACCCTAATGTATGTCCAACCTCATGAGCAGCCAATTGTCTGATTCTAGCTAAAGCTAACGCTAACATCGGTTCATAATTGTCGTCATCTTTTTCAAAAGGTTTATTCATAAGGGCTTGAGCAATTAAAAAATCCTGCCGGATTCTAAGGCTACCCAAACTCACATGACCTTTTATAATTTCTCCGGTTCTGGGATCTTTCACACTGGCGCCATAGCTCCAGCCTCTTGTTGACCTATGAACCCATTGAATTACATTATACCTTACATCCATAGGATCGGCGTCCTCAGGTAATACTTTTACCTGAAATGCATTTTTAAAACCAATTGCCTCGAATGCCTGATTCCACCAACTTGCACCCTCAAGCAAAGCCGATCTAATGGGTTCAGGTGTTCCATTATCCAAATAATATATTATAGGCTCTATCGGTTCACTCATTGGTAATTCAGGATTCTTTTTTTCCAATCGATGTCTGGTAATATATCTCTTTTGAATTGGTTCAAATACGGGTGTTGCATAATCCATGTAAGAAATTGAAAACGAACCACTTCTTGGATCAAATACTCTTGGCTTGTATTGATTATCAGGTAATTTAATAAACGAGTGATGCTGAACAACTGTTACAAAATCTGAATTTGGTGATACTGATCTAATATAATTCCCTTTAGCCTCTCCATTAAAAGTGAGCATGGCCTCAAATTCATTATTTTCAACAAAAGCCTTCGTTCTGGCCATATAGAGCGCACTCTTACTTAAATCTAATTTGTAGGTTCCCTGATCGTTATCTTTTAACTTCTTCGCAACACCATGAGCATCCCTTAATAAAAAAGGAGTAAAATCAATAATATAACTTTTGCCTTCATGTTCTTTTATTTCAAAACCAAATAAAACAGATTTAGCAAAAGCCTGTTCTACAGACTTTACTTCTAAATCATTTTCAGAATTAGCACGATATTTTAAATTCGGTTGTATTAATAAAAGTTTGTTACCTGCTTTCTTAAACAAAACCACTTGTTCGCCTCCTAACTGCCCTCTATCCAATCCCAAATCATTACTTCCTACTCCACTACTCAATGAATTCACGTAAAGGAACTCTTCCTCCAGCTTATCTACTTCTAAAAATATTTTATCTTCACTTGGCTGGTAGTAAATGTTAAAGAAACCTTCCTGTTTTTCTAAATCATTTTTCTTTTCTAGAAACTGAGCATTCGTATAGTTAATGAAAATTAAGGCGGCTAGAACAAATTTTTTATACATAATTTTGCTAATAAGAGTATTGGCTAAATTTATGTATAATTGTTTTTATTCCCTTCGTTAAATAGTATTTTTGCTTAACATAATTAAAATTAATGGTAAACTCAGATCAGATTAAGGAACTCTCTACGCGTCTGGATGCTCTAAAAAAATATTTAGAAATTGACGCAAAGCTAATTGAAATTGCTAATGATGAAGAAAAAACATTAGACCCTGATTTCTGGAATAACCCAAAAGAAGCTGAAAAATTCATGCAACAGCTTAGATCAAAAAAGAAATGGGTTGATGATTATAATAAAAGCAGAACTCACATTGGTGATTTAGAGGTTCTATATGAGTTTTATAAGGAAAATGAAGCTTCAGAAGAAGATGTTCAAAATCAATATGAAATTACCAAAACTCTGGTTGAAGAATTAGAGTTTAAAAACATGTTATCGGACGAAGGTGATAGCATGAGTGCTATTTTACAGATAACGGCAGGTGCCGGAGGAACCGAAAGTTGTGATTGGGCCAGCATGTTGATGAGAATGTATTTAATGTGGGCTGAAAATCATGGGTTTAAGACACGTGAACTGAATTATCAGGATGGCGATGTCGCCGGAATTAAAACAGTAACTATAGAAATTGACGGTGAATACGCTTTTGGATGGCTTAAAGGTGAAAACGGAGTTCACAGATTGGTACGAATCTCTCCATTTGACAGCAATGCCAAAAGACATACATCATTTGCCTCTGTTTATGTGTATCCATTAGTAGATGATTCTATCGAAGTAGATATAAACCCAGGCGATATTACCTTTGAAACCATGAGAGCAAGTGGAGCTGGTGGGCAAAATGTTAACAAAGTTGAAACAGCTGTTCGACTTCGCCACCATCCAACTGGAATTATTATAGAAAACTCAGAGACCAGATCACAGCTGGATAACAAAACTAAGGCAATGCAATTATTGAAATCTCAATTGTATGAAATTGAATTAAAGAAAAGACAAGCGATGCGAGATGAAATTGAAGCAGGTAAAATGAAAATTGAATGGGGGTCTCAAATTCGTAATTATGTTATGCATCCTTATAAATTAGTAAAAGATGTTCGTTCTAGTCACGAAACTGCCGATGTTGATGGTGTAATGAATGGCGCTATTGACGAATTTTTAAAATCCTATCTGATGATGATGGGACAGAAACAAGAATAATCTGAAAAGTAAAAGTAATTATGATTAAAATATATCACAATCCAAGGTGTAGAAAATCCAGAGAGGGGCTTCAAATACTAGAAGCATCCGGAGAAACCTTTGAAATTATTAAGTATCTGGAAGATGTTCCAACTGAAAAAGAACTCAGACAGGTTCTGAATTGCCTTGATATTAAACCAGAACAATTAATTCGTAAAAATGAATCTATCTGGAAAGAAAACTTTAAAGGTAAATTACTTTCTGATGATGAGATTATTGATATCATGCTTGAACATCCAAAGTTAATTGAAAGGCCAATTGTTATTAAAGACAATAAGGCTATCATTGGAAGACCTCCTGAAAACATAAAATCTATTTTATAAAAACATGCCCGGTATTAACACCGGGCTTTTTTATTTAACAATCTTTTAACCAAAATCAATTAAACCCGTTGCCGTTTTTAGGGTCAATGGATTTAGTAATCGAAATAAGCTAAATCAAAAAAACTACTATGAAATTTAAATTATTTGCTTTTTGTGTCATTATCATTGGCCTATTTACTGCCGAGGCACAATCTCCAATTGCAAAGAAAATTCGTTTAACAGGACAAGTTATAGATGCCGACACTAACGAACCCTTGGAATATGCCACCATTGTTTTACAGAGTGTAAAAAACCCCAATAATGTAACTGGTGGAATTACCGATGCCCAAGGTAAATTTAATGTCGAAGCAAATTCCGGTGTTTATAACATTCGTGTTGAATTCATCTCATATGGCACCTATGAAATTAAAAATCAAAATTTAACCAAAAATAAAGACTTAGGAGTTATTAAACTATCGTTAGATGTAGCCCAGCTTGAAGCCGTAGAAGTTGTTAGCGAACGTACTACTGTAGAGGTTAGGTTAGATAAGAAGATTTATAATATCGGAAAAGATCTTACCACAAGTGGTGGTACCGTAAGTGAGGCACTGAATAATGTACCGTCAGTTACTGTTGATATTGACGGAGCTATTAGTTTAAGAGGAAACGAAAATGTTAGAATCCTAATTAATGGTAAGCCTTCTGCCATGGCCGGTTTTGGTAGCACTGAGGCTTTACGTCAGCTTCCGGCAGATGCCATTGAGAAAGTAGAAGTAATTACCAGTCCATCTGCAAGATATGATGCTGAAGGAACAGCAGGTATTTTGAACATTGTTCTGAAAAAGGAAAAAACTTTAGGTGTTAACGGGTCTGCTAATTTAACTATGGGATATCCAAATAGTAGCCAGATCACTACTAACTTCAACTATAGAACCGATAAGTTTAATATCTTCAATACCCTGGGATATTTTTATAGAGAACCACCTGGCAATGGTTTTTTTGACAACCGTTACGAGGATGGTAAATTTGACAGAATTATAGAAGATCGGGATATGTCCAGGAAAGATAAGGGGTTTAACATGAACATAGGTATGGAATACTTCATTAATGATCAATCTTCTATTACTGGTAGCTTCTTTACCAGATTATCAGACGAACAAGATGTTACAGAAAATAAAACGGAACGATTTATTAATTCTGTCGTAGATAGTCGCACCAATAGAAAGGAAGAGGAGAATGAGGATGACACCAATTATCAGGTATCATTAAGTTATATTAATAAGTTTAATGATGAAGGTCATCAACTTACAGCAGATCTACAGTATTCCTTTGATGATGAAGACGTTCTTTCAAATATTATTGAGAATGCTACATATCCAAACAACTCACTTATTGCCTCTGAAAATATTTATGAGATAGAAACTCAAAAAGATTACCTAATTCAAGCTGATTATGTCCTTCCTATGGGAGAGGCGCAGTTTGAAGCTGGATACCGTGGAGATTTTGAAAAAGAGCAAAATGAATACAGATTAGACACGCTAGATCGTAATTCTAATGAATACATTACCAATAATGATCTGTCTAATATTTTTGATTATACAGAAAACGTACATGCACTTTATACTCAATATGGTAATAAATTTGGAAAGTTTTCTTTCCTCTTGGGCTTAAGACTTGAAAACACCCAGTTAATTGGTAAGGTAAAAACATTAGATGGCACACCTGTAGACAATATTCCAGGTATTAATGTAGAGGCTAATTTCGATAAGAATTATTTGGGCCTATTCCCTACGGTAAACCTTATTTATGAATTGAATGAGTATGAAAATATCTCTATTGGATATAACAGAAGAATAAACAGACCGAGAGGATGGTTTATTAATCCTTTCCCTTCCAGATCTAGTAGAACGAATGTTTTTCAAGGTAATCCTGATTTAGATCCGGCGTATGCCAATGCCTTTGATGTAGGCTACCTTAAAAGATGGGAAAAAATCACTTTTAACACATCTGTGTACTATCAACGTGAAACCAACGCTTTTGAACGTATTCAGGAAGAAACAGGAGAAACGACCTCTGATGGTATTGAAATCATCCGCTCTATCCCAATTAACCTGGCTACTAATCAACGGGTAGGTTTTGAAGGTAGTTTGATGTATAATCCATCAAGAAAGTTGCGGTTTAACGGTAGTTTTAATTATTTCCATTTTGATTCTGATGGCGAATTTAATGGAATCGATTATGGAACAAAAAGTTCAAGTTGGTTTGCCAGATTTAGTTCAAAAGTAACGCTACCTGGAAAGATAGACTGGCAAACAAATGCTTTTTACATGGGGCCTAGAGAAAACTCACAGACTAAATCGGAAGGAATGTTTTCATTAGACCTTGCCTTCAGTAAAGACATATTGAACGATAATGCGACCATTAGCTTCAATGTCAGAGATTTATTAAACAGTCGTAAGAGACAATCATTCACTGAGTCTTATGACGCTAATGGTAATCTAAGATTTACCTCAGAAAGTGAATTCCAATGGAGAGAAAGACAATTCAATATTTCTTTTATATATAGATTCAATCAACCTAAGGAAAGAAATGGCCGAGGCGGTGGAAATAATAGAAACGGTGGCGGAGAAGATATGGACTTCGAAGGCTAACAGAACCAAAAAGAAAGACTACCAAATGGTAGTCTTTCTTTTTCTAAATAAAAAAAGAAGCTCATGAGCTTCTTTTTTGTTTTTAACTGTTCTGTGCAGCTTTTTTAGCTTCTCTCTTTTCTTTAATCATCTCCATAATTGCTCCTCCTACCCAATAAGGAATAACAAAAGTCAATAAAAAGATCATTAACCAGAAACCAATTGTTAAAATGGTTAAGAACGCTAAAAAGCCTAGATACTGATCAAATTCGAACATAATTTCCGGAAATTTTCTGAATTCGCTTCAAAGATACACACAATTCTTTATTTCCCCATAAATTTTAAAAAATCCTTTTGTTTTTATGTTACATATTTTAAATCTGATGCAATGAATATTCCTGAAATAATACGAAAAGCTTAAATTTGTCCTACAGAAAAACAATACACGCATTTATATGGAATATAGAATAGAAAAAGATACGATGGGCGAAGTTAAAGTACCTGCTGACAAACTATGGGGTGCTCAAACGGAACGTTCGAGAAATAATTTTAAGATTGGAGCTCCTGCATCTATGCCTCTGGAAGTTGTATATGGCTTCGCTTATCTTAAAAAGGCTGCCGCCTATACAAATTGTGAATTGGGCGTTTTACCTGAAGATAAGAGAGACTTAATTGCAAAAGCATGTGACGAAATCTTAGAAGGCAAGCATGACGATCAATTCCCTTTGGTAATTTGGCAAACCGGAAGTGGAACTCAAAGTAACATGAATGTGAATGAGGTTGTCGCAAACCGTGCTCATCAAATAGCTGGTAAAAAAATTGGAGAAGGTGAAAAAACATTACAACCTAACGATGATGTAAATAAATCACAATCTTCAAATGATACTTTCCCTACAGGCATGCACATTGCTGCATATAAAATGGTGGTAGAACAAACCATTCCTGGTGTTAAACAATTAAGAGATACTTTAGCGAAAAAGTCCAAAGAGTTTAACAATGTAGTTAAAATTGGTAGAACCCATTTGATGGATGCCACTCCTCTTACTCTTGGACAGGAATTCTCCGGATACGTTTCTCAGTTAGATCATGGCCTGAAGGCTTTGAATAATACCTTGGATCACTTATCTGAATTAGCACTTGGTGGTACTGCAGTTGGAACAGGTTTAAACACCCCTAATGGATATGCGGTAAAGGTTGCCGAATACATTGCCAAATTCACAGAATTGCCATTTCAATCTGCACTGAATAAATTTGAAGCCCTGGCAGCTCATGATGCATTTGTTGAAACTCATGGGGCTCTCAAACAATTGGCCGTATCACTTAATAAAATAGCTAATGACATTAGACTTATGGCCTCTGGACCTCGAAGTGGTATTGGTGAAATCATAATTCCTGCAAATGAACCAGGTAGTTCAATAATGCCAGGAAAGGTAAACCCGACTCAATGTGAAGCTTTAACCATGGTATGTGCACAGGTTATGGGTAATGATGTAGCCATAAGCGTTGGTGGAACCCAGGGTCATTATGAGCTTAATGTTTTTAAGCCTATGATGGCCGCTAATTTATTGCAATCTGCTCGCCTGATAGGTGATGCATGTGTAAGCTTTGATTTACATTGTGCTCAGGGAATAGAACCTAATCATGGGCGCATCAAACAACTTTTAGACAATAGTTTAATGTTGGTAACGGCGCTTAACACTAAAATTGGTTATTATAAAGCTGCAGAAATAGCTCAAAAGGCACATGAAGATGGAACCACTCTTAAACAGGCTGCTGTTAGTTTAGGTTACCTTACAGAAAAAGAATTTGATGAATGGGTTAAACCAGAAGATATGGTTGGATCCTTGAAATAAGGTATATCTAACAACATAAAAAGGCATCCTTAAAGGATGCTTTTTTTGTTCCTAAGGGATTTTTAAAATGGATTGAATTAGAAAACAATGAACTTAGCAGATATTGCATAATGCAATCTATTATATTTATATTCTTACTGTTTCTATTTTTTCTTATCATACCATTTTGAGGCATAATACTATTCAAGAAACTAATTCAGAGCTCACCTAAATAGCTATTAATAAACAAGACATGGAGTGATATATGTTTACAAATCAAAATATGTCATAAATCTTTCCCTTTAAATAACTGACAATAAAATAATTGGAAGTTTATCATATTAATTCTTTGAAAAAGAATACCGTTATGGCATAATTAATGGTACGGTCAAAGGAGACAAGATTCTTGCAGGATATCAATTGCCTCAGAGGAACTAACTGCAAACAGGGAAGTCTTTAAAAATGATGATGCTTATAATTAAGATTACAGACCTGTAGTAGAAGAAAGAACGGTTAACTCAATTACAAAGACATTACACAATTAAAAATTAATAATAACATTATCTTAAAGCATTTAAAACGTAATTAATACACACACATATGAAAAATCAGATTTTTATTTGCACGCTCATTTTATTTACGGCAGTTTCTTGTAAAAGTTCTAAAAATAGTATCTCTAAGGATATTGATAAGTTAGAAGGAGCCACCTGGGAATTGGTTTATTTAACAGGTCCGAGAATTTCTTTTGAAGGCTTATTCCCAAAAGAAAGACCCACTTTAATTTTCAATTTAGAAGAAAACAGTATTGGAGGTAGTACCAGTTGTAATGCCTATAGCAGTAAAATTACCATTGAAGGAAATAAAATTTTCATCAACGATCCTATAGCAACCATGAGATTCTGTGAAGGTGGTGGAGAGCAAGCATTCACAAAACTGTTTTCAAAAATAGAAAGCTATAAAGTAATAAATGAAACCCTCAGTTTCTATATGGATGATATCGAACTAATGCGTTTCAAAAAGCAATAGTTTATTTCAAACAAAAAAGCTC
This sequence comes from Zhouia amylolytica, assembly GCF_900116365.1. Classification (GTDB taxonomy): domain Bacteria; phylum Bacteroidota; class Bacteroidia; order Flavobacteriales; family Flavobacteriaceae; genus Zhouia; species Zhouia amylolytica. The sequence continues at coordinate 87,644 of NZ_FPAG01000007.1, read as the reverse complement.
AGTTTAAACTGAGCTTTTTTGTTTAGTTTTTTAATAAGCCATATGCCTGCCTGGCTATTTCTAATTCTTCATTAGTTGGAACCACCAGAACATCAACCCTTGCATCTTCATGACTGATGAGACGAATATCTTTTGATCGAATGTTATTTTTATCTGGATCTATTTGTATACCCAAATAATCCAATTCTGAGCAAACCATACGTCTTAAAGTGCTACTATTTTCTCCTATCCCAGCAGTAAAGACCAAAGCATCTATCCCATTCATTGCCGCAATATAAGATCCGATATATTTCTTTATTCTATAGGCGTTCATTTCTAATGCTAACAAACAGTCTGTATTACCTTTGGATGCTTCCTCTTCAATATTTCTTAAGTCACTATATCCCGTTAGCCCTAACATACCACTCTTTTTATGGAGCAATTCACTGACCTGAGCAGGAGTATATCCTAGTTTATCAATCATATAAAATATAACGGATTGATCAATGTCTCCACTTCGTGTACCCATTATTAATCCGTTCACAGGGCCAAACCCTAAAGAATGATCTACACTTTTACCTTCATGAATAGCTGTAATACTACACCCATTTCCTAAATGTACTGTTATTACCTTAGGTAAAGGTTTAGCCAGGTATTCTACGGTTTTGGTATACACATATTTATGACTTGTACCGTGAAACCCATATAAACGTATCCGGTTTTTTTCAAGAAACTTATTAGGAATAGCATACTTATAAGCCTTTTCAGGGATGGTCTGATGGAATGCTGTATCAAAAACCGCTACCTGTTTGGCATTGGGAAATATATTTTCTGCTACATCAATACCCGTATAATTATGAGGGTTATGCAAAGGAGCTAAATTAAATAGATCTTTAATTTTCTTTTTTACGATATTGTCTATTAAAATTGTATCAGAAAATGATGCCCCTCCATGAACAACCCGATGTCCTACAATATCAATATCCTTAGCATCTGATATAACACCGTTTTCAGGGTCCATTAGTAGTTTAGCTACTTCTTTTAAACCCGTTTTATGGTCAGGAATAGCTATTTTTTCCTGAAGATTAAGTTTTGATGTTTTATAATGAATAGTTGCATCATCTAATCCAATCCTTTCTACTAAGCCTGATGCATCAACTTTAGCTTCAGGCATTTTAAATAATTGAAATTTAATGGATGAGCTCCCCGAGTTTATCACTAAAATATTTTTCATTCCATCTATAGATTTAAATTCCTTGTGCTTGAATGGCTGTAATAATTACTGTATTAAATATATCATCAACTGTACAGCCTCTGCTTAAGTCATTAACTGGCTTGTTTAAACCTTGAAGCATCGGTCCGATAGCCAAGGCTCCTGTTTCCCTTTGTACAGCTTTATAGGTGTTATTACCAGTGTTCAAGTCAGGAAATATTAGAACACTTGCTTGACCCGCCACTTCAGATTCTGGCAATTTACTTTTCCCGATTGTAATGTCTACCGCTGCATCGTATTGAATAGGTCCTTCTATTTTTAAATCCGGACGCTGATTTTTAACCATTTCTGTAGCCTCACGAACTCGGTCAACATCTTCTCCTTTCCCAGATGTTCCGGAAGAATATGACAGCATTGCAATTTTAGGTTCAATACCAAAATTGATACTGCTTTCTGCAGATGATATGGCTATTTCTGACAAGTCTTTAGCTGAAGGGTTCGGATTAATTGCACAATCTCCAAATACGGCAACCCGATCTTCTAAACACATAAAAAATATAGAAGAAACCAAGGAAACACCTGGTTTAGTTTTAATAAACTGTAAAGCCGGACGTATCGTGTGCTGAGTTGTATGCATTGCCCCTGACACCATGCCATCAGCATGACCTTTATAAATCATCATGGTTCCAAAATAAGAAACATCAGTCAGGCAATCTCGAGCAATATCCATATTCACATTTTTATGCTTACGAAGCTCATAAAATGTTTTTACATAATCATCAAAATATTTGGACTTGGGAGGATTAATTAAATGCACTTTTTTAAAATCAATCGGAAGTCCTAATTCAGTGGCTTTTTCTTTAATCTTGTCTTCATCTCCTAAAAGCGTCAAGTCTACCAAGTCTAAGGTAGAGAGTCTAAAGGCTGCTTTTAGTACTCTTTCATCTATACCTTCTGGTAATACTATATGTTTTCTTTCCATTTGAGCTTTTCGAATCAAACTATATTGAAACATTCGAGGAGTGATTCCTGTATTTTCAAAATCCGTTATCTTTTCCATTAACCCATCAACATTCACATACTTTTCAAATGCACTGATAGAAGCATTTATTTTTGGTATACTATCTGCATAAATATTAGATTTAATATTACCTATTTGGTTCGTAACCTGGAAAGTTCCTCCTTTGACTGAAATGATTGGAACTACTTGAGAAACACCATCAATTAATCGTAAAATGGTATCCTCAGGAGTAATACCACCAGTTAAGATAATACCGGATACCCTGGGATAATTAGCTGATATATTCGCTTGTAAGGCTCCCAAAATGATATCTGCTCTGTCTCCCGGAGTAATTACCAGACTATTTTCTTTAAGGTGATTTAAATAATTTCTCAATTGCATTGCTCCTACCCCAAAACTACCCGTTTGGTTATCCAAAAGGTCTCCCCCAAATAACACTTCTCCATCCAATTCTTCTACGATTTCTTTCATCGTAGGGTTTGCTAACATTTCTTGCATTGGAATGGTAAAAACATCTACGTCATCGGTTAAAAAGGATTTTATACCTTCATTTACGATTTCTAAATTATTTTCCTGGATTTTGTTCCCTACTACTCCAATTACTTTAACATCTTTATTTACAAATGTATTATAGGCCAATTGCAAACTCCCAAGAAGCTCTTCCTTTGTCTTATTAACTCCACTTCCTATAATAATTACGGGAATACCAAGGTTTTTGGCTATATGTACATTAACATCAAATTCAAAAACACTGGTTTCCCCTGAAAAATCAGAACCTTCCACCAAAACAAAATCAAAGTTTTCTTCTACTTCTTTATATTTTTGAATGATGTTATCCAATACTTCACCAGTCTTACCTTCGTTTCTTTTTTGGACAACCTCACTAACTGTATAAGCATAAGTTTTTTCATATGGTATTTCAACATTAAAAAATGATAAAACAGTATCGATGTGATTATCTTTATTTTGATCTTTTGGATCATTAATAATTGGTCTGAAATAACCAACTCTAGGAGTTTTAGCTAAAAGCGTTTGCATAAGCCCCAATGCAATAAGTGACTTTCCACTATTAGCCTCGAGTGTAGCAATATATAATCCTTTATTCATAGCATACGTATTATGAGTGGTAAATTTTATGTAAAATACGGAGATTTAAACAAAAGAAAAACTAAGTATTATCAGTTTTAAAGTAATTTCTTTTAAATAACTTTAGCCCCTACAAAAAAATTATAATGACTACGATATTCATAAACATAAAAGAGTTACTTCAAACCAGAACCTCTACCATCGAAAAGGTTTCCGGTCAGGAAATGAAGATCTTACCTAGTATAAAAAATGCATATCTTCTTGTTAAGGATGATGAAATAATTGACTATGGGGTAATGAATGATACTTGTTTTGGTATTGCTGACGAAGTCATTGATTGTACTGGTAAAATAGTAATGCCCACATGGATTGATAGTCATACACACATTGTATATGCAGGAAATCGTGAACAAGAATTTGTTGACCGCATAAACGGATTAACCTATGAGGAGATTGCCAATCGCGGAGGAGGAATTGTAAATTCTGCAGAAAAGCTTCAGAATACTTCAGAAGAAGATCTGTATAAACAATCCAAGAAACGTTTAGAAGAAGTCATGCAATTAGGAACGGGGGCTGTAGAAATTAAAAGCGGTTACGGTTTGACTCCGGAAGCTGAAATGAAAATGTTAAGAGTAATCAGAAAACTTAAACAGGAGTATAAGTTACCTGTTAAAGCAACTTTTTTGGGGGCTCATGCAGTACCAAAGGCATTTAAAAATAATACGGCTGGCTATATTGATCAAGTTATTAACGAAATGCTTCCTGCAATTGCAAATGAAAATCTGGCTGATTATATCGATATTTTTTGTGAAAAAGGATATTTCTCAATAGAAGATACCAAACGAGTTTTGGCAGCTGGAAAAAAATATGGACTTAAGCCTAAAATTCATGTCAATCAATTCAACATTATTGGTGGTGTTGCGGCAGGAGTTGAATACAATGCTTTATCGGTGGATCATCTAGAGGTGATATCTGATGAGGATATAGAAATATTAAAGAATTCAGAAACAATGCCTGTTGCATTACCTTCATGTTCTTACTTTTTAAGTATTCCATATACCCCAGCAAGAAAATTAATAGATGCAGGATTACCTCTTGCATTAGCTACTGATTTCAATCCTGGTTCTACACCTAGCGGTAATATGAATTTTGTTATTTCAACCGCCTGTATAAAAATGAAAATGACTCCTGAAGAGGCTATTAATGCGGCAACTATCAATGCTGCTTATGCCATGGGCATTGCAGAAAGTCATGGTAGCATTACTGTTGGTAAAAAGGCAAATTTAATTCTTACAAAGGAAATCCCATCTTATGGATTTCTACCCTATGCCTTTGGCACCAATAATATTGACAGCGTTTTCATTAATGGAAAAAAAATTTAATAAAAAAAGGCGTCGTTAAAACGACGCCTTTTTTAAAGAGTATTATTTACTTTATTTCAATGTAAATGTAGAGGTTCCTAACTCTCTCAACTTATCATCAAATACCTTAGCTGTATATGTTCCTTCCGGGAATTCACTTCCTTCCTTAGAAACAAATTCACATACATCTAACGCAGTATTTTCATAGTAAAAACTAGACGCCTTGGTATAAGTAATATTTGTTCCTTCCTCTTCATTAGCTGCTATAGCTTTTTCTCCCATAATATTACCTGAAGGATCTGTAACCTGAATATAAAATTGTTTTGGTCCTGGATTTGAAATCTTGTTATCTCCTACCGTATAGCACAATTTAATCTTGTCTGCTCTATTATTGCGATTCGTTGAAACTAATTTCCCGCTATTTCTTTCTCTTACGGCATCGACATTAAACTTGTTTAAGTTTAAGGCAGATCCAGCTTCTACTATTTTTGCCAGCTGTGTATTTTGAACAACTAAAGAATCCGTAAAAGTTGTTTGCTCTTCCAGTGCTACAATTGTACTATCTCTTTGCATAGCAATCATTTCATTAGACTTCTTCAATGAATCGTTTTGAGCCAATAGATATTCTCTTTCTTTTCTCAGCTGATTAACTTGTCGTCTATATCTGTAAAGTGCAGAAATATCTGCTTTCATCGTTTTTACTGAATCGATATAACTTGCAATCTTATCTCTTGCTTCTTCAAGTTCTCCACTTGTTTCCTCATTGTTTGCGATTGCTTTATCATAATCAGACTTAAGATTATTAAGATCTTCTATTACTAGATCCTTTTCTTCGTTTAACTTTGCAGTAGTTTGCTTTTTATCGTTGTATAAGCTAATGGTATAAATTAATGTTCCTACCAAAGCTGCGCCAAGCAAACCGGCAATTACTTTTAAACTGTTACTACTGTTTGTTGCAGTCATGATTGTGGTTTTAATTAGTTAAATTTAAATTTAGGTTTATCTGGTAATTTGTATAAACATATTACAATTATTATATACGTTCCAATTTAATTTTTAGATTTTTTCAAAGATTTAGTAAAGAAAAATATGAGTAAATATTTAATTACCTATCAATTAAAAACAATTAATAAGTACATAGGTCATAGAAAGGGAGAGGTGAAAATAGGAGAAAAGTTTAAATTTATAAACGATCCTACCGCTCTTAAAGAAGAACTGACAGCTTCAAAAACAAAACATGTAATCCTGGGTATTCCGGAAGATTATGGAGTTCAGGCTAATTATGGTCGTCCTGGAGCTAAAAGTGCCTGGACCGCTACGCTAAAGTCGCTTCTTAATGTACAGCAAAATAAATTTAATAAAGGAGGTAAAATACTATTATTAGGACATTTGGATTTTTCAAAAGAGGTAGAAAACGTTGATTTCAACAGTCCTGAATTACCTAAAAGGCTGCAGAACGTTATTAATATTATTGATAAAGAAATCACCTATTTAATAAACTTAATAGTAAGTAGTGGAAAAACGCCTATCATAATTGGTGGCGGTCATAATAATGCATATGGTATTTTAAAGGGTTGTGCTCTTGCCCATGGTAAACCTGTTAATGTTATAAATATTGATGCCCATACCGATTTTCGAACCACTGAAACAAGACATAGTGGTAATGGCTTTTCATATGCTTTTGAGGAAGGTTTTTTAAATAAATATTTCATATTTGGACTTCATGAAAACTATACCTCCAAAGAAATATTTAATATGTTAAATGACGAAGACGAAAGAATTCAGTATAACACCTTCGAGTCTCTTGCGGTTAGAAAAGAAACAGAAATAATTCATGAGGCCGAGAGAGCTTTATCTTTCGTTGAGGATGACTTTTTTGGATTGGAGATCGATTGCGATTCCATAATAAATATACCTTCCAGCGCGATGACTCCGTCTGGTTTATCAGTTAATGACATCAGATATCTAACGCATAAATTTAGTAGAAGTAAAAATATACAATACGTACATATATGTGAAGCTGCTCCTAACCCGAAGCTGGAAAATGAAATGATTCTGGTCGGAAAACTTATAAGTTATTTAATAACTGATTTTATAAGAAAATAATAAAAATTTTCATTAATTAATATCGTTTAACGTGGGGATGATTCAACCACTCCAGAGCAAAACATATTGATAATTAAATTATAATAAACCGGTTGATTAATTTTTCCCATATTACTAACATGGAGGGTTCCGAGAATCCTCTCTTTCGAAATACCCTGAAAAATTAAAATCAAATCCTTTAACAATTAAACTGTGCAAGAATTAAAGATCATTCCATTCAAACCAGAATATGCTAAAGACTTCAAAGACATTAATATTGAATGGCTACAAAAATATTTTTTTGTAGAACAACATGACATGGAAGTGCTGGATCATGCTGAAACATATATTATTGGAAATGGAGGACATATTTTTTTTGCAAAACACAATGATGCAATTATTGGAACTGTCGCTTTAATTAAAATTGAGGAGGGCATTTTTGAGTTGAGCAAGATGGGGGTCGTAACCGAGCAAAGAGGTCTCAAGGTCGGTCAAAAATTAATGCAGTATGCTCTTGATTTCGCCAGGGAAAAAAAATGGAAAAAGCTAATTATTTATTCCAGCACCAAACTTGAAAATGCCATTCATATATACCGAAAATTTGGATTTAAAGAAATTCCTGTAGAGGATAATTGTTCTTATTTAAGGTGTGATATAAAGATGGAACTACCCATCACCCCTTAAGTTTGGGATTGAACTTTATTTAAGTTTTTCACTATAATTTGAAAAAACTCATGCTGGTCATAGGGTTTATTGATAATGTCATTAATTCCGTATTCAAAAATATCAGACTGAATTTCGTCTATTTGCAATGCTGTTAAAGCTATTATTGGAACATTTTTATTGAACTCCCGAATGAGCTTACTTGCCTCCATTCCATTCATATTGGGCATGTTTAAATCCATAAGTACCAAATCAAAATGTTCCTTTTTCAATATTTCAACTGCTTCCTGACCATCACTAACTATTTTACATTTAAACTTAACTTTTTGTAAAATACTTTGCGTTACTATTTGATTGATTTTATTATCTTCAACTATTAATACCTTATTCTTGAAACCAAGAATAGATGGCAATTCCTCATATACATTTTCGATAATATCTCCCTCATTGTAATCGAATTTTATTGTAAAACTAAATCTTGAACCTTTTCCTAATTCACTTTCTAAAGTAATCTGACTGTCAAATATTTCTATTAATTTCTTAACTATAGACAATCCTAAACCTGTACCTTGATACTCATTATTACCTCTATCTAATTGAGCAAAATTTTCAAAAATTTGTTCCTGGTCCTTTTTTGAAATTCCTTTACCATTATCTTCCACATTAAAATTAATCTCAACATGTTTTTCTGATTTCGAAACGAGTTTCATTGCCAATACAACATTACCATTGGAAGTAAACTTGATAGCATTCCCTATTAAATTAATTAATATTTGAGATAATCGAACCGGATCTCCATTTATGGCAATTGGTATTTCATTATCAAATCGAAATTCAAGGGTGTTTTCTTTCTGTTCAGCTTGAAAACCAAATGAATTAATTATATTTTTCCCTAATTGTTTTATATTAAACTTAGTATTTTCAAGAACCACTTTATTGGATTCAATTTTACTTAATTGCAAAACATCATTAATTAAGTTTAATAAATAATCACCTGAAAACTTTAATGATTTTAAATATTGAAATTCTTTCTGGGTTAATTTCGCTTCTTCCAGCAATAAAGAAGTTAAGCCGACCACTCCATACAGCGGTGTTCTTAATTCATGACTTACTGTTGAAATAAATTGAGATTTAACATTTGAAAGCTTTTCAGCTTCCTCTTTAGCGACCTCAAGCTGTACATTTTGAAGCTCTAATTCTTTGTTAATATGCTTTATATGTTTAATACTTGCAAGCAAGAGCATGAGTAAAATGAATAACACCAAAACACCTATTCCAGTAAATAAAGCAAGCTGTTTGGATTTCTTTAAAACACGGTTTTGGGCTTCCCGTTCCTTTTTGGCCAGTTCCAAATCCCGACGATACTCGTCTGCATCAAATCTCGCTTTTGCAACTTCTAACTGCTTTAGTCGATCTTTATCAAAAACTTTATTTTTATAAAAATTGTGCTGTTCTAAATCTTTAAATGCCTGATTTAAGTTTCCTTTATTTTTATAATGCTCAGAAGATGCTTTATACACTTCGGCCAGGTCCAGGTAAAAGTCATTTTCTACCCCAATAGCAATTGCATCATTAAAATTCTTTTCCGCTTCTTGATCGGCTTCCTTAGAGGAATAATATTTACCCAACAAATAACTAATTTGTAATTTACTAGTTTTATCTCCTACTTGATCAATGTAAGAGGAAGCCTCTATTAAATATGGGTATGCCTTATCAAATTTATTTTCATCGATATAAGTCCAACCAATATTTAATATAGGGGTTAAAATATCTATTGAATCTCCTACTTCCTTAGCACTTTCAAGAGATTTCTGGTAATATTGCAGTCCTTTTTCATGATTTTTAAGTCCGTCTGAGTATACATTCCCCAAATTATTATAAATCCATCCAATAAACTTTATGTTTTTATCCTGTTCGGCATAATACAATGCCTTCTGGTAATTTTTTTCAGCATTGGTATAATCCAGAATTATTTCATAATTAATTCCAATCACATTATAAATCCTGGCTAGGTAATCTGGTCTTTCTTCTTTTGATGCAATATCTACAACCTTATTTGCAATTTCAAAGGACTCTTTTAAACGATATTTAAACTGAGCTTTTTCTGCTGCTCTCGTAAGTGAATCCAGCGTTTTTGAATGGTGCTCTGAATCTTGAGCCTCCATCCAAAAAGAACAGCATAAAACGAAGAATATGTAACAGATGTATGTTCTCAAAATTCGAATTGTATAACATACAATATTATGAAATATTTATATCTTCTTGAAGGTTTTATACTATTAACCGATAAAGAACATCTTAACTGATTTTCAATTTTTTGTATTTTTAAATTAAAAACTATGAAATATATACTTGCCATTGGTTGTTTTATCTATGCCTCATCAGGCTTTACCCAAATAAATAATTCAGACATCGTTAATGGTATAACTATTTTCCCTGTTTATCATGGTTCTGTTGTTTTTGACTATAATGAAAGTACCATCTACGTTGATCCTCATGGAGGAATTGAAAAATTTAAAGGTATTTCAGATCCCGACCTTATTTTAATTACCCATACTCATGGTGATCATTTAGATTTAAACACGCTCGAGGTTTTAAATACAGCACATGCAACCTTTATTGTGCCAGAAGCGGTCGCTAAAAAAATACCATCCAGATATAAAAACCAATTAGTAATACTTAACAATGGAAATAAGAAGCAAATTAAGGAGATATCTGTTACAGCCCTTCCTATGTATAACTTACCTCATGATGAAACCGCAAGACACAAAAAAGGTGTTGGTAATGGTTATATTATTTCACTCAATAACACTCGTATATATGTAAGTGGGGATACAGAAGACATCCCGGAAATGAGAAGTTTGAATGATATCGATGTTGCGTTTGTTTGCATGAATCTACCCTATACGATGAATATAGAGCAAGCAGCTGATGCTGTTCTTGAATTTCAACCAAAAATTATCTATCCTTATCATTACAGAGGGAGACCAGATGTAAGTGATATCAACCTTTTTAAAAAGAAGGTAAATGATAAAAACAATAACATTGATGTACGATTGCGAAAATGGTATTAAAAAAGCCTGGAAAATTCCAGGCTTTTATTTAACTCTTTAAAATATTTTTCGGAACTGCATCCTTGTGCACTAAAAGAGCGGTCGTTTTATATTTGACAAATTCTTTGGTGACATATAAATATCCGTTATAATCATTACTTACTCCCCAAGAATTTTTAACAATATAATATTCTTTTCCATTTTGATCTTTTACTACCCCAACAATTTGCATAGCATGATCGTCTGTGGTTGTGTAGTCATCAAATGCCTGTTGTCTCATTTCAGCTGTAACATCAAGTTCTGGTTTTGGTCCTGAAAACATAGCTTGACGTTCTTCACTGGTCATGTGAGTGTAATCAAGTTCCGGTAAATAGGCGATCCCGTTTTTCCAGCTAAAATATTTTTCACTTACATCGGTAGCCCAACCTACACTGTATCCATTCTTAAGGGCGTTGTCTATTGTTTTCGTTATGTCATTCATGGCTACATTATAAGCCGTATCGAAACTCCAGTTATCAGGTACTGCCATAAATACATCTTTATACAACGGCTGATCTGAATAAGAAACCATTTCGATATAGTCATCTGCCTTTACTCCTACTACTTCTTCTGCGAATGTTTGAGGGGTATATGTTTTACCCTGATATTCAAATTCTTCCGGAATTTCACCTAAGTAACTATCGAGGGCCGCAGTAAATGCACTCAACCAATTTGGAGTTAATTTGCCATTCTTATTTTGAACAATGCCATCTAAAAACCCTTTTAGAGCAGCTTGCATTTCACCAAACTTATTGATGTCGGTTCCATAGTTTAATCCGTCATAAACTTCCTGAGGCAAAGCTCCGTATTTTTTATAGATATTAACCACGTCATGAAGTTCTCCTCCATCTCCCCAGCCTAAATTACCGTGCATACGTACATAGTTAATAGCTTTTTCGATATATGTACATCTGGCAGTATAAATCTCTGCGAGATCAACAGGTTGTTTACCCATTCTAATCATTTCGGTTTCCAAAAATGAATTTCCGGAATAACTCCAACAGGTACCACTACTTCCTTGATTTTTCACAGAAGTAGTTTCCAGATTGATCACGGGGGTAAACTGAAATCCTTCCGTAGCTTTAATACTTTTATTTCCCTCGAGAGATTTAATTAAATCATCTTGAGCCGATAATGTTACTGAAGCTAGTAGCATCACGGATAGAAGAGATCTTTTTATATACATCATGAATTAATTTAATTTGCTCGCTAAAATAATTATTACAACTTGATCTGGTGTAATTTTTAACTTTTTGTAAAGAATAAAAAAGCCCTGCGATCGCAGGGCTTTTTATTAATCTCTTATTAATTTTTTATACTTAATTCGTTTAGGCGTTACATCTGCACCTAATCGTTTTCTTTTATTTTCTTCGTATTCCGAGAAACTTCCTTCAAAGAAATAAACTTGTGAATCTCCTTCGAAGGCTAATATATGTGTACAAATACGATCTAAGAACCATCTATCGTGAGAAATTACTACAGCACATCCTGCAAAATTTTCCAAACCTTCTTCCAGCGCTCGTAAAGTATTCACATCAAGATCATTGGTAGGCTCATCGAGTAAGAGAACATTTCCTTCTTCTTTTAACGTCATTGCTAAATGCAATCTGTTGCGTTCCCCTCCTGATAATGTTGCTACCTTTTTATTTTGTTCACTTCCCGAAAAGTTAAATCGACTCAAATAAGCCCTTGAATTCACTTGCTTTCCCCCCATCATTATTAATTCCTGACCTTCTGAAAAGTTTTCCCAAATAGATTTTTCAGGATCAATATCTTTATGAGATTGATCTACGTAGGCTATTTTGGCGGTTTCACCCACTTCAAAAGTTCCTTTATCCGGAGTTTCTTCTCCCATTATCATTCTAAAGATGGTGGTTTTACCAGCTCCATTTGGACCAATTATACCAACGATACCTGCCTGTGGTAGGGTAAAATTAAGATCTTCGTATAATAACTTATCACCAAAAGCTTTAGCCACTCCTTTTGCTTCGATGACATTAGTACCCAAGCGCGGACCATTAGGGATATAAATCTCTAATTTTTCTTCAAGCTTTCTTTGATCTTCATTTAATAATTTATCATAATTATTTAGACGGGCTTTTTGTTTTGCCTGACGTCCTTTAGGAGCCATTCGAACCCATTCCAATTCTCGTTCAAGTGTTTTTTGTCGCTTAGAGGCCTGTTTTTGTTCCTGAGCCAAACGTTTCGCCTTTTGATCTAACCAGGATGAATAGTTCCCTTTCCAAGGGATTCCTTCTCCTCTATCCAGTTCTAATATCCACCCGGCAACATTATCTAAAAAATAGCGATCGTGGGTTACGGCAATCACTGTTCCTTTATATTGCTGTAAATGTTGTTCCAGCCAAAGAACTGATTCTGCATCGAGGTGGTTGGTAGGCTCATCTAATAATAGAACGTCTGGTTGTTGTAATAAAAGTCGACACAAAGCAACTCTGCGCCTTTCACCCCCTGATAACACCTTAATCGGAGTATCCGGATCGGGTGTACGCAAAGCGTCCATAGCCACTTCTAGCTTATTGTCGAGTTCCCAGGCACCAAGGGCATCAATCTTATCTTGAAGTACCGCCTGCTTGTCCATCAGTTTCTGCATTTTATCTGCGTCTTCATAAACTTCAGGAAGGCCGAACATATCATTTATTTTATTGTATTCATCTAAAACGGCAACAGTTTCAGCAGCCCCTTCTTTCACAATTTCTATAACTGTCTTTTCTTCATCTAATTTTGGCTCCTGTTCAAGATAACCCACAGAGTATCCTGGCGAGAAAACCACATCTCCCTGATAATTCTTTTCAACACCAGCAATAATTTTTAATAATGTTGATTTACCAGAACCATTAAGCCCCAGAATCCCAATTTTTGCTCCATAAAAGAAGCTTAAATAGATATCTTTAAGTACTTGCTTATTGGTACTTTGATAGGTCTTACTGACCTTATTCATCGAAAAGATGACTTTCTTATCGTCTGACATATTTATTTATAGTTAATTCTTTAAAATTTTATACACGTCCCTTAAGGGCATTAAAGACCCAGGCAATTGCAAAGAACCCAATTCCTACAGAGGCAAACCCCCATCCTGCTACATCATCGTAACGAAATGCGCCTAATGCAATTAGCGATATCCCTACGATAATCATTATAAAAGTTGCCCATGCCAATACCGTATTCTTATTCATACCCATAATAATCCGTTCTGTTTTAAAATTTTGTGCAAAATGTAATGATTACTGCACGTGTAGCAATTTTATAACGCTACAAAGGTCGTACAATTTAAGCAAATATTATCGAATGATATATAAGCCTATTTTGTATTTTAGCGCAAACATACTAAAAAGAACTATGGATTTAAACTTCAATAAAAACGAAGATCATAATAAGTTATTAGCTTCTGATTTAAGAAATAAACTGGCAAAGATTAAATTAGGAGGTGGAGCCAAAAGAATTGAAAAACTACATAAAGAAGGGAAGTTAACAGCCAGAGAGCGCATTGATTACCTTCTAGACAAGGATAAAGAGTCTATAGAAATAGGAGCCCTGGCAGGTAATGGTATGTATAAGGAGCATGGTGGATGCCCATCTGGGGGGGTTGTCGTCAAAGTTGGGTATATCCAGGATAAGCAATGTATTGTGGTAGCCAATGATGCCACTGTGAAGGCAGGAGCCTGGTTTCCAATTACAGGTAAAAAGAATTTAAGAGCTCAGGAAATTGCCATGGATAATAGATTACCTATCATTTATCTTGTGGATAGTGCGGGCGTATACCTTCCTATGCAAGACGAAATCTTTCCTGATAAGGAACATTTTGGCAGAATATTTAGAAATAATGCTATTATGAGTAGTATGGGAATTACTCAAATAGCAGCTGTAATGGGAAGTTGTGTTGCCGGAGGTGCATATTTACCTATAATGAGTGATGAAGCTCTTATCGTAGAAAAGACTGGCAGTATTTTCTTGGCAGGTAGTTACCTGGTTAAGGCAGCCATCGGTGAAACCATTGATAATGAAACTCTCGGAGGTGCTACAACTCATTCTGAGATCAGCGGAGTTACTGATTATAAAGCTAAAGATGATAAAGATGCGTTAGATACCATTAAAAATATCATTAGTAAAATAGGAGATGCAGATCAAGCAGGTTTTAATAAGGTTAAAGCTAAAAAGCCTAAAATGAATCCTGACGATATTTATGGTATTATCCCCAAGAGCAGAAGTGATCAATACGACATGATGGAAATCATCAAGCGTTTAGTTGACGATTCTGAATTTGAAGAATACAAAGCTGGTTATGGTAAAACAATAATTACGGGTTATGCCAGAATTGACGGTTGGGCCGTGGGTATTGTCGCTAACCAAAGAAAAGTAGTAAAAAGTAAAAAAGGAGAAATGCAATTTGGAGGTGTAATTTACTCTGATTCTGCTGATAAAGCTACACGCTTTATTGCCAATTGTAATCAGAAAAAAATTCCACTTGTATTTCTACAAGATGTTACCGGTTTTATGGTTGGTAGCAAGAGCGAACATGGTGGTATTATTAAAGATGGTGCCAAAATGGTAAATGCAGTTAGTAATTCAGTGGTACCTAAATTTACTGTAGTGATTGGAAATAGTTACGGTGCAGGTAATTATGCAATGTGCGGAAAAGCATATGATCCAAGGCTTATTTTTGCATGGCCAAGTGCCGAATTAGCTGTTATGGGAGGAGCTCAGGCAGCCAAAGTTTTACTTCAAATCGAAACTGCTTCTCTCAAGAAAAAAGGAGAAACAATAACTAAAGAGCAAGAAGAAGAATTATTTAATAAAATTAAATCGCGGTATGATGATCAGGTTTCTCCATACTACGCTGCCGCAAGATTGTGGACCGATGCTATTATTGATCCGTTAGAAACAAGGAAATGGATTAGCATGGGAATTAATGCTGCTAACCATGCTCCTATTGAGAAGAAATTTAACCTTGGGGTTATCCAGGTCTGATCATTCAATATCAAAACTTACATTCATGAAAAAATTATTATTAATTGCCTTTCTTACTGTTTTAACTTCTAAAGCGCAAGTATTAACAGGCCAAAGAGCATATACAAGAGCTGATACTCTTAGAGGTTCTTTGAGAACAGAAAGAAATTTTGATGTTAAAAAATATCATCTAGATATTACTGTTCATCCAGCTAAAAAATTCATAAATGGATCTAACACAATTGAATTTATTCCTCACGAAAATTTAAGTACAATTCAAATCGATTTGTTTGACAACATGAATGTTGACTCCATAACACATCATGGAAAACAGCTAAATTATAAAAGAGAATTTAATGCTGTTTTTATAAATGGTAACTTTAAGAAAGGTTCAAAAGATCGTATTGTATTTTATTATTCGGGAAACCCTATCATAGCTAAAAGAGCTCCTTGGGATGGAGGTTTTGTATTTACTAAAGATGCAAACGGAAATGATTGGATTGCTACAGCATGTCAGGGTACAGGAGCAAGTTTATGGTGGCCAAATAAAGATCATCAGTCTGACGAACCCGAAGAAGGTATGAGCATAAAAGTAGCCGTACCAAATGGTCTTATGAATGTTTCAAACGGCAGATTTAAAGGAAATAAAGATCTGGGTAATGGATTTACCCGCTGGGACTGGGAAGTGAGAAACCCTATCAACAACTACGATGTAGCTCTTAATATAGGAGATTATGTACACTTTGGTGAAACCTACAAAGGTTTAGA
Source organism: Zhouia amylolytica (assembly GCF_900116365.1). GTDB lineage: Bacteria > Bacteroidota > Bacteroidia > Flavobacteriales > Flavobacteriaceae > Zhouia > Zhouia amylolytica. Next base: position 71,411 of record NZ_FPAG01000007.1, on the reverse strand, counting down.
TCTCGATTATTATGTATTGCGTTATAATCTTGATAAAGCTAAAATTCAATTCGAAGAAGTCAAACCTATGATGGATTGTTTCCAAGAAAAATTTGGACAATATCCTTTCAAAGAAGATGGCTATAAATTGGTTGAAACACCTCATCTGGGAATGGAACATCAAAGCGCCGTAGCATATGGAAATAAATATAAAAAGGGTTATATGGGCAGTGATCTGTCAGGTACTGGCGTGGGTCTTAAATGGGATTTTATCATTATTCACGAAACAGGTCATGAATGGTTTGGAAACAGTTTAACCTCTTCCGATATCGCTGACATGTGGATACATGAGAGTTTTACCGCTTATTCTGAGAACGTATACACCGAATGTAGATGGGGATATGAAGATGGGCAAAAATATGTTAATGGTACCGCTAAAATGATCCAAAACGATATCCCTATAATTGGTGATTATGGTGTAAATAGTGAAGGAAGTGGAGATATGTATTATAAAGGGGCTTTAATGCTTAATACCATCAGACACATCATTGACAATGATACAAAATGGTGGACGATTTTACGTAGCTATGCTGAACACTTTAAACATCAAATTATTAGCACAAAAGATGTTGTAGATTATTTTGAAAAAGAATCAGGATTAAAGTTAAAACCCGTATTTGATCAATACCTTAGGTATACCAAAATACCCACCCTTGAAATTCAGCAAGACGGAAAAGATATTTTGTACCGATGGAATGCTGATGTAGCAAACTTTAACATGCCTGTAGATGTGTCGTTACAATCTGAACCTAAAAGATTAACACCTACCACTAGATGGAAAAAACTAAAGAAATCAAGGGTAGACGATCTAAAAGTTATGACCTCTGAATTTTATATTAACGTAAAGCGCATGTAGTCTAAAATAAAACACCTTAATTATCTATTATGATTTAGCTTTTAAAAGTTAATGAAAATCAGTATATTAGAGTAAATCAAATAGATATGGGAACGGTTAAAACTTTAAATAAGTGGGCGAATGCGCATACTTATTATCCGCTAGACTTAATACGTGTTGCCTTAGGTGTTTTTTTATTTTTTAAAGGAATACATTTTATTGGGAACACTGAGCTTCTTATAGAACTCATTGACCCTTTAAAAAACTGGGCAGGATCACTCATGATGGTACATTATGTAGCACCTGCTCATTTAATAGGTGGTCTGTTAATTGCCTTTGGATTATTAACCCGTTGGGCCATTATAGCTCAGTTACCAATATTAATTGGGGCTGTAGCTATTAATTTCTTTGGCCCTATGGATACAAAAGGTTTTTTATCCGCACTTATTATTTTAGTCATTTGTGCCTTTTTCCTGGTTTATGGTAGCGGAAAGCACTCAGCGGATTATTACTTTAAAATGCAAAAATAGTCCTTATATACTTTGAAGCGTATCATGCCTTAGTATTTTACCATTTTCAGATTCGACAAATTTGCTAATGGAGTAGATTTTTTTTGGTATTTCGTATCTTTCAATCGTTTTTATGCCTCTTATACTACTGAAAAGCTCATTCGCATCAGCTTCATCACTTTCGATCACCAATATTAATTGTTCACCGAATGATTCATGAGGTTCAGAGGCAATAAAAAAGCGCTCCTTTATAACCTGAGACAATTTATCTTCTAATTTTTCAGGAAAAAGTTTTATACCTCCTGAGTTGATTACGTTGTCAAATCGCCCTAGCCATTCAAATTCAGATTCGGAAATAATATTTACTACATCATTTGTTACTATTCTTTTGTCTGAAACCAATGGAGCGTCTATTACCAAACAAGATCTTTCGTCAGCACATACACTAACATTTGGTAGCGTTTTAAAATTAAAAGATTCACCAGGTTTCAATTGATTTAATTTTTTCACCGCAACATGTGTTACTGTTTCCGTCATTCCATAGGTACTATAGAATTCGGTATTCTTACCTAATAACTTGCTAGATAATTCCGAAGAAATTGGAGCACCTCCAATTATAACCGTTTTGATTTGCTCTATTTGAATTAATGATTTCTCAACTTGAGCAGGAATCATAGGAACAAAGTCATAACACTTCTTAATACCTTTCAAAGGTTCTAAATTTGGCTCAACAAAATCAATTTCTAACCCTAAGATTATAGCTCTGATTAACATCATTTTACCTGCTATATAATTCGCTGGCAAGCACAATAAAACTGTATTCCCTGGTTTCAAGCCAAAAAAATCCCCGGTTGCAATGGCCGAATTGACCATATGTTCCTTTTTAAGGCTAATTTGCTTTGGTTTTCCAGTAGAACCCGAAGTAAAAACTTGAATTTCATTATTTGAACTAAGCCAATCTAAAAGAAAATCACCAATACTTTTTTCATAAGCTTTTCCTTCTTTAATAAAACTGTAAGCTACTTCTGCTAATCCTTCCCTATCGTAATGATAACCATTAATTTTAAACTGATTATGTATTTTATCAAATGATGGTGTCATGAACTTTAGACTTTAATGTGGTAGTTTATTTTTTAAAATTCCATATAAAAATGTTCCGAATACTGCAGCAACTAACACCAACAATACAGGTGCAAACCCTGCTCCTATTAACACAAATAATGGTCCTGGACAAGCTCCTACCAAAGCCCAGCCTAATCCAAAGATGATTCCGCCAAAAAGATTTTTTCGAAATGAACTGTCTTTTGGTTCTATGGTAATAGGTCTCCCGTCAAAAGACTTGATTTTAAATCGTTTTATACTCCAAATAAAAAAACTTCCAAAAATTAAAGCTGTACCAATTATTCCGTACATATGAAAAGATTCAAATCTAAACATCTCATAAATACGAAACCAGGATGCAGCTTCAGACTTGTATAAAACAATTCCGAAAATTAAACCAATTATGATATATAAAATTCTTTTCATCGCGATCTAAAAAATTAATGGATATATTAAATGAATCATTACCAAACCTCCTATAAAAAATCCTATAACAGCAATTAACGAACCTTTTTGCAGATTACTTAATCCTGAGATTGCATGTCCGGAAGTACATCCCCCAGCATATCTTGCACCAAAACCGACTAAGATTCCACCAATAATCAAAATTAAAACCGTTTTAAAATCGGTGAATGCTTCCAGTGAAAACAACTCTTTAGGCAAATAAGCATTCTCACTACTGAAGTTCATTTCACTTAAAGCTTCAATCGTAGCTTCGCTAACCTTAGGAATTGTATTATCTGATAAATAATGTGATGCTATAAACCCACCTAAAGCAGCTCCGAAGACTATTAATAAATTCCAACTATCTTTTCTCCAATCAAATCGAAAAAAATCACTTGCCTTTCCCCCGCCACAAATCGTGCAAATAGTTTTCAAATTAGACGACATACCAAACCTTTTACCCATTAATAATAAAACCAACATGATCAAGGCTATTAAAAATCCAGAAACGTACCATGGCCAAGGTTGAGAAATAATTTCAATCATAGTTACCTACTTAATATTAGACTGTGAAAATACTATATTTTATATGAAATAAGTATCAGAACCTGGTAAAACAAAAAAGATCATGAATTATCATGATCTTTTCATTAAATATAAATTTGTCTATTTATTTCTCGGAGCAACAATCTCCTTCATCCTTTATTCCCAGCTTTACCAGGAATTTTTCCATTAAGCACCATTGAGTAAATGCTGATTGAAATAAATTTGCACCGACAAATAATGTGAACCAAAGCCAGTTTGGATTCACGAACATTCCCATAAGTACACTTATAATTACAAAAGTACCCGCTATTGCTCTAATATATCTATTGATCATAATAATTTAATTTTGAGTTATATCCATTTTTCAATAGGCACAACCACCGCTTTTACTGGGTTATTGGTGTCTATTTGTGCGTTAAAGGTTTTAATTAATTCAAAGGCTTTATCTATTTTTTCGTCATCTGTAAATGAAAAAAACATAATAGATTCAACTGCTTCTTTTTCTGCAGGAAACCAGCTCGAAGTCAACATTACCGATGCTGGTTCTTTGTATCCGTCTATACCTGATCCGCTAAAGCTCTCTATTTTAGCCTCACTAAACAATTTCAGAATGTCTTTTTGAAATTCTTCCACCGCAGTTACTAATAACAATTTCATATTAATTATGATTTTTGCGTTCTATTAAATAATATACCAACGGGACAACCAATAATGTTAATACTGTCGAAGCAATTGTTCCTCCCATTAATGAGATTGCTAATCCTTGAAAGATAGGATCAAATAAAATTACGAAAGCCCCAATCACCACAGTACCGGCGGTTAATAAAATTGGTGTGGTTCGTACTGCTCCTGCTTCAATTACAGCCTGTTTTAGTGGAATTCCTTCTGCCAGTCGAAGATTGACAAAGTCTATTAACAATACAGAGTTCCGAACCATTATTCCAGCCAAAGCGATCATGCCTATAAAGGATGTTGCGGTAAAGAAGGCCCCCATTAGCCAATGCCCTAAAACTATTCCCACCATGGAAAGTGGAATTGCAACCATCATAACAATTGGCGCCTTAAAATTTTGGAACCATCCAACAATTAGCATATAGATAATTATAATTACCCCTAGGAAGGCCATTCCCAAATCTCTGAACACCTCAAGTGTTATTTGCCATTCTCCATCCCATTTAACCGTATAATCATCTTCATATTGCGGTTGTTCGATATACAATTCATTCATGTTATATCCGGCTGGCAATTCTAACTCATTTAACTTGTCTGTCATACCTAGTATTGCATATACAGGACTTTCTAATTTACCTGCCATGTCAGCCAAAACATAGACCACACGCTTTTGGTTTTTTCTATAAATACTTTTAGCGGCAGTCGTTTCTTCAATCGATACCAGATCGGATATCGGGATCATATTGCCCTGATTCGAAGCGACCTTTAATTGGGATATTTCTGTCAGTGAGGATTTTTCCTTTTCATCCAATGCTAAGATCAAACCAACTTGATTAACTGCATTCTCATCATATAACGTTGTAACCGGATTTTCTGACAATGCAATATTCATAGTATGAACTACTTGTTGAGGAGCTACACCATAGAGCATAGCCTTTTCTTTATCTACAATAAACTGATATTCAGTTTGATCTGCCTCTACCATCCAATCTATATCAACTACATCATCCGTATTGTGAAGAAGATTTTGAATTTGATTAGCTATTGCAATTTGCCCGTCGTAATCCGGCCCATAAACTTCAGCTACAATCGTTGATAACACCGGCGGTCCGGGGGGAACCTCAACAACTTTTACGTTGGCATTAAATTTAGCTGCTATCTTCTGTATATCTGGACGTAAAAGCTTGGCGATATCATGGCTCTGTTGACTTCTATCATGTTTATCGATAAGATTTACTTGTATATCAGCCACATTACTGCCTCTCCTTAAATCATAATGCCTTACCAAACCATTAAAAGTAATTGGAGCAGATGTACCAACATATGACTGATAATCTACAACCTCCGAACGCGTTGCCAGGTATTGACCTATTTCTCTTACTACAACCGCTGTACGCTCCAGAGTGGTTCCCTCAGGCATGTCTATTACCACTTGAAATTCATTTTTGTTATCAAAAGGAAGCATCTTTACAGCCACTGAATTTGTAAAAAACATACTTAGTGACCCAAGTAATAATACTATTGTAATACCCAGAAACAGCCATCTTTTCTTTTTATTCTCAATGAGCGGTCGCTCCAATCTTTCATATATTCTATAAATGAATGAATCTTCAAGTTGTTTTTCTTTTACAGGGGTCTTACCTTTCTTCTTTTTATCCTTCTCCCTAAGAAATAAATATCCCAGATAAGGCGTAATTGTCAAGGCCACAAAGAGTGATAATATCATTGCTATAGATGCGCCAATCGGCATTGGACTCATATATGGTCCCATCAGACCTGAAACAAACGCCATAGGCAAAACAGATGCTATCACGGTGAACGTTGCCAAAATTGTAGGATTCCCTACTTCATTAATAGCATAAAGTGCCGCTTGTTTAAACGGTAATTGTTTCATTTTAAAATGCCTATGCATATTCTCTGCTATAATAATGGAATCATCCACCACAATACCTGTAACAAATACCAAGGCAAAAAGGGTAATTCTGTTAAGGGTATAATCTAGCATATAATAACTCAACAATGTAAGTGCAAAAGTTATTGGCACCGATAGAAAAACAACTAAACCTCCTCGCCATCCCATAGCTAACATAACAACAAATGTAACAGCTACTATGGCACCGATTAGATGTAGTAATAATTCGGAAACCTTTTGGGAGGCTGTTTCACCATAATTTCTAGTTACCTCTACATGAACATCATCTGGAATTAAATTTTGTCTTAAATGGTCTACTTTATCAAGTATTACATCAGAGATTTTCATAGCATCGGCTCCTTTTCTCTTTGCTACGGAAATAGTTACAGCCGGATACTCTCCGTTAAATTCAGTTGCTTTAAGGCTGGCTTGCCCATAACCATGAGACACATAGTTTTTTGGCACTTCAGGTCCATCTTCAACTTCGGCAATCTGCTTCAGGTAAATTGGCTTGTTTTGATGTACTCCAACAACAAGATTTTCTACATCCGATACAGATGCAATAAATTGACCCGTATTAATAATAAACTCAGTATCATTCTTATCAAAAGATCCCGAAATTAGTTGCTCATTGTTAACCCTAATCATTTCGGCTACGGATAAAAAATCCAGCCCGCTCGAAGCAAGCTTATCTTTATCCAATACCACGCGCAGCTGACGATCACGTCCCCCAATTTTTCGGGTAGAGGAAACATCTTGTACCTTTTCTATCTCATTGGTAAGTTCTTGAGCTATTTGCCGCAGTTCAAAATCATCGTATGTTTCACTCCATAACGTTAATCCCAACATAGGTACATCATCTATAGCTCTGGTTTTTACCAATGGCATAGTTACCCCCTGGGGCATGACATCCATATGTTTATTTATTTCATTATAAAGCTTTACAAATGATCTTTCTATATCTTCTCCAACATAAAACTGAACAATTACCATTCCTTGTTCTTTCATCGAAGTGGAGTATACGTATTCTACACCGTTAATATTAGATATTAGTTTTTCTAATGGCTTTATAACCCTTGATTCCACCTCCGTAGGGCTTGCTCCGGGATATCCCACAAAAATATCTGCCATGGGTACATCTATCTGAGGTTCTTCCTCCCTGGGTATTAAGAATGAACTATATACTCCAATGATCATAAACACGATCATCAGTAGAACTGTAAGCTTAGAGCTAATAAATCCTTTAGCTATTTTTCCTGCTAATCCTTCTTTCATAAGTATTTTATTCTATTGAGACTTTGGCTCCGTTATACAATTTACCTTTAGCACTGACTATATAGCTTTCATCTGGGTTCAAGCCAGATAATACCTCTACCTTATCTCCAAAGGTTTTACCTATTCTTAGCCATCTAAGAATTGCCGTTTGTTGTTCACTGAGAGTATAAATCCCTGTCAATTGTCCCTTTTTAACAAGAACATCCTTTGGTAAATAAACTGTCGAGGTTTTTAACTTATTTTCGGTAGGAATCATTACCGTAGCATACATTCCCGACAAGACTGGTGCTTCGGTATCATCAAGGACTGCTTTCATAAGGTACTGTCCTCCAGTATTTTTAGCCGATATGCTAAGCTCTGATACCTGAGCCTTAATTGTAGTGTCAATGGCCTTAATAAATACCGCTACAGGGATACCTGATTTTATATTAGAAATTTCATTCTCTGGTACCATAGCGGTTACCTCAAATTTGCCAGGTCCTTCAATTGCTAATAAGGGTACTCCCGGGTTTGCCATATCTCCTTCATCTATAAAGGTATTGATCACAACCCCATTAAAGGGTGCTCGGATATTTATATAAGCAAATTGAGCAGCAATCTCATTTTTCATTTCATTTGCGGCTTCCAAACGTGCTTTGGCCATCTTAAAGTTTGCGGTAACGTCGTCAAACTCCTTTTGAGAAGCACTATTTTGCTCATAAAGATTTTTATAACGTTCATAATCCTTCTTAGCATTATTAACAGCAGCGGAAGCCTCAGTAATTTTAGCATTGACTTGAGCCCTCTGTGCCTGGAGTTCGTTATTACTGATGGAAACTAAGAGTTGCCCTTTTTTAACCTTCTCACCGATGTTTACATAAATCTTATTTACATATCCCATCATTCTGGTACTTAGATTTGCACTATTTACTGCTTCGATTTTACCACTTGCATTCAAAACACCCTCTTTTTGATCGACATTAACAGTGCTAACCTTCACCGAAATAATTTCTGAACTTTCAGACTTATTCGAATGGTCCGTACCGCATGATTGAAGTGATAAAGCTACCAAGGCCAATAATATTAGATTCTTATTTGTTCTCATTATTCTTATTCTTTAGTTAAAAATTGTAGGTATGATTGTGTATAATTGAATTCAAATACTGTTTGATAGTACTCCAATTGCTTTTGAGCATATTTAGATTCAGATAACAAAAGATCTGAAGTTTTTTCAAGTCCTTCCTCAAATCTGTTTGTGCGTATTCGCAAGGATTCCTCAGACTGTTGCAACGCCAAATAAGTAAGTTCTAATTTATTCTTAGCGTCCAATAATTTTCTTTTTATTTTATTGAGTTCTAATTCACTTTGAGATACATATTGGGCATATTCCAATTTAGACTTCTCATATAAAGCCTTACTCTTTTGAGATTTACCAAACCTACTACTACCTTCGAGAATGTCCCACTTCAATTGAGCTCCAAAAACATAGCCATTGGCTCCTGCATTAAATATTTCATCATCATAGAGTTCATAACTTCCAAATGCATTTAAACTTGGTAAGAATGCCATTTTATCTGCCTTATAATTTTGCTTAAAAGCCTCAGTAGTAAACTCCATGGCCTTTATATCTGCTCGCTCCTGATTTAATTCTTCCTTAAACTGTTCTATTGAAGCATTGACAACCAGACTATCTTTTGGGATATATATCTCATCGGTCTTTTCATCCATTAGAAACGCTAAATAGTCAGAAGCATTTTTCACATTACTTTTGGCCTGCTGTAATTGATTTTGTACCTCAGACACTCGAACTTCAACTGCCAGCACATCCGATTTTTGAAGGTATCCTTGTCTAAAACTATTTTGTGCTATTTTGAGATTTTCTTCGGCAGCTTCCTGAGCTTTTTTAATTACGGCTACTGCTTTATAGGCCAATTGTAGTTGCATATAAGCTTTTTCAGCTTCCAGAATTAAATAATCTTCCGTCCGTTTTGTTTGTGAGTTCACAGCTTCCATTGTTGCCTTAGCTGCTTTCCGTTGATATAGTCCGTCCAGGTTAATCAATGGTTGTTGAACTTCTATTACCGTAGCATAATTTTCAACCTGATCCGGATCATTTAGTAATACCGGATTAAAATCATTCTGGGTTAATACTTCCTGATTTAACTTAGCGCCAAAGGCCATCAATGGATTTGTCGTCGCCATTCCTGTATATGAAATGGAAATGTTTGGCAAAAACAAAGTATTAGACTGCCTGTAATCAGCCTGTGCACCTTTGTAGTCATATTGTGAAATTTTCAAAGACATGTTTCGCTCGGAAATCATCTCTAAAACATGTGATTTAGATATAGCGACTTCCTCCTGTGCTAAAACTTTATTACCATAAAGAATTGTTGTTATTACTACTATTAAAATCTTTCCTTTCATGAATTTATAATTTATGTAAGCAAAATTAAGTTTGAGTGTAAAGCCAGTCAGTAACTAATGTTACCAACTATGGTTAGCCAAATAGTATGAAGTTGAAGATCAAGGGTAATATCCCTTCATTTAATAAAACTGAAGTATCCTGTAGATTGTTTGAATATACATTTTGAAAGAATCAAATCCTTAAGTAATATTAAAGTTTTTGATATTACCAGGCATAATGACCTTAAAACAAACGCTATGTTATATCATTTTAGCATTCTACCTCTCTAATTACAGCATTAATTAAGAAATTTTCAATGACTAATATCATTTCAATGACAAACACTGTTTTAAAGTTTTTAAAAGCTACAATGGTATCATTTATACCATAAAAAAAGAGCATTCTTATAAACAGAATGCCCTTTTCAATAAATAAACAAATCAATCATGAAATATAAACCAACCTACCTTATGTTTTCTTAGTGGTAAAATTAAAAACTAACTAGCACACACACAGTAACTTATGTTACATAATTCAATAAATAAAAAAACCCCGTTCGAACGGGGTAGATATGGCTGAAATTTAACTGATATTTTAAAGATCCTTAACCAAAATGCTATTTCGATTCAATTTTATTTTCCCTTCTTTTTCTAATGCTTTTAACAGCCTTGAAACCACCACTCTCGAAGTATGAAGGTCGTAAGCTATTTGTTGATGTGTCGTGCTTATAACATCATCTCTGGTTACCATGGCTTTATCTTTAAGGTATTTCAGTAATCGCTGATCCATCTTCAAAAAAGCAATGGTATCAATAGCCTCAAGCATTTCGTTTAATCTATTTTGGTAGCTTTCCAAAACAAAACTTCGCCACGTACTATATTTTGTCATCCATTCTTCCATTTTTTGGACTGGAATCATAATCAAAGTAGCTTTAGTTTCTGCAACAGCTCTAATTTCACTTTTTTTCTGTCCCATGCAACATGCCAGAGTCATAGCACAGGTGTCTCCTCCTTCGAGAAAATACAAGAGTAATTCATCGCCATCACTATCCTCTCTCATAATTTTTATTGCACCTGAAATTACCAATGGCATTAATTTAATATAGTCGCCAATTTCAATTAATTTTTCACCTTCCTTGACTTCTTTTATTGTAGCAACTTCATTAATCTCATTAATCAATTCATCCTCGAATATATAACCGTACCGATCTTTTATAATATTTACCATAAATTAATTTCTATGTTAGATAAAGATACTTTAATCTTAAAAAAAACAAGGATTGAACTTAAATAAAAAAGAGGAATTCGATAAATTCCTCTTTTTATTAAATACCCTTATATTTTATTGTTCTGGAACAATCCAATAGGAGTAATGATAAGATGCATAAGGCAATCGGTACTTCTCTAATGGAAGTGCTCCCCAACTATTTATACTACCTAACCCTTGTAAATATCCATCAACATTAAGATACACGTCTCTTCTTGCTGTTAACTCACCAGCATGCTTTTGCGTTTTTTTGTCTCCAGAGTCAAGATCTTCTTTTGTATAATGGAGTGCTGAAACATTTAATAATGAGTTTCCAATTATTTTTATTTTGGTTGTTTTACCGCCAGATAATTCTACCCAGCGAACATCGAGTTTATTTCCTGTTTCCTGTGGCCTTATATATGGAAAATATTGATCTTCAATTGAACTATTATAGAGCCCTACCTTTGCCGCATGTTGCCTGTCTGGGTATGACTCAAAAGGTCCTTTACCATACCAGGAAATGTTAGTGTAGGTTTCAGGAAGTACAATTTCATTTCCAAACTTAAACATATTACTATGCGTCCCTTTTACTTTCTTGAAATCATTTATTACCTCTAAAACCCCATCTCCATTTATTACAAAAGTCTGGGTATAGGAAGCATCGCCATTAAAAATATCCTTAATAATTTCAATAGATATTTGACTATTCGTTATTCGTTTAATATTAAAACTTACCTCAGAACTACTACCAGCGTCTTTCCACTCTTTAAATTTATTTTGAGTTCTTGCACCATAATCATTATCAATAGGTGCTCTCCAGAAGTTCACCTCCGGGCCATCTTTTATAATCACGGAACCATTATAGATATACGAAACAAGTCTCCCCTTATTTTTATTAAAATTTAAAACAAAGTTATCTCCTGAAACTTCTACAATACCCTCTTTTTTGGTTGTATATGTAACTGCTGCATCAGATTCAGATGGTTTTAGTATGGTTCCCTCTTTTAATAGAAATTGCTGATATGCAACTTCATGCCCTTGAGAAAGTAAAGACTCATCGCTTTTAAGAACTGCACTTAAATTTAGAAAGTATTCTTGTCCACTTTTAAAATCAGAACTAAAAGGAATCTTAAAGGTTTTCGTTTGTTGTGGTGTCACATTTATATCATTCAGCGATCCCTTTTCTACGATTTCTCCATCGGCAATTACCTCCCAGTTTAATTGATAATTTTCAAGATTTCTAAAGAAATACCAGTTCTTTATTTTTATTAAACCATTATTTAAATCCTGTTCATAAAACTTGACGTTTTGTTGTATGTGTTTTACCTCATAAATATGAGGATTTGGTTTTCTGTCAGGTTGAACCAAACCATTGTTTAAGAAATTGTTTGAACTAGGCGTACCTTCAGGTCCAAAATCACCTCCATAAGCATAAATTTCTTTGCCATTTTTAACCGTTTTCAAACCTTGATCTACGAAATCCCATATAAAACCACCCTGAAGCTTTTCATATTTTTCATATAGATCCCAATATTCTTTAAATCCTCCCATACTATTTCCCATAGCATGAGCGTATTCACATTGTACAAGAGACCTTTCATATTGGGGATCTTCTGCATATTCCTTAACCCATTTAGGCGTAGCATACATCGGAACATATAGATCGGTATTCCATTCCAAACCTGCACGTTCGTATTGAACCGGGCGTGTTGCATCCATTTCCTTCGCCAATAAATAAGTATTATAAAAATTGTATCCGTTTCCTGCTTCATTACCCAATGACCAAATCACAATAGAAGGGTGGTTCTTGTCTCTTTCAATCATACGTTCAGTCCTTTCCATATGGGCCTTTAACCACTTTGGGTTGTTAGCTAAAGTCCTTGTAAGATTGTAACCCATACCATGCGATTCTATATTTGCTTCATCTATCACATAAATACCATATTCATCACAGAGTTCATACCAGTAAGGATCATTTGGATAATGACATGTTCGTACCGCATTAATATTGTATTCTTTAAATAAACGGATATCTTTCAACATATCTTCTCTTGAAATCACATGACCTTTTACCGGATCATGCTCGTGCCTGTTAACCCCCTTAAATAGAATCGCTTTACCATTTAATAAAAAACGACCATTTTTGATTTCAGAAGTCCTAAATCCAATTTTTCTGATTATAGCCTCCTTTATATTACCTTTTTGATTTCTATGAATTATTTTTAATTCATACAACTCTGGTGTTTCAGCTGACCATGCTGCCACATCTTTCAGTTCTTTTTCGAAGGAAATAGCTATTGTTTCTCCCGACTCCGATTTGTATGTCTTTTCCTCTGAATAAATTTTAGTACCACTTTTAAAAAGCTCAATTCCTAAAGCCCCCTTCTGTCTTTTATCATTATGATTCTCTAATAATACCTCAATATTAAATAAACCATCTCTATAATTATTCGTTAATCCTGCATGAATAGTAAAATCGTTTACAAACATTTTAGGACGAGCATAGACATACACATCCCTTTCAATTCCAGAAAATCTCCAGAAATCCTGACATTCTAAATAGCTACCATCACTCCATCTGTAAACCTCCAAAGCAACAGTATTCTCACCTGTGTTAATATATTCGGTAATATCAAATTCAGCCGGAAGTTTAGATCCTTGACTATAGCCTACCTTTTCTCCATTGATCCAAATATAAAATGCCGATTTAACAGCTCCAAAGTGCATTATAATCTCTTCTCCATTCCAATTATCCGGTATATTAAATGATCTTTTATAAGAACCTACCGGGTTGTATCCATCCGGAATATCCGGTGGATTTGGATTGGTGGTATTAAATGGATATTCAGTATTGGTATATATAGGAATTCCATAACCTTCAACTTCCCAGTTTGAAGGCACCTCTATGTCATCCCACCCCAGAGTTGAATAATTACTCTTATAGAAATCTTTTGGCCTTAATTCCGGACTCCTCGACCAGTTAAATTTCCAGGTACCATTTAAGGATAAAAAGCGTGTTGATCTTGAAGATTCATTTTCTTCTGCCTGTTGCAAAGATTCATATGCAAAAAAAGAGGCTCTTGGTGGTAATTTATTTATCGCTACCACATCAGGGTTCTCTATTACCGGATCTAGTGTTTGTCCGTGCAGATTTAATGCCCCTACACACAACAGCAGGCTAATTTTTTTTAAAAGTTGATTCATTGTTAATTTGTTCTTGTATTGTATCGATCCTAATGATCAATAATAGTTTTTAATTTCCATGCACAATATATTAACAGCCTGAGCAGAAATGAAAAATGCCCTACCAGTTTGTAGGGCATAAACATAATATATATTAAAAGTATGATGCTATTTTTTATTCACTATCCAAGTATTATTACTATTATATTTCCCTTCAATAACAATTTTATATATTTCCGAAGAACTAACATCTAATTCTAACACTGTTTTTTCCGCACCTGATTTCACCTTTCCTATAAGCTCATAGTGATCATCAGCACCCTGATTAAAATTGTTAGTACTACTAATCCATATTTTCAATTTTTCTTTAGGATTATATGATTTCCAGGTTAATTGAATTTTCCCATTGTTAATTCTTTTTGCCTTTGCCTTTGCAACAGAAATTTTGCCGGTAATTGAAGTTCCATCAATTTCCCAAAGTTGATTTTTCTCCGGCTCAAGTTTTAGTTTTGATAACATGGCTGGCATAATGTCAACAACTCCTGGAACCTCTTCTTTAAAATAAGAGTTTAAGTTCTTGGAATTTGTAACAATCCACGTGGACCGCTCTCTATCACTTTGTCCACCATGATGTTTACCCGTGTGTTCATCACGACCATGATCTGTTGTAACAAAAATAGTCCAGTTTTCGTTAAAATTTTGTTCTCTATACTGAATAGAATTCCATAATTTACCTATCTTTTTATCCATGGCTTCAATAGAATTATGGAACTGCGGACTATCACCATTCTCATGTCCCATATGATCTGTATATTCAAGATAAACCCACATTAAATCAGGGCTTCCCTCCTTAATATATGAAGCGGCTCCATCGGTTACGTGTTCATCTATTTTATGAATATACATACTACTATTGCCATGTGGGAAATTTATAGTATCATGCTCAAAACCATCGAAATGGTAATCTAATTTTATATTTCCGGTTTCTGGCTTTCCTTCTCCTATCAACTTAGTACGATTATCAAGCCATGTAGAGAATATCGCAGTCTTAAGATTTGGTCTTAATTCCTCTGCGAATCGAAATATAGTCCAATAATTATAATTAGGTGCCTTGATACTATTCCCCCAAACATTATGCTTATTTACCCATGTCCCGGTTATTAAACTATTATAACCTACAGCAGAAATTGTTGGTGTTTGCGAATAACCATCTTTTTCTCCTCCAACATATGCTGTGGTATAACCTCCTTCCTTTGTGATGGCATCCAGATTAGGCGTATTAATTTTTTCGATAACATCAGATGAAATACCATCAACTATTACAAACAATACTTTATCCCTGGCTTTTTGAGCGTAAAATATGTTCATGATGAATAAACAAATTAATGTTATTTTGAAGTTCGCTTTCATATTGCTATGTATTTGTTTTAGTTTATTTTAAAAGTTGTGACGACAAAACCATGATCAGATGGATATCTGATGGTTTTATTATTTATTTGAAAAGGTTCATTTAGGAATGCTTTATAAGACCCTGAGCTTATAGGGGTCAGTTTAGCCCCTTTATAAAAAATATAATCTATTCGGTGTTCGTCTTTTTTATCCTTTACATCCCATGTAATTCCGGGATTCTGAATAGGATCAGTATTCAACATTCTATACGTATCTTTTAATCCTATACTTTCTAATACCTTGGTAGCATACCAGGGAACCACTAACCCGTTATGTATTTCTTTAGTATTTTCGCCCCAATCTAAATGAGATGGGGTATTCATATCTCCTCCGAATATCATGGGGATAGAATCCGTTTGTGAGGCATATGTTTCAAGATAGGGCAAAACTTTCTGAATCATTTTAAATTTGGTCTCTGTTCGCTCCCATTCAAGAAGTTCTTCTGCAGTTTTCCCCATTTCATGAGGCTGATCATGCCACGGTAAATAATGAAACCAATTGGTAAAAAAACGGACTTTGTATTTATCTACAAAAACTTCTCTTCCACCCAAATAAAATGGATGCTCAGTATCTATGCGATCTCCGAATGGATACCTGGAAATGATGGATAAATTGATTCCTTTGTCATCTTCAGATGTTCCTTCAGGAGCAATGAGGTGAAAGTTATATCCAAGAGCATCTGCTACCTTTTTACCTGATCCATATGTTTCTACCATTAAAATAACATCCGGATTAACTTCTTTTATTATTTGAATTACATTCTCAGGTCCGTTTTCTATATCATTTCCCCCATGAAGGATATTCCAGGCCATGACCTTGAAAGTATTTGGCTCATTTTTATCCTTACAACCCGATAGACTGAAAGCTAATGCTAATATTACTAAATGTAACTTTTTCATTTACTAAAAAGAATGTGGATAATAAGTATTAGTGATAGATCCGTCTTCAAAAAGATCTATTATGGCATAACCTGGCGGTGTTTCGTGATACCAGTATTTTTTAGCAGAGTCTTTATTTCCTTCTCCCCACCAAAATCCACTCAACGATCCATTGCAATAATAATTAACATTATTATAGGTGGCACTATCCAATAAATGCATATGACCGCTTATACAATGAATTTTTTTATCACTATGCTCATAGAACAATTTGGTAATATAGGCACTATCTGTATGGCTACCTCCATACGGAATGGTACTTACGCCTAGTATAGGATAATGAGACATCACTAGCACCGATGCATTATTCGGAATCCTATCAAGCTCATTTTCAAGCCAAGTACGCTGTTCCTCATCCAAAGATCCAGCATTTTTATTATTACTGTCAAGTATAATAAAATACCATCCTTTTTGAGAAAAGCTATAATACCGATTAGGCATTCCCAATTTTTTAATGACATAATCTTTTCCATACATCTCATCATCTTTATTGGGTGCTGCCCACCACATATCGTGATTACCAAGGCAACTGTACATTTTGTAGGTATCAAATTCTTTACGTACTTGATCCCAAACATTCCACTGTTCGATAACACTCTCACGTGTTATATGACTATAATCCGCAGCCATAATTGTATCACCACCGTTAAGGAAGAAATCGACATCATGATCTTTTATCTCGGACAAACATTTTCTGAAACGATTAGGAGCATCATTAGCTGAAGATAAATGAATGTCCGTAATATGGGCCAATCTTAAAAGTCTATTAGTAGTGTGTTTTAATTTCTTGGGTAATGCTATAGATTGGATAGGGCTTAAAGATATAGCCCCGGCTGCCATCCCCAACTTTTTTAATGCCTCTCTTCTTTTGGAATTATAATTTTTCACTTTAAAATATCCTTTAATTTTACTCTATTTTGAAGGTAGCCAAAACACCTTTGTGATCTGAAGGCCATTTACCCGTGGGTTCCAGAAATTTATCAGAAGCCGTTTTATCTTGTATAGCTTGACCTTTAACAATAGTTTCTGAAGGTCCCACAACTATAACATCCTCTACATTTAATCGCTCATTTTCACTGTAATATATAAAGTCAATTCGATCCCTGTCGTCGGCATCAGGGGTCCAAATCATTTCAGAAATTTCCACATCCCTGTTATAAGCCTCCCATGTAAATCCAGGATGCGATACCGGGTCCGGAAACTTTACTCTATAGGAATCTAAATAGCCTTGCTTCTCAAGCATAACACTATTATGCCATGGCACTACCACCCCATTGTGATCAAACATGTTTTTTGTTGCATCTGTCCAATCTAAATGTGAAGGTTCATTAAAGTCTCCACCTAAAAACACGAGGTTTCCTTTTTCCTTTTCCTTAGATGCGTCTTCTATAAACAATGATATCGCCTCATCTCGTTGTGAAGCTTTATTTTGAGCCAATATTTCATTAACATCTAAAACAGGTTCCGGAAGTTTTTTCCAGGTAATGCCGTCATATCCTCTTGGCAAGTAACATGCGTAATGCGTATAATCAAGATGTGCTGCATAAACTGCCAGGGTGGTTTCATCATTCACTTCTACGATACACTTTGTTAGTGAATTCGATGCTATTGACGGAGTAGCAATAATGTTATATTTAGATAAAATAATTGGAGACTTCCCAGAATTGAAAGAATGATACTCAATTCCTCTTTTTTTAAGCTCCCCCACTATTTTCGTACTAAAAGTAACATTATTGTAATTATTAATTTCACATAGCATCACAATATCAGCCTCCGCTTGCTCAATGACTTCTGCCAATGCTTCAAACCCTCCTTCAACCCGGGTTGTTTCATGCCATGTATTGAGTGATAAAACCTTTAAAGTTCCATTAAATGAAATCTCTTCAGATATGGTATTATCATCTTGATCCTGTTGCTTTTTGGTAACTTCACAACTAAACACGCCTACAAATAGAAGTGTAATGAATAAATATTTCAGCTTTTGTCTTATCATTTCATTCAATTTTTAAATTAAAATGAAGGGAGTTAAACTCCCTTCATTTAGATCAACCAAATTAAACTAAAGTAACTTCACTTTTAAGTTACTGAAGAGTTATTGTATTATTTGTTGTATACCAATAAACCCATGATCCGCCAGACATATAATACACATCAAAACCAATATGTATTTCTCCTGAACAAACATCATAAGAACCTGACCCTACCTGTCTGAACTGATATTCATATCCATCGCTATCCGTACCAGCATTAAAATCATCAAACGTTGCAGATCCCTTTGTTCCTCCATCCAAATCCGGTGTTAAAGTAACCTCCAGAGTTGCATTGGAAAATGGTGAATAGGTAATTAAGTTCCCTACTAAAGTAACAACAGAACCATTCACCGATCCATTAATATCATGTGTTCCCCATGGTGTTTGATTCGTTAGTGCTCCGTCAAAAACAGAAATCGTTTCTGTACATTCATCATCTGCTATAACTACCTTCATAACAGCATTAGTTGGATTTTCAATACCTAACCCTACTTTTATTTCCGGTTTGCTAATGTTCTCAATACGAATATCAAAACTTCTTTCCAGGTCAGTCCCGATCTCATTGTCGATGGTACTTACGAATAAGGTGTCTGAGATAAAACTTCCACTTTTAAAAATTAATGATTTTGAAGATAATTCATAGTCTATACCTTCCTCAACATTAGTGTTGGTAACGGATAAATCTACTCTTATATCTTCCGTAGGTTCATATCCCATCAACTTAAGAACAACCGGTATTGGTTCTATACTTCCTCCATTTTCATTTATAGTAACCGACTCATTCTGAAAGGAAATAAATTCAAAGATAGGATCTTTTATAGTGTCATCGTCGCTACAGGCTAACACTACCAAAATACCTAATAAGCCTATTATTAATCTAAGATTTTTCATTTTTTTGAACTTTTTTTATTCTTGTTTTAATAACCACATCTCTCCATTAACATTATCACCATCAGGAAATTGACGGTTTACTGCCGATTCCAGATTATTAAGGTTCTCATTAATTTCACTTTGAGGATACATCCAACGCATAGGTATGATTTCATTGTTTAATACACCACCTCCATTCGTCTTAAACTCAGGAAATCCTGTTCTGCGTTGATTGTAGAATGGTTCCCATCCTGAGTTCATAAAGAATGATATGTATTTTTGGGTAATAACCATTTCTATCCCCTGTTGCGGTACATACTGAACTGCAGCATTTTGTAAATAAGATTCTATGTCCTGGTTATCAACACCATAGAATTTCATAGAAGCTTCAATACCTTTATAGTATTGTTCGGCCGGATCTAAATTAATCCAACCGCGCGCTGCTGCCTCAGCCAGTGTAAAAGCAACCTCCGCATATCCGAGTGCAATGGAAGGTTCATTTATTGGATCATTGTAATATCGCTCATCAATTGGCGAGCCTTCTCCATTGGCTAATCTACCGGTATTGACATCTAATAATGCACTTCCATCGAATCCTCCATATGCATTAAAATCTGTCTCCTCTAAATCACTTCCATTTTCTTCTTTGTCTGCAAGCGTAAATAACCTGGGATCTTCATAGTTTTTAAGTAAATCAACAAAAGACTCATCAAAATAATAGGCCGTTTTAATGCTGTTATTATTGAAGTAAGGATACTCATTACCTTCTAAATTATAATAAGGCAATTGAAGATTATCTTGATTTGAATTAAAGATTGGATATAGCGAAGGATTCTCCACAATCTCTTTAAAACGATTTACAACATTTAATTTCGTATTGCCTTCTTTTTTAGATAGTGAAATTAAAACTCGAAGACTCAAAGAATTGATCGCTTTTTTCCAATTTTCAATAGATCCCTCATACACTAAATCTCCATTTATAATTCCATTGTCTTCATTCAGTAATTGATTGGCTGCTTTTAGGTCATCAAGAATACTTAGATATATATCTTCCTGCTTATCATATTTGGGAGTGAAATTTCCTTCAGATCCCTGAAGTGCGTCAAAATAAGGTACATCCCCAAAGGTATTCGTTAACCTTAAAAATATATAGGCTCTGAAAAATTTCCCTAAAGCTATATAATTAGTGTTCTCAATTTTCATGGCCTCTTCTTCCATTTTAACAACTTGTCTGAGACTATTGTATGCCCCAAATCCAGATCGTTGCCAACCGTAATATTGTTCCGAAGAAGACCCATCAGTATAAACCATTTGTCTACATGCCAAAGCTGCGGATAAAGTTACTTGTTGCAGATTGCTTATTTGAATTCCAGTTAAAAGTAGACCAGGGTCACCCTCAGTCGTCCTGTTTGGATCAATTTGATATTCCTCAAAATCCTTGCATCCCACAAATATGGTGATCAAGATTAAGCTAAATATGATATTTAAATTTTTCATCTTTTTATTATTGAACTAATTAAAAGGTTAAGTTAACATTGAAACCTATATTTCTTGTAGATGGTGTTTGCAAAAGATCATAACCCGGATCAGGATCGACATTTGGTAAATCTGACCATACCGCAAGATTTCTTCCGATTAAAGAAACTGATGCTTTTTGAAATCCTATTTTATTGGCAAAGCCATTAGGAACATTATAGGTTAAAATGATTTCTCTTAGTTTCATGAAAGTTTCATCATAGTAATGATCATATAGTGCATTACTGGTATTTTTCATCCATGAGATATAATTAACCTTGGTGGTATTAGGAGCATAAATTCGTGTATCATTTAGTATATTCCCTTCTACATCATATTCAACATCTCCTTCAACAACCACAACTCCGGGTCCAATGTAGGTCGACTCACCATTGTTGGCAGCATCACGATGCTCATTTACAGTACCGGGATGAGTTCCGCCCCACCACATTTTTTGATTGGTACTTGAATATATCAAACCTCCAATTCTTCCATCAAGAGAAGCACTTAACTTGAAGTTCTTATAGGTAAAGGTGTTTTGAAGACCAAAAACCCAATCCGGATCATTATTACCACGGTATCTAACTACCGGTTCCCATAAAGGCATACCATTACTTCCATAAATAAGCTGACCTCCCGGGGTAGTTAAATATTGCCAATTATAAATCTGGTCAGTTCTTTCTCCAACCTTGATATTGTTCAACTTATCCGAACCATCATATACCTCTTCCAGGGTCCTGTAACTATGACTCCAGTTAGATACCAAATTCCAGGAGAAATTATCTGTTTCTATTGGAGTTGCTGATAAAACGAGCTCTACACCCCTTCTTTTATAAACATTTCCATTAATCAGCCTTGAACCATATCCTGAAGTTGTCGAAACCGGAATAGAAACAATATTATTAGTATCTGTTATGGTATAATATGCTACATCAAGACCTAAACGGTTATTAAAAAACCTAACGTCTAAACCATATTCATAAGTATCTGAATTTGCAGGTTCTAAATCAGGGTTTAAGAGTGTTCCAGGATAAGAAAGGGATGGTGTATTATTCCAGGTTCTTCCTGTATCATAAGCTTGTAATTGGGAATAGGTACCGCCTGGAAGAGCGCCATCACCAACATTAGCCCAAGAACTTCTTAATTTAATAAATGGATCACTTGCGTCGAAATTCAATAAATCGGAAAGTACAACTGAAAATGACATGGAAGGATAGAAAAAGGAATTATTCGCAACTGGCAAAGTAGAAACCCAGTCATTTCTTCCTGTAATATTAATATACATGGAGTTTAAGAGCTCCAGATCTAGCGTAGCATAAACACTATTTACCTGTTCTTCTCCATTCCAGTTCCCTCCACTTATTGGGTTTATAGAATTGTCAATATTATAAAATTCAGGAATTGTAAGCCCATCAGTGCCTACATTCATGTTTCGCCATGACTTATATCTGTTGGATGCACCAGCAGTAGCTGTAACAACAAAATCTTCAGATATTTCTTTATTATAACTTGCTAATAAATCCGTATTAATGCTGAATTCATTGTTATTAGCAACCGAATAATTTCCTAAGGATACATCTCCATAGCCAATGAAACTTTTTGGCCTTTTCCAATCTCTATTAACATTTGAGGAATTAAATCCAGATCTCAAACTAAAGTTTAAGTCATCAGTAGCTTCATAATTTAAACGTATTTGTCCAAAGCTATTGTCCTTATAATATCCTTTTAAAGCTTCATAAGCTATAAAATAAGGGTTGTTATACCAAGATTTATTAAAGTGGCGTTGTTGCACTCCTTCTTGTCCTTCTACCCAATAATTTTTAAGATCCCGTACATCGACATCTGGTCCTGTCCATAAAACTAAATTATATAAGTAATTGAACGGTCCGTATCCAACATCAGGAAAGTTACTCGTATACTGTCTGTTATAGGTTAAAGAAGCGTCAACATTTAAACGGTCGGTTATTTTATAACCTCCGGATACACCAAATGAAGAGTTCTTTAAATCTGTATTAGGTACAATTCCCTTTTGGTAAATATGTGATGCTGAAACTCTAAAGTTACTTTTTTCAGTTCCTCCACTTACTGATAAATTATTTGTAACGATCATCCCCGTTTCAAAAAAGTTCTTTACGTTGTCCTTACCTCGTGATAGAAAAGGAATAGGAATACGTTCCCCTGTAACTGGATCAATTGGACTGTTAAACTGAGGGGTCTCCCAATAACCGCTCGGAGTAGAAGGATCTAATTGATCTAATTTAGGCCCCCAAATCCAACCTGCTCCTTCAGAACCAGAACCAGAACCGTTTACATATTCATATACTCCATTATTACCATTCCCATAAGTACTCTGTACTTCAGGAATACGGATAAAATCAGGTTGAAACATGACACTCACATTATAATCAATAGATGCCTTTCCCTGTTTACCTCTTTTTGTGGTTATCATCATAGCTCCACCTCGACCAATAGAACCATAGAGTGCAGAAGCCGTAGCTCCTTTTAACACACTTATATCTTCAATATCATCGGCATTAACCTTCCAAAGATCATTATCAGTACTTGGTACTCCGTCAATAACAATTAAGGGACGTCTTCCCCTTAATGAAATTCCGGGATCCTGAAATAATTCAGTACTATTACTAATAACTAAACCGGCAACTTTACCTGTTAAAGAGTTTACCACATTAGGTTCTCTTGCCTTAACAAGTGACTCCCCTTCAACCTCTTGAACTGAATACCCAAGAGCCTTAGTTTCTTTTTGAATCCCCAAAGCAGTAACCACAACTTCATCCAAGGCACTGGCTTCGACTTGAAGTTTCACGTTTAAGGTATTTTGCCCCCCTACTTTTACCTCTGTCGTTTTAAACCCAACATAGGATATTACTAAAATCGATTCAGAAGAAGGTACTGCAATTGAAAATTTACCATCAAAATCAGTAACCTGACCTGTAGTGGTACCTTTTAACATAACAGTAGCGCCTGGTAATGGCTGTTCTGTTTCAATATCGGTAACAGTTCCAGTTACCAATTTTTCTTGCGCAAAAACAACGTGGCTAAGAATTAAAAATGTAAATAATAATAGATTTTTGCCTATTTCATTCCTTTTTAAAAAACAACCACCTGCCTTGTTACTCACAACATTAAACAAGTTTAAAGCTTTCATTTAATTACTTTTAATTATTAATTAGGTTATCGTTAATGGAATGCTAAAGTATTAAAATATTTTGATTGAATGGTCAATCAATTTAAAATCTTTGTATTATTTTTGTTAACTAAATATTAACTATGTTTGCATAATGGGTAGAAAAAGTTTAAAAAAAGAAAGACAAAAAGAGATTATAGAAGCCTTTTATAATGTTGCCAAAAAAGAAGGCCTGGAAAATACATCAGTAGCTAAAGTGGCTAAAGAACTTGATGTAAATAATAGCCTTATTCTCCATTATTTTAACTCTAAGGATGAGTTAATATTTGGACTAATCAATTATATTCTGGATAACTATAAGTCCTTATATAATCCTAACCATTCAGGAGATAGCCGTACAAAACTGATAAGTACTATTAACAACCTGTTTTCAAGGGAATGGAACTCCCTTATAGATGATGGTGTGTTTTATAGCAGCTTTGCTCTGGTTTTTAGAAATAAAGCAATACAGGAAGCTTATAAAAACATGCATCAATCATTAAGAAACTATCTAACTGAAGTCATTAAAGAAGCTCAAACGGATAACGTTGTAGAAGTTGAAAATGCCAAAGAAACAGCAGAACTTATTTTTATTTTAGTAGAAGGCTCCTACTACTATCTTTCTTTATATGATGCTTCAACCCCAGTATATGAAGAAAAGATAAAGCGATATAAAAAAGCAGCGCTGGAAATGCTTAAAATTAATGAAAAGGTCTAAATCAAGATCTTTTCTTTTTTTTTAAAATCATTAGTATTGCCATAAAACCTATAATCATCCATACAAGATTGGTAAAGAAATTAGGACGATCTTTGGTATCATAGGCACATATTACCAAACATAAACCTCCCAATACATTCATAACCTGGTATGGCAATCTGTCCGGCCTTATTTTGTTAAAGCTCAGAAGCACATAGGCAACGAGATAAAAAAATGAGCCTATCCAGCCAATAATTTCATAAATATTCATTCATCATTATTTAGGGTTCAACAGCTGTTATTTCCCCAAAAAGCTTAGCCCTCCAATCACTCCAATGATACTTTTTAGAAAAAATAAAGATCAATATCGGGAAGATTATAAAAACCGGAAATAATACATCAAAACCCAATACAGGTTCAGAAACATCCTTTAAAACCGAATTTGTTTGAAAAGCAGTCCAATCAGCAGTAACCAACAAGGCTGTAAATAAATTATTAGCAGCATGAAACCCTAAGGCAAGCTCTAATCCTTCATCCATTAAAGTAATTATTCCCAAAAAGAAGCCGGTACCTATATAATATACCATGATACCAAAGCCGAGCTTTTCCACCTCCGGATTCCCCAAATGCATTAAACCAAACAAAATAGAAGTTACAAATAAGGGAACCCATCGATTTTTAACCATAAGTCCTATACCCTGCATCATGTAACCTCTAAACATATATTCTTCAAAACTCGTTTGAAGGGGAATTAAAACAATACTGATAAGACTCAATATTAAAAACGGAACTAAATTAAAATTTAACTGATAATTTTCGGGATTTAAAAAATAATCAACACCTATCATTCCGGAAGATATACTTCCCCAAAGAATAAAAGCGAAGAAAATTCGTTTCCAATCAACCTTCCTTCTTGAAGTGGTAAGCGAAGTGATCGATTGTTCGTGTACCAGCTTTACCCAACCCCAAACAACAAATAGTCCAACCGCCAATGGCGCCAACAATATAATAAGAACAATGTTTGATCCGAGTTTGTCGATCATACTCTGAAGCATAGCCTCTACACTCACCGGCGAATTAACTGTACTGATGTAGTTAAAAATAATAAACCCGATAAAGCATACTGGAAGTACCCAATATTTCCATAAACCTATGTTCCCTTTATAACCTTGTTCTATATACATGTTCTTATTATAAATTAAAATTCCAATCTACCTTCCTGTTATAATGCAAAGCACCATTCTTAACCTCCAACGGGGCATCGATGTTATTGGTGTACAATCCACCTGTTCCAAGTCCCTGAGGCATTTTACTATTCAAAGTATAGGTCCATTGAGCAATGGCATTAAGACCGATATTACTTTCTAACGCACTCGTTATCCACCAACCTATATCCATTTTATCCGCCAGATCAATCCAGTCAGTACTACCCCCATATCCTCCCACCAAACTTGGCTTCAAAATAATATAATGCGGTTTTATAACTTGTAATAACTCCTCCTTCTCTGTTACATCAAAGACTCCTATTAATTCTTCATCAAGGGCTATTGGTAATGGCGATAATTCGCAAAGTCTAGCCATGTCCTGAAATTGACCTTGCTTTATGGGCTGTTCTATAGAGTGAAGTTCAAATTCTGAAAGGCACTTTAATTTTTCGAGAGCCTCATCAGGTAAAAAAGCGCCATTAGCATCAACTCTTAACTCTATTTCATTAGATGAAAACTCTTTACGAATGGCTCTTAAAAGATTAATTTCTGTTTCAAAATCAATGGCTCCTATCTTCATCTTTATGCATCGAAAACCCTGATGGAGCTTTTCTTTTATCTGTCGCTTCATAAAAGAAGCCTCCCCCATCCAAATTAATCCGTTTATTTCGATAGAATCCTTACCACTTGTAAAGTCTGAAGGATATAACAAAAATTCATTTTGACTTTCAAGAGATAAAAAAGCCTGCTCTAAGCCAAATTGAATTGATGGATAGTGTTTTAGCTTGTGAATTAATGTCTTTTTACCAAGATGAATATGATCACAAACCCACTTGAGTCGGTCCTCATAATTGGGTTTATCGTCGATACTCAAAGATCTGAGTATACCACACTCGCCAATTCCTCTTTTACCATCTTCTTCTAAAATAATAAACCAGGTTTCTTTCTGGGTAAGAACACCTCTTGAGGTCCCGCTTGGTTTTTTAAAATCAAGAATATACTTGTGGTAGGTTGCTTTCATGGATAATTTCTTCAATTATTTAAAGTTCGATGCTTTCGCCAATCTCAAGCAACATCAAATCTTTATCACTATCAAAGAATTTACGCTTCGCTTCTTCATGATCTATTTCAATATATCCAAATGTGTCATAATGATATCCCATTATCTTATCACATTCAACGAAATCGGAAGCCTTGATCGCCTCATCAACACCCATTGTAAAGTTATCTCCTATAGGCAAAATAGCTAAGTCTAATTTAGTGAACATTGGTATTAACTTCATATCCATAGTTAATGAAGTATCACCTGCGATATATATATTTTTATGTTCTCCTTCAATCACAAACCCTCCGGGTTGACCACCATAACTACCGTCTGGAAAAGAAGAAGTATGAATAGCCGGAACATATTTTACCTTTCCAAACTCAAAATCCCATGTACCACCATGGTTCATAGGGTGATGATCAAAACCTTTTTTACCATAATACGCAGCTATTTCAAAATTTGAAACGATCACCGCATTAGTCCTTTTGGCGATAGCTTCTACATCAAGTATGTGATCTTGATGTGCATGTGTTAATAAAATATAATCCGCTGATATTTTGTCTATATCAATATGTGAGGCTTTTTCATTTCCAGTTATAAACGGATCCACCAGGACATTAATATCTCCAATTGTAATCCCCAAACAAGCATGACCGTAAAATGTAATTTTCATCTACAAAGATTGTTTTTAAATTAAGGTTTTATTTTTCTTGAATTTACAAAATTTGTCCTAACGTAAATAACACAGAAAATAAAAAAGTACCGAGTGCCAATTTTTTTAGCTCAGGATCTAACTCTTGCGGTTCATCATTTTTATAAACCGTAACCAAATGCTTCACAAGTGGGAAAAAAGCTATTATAAAAAGTAAATTCAAAGGGCCTTTATAAGTTAGAACAACAAAAATTAAACTAAAGAACATGGCTGATATTAAAAGGTAGTAATGATAATACTTTGCAAATTCTGCCCCTATTTTTACCACCATCGTGTTTTTACCCGTTTGGATATCAGTCTCACGATCTCTCATATTATTGAGATTTAGAACTCCAACACTCAAAAGACCGATGGTCAGTGCAGGTAAAAAAATCGTCAAATCCAGGGCTTTAGCATAAAGAAAATAAGAGCCTGCCACACTAACCAAACCAAAAAAAATAAAAACAAAAATATCTCCAAAACCTGAATATCCATAAGCAGATTTACCAACAGTATATTTAATTGCAGCTACAATACAAGCAATTCCCAGAATAAAGAAAATAAAAGACAAGAAGAAATGTTCACTTCCAAATGCCGCATAAATTAACATTAGTGCAATCACTAAAGTAATAACAGTAGTGAGAATGACAGCGCTCTTCATCTGCTTTGGAGTAATTAATCCACTAGCTACCAACCGCTTTTCTCCTACTCGGTTTGCATCAGTTCCCTTTACACCATCTCCATAATCATTTGCAAAATTTGACAGCACCTGAAATCCAACCGTGGTCAGTAAAGCCAAAACAAAAATTTGCCAACTAAAATATCCATCAGCCGCAGCTAATCCGGTTCCAACGATGATTCCTGACAAAGACAAAGGAAGTGTTCGCAAACGTGCAGCAGCTATAAAAGCCTTTGTTTTACCCGACATAAAAAGTTTATTAATTATTATAATCTCCGTAAGTTCCTTTTATTAAGGAATCCACTTTTTATCAAAGTTTGGTTTACGCTTTTCTAAGAATGCATTACGCCCTTCTTTTGCTTCATCTGTCATATATGCTAAACGCGTAGCTTCTCCTGCAAACACTTGCTGCCCTACCATACCGTCATCAGTAAGGTTCATGGCAAACTTCAACATTTTGATAGAAATTGGAGATTTTGCTAAAATTTCCTGTGCCCATTCATAAGCTGTTGACTCCAACTCATCATGAGGTATAACAGCATTTACCATTCCCATTTCGTAGGCCTCTTGAGCTGAATAGTTTCTTCCTAAAAAGAAAATCTCTCTTGCTTTTTTCTGCCCTACCATCTTTGCCAAATATG
Source organism: Zhouia amylolytica (assembly GCF_900116365.1). GTDB lineage: Bacteria > Bacteroidota > Bacteroidia > Flavobacteriales > Flavobacteriaceae > Zhouia > Zhouia amylolytica. The sequence goes on along the minus strand of NZ_FPAG01000007.1, from coordinate 42,320 downwards.
CCGATCCATAACCACCATCAAAACTAGTTACATCCGCATCAGTCTGTTTAAAAATAGCATGCTCCTTACTGGCAAGAGTCAAATCGCAAACTACGTGCAAGCTATGTCCACCTCCTACAGCCCATCCGGGAACTACAGCAATAACCGCTTTTGGCATAAAACGAATCAAACGCTGAACTTCAAGTATGTTTAAACGATGATATCCATCATCGCCTACATAACCTTGTTTACCCCTGGCTTTTTGATCCCCTCCACTACAAAATGACCAAACACCATCCTTGGTTGATGGTCCTTCAGCAGATAATAAAACAACACCGATACTGGTATCTTCATTGGCATCGTAAAATGCCTTATACAACTCAGCCGTTGTTTTTGGTCTAAATGCATTTCTTACATTAGGCCTGTTAAATGCTATCCGGGCTACACCATCACATTTCTTATAAGTTATATCTTCATAACCCTCTATTATTCTCCAATTTGGTGAACTCATATGCTATTATTTTTATTAAATCCTTTCCTTTATTTGTTTAAATAAATACCGTCTTCTTTAATCTGAATGAGTTTTTGCTTGTATAAGGATCCAATGGCCTTCTTAAAACTCTTTTTACTCATTCCCAACATCTCTTTTATTAAATCAGCATCGCTTTTATCATGTAAACCAAGAAAACCGTTATTATCCTCTAGTTCCTTTAGTATTTTTTGCGCAGTAGGTTCTATATTCTTATAACCAATCTGTTGTAAAGAAATATCAATTTTGTGATCATCTCTTATTTTTTTCACAACCCCCTTCAAACGGTCTCCCAAATGCAAATCACTATAGATTTCATTTTCATAAACCAGACCTTTGTGCCTTTGATTGACGATAACCTCCACACCCATTTCTGTATGTCTTGAAACTATCAAATCTACTTCTTCAAACTTTTCAACGGATAATTCTTCATTCGAAATAAAATTATTCGTCTTACTCGAAGCAACCAGTCTATCTGTCTCCTCATCCATGTATAAATACACCAAATACCATTTCCCTTTCTCCATTTTACGGGCTTGCTCACGGTAAGGCACAAACAAATGTTTTTCAAGACCCCAATCCATAAATGCACCTATTTCATTCACCTCCACGGCTTGAAGTAAAGCAAAATTATTCAAGATTATTTTAGGTTTTAAGGTGGTCGCTACCGGACGTTCATCATGGTCCAGGTAACAGAAAACCTTCAGCTTATCACCGATCTCATAATTTTCCGGAACATATTTATTAGGCAATAGGATATCATTCTCCTCTTCATCTCCCAAAAATAACCCTACAGAAGTAAGTCGTAATATTTCGAGCGTATTATATTCTCCAATTTTAATCATAATATATTGTCTTATACAAGCAGGTCAAAACCTACTTTTGGTTTAAAAACTCGAAATACTTCAACAAAACTTCATCATTGAGCTGCCTTGGTGTAAATATTTCTAACAATTTAGGTTTATCGCTTGAATTGAAAAAGGTACTCAAGCCTTCTTCAACTTCCGATGCATTTTCAGCTTTTAAATACTCAAAACCATACATTTCACATAGATGATCTGCCTGCAAATTATGCTTGGTTTCAAAATAAGTATCAAAATTATCCGTATTCTTATGCCCTGGAAGAATTCTAAAAATACCTCCTCCAGAATTATTAATTACAATAATACGAAAAGTGTTTTTGATATAATTATTCCATAATGCATTACTATCATAAAAGAAACTCAGATCACCAGAAATTAAAAGGGTGGGTTCATCTGCAACTGTCGCAGCACCAATAGCCGTTGAAGTACTTCCGTCAATTCCACTGGTACCTCTGTTACAAAACACAGTAGTCCTTTCATTTATTTCAAATAACTGTGCATAACGAATGGTAGAACTATTACTTAATTGCAATTGATAATTGTCGGGGATTGCAGTTAGCAATTGATCAAAAGCTTTGAAATCCGTAAACGGAATTTCACTTAAATATTCTTTATGCTTTTTTCTTCTATAGTTTTGTACCTTGAACCAATGAGGATGATATTCGCTTTTAACCGATTTGGTTTGAGGTAAAAATGATTCCAAAAATTCATTAGGAGTGGTTTGAAAATGTTTACCCAAACACTTGAAGGTATCATAGGCCTTTTTGGTATCAACATGCCAATGGTGATTTGGCTGATATTTACGTAAAAATGCTTTAATTTTCTTGGATACCACCATTCCACCAAAGGTTAACAGAACATCAGGTTTTAATTCAGCAAATAATTGTTCGCTATTCACATCTTTTTCTATAGGGGCTATGATCTTATCTATTCCCGGAAAAAATTTTTCATGACTTAGATTTGACGTTGTTTCAGTAAAGACTATAACGGAATCATCTTTTCCAAGGATATTTAATAACCTTTGTTCTATAGCGTTTGGTGGGTTCACCCCAACTAATATCATTTTTCTTTCAGAGGCATTCCAAACATCAACATAAGCCGAAAGCTCCTCATTATCGCTATCGAAATTTTCATCTTTTAAATGATCTGGATTTATGGCAACCGTTGGACGCTCTATCATCTGATATAAAGGCTCTTCAAATGGCACATTTATGTGAACCGGCCCCTTTTTACCAATAGCAATATTAATAGCCTTATTTACTTCAAAACTATTGTAATGTTGAATTCCATTCTGAAGATTCCCGGAACTTAACGCATTCATAATTTCGGGTTGAAGTTTTCCATCCCCAAAAACCACAGTCCCCTCTTTACGAATATCTTGCTTTAAATTAGCATTATACAAAATGTGGTTTTCAAAAACATTTTTCTGGCGAATCGTCTGTCCATCTCCTATATCTATAGAATATACCGGACGGTCTGCCGATATTACCATTAATGGAATATCACTATAAAAAGCTTCTGCCACGGCAGGATAATAGTTTAACAAAGCAGACCCTGAAGTACAAATAACAGCAGTCGGTCTTCCTATTTGTTGAGCAATACCCATCGCAAAAAAGGCAGCACACCGCTCATCGACAATACTATAGGTGTTAAAAAAAGGATCTTCCGAAAAACCAATTGTTAATGGAGCATTCCTACTACCTGGAGATATTACTATATGTTGAATGTTCTTTTGCTTACAAAGCTGCACGATAAGTTGAGCAGCTGGAATATTAGAATATTTCATGTACTATGAAGTCTCATTTGCCGCGTAAAAATACTCAATAATGATAGGATAACCGAAGGAAATGAAAACTTATTTATCCAAGTGCATTCAACATGGTTTGGCTTTTATTAACTGTTTCTTCCCATTCTGAAACAGGGTCAGAATCCTGAGTAATCCCTCCCCCTACATATATAACTGCTTTATCCTCAAAAAGCTGCATACATCGGAGATTTACATAAAATGAAGAACGTTCTTCTTGCCCATTGAAATAGCCCAAGTATCCGGTATAAAACTTCCGATCGTAATTTTCATGTTGTAAAATAAAGCGATTGGATTGATCTTTAGGATAACCACAAACGGCAGGTGTCGGATGTAATGTTTCTATCAAATCTTTTACATCAAAACTCTTATTCAATTCTCCTCTAATGTCTGTTTTCAAATGCAATAAATTTCCAGCCCTGATAGTTGTCACCTCAGACACCTCAAGGTCGTCAGATAAACCAGCTAGACTTTCCAGAATGAAATCCGTTACAATTTTTTGCTCATCCAATTCCTTTTGTCCCCAGCATACCTCCTCAGAATCATTATACTTTTGAGTACCTGCTAAGGCCATGGTTTTAAAATGCTGACCCTTGATATCAATTAAAGTTTCAGGAGTTGCTCCCATCCACATCCCTACCTTTGGATGATACCAAAAGTAGGCAAAAGCATTTCTATATCTATTGAGTAGCCGGTTATAAACCTCAAGTGGCTTTAAATCATTGGATGGTACCTCCTGAAATCTTGAAAGCACTACTTTACTAAATAAACCATCCTTAATTTTATCGATCCCCATGGACACCAAATTAACATGATTCTCTTTTCCCGAATCCTCCACAGCCTTCTGGTATCCGGAAAACATCGAATCACTCAACCCATGATATTCTGACACGTAAATAGTATCCGGATGTAACAGTACACCTTTTTTTGAATGATCAAAAGGAGCAAAAACAAACCCCTCTTTTTCAAAAGAATTTAAACGCTCAAGGGTATCCGTATCCTGCAAAACTAAGGTCAGCGTTTTCCCTAAAGGTTCTCTGAAAACAACAAAAGGAAGCTGTCTATCAAATTGAAGCTGTATTTTATTAAAGAGATCTTGATTGCTAATCATCCTTACTTTTTAGGTAATGCGATCGTTGTTAATTTTACCACAGAAATTAAATTTTCATTGCCGTCTCTAATCTGGATGTTCCAAAGTTGAGTGGTCCTACCCTTATGAAGAACAGTTGCTCTTGCATAAACATCACCCTCTTTAACACTTTTCACATGATTAGCTGAAATTTCAATACCTCTGATAAAAAAATCTTTAGAGTTCAGAAACACCATTGAAGCCGCACTACCCACACTTTCTGCTAATGCTACCATGGCACCTCCATGCAGTACTCCATCAGGCTGATGCACTCTATGATTAACTGGCATCTTGGCCTCCAGAAAATCATCACCAACATCCGTATACACTATCTCCAATGTTTCCATTAGGGTGTTTTCACATATCGCATTGCATTTAGCTAGTATTTCTTCTTTATTAAAATCCATTAGATCATTGATATTATTTAATCACTACAAATATCCGCATCATTGTTAAATTTTTTGTCATATCCAACGACTTATTTTAAAGACCTAACGCAACCTAATATACATTTTGCCATTACAAGCCTTATTTTTTCGTATATTTAAGTAATACTTTCCAAATAACATAGGTCTATTTGTATTAAGACGTAACAGAGCCCTCAAACAATACCCAAATTCTCACATAACCTTTCATGTTATAAGTAATTTTTATGTGGTATATGGAAAGTGGTTTTAAAACATATCAGAAATATCTAGATTCTCTAAGAGAGAACCCACTCCTAAACACAGTAAGCGATAGTGAACTGAACAACCTTTTACAGCTTGGATCGGCAGAAGAATGGCCTAAAAAAACCTGTATTATTGACTGCAAAAGAGCACTTTACAAATTTCACATTATCATATCCGGAAGACTTAAAATATATAAGACAAACGGATCCAACAACAGGCATTTAACCTTATTCATGTTAAGAAAAGGAGATATGTTTGATGTACTTTCACTATTAGACAATCAAGAGCATCATGTTTACTATGAAACTTTAGACGAATTAAAAGTCTTGTGCATACCTATAGTAAATATGAAAACCTGGATAGATAAGAATCCGGGCTTCACTCAAAATTTATTGACATACCTGACAAAACAAATCAGAACCTTAGAAAATTATGTCATTGATGTTAGCCTCGAAGACACTTCTACCAGATTAGCGAAACTATTACTGAACCATTCGAATAAAAAATCCAATACCATTGATGGAATCAGTGATTTATCTCATGATGAACTTGCTGGAATGATTGGAACTACAAGAGCTGTCGTTAACAGACAACTGCAACATTTAAGAGAAGAAGGTATCATTGATATTACAAGAAAACACATTACAATCAATAACATTGAAGCTCTCATTAAAATAACAGAATCTAACAAATAGGCTTGTTTTAGATTTTATTATGAAAATGATCCTATTTTCTAAAACTTTTCACAAAATAGCCAGATCTGATACCTAAGTAGCAAAACTTGAACCCTTAAATTCGTAAATTTAAGTAGCAAAATACTAATGATCAGCAGTATTAATAAAGTGCTATTCCCTCCTCTAGCTTAACATTATTTTTAACCATTAAAACATATCATTATGAAAAAGATGTTGATGGCTATACTAGCTATGGCCTTTATAAACGTAGGATATTCTCAGGTAGGACAAGTTGAACTGGAAAGTGTTACCGTATCGGCAACACCAATAAACACCACTTATTTAAAAGATGTATTAGACAATAACTCTCCGGAGAATGTTAAAGACATGCAGCACAAAGTTGCCAGTTATGACATTACAGAATCTGACCTATTTGATGATGAATACGATTCGTATAAAGTGTTTTTCGAGCATACTAATAGTATGATTATTGCCACTTTTGATGAAGAGGGTAAAATTGTAAGATCTTATGAGAAATTCAAAAATGTACTATTACCTCCGGCTATAAGAAATTCTGTATATCAGAAATATCCGGGATGGACGTTACATAAAGATATTTACTTGGTTTCATATTATGTAGACAAGGACACCAAAAAACAATATAGAATTCAACTACGTAAGGATAATCAAAAGAAAAATTTAGTAGTCGACACCTACGGGAATATCATTTAATCAATCTAAAAACATAAAAAAAGCGACCCTGAGGTCGCTTTTTTTTATAAGATGGAAGAAATTTATTTTACTTCCTCAAAATCTACATCCTGAACATCATCTGATTCTTTAGATCCAGAAGCTGCTCCTGCTGATGGGCCTTGTTGAGCACCACCTTCAGCCTGTTGTGATTCTGCCTGAGCTTTATACAACTCTTCAGAAGCATTTTTCCAGGCTTCATTTATTTTATCCAAAGCTGGCTGGATGGTTTCAACATCCTTAGACTCATAAGCTTTTTTCAATTCTTCTAAAGCATCTTCAATTGGCTTCTTCTTATCATCAGAAAGCTTATCTCCGAAGTCTTTTAATTGCTTATCCGTTTGGAAAATCATTGCATCTGCCTCATTCAGCTTATCTACTTTTTCCTTAGCAGCCTTGTCAGCTTCTGCGTTAGCTTCAGCTTCTTGCTTCATTTTTTCGATTTCCTCTTCTGTTAATCCAGATGAAGCCTCGATTCTAATATCCTGTTTCTTACCGGTAGCCTTATCCTGAGCGGTTACGTGAATGATACCGTTAGCATCAATATCAAATGTTACTTCAATTTGAGGAACACCTCTTGGTGCTGGTGGAATACCATCCAGGTGGAATCGCCCGATAGTCTTATTATCTTGTGCCATTGGACGTTCACCCTGTATCACATGTATTTCTACCGAAGGCTGATTGTCCGCTGCAGTTGAGAATACCTGAGATTTTTTTGAAGGTATCGTCGTATTTGCCTCAATAAGTTTAGTCATTACACCTCCCATAGTCTCAATACCTAATGAAAGCGGAGTAACATCCAATAACAATACGTCTTTAACATCTCCAGTTAATACCCCTCCCTGAATAGCAGCACCTACAGCAACTACCTCGTCTGGGTTAACTCCTTTAGAAGGCTTTTTACCGAAGAAGTCTTCAACTGCCTTTTGAACTGCTGGAATACGAGTAGATCCACCAACCAAAATAACTTCATCAATATCATTAGTGGAGATACCTGCACTTTTCAGAGCAGATTCACAAGGCTTAATAGTTCTTTTTACGATTTCATCGATTAATTGTTCGAATTTAGATCGTGTTAATGTCTTTACCAGGTGTTTTGGTCCCGAAGCCGTAGCAGTTACATATGGCAAGTTAATTTCAGTTTGAGATGAAGAAGAAAGCTCAATTTTAGCTTTTTCCGCAGCTTCTTTCAAACGTTGAAGCGCCATCGGATCTTTTCTTAAATCTATATCTTCTTCTGCTTTAAACTCTTCTGCCAACCAATTGATAATAGTTTCATCTACATCATCTCCACCTAAGTGGGTATCTCCGTCAGTAGAAAGTACTTCAAATACACCATCTCCCAATTCGAGGATAGAAACGTCATGCGTACCTCCACCAAAGTCAAAAACTACAATCTTTTGATCCGTTGATTTCTTATCTAAACCATAGGCTAAAGCAGCTGCAGTCGGCTCGTTAATAATACGGCGTACTTTTAATCCTGCAATTTCACCTGCTTCTTTTGTAGCCTGACGCTGTGAGTCATTAAAATATGCAGGAACTGTAATAACAGCTTCACTTACATCCTGACCAAGATAGTCTTCTGCAGTCTTCTTCATTTTTTGAAGAATCATAGCCGATAACTCCTGTGGTGTATATAAACGACCATCAATGTCTACTCTTGGCGTATTATCTCCATTAACTACCTTATACGGTACACGCGCTACTTCTTTCTTTGATTCATCAAACTTATTCCCCATAAAACGCTTGATCGAATAAATAGTCTTATGCGGGTTTGTTACAGCTTGACGCTTTGCAGGATCACCAACTTTTATTTCGCCTCCTTCAACAAAAGCAATCACAGATGGTGTAGTTCGCTTACCCTCTGCGTTTGGTATAACTACAGGTTCGTTACCTTCCATCACCGAAACACAAGAGTTGGTTGTTCCTAAGTCAATTCCAATAATTTTACTCATGTTCTTATATTTTCTAAATTGTGTTGAAAATTCTTTTAATGTTTCGCTCTGTATATGTCAATGACTATGCCATTACGCAAAATATGACAAGCTGTCATAAATGTTTTTTATACCTGAAATATCTTCATTGAAAGAAAAAATGATTGTAAACTATTTAATATTCTCTTTAGTTACTTTTACAACAAAATGTATATTTGCCAAATTCTAAAACGATTTCGTGAATGGAGTGTATTAGCGTTTTTGATATGCTTAAAATTGGAGTTGGCCCTTCCAGCTCGCATACTTTAGGACCCTGGAGAGCAGCCGAAAGGTGGATTTCAGAACTACAGGAAGAAGGTCTGTTTGAAAAAGTGAATGCAATAAAAGTTCATGTTTATGGCTCCCTGTCCCTAACCGGAAAAGGACATGCCACCGACTTGGCTATTATGCTCGGATTGGCTGGTGCCGATCCTGAATATGTTCCGGTTGAAAACATTAACGCCATCATAAAAGAAATCGAAGATGGGCACACCATCGATTTTGGAGGGAAAAGAACAATAGAATTTGATCCAAAAAATCAAATTATTTTTCATAGAGAATTTTTACCTTTTCATGCCAATGGACTAACTTTTGAAGCTACCACACATGAAGGTTCACAACATAGTGAAACCTACTATTCAATAGGTGGAGGCTTTGTGGTTAAGGAAGAACGGACTCATGCCAAAGAAAACCTGGCTACCTTTAAAACCTTTCCTCATCCTATCCAAAAAGCTACTGAACTTCTGGCGCACTGCGAAAAGTACAACAAAACTATTTCAGAAATAGTTTTGGAAAATGAGCAGTCGCTAAGAAGCGATGATGAAATTGACAGAGAATTGAATCGGGTGTGGGATACCATGTTAGAATGCATGTATACTGGTTGCCATACGGAAGGCACCCTACCCGGCGGTCTGAATGTAAGAAGAAGAGCTTACGATATACATCAAAAACTCATCAGTGAAAAACCATATAACAACCCCGTAGAATGGATTTATGCAATTCGTGATACAGAGGTTAAATTCCGTCAAATCATTAAATGGGTTAGCTGTTTCGCGATTGCAGTTAATGAGGTTAATGCTTCTTTGGGTCGGGTTGTAACCGCCCCAACAAATGGGAGCGCAGGAGTTATACCTGCGGTATTGATGTATTATATGGTTATCGAAAATCACGATGCCAACTTCGATGATATCAAACAATTTTTGCTAGTAGCAGGAGAAATTGGCAGTATATTTAAAAAAGGTGCTACTATTTCTGCTGCCATGGGAGGATGTCAGGCCGAAATAGGAGTATCCTCTGCCATGGCTGCTGCCGGACTTACGGAGTTAATGGGTGGAACACCTGAGCAAGTTCTGATTGCTGCTGAGATTGCCATGGAACACCATTTGGGATTAACTTGCGACCCTATTGCAGGACTGGTACAAGTACCATGTATTGAGCGAAATGCTATGGGAGCCATTAAGGCAATTAATGCCGCCGAGTTAGCCATGGATACAGATCCTAAGAATGCAAAAGTCCCTTTAGACAAAGTTGTCAATACCATGTGGGAAACCGCTAAGGATATGAATTCAAAATATAAAGAAACCTCTGAAGGAGGCCTGGCTGTAGGAGTTAACCTGAGTGATTGCTAATATTTTAAAAAAATTGTTTACTGACACCCTTCCCTCCTCCTGGTGTCAACTATGTATATAATTTTCCAGTCGTCATCCTTGCGAACCAATTGAAAAGAATTGACACCACAATGACTAAATTCATCATTTAGCCAAAATTCGTACGGAGTCCAGGCGTGAGCCATGTCTCCGTCAATCTTAATCTCATAGCCCAATAACTTCTCTTGATACACCTTGTCTTCAGGAATAGATACAATTGATTTTAAGAAATTAGAAAAAGTTTCTGTTCTAACCAAAGTCAGACCTTCTTTACTCTTTCCTATAGTTTGCATCACCGGATTGAACACCGTTGCTTTTATTTGAATCGAATCTTGTTGGTGAAAACCAGTAAAAAACTCATCAATTGTTTCCTTTACTGCAGCTTCGTCTGTAGAACGTTGCCCAAAAACCATTTGAGTTAAGAACAACAAAACCAATAGTATAAAACGTAACATGGAAGTTTATTTTTTTTAAAGTTAAACAGGAATAAGGATTTAACGATACGATTAAAGAAAAGTTTAACAAAACTCATTATTTTTACTGTCTCTAAAAACAATCATTATGTCTGTAGCTAAAAAAGAATACAAAAGAGTTACCGTAAAATCACTTGTCGATATGAAAAAACATGGAGAAAAAATATCCATGTTAACTGCATATGACTATAGTATGGCCAAAATGGTCGACGCAGCAGGAATCGATGTAGTTTTAGTAGGAGACTCAGCAAGTAATGTTATGGCAGGACATGAAACAACGCTCCCCATCACTCTCGACCAAATGATATATCATGCCAGTTCGGTAATTCGAGCAATAGATAGAGCCCTGGTTGTGGTCGATTTACCTTTTGGTAGTTATCAAAGCGACCCAAAAGAAGCCTTGCGATCAGCAATCCGTATCATGAAAGAAAGTGGCGCACATGCAGTAAAACTTGAAGGAGGTAAAGAAATTAAAGAATCTATTAAGCGAATTTTAAACGCAGGGATCCCGGTTATGGGCCATTTGGGCTTAACTCCGCAATCTATTTATAAATTTGGCACTTACACAGTCAGAGCCAAAGAAGATCAGGAAGCTGAAAAATTAAAAGAGGATGCCAAATACCTGGAAAAAATTGGTTGTTTTGCTATTGTTCTGGAAAAGATCCCTGCAAATCTGGCGAAAGAAGTAGCTCAAAGTGTAAGCATTCCTATTATTGGTATTGGTGCGGGTAATGGAGTAGACGGTCAAGTTTTAGTGATACATGACATGTTAGGGATTACCCATGAATTCAGTCCTCGATTTTTAAGACGTTATTTGAACCTCTATGACGAAATCACCGGAGCCGTATCACAATATGTTGCTGATGTTAAAAATCAGGACTTCCCTAATGATGATGAACAATACTAAGTAATTCTCAACCTTTATCACCTTGAAAAAAATATCAAACAAAAAGAACCTTCAGGTACTCTTCGAAGACAATCATATTGTAGTTATAAACAAAAGAGCCGGTGATATTGTACAAGGTGATAAAACGGGCGATACACCTCTCAGTGACATTGTAAAAGATTACTTAAAAGAAAAATACAATAAACCAGGAAATGTTTATTTAGGAGTGGTACACCGATTAGACCGCCCCACTACCGGTATTGTTTTATTTGCAAGAACATCAAAGGCCTTACCTCGCTTAAATAAACTTTTTGCATCTAAAGAAGCAAGTAAAACATATTGGGCATTGGTAAAAAATAAACCTCCCCACACCCAGGACACCTTGACTCATTGGATGGTTAGAAACTCCAAACAAAATAAATCCTATGCTCACCTTAATGAGGTACCTGACAGTAAAAAGGCCGTACTGCATTACAAAGTCATCAAAGAGCTCGATAATTACTATTTATTAGAAATAGATTTGGAAACTGGTCGACATCATCAAATAAGAAGTCAACTTTCAGCAATTGGTTGTCCAATTAAAGGAGACCTTAAATATGGTTTTAACAGAAGTAATCCAGATGCCAGTATCCATTTACATGCAAGAAAACTAAGTTTTGTTCATCCGGTAAAGAAAGAACCTGTTTCAATTATTGCTCCGCTTCCAAACGATCCATTGTGGCAGGCCTGTAATTAATTATGAATTTTTGGCAGTCCGCATAGTTCGGGTACTTTCGATAAATACAGCACTCAAGATTAATAGGCCTCCAATAATGGTATGAAGTTCTGGTATTTCATTTAAAAACAGCATCCCGAGAAGGATCCCGTATATAGGCTGAACACTACTCATAATACTTGCCGTAGTAGCACTAAAATGCTTAAAGCTCATCAATAACAACGTGTGGCCAACTGTAGTGGTAATAAGCGCTAAAAAGGCAATTGGCAACAATTGAGTTTGCACCTGCAGAAAATCAGAGAATAATAATAAAGGACTCAACATTAACACAATGACCAATAATTGATAAAACATTAAAACAGACCCGTCATAACGTGCCACTTTTGGTTTCATAAGAATGTTTCTAATGGCATAAAATAAAGCAGAAATTATCCCCACCACTACGGCTATAAAATGATCGTTTTTAAAACTCACCTCCGGCACCAGAAAATAAATACCTGTTAAAACCAATACCGCTAAACCCAAATGCGATTTTTGAAATCCTGTTTTTAATATTACAGGTTCCAAAAATGAAGTAATCACCGGATAGGTATATATCGAGAGCATCCCTATAGCAACCGTAGAAAGCTTTAATGCATAGAAATAGGTCACCCAGTGAATGCCAAAAAAAACACCACAAATTAGAACCATCTTGAAATCTAACCCCGATATTTTAAAGTCGTATTTCCTTAACCTACAATAAATATAGATGAAAATTACCGCAATAATTGACCTGAACAAAATGATTTGTTCAGGTGGTAAACTTATATACTTGCCCAGTGTTCCCGAGGTACTAATGCATAGTACCGCGAAATTAAGTTCCAGAATATGCCGTAAATGATGTGATTTTGTTACCAACCCTATAAGTATTTCTTAAGCTTAAAAGCTTATCGAATTAAAAGTTTAGATTTTTCTCTGATGATCTCACCAACCGGCTTATTTTCTATTTTACTCTCTAACCATGAAATTATATCGAGATATAAGAAAGCTCTCCTTTCGTAAGGATCATTCTCATATTTCTTCAATCGGGAATGTAATTTTTTGAATTCTCCTTTTAATTCATGAGGATAAATATTACCGAGGTTTCTTAAAAATTTGATCATTTCCTTTTGAACCTCATGAAGATCATTCATTTTTAAAAGGAACTTATAAGTGCTTTTCAACTGCACTTCCAAATGATAATCAAGTCCGGCTTCATAATGAGCCACTAAACTCAGTACTCTGGAAAAACACATAAGATCCTCGCGCATTACTAAACTCTTATTATCAATTATTTTTTTCAAATAAAAGATACATTTTCTATTATCTCCTATTCCAAAATAAAGACAAGCAAGCTTATAATAAAAGATCATTACATGGTGTTCGTCTATTTTATCACTAAATCCTTTTAAACCTTTTAAAATAGGCTTTTCTAAATGCAAACCTTCTTCAAAAGTACCTTCCAGAAAATGAAGATTTAACTTGTTACTATTGATGTATAAAAAAGACAGAACCTCTAAATTTCCATTTTTCGGGAACTGACTATCTTCCAGGGTCTCTTCCAACCTGGACAAACTCTGCTGAAATTGAGATTTATACTTTATGTAATAAAGCGACTCTAATAAATAGTTACTTCCTTTTAAAAAGAATACGGGATTTAAATAGATCATCGTCTTGTGATCATAAAACAAATCGACCAGCTTACTTGAAAATTTATAACAATTCAAAAAGTCTTGCGTCAGAAAACTATACCACAATTCCGCCTGATACAACCATTGTTTCTCCCTAAAACCCAAATCTTCAATTTTAAACTCAGGCATTCTGGCATTAAAATAATCGGTTACCCATTTGTACTCTTCATCACTTCTAACATAACCCATTTTTAGCATTATCCCATAAAGCTGTAAGGAAAGATTCGACAACTTACTCGTAATCACATTGTCCTGCATCAATTCTTTGGCTTGCACCGCTAGCTCATCGGCCCTGCCACTTATACTTCGCGTAATGTATTGAGTCTCTATTACCTTTTCTAATTCGACAATTTCAAAGGCTATAACCTTCTCCTCATTATCAATGGCCAGCTTTTTAGCTTTATCCAAAATTTTCAGACTTTGCCTATACAGGCCTTTATGATAAAGAATAGTAGCAAAATCCAATTGCTCTCTTAATTGAGTTCGAACGTTTTGGTTAACTGGATTCATTCGAAGACTGGTTAACACTTGCTTATATAAATGGGCTTTTAAATTTGAAAGTTGCTGTTTTTTAACAATACCACTTTTTAAAACTTCATCTTCATCATAAGTCTTCATTTTATCCAACAAATTAAAAAGGGCTAAAAATTTTGCATCAGCGTTTACCCCTAACCTGTTTACATAGAGTTTAAATTGTCTCTTTTCAGATTTTGAGAGCGACTTCACTAAAACAAATAATGGTTCTTTTGGACTGCTTGTCATTGTAACAAAATAAAATGTAAATAACTGATTATCAGTATTTTAAATATCTTAAAATTATATTAAACGTTGTAATACTATATAAAGAAGTATTCGACTTTAACACCGCAATATATATATTCGTTCCACATTAATGAAATTACTATAAAAATTCAATATGAGTAAAGAACAAGTCCAAATTTTCGACACAACATTAAGAGATGGAGAACAGGTTCCTGGATGTAAGTTAAACACCGAACAAAAGTTGGTTATAGCTGAAAGACTGGATCTGCTGGGAGTGGATGTGATTGAAGCAGGATTTCCAATTTCTAGTCCGGGCGACTTTACTTCGGTTACAGAAATTGCAAAGATCGTTAAAAATGCTACCGTTTGCGGGCTTACACGTGCCGTTAAAAAAGATATTGAGGTGGCAGCAGAAGCGCTAAAATACGCTAAAAAGCCGAGAATACATACCGGAATAGGTACATCAGACTCACATATTAAATATAAATTTAATAGTACACGTGAAAAAATAATTGAGCGTGCTGTAGAAGCAGTTAAATACGCTAAGACTTTTGTCGAGGATGTAGAATTCTATGCAGAAGATGCCGGTAGAACAGATAATGAATTTTTAGCTCAAATTTGTGAAGCTGTAGTGAAGGCTGGGGCTACTGTACTTAACATTCCTGACACTACAGGGTATTGCCTTCCGGAAGAATATGGCGCAAAAATGAAATACCTTAGAGAAAATGTTAAGGATATAGACAAGGCTATTTTATCATGCCATTGCCACAATGATTTAGGTTTGGCTACTGCCAATTCTATCGCTGGTGTTGCCAATGGAGCTCGCCAAATAGAATGTACGATTAATGGTATTGGTGAACGTGCTGGTAATACAGCTTTAGAAGAAGTAGTTATGATTCTTCGCCAGCATCCATACTTAAACCTGGATACTAACATCAATTCGAAACATTTGTATGAAATGAGCAAATTGGTATCAGAGAGTATGGCTATGCCTGTACAGCCAAACAAAGCGATTGTTGGATCAAATGCTTTTGCACATAGTTCAGGTATTCATCAGGATGGTGTTATCAAGAATAGGGAGACCTATGAGATTATTGATCCTGCCGATGTAGGGGTAACGGAGTCTGCTATTGTATTAACAGCTCGTAGTGGACGTGCAGCATTAGCTTACCGTGCGAAAAATGTAGGATACGAATTAACTAAGTTACAACTTGATGAAGTTTATCAGGAATTCCTGAAATTTGCCGACCTTAAAAAAGAAGTATTGGATGACGATATTCATAAGATCATTGAACTTAGTAAAATTGATATTAAAGCGATTGCATAATTTATAAATGGAAAAGAAAACATTATTCGATAAGGTTTGGGACGCTCATGTAGTAGATACTGTTGAAAACGGGCCACAAATCTTATATATAGACAAACACTTAATTCACGAAGTTACCAGTCCGCAGGCTTTTGCAGAATTGGAAGAACGTAACATACCTGTTTTTAGGAAAGATCAGATTGTTGCCACGGCAGACCATAATGTTCCAACTAAAGATCAACACCTGCCCATTCAAGATCTTCTATCTAAAAAGCAAGTGGAGATGCTTACAGAAAACTGTAATAAGCAAGGAATTACACTTTATGGTTTGGGGCATCCATATCAGGGAATCGTCCACGTAATGGCACCTGAATTAGGAATTACGCAACCAGGGATGACCATGGTTTGTGGCGATAGCCATACCTCTACGCATGGTGCTTTCGGAACCATTGCATTTGGAATTGGAACCAGTCAGGTCGCACAGGTATTTGCTAGCCAATGTTTACTGTTAAGCAAACCAAAAAGTATGCGAATTACCGTAAACGGAAAACTTAAAAATGGTGTCCTTCCCAAGGATGTTATTCTTTATATCATAGCCAAACTAGGCACCAACTCTGGTACAGGTTATTTCGTAGAATATGCCGGTGATGTTTTCAAAGATATGACCATGGAAGGTCGAATGACCGTTTGTAACATGAGTATAGAAATGGGTGCTCGTGGAGGAATGATTGCTCCTGATGAAACGACATTCGAATACGTAAAAGGCCGTGAATTTGCCCCTGAAGGAGATGCGTTTGATCAAAAAGTAGCTTACTGGAAAACTCTTCCAACCGATGAAGGAGCTACATTCGATAAAGAATATGAGTTTGATGCTGCCGATATAGAACCGATGGTTACTTATGGAACCAATCCGGGTATGGGAATAAAAATCACCGACCGTATACCTGAGATCAATGACGTTTCTTTTGAAAAGTCAATCAAGTATATGGGCTTTGAAAAAGGTGAAAAATTACTTGGAAAGCCAATTAATTATGTATTTGTAGGAAGCTGTACCAATTCAAGAATTGAAGATTTCAGAACCGCAGCAGCATATATAAAAGGAAAGCAAAAAGCTGACAATGTAACTGCCCTTATTGTACCGGGATCGCAACAAGTTGCCAAACAGATTAAAGCAGAAGGATTACAAGATATTTTCGAAGCAGCAGGATTTGAAATACGTCAAAGTGGTTGTTCCGCTTGTTTAGGAATGAATGAAGATAAAATACCTGCAGGTGAATATTGTGTTTCTACCTCTAATAGAAATTTTGAAGGAAGACAAGGTCCGGGAGCTCGAACTATTTTAGCGAGTCCACTGGTAGCAGTGGCTACGGCCATTGCCGGTAAAATTGTAGATGTAAGTAAAGAAATTGAGGAAGAAGAATTAGTTATTGCCTAAGAATATTATGGAAAAATTTGAGAAATTAAAATCACAAGCTATACCACTACCCATCGAAAACATCGATACTGACCAGATCATTCCTGCTCGTTTTCTTAAGGCAACTAATAAAGTTGGTTTTGGAGAAAACTTATTTAGAGACTGGCGTTTTAATAAGGATGGTAGTGAAAATGAATCTTTTGTATTCAATAATAATAAATACAGCGGAAAAATATTAGTTGCTGGTGATAACTTCGGTTGTGGAAGTAGCCGTGAGCATGCTGCATGGGCGCTTACAGACTATGGATTCAAAGTTGTTATATCGAGTTATTTCGCCGACATTTTTAAGGGAAATGCCCTGAACAATGGCTTATTACCAATTCAAGTATCACCAGAGACATTAAAAGCTGTATTTAATGCTATTGAAGAAAATGCAAATACTGAGCTCATTGTCAATCTCGAAGATCAAACTTTTGAGGTAGCAAATACAGACATTAAAGAATCGTTCGATATCGATGCATATAAAAAAATGTGTTTGATTAATGGTTATGATGATATCGACTTTTTAGTAAGTAAACGTGAGAAGATTGAAGCTTTTGAAGCTTCCAGAAAATTTTAAGTAAAGAAGTTATGAAATTAAATATAGCTGTATTATCCGGAGACGGAATCGGACCTGAAGTAACTGCTCAAGCAATTAAAACCTTAAATGCCGTAGCAGATGTATATAACCATACTTTTACCTTTAAAGAAGCTTTAGCTGGAGCTATTGCTATAGATAAAACTGGTGATCCGCTTCCCCAGGAAACTTTGGATCTGTGCCTGGAATATGATGCAGTTTTATTCGGAGCCATCGGAGATCCTAAGTATGATAATGACCCATCGGCAAAAGTACGTCCGGAACAAGGCTTGTTAAAGCTGAGAAAATCATTAGGACTTTTCACAAATATCAGACCTATTAAGGCCTACCCTACACTAATCGATAAATCGCCCTTAAAGAGAGATCGAATTGAAGGAACCGACCTTACTATATATCGTGAGCTCACAGGAGGAATCTATTTTGGAGAGAAAAAACTAAATGAACAAGGAACTATAGCTTCTGACCTTTGTGAATATTCAGAAAAAGAAATAGAACGTATTGCCCATCTTGCATTTAAAGCTGCAAGAAATAGAAAAAAGAAATTAACACTTGTAGATAAAGCCAACGTTTTAGAAACTTCCCGATTATGGAGGAAAGTTGTTACAAATATTGGTAAAAGTTACGAAGATGTTGAATTAGACTACCTTTTTGTTGATAATGCTGCAATGCAGTTAATTTTAAACCCAAGTCAGTTCGATGTCATTTTAACGGAAAATATGTTTGGTGATATCATTTCTGACGAAGGTAGTGTTATTGGCGGATCAATCGGATTATTAGCGTCTGCCTCGGTAGGTGATGAAAACGCAATGTTCGAACCAATTCATGGTTCTTTTCCGCAAGCCAAAGGAAAAAACATCGCAAATCCTGTTGCCTCGATTTTATCGGCAGCCATGCTATTAGAGCATTTTGGATTAAACGAAGAAGCTCAAGCCATAAATAAAGCGGTCGATAAGTCGCTTGAAATGAAAATAGTAACAACCGACCTTAACCCGGACAGTCAGTATGGTACTGAACAAGTAGGAGATTTTATTGCTGATTATATTGCTCATGCTGAGGATTCAATCAACTACAATCAGGAAAATATTAATTACGGACAGTCCACAATTATTTAAACTAGACCATTAACCAACCAATTCTCTATTCATTAAATTTGATTAGTTTTTAGTGTGTGTTAAACCTCCGCTCTCACCTTTAGAGTGGGGGTTTTCTTTTATCTCCCCCCTGAATTAATATTCATTTTTCCCATTTTATCGGATTTTAAACACGGTTAATCCACAACTTTCAACCTTAACCTCCTCAATTTCATAAATTTAAGTAAACGCTTTAAATGCTCATTTAAACTGTTTTAAACCTACTTTATCGCCTCGTAATCTCATGATGGAACTGCCGTTAAATCGGTTACATTTAAACAATTATTAAGGATATAATTGATTAAATGATGTATGTAACTACAATGTATACCAAAAAAACCAGAGAGTTATGAATACTACCATTACATCTCAAAAAGGACAAAGCTCAATTAAACGAATGAATAACTTTTTAAACTGGTATCTCAAAATTCAAAACGTAAATCCCATTACCAATGAAAAATTTGATACCATTATGCAAAAAATGAACAACCAAAACAGATAAGAATCATTCTTAAAATGAATTTTACAACCTTCATGACCTCATGAAGGTTGTAAATTTTTGATCACTCTATAATAATTCGTTTTGGTACTTACATCGAACATTAAGTACTGTTTACCCGGTAAATGAATGAATTTCAGCATTTTGGAATATCTTAATTTTGTTATTTACCTAAACTTATAAAACATGATACCAAACTTACTCTCAACCAATTTCTTCGCTAAAAGAATAAAGTCTAAATTCAGCTGTGGTGATATCGTAAATATCTACTTTTCAAATGCCACCATCAAAGCACATATCAAAAGAATTAATGATGAAGTATGTGTATTCAAAAAGGTCGAATTAGACGAAGACGGTGAATTAATTCACGATGTTAAAGAATACATTGTAAAATTAAAAGAAGTGCGTATTGAATTAGCTTCTTTATACTAATAAGTAGTCTAACGAATATACCCTGTTCCAAATGCCTAACTAAATTTCATAATTCTCATTTGCGGAATGATGTATCTGTTTGTGCCGCTGTCTTTTTAAACCTGTAAAACAGCCCAAAAGACTTACATTAGAAAATTAAGGTTTCTTTCATAATCTTCTAATTTTACATGCATTTTATAAGATTGTATAAATTCATGCAAAATCGTTTAAATCTTATTTTTCAATACCAAACTCATCAAAATTAAGCACCAAATAATGCATATTTCAAGCGTAGTTACGGTATAGATGAAGTATGGTTAAAGTATGGATAAAGTATGGACGAGTATATTACTGTTCATTCCTGTATAAAATGTTTCCTTAAGTATATTCATTGCTCTTCATCAACAGACCTAACCTCTAATCATCACAATCTAAACGCTATACTGATGTATTGAAGTACGGATAGTATAAATTGTGAACAACTCAGGGTCTAATTAGTTTTTATGGAACCATTTTAATTTTACTTTTGGCACCCTAAAAAATTAAAAATATGAGCGTAACCTGGTACGAATGCAAAGTAAAATATAGAAAAACCCATGAAACCGGAGAACAAAAACTAACCTCTGAAACCTACCTTCTGGATGCTGTTTCATTTACCGAAGCTGAATCGAGAATTAATGAAGTAATGGTAGAGTTAACAAGTGAGGAATTTCAGATCATGAATATCAAAGTGGCTAATTTCTCTGAGGTCCATCCGTTTGAAAATTCAGATCGTTGGTTCAAAACCAAAGTTTCATTAATAACCATTGATGAGCAAAGCGGAAAAGAACGTAAATCCAATATTTATTTACTCGTTCAGGCCAATGATGTAAAAGAAGCGTTCGAAAACACTACATTGGCAATGAAAGACACCATGAGTGATTATACGATCCCATCTATTACGGAATCTCCAATATTTGATGTATTTCCATACTTTACGGGAGAAGAAGAACAGTTGGAGAAGTACAATCAACTTGAGGAAACCCCTTCTGAGGTTGAAGTTTCTGAAAGTTAATCAAATTATTAATGATTCGATTCGGGGAGCCTATCTCCTTCGAATCGAATTTATATGGGTATTTAAACGTTGAAAGATGTTTTAGCCATGGCAGAAATCACCTTAAACTTTACAGGTTTTAAACTGAGTAATCTGCATATTTAATTTAACGGATCCAAATTATTTTAGCGTACCCATCTAACCTGGATATCTTTCATCAAATACTATAATTCATTAATTCCGGGAACTATAAAAGGGATCATGAAATATTCTAAAACATTGCGATCAGCCTTTCTTACGTGTTCCGCATAACTATTAAGACTTTTGTGTAATAGAGTAGCAAACTCCTTATCCATCTCTCCAAGAAGTTCATTGATTTTATTGATCTCTTCTTTAACTGTCTTTCTGGTATATTCATTCATAGGAAGATACATCTCGATCATTTCTTTTAACAGCGGTTTAAAGCGTTTCTCAACCTCCATATAATAAGGTTGTAACTTCGGATTCGCGGTAAAAGTTCTTAAATGAGCCATATCTAAGGCATCAGCCTTTTCCTGTGCATCCATAATATTATCTTTAGTGGCTGCCATAAATGAAACCAATACAGGCGCTTTTAGTAGAAGTTCTCTATCCTCTCTGTCAAGTGAATCAAATGTTTTTGCCTTTTCCATAACTTTACTTTTTACCGATTTACTCTATTAAAATTAAGAAAACCAAAACAACATTAAAAGAATACGAATCAGCATGTTAAACAACAAAAGTCATTGGTTCAAATACATTACAGATCATTTTAGACTTAACCGCTTTGTAACAACTTCTATATCCTTTATGACCTCCCATCCGCTACCAAATCAACGATCATGCTTAACATTATTAGATAAAAACACACGATCAAAGGAATATTAATTGCAACAAGGACAATTTGATATTTCCCGAAAGAGCTGAATAAACATACGACCTCAAAATAAATAATATCAGGATGCTATTCAATGTCTATTTATTTCCAGGCCGGATGTCGTTTTAACTCTTTTACTAATTCAGTCCTTATAATTTGTTCATCTGTGTTAAGGGAATCAATGGTTAAAGGGTTTAATTCCAGCTTATCATTTGTTAAGTCGTATAAACTACCGTCTGCATATAGCTTATATCCCAAAGATCTTACAAACTGGTTTCTGTACCGATTTACATTTTTACCCCATCTAGGATCATAATGCACAAAGGCAGTCTTCCTGGCTTGATAAGTTCCTCCTGTCAATAATGGATAAAAGCTTTTACCGTCAGCTTCAACGTTGGTGCTTGTTAACTCAGCTAAAGTTGGAAAAAAATCACTAAACTCTATCAGGTCATCTATAACCACAGGACGCTTAATTTGATCGGGCCAATATACAATTAGAGGTACATGAGTTCCTGCATCTGTTGTGTTACCCTTCCCCCCTGTTATTCGTTCCTCACCAAGTTGAGACTCAATAGTAGGATGAGTACCATTATCTCCGGTAAAAATTATTATGGTATTATCATCAAGGTCTAATGCCTCTAATTTATTGATAATCTTACCCACAATTTTGTCGGTATAGGCGACCATGTCTTTAAAATATGATGTATCGTTCTTATATCTGTTTTCTACGTTTGACCAAGTAGAGGAATCCGGAGTAGGAACAAATGGATCATGAACCAATACCATTGGATAATAAACGAAGAAAGGCTTATCCTTTTTTCTTTCAATAAAATCAATGACAAAATCCGAGAATATATCGGGGCCGTAATCATCTACATTTCGTTCTAATACTTCTCCATTTTGTTCGATCAATGGATTGCTGTAGCGCCCGCCATGTTTTCGCTCCTTGGTTAGTTGCCACAAACAATATTCCTGAAAACCGAATTTAACAGGTCGGGAACTATCGCTCCAATCCGTTATGATATCCTTATAAGCAAGACCATTTAATTGCCATTTACCAGCTATGCATGTTTCGTAGCCCGAATCTTGCATGAGATTCCCAAAGGTGTACTCCGAAAGATTTAAATGTCCAAAATAATCATAGTTTCTATAATTATATTTCCCAGTCATAATCTTCACTCTGGATGGGGTACACAAAGGTTGAGAAACACAATTAGAAAAAAGAATTCCCCTGGAGGCCAGCCTGTCAATATTGGGTGTACTATAGGACGTTGAGCCATAAGCTCCTATACACTCATAACCAATATCATCAACCATAATCAAAACAACATTAGGTCGATCATCACTTCCCTGATTGGAGCATGAAGTCATGACAAAAAAAAATGCAAATAATGTATTTAAAACAATAGCTTTCATCTAATTATATGATTTTAAAATATTATAAAAATGGAGCGCCCTATAAACCTACCACCCTCACCTAAATTACAAACTAATCACCAGATAACAATTTAGTTTTCTTTTAAGCTTTTAAAAATAAATAAACATTATTAATGCATCCCAAAAAAGCCTGATGGATTAAGAATGTAAGTTTCCTGTTAACTACTTATTGATATCAAATTCCATATTAAAATAAAAAAGCCATCACCGTAATACGGCAATGACTTTAAACAAACTGAACCAACTTAAACTATTTCTTATTCTAAATTTGCATGAGCCAATAATAAAAAGACACTTGCCGTCCATGTATAAGCAGGATCCCTCAAAGAAGTTCCCGTTAGTGGATCAAAATTTTCACCAAATCCATTTTCATTACACATATTAACAAAACGGGTAGTCATTTCTTTGGCATAATGAGTTTCACCACAAGCGACCAAACCATCAATAATTAAATAGGTGGTTGGAGCCCATATAGCTCCACGCCAATATCCATCTTCCTTATAATACAAACTTTGAAGATGTTCTGTCGCAGGTCCATATAACGTGGCATAACCTTCATCCGAACATAAATCATGAATCATTTTTTCCCTGATCTCGATCGGTAGTCGTTCTCCTAGTAACAGTGGTAAAAAAGCCATCAGACTTTTACTGTTCTTATTCCAGTTATCACTACCAACATACTTAGAAACAAATTTTCCATTAACCCAACTCCGGTCGATTAATCGATTTAGCAAAGTATTTGCTTTTTGATCCCAATGAACAGCATCACTTGTCCTTCCCAGTTTTCTGGCTATTTTAGCTAAAACGTTCATTTGAATGATCAGGTATGCACTCAACTCTGGTCCTTCAACATATCTGTTTTCGGCAAAGACAGAGCCATTATCCCATCCCGAATCATTACCATGATGATATTGGGGCATCCCATTTTTATCATCGTCCCGATAATTCATCCAAAAATCTGTCCACCTGGTCAATGGTTCGTAGATTTCTTTCATACGCTCCTTTGTGACCACTCCACGCATCATTAGCTTATCTAGCGCCCATCCATGAATGGGAGGCTTTACATATCCCCTGATCATGCTATAATCATCCATGCAATCGGGCAATGCACCGTTTTCATGTTGCTGATCGAACATCACCATAAATTGATCCCATGCAAGCTGGGGATTCCCTTCTGCAAGTGCCAAAGCATTAAAACAATGATCCCAACTCCATACCCGATGCATCCAGTTTTTAGACATCAACATGGTAGGTCTTTTTAGTAAACCTCTGGGAGCAACTATACTTGACCAATTTATATAGGCTGCCAATACTCTTGTATGTTCGTACTCTTTATTCACCGGAAGTGTTGTTCTCATCCATTCAGAAAACTGATTTCGAACCTCCTCAACTGCTTTCGAAAATGACACTGAATACCCATGTTCATTCCATTCACTCTCATATTCTTCGATTACAAAATCTATAATTCCATTATCCTCTGGCTCAATATTGATTATAATACCATTGGTAACCTTATTTTCTTTCTGTTGCATTTCACCACGTAGGGTACTAAGCATATACCGTAAAAAGGCGCCCTGAATAATTCTTAATTGATGGTCATTTCGAGGTAACACATATGATTGTCTAACTGACAATTTAACACCAAGGCCATGCTCTGAATAAAAACGTAATACCTGATCGCCATCAAAGCTAATTCCCAATTCACCAAATTCGGTATTAAAGGTTAATTTCTCTGGTGTTGCTGTAATGGTTGAAGCCACAATATCTCCATGATATATAGGTTCTATTTTAATAATACCACGATCTTCTCCTCTTCCCGAAACATCCCAAATAAAAAGTCCCTCATCATCATCAGTTAAACCTCTTGATGAACACGACATATATGACCCTTTCTTACTGAAAGGAACCTCTTTAATATCGAACTCAAGACTTCCAGGAGTATAGGCTGGTGCCATAAAATGTGATTCAACAGTTTGTGAAGTTTTTTGCCTATTGCTTTGTTGCTGCTTGGCACAGGAAACCAACATCAAGATGATCATGATTTGAACAAATCTTCGTGAAGGCATATAAAATTGTGACCTATTGTGTTTCACCTGTCTAATCATAAACATTGCCCAATAGCTTGTTCCCTAACTGTACATTCCAAAAATGCCTCAGGTCCTATCCCTACATAACTGGAGCCGTCCTTAACCTTACCTGCAATAATATCCTCATACCAGCTCATCCAGGGAGCTGAATATCCATATCGTTCTGCTGCATGAACCACCTGACCTTTGAATGTTGGCATGGTATACCCTCTGTTTGGATAAAACCTTTCGGCTACCGTATGTAACCATTCATGAATAAACATTCCCGGATCGTTTTGTTTTGATGCTATTATGGCACCTTCAAGATCATCGTAATATCGTATTGTAAAATAAGAGGATTCAGAAGAGAGAGCCGTTACATCATACCAGGCAATACCAATAAAGTCGGCTATGAAACAATCTTGTTGAGCCCCTCTAAAAAAGGATACGATCAAATCATAATCCCCTTTTTGTATATCATTAACCTTACTTTCAAAAATTTCCGGATTAATCAAATGATCATTACTCAACTGAACAATATCAGTCGTAATATCGCTGCGATAAAACTCCCAATTCGTCGTATTGTATGAATAAGGCTCTACCTTCTCTTCAAAACTCCATTTCAGAAATTCGTAAGCCAAATCTAATTGTTCGGTACTGTAGGAAGATATGCAAATACCGTTTGCAGTCGTAACCTGATTTACCCCTACAAAAAGAACCTTCCACCTTTTTGGTTGCTGCAGGTCTGCTTCATCAAGAGAAATAACCAATTGCTCGGTGGTACTTGATACTTGCACTTCTCTCCTTAAATAAGTTTTAGCAGTATTAAGACCAACTCCAATCACATGTTCACCTTTAGAAACTAAAAAATTTGCCGGTGTTGTTTTCCCGGTATACACTCCATCAATATAAATAGCTGCCCCTTCCTCAATTGCTGCTACGCTAAGGTTAAATTTAGAGGTCTCTGGCTTGTTGGTCTCCTCAGCAGAAGATTCATCTATAGAGTTACACCCCAGGTTAATCATCATCGCATAGAAAAATAAAACACTTATTAAAGCTACTTTATAGTTTATTACTTTTTTCATAATTAAATATTTTTAATTAACAGGTACCAATCGAAGAGCTACACCACCTCCTTTAGCCAGATGAATCGACTTCTTAAAAGAATGATCTACGATTAGTTTGGATTGTTTATAATCAATTCCTATTCGATCGGCATTCAGCCCATCCTGATATAGAGTCATGGTATATTTTGTATCCTTCGGAAGGAAAGAAAGGTTTATTTCCATGGCTCTCGAATTCCAATCCGTCATTCCTCCTACATACCATTCATTCCCATTTCTGCGAGCCAACAACAAATAATTGGAAATTTCCGCAGCTAAAACAATGGTTTCATCCCAAACAGACGGAACCGCAGACATAAACTCCATACATTCTGGTTCTTTGTAATATCGGGAGGGACTGTCACATAACATTTGAAGAGGACTCTCATAACACACGAACATAGCTAATTGATGGCAACGTGTGCCCATACTCATTGGTGTATCAAATATCGGGCTATAATCTTTCTGTTGAGCATTAATCATAGCACCCGGAGTATAATCCATAGGGCCTGCCAACATTCTTCCAAAGGGAATTATAAGATCATGTTCAGGAGTTTGGTGCATGCTCCATTTAAACTCCTCCCCTCCGTTCACACCTTCCATGGTCAAAACATTTGGGAACATTCTATGAATTCCTGCAGGTTTATGAGAACCATGAAAATCAACAAACAACTTATTCTCAGCAGCCTTTTTAGCTATTTTGTAATAGAAATTCACCATTTCCTGGTCGTCTCTGTTCATGAAATCTACCTTTATACCTTTTATACCCCAATCTTTAAACTGTTTAAAAGCTGTTTCAAATTGCTCGTCTAAAGTTTTCCAAACACACCATAAAATAACACCTACACCTTTTTGTTTTGCATAGTCAAGGATCTCCACCATATTTATCTCAGGAACAACCTTAGAGAGATCACCCAATGTATACCAACCTTCATCTAATAAAATATTTTCAATTCCATAGTTAGAGGCAAAATCTATATAATACTTATAAGTTGCTGTATTTACTCCTGCCTTAAAATCAACCCCGAATAGATTGTTAGCATTCCACCAATCCCAGGATACTTTTCCCGGTTGAATCCAAGACGGATCCTTAATCTGACTGGAAGAGGCCAGAGCGAATGGTAATTGATTATTTATTAAATCTGCATCATCACTGGCAACAACAAAAATGCGCCAAGGAAAAGTTCTGGAACCCTTAGTTTTAGCTATAAAATTTTCACGCTCATAAATGGGAAGATTTCTATCTGATAAAGCACCAATAGTTTTAGGGTATTTAGGTGAAACCCTGGAAATTGTATTAGCTCCGGAGCCCTGTATCCACATTCCGGGATAATCGATCAAATCGGTTTCTGTAATCACAATTTTAGGTCCATGCATCGGGTTAATGATGAGCGGTAAACTTGCCAAATCGGTAGCCTTGGTATTACGCAAAGACTGGTAATCGTAAAACACCTGATTATGAGACTGAAATTGGGTTTCCTTACCCCACCAAACCATATGATTTTCAGGAAAACGATAATCTCCTGTTTCTGAAAGAATAGTTATGGATTCATCGTATTGAGTACCAAAACGATAAGCAAATCCCTCATTGTATGCCCTTAGTACTAAATAAAAACCCTGTTTAAAGTGAACCCGTAGTTCATTACAATTATTGGAAATCTCGGCCTCTTTAATTTTTACAATAGGATGAATGATTTCTGAAATGCTTGCCTTCTCTATGTTTTCCACCTCAGCATTTTCCCCGAGTACGCGATCAGACAAATTCATTGCTAGTATTGAAGGCTCCAGAAGAACCTGACCCTCAAAACTAGCTGAAATCTGCAATTGCTTACCAACCTTTAAATTAAAAATGATCCCTTTATCAGGTGAAACTACACTGTATATTTTACCATTATCTTGAGAGGCTACCAAAAATGGTAACCAAATGAAAACCATGACGGTTTTTATTTTACTAAACATAGCTCTGGATTATTTACGTTCAAATTCAATTCTAATTTTTTCCTTCCCCTGATTAGGTGATGATATCCAGACCTCCGGACGTATTTCAAGATGCTCCTTATCATAAGCCATGACATAAACTTCAATATCCTTCCCTATACAAGAATCGTCTAAGGGTATATAGTATGTATAATTACTGTCTGCTTTGGCATTAACATACTCCCAGGTATTAGAAGGATAAGAAACCGCTCTATCCGGTGCTCCTACCAATTTACCGTCTATCTTGGCTGCCACATAGGCACCTTCGATACCGTGCTTCCCATTAAGCGCAATACTTAAATAACTATTTCCAGCCAATTCCTCCAATACAAAAGATGATTTCCAGGCTTTTACCGGATTCATTTGATTTGAATAAGCAAACAGGTTCGACGCCCGCCAGTTTCTACGATTTAATGGTTTATCCTGATAAAGCCCCTCAATCTCTGTTATCCGCTGTGGTTGCTCCTTAAATCTTAGGTATTGAATAGTATCGTTTATGTGAATAGACATGGTTTTACCCGCTATGTATGATAATTGTTTCCATTCGTTTAGATCTTTAGAAACCTCAACATAATTTGCCTCTCCAGTCAATAAGGGTTGTAAAGAAAAATCATCCGGAACCTTTATAATGAGCTGATCAATGGCTGTCAATTCACCTAAATTCAATCGAAATGCACCTCCCTTTATCTTTTGATCAATATTATATTTTCGGGAAGGCCAAAAACCAGTTTCCATACTTCCGTCAAATAAGTTCTTATCCCAGATACCTCTTTCTACAAAAACCTTCTGATTAAAAAATGCATCTCTGGCTTTTTGAACCTGAGGTATTTCAGTCGACCCTGAACGATGAAGCGATCGTATCTCAAGTGCATTATTATCGGCAGCAAAAACAGTAGCCTCATACAAAGCATCTGAATCATGAGGGATTGGTATTTCTTCAAATTCATTCAGTTTTCGATGAGTTGGAAGTTTTAAACCTTCTCCTTTAAAACGCACTTTCACTCCTTTACCTTCCAATAGTTTAGCAGCGCTTTTACCTTCAACAATTCCGCTCTTGAATAATTCTGGATTTTGCAAAGAAATTACACGCTTGGAGTCTGGTGCTCCTAAAACATCCAGTATTACAGTCTCGCCCGGCACATCTTTTATAATTTGATAAGGAGCACCTTTTATTAAAGGAGTTTCATAAGATCTTGTCGTTGCAATAAATAAAGCTGAACGAAATGGTGGTACACTAACCTTAACCTCATCACCAAAGGTATAGCTGCCTAAATACTGTTCATTTGGATGCACCTGAATTAGCTTAATACCATCACTTCCATTTATTCCAATTTCCTGATCCAACCGAATGGTATACGTCTTATCACTCCAGCTTAAATTTTTAACTGTTATAATCCGCGTATTTTGATCACCTCTTGAAACTGCATCCGGTCCATAAACATCTTCCGGGAGTGCCATCCCTTTGGTCAGAATATCCTTGTATTTACGATGAATATTATAGATCCTGGCCAACTTGGGAAATTCCTCGTCAGATAATAACCACGGATTCCCATAAATTTCGGGAGCAAGAATTAAACTTCTGTTAAAGGCCTGGAGTATAAGATCATCATCCCAATAGTCAAGACACGAAGAAATACATACTCCATGGTCTTCCGTTAATCGCTTTAATCCAGGCACCAATCCTCTGGCTAAAGCACCAGCCCGATGATGAGGAGCAGTAGTGTTATTGGTCATAAAAACATCTATATAGGTTTCATTACCACCCCATAAAAATGTGGTCGCATAGGGCTTCGCTTTATTAAGCCCTAATCGATGATTTAAAAGGATAAGATCCGGACTATAGGTTCGACATTGTTCCATCATTTCAATAAAAGCATCTTCTTTTTCAGGACGTAAAGGACCACATACCGCATCAAATTTGAAAAGAGCAAAATCATAATCTCTGCACAAGCTTACCATTTGTTGTATACGTCTTTTTTCCTCTTCAGGGGTATCTCCAAAACCATCAGGTCCGCCCCAAACTCCAAGCCTGAATCCAATTCTTTTCGCTCTTTCATAAATAGGGTCAAATCCATGCGGGAACTGTCCGTCGAATCTTTCGGAGTTTATACTCCCATAAAATCTTTTTCCATCAATAGCTCCTGCATCAAAAGCATATATATCCAACTGCATACCATAGGTGTCTTTTAACCATTCAAAAAAATCAAAGTTGATCATGGTTTGTTCCTCTGTAGCTCCTTCATTCGTATTATTAATCCAACTAAAATATTGCGCTTTCGACGGTGTGCCTTCATTAGCACCCGGATAAATGGTTTCCTGAGCCACAGAAATCTTTGTAAATAGTAGCATCATAAAGAAAACACAATAAAGTCTCATGTAATTCATATTCATTTAATAAGTAAGTTATTCTGATTAATATTTAGGCAATACTAACCTAGCCCCTAAAAAATTAGATTTCTAAGAGTACTTACCAACTTGTATGCAGCCGAAATCGGATTGATAGAATATCAAATATTGTCTATCGGCTGCAAACAAATCGGTATTTATAAGTTAGTTCTCGATCTACTCAAGTACTACCAACCTGGATTCTGTTCTATTTTTGAAATATCAATTTCGTTTTGAGGTATAGGCCAGAGGTAATGTTTATTAGGGTCAAAAATACGTTCTCCCCAATTGAGGGTAACTTCATTATCG
This sequence comes from Zhouia amylolytica, assembly GCF_900116365.1. Lineage (GTDB taxonomy): Bacteria > Bacteroidota > Bacteroidia > Flavobacteriales > Flavobacteriaceae > Zhouia > Zhouia amylolytica. Next base: position 11,155 of record NZ_FPAG01000007.1, on the reverse strand, counting down.
TTAGCATCTAGGTAAGTTAAACCCTCAGGCACACCCGGCATAACGTCTTCGGCTATTTTCCATCGTCTGATATCTAAAAGACGTTGCCCCTCAAAGGCCAATTCAACGCGTCTTTCCCTTCTCACTATAGTTCTTAATTCGCTTTGAGAAAGCCCTCCCATTACAGGAGGCATATTTACATCCGCACGCTGACGTACCTCGTTAATAGCATCATATACACTTTGGTCAATGCTTCCAGCTTCGATTTTAGCTTCAGCATAAACTAATAATACCTCAGCGTATCGCATCAGTATAAAATGCACTCCACCATCCCAATAATCAGACTCATCGATATCCTGATTAGAAATATACTTCAACCAATTATACCCGGTCGCAGTTTTATTCCACTCTCCCGGAGCTCCATCACCTAATTGATCTCCATAAACAATGGAACTATCATACGTAGCACCAGGAATTGTATTATACACCCCACCTCTCCAATCATGACCAGGATACAAAATAGAATACCTTAACCTAGGATCTCTGTTTTCGTATGGATTGTTAGGATCATACAATGGAGAGCTTTCAATCGTTAATCCGTCTATACACTCATATGCATCCACCATGCTTTGAAGAGGACAAGAACTGCTCCATCCTCCGACAGAATTTGGTCCGTAATTTTGCGTGTAGAATTCTCCCTGATTAACATCTTGTTTTACCTGAATATCAAATATAACCTCGCTGCTTCCAATCCCTTCATAATCGAAAAGGGTTTCATACTTTGGAAATAACTGATAAGCATTAAGATCCATAACTGATTTAGCTGCGGCTGCAGCCTCGTTCCATTTTTCCTGATATAATAATATTTTAGACTTAAGAAAAAGTGCAGCTCCTCTGGTTACACGACCCTTATCGGAGTCAGGATAAGACACTGGTAAATCGTTCACGACTGCATTGAGTTGGGTTACCAAATCATCAAGAATTAGATCTTTATCCACTCTTTGAGCAATGGTGGTAGGGCCTTCTTCAGTTCCTTGAACCTCGGTTGGGGAAACACTGGTGGTTAGGTAAGGTACATCGCCAAAGAGATAAACCAAGTCAAAATAAAAATACGCTCTTAAAAATGCTGCCTCCCCTAAAAGCCTGTTCTTATATTTTTCATCTATATTTTCTATACCTGAAACTCCTTCAAATATCCTATTAACTCTTTGGATTCCAACATAACGCATTTTCCACCTGTAGGAGGAATAGCCGTCATCCGGGGCTGCTGTACCATCGGCAAGTCTATATCCCGCATTCCAGGAATGATGGTCTAAAGCGTTATCTGTCAACGCTTCAATCCTTAACATATCTGTTCCACTACCATAGGCAACCCACCATGAATTAAATCCTATTTCATCATATACCGCATTCAGTGCAACCTCTAAATCCTTGGTTTGTTTAAAAAAATTGGCCGTTGATATTTGATCACTCGGTGCTCTCTCTAAAAAATCGTTATTGCATGCAATACAAGATAGTAGAAGAAAGACCGCAATCATTGATTTATATACTTTCATATCTTTATATTTTAATATCATTAATCGTTAAAAAGTAAGTTGTAATCCTAACGTATAGGTAGAAACCGGAGGATAATAAGAAGGTCTTCCATCTAATGTTTCAGGATCTAAACCTGATTCAACATCTGTAATGGTAAACACATTAGTTCCCCCAAAATATAACCTAATCTTATCAACATTCATCCTCCCTATTACCGATTCAGGAAGTGAGTACCCGAGTTGCAGGTTCTTTAATCTCAGGTAAGAGGCATCTCTTAACCAAAAATCATTGAATAAATAATTATTTTTATTAGAAGCTGCTTCCAATCTTGGGAATGAGGCATCAGTATTGTCAGGTGTCCAACGATCCAATACACGTGTAGTCGTAAATATCTCATACGCAGGACCTTCATTTGGGGCACCATAGAGATAGTTATCGACTTGATAGGCTCCCTGGAAAAATAAATTTAAATCAAAACCTTTAAAAGAAGCTCCCAAATTCACTCCGTACTGATATTTAGGAATATTACTACCAATAATAGCCCTGTCATCGCTATTGATAACACCATCATCATTTAAGTCTACCAACTTAATATCACCCGGTTTTAAACTCGCATGATTAGGCTGAGTTGGATGGGTATCAATTTCCTCCTGAGACTGGAAAAGACCATCAGACCTATATCCATAAAAAGAATTAATAGCTTCACCTTCTTTAAGTATAAACCAATTATTAATTGAAGGTTCATTGCCACCAAAGTCCGTTAACGTATTGTTTATCTGAGAAATATTAAAACCTATGGAATAATTAAATGTATTAATGTTCCCGTTATAATTTATTGCGAATTCCCATCCCTCATTTCTAACACTACCAATATTCAATTCAGAGGGATCCAAACCTACCAATGGAGATATTGGCAAGGTTAGAAGCATATCATCAGTATCCTTAATGAACCAGTCAAAAACTATATCTATTTTGTTATTAAATAATCCAATATCTAATCCAAAATCTGTCATTTCAGTAGTTTCCCAGGTTATGTTTTCATTGGCATAATACCGCTGCGAAAAACCATCAACCTCATTATCGTTAAAGCTATAAGGGTAATTCGAATATATTGTTGAAGAAAAGCGGTATAATCCAATATTCTGATTTCCTAATTGCCCCCATGAACCTCTTAATTTCAAGTTATTGATCCATTCAATTGAATCTATAAAAGCTTCTTCTGATATTCTCCAACCAGCAGAAAAAGATGGAAACACGCCCCATTTATGACCATCCCCAAATCGTGAGGAGCCATCATAACGTATATTTCCCTCAAATAAATATTTATTTTTAAAGCTATAATTCACCCGTCCTAAATAGGAAAACAAAGACCAATCCTCGCTGTAACCTCCATTCTTTTCAGAAGTGACATCTCCTAAATTAAGCTCGGGGGTTTCTTCATTATAAATATTTTGTCGACTAGCCCAGATTCTGTTTCTCTTATTTTCAATAACATCGATACCCCCTAAAAAATTAAATTGGTGATTATCTAAATTGAGGTCGTAGTTAAGAATACTCTTAAAGTTCCATTGTCCCGATTCATCGCGACCATCCACTAGCTGATTTGGTGTCCATCGATAAACAATTGAAGAAATATCATTAGGGTCTCTAAAATTATATGAAGCTCTGAAATTTTTATACCTGTAAGTTGATCGTAAATAAGAATAGTCTGTTTTTAGAGTAAGTCCTTCAATCAGATCAATGTCCAGACCAAGATTCACACTAAAGTCCTCATTGAAACTCTGGTTCATTCCACTTTTTTCAAGAGCAGCCAAAGCATTGGTATTATCTTTATTCAGCCCATAGACCCCATTTGGATATTGCAAAACGGTTACAGGAGAAGTCCCTACAATAGCACCAATGGCATCCCCATATCTGTTGGGAGTTAAAGATTTTCTCTTATTGTAATAAATATCTGTACGTAACCTTGCATAATCTTTCAGCTTAAAGTCACCATTTAATCTACCGCCGGTCTTGGTACTCCTGGTGTTCTTCAACATCCCTTCCTGATCTAAGTAATTTGCAGACACCGCAATTTTTGTTCCCTCATTTCCTCCTCGAACAGCAAAAGAATGATTTTGAATGAAACCATCTTTATACAATTCTTCAAACAAATTAACATATGGATAATTTATAGGGTCAGTACCAGCAATTGTATTTTGTATGTATTCTTCAGAATACTTTTCGGGCCTTCCCGCATTAACCAATGCCTCATTGACTAAACGTAAATATTGCTCGGCAGTAACCGCTTCGGGTAAAGTTGCTGGGGTCTGAACACCTGCATAACCGTGGTAATCTACCTTATATTCTCCCTGAGCACCCCTTTTGGTTGTTATAAGAACTACTCCATTGGCAGCACGAGCTCCATATATTGAAGCTGAAGCAGCGTCTTTAAGAACCGAAATACTTTCTATATCATTCGGGTTAATTTGGGTTATGTCTGATTGAATTCCATCAATTAAGATCAACGGACTCGTATTTGCGCTTACAGAACTTAATCCCCGTATATTAAAAGACAATGACTCATTTCCCGGACTACCTCCTCTGTCAATAATAGTTAAACCCGGTACCACACCTTGAAGAGCTTGTCTAACATCAGACATGGGTTTTTCAACAATCTCATCTCCTTTTACTGAAGTTACAGCACCAGTCAGATCAACCTTTTTCTGTGTTGCAAATCCAACAACTACAACTTCATCAAGACTTTCTACATTTTCCTTCAAGGTTACATCCAGTTGATTGCCATCAACCATAACCTCCTGTTTGGTAAATCCCATATATTGAAATACCAGTATATTTCCTTTCCTGGCTTCTATTCCGTATTTACCATCAAAACCTGTAGAAACGCCAACAGTAGTATTTTTAATCATTACAGATACTCCGGGAAGTGGTGTACCCGCCTCATCATAAACAGTCCCCTCCACCGTCATGGCCTGTTCTTTCGAAGATTGATTCTGCTTGGCAGTGATGGTAATATTCTTTCCTAAAATCTTAAAATTATAATTCGTATTCTTTTGCAAATATGCTATAACATCCTCTAAAGAGGCATCGGTAAACTTTAGATTTAAATTAGATTTTGTAGTTAGTTTAAAAGTACTGTCGTAAGCAAATTTGTATTCGCTCTGAGACTCAATTCTTTTAAGAATTTCTTCCCATTTAGGATTGTTCAGGGATAAAGAAATTTCTTGTGAAGAACATAATAATGTTGTCATAAAAAACAACACCACGAGTAGATTTCTCATAATAATTTGTTAGTTTTGGTTAATTAAATAGCGGAGCCCGTTAAACAATATGCTTAACACTCCCGTTTTTAAATTTTACTAAAAAGGATTCTCAGTTTGGACGCTTGGTGAATCCTTTTTTTACTTCGATAGGGTAATTCTTTTCATGTCTTCATCTATTTCTGGTTTTAGTTTATAAATTGTACTTATTACTTCTATAATATTTTGAAGAGAATCATTTTTATTGATTCGGAGTGTAATGCTGTTATTAAGATATTCGGTGTCGATAACAATTTCATAACCAAAAATCTCCTTAACGTAGGTTATAAGTTCTTTTACACTAACATTTTCAAGGTCAAAATTGGATTCAAGAGGATTAAAAAAGTTGTTAAAGGGCTCTATACTTATTTTTTTATGCCCTCTATATTTCAATTGTTCACCTGGAGTTAATAGCCAATCGTTCTTAACTCCTTCCACCGAAGCCTTAATACTACCCTCATAAAGTGCGATATCTACATTTTCCCTTCGATCCGATTTAATGTTAAATGAAGTTCCTAATACAGTAGTTAATGTTTTGTAACAGGCAACAGTAAATGGTAATGCTTCATTCCTTTGAACTTCAAAATATCCATCTCCCTCAAGTCTGACACTTCTTTTCTCATTAAAGTTTTGAGCATAATACAAAGTGGTTCCTTGGGCAATAGATACCATAGAGCTATCTGGTAGTATCACTTTTTTATAACCAATCCCTGGATTCTCAACAACCAAATAATCTATGCGGGTCTGATGGTAAATAAAACTCCCAATGGCAATTGTCAGTGCAATTACTGCTGCGGCATAATATATAGCTCGCATCCTGATCACTTCACGTTTTTCCTTAATACCAACCCTCTCAGCAAATTGATGCCATGAAGCTTCTGCATCAGATGAATGAGACACCTCATGAGATTGGTTCCAAAGGTCTTCCAGTATATCGTTGTACTTTTTTTTAGGCTCTTCCAATTTTCATTGCTATTTACATACATAACAATTGAAAAAAAGAAAGTTCCTAATCTATAAGGTAATTTTTTTAAGATTTTCTAAAATAAACTTATTTGCAAGGTAGATATGATTAGCTATGGTCTTTTTAGATAATTGAGTAATCTCTGCAATCTCTTCGTAGGTATATTGTTCTATTTTATGTAATGTAAAAACCTCTTTTCTTTTCTCTGGAAGCTGTTTAATCAATCGCGAAAGCTCTTTCTTTTTTTTATCCATTAATTCGGAATCCTGGTCATTTTCTTGATGTTCCATGCCAATAAGGTCCTCACCGACAAGAGAAATACTTCTTTTTTCCTTTTTAAGATGATTCAAAATAATGTTTCTACAGATAACATAGATTTGTTTATCCAGTAGTACATCTTCTTTAAGCTGCTCTTTACTTTTATATAATTTTATAAAAGTCTCCTGAACAAAGTCTTCCGGTGTTAAAAACTTAAAATTAAACCGCTTTCCTATTCCTTGTAATTTTGAATAATATTCCAAATAGAGTTGCTTAAAGGAATCCTCATCTCCATAACGAAGTAACCTTATGCGCAGCTTATTTGTTTCCATAGTATCCATCGTGGCAATATTATGAAAATTTTAAAATATTATTAATAAAATGGTTTTTTAATAGAAAATTAAATTTAAGAATGATAAATTAATAAGAAAAATAGCTACTACCAGTTAGAAGAAATTTTCAGGTATTAACACATGTATGACTGCAAGTATCAAAAGATCTACGAGGTATATAAATCTTTACTCCCTTTAGTACTGGCAAAAAAATAACCAGGACCTTTTAGTAAGCAACATATATAACTCACCAATAAAGACGATCCTGGTTACAAAAAACTAACTAAAAAACTATCGTTATATAATTATTGCTTTTTCGACGGAATTATCCAATAAGAATATGTATAAGTTTTAAATGGCAACCTGTATTTTTCCATAGGTAACCTACCCCAGCTATTTATACTACCTAGCCCCTGCTGATATCCATCTATGTGTACATAAACTTCTTTGCTCGGATTCGGTAATTCACCTGCGTGCTCCTGCTTTCTTTCCAAACCGGAATCAAGCACTTCTTTACTATAATTAAGCGCTGAAAAATAAAACTCTTTTGCGGCAGACATCTTGAGCTGTATACCATTAGCACCCTCAAAAACTACCCATCTCACTCCACTTTTGGTCCCATTTTCCTGTGGACGTATATAAGGGAAATATTGTTCATCAATACGCTGTTCATAAATGCCAACTTTTGCGGCATGCTGACGATCACTATAAGATTCAAACGGCCCCTTTCCATACCACTTTAATTCATTAAAATCCTCGGGTAAAACTAAAGAGTTTCCAAACCTGAATATATCAGAATGCTCACCCTTCATGGCCCGAAGTTCATTTTTAACCTCCATACTTCCATCTCCATGAATCGAAAAACTTTGAACTAGTTTAGCATCGCCATCAAAAACATTTTTTTCAAAATTAAGAACGACCTTGTCTTCTTCGGTTTTATCAATTGAATATTTCGCCTTTTGCGTAATCCACAAGTCTTTCCATTCTCGATACTTTTTTTGGAGTCCTGCTCCAAAATCATTATCCGTGGGAGCCCTCCAAAAATCAATCTGTGGACCTTCCTTTAAAACCAGATCTTCCTGATATAAAAATTTATCCAAAATACCTTTTTCTATATCAAAAACCATTTCGAAATCTTTTCCAGATACAATCAATTCATTCCCTCTTACTTCATAATCAATTTTTTGCTTAGAAATATTGGTAGGTTTGAATTCAAAAGGTTGTAATTGAAACTGTTCATAAGCTATTTCGAAACCTTTATTCAATAAAAGTTCATCTTTTTTAAGAATCACTTTCAGGTTTAAAAAATATTCTTTCCCAGGTTTTAAAACCGACTTGAAAGGAAGATCTAAAATCAATGTTTCTTGAGGTTGAACCTGAATATTATCTAATTTTCCCGTTCCTATTTTCGATCCATTCTCAAGCACCTCCCATACTAATTCATAATTCCTGAGATCATCAAAGAAATGCCAATTTTTCATTCGAACTTTCCCCTTTGCCAAATCATCCTCATAGAATTTGATATTCTGATGAATATGTTTTACCTCATATATATGAGGATTTAATTTCCGATCCGGCTGAACTAATCCATTGTTGAGGAAATTATTATCTGAAGGAGTTCCCTCAGGACCAAAATCCCCACCATAAGCATAAATTTCCTTTCCGTTTTTAACGGTTTTAATTCCTTGATCTACAAAATCCCAAATAAATCCACCCTGTAACTTATCATACTTCTCGTAAAGATCCCAATATTCTTTGAATCCACCCATACTGTTCCCCATTGCATGAGCATATTCACATTGTACTAAAGGTTTATCCCATTGGTCATCTTTCGCATACGCTTCAACCTCTTCCGGTGTTCTGTACATAGGAACAAACAAATCCGTATTCCATTCATGCCATGCCCTTTCATATTGAGTGGGACGGGTTTCATCTAACTTTTTAGCCAATAAGTACGATTCATAAAAATTATATCCATTGCCCGCTTCGTTACCCAAAGACCATATTACTATCGATGGATGGTTTTTATCTCTTTCAATCATTCTGCTTACCCTAGCCTTATGAGCTTTAAGCCAATCAGGATTATTGGCAAGGGTACGAGTAAGATCATACCCCATGCCATGCGATTCTATATTGGCCTCATCAACAACATAGATACCATATATATCACAAAGCTCATACCAATAAGGATCATTAGGATAATGTGCCGTCCGTACTGCATTAATATTATTTTCTTTGAAAATTTTAATATCTCTGAGCATATCTGCTCTGCTAACCACATGTCCCTTTATAGCATCATGCTCATGTCTGTTAACTCCTTTAAAAAGAATTGGTTTTCCATTTAATAAATACTGCCCATTTTTAACTTCAGAAGTTCTAAACCCTATGGCTCGTTTAACCACCTCTAATACACGCTCCTTTCTATCCTTTAAAATGATAGTTAAATTATAGAGATTAGGAAATTCAGCCGACCAGCTTTGAATCTCCGGAAATTCTTTTGTGAAAGAAAAATTACCGGAACTATTCGGTTGGAGTATTACCTCTTTTGAACTCAAAAAGTGTGATATTCCATTACGCTCCAATTGAACTTCTATGCTACCTTTTACGCTTCGATCCTGATCGTTATCTATGGTGATATCCAAATCTAATAAACCGTCCTCGTAATTATTTATTAGACCTGCCTTTGAGAAATAATCTTGAATGTATGTTTTAGGTCTGGCATATAAATAGACATCTCTTTCTATTCCGGAAATTCTCCAAAAATCTTGGCACTCCAAATAACTGCCATCACTCCATCGGTAAACTTCGAGAGCTATTGTATTTTCTCCTGGTCTCAGATATTTAGTAATATTAAATTCTGCAGGTAATTTAGATCCCTGACTATACCCAACTTTTTGTCCATTAATCCAAATATAGAATGCCGATTTAACAGCTCCCAAATGAATATAAACATGCTGTCGGTTCCAGTGATCCGGAATCCTAAATGTATGCCTGTAAGATCCCACCGGATTGTAGCCATCAGGAATATCTGGTGGCGAAAGTTTGCCTTTTTGAAATGGATATCTCGCATTTACATAAATAGGAACTCCAAACCCTTCCAATTCCCAATTCGAAGGAACGGCAATATCATCCCATCCATCTACAGCATAATCCTCTTTATAAAAATCTAATGGTCTTTCCTCAGGTGAATTACTCCAGTTAAATTTCCACGTTCCATTTAAAGAAAGAAAATTACCTGCTTTATCTATTTCATCAGATTCAGCAGTTTGTATAGACTGATATGGAAAAAAACTAGCTCTTGGAGGAAGCTTATTTATTTCTATAATGTCCGGATTTTCAATAAAAGGATCTAAAGTCTGAGATCTTGAAAAATTTAATCCAGCTATAATCATGCAGCTGAGTAGACATCTTGTTATAACATTCATAATTAATTAATCTAAAATATTTTTTATTTTTTTACCGTATGCGCTAGCATATTCATACATCCCCAAATCATTTGGATGTGTCCCATCAACAAAACTATTGCCCCCTAATCCTATTTCTTCTCGACTTAACAAGTACAAATTTTTAATACCCTGGCTTTGTAATTCTTTAAATGTCGCAACCACTTCCCTGTTTAAGTTTTCATAAATAGTCTTCCTGCCGGTTTGCAAAATCGCGTCTGAATACCCTGCATGTTCGACAAGAAGAATTGGGGTCTCAACATGTTTACTCCGTATTTCTAAAACAGCCTTTTTTAAACGAATCCTGGCTTGTATAGGATTTAAGCCTTGACCACTGGTGAAATTTGGCATACAATCAAAAATAAACATACTGGCATCAAACCGTTTGATATAATTTATTACAGGATCTTCCAGTCTTCCATTCCCTGAGAATCCTAAATTAATAATTGGCAAATCAATGGTTCTTTCCAAAATATTTGTCCAAGCCATTCCTGCTCTGGAAGCACATGCTCCCTGTGCAATTGAAGTGCCGTATATAATTATTGGATTTGTCGAAGACTTTTTAACAATAGCTTGAAATACTGCATTGGAATCAACCCCAACTTTTAACCATTTTATTTGATTGTACAAAGGCAGATACAATCGATACATTCTTTCTTCATCTGAAGATATACCCTTAAAATGATAACTAATAGTGTCCTTAAAAGAAAAATTCCCGCTTACCCATTGCCATGTATCACCAGATTTAGCATATAAATCTACTCCACTTACCCCGGTGGATGGCATATGAGGAAACGCAATCGGATTTTCAACCTGATAAGAAATTGAAACGGAAGATGTGTTTGTTTTAAATTTAATATACAAGCCCGAAGCTTGTTCAGACAACTTCCATAAAGGAGCTCTCAAATGACGCTCTAATGTATCTGGCAAACGCTTATAATAAGATATATTCGTATCATCCAGTTGTCCGTAAATTTTAAATTCACGCCCATCCTTCCAGGTATATCCTGCTTGTGAAAAAACTAAAGGCATCTGACCACAAAATGCCCCTACTACAACTAAGAATAAAAAAAACTTGCTTTTCATAGATCAATCCTGGTAATAATATCTTCTAAACGCCTCTATTGCGGCATAATCTGCTAATCCTAATTGGTGGTATTTACCAGCTGTTTCTTTATTTCTTTCTTCGGCTCTTACCCAGAATTCTCTCGAATCATCTCCCTGGAACATCACCCCATCTTTCTGAGACTGGTGATAGAATATTGCTCTTCGTTTTCTAAGTACCTGATCAGGACTCATTGGTACTGCCATATCGATCTCATGCATTCCCCATTCGTGCCATGC
>NZ_FPAG01000008.1 GCF_900116365.1 Zhouia amylolytica | reverse complement strand
TTACAATGAAGTAAGAACTGATGGAGCATGTCCTAATGCCTATACCCTGACAAGAACATGGATTGCTACCGATGAATGTGGTAATAACACTGAACACATACAAACCATCACCGTTCAGGATACTACGGCACCGGTTGCCCCTGCAGCACCTGTAGATGTGACCGTTGAGTGTACCGATGAGATTCCTGCAATGGTAGATCTGACCGCTACCGATAACTGTGATAGTGATATTACCGTAACCGGGGTGGATACCACAGACAATACTGATCCGTGTAATATCATTGTGACCCGCACATGGACCTTTACCGATAGTTGTAACAATACTGCTTCGATATCACAGACCATTACCGTGGCCGATACGACAGCACCGGTTGCTCCTGCAGCCCCTGCTGATGTGACCGTTGAGTGTACCGATGAGATTCCTCCAATGATCGATCTGACCGCTAACGATAACTGTGATAGTGATATTACCGTAACAGGAGTCGATACCACCGATAATACCGATCCGTGTAATATCGTTGTGACCCGCACATGGACCTTTACCGATAGTTGTGACAATACCACTTCGGTATCGCAGACCATCACCGTAGCAGATACCACAGCGCCTACATTCACAACACCGGAAGACATTACCTTATCTTGTGAAGAAGATTATTTAGATCTTAATCTTACAGGAGATGTTTTTGATGAGGCTGATAATTGTGCTACAGGGCTTGAGGCTACCTATCAAGATGAAATATTAACGGGTGAATGTGCCGGTGAAAATCTCATAACAAGAACATGGACACTCGTTGATTATTGCGGAAATGAAATGAAAGACGTTCAGATTATTACTTTAATGGATACTACCGCTCCCGAATTAACAACTTCTTTTGATATAGAAATAGATGCTACCTGTGACGCTATTCCAGTAATTCCGGAATTAAGTTTTACAGATAACTGTGGAGAAATTGCAAATGTACAATTCGAAGAAACAAGTACGAGACAGGAAGGTGTGGTTGAAGATTACGTCATTACCCGAATATGGAATGTAACTGACAGTTGTAATAATAGCTCCGAATTTATGCAAATAGTTAACGTTTCTGTCAATACAAAACGGGCAGCTCTCAGAGAAATAGAACTTTGTGTTGAAGATGCAGAGATTGACCTTGAACAATATCTTGCCTCAGAGATTCAAAGAGGAGGAAGATGGATTATTAAAGAAGGAGTGATTGATCTAATAGGGTCACTTATTAGTCCTTCTCAAACTGAATTAGGTGTTTACACCATTGAGTACACTGAAACTTATAGCGACTGTCCTATTGTTCAGGAGTTTCGAATAACAGTTCATGACGATTGTGTGGTACAACCATGTACTACCGATGATATTGTTATTTCAAAATCAGTAACTCCAAATGGTGATGCTTACTATCAATATTTTGAAGTTAATGGGGCTAACAATTGCAATTTCACCAAAAGCGTAAAAATCTTTAATCGTTGGGGAACCATCATTTATGAATCGGAAGATTATCAAAACAATTGGGATGGAACCACCACTAGAAATGCAGTAGGTAAATCTACCAAAGTACCATCCGGAACCTATTACTATATCGTTGAACTTAAAAATAGTGGACTGGCCCCTATTAAAGGATATATTTATGTAGGTACCGATTAAAAAACTTTTTAATTATGAAAACTATAAAAAAAATTATCATATTAGTTCTTTTATTGAGTGGTGTTCATGCATTTTCGCAACAGCTACCACAATTCACCCAATATATGTTCAACACCATAGCCATTAACCCTGCATATGCAGGAAGCAGAGAGGGTGTTAGTGTTGTTGGTCTCCATAGGTCACAATGGGCAGGTTTCGAAGGGGGGCCGTCAACTCAAACTTTATCAGGACATTCCCCATTGCGAAAACGTCCAAAAGTAGGACTAGGATTTTCATTTATAAATGACAATTTAGGCTATGAAAACACCATGTACTTTTATGGAGATTTTTCATATACGGTAAAAGTTGGTCGTGAAACGAAATTATCTTTTGGACTTAAAGGTGGTGTTACTCATTATTCACTTGATGATGAGCTTTTGGCAACTAATGATCCTTATTACGATACCTTCCAAAACAGATGGAATCCTAATTTTGGAGCCGGTGCATATCTAAGATCAGACCGTTGGTATGTTGGATTATCAACTCCCAGAATATTAACTAACGATAATATTGAGGGAGAGTCCGCAGGGCTTGATTATAAAGCAATGGAAAGAGTCAACTATTATTTAACCGGTGGTTATGTTTTTGATATTAATCATAGTGTTAAATTTAAGCCTGCCATGATTTTGAAAGCCACTAATGGCGCACCTTTATCTCTAGATGCCACTGCTAATTTTTTATTCTTTGAAAAATTATGGCTTGGTGCTGCCTACCGAGTAGACTCATTTAACACCTTTGGGGCTATTATTGATTTTCATTTTTCTAAAAAACTTCAATTAGGATATGCATACGAATTACCGGTGGCAGGAATAAGACCATATACCTATGGTACACACGAGATTTTATTAATTTATGAATTCAAGTTTAAAACATGTGATTGCTACTTTTGATAAAAAAGAATTAGTCAACCAACCTTCATGCTTCATTATCCGAAAATTTCTCCCGTAAAAAGCCTGCACCAGGCAGGCTAAGTACGGATTGAGAAAGATAAGGGGCATTCCTTCTCTGCTAACTAACAGAAATCTAAAGTTTTCAAAGATTAGCAATTCAAAGAGTGAATTGCATCCTTAATGTTTATTTGCTTAAGGCCTCAATGAGCACCTGAAGTCAATAGGTTAACTACTTACCATGGAATCGTAAGTAAGTAGTTTTTTTAAACGTCTTATTTTTTTACCAGCATTAGCGTGTAATACACTCTACCCTCTGCATTTTTCTTGGCTGAAATACCAACATGTGTAAAGTCACCATTAATATTTTCTCTGTGTTTATCACTTTTCAACCATGCATCAACCACTCCTTTTGCCGTACTAAATCCATATGCCACATTTTCTCCTACCAATTCAGCATCTGCCTTTTCTTTTAACTCCTTCTCCCGGGTAAAGAAAAATTCATGGCTTACTTCCCCCTTCTCGATCATATAATCTGTATGAGTGGCAGCCACGGTTTTTACAATTTCCAAAAAGTTTAGGGTGTTTAAACCAATGTCTATACGATGATCATTAATTAAATCAATAACATCTTCTTGTAAATTGGCATCTTCGATTTTAATATCAATAGCCAGATTCTGGTCAGAGATAAGCTCTTCTTTTGAGCATGAAGTGAACAATACAGGCATCATAATTAATGATGCTAATAGCATAATAGATTTCATGTTTGGTAAGTTTGGTATATCTAACTTACCATAAAATCTTTTAACTACCGATAAAATGCATTATTTTTCGACGAAATGCACGAAGTGATAACTTTAACTTTACAAAAATGTTACAATGCACACCTTTAAGGGGCTAATCTTTCAATTTTCCAACTGTAGTCTTTTTGTAAAGTATATCGTAGCCTATCATGTAAACGATTGGGTCTTCCCTGCCAAAACTCTACCGATTCGGGCTTCACGATATATCCTCCCCAATATGAAGGTCTCTCAATCTCTTTACCTTTTAATTCGCTTTCGAGTTCCTTCAATTTCTGTTCTAAAACACTTCGGTTCTCAATAACTTCACTTTGGTCTGAAACAATCGCTCCTAATTTGCTACCATCCGGTCGGGATTCAAAGTAACCATCGGAAAGGTTTTCTGACACCTTTTCGGCAGTACCCTTTATAATGACCTGTCGCTCCAGATTGGGCCAGAAAAACGACAGACAAATATTAGGGTTGGCAGCTATAGCCTTTCCCTTTTCACTATTATAATTAGTATAGAATATAAATCCTTCGTAGGTATACTTTTTTAATAAAACGACCCTGTTCTTTGGAAATCCATCTAAACCAATGGTTGAAACCGTCATGGCATTGGCCTCTTCCACTCCTCCAAATTGTTCTACCTCATAAAACCATGTTTGAAATAATTGCATGGGATTATCAGGGACATTGGTTTCTATAAGTTCACTCTTTTGGTAATTTCTTCGATAATGACCTAAATCGTTTTGCATAAAAAATGGTATTAAACCTGAATTATTTT
Organism: Zhouia amylolytica; assembly: GCF_900116365.1. GTDB lineage: Bacteria > Bacteroidota > Bacteroidia > Flavobacteriales > Flavobacteriaceae > Zhouia > Zhouia amylolytica. The sequence continues at coordinate 282,511 of NZ_FPAG01000008.1, read as the reverse complement.
ACTACAAAAATAATTAATAGAAATAAGTTAAACGCCCTGCTTTGGGGTAAAGTTAAGGATGAAGTTATGGAGTAATCTTGTTATGGAGTAATCTTGTTATGGAGTTATGGAGTTATGTGGTTATGGAGTAAAAAACTTCAGAGTTCAAATACTTTCCCGTCTTCCGCCAAATGAACGTTTTTAAAAATACTTTTCGCTTCATTTTTAAACACTTCCAAGGATTTATAGCGTGTTGAATAATGTCCTAGAATCAACATCCCTACATTCGCTTCTTTTGCAATTGTAGCAGCTTCAGCTGCGGTAGAGTGACCCGTTGGTTTGGTTAAATGCTCATGTGCCTTGGTAAAAGTACTTTCGTGATAAAGCACACCCGCGTTTTTTATAATGGGAATAATTTCCTGATTGAAAGCCGTATCACTACAAAAAGCATAGCTTTTAGGGGCTGGAGGGTCAAAGGTGAGTAAGTGGTTCGCGATTAATTTCCCCTCTTCATTCATCACATCTTTACCTTGTTTAATATTTCTGTAATACGACACATCAATTCCATAATCTTCAGCGGCGCCGATATTTAGCTTTCGTTCACCTTCTTTTTCTGAAAAAAGAAATCCATTGGTATATATTCTATGAATAAGAGGAATGGTTTTAACTGAAATCTTTTCATCTTCAAAAATGATCTCAGACTCTTTGGCGGTTAATTCATGAAAAATTAATGGGAAATTAGTCCAGGCATTTCCTACTTTTAACATAGTAGTCACCGCTTTTTTAATGCCTTTTGGACCGTAGATATGCAGCTCTGCTTCTCTTCCAAGCAGCATGAATGTAGATATCAAGCCAGGTAATCCGAAGAAATGATCTCCGTGAAGATGTGATATGAACACATGTTTAATTCTTGCAAATTTTATTTGCTGCTTTCTAAGTTGTACCTGGGTTCCTTCTCCACAATCGATTAAAAAAACATGTCCTTTAATTTCCAATACCTGAGCTGTAGGATTCGTTAAAGCTCTGGGTGTGGCACTGTAACAACCAAGGATTGATAGTTTCAAACGAACTTAAATTTATAAATTAAATATCGAGATCTCTTTCAATCTCGTCCATTTCAATAATGTCAAAAGCTTCCTTTAGTGTCGGTACCACTATGAGGTCATCATGTACATCCTCATATTTAACAGCTGTGGAAACAATAACAAAAGAATTTTTACCTTCGGTATGCTTATTTCGCAATGGTAAAAACTCCAATAAATCATTCGCTTCAATTTTATTTATTGAAAGCAGGTTAACGATCAAATTATTATTTTTCCATTTTGAATATGATTCGTCCAATCGCTTCAAAAATGTAGCTAACGATACTGCTTCTTGTGTAGCTACGGTAGTATTTCCTTGCTTATCAAAAATCATAATGTTATTGTTTAATTTTAGATGCTAATAAATATATCACTGCCATCCTAACAGCTACTCCATTCTCTACCTGATTGAGAATAATAGCCTGTTTTGAATCGGCTACATCACTAGTTATCTCTACTCCCCTGTTTATTGGTCCGGGGTGCATAATCGTAATCTCTTTATCTAAGGAATCTAATATTTTTTTATTAACTCCGAATTGCTGGGTATATTCTCTGGTTGTCGGGAAATAGCTAATATCCATACGCTCATTTTGTACTCTAAGCATATTAGCTACGTCACACCATTCGAGTGCAGCTCTAAGATTGGTTTCCACCTCCACTCCCAAGGAGGTAATATATTTTGGTATCAATGTCTTTGGTCCGCAGACTTTAACGTTAGCCCCTTGTAATTTCAGTGCAAATATATTTGAAAGTGCTACTCTTGAATGCAAGATATCTCCAACAATGACCACATTTTTTCCGGCTACATCTCCTAAGCGTTCTCTAATAGAATAGGAATCAAGTAAGGCCTGGGTTGGATGTTCATGAGTACCGTCTCCTGCATTTACAATACTGGCATTCACATGTCTTGATAAGAACACTCCAGCTCCCGGATTTGGATGTCTCATTACGACCATATCAACCTTCATCGATAAGATATTGTTTACCGTATCTATGAGTGTTTCTCCTTTGGCTACAGAAGATTGTGAAGCAGAGAAATTAACCACATCAGCTGATAACCTTTTCTCCGCCAATTCAAAAGAAAGCTTCGTTCTTGTACTATTCTCAAAAAACATATTGGCGATGGTAATATCGCGCAGTGAAGGTACTTTTTTAATCGGACGGTTAATCACCTCTTTAAAGTGATCAGCTGTCTCAAATATCAGTTGTATATCTTCTTCCTTAAGATACTTTATTCCCAGTAAGTGATCTACACTTAATTCACTCATTGCTGTTGACTTATTTTCTAATTATTTACTAAATAAACTACATCTTCTCCATCATTCTCTTCCCAAAGTACTTTAACTTTTTCCTGATTGATGGCATCAACCTGTCTTCCTCTATAATCGGGCTGTATTGGTAAATGCCTGCTAAACCTCCTGTCGATTAAGGTTAGAAGTTCAATTTCTGAAGGTCGTCCAAAAGATTGTATAGCAGTTAGTGCGGCTCTGATACTTCTACCAGTATAAAGCACATCGTCTATAAAAACTACTTTCTTATCTTCTACCAGAAAGTTAATATTTGTTTTATTAGCTTCGAGAGGTTTCTCTCCTCTTCTAAAGTCATCACGATAAAAAGTAATATCAAGGTATCCCAACGCCACATCTTTGACTTTATAGTCTTCCTTGAGAATCTTACTCAGGCGTTCTGCAAGAAAAACGCCTCTGGGCTGAATTCCTATTAAAACAGTATTTTTAAAATCTAAATGATTCTCTATCAGTTGACAAGCCAAACGATGCAGTATAATATGGATCTCTTTAGAAGAAAGCAGAACTTTTTGACTCATAATTTCGAATTGCAATCGTGTTTGGTTTGTAAAAATACGGATTTATTGCGAAATAAAACTAACTTGTAATTTGATGATTTTTTAATCCTGAAATAATTAAATGATTATCAATAAATACCATTTCATTTTCTCCATTAAATTATGATTTTAAATTCAAAAGATTAAATAAAATGAGAACAAAATCTATCACGTTACTCCTATTATTTCTGATGGCTTTCTTCAATACGGCTGCACAAGACTGGCCTAATTTAAAACGGTTTAAAGCGGACAATAGTGAAATTATCAGACTCCAAAAACCTGTGGAAGTAGTTTTTATGGGAAACTCGATCACCGAAGGATGGATGAATCACGATCCGGAGTTTTTTAATAAAAACGGTTTTATTAACAGAGGGATCAGCGGACAAACAACGCCGCAGATGTTAATTCGGTTTCGTCAGGATGTTGTTGATTTACAACCGAAAGTAGTTGTTATTTTGGCAGGTACTAATGATATTGCCGGTAATACAGGTCCATCGACAATTAAAATGATCCAGGATAACCTGGCATCTATGGCTGAAATTGCGACTGCAAACGGAATTAAGGTAGTGTTATCATCAATACTTCCTGTTTATGACTATCCATGGAAACCAGGGTTAAAGCCCGCAGAAAAAATCATTAAGATCAACAACTGGATGAAGGCATATGCCGAAAAGCATGGGCATATTTATCTGGATTACCATTCGCACCTTTCAGACAAACGTAAAGGCATGAAACCTATTTACGCCAATGATGAAGTGCACCCTACGAGTGAAGGATATGAGGTAATGCGCCCCCTTGCTGAAGCAGCGATACAAAAAGCCATGACGAAGTAATAAAAAAAGCCCTCAATATTATTGAGGGCTTTTAATTTTATAAAGATAATTACGGCTTATTTTCCGTCCATTTTATCTTTTAACTCCTGTAGTGCATCTAAATCACCTAAAGTAGTCTTCTCTTTAGTTGCGTTAGAAGCAGCAGCAGCTTTTACATTTTTCTCTTCTTCTTCTTTGAAGATTGCCGTGTGGCTAGCTACAACTTTCTTGAATTCTTTATTAAACTCAATGATTTTGAAGTCAGCTACATCACCTTTCTTCAATTTCTTACCGTCTTCTTTTTCAAGGTGACGTGAAGGAACAAACGCTACGATATCATCGTTAAACTGGATAGTAGCTCCTTTGTCTACGATCTCATCGATTGCAGCATTGTGAACTGTACCTACAGCGAACTCTTGCTCGTATTTATCCCAAGGGTTTTCAGTAGTTTGTTTGTGTCCAAGAGAAAGTTTACGTCCTTCAACATCTAATTCAAGAACTTCAACCTCTAACTCATCTCCAATGTTAACAAACTCTGATGGATGTTTGATCTTCTTAGTCCAAGAAAGGTCTGAGATATAGATCAATCCGTCGATACCTTCTTCAAGTTCTACGAAAACACCGAAGTTAGTAAAGTTTCTAACGATACCTTTATGCTTAGAACCAACAGGATACTTAGCAGTAATATCAGTCCATGGATCTGGAGTTAATTGCTTCATACCCAGAGACATTTTACGCTCGTCACGATCTAATGTTAAGATAACAGCTTCAACCTCATCACCTACTTTAACGAAGTCCTGAGCTGAACGTAAGTGAGTACTCCAAGACATTTCTGAAACGTGAATTAAACCTTCAACACCTTCAGCAACTTCTACGAATGCACCGTAATCAGCTATAACAACTACTTTACCTTTTACTTTATCACCAACTTTAAGTTCAGCATCTAAAGCTTCCCAAGGATGTTTCTGTAATTGCTTAAGACCTAACTGGATTCTAGACTTGTTATCATCAAAGTCAAGAATTACCACATTTAATTTCTGGTCTAATTCAACAACCTCGTTAGGGTGGTTGATACGAGACCATGAAAGGTCTGTAATATGGATTAATCCATCTACACCTCCAAGGTCGATGAATACACCGTAAGAAGTAATGTTTTTAACAACACCTTCTAATACTTGACCTTTTTCTAATTGACCAATGATCTCTTTCTTCTGTTCTTCAATATCAGCCTCAATAAGTGCTTTATGAGAAACAACAACGTTTTTGAATTCGTGGTTGATTTTAACAACTTTGAATTCCATTGTTTTATTTACATATTGGTCATAATCGCGGATAGGCTTAACGTCAATTTGAGAACCTGGTAAGAACGCTTCAATTCCGAATACGTCTACGATCATACCACCTTTAGTTCTACACTTAACAAAACCGTTAACGATTTCTCCTTTATCGTGAGCTTCATTAACTCTATCCCATGCCTTAATTACACGAGCTTTTCTGTGAGAAAGTACTAATTGACCTGATTTATCTTCACGAACATCGATCAACACCTCTACTTTATCACCAACTTTTAAATCAGGATTGTAACGGAACTCATTTAGAGAGATTACACCTTCAGACTTAGCATTGATATCGATGATTGCTTCTCTGTCTGTTAAGTGAACAACAGTACCTTCAACTACATCATCATCCGCAGTTTCAACGAAATTTTTCTCTACTAAATCTTCAAACTCTTTAAGTTTGTCATCTTCAACCTTCTCAATACCTTCTTCGTATTTCTCCCAGTTAAAGTTCTCTAAAAATTGTGCAGGATTTTGTTGTTCCTGTACTTCTGGATTTGTGTTTGTATCAGCCATGTGCTGAGTATTAAATTTGTATTCTATATTCAATGAAGAGGTTATGCATATTAAACATAGAAGATATTATTGTTTTGTTTTTTTCTTCCCTTCCACCTCTATCTACATGCAAAAAGGAGTGCAAAATTAAAACAATAATATTTGATTCACAAACAATTAGAAGAATTACTTCAAGTTTTAAAACTTACAGTAAATCATTGTTTTTCAATAACTCGCAGTGCCATTCCTTTAATTCGTTCAAATTGATCTTGAAGTCCCATGTCGGTATTATCAAATTCGATGGCATCTTCTGCTCTTACTAAAGGAGAGTTTTCACGATGAGAATCGATATAATCTCGATTTTGAACATTCTCGAGCACATCTTTAAAGACTACTTTTTCTCCTCTGTCCAACAGTTCCTTATACCTACGATGAGCTCTTGTTTCCGGAGAAGCTGTCATGAACAATTTCAATTCTGCATCAGGGAACACCACGGTACCTATATCGCGACCATCCATAACAACACCTTTATTTTCGCCCATCTTTTTTTGCATATCTACAAGCTTCTGACGAACTTCTGTGATGGTTGCAATTCTACTTACGTGTTGAGAGATTTTTAAAGACCGGATTTCTTTTTCGACATTCTTACCATCAAGATATATTTCAGCAGCCCCGGTTGCATTGTTCAGTTCAAATTTTAACTTAATGTACGGAAGCATTTTAACGAGAGCGTCTATATTATCTTTCTCGCTACCGATAAATTCGTTCTCAAGTGCGTATAAGGTAATTGCTCTGTACATCGCACCTGAATCAACATACACATATCCTAATGCTTTTGCCAGCTGTTTTGCTATCGTACTTTTTCCGGTAGAAGAATAACCGTCTATTGCAATGGTAATTTTTTTCATCAATATAATCTGTATTTAAATATTAAGGCTGGATTTAAATCCAGCCTTAATTTAAGCAACTCTTTATAAATTCTTGGCGTTTTTAACTTTTTGTTTGGTAATTGCTATTTCAATTACTTCTCTCATTTCACGTACATAGTGGAAGGTTAGTCCTTTTAGATAGTCTTGTTTTATTTCCTCTATATCTTTTCTATTATCCTCACACAGGATAATCTCTTTTATTTTGGCTCTTTTGGCTGCAAGGATCTTTTCTTTTATACCTCCAACCGGCAACACTTTTCCTCTTAAGGTAATTTCACCAGTCATTGCTATACTCTTCTTAACTTTTCTTTGCGTAAAGAGCGAAACCAATGAGGTCAACATGGTTACCCCTGCACTTGGACCGTCTTTAGGCGTTGCTCCTTCCGGAACGTGCATATGCACATTGTACTTATCAAATACATCAGGATTAATTCCTAAGTCCTCAGCATTTGACTTAATGTACTCCATGGCAATGGTTGCGGACTCTTTCATTACTTGTCCCAGGTTCCCTGTTATATTCAAGCTTCCTTTACCCTTTGAAAGGATCGACTCAATAAATAATATATCACCTCCAACACTGGTCCATGCCAATCCGGTTACCACCCCTGCAACATCATTATTCTCATATTTATCGCGTTCCAATCGAGCAGGTCCTAAGACATCTTCCACATCTTTGGCTGTAACCTTTACATTGTACTCTTCTTCCATAGCAATGGATTTAGCAGCGTGGCGAACCATTTTAGCGATCTGTTTCTCAAGGCTTCTTACTCCAGATTCACGGGTATAACCTTCAACGATCTTTTCCAGTTCTTTTTTGCCTATCTGCAGATCTTTTTTCTTTAAACCATGCTCCTCTAATTGTTTAGGTAAAAGATGACGTTTGGCAATCTCTACTTTCTCTTCAATGGTATAACCGGTTACATTGATAATTTCCATTCTGTCTCGCAGCGCCGGTTGAATAGTAGACAGGTTATTGGCAGTAGCAATAAACATTACCTTAGACAAGTCGTACCCTACCTCAAGAAAGTTATCATAAAACTCATGATTTTGTTCCGGATCTAAAACTTCAAGCATAGCTGAAGAAGGGTCTCCGCTATGACTAACCGAAAGCTTATCAATTTCGTCCAGAATAAATACAGGGTTTGATTTACCCGCCTTTCTGATCGATTGAATAATTCTACCCGGCATTGCACCAATGTATGTTTTTCTATGACCTCTAATCTCAGCCTCATCTCTCAGACCTCCTAAAGACATTCGAACATACTCTCTTCCTATAGCTTCCGCAATTGATTTACCTAATGAGGTTTTACCAACTCCCGGAGGTCCATAAAGACATAAAATAGGCGATTTCATATCGTTACGGAGTTTTAAAACTGCCAAATATTCTATTATTCGCTTTTTAACATCTTCGAGACCATAATGGTCTCTATCCAGAATTTTTTGCGCTCTCTTTAAATCAAAACTATCCTTAGAAAATTCATTCCAAGGTAACTCCAGAAAGAGGTCGAGGTAGTTACGTTGTATGGAATACTCTGCAACCTGAGGATTCATGCGCTGTATCTTACTCAGTTCTTTATCGAAATGCTCCTGAACTTTTTTACTCCACTTCTTCTTTTTAGCACGTTCACGCATTTCTTCAATCTCCGTTTCCGATGAATTTCCACCCAGTTCCTCCTGAATGGTTTTCATTTGCTGATGTAAGAAATATTCGCGTTGTTGCTGATCGAGATCCAGCTTCACCTTAGATTGAATATCTTTTTGAAGTGTTAAACGTTGAAATTCAACATTCATAAACTTCAGGGTAGCCAGGGCTCTTTCCTTTAAATCATTCGTCTCAAGCAATGCCTGCTTCTCTTTTACATCGAGATTTAGGTTTGATGAAATGAAGTTGATAAGAAATGAAGAACTTTCAATATTCTTAATGGCAAATGATGCTTCCGAAGGAATATTCGGGCTTTCTTTGATAATCTGAAGCGCTAACTCTTTGATGGAATCAATAATCGCATCGAACTCCTTATTTTCCTTCTCAGGACGAGCTTCCGGCACCTCTTTAATAGTTGCCTTGAAATAAGGATCTTCAGATGTAATTTCATCAATTTCAAATCTCTTTTTACCCTGAATAATAACCGTAGTGTTCCCATCAGGCATTTGTAACACCCTCAGTATCCTTGCTACCGTTCCTACCATATTAATATCATCCGGGGTCGGATCTTCAACGGTTTCATCCTTTTGCGAAACTACTCCAATAATCTTACCTCCATTAGAAGCTTCCTTTATCAGCTTAATAGACTTATCTCGTCCAGCTGTAATAGGAATAACCACCCCTGGAAATAATACCGTATTTCTCAAAGGAAGAATTGGTAAAGATTCCGGCAGGGATTCGTTATTAATCTCTTCTTCATCTTCAGGTGTCATTAATGGAATTAACTCTGCATCTTCATCAAAGTTTTGCAATGACAAACTGTCAATATTTAAAAGTTTTGTTTTACTCATAATCACTTTTAAGTCATTCTGTCATCCAGAATGAGCTGTTTATTTATCTTTTCTAACAATACTCACTTTAGCATAAACAACTAAACACCAGTTTTTTACAACAAAAACAAGCTCAAGTTATTCTATTGTATTTAGACAATAGCCATGCCAAGATTTAAATTTATGGAGCTGAAATAACTTTTATAGAGCGAACATTTAAAAATTGTTATTTTTGACTCAGGAATTCGTATTAATTGTACTGCAATCCTCGTTTTCAACAAATGCAAAAAGAAAAACAAAGTATTCCAAATATTTTAACGATAGCAGGGAGTGATCCCAGTGGTGGAGCGGGTATTCAAGCCGACATTAAAACCATTAGCGCCTGCGGTTGTTATGCTACTTCAGTAATCACATCGCTTACTGCCCAGAACACTTTAGGTGTGTCGCAAATTCAGACCTTACCTTACGAATTTGTTCAGGAGCAACTCAACCTAATCCTTAAAGATATTGAAATTAATGCTATCAAAATAGGAATGCTGGCGAATGCGGCTATTGTTGAAGGAGTTGCAGATTGTTTGCAAATGCATCCTTCCCCGTTGATTGTATTAGATCCAGTACTTATTTCCAGTTCGGGAAAAAAGTTATTAGCACCGGAGGCCGTATCAAATCTTGTTGCCAGGCTATTTCCCTTAAGCACCTTAATAACTCCCAATATTCCGGAAGCTGAAACATTACTGGGCGAAAAAATTGATGAGAACGATCTTGCCGGTTTTGCGCAAAAATTGGCAGACAAATTTGAAGTTTCCGTTTTATTAAAAGGCGGCCACCTAAGTGGTAATTATACTATTGACACCTTATATGATATTACGCAAAGCAAGCATAGCAGTTTTGAATCCAGAAAAATCAATTCCAGTAATCTTCATGGCACAGGATGCACCTTATCTTCAGCAATAGCTTCTTATTTAGGAAAGGGATACAACTTAGTTTCCGCGATTGAAAAATCTAAAGTATTTATTCAGGGTGCTATCCAAAATGCAGACCTACTAAAGGCTGGTAAAGGAAATGGACCTCTGCATCATTTCTGGAGCCTTAATAAATAGTTATACTACAGGAAGCCGCACACTGGTATAACACTCACAAAATCAAAATCTTTTAAAAAAATATCTGTTCAAACTGTAACAATTGAACCTTAATCTTCATCTTTATAGTAAACAATCACTTTTTGAGCCGAAGTAATTTAGATATTGAAGCATTATTGCAATTATGCAAAAAGGGGGACAAAGTAGCCCAGATGGAAGTATATAAGAGATACTTCAAAGCGATGTATAACATTGCAGTACGAATTGTCCATGATCCCTACGAGGCAGAAGACGTTCTGCAGGAATCTTTCTTAAGTGCATTTACGAAATTAGATTCCTACAGGGGAGACACCACTTTTGGAGCCTGGTTAAAACGTATTGTAGTTAACAACAGTATCTATCATTACAGAAAACAACAAAAAAATGATGACGTTCCGTTAGATGATGTAATGTACAGGGTCGAAGACAACGATGGCATTGATCCTGATCATGATTTCAAAAACATGAAGGCTCAAAAAGTGTTAGAAACCATGAAAACGCTGAAGGACAATTACAGAGTTTCTTTGACCTTACATTTAATAGAAGGTTATGACTATGAGGAAATAAGTGAAATAATGGGAATGAGTTATGCTAATTGCAGAACAACCATTTCAAGAGCAAAAGCGAGTTTAAGAAAAAAATTAACTGAAGTATGGACTTAAAGAAAGATAATATTGATGCACTTTTCGAGGAACTTCATGGTCAATTTGACATTGAAGAGCCAACAGCTGGTCATGAAGAGCGATTTTTAGAACGCTTGAATAGTCAGTCCACTTTAAATATTGAAGGGCCATCTAAAAAAAGATCCTGGTGGAAACCACTTTCTATTGCTGCATCGCTGGCCATACTAATTGCTTTAGGAGCTGGTGTTTTTGTAAATACTCAAAAGACATCAAAAGTTGCTCCGGAAGTTGAAAAGACACAGTTCTATTTTGCCTCTTTACTAGAGCAGGAAATAGAAAAAATAAATAAAGAAGTTACCCCCGAAACCCAGAAGATGGTCGATGACGCCATGCTTCAGATAAAAAAATTAGATAATGATTATAAAAAACTAGAACAAGATCTTAAAGAAAATGGTAATACTAAAAAAATACTGCATGCAATGATTACCAATTTTCAAACCAGAATTGATTTATTACAAGATGTTTTAAATCAGATCGAAGAAGTAAAACAATTAAAAGACAAGGAAAATGCATTGCCTGCTAATCAGGTTTAAAACCAGGTATAGGTCTAACTAAACAATGCATGACCTTTCATAACAATTAAATCTTAAAAAGATGAAAACTATGTTATATAAAATTACACTATTCCTTCTTTTGTTGCCAGCTATGTTGCTTGCAACCAATCCTTCCCATACCGGAAAATACACCAAGGAAAAAAAGATAAATAAAGAGTATAGTGTAAACGCCAATGCCTTATTGAAGGTTGATAACAGTTATGGAAATTTATACATAACAACCTGGAATCAGAACCGTATAGAAATTGAGGTTCATATTAAAACCAGTGGTAACAATGAAGATAAAGTTCAGAAGAAACTAGATGAGATCGATGTTGATTTTTCGGCTTCAAACGCTATGGTTTCTGCTAAAACCATTTTCAAAAAAAGTAGTGGCTGGAATTGGAGTTGGGGAAGCAATAATGTAAGTATGGAAATCAATTACACCATTAAGATGCCGGTTACAAACAGTGTAGACCTCAGCAACGATTACGGTGGAATCAATTTAGATGCATTAGACGGTGTTGCCAAAATAAGTTGTGACTACGGTAAAATGAATATTGGAGAACTCAATGCGGATAATAATACATTAAGCTTTGATTACACCTCTAAGTCTACGATAGGATATATGAAAAGCGGTAAAATCAGTGCCGATTATTCAGGCTATGAAATTGACAAAGCAGGTAATCTTATTATTAGTGCCGACTACACAACCTCCGTAATTGGAGAGGCAGGTAATCTCGAGTTTTCATGCGATTATGGATCTATAAAAATTGGTGCCGTTAATAACCTGCAAGCAAATGGAGATTATTTAACTACTAAAATCGGTGATGTTCATGGAAATGTATCTCTATCATCTGATTATGGATCTATAAAAATTGACAACCTTTCTTCAAATGCCGGTAATGTTGAAATCAGAAGTGATTACGCCGGAATAAGAATTGGTTATGACCCAAATTATCATTTCGATTTTAATATTCAATTAGAATATGCCGGGTTAAGCGGAAAGGAAGATCTTAATATGAGTCATAGCACAGAAAAATCTACTGAAAAACATTATGAAGGCTATTACGGCTCAAAGGGTAAAAATAAATTATCTATCAATTCAGACTACGGTAGTGTTAAATTGTATAAAAACTAATTCATCAATCTCAAAACAACTAAAATGAAAAAATCAATTTTATTTTTATTTGCCCTTACAATTACCTCAGCAGCAAGTGCTCAATGGTGGGGTAGTAAAAAAGTAAACGGTAATGGTAAGGTTACCACAGAAACCCGAAAGGTAGGTGATTATGACACTGTAAGTATGGCAGGTTTTTTTGATGTTGTACTCGTGAAAGGTTCTGAAGGTAAGATTACTATTGAGGCGGAGGAAAACCTACTCGAATATATTGTTACCGAAGTTGATGGTGATCAACTTAAAATAAAAACGGAAAAAGGATATAATCTTTCGACCAGCCGAGGTAAAAAAATTCTAATTACCGTTCCTTTTGAAGACATCTCCGGGGTTTATTTATCCGGATCCGGCGATATTGTTTCAAAAAATGAAATTAAAGCTACAAACTTTACAACAAGTCTTTCAGGATCAGGCGACATTAAATTAAGTCTTAACAGCGATACTGTAGAGGCAAATGTTTCCGGGTCGGGTGACATTAGTGTTACAGGATACACTTCTTCTTTTGAATGTGCTATTTCAGGGTCTGGAGATATTCATGCATATGATTTAAAAGCAAAAGACGTATCGGTTTCTATTTCCGGATCGGGTGATGCCAAAGTTCATTGTAATGGTGGTAAGCTTAAAACAAGGATTGTAGGAAGCGGAGATGTAAAATATCAAGGTAACCCAGGTAGCACTGACAATAAAATTGTTGGAAGTGGCGATGTAACTAAGATCTAATTAACTATAAATAGTGGTCAGCCAAAACCAGTAATCAACCAAAACTAAAAATGCTCGAGGTATTCCCCGAGCATTTTTTTATTAATCGACAAAAGCTTATTTATTCATAGAAGTTCTTTTCAAATCGTCCCTGAGACACCTGGATAACTTTATTTTCATCATTAGAAGCCTCAAAATAGAATTCTCCGGAAATCATTCCTTCGCTCCATTTTGAAATATCAAGTTTAACTTCTCCACAATTTTTATTCACAAACGAGGTGGTAAACTCATCACTGTTATTTCGATTATAGAAAGCAGCCTCATTTCCTTCTCCATTAATTGAAGATTTCCCAAAGACATAGCGTTCTTTGTTAGCTCTTTTCAGGGTAATGAAGATTGATTGATCTGTTTCTGTATCATTTCCGATGATATCTATATAATCACCTCTAAGCATTAAAACAACGTCTTTCGCAGTAAAATGCGTATCGTTAATATATGCCTCAAAAATATCCGTAGAAACATCAGGGTCTTCTGTTTCTGCGCTACATGAAAGAATTATTGGGGTAGTTGCAATATAGCATAGTAGGAATAGAATTTTAATAGGTTTCATATTCCATACTTTTGTAATGCGATATAAATATATAACAGACTACATATGAATTAATTATAAATCGGCAAAGTGCTTAATTATACGTTATGGTAACGATTTAATTTTTCGTACTCTAAACAAAAGAAATACCCCCATGACAAAGAAAATTCCTAAAAACACTATTGAATTCCGCATGTTTCCCGTGACCTGAGCTATTAAACCATACATAAAAGTGCCTATGATAATTCCAATTTTTTCAGCAACATCATAGAAGCTAAAAAAGGAGGTAGTATCTGTTGTTTCCGGCAAAAACTTCGAATAGGTAGATCGGGATAAAGCTTAAATCCCTCCCATAACCAATCCGACACAAGCTGCGGCTATGTAGAAATTTGTTGGAGTTTCTAAATAATATGCATAAATACAGATCATAATCCACATAATATTAATTACCATTAATGTGTTTATATTACCATATTTCTTAGATGCCTGTGCCGTGAGCGTAGCTCCTACAATTGCAACCAACTGTATGACTAAAATACTAACAATCAACCCCATGGTACGTTCGTCGGCCGAACCCCAGGCTATTTCTTCTTCTCCAAAATAGGTTGCAATCAACATAACGGTTTGCACCGCCATACTATACACAAAAAAGGCACCCAGATACCGTTTCAGGACAGGTTGTTCTTTTAATTGGTGCCAGACTAATTTCAATTCTTTAAAACCGTTGAGAATGATATTTTTTCTCTCCCCCGCTTTCTTATTCCCTTTAGGTAAATGGTAAAAAGTATACTGACTAAATAGTATCCACCAAATACCCACAGAAACAAAGGAATACTTCATGGCGAGAATTTCAGCAGCCTCACCCGCATCGGAAGTAATACCGAATAAACCAGGTTTCATAACCATGGCTAAATTCAGCACTAAAAGAATAACGCTTCCAATATACCCCATGGAAAACCCTTTTGCACTTATTCTATCTTGTTGTTCGGGAAAGGCTATATCCGGAAGGTAGGAATTGTTGATTGCAAAGCTCACCCAAAATCCAACCAATCCAAAGAAGTAACATAATAAACCAACGTAAATATTTTCAAGTGAAAACCAATACAAACCTATACATGAAACGCCTCCCAGGTAACAAAAGAATTTCATAAACACTTTCTTATTCCCCAGGTAATCTGCTATACCCGATATCAATGGTGTAATAATGGCAATAAAAACGAATGCCGCTGAAGTAACATAACTGATTAAAGGTGCCCGAGCAATTTCACCTCCAAAAACGGTTACTTTTTCTATACCCGCAACCCTGAATAAAGCACCATAAAAAATCGGGAAAATGGCCGAAGATATCACTAAACTATACACTGAATTTGCCCAATCGTAAAATGCCCAAGCATTCAATAATTTCTTACTTCCTTTTTGAAGTGCAATTCGCGTCATATATTAACAGATTTTGTTAGGGCATCAGGGCCTGTTTATCTTATTATTCATAAAAAAAGCTGCTCATAATTTGAACAGCTTCGAATATACTATTTATTTTTCTTTCATTGTTATTGAAAGCTGGTTACACCGAACTTTTTAGCTTCGGTTTTAGCAGCAGGCGACCATGCTCTTAAATTACTGATTCGGGAATCATTAGAAGGGTGTGTACTTAATATTTCCGAAGGAGCTCCTCCTCCTGAATTAGCACTCATTCGTTCCCACAATTTAGCCGCTTCATCAGGGTTATATCCGGCAATAGCCATTAATTGAATACCTATTCTGTCGGCCTCGGTTTCATGACTTCTACTGAATGGAAGCATTCCTCCTACCTGAGAGCCTACTCCATATGCCGTCATCCATAATTCCTGAGTTGTCGAACTCTGGCCTCCTGTTGCAACTGCTACACCAGCAGCACCTGCTTGTTGTAAAACCCCCGCGCTCATACGTTGTTGTCCATGATTTGCCAGTGCATGTGCTACTTCATGTCCCATCACAACTGCTAAACCGGCATCGGTTTTTGTTATAGGCAATATACCTGTATACACCACTATTTTACCTCCAGGCATACACCATGCATTCACCTGTTTATCATTCACAAGGTTGTACTCCCATTTATAATCTTTTAAATATCCTTCGTATCCATTAGCATTCAACCATTTCTCTGCAGCAACCGCTATTCGTTGTCCAACTCTTTTTACGCGTTGCGCATCTGCCGTACCACTTATAACCTTATTTTCATTTAAAAACTTATCGTATTGCTGAAAAGAGGATGCGAATAATTCGTCATTAGACACCAAAGCCATTGTTTTCTTGCCTGTAAACGGATTTGTAGCACAGGCAACAAATAAAACCGAGAATAGAACAAGTGAAATGTGTTTTTTCATTTTGAGTTAATTTTCTTTTACAGATCAAATTTACAAAACTTTAATAATTGTAAGGCTTAAAAGTTAAAGTTGAAAGAATTTTTATAAAACCTTCTATTCTAAAAAGTAATTATTACGTTCATTCTATGAAAATGGATACCTTGCATCTAAATTAAGTATTGGCATGACAAAAGATCAGAAAACATATAGAAATACTCTTGAGATTCCTAAACCTATAGTATACACCGCTAAAACGTTACAATTTATTTCTCCGCTCTTGGCCAGCAAGTTTGCCGGCAGTCTATTTATGAGTCCGATAAAACATAAAATGCCTAAACGAGAATACTCAATGGACCAGCATACGATTCAAACTCAGGTAAAGATCCCATCTATTAACAAAGAGGTGGTCGTTTATGAATATGGGAAATCAACTAAGAAAGCTTTATTGGTTCATGGCTGGTCTGGACGCGGCACCCAATTATTTAAAATCGCAGATGAGCTTCTTAAACAGGGTTATATGACCATTAGTTTTGATGCCCCGGCTCATGGTAAGGCTCCGGGTTCAAAAACTAATATGTCTGAATTTATAGACGTGGTATTACATCTTACCAAACTATATGGACCCTTTGACATTGGTATTGGTCATTCTTTAGGAGGTATGACTTTATTAAACTCTATTAGCCAGGGCTTACACCTGAAGAAACTGGTTATAATTGGTTGTGGTGACAAAATCATTGATATTGCTCTCGATTTTACCAGAAAATTAGGGTTGAAAGATCATGTAGGAATGAAAATGAAAAAACAATTCGATCAGGTTCTCGGGGAAGACATTAATAATTTATCGGCTAGTAAAGCGGCAGACCATGTTTCTACTCCAACGCTTATTATCCATGATCAAAATGATCTTGATGTACCACTAAGCTCGGCTGAAAACATACATAAGCACCTACAAAACTCGGATTTGATAGTTACCAATGGTTTGGGACATCGTAGAATTTTAGGAAATGATGAGGTAATTACTCAAATCAGTAAATTTATTCAGTAATAATAATCTTTGAAGTACCCACAGATAAATAATACCCCATAATGTTAATTTTCAATTAATTATAACTATATTTGCACCACTACCACTACATCTTTTCTCTTGATTAATAGCAATTATTCAATAGCTTATTAACCAGCTAAATATATTGTCATGAGAAAATTATTGTTATTAATCGTTGTATTATTGGCCTGGACTGTATCCGGGCAAAACAACGGAGAGTATGTAGTATTTGAAAATGTTATTATTACGCCCAATCCTGCCAAGATGGGTGATTTCAAAAAACACATGGCGGACCATAATAAAAAATATCATGCAGATGATGTTTATGGTTGTCGGGTATACGCCATTGTCACCGGCCCGAATACCGGTAAGTATGTATGGTCGATGGGGCCAATTCCATGGTCTTCTGTGGATAGCCGACCAGCACAAGGGGGGCATGATGAACATTGGAATAATATGGTAATGCCTACATTACTTCCTATGGCCAATGCAACCTATTGGCGATCACACCCGGAACTTTCTAACTTCCCTAATGACTTTAAGCTTGATAAATTAAGACTCACCTATTACGACATTAAAAGAGGGTGGGGTAATTTTGATAAGATTAAAGCCATTGTAGCTAAAATCACCAAAATGAATAAGGAGAAATATCCTAATGAAGTCTATGGGATTTACACCAATGAATTTGGAAGTACCAAAGAAGGAAAAGATATTGTCTTCGTAGATTTTTTCGAAAACTCCGCTAAACTAGGAGAGCAGGATGATAACTGGATCTCCAACTATGATGAAGTTAATGGTGCCGGAAGTTTTGAAAGAGATGTTAAAACCTGGCATGAACTCACCAATGGTTCCGAAAGAGAATTATGGATTCTGGCTCCTGAATTAAGCGGACGAACTGCAGAAGTAAAAGTAAATTAAAGTTTACTTTCTTAAGATTTTTGAGCCTGGTAACTCAGGCTCTCCCCCTGCCTTTGAATTATTAAATGTATTATTATGAAGTCAATTGTTTACACGTTTGCCATACTATTAGTAACATTAATATCCTGTGAGGGTGATCAAGGCCCCATGGGAGATGTAGGGCCTCCGGGGCCGGAAGGTCCTCCCGGTGTCGATGGAGGCATCCTTTTACCCCAGGTATTTGAGGTTGAAGTAGACTTTTTAGCCGAAAACGACTATGCACTATTATTTGTATTCCCGGAGGAGATAGAAGTGTTCGAATCTGATTTGGTTGTAGCGTATCATTTTGCCGGGGTAGATAACGGAGTCGATATATGGGAAGCCATGCCACACCTCGTATATTTTAGCACAGGTATTATTTCCTACAGTTTCGATCACACTTTTTTAGATATTAACTTTTATATAGACGGTAATGTTGATCTGGGCACTCTGGATGATGAATTCACTTTAAATAATTTATTTAGAGTGGCCATAATACCAGCAGAGTTTCTAAGCAACAATGAAGGGATGAACATTAGCCAGTATATAAAAGAATACGAAACGCAAAAAATAAAATCCTACGAGTTACAATAATAAAATGCTTGCGAAAAATCATCAAAGTTCCTCCTTAAAACTTTCAAGTCCGGTCATAAAACCGGACTATTTTTTTTGTAAAATTTATTATGGCCTGATAATTGTACTATTGTTTGATAATAAAAACTCTGATAATTATGAAAAAAATATTTTATTTACTGACCATGGTCTCGCTAGCCTTTGTTTCATGTGATGGCGATCCGGGACCTCCAGGACCTCCAGGGCAAGATGGAGGGCTTATTGTTGCTGACGCATTCGAAATTGAAGTTGATTTTACCGAAGCAAACAACTTCGAAATTGTAGAACCATATGGGTTTGAGGTATTCCCATATGATGTTGTTCTAACCTATATTCTGTGGGAGGTAGACGGTACGGAAATTTGGAGATTGATTCCTCAAGATGTATTTTTCAATGATGGCGTTTTGACTTATAATTTCGATTTCACTCAGGAAGATGTACGTATATTTCTAGACGGCACCATCGATTTAAATTCTCTGGGAAGCGAATGGACACAAAACCAAGTATTTAGAGTGGTCGTCGTGCCGGCAGATAATGTAGACGCATCAATTGATTTTTCTAATTACAATAACGTCATACAAGCCTTGAACATTGAAGATGTGAGAAAGTTAAATTAATCCAGAACTTACATATAACATATATTTAACATCGACTACTCGTAGTAAAACTCCGATATTGAATCGGAGTTTTCTATTTTTGTGCTCTTTTTTAAAATAACTCAAAAAGCACAT
The DNA here is from genome assembly GCF_900116365.1 of Zhouia amylolytica. Classification (GTDB taxonomy): domain Bacteria; phylum Bacteroidota; class Bacteroidia; order Flavobacteriales; family Flavobacteriaceae; genus Zhouia; species Zhouia amylolytica. Next base: position 263,097 of record NZ_FPAG01000008.1, on the reverse strand, counting down.
TTAAATGAAAAAATTATTTTATCTCGTTGTATTTTCTTTTGTTATAATTTCTTGTGAAGGTGAACAAGGACCTCCGGGGCAAGATGGTCAGGATGGTCAAGACGGCCAAATGATTAAACCTCAGGCTGTCGAGGTAACTATTGACTTACGTGGTGTCAATGGATACTATGAATTCCTGGAATATCCTGATGGTGTTTCTGTCGAAGAATCGGATGTTATTATGGCCTTTCAAAAAGTAGTTTATGGAGTTAATGGAGAATATATATGGGAACCACTTCCAAGGATATTATTCGGTAATTCTTACACCTACAGTTATCTCTATGATTATGATCCTGCGGTCATCTCATTTTTCATTGACGGATCTAATGATTGGAGAAGCCATATGACTGAAGAAATGAATGCAGGTTTAATTTTCAGGTATGTCATTATACCTACTGAATTAATACAAGGAGTTGACACTACCAATTACGATTCTATTATGCAGACTTTAAATATAAAAGAGATTAAATCTTTAAACTAAGTCTTCTTTATTGTTATGTTTAATATATTGTTACGTCCAAATAAAAAAACAATATCATGAGATCTTTATTTCTTGCAATATTAATTGCGCTGATGGTCAGTTGTAATTCAAATGCCCAGGACAAAGACAATAAAAAAAGTAACCAGCAAAAATCAACTACGAAGATGGAGCAAAATAATCAATCCCTTGAGAAGACCGATGCTGAATGGAGAGCTTTGCTTTCTGAAGAAGAATATCGGGTATTACGACTTAAAGGAACAGAAAGACCACATACAGGTAAATATAACCTTCATTTTGAAGAAGGTACTTATAAATGCAAAGGATGTGGAACTCCCCTTTTTGAAAGTGACATGAAATTTGAAAGTGATTGTGGGTGGCCATCTTTCGACAAGGCTATTGAAGGCACCATAACATATAAAAAAGATACCTCTTTTGGAATGGTTCGTACTGAAATACTTTGTAGTAAGTGTGGCGGACATCTTGGTCATGTTTTCAATGATGGCCCGACTGCTACCGGCAAACGCTATTGCGTAAATTCAGTTAGTATAGATTTTAAAGATCAATAAAAACTAGTAAACATACCTAAAAACCTTCTCAAATTTGAGAAGGTTTTTTTAATTTTATACATATAACATTCTAACGCTAAACATTTTGAACAGCAATTACCTGGAAAGTACCCGCAAACAATTCCGTTATTACAAAAGTCTGGCTGATAAAACATTCGTTGTTTTAAACGATGATGATATTCATTGGCGGAACGTTGAAGCCCAAAACAATATTGTAACTCTTGTAAAACATATGGCTGGTAATATGCTGAGTCGTTTTACCAACTTTTTAAGTGAGGACGGAGAAAAGGATTGGCGTAATCGAGATGATGAGTTTGAAGATACCCTCGCTACTAAAGACGAAATGATTACCTATTGGGACAAAGGATGGAATTGCCTCTTCAATTCTATCGACAATCTCTCACCAAACGATCTGGAGCGCATTATTTATATAAGGAATGAAGGACATACGGTGCTGGAAGCATTAAACAGACAAATGGCACATTACGCGTATCATGTAGGACAGATCGTTTTTATTGGTAAAATCCTAAAAGGGGACCAATGGAATTCCTTAACTATCCCCAAAGGAGCTTCTAAGGATTTTAACAAAGAAAAGTTCAATCAAAATAAAGAAAGGCGCCACTTTACAGATGACGCCATTTAATTCTTTAATATGTTTAAGTATAAACTATCTAGCTTTCCTTTAAGTTAGTGCTTCACTGCATCTCTCATAATTTCACTTAAAACCTCTCGTGTAATTGGTTTTACAATAAAGTTATTCAATCCCTTATATGATTTAGCTTTAATAATATCCGCAGGATCTATGGATGAAGAGACGATATAAATGAGTATCTTTCTTTTGGTCTCTAGTTTTATAAAATTATCCAAAAACTCCCAACCATCCATTATAGGCATATTCAAATCCAGTAAGATTACATCGGGGACTGATTCACCGGATAATACGATGGGTTTTAAATTAGTTAAAGCCTCTTCACCATTCTGAAAAACTAAAAAGTTATTGCAAAATTCGGCCATTTCCATAATTCTTTTTGCACCGAATACAAAAACAGGATCATCATCTATGATGCATGTTAGGTTAATTGCGTTATTTGACTTCATTTATATTGGTTAGTTTTTAAAATACAATTTAAAATTAGTACCCTGGTCGACTTTACTTTCTACCTCTATTTTACCTCCTATAGCTTCCATTTGATTCTTTGTGATAAAAAGTCCTATTCCTCGGGCATCTTTATTATGATGAAAGGTCTTATACATCCCAAACAGTTTATCACCATGTCTATTCAAGTCTATTCCAAGGCCGTTATCTTCAACATCCAAAATGGTATATCCGTTTTGTTGATAGGAAGAAAGTTTTACAAAGCTATTTCTGTCATGAGATCTGTATTTTATTCCATTTGTTATGAAATTGAGTAAAATACTCTCTACATAAGCTGGCAAGCCCTTAATTAATGCATCTTCCTGAACTTCATTAATAATTTCTACCTGGGCTTCAGAAGCTAAACTTGATATGGAGTTATATGTTGCTTTAACTGCATTTCGGAGATTAATATTTTCCATTTTAAAATCTATCTCCGTGTTAATCACAACCACCTCATTCAGATGCTGAATGGTCTCTTTTAGGTTTCGAGATGCCAGTTGCAATAACTCTATTGCTTTTTCTTTTTGAAACTCTGGATAGGTACTTACAAAAACATCTAGCAACATTTCAAAATTTCCTGAATGAGATCTCAAATTATGGGAAACAATGTGGGCAAAATTCTTTAATCGATCATTTTGTTCGGTAGTAATCGACAATAAGGATTTAATTTCTTTTTCAGCATTTTTAAGTTCGCTGATATCTGCTGCGACCCCAAGAAATCCTTCAATTTCTCCCTGGTCATCTTTGACTGGGGTAACTACCAGTTGAACCGAAAAAGTGGATCCATCCTTTCTCACATACGTCCATTCCTGAGATTCATAATCACCCTGTTTTGGTAATTCTACAAATACGTCAAAACCTTGAATATTTTTATTTAACTGCTTGCTTAATGCTTTTCCTCTTTTCTCAATTTCTTCAGGCAAATGGATAATCACAGGACTTTCTTTACCAATCATTTCCTCGGCAGAGTATTGTAAAAATGTTTCTGCACCTTTATTAAAATGGGTGATTAATCCATTTTTGTCAGTTCCTATAATTGAAACATAACTCGAGTTAAGAATGGCATTGAGTTTTTCATTGGTCTCCTTTAATGAAATTTCATAATTCTTAATCTCGGTAATATCTTGAAATATCCCATAAAGCTTTTTAGCTCTTCCTTCAAACATTTCAACCTGTCCTATTGATCGTACCCAGATATTATTACCCTGATAGGTGGTCATTTCTAACTCCAAATCAAAAGATTTACCAGATCTGACAGCATTTGTAACAGCCGATTGAATCGACTTTTTACTGGTTCCTTCTTTATAAAAATCGATCGCCTTTTCTAATTGAGGTCTATAATCATCAGGTACTTCATGTATTTCTCTGGTAATTTTACTCCAGCTAATTTTTTCTTTTCCAAGATCGACTTCCCATGTACCGATGCGTGCTATCTCATTGGTTTTATTAAGAATATTTTCAATTTTTAATCGCTCTCGAACACTGTCTTTAAACTGGGTTATGTTTGCGGTATGCATTACAATACCACCTATTTCTCCTTCTGTTTTATACCATGGTCTCACATCCCAGGATATCCATTGAACACTTCCATCCTCCCTTTCAAAAGAGGCTTCATCACATACATTGACAGCCCCCTCCAAACACTCACGATGAATTTTTTTCCATTCATCACCTATTTCCGGAAAGATCTCATAATGCGATTTACCTAATATATCCATTTCTAATAACCCATAATCTTCTTTCCATTTTTGGGATGCGGCTATGTATTCCATGTTCCTGTTAAACATAGCAATAGCACTCGGAGCTTGTTCAACAAAGATCAGGTTTTGTCTAAAACTATTTTGTAAAGCTTGTTCCGCTTGTTTTTCTTTGGTAATATCCCAATTGGTACCAAGCATTCGTATTGGATGCTGTTCATTATCTCTATAAACTACTGCCTTGGCCCGAATATGCCTTATCTCTCCATCCGGTTTAATGATTCTAAAGGAGGTATCGAATTCCTCTTCACCCATTAATGCCTTCTCTACCTCCTCTGTAGCTCTTTGTTTGTCTTCAGGATGTAAAACTTTTTCCCAGGCATCATATGCATGATTAAAGTCTTCTTTATTAAGGCCATGTAGGATATACATTACATTATCCCATTCGAGATAATTCTTAACAATATCGTATTCCCATACTCCAACTACCGCTGCCTCATTGGCAGCACTGTACTTTTTTGTAATCTTTTTTAATTCCTTTTCATAAGATTTACGCACGGTAATATCCTTTAAGGAAACCAAAATAAAAGTTCCCTCTAATAACGTTATCCTTGAAAAAGAGACTTCACTTTCAAACTTTTCTCCGGTTTTCTTTACTGCTTTTACCTCTAAAGGCTTCTTCTTATTTTTTTTAACCTTCTCTACTAAGTGTTTTTTAAACCTTTTGTGAAACTTACTTAAACTCCTTTTGTCAATAATGATATCCAGATCTAACCCGTTGAGTTCATCTTCCGTGTAGGCAAACACCTCCTCCGCTCTTTCATTAAATAAAAATATTTTGGCAGATTGATCCACTATAATTATGGGATCTGGCGTGGAATTTAAAAAGGTTTGAGCAATTGACAGATTATGGTTTATTTTTTGACGCTGCCTTTCTATTTCATTCAGTTTTGAAGCAACAAACCAGATCAAGGACAATGATAGCACCAGAAATAAAACGCCAAACAACGTAGTTCCAAACTCTAAGCCAATAAATTGATATCGATCTGCTAAAATTTTTAGGTAACTCAATACAATCACCATTCCTCCTATCTGTAGAAATAATTTTCGCGCCATCATACTTCCTATGCTATGTTTTGAGAAGACACTTGTAATTCCCAGATCAATCCGAATTAATGAAGAAGTTCCGGATAAAGCTATAAACAACACTGCAGTGTGTATGGCCATTGAAGTGATGAATTCCAATTTGGTTTCAATACCCACGCCAAATAAGTAGGTTAAAAATGAGGTTACAGAGATCAGAGTTATAATATGAAACAAGTATTGACAAACTTGTGCCACCAATCTAGTTTTACATTCAATAAAAAGTAACCCCAACCCCAGGAAAAAGAAATTTAATGCCGTACCTAAGGACATTCTACCAGGTAGGGAATATATAGAAAAATAATCCTTAACAAATAATTGGTCTATTCCATAATTAACACCCGTAATATGCTCTAATAATGTTATACCAGCTAAAATTAATAAGGTAACATTAATGATCCCGGCATATACCTGGTATCTTGGCAATCGTTTTGAAGTTTTAAAAAGCAATCCAACAGCAACCAGAAAAAAACATAAGGCGGTATTAAACTTCATGGTGGGCAAGTCAGGCAAAAAAGAGGTTAACAGCTTTATCTTTAATATCCAACCCCAAATCACAATTAAACTCACACCAGTAGTAACACTTGCTACGATTCTAATGTACCTATAATATTTATCGTAAGAAAAGAGGGTATTTACATTTTTCATTGGGTAAAACCGGAATAGATTCGCGTAAAATTGCAAAAATAATCGTTATAATCCTAAACTATTCTTTATATAGCAATTTCGCTTGTGTATCTTAATGTAAATGTATAATTTCATAAATATTTATGAACCCAATCATGCCTGTATTCGAACCTGCCATAAAAAGAACCTTTTTTAATTTACTTGAAGAAGACAAAGAACTGTTTTCATGGTTATTAAAAAAAGAGGTTGCCAGTTATTGTTATTGGGAACCTTCACCAAGAAATGCAATTTGGGTCAGTGAAGATTTTTGGAAATTAATAGGATATTATGACCTAAAAGAGGAAGAACCTCTTTTACTTACCAATAAAACTTTCAATTCAAAAGATTTTCTAACCCTGAAATCAACTTATGAAAATAATACAGATATAGGGTTCTGCAAAAAAGGCACTTTCACACTTCTAACAAAAAGCGGTGATAAGATCCTATACGAAATTATTTCCAAGGCGATTAGAAATGAAACTAATGAATTGACCGGAATCGTTATCGCATTTTTAAAGAAAAAAGAGAACACCGTAAAAGCTGTTGAAAAATGGCCTAATGATTCGGTGTTATTCGAAGAATATAAGGCTGCTTTTTTAGGAAATATTAGTCATGAATTAAGAACGCCACTTAATGGTGTTAAAGGATTTACAGATTTATTATTAAAAAGTGATCTCACTCCTATTCAAAATACATTTGCTGACACGATTTATAATTCGGCTTGCAAATTGGAAGAGCTCATAGATGACATGTTGGAATACAACCATTTAATGGCTAACAAAATTAAATTAGAACCAACACCTACCAAGCTATACAACCTGTGTAAAGAAATCACTGAATTCATAGACAACCAACACATTAATGAAAATATACAGATTCATTACAAATGTGAAATAACTCCCGAATATATAGTAAGTGCAGATGCATATAAGCTTAGACAAATACTACTTAACCTCTTCTCTAACGCAACCAAATTCACCAATAAAGGTGATATAACCTTAACAGTTACTGAAGTTTCAGATAAACCGAACAGTTACACCCTTTTATTTTCAGTTACTGATTCCGGTCTTGGAATCGCTCCTGAAAATCTTGAAAAAATCAAAACAGCTTTTGATCAAGAAGATCCTTCACTCACCAGATCACAGGAAGGTATGGGACTTGGGTTGGCCATAACTGACTCTTTATTGAAGTTAATGCAGAGCCGTTTAAAAATTGAAAGCACTCCGGGAAAAGGAAGTTCTTTTTCTTTTGAGATTACTTTTGATAAAGTTCAAGATACCGCATCACCTCTTGAAAATAACGTTACCAATGAAATTAATGTTTTGACTAACATTAATTCTTATAACACCTCGTTTAAAATTTTAATAGCTGAAGATAATCCTATAAATCAGTTTTTGGTTCAAACCATACTCGAGAAAATATTCCCTCAGGCCATTCTCTCCATCTGTGATAATGGTATGGAAGCAGTAGAGGCTTATCAAAACAATGCTTTTGATATTATCTTAATGGATATACAAATGCCGGTAATGAGTGGATATGAGGCTACCAAAGAAATACGGAAACTAGAAAAACCAGGTAACAGGATTCCCGTAATTGCACTCACAGCCAGAGTACTTGAAAAGGAAAAAAAATTATGTTTTGAATGTGGAATGGATGAATATTTAACCAAACCGGTTGATTATGAAACCCTGAAAAAGGCATTACACCAACACCTTTCTATAAAGAACAGACCCACTACTAAGACTGAAAGACAATTATACAACTTAAACTATTTAGAAACTTTGTCTGAAGGAGATGACCAGGTAATCTTAGATTCTCTTAGCATGTTTACAACCTGGGTAGATAAAAAACTTATAGAAGCCTACACTCATTTAAAGTCGCAAAAATTAGATGACCTTAAAAATGTAGTTCACGCTATTAAACCTTCTTTCGAAATGGTGGAAAGTGTTGAAGGCAGTTTACTTTGTAATGATATTATATACCAGGCGAAAGAAGAAGAAATACCTGGTCTAATAACAAAATTACAGGAAGAGTACCATCGCTTAAAAGAAGCGATAAAAAATGATTTCCCAAACTTAAGAGATTATGAAAAAGAAAATTTTGGTTATTGAAGACAATCCAATGGTAGTTAGGACCATCGAGTTTAAACTAACCAAAGACGGATATGATGTAACAGTCGCTAAAGACGGAAGAGAAGCATTATCTCTTATAAAAAGCACTCAGTTTGATCTTATTTTAACTGATTTGATGCTCCCCTTCATCTCTGGCAAAGAATTAATAGAATATGCCAAGGAAAATCATCCAAATACCCCTATAATAGTACTGTCCACATCGACTCAGGAAGATATCATTACCAATGCTTTTGATATGGGTGTCGATGATTTTATCACCAAACCCTTTAGTCCACAAGAATTAAGTCTACGGGTTAAACGTACAGTCAAAAGTTTTCATGGTATAACTTAAAAGATCAGAGATATTACAATGACGCAAGACAAGTTTATCACATTCAGTTTATATGCGCTTATAATTATTATATCTGCCATTGTTTTCCTGATAGGGCTTATTGTTATTTTGAGGCTTTACAAGACTCATAAAAATCAGAAAAAAATTAAACAAATAGATGCAATAGGAGAACTTGTTAATAACTACCTTTTTAACGAAGAGCTGGAAAAGGATGCCCTAATAAAAGAATTTCGTTCCAATAATCTAAAAACAAAATTTGAAAAGAAAATCACTATTAAAGAGCTTCTGGGCTATTACGAAAACTTTAAAGGCGAATCGCTTTCTCAGCTTTCACATTTGTTCAGAAACCTTGAACTTGACACCTACATTCAATCACTAACGGAAAGTAAAAAATGGCACTTGCAAGCCAGAGCTCTTTATGTAGCAGGAGTTGTAAAATTAAAAGCTAAGGAAGAGATTATAGAAAACTGCCTGAATCATAAAAGACCTGAAGTGCAAGAACAATCCTTATTATATTGTTTGAAAACGGCTGAAAATGACCCGGTTTCATTTTTAGCCAAAATGAATCAGCCTTTAACCCTTTGGCAACAGGCATATATAGAGAACGGATTGAAGTTATGGTATAGTGGACCAACCCCAGACTTTTCTATAAATTTAACTCATAATGAACCCAGCATTGTCAGTTTTTCCATTCATTTAATTGCAATGTATAATCAGTTTGAGCATATTAAACAATTACTGCCGTTTCTAAAAAATCAAAATGAAAAAATTCGTAGCACCACCATTGCTGCCTTTGCTAAGCTTCAATACAAAAATATTTTACCAGAATTAATTAGAGCTTTTAAAAATGAAACACCCGCTGTAAAGAAAGAAATTCTAATTTTTGTACAAAAGTTCGGTGATTCTACCTCATTAAACTCTTTAAAGCCTTTCCTAAATGAAGATTTGAGATTAAAACTATTATTTGCTAATTCCTATCAGTTATTAAACCCAACTTCATATTCAGGACCTCATAGTACCTATAGCCTTAATACACCTAATCAATTATAAACCCATTTAGTTTGGACATCAATGCCTTTATTGAAATTACCAGTCTTATTTTTTTTATTTATGGTTTAGTGGTACTCACCGGATATATCCTGGCTGCCCTATTTTCATATCTTGAATTGAGAGATTACAAAAGAAGGCATAATTTCTCTAATGAAATGGCCCTACTACAGGCAAACAATTTACCAAGTATATCGATACTTGCTCCTGCATTTAATGAAGAAGCCAACGTAATTGAAAACGTTAAATCATTACTGACACTCAATTATCCTTCTTTTGAAATTGTAATCATTAATGATGGCAGTAAAGATGAAACCTTACAGAAGCTTATTGATGCCTTCAAATTAAAAAGATCTGAAGAGCCATTTTACCCATCCATAAAGACTAAATCAATCAAGGGCATTTATACCTCTTCCAGCAAATCTCTAAAAAATTTTAAGGTTATCGACAAAATTAATGGTGGCAAAGCGGATGCGCTTAACGCTGGAATAAACATTTGTTCAAATGAAATTATATGCGCTATCGATGTGGATTGTGTATTAGAACCCGATGCATTACTAAAACTAGCAAAGCCTTTTTTGAACAACACAAAGAAGGTTATTGCCGCAGGTGGCATCATAAGAATTGCAAATTCGTGTATTATAGAAGATGGTAAAATCATGGAAGTCCGGCTTCCGCAAACATATATTGCCAGAGCGCAAATCCTTGAATATTTCAGGGCATTTCTTATGGGAAGGATGGCGTGGTCTAAAGTTGATGGTTTATTATTGATCTCCGGAGCCTTTGGAATGTTTGATAAACAAACTGTTATTGAGGCTGGAGGCTACAATCCTAATACCGTTGGTGAAGACATGGAATTATTGGTCAGAATGCGACGAATAATGAGAGACAAAAAAACAGATTACAAAGTGAGTTTTGTACCCGATCCGCTATGCTGGACAGAGGTTCCGCAAAGTTGGAACATACTTTACAGACAGCGGAACAGATGGACACGGGGAACCATAGAGACCTTACTCTTACATAAAAAAATGTTGTTTAACCCGAAATACAAAGTTTTGGGTATCTTAAGTATGCCTTATTGGTTATTTTTTGAATGGCTTGCACCCATTATCGAGTTTACAGGAATTGTGGTTATTATTATTTTTGCTATCATCGGACAATTAAACCTCTTTACATTTCTTATTCTCTTCGGAGTTATCTATAGCTTTTCATTACTCTTCTCTGTAACGGCGCTATTATTTGAAGAGTTCTCATTTCAACAATATAAAAAACCCAAATATATCTTTAAGCTTATCGGAACGGCGATGCTTGAACCTTTTATCTATCATCCTTTTATTATGTGGTCGGCAATTAAAGGAAATATAGACCTAATCAGGGGAAAAAAAAGCTGGGGTAATATGAGTAGGACGGGATTAGGCAACACAAAAAAGACCTAAAAACCATTTCTAGAGTCACCTAATTAATAATTAAGTGAATATAAGTATTCATCAAAACAATTAATTATCGATATGTGAGTAAATCCAAAAAAATTTAGCCTTTAGAAACATTATGCGTAAATTCGTAGCCGTTTATTAAAGACTAATAAAATATCTTCGATATGAGTAAATACGACGTAATCGTTTTAGGAAGTGGCCCAGGTGGATATGTAACTGCCATCAGAGCGTCACAACTAGGTTTTAAAACCGCTGTTGTTGAAAAAGAAAACCTTGGTGGTGTATGTTTAAATTGGGGATGTATCCCTACGAAAGCCTTATTAAAATCGGCACAGGTATTTGAATATTTAAAGCATGCTGACGATTACGGGTTAAAAGTAAATGATGTAGACAAGGATTTTGGTGCTGTTATCAAAAGAAGTCGTGGGGTAGCTGAAGGAATGAGCAAGGGAGTTCAGTTTTTAATGAAGAAGAACAAAATTGATGTAATTGAAGGCTTCGGTAAATTAAAAGCTGGAAAGAAAATCGATGTAACCAACGATGGAAAGACAACTGAATACAGCGCAGATCATATCATCATTGCAACAGGTGCTCGCTCGCGCGAATTGCCTAGCTTACCTCAAGACGGTAAAAAAGTAATTGGTTATCGCGAGGCTATGACCTTACCTGAGCAGCCTAAGAAAATGATTGTTGTAGGTAGTGGTGCTATTGGTGTCGAGTTTGCCTATTTCTATCATTCAATGGGAACTGAAGTTACTATTGTAGAATTTTTACCTAATGTGGTTCCTGTAGAAGATGAAGAGGTATCTAAACAATTAGAGCGTAATTTCAAGAAATCTGGTATTAAAGTAATGACTTCTTCTGAGGTTACTAAAGTTGATACTTCTGGTAAAGGGGTTAAAGCTACTGTAAAAACTAAAAAAGGAGAAGAAGTTTTAGAAGCTGATGTAATTCTATCCGCAGTTGGTATCAAGAGTAATATTGAAAATATTGGTTTGGAAGATGTAGGTATTGCTACCGACAGAGATAAAATATTGGTAAATGATTATTACCAGACTAACATACCGGGTTATTATGCTATCGGTGATGTAGTTCCCGGACAAGCATTGGCACACGTGGCAAGTGCTGAAGGTATTCTTTGTGTTGAAAAGATAAAGGGAATGCATGTTGAAGTCTTAGATTATGGCAATATCCCTGGTTGTACCTATTGTACTCCCGAAGTTGCTTCTGTTGGTCTTACTGAAAAACAAGCTAAAGAAAAAGGATACGACATCAAAGTTGGTAAGTTCCCTTTCTCTGCGAGTGGTAAAGCCAAAGCGGCAGGAACACCTGATGGATTTGTAAAAGTAATTTTTGATGCTAAATATGGTGAGTGGTTAGGTTGCCACATGATTGGCGCAGGAGTTACCGATATGATTGCTGAGGCAGTGGTTGCTCGTAAATTAGAAACTACCGGTCATGAAGTATTAAAAGCAGTACACCCTCACCCAACTATGAGTGAAGCAGTTATGGAAGCTGTTGCTGCTGCATACGATGAAGTAATACATTTATAGTTTTTTTAACTAAGCACTATAAATTCAGATCAAAAAAGCGAATGTATTAACATTCGCTTTTTTGTTTAAATGTCATTTGCTAACTCGCTTTTTTAAATTAAAAACATAAGCTATTCCAATACCTGCAGAAGCGGCTTTTACCTCATGTTCAATAGCCTTATAATATACAAAAGCTTCAAATTTCGGCATTGTCCATCCTAATTTTCCTTGATAATAAAATCCACCGTCATTCTGATCACCCCCTAACCCAATTGCATATCCGGCATCTGTTGCACATAACACGTGGTCCCAAAAAACGAACTGCAAACTGGAAGCAATGGGCATAAAGGAGAAGTCTTTTAAATCTGCCCCAAAAACCTCCAACACTCCTAGAAAGTCACTGTAAAAATGTGAATATCCCGCGTATAGCCCAAGGTTTATTGTTTCATTGAGCTGAAACATATAATAAGCATCCACTCCTATATTGAAGGTAAAGTCATCTGTAGTGGCAACACCACCATATAAGTCAACTTTAATCTTCTGTTGCCCGTTGACCCCAAAAGAAATACCAAAAAGAAAGAGAATTAAAACACAAAGTTTCTTTTTCACTTATATTTAATAAATAGTTCATTATAAATATAATGAATACTATACTAAGCCCTACTCCAGAACCCAAAATTCTAGTCTGTCATAAAACTTTTCAGCGCCAAATCATATCCTTGCATTCCAAAGCCCAGGATCACTCCTTTTGCATTGGGTGAGATATATGACACATGTCTGAAATCTTCTCTTGAAAACGTATTGGAAATGTGGACTTCAATGACTGGCGTCTGTATTCCTTTAATAGCATCTCCTATAGCCACTGAAGTATGTGTATAGGCTCCTGCGTTGAGAATAATCCCATCATAATCAAATCCTACCTCGTGAAGTTTATTTATCAGTTCCCCTTCAACATTGCTTTGATAATAATCCAATTGATGTTGTTGGTATTTATTTTTAAGTGTATTGAAATAGTCTTCGAAAGTTTCTGAACCATAAATTTTTGGTTCTCGTTTTCCAAGAAGGTTCAGGTTAGGTCCGTTAATGATAATAAACTTCATGGTTTTTCTTTTGGTAAAAATATAAAATTTAAGCACAAAAAAAACGGAGGATGTAACCTCCGTATGCAATATATAACTATTGATGTGTATTAGAACATAAATCCAACAGAAAATTGAAAACCTTCATTTCTTACGTTATTATCAGTAATATTTGTAAGTCCGAGGTTATACCTACCATTAAAGAATAAACCATTATCCAGCTTATATCCTAATCCAAAGTTCAATCCGAAATCAAAACTGTCATATTCATCATCTACATCGAAGTCCATGGTATCTCCGGAAAACTCAAGGTCGCGTTTAGCCGATGCCAGAAACCCCAATTGTGGTCCGGCCTCTAAGCTAAGTCCTTTTGTAACGTAGTATTTAGCAATTACATGTAGATTTATGTAATTTAACTTCTCGGTTAATGTTGCCTTTGTACCCACAGGAGCATTTATTTCGGGGAACCCATCCAAAATAAGGTCATATTTAGATCCCTGAGATGAAAATAACAATTCCGGTTGCAACGAAAACTTTTCAGTAAATTTAATTTCGGCGACACCTCCAACGTGGAAAGAAGTTCTGAAATCGGTATTACCTACGTTATCGCCATACCTATTAAAAAGATTCAGACCTCCCTTAGCTCCAAATTCTACTTCTTGTGCCTGAGAGGTAAATAAAAACCCAAAAGCAGCAAATGCTACACATAAAATTTTTTTCATAATTATTGTTGTTAATATGTAAGTTATTGAAATCAAACCTACACAACACACGTAGGCTTATTCTTAAATTTATACTAATTAAGTCATAATTAACAACATCTTCAAAACTCACCAACCGGTGAAATCTTCCAAAAAAAAACGGAAGCTTTTGCTTCCGTTTTAAATCGTTTATAATTCTCGTTCAATTAAAAGAAAAGAGAAAAACCGATGTTTAATGAAAATGCATCGCGGCCTTCCGCATCATCATTCAAATCTAAATCATAACGTACACCTGGTTCAATGGCAATATTATCAGCTAAAAACCATGCATATCCTCCTTGAAGACCAACAAACATTGGATTTAAACCATCTGTTGAGTAACCATTAAGATCTAATTGAACAGGAATCATACTGTTGATATAATATTTAGCACCTGCCTTATAAGAAAAGATACCATTGGTTTCAATCCCGTCTATGTCCGTATCACCATAACCCAGACCAACTTTGATTGCTAAGTCATCCTGGATAAAATAACCACCTTCAGCACCAATGTTCCATTGAGTAAATCCATCTCTAGAAGCAAATGTAAAACCTGTGTTTGCTGCATGACCAGCTCCAAAGTTAGTGTTAGCTTCAACTAAAATAGAACCTTTAGAAGTAGCCGTACCATCCTGAGCATTCGCATTGAAAGCAAAACCTAAAGCAGCAACTGCTACGAATAATAATTTTTTCATCTTTTTGAATTTTGTATTTAATGTTTAACGTGGCAAATTTACATACAAAAGCATAATACCAATACATTTTCACTAAAATATTGTAAGTTATTTCTTTAAAATATTGAATCTCAATAATATATCATATACTGATCAGTGGATTAGCAAAATTCATGAAGAATCAACTATATTTAACACATGAAATGGGAACATGCACTCAATGATTTCAGGAACTATTTAAAGCTGGAACGAGGCTTATCGGACAATTCTATCAATAACTATTGTTTGGATGTTGAAAAGCTCATACTCTTTTTATCGGTGCATCATATGACTATTTCACCATTAGCCATTGATTCGGAAACCATTCAACAATTTATTTATGAAACTGCAAAAAAAGTAAATCCGAGATCACAGGCAAGAATCATATCAGGACTTAAAAGTTTCTTTAACTATCTGATTTTTGAAGATTATCGTAAAGATCATCCTCTCGAGCTCATCGAAGCTCCAAAGATTGGAAGAAAACTACCAGATACCCTTTCAATCGAAGAGGTCGATTTGTTAATTAATTACATTGACCTGACCAAAACTGAAGGTGCCAGAAACAAAGCCATGCTAGAAACACTTTACAGTTGTGGTCTGCGTGTTTCTGAACTGACTCATTTAAAACTTTCTGATCTCTTTTTTGAAGAAGGGTTTATTAAGGTTACCGGAAAAGGAGATAAGCAACGTTTTGTCCCTATTTCAAATTCCTGTATTAAATATATCAACATTTATATCTCTGAAGTTCGGGTGCATCAACCTAGTGTTAAAGGTCATGAAGATTTTGTCTTTTTGAACCGACGTGGAAGACAATTAACCAGGGCTATGATTTTTACTATCATTAAACAATTGGTTGAAAAATCCGGCATAAAAAAAACAGTGAGTCCGCATACTTTTCGTCATTCTTTTGCAACGCATTTATTACAAAACGGTGCTGATCTGAGAGCCATTCAGCAAATGCTAGGTCATGAAAGTATTACCACAACAGAAATATATATGCACCTTGATAAAAGTGATCTGAGTAAGATTTTAAATCAATATCATCCAAGGAAACATTGATTTTTGATGAATTTAAGGTATATTAGAATCGTCCTTTAACTATTACCATAACACTATGAAGAATGCTGTTGTATTCACGGTCATCTATTTTATCTTATTAACATTAGAACTCATTACAGGTAATTTTGATGAATTTTATTCCTTTAGATATATAACCAAGCCTCTCCTGACTATTTCCCTGGGATTTTATGTTATCTTAAATAAGAAACAATATACCCATCTGTCAAATTTTATACTGCTGGCCCTTCTATTTTCTCTTATAGGAGATGTTTTCCTGTTGATGAATGAGTCTTACTTTATTTTAGGACTTCTTGCCTTTTTCGTTGCACATATAATGTACATAAGTGCCTTCTTTAAAACGAAGTTTTTTAATTTCAGAAGATTTTTAACCATTACAGCCATTCTGTTGGCATTCGCTACTCCTATGCTATATTTAATAATCCCAAATGCGGGAAGTTTACTTCCCTATATTGTTCTTTATGTGATTGTTCTGATGGTAATGGTAAAGACTATGTATTTACGCAAAGGATATGTTAATCCTTTGAGCTATAAACTAGCCATTTCGGGTGCAACCTTGTTTCTTATCTCAGATTCCCTCTTGGCCATCAATAAATTTGTCTTTGAGATTCAACACATCAATCTTTTAGTTATGAGCACTTACGGAATCGCCCAGTTCTTAATAATTAACGGGGCCCTTTTTGAAAAAAGAAACAAACAAAGCTTATTCAAATATTTTCAGCGACAAACCAGCTCATAAAAACTGAATTTATCTTTTTAAAACGATAAACCTAAAAAACACTTCTCAATTCTTCAGGTGCCATCTTTTAAAGCCTTTAAATCATCTCACAAAAATCAAGTAGACTTTTTATAAGGCCTTATAATTAATCGAGCTTCTCTGTCAAATCGAATATAATTATAGGCCCAATTAATAAACACGACCATTCGATTTCTAAACCCAATCAAAAAGAAAAGATGAATAAACATCCATACAAACCATGCAAATACTCCCTGAAATTTAAAATTCGGAAGATCTACAACCGCCTTATTTCTACCAATCGTAGCCATTGACCCTTTATCAAAATAATTAAAGGGCTTCATCGGTTTATTACTCAACAGACGTTCTAAATTTATACCAAGATGCTTTCCTTGTTGTATAGCAGGTTGAGCCATCATCGGATGACCATCCGGAAATTTCTCGGTACTCATAGCTGCGATATCCCCAACGGCAAAAATATCTTCGTAACCATCGACCTGGTTATACTGATTCACTCTAATTCTATTTCCCTTAACTATCAAATCTTCTGCATTCATCCCCTTCACTGTAGCTCCCATTACACCCGCACTCCAAATAAGCGTAGCTGTTTTAAAGGAAAGGTCTGATTTGGTGGAAACGGTTTCTCCATCGTAACCGGTTACTAATACGTTCTTCCAAACATGGACACCTAGTTTTTCCAGAAACTGTTCCGCTTTTTTAGAGGCCACCGGACTCATCTCTTGTAAAACCCTATCAGACGCCTGTATAAGGTTGATCTGAACACGCCTGGTATCAAGATCGGGATAATCTTTAGGTAAAATTCCTTTTTTAATTTCAGCTAATGCTCCTGCAAGTTCAACACCTGTTGGTCCGGCTCCGACAATGACAAAGTTCATCAACATATCTTGTTCATCAATACTATCGGTCAGTAAAGCCTGCTCAAAATTCTCAAGTATAAGACTTCTCAGGTTTAAAGACTGAGGGATCGTTTTCATAGCCATACCATTCTCTTTGATAGACTGGTTTCCATAGTAATTGGTCTTGGAGCCTGTAGCTATCACCAAATAATCATAGGCTAACTCTCCTATATCTGTTTTTACCTTTTTCTGCTCCGGAAGTACTTCTTCAACATCGGCTAACCTAAAATAAAAGTTGCGATACTGAGATAAGATTTTCCGAATGGGATAAGCTATCGAATCTGGTTCCAGAGCTCCGGTAGATACCTGATATAATAAAGGTTGAAAGGTGTGATAATTATGTCGGTCGAGCATCACGACCTGGACATCTTTTTTTGAAAGCTTTTTTGCCAGTGAAATCCCGGCAAAACCTCCTCCGATTATTACGATACGAGGGGTACTTGTTTTGGGAATATTCATACGGTTTTCTTGTGATATAAAAATACTAAAGAATACGGTATTAAAAGAAAAGGAATCCGTTTATTTTTAAGGCGATGACACCCCATCCATAACCGGTTAATTTAAAGGCAAATAAGACTTCTACAGAAGGCTTTCAAAACATTCTCAACGTACTATTTTAAAGAATAATATTTGTTTTTACACTTACTATTGTAACATTTATTTATATTGAGCTACTAACTTTATAAACCATGAAACCGAATCAGTGACCAAAGAACTTGAACATAGCTTCGTTACTCATTTAGAAAAGAATCAAAATATTGTTCACAAGGTATGCAGAATCTATACCAATAATGAAGCGGCACATAATGATTTATTTCAGGAGATCACTATTCAGTTATGGAAGGCTTATCCTAAGTTCAGAGGGGAAGCTAAATTTACTACCTGGATGTATCGGGTAGCCCTAAATACGGCTATAACACTTTATAGAAAATCAAAGAGATCGATTCAAACCCAAGATTTTGAAGGCGTATCTCATAAAATAAAATTCGAGCAATACGACGATACGGAAGAACAGCAGCTAAAGTTAATGTACAAAGCTATAAAGCAATTAAACGACATTGACAAGGCACTGGTGTTCCTATACTTAGAAGACAAAAACTATGCTGAAATATCAGATACTCTGGGGATAAGCGAAGTTAACGCACGTGTGAAGATGAACAGGATTAAAACAAAATTAAAAACCATTTTGAACCCATGATGGACGAATTAGATTTGTTAAAAAAAGATTGGAAAAGCAGGGAAAAGGATCTTCCCAGGCTTTCACATGATGATATATATAAAATGATATGGAAGAAATCTTCTTCTAATATTAAATGGATTTTCATTATAAGTGCCATAGAGTTCTTGGTCGGTATTCTCATTACGGTATTCTATCACCCGGCCAGGGATGAATTTAAATTACCGCAAATTGTAGATATTATCACTAAAGGCTCCATGATTGTAGCCGTGTACTATATGATTAGATTTTACCTCAATTATAAAAAAGTTTCCGCTGCCTCCACTGTTAAAGGTCTTTTAGATGCGATTATGAAGGCTCGTAAAACGGTAAAAACCTATATTATTATTATGATGTCCCTCGGTGGAATTGCCTCTATTATAGCATCTGTTTATACCTACATAAATCAAAAAGGTGGATGGGAAAGTTTCAATGAAAATGCACACACCAATGACTACCTATTGATTGCCATGGTAGCGGTAATTGCCACGGTACTTGTACTCGGCATCTTCTTACTTATCTATTTCCTGTTATATGGAATTTTAATGAAGCGTTTAAAAAATAATTACAAAGAAATAAAGAAAATAGAGGTATAAGCTCACAGCCTCAGGTTTGTACGAAATACTGATTAATTTTAATAATTATAGCTTTTAATACCTGAATTGACGGGTTTTATTCATTTCCTCGTATGCCAGTAATTCTTCTTCAGGAATTACTTTGAGAAACGATGGGTGTTGTTCAATTGCGTATTCTAATTTCTCAACAATTTCTTCAACGGTTTCCTTTTCGTAATCAATTTGTAGCGGTTCCTTTATGACCATGGATTGTAATATCCCCTTCTTTTTAACTCTTAAACCTT
This sequence comes from Zhouia amylolytica, assembly GCF_900116365.1. Taxonomy (GTDB): domain Bacteria; phylum Bacteroidota; class Bacteroidia; order Flavobacteriales; family Flavobacteriaceae; genus Zhouia; species Zhouia amylolytica. The sequence goes on along the minus strand of NZ_FPAG01000008.1, from coordinate 243,555 downwards.
TTCTATCAAAGGAACGTCTGAAACCATCTATTACAATAGGAACAACAATAGGTTTATACTGTTTAATAATGTGAGCAGTACCCTTCCTGATAGGCTTCCAAGGCTTAGTGGTTCCCTGTGGAAAAGTGATCACCCAACCGTCTTCCAGGGCTACACCTATATTTTCGGTATCCTGAAGATTGACATCTCTTTTTATATTCTTGCCCTTCTCCCGCCAGGTACGCTCTACAGTTATCGCGCCTGCATAGGCTAAAATTTTAGGTAATAATCCGGAGCGCATTGTTTCCTTAGCAGCTACATAATAAATATTGAGCTTAGGATTCCATAGGTACCCTACATTTTTTATAGAATCAGTTCTATTGGATAATGAGGCATTAAAAACATGAAACATCGCTACCACATCTGCAAAATAAGTTTGATGGTTCGAAACAAACAACACACCGTTTTCCGGTAAGTTTCTTAAAACATCTGATCCTTCAATTTGCAATTGATTAAAGCCTCGATACCGTTGATGAGTTAACCCACCGGCGATTCGTATAAGCCATTTTTTTAAAAACAATATATGTCCGAAAGGATTCTTTTTGAACATCCCCATTACACCATCTTTTATCTTAGGGCAAAGCTACTAAACTTATTCTTAATAAACCGATTTAATAATTTCCTTAACCTCACTTAGCATCATTGCAGTCGCTCCCCAAACGGTATATTCATTGAGTTTAAATGCAGGGACATCTATATTCCTGGCGTATGAGGTAGTTAAGTTCTTGTTGAACACTGTCTCGTCTTTTAAAAGATCGACCACTGGGATTTCTAAGATTTCTTCCACCTCCTGTTCTTCTAAAACAAATTTTGGAGTTTCGTGGGTAATGCCCATAAATGGAGTTACTAAAAAGTTACTCGGGGGTATGTACACATCAGATAACTCCTTAAAAACCTTTACCTTTTTTGCATCTACTCCTACTTCCTCTTCTGTTTCACGTAAAGCCGTGGCTTGTAAATTCTCATCTATTAATTCAACTTTACCACCAGGAAAGCCCACCTGATTTGAATGCACACCTTTATACTCTTTACGTAATATTAAAATGAAATTTGTTACACCATTATAATCAGGATAAAAAAGGGAAAGTACTGCTGCCCTTCTGGGATTTTGCTCATCAAATTTTAGTGCCTCCAACTCTTTCTTACGAAGGAGAGGAGCCATTTTATAATGAGATACTTCGCCAGGAAGTTTCAGATTTGTTATTTTTGGTACCAACTGATTAAAATCTTCAAATTTCATGATGCTTAAAAATAGCTTTATTACAATATTACTACTAATAATTCTAAGTGCCTGCAACGGGAATAAAGAAAAAAAAGAGGGATCTAAAGCTTCCGCCAATGAAGTAGCCATAGATTCGTCAGCTTTGGAACAAGCAAGGTTAGATTCCATTGCAAAAGAAGAAGAAGAGGCATTTAAACTTACTGATGAAAACGCTATTGAATTTTTCTTTGAATATTCTAAAAAACATAAAGAAGATAAAGTAAAGGTAACCACTCAATATGGAAGTTTTATAATAGACCTTTTTGAAGAAACCCCCTATCATAGAGCCAACTTTATATACCTCACCAAAAAAGGATATTTCAATGGCACCTATTTCCATCGGGTGGTCAAAGATTTTATAATTCAGGGTGGTAATTCTGATGAATGGGAGATTGCTAACAGAAGGAAAGAAATCGGTAGTTATTTACTCCCTCCAGACACCAAAAAGGGGTTCAAGCACCACAGAGGAGTTGTCTCCATGCCGAGTAGTGAAGTTGACAATCCACATAAATTTGCCTCACCATATGAATTCTTTATTGTATGTAGCAATCCTGGATCTTATCATTTAGATGGTGATTTCACCGCCTTTGGAAGGGTGGTTGAAGGTATGGACGTGGTTGATAAAATTAATAATCTACCTACAGATGCTGGTGAATGGCCATTAGAAAACGCTTCGATGACTGTAGAGATTATTGAATAATTTCAATTAGCATTATTAATTTAATCTTTTTCTTTATTCTCTATAGAAGGTAGGGCTAACTTATACTTAACCGCCAATAATCGAATAATAATTACTATGGCTATAGGTGCAGCATAGATTATATCCGACTTGATAGGAAGTTCATTCAGAACAAAATAACTAATACCTCCAATTATGCAGGCAGTGGCATAAATTTCTTTTCCTTCAAATATAACCGGGATCTCATTACATAGTATATCTCGCACTACCCCTCCAAAACAAGCGGTTATAGTTCCGAGAACAACACACATAAAAGGATTAAGTCCGGCTTCCATTCCCTTTTCAACTCCTACTACCGTATACAGGCCAATACCAATCGTATCAAAAAGAAAAAGAGAAGTTCGCAGATATCGTAATTGTTTTCTAAATAGAATGGCAAAAATCACTGATCCCACTATTACATACATATAGGTATAATTGATAAGCCAAAAAACAGGCGTCTTACCTATAATTATATCCCTGATGGTTCCTCCTCCCGTTGCGGTTACGAATGCTATAATAAAAACTCCAAACGGATCGAGCTTCTTATTCATTGCTGCATAAACCCCTGAAATAGCAAAGGCTATGGTTCCTAAAATATCTACGATATAATAAAACATTACATGGACTGAGTATAATAATTATAATCTTTCAAAACGGTGTCTATAAAAACCTGAGTGTCGTATCCTTCAGCCTTCACACCTATCACCTCTTCAACCTTTGATTTTAATTTCATCAAAGTAACATGATCTAATGATTTTTTCGCAGTTAGCAAGGTTTCCTTAATGATGCGCACATCATTATCAGAAAGGTTGATTACTGAGGGATAGGTAGGGACATAGTTATCGGATAATTTCTCTAATATAGTGTGATTGATAGTTATTTTGTCTTTCAAACTGATCACAGCAGTTCCAGCCGAAATATCCCCTAAACGTTGATTTCTGTCATTAACAATTACAGTTACCAAACCAATAATTCCACCCATCATATTAATATCAATGATTCTAAAGAACCACCGCATAATATAATCTGCAAAAGAGGCTTGGTACCCATCTATCTTCACTACTTTTATCTTTAGCAATCGTTTGCCTAAGGTCTGACCCTCTAACAAAGATTCAAAAACCAAGGTATAAAATATTACCGGCAGGAAAAAAATCAATATAAAAGCTATTCTTGACCAATCATCCCACCCCATCATGAACCGCTCTACGCTAAACAAATTAAACAGCAATTGAAATACAACGACTGAATATGCTATTTTTATAATCAGATCTACAGCATAGGCCAGTATGCGCTCTCCAACAGAAGCCGCCGTAAAGTTTATATTTACATTTTGGGTAGTATTTATTTGTAGTTCTGTCATTTTATTTTTTTACCTTAGCTCGCCATGAGAGAAGTTGCGTTCATCAAGCAAAATAAAGAAAAATGGCTAGATTTTGAAAAAGCCATTTTTAAAAATCAATTAAAAGATCCAGACGAACTGGCTTCCCTGTATGTGCACATCATAAATGATTTGTCTTACGCTCAGACCTATTACCCTAAGAGTAAGGTAACTACCTACCTCAATCAACTAGCAGCCAAAGCCTTTCAAAAAATTTACAAAACAAAAAGAGAAGATACGAACAGATTTGTTCATTTTTGGAAAACAGAGATTCCTTTAATCGTATATCAGTATCGAAGATATATATTATACTCCTTTCTTATATTCATTACGTTTATGGCTATAGGAGCTGTATCAGCAGCTCATGATGATACCTTTGTAAGGTTAATTTTAGGAGATCACTATGTGAATATGACTCAGGAAAACATTAAAAATGGCGATCCGGTGGCTGTATACAAGAGTGGCAGTAATTGGGGAAGCTTTATTGGCATCACCCTAAATAATCTTTATGTTGGAATTAAAGCCTTTTTATTTGGTGTTTTCGGCGGATTAGGTACTGGTTTAGTGCTATGTTTTAATGGTATTATGATAGGAGCTTTTCAATATATGTTTCACAGTGAAGGAGTTTTATGGGAAAGCGTTAGGGGTATTTGGATACATGGATCTATGGAAATTTTTGCCATTATGATAGAGGGTGCGGCCGGATTAATTTTGGGAGCCAGTATTTTATTTCCCAAAACATTCAGTCGATTCAATTCTTTTAAGACAGGTATAAAAGACGGAGTTAAAATATTAATCAGCACATTTCCATTTACAATTGCAGCAGGATTCCTTGAAGGTTATGTCACCAGGTATTCGAATATTATGACAAACTGGCTCTCTATTGGAATCATTCTTATTACATTGTCTGCCATATCCTTTTATTACTTAATTTATCCAACCATTGTAACCCGAAAACTTAAATTAGAACATGGAACTATATAAGTCGAGAACTTTTGGAGATTTTTTCTCTGATACTTTTGCTTTTCTTAAACAAAATGGGAAACATTTCTTTAAACAGTACTTTATAATTAACGGTGTGTTTATCCTTGCTTTCATAGCAGTATTATTCATGGGATTCTACTTTTTTGGTGACTTTCTGGGTTTATCAGGGGTACAGGCTTCCAGTGTTGACTTTGAAAACTTTGCCAATGAAAATGCCGGAGTTTTTATCCTGCTAATAAGTCTGCTAATTATAATAGTTACCATCATATCAGTTGTAAATTATACATTTACGCCTTTTTATTTAAAACTTTATGAGGCCAATGGTAAAAACTTTTCCACGAAAGACATAATAGCTACTTACAAGGAAAACATTGGAAAGGTCATTCTCTTTTTTCTGGTATGTATTCTTTTAATGATTCCCACTGCAATAGTAGCCGCAATACCTTATATAATATTAATGTTCACTTTTGTGGGCGTATATTGGATGGTTGGTATTATTATGTTTATTTATAATGGTGCTTTTCTTGAATACATTCATAGTAAAAAAGGGGTTTTTGAAAGTTTTGGATATAGTATGAGCCTGATTTTCGGCAAGAAATTCTGGCATGCATCAGGAGCTATCTGGCTGTTTTATTTAATGATCGGTATTGTCATGCTTATACCCTTTTTATTCCTTTACTTCTTTGTCATCGTTTCTGTTTTAACAGAGCAGAATCTTGATCAAAACCCTGGCAGCAATATAACTTTCCTGGTAATATTATTAATTGTTTATGCACTGATTTTAATATTAGCCATCATTGCAAATAACTTTATTCAACTTAACCAGGGGATCGTTTTTTACAGTCTTAAGGAAGAAAAAGAAAATATCAATACTAAAAGTGTTATTGACCAAATCGGAACCTCTACTGAATAATTTTTATGAAGAACCACTTATTTTTCTTTTTAATAATTCTAAATCTGAGTTGTTTATATCCTCAAAGTGCCGATGTTAGTCTAAAGGATACGCTAAGCATAGATCAGAGTATTGTTTCTTCAAGAAACTTTGAAAACGGATTTAAAGAAAAATATACGGGTAAGGCTTATGAATACGAAGAGGCTGTAGCCAGCAAAGGATGGTTTACCAGGTTTAAAGAATGGTTGGCGGAATCGTTGAGTAATCTTTTTGATATTGATCAAGGTACAGATGCTGAGAGTCTAGCCGATTCGGTTATTAAAACATTCTATGTACTCATCATCATTGCTGTCATTTTTATTATTGTAAAGTTAATAATGAATAAAGAAGGTAGATGGGTTTTTGGTAAATCAGCTAATAAATCCATTCTAAAAGTTGACGATATTGAGAATAATATTCACACCACCGATTTTAATACTTTAATTTTAAACGCTGTTAATGAAACGAATTATAGATTAGCAGTACGTTATTATTACTTATGGCTCTTGAAAGAGCTTACTAACTATCATCTGATAACCTATGATGTAGAAAAAACCAATAGTGATTACTTAAATGAAATAACCAATGAACAAATAAAGGCTAATTTTAATTATGCTTCTTATTTATACAATTACATTTGGTATGGGGAGTTTAAAGTAAGTAAGGAAGATTTCGAAAAAGTTTCCAGGAATTTTGTGCAACTTATTAATTCTGTTTCCTCATGAACAAAACCTTAAAAGTGTACATTGGAGTCTTAATTCTCTTAATTATTGGAATTTTTGTTTTAGAAATAACCAAACCAACTCCGATTGATTGGTCGCCAACCTTCAACGAAAAACACACCAAACCTTATGGGCTAAAAGTACTTTATCAGGAGCTCCCCTCCCTTTTTAAAAATCAGGAGCTATTAGATATAAACATTACTCCTTTTGAATATTTTGATAATACATTTGATCAGGTCGATTCAACCTATGGTATAAAAGGTTCCTATCTATATATTCACGATGATTATATGGTAGATGAAGTATCTGCCGAAAAACTATTGGATTTTGCCGGTGAAGGTAATTCCATTTTTATTTCCTCCACACAATTCCCACAAACCCTTAAAGACTCTTTAGACTTTAAAATAAAATACGAATATAGTTTTAGTGGTAAAGCAACCTTAACACTTGCAAATCCACAATTTAGTCGTGACAGTATTACCATTGACAAAAATGCCCAGGATATTTATTTTAAGGAACTGGATTCTCTGACAACTATTGTACTGGGATTTCATTCGATTTCAAACGAAGCTGAAATTTTGGACATTAATCAAAAAGAGGCCTTAAAAGATCATATCAACTTCGTTAAAATTAACTACAAGAGTGGAACGTTTTATTTACATACTCAACCCTATGCCTTCACTAATTATTATCTTTTGAAAGAAAATAATTTTAAATATATAGAGAATGTAATGTCTTACCTCCCCGATCAAACAATTCTATTTGATTCCGTAAATAAGGAAGGAAAAGAACTAGGCTCATCACCCTTTCGGTTTATTCTATCAGAACCTTCCTTGAAATGGGCATGGTATATCTGTTTAATTGTTCTGATAACATTTATGGTCTTTAATGCTAAAAGAGAACAACGAACCATTAGAATCATAAAGGCTTTACCAAACACTACAGTTGACTTTACAAAAACAATAGCCAATTTATATTACGAAACAAAAGACCACTCAAACCTTATTAATAAAAAAATAACCTATTTCCTTGAGAAAATAAGAACTGATTATTTTATCGACACAGATAATCTGGATGACAAATTTGCCAAAAACCTGGCTTTAAAAGCAGGAAAAAACAAAGAAAGTATGCTTAAACTTGTAAGGCTTATTAAGTATTTAAAATCCAGAGGTTCACATAGCGAGGCACATTTACTTGAATTAAATAAACAGATAGAAGAATTTTACAATACCAACTAATTATGGAACATCAAGAAGATAAAAAATCAATAGATAACGCTAATGTACAGTTTGAAAACAGAATCGATCTTTCAGAATTACAAGAAGCGGTAGGTAAGATAAAGTCCGAATTATCAAAAGTAATTGTCGGTCAAAAAGGAATGATCGATATGCTTATCACGGCGCTTTTGTCCAATGGGCATGTACTAATTGAAGGTGTGCCTGGAGTAGCTAAAACAATTACTGCCAAATTATTGGCCAAGGCATTAACGGTAGATTTCAGCCGCATTCAGTTTACTCCGGATTTAATGCCATCAGATATATTGGGGACTTCGATCTTCGATCTCAAGAAATCTGAATTTGAATTTAAAAAAGGTCCGATTTTCGCCAACATGATTTTAATCGATGAAATTAACAGGGCTCCTGCCAAAACACAGGCAGCATTATTTGAAGTAATGGAAGAGCGACAAATAACTATCGACGGACAAAAATTTCCTATGTCGCCACCATTTATGGTTTTAGCTACCCAAAACCCTGTGGAACAAGAAGGCACTTATCGTTTACCAGAAGCCCAATTAGATCGATTTATTTTCAAAATAGATATAGATTATCCATCGGTAGACGAAGAAGTGGAAATTATCAGTAGAGAACACAAATTAAAGGAAGCTAAAAAAACAGATAAAGTTACGGCGTTTTTAAATGGAGAACAGGTTGCCAGATATCAAAGTATAGTAAATGAAATAATAGTCGAACCACACTTATTAAAATATATCGCAGAACTCATTGTTAATACACGTAACAACCAATTCTTATATCTGGGAGCTTCGCCGAGAGCCTCTATTGCAATTCTTAAAGCATCAAAGGCCTATGCAGCTATGAACGGTAGGGATTTTGTAACACCGGAAGATATAAAACAAGTGGCTGTTCCTGTTTTACAGCATCGTATAATTGTAACCCCCGAACGTGAAATGGAAGGTGTAAGCGCTAAGCAAATTGTTCAGCAAATTATTCAGGCTGTTGAAATACCACGCTAATTAGTATGAGGTTTCTTCGATCATTTTACATAGAAAACAGATGCTATTATTTCTTTCTGGCAGTGATAGTACTTTTTGTACTGAGCTTTATTTTTCCTAAGCTTTTTTTTATTGCCCAATTATCATTATTTATTGTTTTAACTTTCTTCCTACTAGACATTGTTACCGTTTTTAGTACCAATAAAGGAATCTATGCTAAAAGAGTACTTCCAGAAAAGTTTTCAAATGGTGACAGCAACCCTATTACAATAAAAATAGAGAACAGATATACTTTTCCAATTTTTACACGAATAATTGATGAAATCCCGGAGCAATTTCAAATAAGAGATTTTAAAATTGACAGAAAACTTGCCGCATCAAAAGAATATACAATTAAATATGATCTAAGACCTACGGAAAGAGGTGAATACCATTTTGGAAAATTGAACCTCTACGTAAAGTCTTTTTTAGGCTTGGTTGCCAAACGTTATACATTTTCAGAAGATGAAATGGTTCCAACCTATCCTGCATTTCTACAGTTAAAAAAATATGACCTCCTAGCATTTACAAACAATCTCCACCAGTATGGTATAAAAAAAATCAGACGCATCGGACATACGATGGAGTTTGAACAAATTAAAGAATATGTACAAGGCGATGATATCCGAACTATTAATTGGAAGGCTACAGCCAAGAAAAACCAATTAATGGTTAATCAATTCCAGGATGAAAAGTCGCAACCTGTGTACTCAATTATTGATAAGGGAAGGATAATGAAAATGCCCTTTGAAGAATTAAGCCTGTTAGACTACGCTATTAACGCCACCCTGGTCATGAGCAATGTGATATTAAAAAAACAGGATAAAGCAGGTATGTTTACTTTTTCTAAAAAAGTTGACAATATTGTTGTAGCGGAGAGAAGAAATAGCCAGATGAACCTTATTCTTGAAAGTTTATATAACGTAACCACTAATTTTTTTGAATCTGATTATAGCAAGCTTTATGGAAGTATAAAAAGAAATATTTCTCAAAGAAGTTTATTTCTGCTTTATACGAACTTCGAAACCCTGGATGGTTTACACAGACAATTACCCTACTTAAAGGGAATCGCAAAAAGTCATTTACTCGTTGTGATCTTTTTTAAGAACACAGAATTAAATCAATTAATAGAAAATAAAGCAGAAACTGTACAACAGGTATACGACAAGGTAATAGCCGAAAAGTTTGCCTTTGAAAAGAGATTGATAGTCAACGAACTCAAAAAATATGGTATCCATTCAATTTTGACCTCACCGGAAAACTTAACCATAGATACCATAAATAAATATTTAGAGATTAAGGCCAGAGGATTATTATAGTAATACACTTGATGATCGCTTCTTATTTAAAATGAGTGATTCCAATGCATAACAGATTTATATTCTCATTAATGCATTACGACAATATGGGAGTATTATTAATACGAAATATTTAAGGCATGAAATTAAAACCACATAACTCAAAAGATTTTACATTCAACAAGGACCACGATGCTATTCAAGTTAAAAATTTACGGGTAAGTGCTGCTTTTTATGAAAAAGTGTTTGGTCTGAAAGAAATCTATAACGCCGGATTAGGTGAAAATTTTAAATGGTATCAGCTAAATGACAAAGTACAAATTCATCTCATAGAAAGTGAAGAAGACTTCAAACCTCATAAAGGCGTTCACATGGCTTTAAATGTAAATAACCTTGAGGGTTTTATGAAATTCTTAAATGCAGAGAAAATACATTTTGAAAATTGGCCAGGTGAAATGAATACTACCAATACAAGACCAGATGGAATTAAACAGATCTATATAAAGGATCCAGATGGGTATTGGATAGAAGTAAACGACAATCGTCTTTAACTAATATAAAAGGAGCCTGTGCTTGTACAGGCTCCCTTTATTAAATAATCTTTAGAATTTATATTTTCTCTCCTAACCATGCTTTCATCATCCAAACTGTCTTCTCTTGTTCGGTAATAAAGTCACTCATCATTGAATTAGTTCCTTCATCGCCGGCCTCATCAGATTTATCTAAAATCACTCGTTCAATTTTTAGCAGCTCAGTCAATGAATTTATCACTAATTTCACAGATTTCTCATCTTCGTGAATATCTTTTCCCACTGGAACCTTTGCCGCGTTAACATAGTCTTCAAAAGTATGCAATGGAGTACCTCCTAATGTAAGAACCCTTTCTGCCACTTCGTCTACCTTTACTTGCGCATCATTATAAAGCTCTTCAAACTTCGCATGTAAATCGAAAAATCGCTTTCCTCTGATATTCCAGTGAATTCCTCTTAAATTTTGATAATATACCTGAAAATTGGCTAATAAATTATTTAGATCTATTACCAATTCATTTGTTTTTTGTGTGTTTAACCCTAAACTGTTTAAGCTCATAAATACTTTACTTTTATATTTTATTTTCTACATAAAAATACAAATATTAATAGCGAATAGCTATAAGTTTAATTGATAGTTTTTATATTTTTATCACTCAAAACTATATATAATGACAATTACACAACTTCAATATGTTTTAGCAGTAGCTGAGCATCATAATTTTACCCTTGCTGCAGAAAAAAGCTTTGTAACACAGCCAACCTTAAGTATGCAAATACAAAAGTTAGAAGAAGAGTTAGGAGTACAAGTTTTCGACCGTACAAAAAAACCTATTCAACTAACCGAAGTAGGAAAGAAAATTGTAGAACAAGCGAGAAATATTGTCAATGAATCTCATAGAATTAAAGACATTGTTGATCAGCAAAAAGGTTTTGTAGGAGGGGAATTTAAATTAGGAATCATTCCCACGATAACACCAACATTGCTTCCCATGTTTCTAAAAAACTTTGTCAATAAGTATCCGAAAATCAATTTAAAAATTGAGGAACAAACCACGGAAACCATAATACAAAATTTGCATGAAGGTCATTTAGATGCTGCAATTGCAGCTACTCCACTCGGTAATGACAATATTAAAGAACGTGTACTTTATTATGAGCCCTTTGTTGCTTATTTACCTCAAGGACATGAATTAAACAGAAAAGAGAAATTAAATATAGAGGACATCAATACCGACGAATTACTGCTACTGGAAGATGGACATTGTTTTAGAAACAGTGTTATCAATTTATGTAAAAACAAAAATAAACTAAAAGATGAAAAATTCTTTTTAGAAACAGGGAGTTTTGAAACTATGATTAAGCTTACTGACGAAGGTTTGGGAATGACTCTTTTACCTTATTTACACACCTTGGATATTAAAGGAGAGCAACGTAAACAATTACGCTTTTTTGAAGAACCTAGCCCAGCAAGGGAAGTTAGCTTAATATATCACAAGAGCGAATTAAAATTACACATAATTGACGCACTGCGCGATGTCATTGCCTCGGTGATAAGAGGAGCAATAGCATTTCACAATGTACAAATAATCAGCCCAATGCCTGACAAAAAAGCCAGCTAAACAAAAAATTAAAAGCCCTCTTTTAGAGGGCTTTTGTTATGCTTTTAAATAGATTAAACATTGAGATAATTCCGGTTTTTCATTAATGAATTGTTGGAGCCACAATCTTAACTCATCCAATTCATAAGGAAGCAACCTTGAGGCTGCCTTTTCTAATTCTTTACAGAACAAAACCGTATCGAAACTTACTTTTTGTAACACCATTTTGGTGTACTCATACATTGCTCTTGGCATGATATGAATATTAGATTTAGGTAATAATGGTTTATTTAGTTTAACGTATCTAATATACGAAATATTGCAAAATATAGCTTAAAAAATACGTTAAATAAAAAACCTAAAATCTGTTATCTCCATCTAACAGATCACCGATACCCCCTAAAATACTTCCCTCTCCTTTGTCCTTACCACCTGCACGAGGTGCCGCAGCCAATACACGTCCAGCCAACCTGCTAAAGGGTAATGACTGAATATAAACTACTCCGGGTCCTCTTAAACTTGCAAAAAATAATCCTTCCCCTCCAAAGACAGTATTCCTAATTCCTCCGACAAATTCGATATCGTAATCTACCTCTTGTGTAAATCCAACGATACATCCAGTATCAACCTTTAAGACTTCACCTGGAGCCAATTCTTTTCGAGACAAGGTACCACCGGCATGAACAAAGGCCATTCCATCACCTTCAAGCTTCTGCATTATAAAACCTTCTCCTCCAAAAAGCCCTCTGCCTAATCGTTTTGAAAACTCTATCCCTACAGAAACACCCTTAGCAGCACAAAGGAATGCATCCTTTTGACAAATAAACTTCCCTTGATAATTCGTAAGATCAATAGGTACGATCTTACCAGGATAGGGAGCTGCAAAGCTTACTTTTTTCTTTCCACTTTCTACATTTAAAAAAGCAGTCATAAATAAACTTTCGCCCGTTAATAATCGTTTCCCCGCAGAAAATAATTTCCCTAAAACCCCACTCGTTTGATTAGAGCCATCTCCAAAAATAGTGTCCATTTTAATTCCACTATCCATCATCATAAAACTGCCTGCTTCCGCTACTACAGCTTCTTGTGGATCAAGTTCTATTTCCACAAATTGCATTTCTTCTCCATAAATATGAAAATCAATTTCGTGTGCTGTCATGTTTATTATTTTAAAGTTTATAATCAATTAGTCAACAAAAAAGCGACGGTGTTACACCGAAGCCCATATCAATACACTATGGTGATGGACTTTTATTTTGTTATTGTAAAACATATAGGTAATAAGCCTGCAAAAAATTTATGCTCAGTAACATGTAAAACAACTTACAAAATACATTACCCATCGACTCATTAACATTATAAATGTTCTGTTATACAGAATAAATGTATAAAATCATTTAATACAGGAATAGAGCGTTAACCAACACTTTTAACGCCTTTTTGAAAACTATGACTATTTTTAAATTAAATCCCTTTCCCCCTACTTGTTGGTTTTAGCCTTTAGCGTCCACTCGAAGTTAAAGGTTGATACCACATCGCCATTTTCATCCACACCTATGGATTTCATCCAAATGGTCTGACCTTCTCCAGTTTCAATTGCTTCCTTAATGGCGGTATTTACCAATTTTCCATCTTTACAAGTAAACGTAATTCTTCCTACTGCCTTCTTTGAAAAATTAGCGTTCATATTTAGAACCAACATTGAAATCGGCTTTTTATTTTCTTTTATTTGGTTCATAACTAAGACACCTGTGGTCATTTCTGCAGCCATTCCCTGGACGGCCCAAAACATAGATTTGAATGGATTTTGATTAATCCACCGATGTTTCACACGTACTTTGCAATGAGATTCATTTATTTCTTTCACTCTTATACCACATAACCAGGCTGATGGCAATTTAAACATTGTAAAAGTATTTAGTTTACTCGGAGTCATAGTCTATTTGGAATATTTCGTTGCTCTAATGTATTGAATTTAATTGAACTAATTATCATCTCTAAAATCTTAATATTTTGTTAAATTTTAGTACTTTGTTTTGCATAATACCTTCTTTTAGATATATATTTGCATAAGAAATTAATAGGTAAACCATAAAACAATAAATTCAATCAATCAAAAACTAATGAACTCATCAATCACTAAACATCAAAAAACCTTGTCAGCTATTATCCACCTGTCGACATTTTCGAAGTATTTTATTCCTTTCGGGAACTTTATTCTTCCATTGATACTTTGGACTTCGAATAAAAATGATTCCGATTTTGTGGATTACAATGGCAAACAAGCATTAAATTTTCAGATCAGTATCCTATTATACAGTTTAGCGCTTGGAGCCATTTCTGTTATAATAGCATTATTCTCAGCATGGGAGTTCGTTCATTTCGTTGATATATTTGAACACAACACGCATCAAATCGATATAGATTTGGATAATATCTTTCATCTAGGTAGTGGTTTGTTTTTTATTGGCATCATTGGCAGTTTACTTCTGGGACTTTTGGTCCTGGATGTATTTTGTACCATTTTGGCTACCATTAAAGCTAAGGATGGCATAGCTTATAAATACCCGTTAACTATTAATTTTTTAAAATAAATTCATCAATCACAACATCATCAATCAAAAAACGAACAGTTTAACTTAAAGCATTATGAAACCATGAATATAGAAAACACAAAGGCACAAATGCGAAAAGGGGTACTGGAGTATTGCATCTTATCCATTTTAAAAGGCGAAGACAAATATGCTTCAGAAATATTAAGTACTCTTAAAGACGCAAAGATGCTTGTGGTAGAAGGTACCATATATCCGCTGCTAACAAGATTAAAGAATGCTGGATTACTCAGCTATCGCTGGGAAGAATCTACATCTGGTCCACCTAGGAAGTATTATTCTTTAACCGAAAACGGTAAAATCTTTTTAAAGGAACTAAACAATACGTGGAACGAATTACGAAACGCTGTAAACCTAGTAACTAGCCATAAAACTCACGACAATGAATAAGACAATAAACATAAATCTTGCAAACACGTTTTTTCATATAGATGAAGACGCTTACGCAAAACTTCAGCGATATCTTGAAGCAATAAGAAGGTCGTTTACTGACTCTGAAGGACGCGATGAAATTATAGCTGATATAGAAGCGCGTATAGCTGAATTATTCACAGAACGTCAGCAACACGACCGCCAGGTAATTTCAACCAAAGAAGTGGATGAGGTTATAACTATCATGGGACAACCGGAAGATTATCTTGTAGATGAAGAGATCTTTGATGATGCTCCTAAGGCTAAGGCTAGAACTAGAGGCACACATAAAGAACAGAAGAAACTTTACAGAGATACTGACAACAAATACATTAGTGGTGTTTCCTCTGGTTTAGGACATTACCTAGGTATAGACACCATTTGGATTCGACTATTATGGATCTTACTAACATTCGCCTCAGGCTTCACTTTTATATTTGTTTACGTACTGTTTTGGGTGTTAGTTCCCGAAGCAAAAACAACCGCCGAGAAATTAGCTATGACCGGGGAAGAGGTAAACATTAGTAATATTGAAAAAAAAATTAAAGAGGGTTTCGATAATGTTGCCGACAAAGTTAAAAATGTAGACTATGAAAAAGTAGGGACGAAAGTAAAAAGTAGTACAGACACCTTTTTCGATGCAATAGGAAATGTCTTTATGTTCATATTTAAGATTTTCGCAAAACTCATTGGTATATTATTGCTAATCATTTCAGCATCTACATTAATAGGGTTATTTATTGGATTATTCACCGCGGGCACTATAGACATGTTTGGTATGGGACAACCTTGGATGGAATTTGTTCAGGCATCAGTAGAAGCTCCTATCTGGTTAATTTCAGCCATGATGTTTTTTGCGGTAGGCATCCCTTTCTTTTTCTTGTTTTATTTAGGCCTAAAAATCCTCGTAAGTAATGTAAAGTCAATTGGAAGTATTGCAAAGTTTACTTTACTTGGTTTATGGATTATTTCGATTATCGGTTTAACAATTTTTGGACTAAAAACCGCTTCGGTACACACCGTTACAGGTAGTGAAACAATTAATGAAGCTTTATTCACGGATCCAACCGACACATTGGTAGTTGAAATGGTTGTTGCAGAAAACATCGATAACAGATATTACCGTAATTCAGATTTCGACATCATCAGAGATGGCTCTGAAAGAAAGATATACTCAGAAGACGTACACTTTCAGGTTAGATCCACCACAGATTCGGTTGCTACCATCAAAGTAATAAAAGAGTCTCATGGAATGAACTATGACGATGCTAATCGAAATGCAACAGCAATTGAATACGATTACTCAATATCCGGTAATACCTTAAAACTGAACAACTTTTTAACAACCGATTACGCTAATAAATTTAGAGATCAAGAAGTGAACATTGTCATTTATATCCCAGAAGGAAGTACCATATACTTTGACAAAACAACGAAGCGAGGTATAAGCCGAATGTATAATAACGATCAAGGATTTCATAGTGGATATGCAATATCAGAACATTACTGGAGAATGAATGATGACACACTGGAATGTCTCGATTGTGAGGAGAATGATGATGTGAAGGAGGAAGAAAAAGACACTGTAATTAACAAAATTAAAATTGATGCCAAAGGCATTGATATCAATGTAAAAGATAAAGCAGGAGACTCATTTAAAATGAAAGTGGATGAGTCTGGTGTTCAAATTAAATCAAACTAATCAATTCATCAATCAAAAAACAAACAGATCATGGGAACTTTAATTAAAGTATTAGTAGTAGCTATTCTATCAATACTATTGTCATCATGTCAATTCGATTTAAATTTAGGATCGGGAGAAAAAGGAAATGGCAATGTCGTTAATGAAGATCGTGTTGCTTCAGAGTCATTTACAATAGTAGATGCATCGGAAGGACTTGATGTTGTCATTATTCAAGGAGATAACACTTCTGTTAAGGTTGAAGCTGATGAAAACATCATTAACCTTATACAAACAGAAATCAGTAATAACAGATTAAAAATACATACTTCATCACCAGTAGGCTGGGCTAAATCAAAAAAGGTCATTGTCACTTTACCGATTGTTACGGCCCTAGAAAGTTCAAGTGGTGCTGATATTGAAGTGGAGGGGGAATTAAACTCAGACCATATAAAACTCGATGCCAGTAGTGGTTCAGATATTCATGTTACTTTAAAAGCAAATAAAGTAGAAGCCAGTACGAGCAGTGGTGCAGATATTAAGATCTACGGTTCAACCGAAAGCCTTTATGCGAATGCCAGTAGCGGAAGTGACATTAAAGCAAGTAATCTAACGGCACTAAATGCATATGCCAAAGCAAGTAGTGGTGCAGATATTAGTGTAAATTGCACGGAATTACTTGATGCGAAATCTAGCTCCGGAGGTGATATTCACTATGACGGAAATCCCAAAGTCATAGATAAAAAGGGATCCTTTGGAGGTGATATCCAAGGAAATTAAAACTATAGCCAACCAAGTAAAAAAGGTTGAACCATATCTGGTTCAACCTTTTTGATTTTTGAATATAATGAAGCGTTTAAGTGTCTTTCAGAATGAGTCGAAAATCAATATTTATAATATCATCCACTTTAATAATACCAAACATTTTTTTCGGTGGTTCCAGTTTAAAATCACTGATGTTCAATTTTAGAACCCCTGAAACCTTTAAGTTATTTCCATTCAATTTTGTAATACCAACCGGCACTCTATAAGACTTGGTTATCCCGGCAATCTTTATATCAGTTAAAACATCTGCTTCAGTCCCTCCAATATTTAACACCTTATCTATCTTTAATAGAATTCTTGGATGTTGGTCTGATTTCACCAAAATATTAAAATCACGGTTAATGGGTTTACTCCCACAATCAAAACAATTGTTATCCAATTTTAGAACTGTTTGTCTGAAATCTAAACTTTTTTGATTTTTTTGATACACAACTGTTATAGGACCCGTTAACTTTTCAATCTTATAGTTACATTCAAACCTATTTATATTAGTTGACCCTGAAATTGTCAATTCACTCTCGTTAGCTATTTTCACAACCTTTTCATTAAATAATGCGGGTTTTAAAGTTGTAAAAGCCATTCCAAAATAAATTATTGGGAGTAAGAGTAAACTTTTCATAACTGTTAATTTACAATTTTCTGGGGAGCTCCGCAATGCCTAAAGTATTGCGGAGCATCTATTTAAAATTAAGTGGATTTGACTAATTCCATTTTTAGAAACTAATAGCAGCCTCAAGAACAAATCCGTTAAATTTACCATCCTCAAGAAGATCTCCAGTAGGATAATCGTTGTAGTTCTGAGTTACATATTCTGCTTTCATTAGTATATTCTTTGTCATAAACCAACCTCCTCCAACATTGAATCTGTTGATTGACACATCATCTCCACTTGCCAATTCAGCATTCACTGTATTGTATCGAGTTCCGATATAAAAGTTTTCAGAATTTCCGAATCTGTATAATAATTCACCTGCGTATTGTTGAGTATTTCTTCTATCAGTCTCCCCTAGGGCTTGTCCATTAGTTAATTCAACGGTTCCGAAAAATTCTAATCCGCCATATTTTAAGAATGGATTGAACATGATGGCAGTAATTTTATTTTTAAATCCAGGATCAAAACGGCTTGCTCTAAAATTATCGCCTGAAGCCCCTTCTGCTTGCATAACATTGTAGTATCTGGCACCAGCTCTGTCTGCTGTATAAAGATATACACTTGGAGCATATCCTGTGTTATAAAGTGAACCGGTTAATCTGAATCTAAAATCTTCATTAATTTGCTTGTCATATCCAAGTTTGGCTAAAAATGCAGCACCACCTGTTGTACCGTTAGATTCTTTTACACTTTGGTTTAGTTTACCGTTACTGAATCCTAACATTCCAAACCAAGGACCTCTGAAATAGTATACCTCTGCTCCAACCTCTGTTGTAAATGAATCCATAATCAAGTTACCTACGAATGGATTGTATAAAGACATTGAGTTATCAGATCTTCTAAAGTGGGCATCGCCATAGTTGTTCTCCATATGTCCGATTTTAATTCTCATATGGTCCATTAAATCACTGGCAAAACCTTCTTTTATGAAATCCAATTTGTCAATTTGAAAATACCCTCCTTTTACATAAGGTTCATGGTGGTGTCTAGATGATAAATAGGTTCTTAAATGCATTCTTACACCATCATAAAGAGCTACATCCAAATCAAGATTTGCAGTCGCCAGGTTAAAATTGCTTCCAATTTCTTGCAATGGTACCGTTCCTGAATTTTCATTATCTAAAGCTTGGAATTGTAAAGTTGAAGATCCACCAATTCTTACGTGTACTCCATCAAAATTTGAAGTACTATTATCTTTTACGGCTTCAAAATCATTAATACCTCTTTGATCGGGTTGTCTAAAATTGTCTAAATCACGATTACTCTGGGCATACATATTGACACCTGTAAATATGAGCACAGCAATGACTAAATTCTTGATAATTGATTTCATAGATGTTTAATTTTTAATTTATACTATTCGGTTAGGGTTGTTTTTATTTTTATTGTTACTTCATCACCTGTTGTTATTGTTCCAAATAAGGCTGTAGGTGGTTCAATATTGTAATCTGTCATCTTTATTTTCTTGGAACCAGTCAATTTTACAGTTCCTGCATTAATTTCCATCTGCAAAGGCAAGGTGATGCGCTTTGTGGTCCCGGAAATGGTTAAATCCCCTTCAAGTTTTACGTCATACTTGTTATTTCCTTTTGCAGTGGTTTCTTTTACTTTAATCAGGTTAAACTTTATAGTTTTATACTTTTTAGCATTTAAAGCTTTATAAGTATTTTTATCCATCCCAGACTTTCCACTCTTCAGACTTTCTGTTTCAACACTGAAATTTAATTTCGCAATTTCCGCATTGTCAATGGACTTAAAAGTTATTACTCCCGATTGATTTTCTGCCTTAATTTCCCAATCATGTATATTTGAAGTTCCTTCAACAATTAATGCTGAGGTCTGTTTTGCAACTTTGTATTCTTGAGCTACGCCCAAATGAACTCCCATGATCAAACAGAAAAGAATTAATAACTTTGATATGCTGCTTTTGTACTTCATGACTCTAATAGATTTATGTATTATTTACACTACAAAGATTTTCATAATGCGTGAAGGAAAAGATGATATTTGTCAGTAATATGATAGAACTGATATATGTCAGTTTACCCATGTTTTAACAAATTCAGGTTTGTTTTATTCAAAACTTAACTATGGAAGATTACGTACAGCTAATCCAAAATAAATTTAATACTCTAAATCAACAAGTTGGATGATAGAACAATAATTTTAGCTATCTTCCTTAATCAAAAAGAAGTACTCTTTTCATGGAAATTGTTTTAAAAAAATATGTTTTAGAACTAAAAAATACATTTGGTATTTCAAGGCAATCACGCGATTATCAAGAGAGTTTAATAGTATGTTTAAGTTTAAATGGTAAAACTGGTTATGGTGAAGCAGCTGCTAATTCCTATTATCATATTACAGTTGATGAAATGATCGAGGAATGTGGTTCTTTAAAAAACGATCTGGAAAATTACAACTTTTCAACTCCCTCTGATCTGCACAATTGGCTTAGTTCAAAAAATCTTTCGAATTTTTTAAGGTGTGCCATAGATCTGGCAGCCTACGACCTCTATGGTAAATTACAGCAAAAACCCTTGTATAAAATATGGAACACCTCTATTGATAATTATCCAATTACAAACTATACCATAGGAATAGCCCCCATTGAGGAAATGATTGATAAAATGTTAAGCTTCCCATGGCCTTTATATAAAATTAAATTAGGGACTAGTAATGATCTGGAAATAGTTGAAACACTAAGAAAGTATACAAAAAGTACCTTTAGAGTCGATGCAAATTGTGCCTGGGATGCAGAAGAAACTATTTATAACTCGAAGAGTTTAAAAAAACTAGGAGTTGAATTTATAGAACAGCCGTTGGAAGCTTCAAATTGGACAGGCAATAAAAAAGTATTTAAAGAAAGTGCTCTGCCTATCATTGCAGATGAAAGCTGTATAACCGAAAACGATGTTGAAAAATGTTATGGACATTTTGATGGAATTAACATCAAACTTACCAAATGTGGAGGACTTACCCCTGCCCTTAGGATGATAAAAAGAGCCCAAAAACTAAAATTAAAGACGATGGTAGGATGTATGACTGAATCTACTGTTGGAATATCAGCCATAGCGCAACTCCTTCCTCAATTAGATTACGTAGATATGGACGGGGCAATGTTACTTAAAAATGATATTGCTAAAGGAGTGCAAATCACAGACAATGGAAAAGTTATTTTCCCCTCCCTGGGAGGAAGTGGAATCAGCTTACTTTAATTATTAAAAAAGTCGCATTTGATTTAAATCAAATGCGACTTCATATGTTATTCGGTAAAACTTATAAATTATCGTTCAACTTCTTCGAAAGACTCTTTAGCGGCCAAATACCTTTCTGCGTCAAGGGCAGCCATACATCCAGTTCCAGCAGCTGTTACCGCCTGCCTGTATACATGATCAGCAGCATCCCCTGAAACGAACACACCTTCTACATTCGTCTTTGATGTACCTGGTTCATTTATAATATAACCCGTTTCATCCAAATCTATATAACCCTTAAAAATATCTGTATTTGGCTTATGTCCAATTGCAACAAAAAATCCGGTAGCTGGTAATTCTTGTGTTTCTCCAGTAACATTATTCTTTACTCTAACTCCGGTTACCACTTGTCCATCTCCTAAAACCTCATCGGTTTCAGTATTAAACATAATTTCTATATTCTGGGTATTTCGAACTCTGGCTTCCATAATTTTAGAAGCTCTGAATTCATCTCTTCTCACCAACATGGTAACTTTTTTACAAAGCTTCGATAAGTAATGTGCTTCTTCGCAAGCTGAATCTCCAGCTCCAACAATTACAACTTCTTGGTTTCGGTAGAAAAATCCATCACATACAGCACATGCCGAAACACCACCACCTAGTTTAAGATATTTTTGCTCAGAAGGCAATCCTAAATATTTAGCAGATGCCCCTGTTGAAATAATTACGGTGTCACAATGTATTTCCTTAGTTTCATTAACCCAAACCTTATGGATAGGTCCGGAAAAATCAACTTTAGTAATCCACCCGTCTCTAACATCAGTTTCGAAACGCTCAGCTTGATTTCTCAACTCGACCATCATTTCAGGCCCTGTAATACCCTCAGGATACCCTGGGAAATTTTCAACTTCATTGGTAGTTGTTAATTGACCCCCCGGTTGAGAACCTTGATATAAAACAGGTGACATGTTAGCTCTGGCAGCATAAATAGCCGCTGTATATCCCGCAGGACCAGAACCTATTATAAGACACTTAACTCTTTCAATTACTTCAGACATAATTTAAATATTTACTATCTCGGACAAAAGTAACTTTTTGGTTTATATAGCAATGTTAAAAGTTATTAAAAGTTATTATTTCATTATTGAAAACAACAATCATAGATAAAATTGCTACATCCAAAATTTAAAGTTTAAACAAAAATTCCGTAAATTTAAGAGAATAACACGCTGATAATGAACACTAATAATATATCACTATGAAAAATTACCTATTACCATTTATCATCTTAAGCGCACTGTTTCTAATTAGTGCCACAAGTCCAAAAATTCAACCACAAAACCATACGCTCGAAGGAGCTTGGGAACTCATAAGCTTTTATAACTACAACGAAGACAATGAAATTTCTGATACCGTTCCAACCTCTGAAGGTTATAGACAAATAAAAATGTATCAGGCCGGTAAGGTAATGTGGACCCGTTATGTCCCTAAAGACTCCATTGAATGGTTTGGATATGGATCATACACCAACACAGATAGCGAACTAGTCGAAACTTTAGAATACGGTTCTAATTCTATGATGAGAATTATTGATACACTAAGAGTATTTAAATTTGAGCTGGTATTAGGAAAGGAGCACTTTACACAAATTACGGTAGATGATGATGGGCAACGCGTTTTTTCTGAAAACTATAAACGTCTTAATTGAGAAAAAAGAAGGGATAAGGCTTGTACCTTATCCCCATATACCTACATTACCTTCGTTTTACCAGGTGAAGGAATTATATAAGTTCCATCAGACGTTGGCTTAACCGGAGCTTCAGAATTCCAGTCTAGATTGTCAGGCACCAAAGCTAAATCAGAATTTAAGGCTTCCTCCCATTTAATTACTTTCCCTGAATAAGTAGCCATTCTTCCCATTATCGCAGTCATGGTACTTTTTGCTCCATGTTCTGCATCCGCTATTACGCCGCCATTTCGTATCGATTCAAATAATCTGTTGTGTTCTTGTTGATAGGGATTAGGATCATTGAAACCGGCATATTTATAGACCTCTTTTCCATCTAAGCCTTTAATATAGGTTGCCCCGGCATCATTTGTTTCTATAAATCCTTTCGTCCCTTGAAATACCTCTCCAACCTTATACATCGTACCAGGTTGATGACGACATTGACTTGAAATAACCGCTCCATTGGCATATTTAAACTCTACAAAATGATGATCAAAAATCTCTCCATATTCTTTTCCTGTTCGTACCTGGCGTCCACCCATTCCCTGTGCAGAAATCGGAAAATCTCCGACAAACCAGTTTGCAATATCAATATTATGAATATGTTGCTCCAAAATATGATCTCCGCATAACCAATTAAAATAATACCAATTACGCATTTGATATTCCAATTCAGTTTGCTCTGGCTTACGCTTTCGAACCCAAACACCTCCTCCGTTCCAATATACCTGCCCTGATACTATCTGACCAACTGAACCCTCTGCTATTTTATTGGCCATGTCAATATAATTATTTTGGTATCTACGCTGCAATCCTACCACAACGTTTAGCTTCTTCTCTTTCGCCAACCTCGCTGTTTCCAATACTTTCCTTACTCCAGGAACATCTGTTGCTACGGGCTTCTCCATAAACACATGCTTCCCTGTTTTAATAGCATATTCGAAATGTTGCGGTCTAAAGCCTGGAGGGGTAGTTAAAATAACCACATCTGCCAAATCCATCGCTTTTTGAGCAGCATCAAAGCCAACAAATTGATTTTTCTCTTTTACTTTTATCTTTTTTGTTTCCTTAAATTCTTTAGATAAATTCCTTAAACTTGATTGCAATCTATCTTCAAACGCATCTGCCATCGCTACAAGTTCTACATTATCATCTGCTTTAAGTGCCTGGGCAGCAGCTCCAGTACCTCGTCCCCCACAACCAATTAGAGCCAATTTTAGCTTTTTATTATTAAGGACATTAACCATACCATGCATTTGCGACATAGGCAACATCATCCCTCCTAAAAGAAGAGAAGTATTTTTACAAAAAGTTCTTCTGGAGTTTCCCTCCGATAGTTTAGATAAAATTAATTCATCACTTTTGCTCATAATTTAATTGTTATAGTGGTTAATATTTTATTCGATCTCTTTAGGTCCCCAAAATTTTTCGTAATCTTTCGTATCAGGCACCTCTTTAACTCTAACGATCCTAAATCCAACATGTGGTGCGTCTGTATGCCACCATTTACTTTTCGGAAATTGAGGATCCCTGCGCTTCCATTGATCTGTAGAAGCCAGACGGAAAGCACTGCGTAACGCGTTGGGCTCATCTATCCATGAACCACCTCGAACTACTGTAGGATATTCATCTTCCGGGAAGATAATCGGATCATCAACCTTCTTCTTTTTAAACTTTTTATATGCTTCTTCCTGGTATCCGTCTAAAACCAATTCTGCTACATTTCCGTGCATATCATACAATCCCCATGCATTTGGTTCCTTTTGTCCCACTTTATGATAACTTCCACCACTATTACTCTGATACCAGGCATGGTCATCTAATTTTTCATTAGATGCACCAAAAGAATACGCTGAATTTGTACCTGCTCTACAGGCATACTCCCACTCAGCCTCGGTAGGCAGTCTGTAGAAATGTCCTGTTTTTGCAGAAAGCCATTCACAAAATTTAGATGCGGCCAGCCGCGTAACATTTACAATGGGTAAACCACTCCCTGTACCCATTCCCATACTCATATCAACATAAGGAATTGTAGCGCCAGAAATAGCATCTATGTCTACTGACACTTCCGCTTCCTCCGAAATGCTTCCTACATTATCAATCTCTCTGTTCAAATACAAATAGAATAAATCCCATGTAATTTCATATTTAGACATCCAAAATGAAGTAATTTCAACTTCATGGCTGGGAGATTCATCATCTTTTGCGTTAACATCTTTTGAAGAACTGCCCATCTGAAATACCCCTCCCGGGATTGACATCATATCTATTTTTAAATCAGAACCTGAAATATCCTGAGTGTATCCATCAGGATTTTGTGCAAACGAGATATGGCAAAACATTAAAAAAATTAATAAAGAGAGTGTAGTTTTAAACATTTTGTTAGTAGATCTTAGATTAATCAAGATCTAAAAATGCACTTTTTTTGCCAAAAAAGCAATTATTCAAAAGAATACCACTTAATTAGAAAAGAAAAAGATATTTTTCACATTACGAATCAATCGATAAAGATACAGATTCATATAATTTAGGTATATAAACGTTATACTGATACCGTTTATGAATTTCAGTTTTTAGCACTTTCATAGCTCCCTCTTCTCCATGAACTAAGAAAAGCCTTTCGGGTTTTTTTTCAAGGTTGGACAACCAATTAAGAAGCTCGTTTTGATCTGCATGAGCAGATAAAGAAGATATCGATTCAACTTTAGCTTTCACAGGATAATATTTCCCAAAAAACTTAAGCTCCTTTACACCTTCCTGTAAAGCCCTCCCACGAGTACCCTCTGCCTGAAAGCCAACTAATAATATAGTAGTATTTTCCTCGTCAATGAGTTGTTGTAAATAAGTCAAAACTCGCCCCCCGGTAACCATTCCACTTCCTGCAATTATAATTTTGGGCTGTTTATTGTCGATAACCTCCCATGTTTCGCGGTAGGAGGAAACAAAATTCACATGATGAATCATAGCTTTAAACTCTGAAACATTTATCTTATGCCAATTATCGTAATTTAGGAAAACATCCAACACCCGATCTCCCATAGGGCTATCAACAAAAATAGGAATGTTAGGAATTTTATTTTTTTTATACATTCTCCAAAGAATAATAAGCAATGTTTGAATTCGTTCTACTGCAAAACTTGGTATTATAAAATTCCCCCTATTATAAATAGTTGAATTAATGAGATCTACCAACTTATTTTCCACAGGCTCTCTGGAGTGCAATCGGTCTCCATATGTTGATTCAAGAAACAAGTAATCTGCTTTTTCAGGTTTCTCCGGAATATCAAGCAATACATCCTGTTCCCTTCCTACATCTCCTGAGAAAACAAAATACTTCCCATTTATAACTAGCTCCACAAAGGTTGCTCCTAAAATATGACCGTTATAACGAAATCTCACTGAAACTTGCTCAGCGAGATTAATCCAATTATTCTTTGGTTGAGATTGAAATAATGAAAGTGTATTTCCCACATCCTCCAGAGTATATAAGGGTAAGGCCGGATGATGTTTAGAATAACCTTCCTCATTAGCCTTTTCTGCTTCTTCTTCTTGTATTTTTGCGCTGTCCTCAAGAATTATCTTGGCAATTGCTAAAGTTGGTTCCGTGCCAAGTATTTTACCTTGAAAACCTTGATTAACGATCTTGGGTAAATAACCTACATGATCCAAATGACCATGAGTTATTAATATATAGTCTATAGAGCTTGCATCAAAAGGTAAATCCTTCCAGTTCTCCTCACGCAATAGCTTTTCACCCTGAAATAATCCACAATCTACCATAACAATACAGTCATCGAGCTCTATTAAGTATTTCGAGCCTGTAACTGTTTGAGCGGCACCATAAAAATGGACTTTGACCTTATTAGTTTTCATCAATCACATAACTGTTTCATATCAGAAATAATCCGTTCCTTCCGTTCTTCAGAAATACCTAGATGATCTAACATAAATTCTTGGTTAATTAAATCACGACATAGCACAATTCCGTGTTCCAGAAGAAAATCTTTTTCTCTCCCGGATAGTAAAGAAGAACAAGTAACCGGATGCAAGCCAAGACGGTTAATTCTATCCTTTAAACTGTTTTCATTTGGATAGTCCCAACTCATTAAATATAACCCGGCACAAATACCAAATTGAATTGCATCAGTAGTAAATCTAGTGTTCGTAACAACCCAACCCTCCCTTAAGGTTCGGTCATCTTTCCAGGTGGCTTTAACATCATTGTACCGTGAATGAATATAAAGAGGAACTTTAACATTACATTTGTTAGTACGGTCAGAGTGAAATTTGCATTCCACTAAATACCCCGAATTATTCTTAAATGCAACAACATCAATTTCATGATCTACACAGGCTCCTTTAACAATCAACCCTACCGAGCACTCATAACCCGAATAAGTAAGAATTCCTGCTATAAACCGTTCAAAGGGAAATCCGGTCGGTCCTAATTCATAAATTGCTTTTTTCAATTTATATTTCGATGCATATACCTCCTTATTTTTTTTTAACATCGCATAGGCACGATTATAAATTTCTTCGGTGGTTATACCCGTATATAGCTCATCGTAAACTGTATCTACTATTTTAGAAATCAGATCGTGTCCTGCCCCTGTATGCTTTAAAGAAGCTCTAAGCTTATCGAACGAAAAATTTACTACTTCACCTGATCTTTTCTGAACCTTAAAAACTTTTTCAGTTTCCATACCAAAAGGATTAATTACCTTTTAGGAGTTATAATAGTCATTCACTAATGCCATAATTTGGTTTTCGGTCATACTATCAGCCTTCTCTACGCCTTTAATTTTGGAAGCCATAGATTTGTAATGGCTCTGTATATGTTTGGCTAATTTCAAATTAGTATCAGCAGGACCAAACAAAGCTATAGCATCAACATTCTGTAATTTTTCAACTATATCATCAAAATACCTTTTTAACTGATGCTTTTCTCGTTCTGAATATTTACTATCCTGAACCACATCTTGAGGCCCCCATTTATTTTTAGATCTCGATCCGCCTACAGGATGAAAATTTTCAACTTCAGAATTAACAATTTCCATACTCCTTTCTGTACCTTTTAGGTAAACAACATATGCTTTCATTTTGTCAACCCATATACCAATATTCGTTGCCATAATCTTAAGGATTTATAATTAAACATTTATTCGTGAATTTTTAATAGAACTACCAAACCAAAATTAAAACATCTTAACTGTTTTTAGTATGACATTCCTCACCTAAAAACAACTAAGTCTTTATTTTTCATCAAGTTACAACTTAACAGAATGATTTAAAAATTTTTGATAATCTTCAGGAGTATCTAAGTCATCCAGTAATCCAATTTCATCAATAACTTCGATATGATCACTATTAATTTCCTTCAAAAAATGCTTAGCCCCTTTATCACCACTTAACTGAGTTAAGCAACCAAAATACTTTAAAGGAAATAGTACGGGAACTCCATTACCACTTTTGTATTTAGAAGCGATTATTTTAGAAGGATCTTCCTTGAATAAAGCAATAAGTTTATTTATATATTTAAAATCAACTTTTGGTTGATCACCTAATATTAGTAGTAGACCACTAATTTCCTCTTCTAATGAAGAAATTTGTTCAACCCCAACAGCAATACTCGTTCCCAATCCATCTTGCCATTCTGAGTTATACAAAATCTTTACGCCATTCGGCAATCCGGTATTTTCAATCTCCTTCGCATATGCACCTAACACACAAAATACTTTTTTAGCGGAAGATTTTAAAGCATTTTCTATAACGGTATTAATAAGGTTTTGTTTTCCTAAAGACAATAACTGTTTAGGCTCACCCATTCGGGAAGAACTACCGGCTGCCAATATAAGGATTGCTACATCAGTCAATTTTACTAATTTGATTTGATTTCAATTTCTTAAGCGAATAGGATTCCTTGTTTCTTGTTACACTCAAAATTTCGGATAATATTGAAATTGCAATTTCTTCAGGAGTCTCAGATCCTATATTTAACCCCGCTGGACTACAGACTTTCTCTAAAAATGAAAATGAAATATCGGGTATGTAATTTAATAGCTCATGTTGAAGTTGCTCCCACCTTTTGAAAGAACCTAGCATTCCCAAATAACAAAATTCTTTTTCATGCAACTTAATTAGATATTGTAAATCAGTTACAAAATTATGATTCATTAATACCACCGCTGTTTGCATATCCAAATCAGTTAAATCGATCATTTCCGGATTCTCCGCCAGTACTCTGGTAGCTCCGGGAAAATCAGAGATTGACTTTGGATCCTTAATAGATGAAACAACGGTTACCTCCCATCCCAATAACGAAGCCATGGTACAGAGCTTAACCGCATCATGCTCAGCTCCCAGAATTAATAATTTGAATCTTGGCTTGAACGACTGTTTGAAAAGATCATTATCCGAAATGGAAATTTGTTCCTTGGAAAACTTAAAAGATTGCTGATCCGAAAAGGACAATACCGATCCAAAATCTCCGGTGATTTCCTCTTCTTGCCTTTTGAAATAAGAAGTTATTTGAAATGAATTTCTTGCCTCCATTTGAATTAAGAATTCAAAATAAAACGATTTCGAAACATCAAATGGTTCTATGAGTATGTATAAGACACCTTCACATCCAAGCCGATAACGACCATCATAAGTAATCACTTTTGATCGGTTAGATTGAAAAACACTTTGAGCTCTCCTGCATATTTCCTTTTCTACACATCCTCCACTTACAGCTCCAGTAAAATTTCCATGTTCATCTATTAACATGCGTACTCCTGGCTTTCGATAAGAAGATCCTTCTAAATGCACTACCGATGCTAAAACACATTTAATGCCATTTTCTTTTTTATTTCGGGCTATTTTAACCAGTTGAAGAAACTCGTGAGTCATACTTAACCATCTAAAATTATATCACCCTAAGATAGTAATATTAAACCATAATTATGAAATAATAAGAAATTGAGAGGGAAAAGATCAAACTCCCGAAAGGTAATAACCTTAAATTAAAGGAAAAAAAATACGGGCGCAATGTTTACCCAAACTTACCCGGCGCCCGTATAGAAGTGAACATTAAATCTATTCGGTTCGAATATAGTATTTCAAAATCAATGAGCATGCCTCTGTATCGATGAAATGCACAAATTTTAGATTAAAATATTAAAAGCCTTTGATTCGTTTAATTGAAGATTCAAATAACGTGGTTAGTTTAAAAAAAAAGCCGGAATTTAAATTCCGGCTTTTTAATTATTTTTTAGACTCTTCTACAGAAACTTTTCTAAACTCTTTAAAAAGTTTACTTAATTCAAGAGCAGATTTACGAGCCCTTGTTCCTGCAGCTTTATTTCCCTTTTCAACTTGCAATGCTGCTTCACTTTTAAAAGTCTCAATTTCCGAGTCAATCTTTTCTAATAAATCTTTCATGTAAATACGTGTTTTAAATTTTTATAGTGCGAAAATAAATTTATTTAGCATTCTTGAGAGTTGAATCTAAAAGAATTCTTCAACAATATTAGTAGGCTTGGAGCTAACTATTTTATTATCAAAAAAATATTAAAAAAAATAATACCCCAGACAACTCCATATTTATCCCTATCTACTTCAAGCCAGCTAAAATATTAAGTTTCTTAAGGCGTTTCAGGCCTTAAAATAGCTCGTAACACATCAACTACCTTACCAATAAAAGACATGTTTATAAAATACGTCTTCAAAAATTAACACCATAAAAATGTCAAATGAGTACTTCTTAGAAGTTCAAGGGTTTTGTAGATTCCCTTATTACAAGAGATGTTTTCAGTTTTTGAGTGGAAAACTCCTCCATACTATCCTCTTTGTTGTTTTCAATACGTTGTATCAGTTTGTGGGTCGCTTGCTCTCCTATAAATTTCCCATGTTGACTAACAGAAGTAATTCTTGGAGACACATATTGCGGAAGTTGACCATTTGTAAAACCAATTATAGATAAATCCTCTGGAATTTCATACCCCAAAGACATCGCTATTTTCATTGCATTAATTGCACTAAACTCTTCTAGGCCTAATATCCCATCGACTCTGTTTCTTGTTAAAAGTGCCCTTACCTCAGCTTCAAAAAGTTCTTCTTCAAATATTTTAATGATTAAGTTTGGATTAGGTGAGAGTCCATTTTTCTCTAAAGCTGTCAGATACCCTTTGAGTCTTTGTTTACCTATATTTAAATTATCAAGAGGCGAAATAATTGCTATATTCTTACATCCGGTTCTAATCAAATGTGTTGTAGCCTCAAATGCACCATTAAAGTCGTCAATAATCACCTTATCACATGCAACCAAATCGGTTACCCTATCAAACATAACAATAGGGATGCCGTTGTCGGCAAACGACTTTAAATGTTCATAATCCCCAGATTTTTCCGTCCCTTCAGATAGTGATATCAATAACCCGGATACCAAACCTCTTTCCAGTATTTCAATGGTATTCTTTTCTTTTGCCAATGACTCATTTGAAATGCAACTGATTAAATTATAACCATTTTCATTAGCAACCTTTTCTATCCCACTAAAAACTTGAGCAAAAAAATAGTTGAGTATGTTGGGTATGACCACACCTATCGTCCGATTGTCTTTCTTCCTAAGGTTTCGAGCATAAGGGTTAGGGCGATAGTTATTACTTCTTGCATACTCCTTAATTTTTGCTTTAAGTGCAATGCTAATATCATGGCTATCATTTAGTGCCTTCGATACCGTTGAAATCGAAACATTAAAATGCAGTGCTATATCCTTTAAAGTAATCGATCTTTTCACATGTTAAATATAAAATTTCTAATTGAAACAACTAACCCTACGCTCTTCATTCCATTTTTTACTCAACCGATTTAGTAAACGACCTTCTCAACCCTACAAACAAACACAATTTACTAATTAACAGCACCCTAGAGTTAATCTCAAAACAAAATACCATCAAATTAAAATCACCTTAAATAGTTACCATAATCTCATTTTAGTAGCATTAATTCTACTTATATAATAATTTTATAAGGAATTTATTGAAATACACATAATGTACGCAATTGGATACGATATAGGAAGTTCATCTATCAAAGCAGCCTTAGTTAACCTCAAAACTGGTAAATGTGAGACGATAGTTCAGTTACCCGAAAAGGAAATGGATATTATAGCTAAAAAAATCGGGTGGGCCGAGCAAAATCCGGAAATCTGGTGGCGATATGTATGTCAGGCAACGAAACTTATTTTGCAAAAAACTAAAATCAACCCAAATAACATCACGGATATCGGTATTTCTTATCAAATGCATGGCCTTATTACATTAGATAAAAATGGAAATCCTGTTAGAGATGCAATAATTTGGTGTGATAGTAGAGCCGTTGATATTGGACAGAAAGCTTTAAACGACTTGGGATCGGAAAAATGCGCTTTGAACCTTCTGAATTCACCAGCTAATTTTACTGCATCCAAACTCCGATGGGTAAAAGAAAACGAACCTGATAATTTTTCTAAGACATTCAAATTCATGCTGCCTGGTGATTATATAGCCTATAAACTATCAGGTAGTATGCAGACAACAGCTTCAGGTTTATCAGAAGGAATTTTATGGGATTTCAATAATAATTCCATAGCCGGCTTTTTATTGGATTATTATGGAATTCCCGAATCAATGATTCCTGAACTAGTTCCTACCTTCTCCAGTGCCGCTAAAGTTTCTAAAAAAGGCGCTGCGGAGACCGGACTGGTTGAAGGAACCAGAATAAGTTACAGATCGGGCGACCAACCTAATAACGCTTTATCATTGAACGTATTTAATCCAGGAGAAACCGCAGCTACAGGTGGTACATCCGGAGTTGTTTATGCAATAACAGATCAACTGTCTTCAAAAGAAATAACACGAATAAACAGTTTTGCTCATGTTAATCATTCAGCCACAGAATCCCGCATCGGGAAACTCTTAAATATCAATGGAGCAGGAATTTCGTTTAAATGGTTGAAAAGTATTTTAAATATTGATGATTACACTTTAATGAATCAGGAAGCCTCAACTTCTGAAATTGGAAGTGCTGGCCTATGTTGTTTTCCTTTTGGGAACGGCAGTGAACGCATGTTTTATAATCGACAAGTACATGGACACTTTCATGACATAAACTTTAATATTCATGACAGATCGCATTTAATACGAGCTACACTGGAAGGGATTGCATTTTCATTTGTATACGGTATGGAAATTTTAAAACAAGAAGGTGTAAGTATGGACATACTAAAAGTGGGAAATGATAATTTATTCAGATCGGAAATATTCTCCAATACTATCGCTCATACTGCCAATATTCCAATTGAAGTCTACAATACAACCGGAGCAATTGGTGCTGCCCGGGCTTGTTTAATGACCATCAGCTCATATGACGAATTCTCTGAAAAAATAAAAGCAAATGATTATATAAAAACTTACAACCTACTAGCGCCTAATATTCCCTATAAGGACGCCTACGAAAACTGGAAAAATAAACTTACTAACATACTTAAATAACTATTATGAGTACAAGTAACAAGAAC
Organism: Zhouia amylolytica; assembly: GCF_900116365.1. Taxonomy (GTDB): domain Bacteria; phylum Bacteroidota; class Bacteroidia; order Flavobacteriales; family Flavobacteriaceae; genus Zhouia; species Zhouia amylolytica. Next base: position 210,177 of record NZ_FPAG01000008.1, on the reverse strand, counting down.
TACTTTAATAATATTTCACATATTCCTTTCGAAGGTAGAGAATCTACAAACCCTCTGGCATTCAAATATTATGATCCGGAACACGTTGTAGCCGGAAAAAAAATGAAAGACCATTTTAAATTTGCAATGGCCTACTGGCATACTCTCTGTGCAGATGGAACCGACCCCTTTGGTGCACCGACCTTATCTCAACCATGGAATAAAAGTTCAGATCCAATTCAAAGAGCATTCGACAAAGTTGATGCAGGTTTTGAATTTCTAACCAAAATGGGATTCGAATATTACTGCTTTCACGACGTAGACCTGGTCGATGAAGCACCATCCCTTTTGGAAACAGAAAAACGCCTGGAAAAAGTTGTTGAATACCTAAAAAGTAAGCAAAAAGAAACTGGCATAAAACTACTTTGGGGCACCTCTAATTGCTTTTCTCACCCTCGGTATATGAATGGAGCAGCAACGAACCCCGACTTCAAGGTATTAGCCAGAGCTGGAGCCCAGATTAAAATAGCAATGGATATTACAAAAGAACTTGGAGGTGAAAACTATGTCTTTTGGGGAGGTCGCGAAGGTTATATGTCTTTACTCAATACTGACATGAAAAGGGAGCTAGATCATATGGGACAATTTTTATCCATGGCAAGAGATTATGGTCGCAGTCAGGGTTTTAAAGGAAACTTCCTGATTGAACCTAAACCAATGGAGCCCACTAAGCATCAATATGACTTCGATAGTGCAACCGTAGTAGGGTTTATTCATGAACATAATTTACAAGAAGATTTTAAAATAAATGTAGAGGTGAATCATGCTACCTTGGCTCAACATACTTTTCAACACGAATTACAGGTTGCTGCAAATGCTGGCCTCTTGGGAAGTATCGATGCCAATAGAGGTGATTATCAAAATGGCTGGGATACAGATCAATTTCCAAATAATGTTCTGGAAATCACCGAAGCCATGTTAGTATTTCTACAAGCAGGAGGCTTGCAGGGAGGCGGTGTAAATTTTGATGCCAAAATCAGAAGAAACTCTACAGATCTGGAAGATCTGTTTTTCGCACATATTTCAGGGGCTGATGCTTTTGCCAAAGCCTTGCTGGCGGCAGATGCGATTTTACAACATTCACCCTACCAAAAAATGGTTTCAGATAGATACAGTTCTTTTGATTCAGGAAAAGGAAAAGAATTTGAACAAGGAAAATTGAACTTAACTGAACTTTACAATCTTGCCCATGATTTTGGAGAACTTGAACCAAAAAGCGGTAAACAAGAACTATTTGAAAGTATCATCAATCAATACGTATAAAATAGAAACATATGCAATCATACTTAGAAACCGCTGACTGGATAGTTTTAGGAATTTACCTATTAGCACTAATTGGCGTTGCTGTTTGGGTAGTTTTACAAAAAAATAAGAATACCGAAGATTACTTTTTAGCGGGAAGAAATGTTGGCTGGTTTGTAATAGGCGCCTCCATTTTTGCTTCGAATATAGGATCCGAACATGTAGTAGGTTTGGCAGGTACAGGTTTTGAGTCCGGAATGCCTATGGCGCATTATGAATTACACGCCTGGATTGTACTCTTATTAGGATGGTTATTTCTTCCATTTTACATTCGAAGTGGTGCCTTTACTATGCCCGAATTTCTCGAGAAAAGATTTGATAGCCGTTCCAGATGGTTCCTGTCTGTCTTTTCCTTGGTGGCCTATGTACTTACGAAAGTATCAATCACTATTTATGCAGGTGGTATTGTAGTTTCAGAGTTATTAAGCATACCTTTTTGGTATGGTGCCATTGGTATTGTGATATTTACAGGTCTTTATACTGTAATTGGAGGAATGAAAGCTGTTATATACACCGAAACATTGCAAACCATTGTCCTGATCTTAGGTTCATGTATTATAACTTATTTGGGACTTCAGGAAGTTGGTGGATGGAGTCAGCTAACAGAAACGGTTAGAATTAATAGTCCTGAACATTTTAACATGTGGCGACCAATGAGCGACCCCGATTTCCCATGGACCGGATTACTTTTCGGAGGCACCATAGTGGGGATTTGGTACTGGTGTACAGATCAGTATATTGTACAACGAACCCTGGCTGCACATAACTTAAAGGTAGGACGCAGAGGGGCTATATTTGGAGCCTATCTTAAGCTTTTACCTATATTTATTTTTCTCATTCCGGGCATCATTGCATTTGCACTATCAATCCAAAACCCGGAAATTTTTGGTTTAGAAAAAGCAGATCGAGCATTCCCGATGCTGGTCACCAAATTGCTGCCTGTTGGGTTAAAAGGCCTTGTAGCCGGTGGATTAATGGCTGCACTTATGAGTTCATTAGCTTCCGTATTTAACTCGTGCTCTACTATTTTTACAATTGATATCTATAAAAAACTTCATCCGGGAAAAAGTGAACGTCAACTACTCTCCATTGGTAAAATTGCAACAGCAATTATAGTACTATTGGGTATTATATGGATTCCTATTATGCAAAAAATAGGTGGTGGAGTTATGTATCAATACCTGCAAAATGTACAGTCGTATATTGCCCCGCCGGTAACAGCAGTATTTCTGTTGGGTATTACATGGAAAAGAGTGAATTCTAAAGCTGCAATAACCACTCTTATGGTAGGATTGTTTCTCTTAATACTTCGTTTGGGGTCAGAGATTTATTTTCAACAAGATATTTTACAATTCAAAAGCACGGGATCTCATTCCGCCTCTGGAATATTATATGGCTTTGCATCGATAAACTTTGCACACATGGCCATTTTTATGTTTATATTTTCTGTTATCCTATGTATTTCAATCACACTGCTCACAAACCAACCTAACTACCAATTAATTAAAGGATTATCTTTCGGAACACTTTCACTCGAGGATAAAAAAATCACGAAATCAAGTTATGGCACTATCGATATAATACTATCCATAATTCTCGTAATAATAGTGATTTCAATTCTTTCATATTTTACAGGCTAGAGGAAGGTATCAATTAACTAAATATTATAAAGGCCTCTTGAACTTATAGAGGCCTTTTCAATAAATTATTCCTTCTGGGAATTTAAATTTAATACCACATGTTTGATTTTGGTTCTGTTATGAGTATAAGTTATAAATACATTACCATTGTTCATCTGAATTATAGCAGGATAACTATACTCCCCATCCTCTTTCTCCTCTAGGGTATAAATATTTTGCCAGACATCACCATCTTTTGAATAGGCTAATTTTAATTCATTCCTGCCTTCCCACCAGTCTTTACCGCTAACCATAGGATTGTATACTAATAAGTGACATCCATTTTTCAGGGTTACCGCATCAATTCCAGAGTTAGGATTTGCTACAGTGGTCTTTTTAAGATGAGACCAGGATTCACCTCCATCGAAACTTTCACTTTCCAAAAGTACATTTTGATCACTGCGGATTAAAGCTTTAATACTACCTTCATTCAATTTTAATAATGTTGGCTGAATTGCCCTGAAGTCAGACTTCTGATCTACCAATACCTTCTCCCAATGATAGCCCCCATCTTTAGAAATTTCCATATGTACCTTCCAAACAGCTCCATCTTCAGTACTCGATGGACTTACTATAGTCCCATTTTCAAATTGGAATGGCTTATTCTTAATTGGTCCCAAAATACCCTTAGGAAGTTTTTTGCTTTCCGTCCATGTTTTTCCTTCGTCCTGCGATGTTTTATACATTCCCCACCAATCACTAGGAGATGGCCCTACTTTATAAAACAAAAATAAAACGCCGGATTTGTTTTTAAATAAAACCGGATTCCATGTCGGATATCGATGGGTATCATCTACAAGGCCATCAGCTACTTTTACTGGTTTTGTCCAGGTTGACCCATCGAAGACAGCGGTATAAATACTAACATCTACATGCCTCTCGTGGGTACCACCAAACCATGCGGCCATAATTGTACCGTTTTTAAGCTCAACAACGGTAGAGGAATGACATTGGGGAATTGGAAAATTATTATAAATAAATCCCTCTTTTAAAATTTTTACTTCCGGTAGTATCTCAATCTCTTGTGCCTGAAAAAATTGAGAAAAAGCAATAAATAATAGTGATAATAAGTGTTTGTTCATCCTCGAATATAAACATTCACGGAATATTTACGGCATCCACTGATGTAAAATAACAAATATCAGTTGCTGTATTAAACAATCAATATAAAACCCTATTACCCATAAGTAACAATCCAATGGTATAAAGTTTTTTTATCGATGTCAAATTTCTTGGCGATAGCCTGAATACTTTTACCATCTTTATTTTCCTTAACCATTGCTAATATTTCATCCATAGTATATGGTTCCTTTTTCATAGAAGACTAATTTCTTGGTTTGGTTTGGTTCATGTAATTTGTAAAAAAATACCGGGGCCCTGTAATTGAATATGAAGAGATAGTATACCCAATAAACTACTGATTTATAGAACTTTTTAAAAAAGACCCCGGCTTGATGGTAATTCAAAACAACTTTAGTCACTAACCTAAAACTAACTCTCGCCTAGAGATTACCAATTACTTTATTTTTTAATCGTTTATACTTATCGACAGTTTCATGATATTTTTCTCTTATCGACTCGTGATGTTCTTTATAAAAAACATCACAATCCACATCCTGACACTCCTTCTGCCCTTCCAGAGTAAAACGATAGTTATATAAAGCACTTATATCGCTTCTGTTTTCCTCCAAATAGGCATCAAAAGAATATTCCAGGGCATGCTCAACAAGATATTGTTGTGCAATGTCTTTTAAAGTCATTAGTTCTTTAGCTATAAATTCTAAATGCTCAATCCAATTAGAGACTTCAGTATAATCTTTTCTAATCCTATCTATTTCAAAAGAGTCCTCTGTATTTAAAATATTCATTGTCTTTTATAAAATAATATTTGCATCAATAAATCCTGAAGGCTGCTTAACTTCCGTGATAGTAATTTGCTTTGACCCACCTGGAAATTCCCAATCAATGATGTCTCCTTTAGCATATCCAATTACTGCGGCTCCCATAGGCGTTAAAATCGATACTTTATTGGTTTTAAAATCACCATCACTCGGCATTACAAGGGTAAATTGCTTTTGCCAACCATCAGTTGAGGCAACAGTGATTACTGAATTAAAACGAATAACATCCTCTGGCATAAATTCCTCGCTGTAAACTAAAGCGGTTGTTAGTTCCTGCTTTAATCTGTATATAGATTTACCACGAGCATCTTCTTGACCATAACCTGCCGTATTTAAAAGACGTTTCAGAATTACAAACTCCTTTTTTTCTATAACAATACCCTCATATTTCATAGCTACTTTTTTATATATCATGGAAATATACCACGTTGAATATAGGCTCTTTCAATTCGCTCAATCGCAATGCTAAATGCAGCATTACGCATACTAATATTTCTTTCTTGAGAAGTATCCCATACATTTTCAAAAACCGTTCTTAATTTCTTTTCTAGCTTCTCAAGAACCTCATCTAACAACCATAACTCGCCATTCCTGTTTTGCAACCATTCAAAATAACTGGCAATAACACCTCCTGAATTACAAAGAACATCCGGTATGATCTGAACCCCTCTTGCTAAGAGCATTTGCTCTCCTTCATAATTAGTTGGTCCGTTAGCTCCTTCAGCTATTAGATAGGCCTTGATTTTATCAGCATTCTCATCAGTAATTTGATTTCCCAGTGCAGCTGGTATACAGATATCAGCACTAATTTCAAAAAACTGATCCTGAAGCAAAGTAGAGGCTTTTGTATAACCCTTAATCATCCCGTCATTACTTTTGGAATAATTCAATAAATCCTCAACATCTATACCCTCTTCATTAGAAATAGTAGCATAAGCATCCTGCACACCTACTAAATGTGCTCCCTCCTTTTCTAAAAAATAAGCTGCCCAGTATCCAACATTTCCAAATCCCTGAACAATAAATTTTTTCCCGCTAAGGTTTAGGTTATTCTTTTCCGCCCAGAATTTTATATTTAAAAACACACCGTATCCTGTTGCCCTGTCTCTTCCTTCCAAACCTCCTGAACCAACTGGTTTACCCGTTACTACATGTTGATTTTTAGATCTTTCCGACGGCGCTTTAGTAGACATATACGTATCAGCTATCCATGCCATAGTTTGCTGATTGGTATTAACATCAGGTGCAGGTATATCGTGCTCAGGTCCTATATTTTCCCCTAAAGCATAGGTAAACCTTCTGGTAATTCGCTCCAGTTCAGCTTGTGAATATTTTGACGGATCTATTTGAATCCCCCCCTTAGCACCACCATAAGGCAATCCGGCCAATGAAGTTTTCCAAGTCATCCACATGGCTAAGGCCTTTGCTGCATCGATATCTACCGTTGGATGATACCTTAGCCCTCCTTTATATGGACCTAAAGCATTATTATGCTGTACCCTGTATCCTGTAAATATCTCAACATCTCCATTATCCATTTTCACTGGAAAACGTATAATTAATTCATTATTAGAAATACTTAGAATCTTTCTAATATTCGGATTTAAATTGATCTGATCTGCGGCAGTATTGAATTGCTGAATAACATTCTCAAACATGCCTTTCTTTTTCTCTTTTGTAACCATTTCAATAATTCTTTTATTCAATTTGTTTTAAGTAGTATGTGTCTAATTGTTCTCGACTTCTGAATTAAATTCACTACATGACCAAATCATTCCTTTCCCTTGAATAAACACACAATCAGAAAAGTTGGTACAGGTAGCACAAATGTTAATTTGATTTTGCATGGCCTTTAAAAATTATTTCTATGTATAAGGCAAGCTATATGCCATAAAGAATAAAACTCAGTCACAACAAAATTCAAACAACTGAAAAACAGATGTTTGAGTGTTATTTTATTTTTAGGAAAGAATCTTGTTGTGGGGATAATTTCCCCAGGTGGGGAGATTTCCCCCTATAAACTATTGTATTTTTTGTCGTAGTGTTTTACGATCTATTTGAAGAATTTCAGCGGCTTTGGTCTTATTATTATCGACTGCAGCCAAGACTCTTAAAATATATTCCTTTTCCATTTCTCTTAAAGGCAACCATCCTTCTTGTGAAAAGTTAATTTTATATTTAAGATGATCCGGAAGATCCATTACCTCAATTGTTTTATCACACATAATAATAGCTCTCTGAACAACATTCTCCAGTTCGCGTATATTACCAGGCCAATCATATCTTTCCAGAACTTCCAGCGCAGCTTTTGATATTGGTGTAATTCGGTCTTTATACTCCGGACCATATTTTTTAATAAATCTATCCACCAATAAGGAAATATCAGACTTACGCTCCCTTAAGGGTGGTACATTAATTTGTACCACTGATAAACGATAGTATAGGTCCTCTCTAAATTCATTTTTTGCAATTAATTCCTTCAAATCACTATTAGTAGCGGCAATAATGCGCAAATCAACTTTCTCTACCTTTTGTGATCCTATTCTGGTAATTTCTTTCTCTTGAAGTGCTCTTAAGAGTCTCGATTGAACAGCTAAAGAAGCATTACCTATTTCATCCAAAAATATAGTTCCATGATTTGCAGCCTGAAAAAAACCTTGCCTGTTCTCATCAGCACCGGTAAAAGCTCCCTTTACATAACCGAACAACTCTGATTCCAACAAATTTTCAGGAATAGCCCCACAGTTTACAGCAATAAATGGTGCGCGGGAAAACTTACCGGAGTAATGAATGGCTCTTGCTACGAGCTCCTTACCGGTACCACTTTCACCATTAATAAAAATTGTAGCTTTGTTGTCCTTAACACGATCGATGATTTCAAAAACTTCTTTAATTTCCGAGGATTCACCGATGAGCTCCCCATAATTCGAACTCGAACTAAAATCTCTGGGCTTACTGCTAGTTTTTATCTTTTTACTGCCTTTAAATGATTTTAAGACAGCTTGCTTTAATTCTTCATGTGTAAATGGTTTTACCAGATAATCTATAGCTCCTGATTTAATAACATTCAAAGCATCATTTACAGATGGATAACCTGAAACTACTAATATTGGAATTAACGGATAATTTTCGGCAACATACTTAACTAATTCATGTCCGTCTATTCCGGGCATCTTTAAGTCTGTAATGAGTAAATCAATATCCGTTTCCCGCAATATGGCTACTGCCTCTTTCACAGAAATAGCATTATAGGTATGATAATGAAGCGACTGTAAATGTCTTTGCAACATTTCAAGTATATTTACATCATCATCAACGATAAGTATATTTTCTCTCTGTAAACTCATGAATTACTTTTTGGGAAATCAACCACAAAAATAGTTCCTTTTGGATGATTCTTCCGATATGTAATAGAACCTTGGTGACTTTTTATTATTCCATGAACAACGCTTAGACCTAAACCCGATCCTTCACCTACCGGCTTCGTCGTGTAAAATGGATCAAATATTTTTTCCGCATCAGCAATTATACCCGGCCCTTCATCGCTAATAAGTAGTTGAATATTTTCTGGATACTCTTCCAGGGTTATTTTTATAAACCCTTGCTTGGGAGAAAAATAAATGGCATTGAGAACAAGGTTAAAAATAACCTGGGTCAATTGAATCGTATCAACCTTCAAATAGATACGATCATTATTGTGATCGAATTGATGTCGAATTTCTTTTTTGGCAAAAACAGGCTTCAAAAGCTCAATGGCTTCTTCAATAACCGGAACGATATTTACCTCATCTTTTTGCTGTGGCATTTCGCAGGCAAAAAACATGAGCTTTTTTACAACCTCCCGAGAAAAAATTGCACTATTGATTATCTTGTCCAGATCAGAGATCAAGGCTGGTTCATTTTGTATTCTGTTTTTCAAAAGCTCTGAATACCCTAATATGTTTGCTAAAGGTGTATTGAGCTCATGAGCAATTCCAGCGGTAATTTCTCCTAAAATACTTAACCGATCATTTCGCTCGATCTGTCGCTGAATCTTTTGCTCATTTTCTTTGATTTGTTTTCGCTCAAGAACATTGCCAATCTCAATACCTATATTCTGAAGCAAAAGGGCCTCTTCAGGAAGAAAATCTGCCAAAGTGTACAACTCCGACGGATAGAAAACGGTAATGGCTCCTTCAACTTTATTAAAAACCTTTATTGGCATTTGTTGGAAAACACTCGAACTACTAAATAGTTCAGTTTTTACCTGATAGTCTCCAGTTTTTATTTCTACACTGGTATCCTCAGGATACCTCCAGGCTTTCTTTACACAAAATGCTATAGATACAAGAGAAGACTCAATATCATTATAATTAGCATTTGCCACGATCGATGTTACCTCATATAAACAGGTAAGTTCTTTAATCCGTTCTTTTAATTTTTCCTCCGTTGAAGTCATAAAACAAGTAGGGTATACTGTTAGACAAAGATACGCCCTTAATTTAACCAAAAAACATTAAGATCGTAATCAGATGCTGTGATCATCAATTAGAATCCAAATCCTAATGAAAAGGCAATTCGCATTCCATCCGAAGAATCAAATACACCCAAATTGGCCGTAATCATTTCTGTTGCATTCATGAAAAAACCGCCCCCATAAGAATTATGCCATTTACTTGATTCATCATCTTTCAACCAAATTCGTCCATAATCAAACGAACCATAAATACCCACACGTACAGGCACTAAAGCTGTTTTCACCTGACTAAAACTATATCTTAGATCTGTATTTTGATAAACGGAATTTTTACCAGTAAATCGTTGATTCCGATACCCTCTTAAACCATCTGTTCCTCCTATCGAAGCTGCCTGATAAAATTCGTAATCATCTCCTAATATGAAATGTCCTTTCATTCGGGTTCCTAAAACCAGTTTTCCTGAATGTTCTACCTTTTGAACCAATACCAAATCAGGAATCAAATACCCAAAACCACGATCGTTCATATCAAGGTTCTTTTTATAACCTGCTTCCAAATGAAACTTAATTCCATTGGTAGGATATGCCCTGTTGTCATAATTAATAAAATCATATTGGGCATGCACCCCTGCATACTGTACTTCGTCAAATAAGTAGACGGGTAATACATTGATTTCAGAAATAAATCGATTCTCAGTATCATCTACCTCAATAGATTCATAATTAATCCCTAATGTTACCTTAGAACCGCGTTCTGAATTCCATATAAGTTGTGGCATTAGACGAAATGTTCGAGTTTTAACCCGATTATAATCAAGCCCGAGTTCATCGTCAGGGTTTCCGGTTTCATTACCAAAACCAAAAAAGTTAAGAGTAAAATTCGGACTGTTAAATTGGGCTTTAATACCCAAATTAAATTCACCCAATACATGAGCAAACTCTCCGGAATAATTAAGCTCATATCCATTGGTAGCAAAATAATAAGCTGCATTAAATCTATGTTGCGAAGTAAATGGGTTTCGCTCAAACCCAAAGGTAGTATAGGTGTCAACGAACCCTAATTTTAAACCATCATCAGGATTAGCCCCCAATAAGGGAACAATCTGATTCGTATTTGCTTTAAGCTTCTTGTAATTATAAACATTAGTCTCATAATCATCCGTTAAAATCACCTTAGCTTTGGTAGCATTATCGAGATTGTTTTTTTTTGATTTGTAATCATAAATTACAATTTTCCTCCCTTCTTCAACCATATAATCATCATTATTCTGCCCACCAATCAACCGTATGGTTATATGCCGGTTCTTTCCCTTTACGACAAAAGTGTCATCATCATCTAATCCATAAATCCATAATTCTTTAGTTTGTCCAGGATCATATTCCTTATGATGAAATCGATCTTTGATAGTATCATCTTTCTTTCTAAATATGGAAACGGCCACATTACCATTGTCCAGAGCGGATATCTCTATATAATCATCTTTATTGGTACCCGTAATAACTCCATACTTACTAATTAACTTATAATAACGGTTGGCTATTTTCTGCAAATTAGCCCTTCGTTGCCTGAGCAATTCTTTAATTTCAAGTACCGTCTCATCTTGAACCTCTGAAGGCATAAAGGCCATGGCTTCTTCAATAACCTCATCAGTAACATTCTCTTCTATAAACCTTACCTGAGCATCCCATACTTCTTTACCAATATCTGTTAAAAACGCCATGTCCAAAGGATAAGGTTCCATATTAACTCCTTTTACATCTTTAAGATCCGGACTATACTTGCGTAATAATCGTGCAGCTGGAATTAAATTTACTCCAACCCCTAACATAAGTCCATCCGACATTTTAGAAAAGGCCTGATCCCGGTCTCGTGGCAGTGGTCTGTAGACCTTTTTACCAGCTTCCTTAAACTCCATCCACCTCCATTGATCATGGTGTCTGTCCCAGTCTCCAATCAACATATCAAATAATCGGGCTCTTATGTAATTAGTCTGATCAATCACAACATCTTCATCCGAATGTATCTCTTTAATCACATCAAGAGTACTGATTATGTCTCCTGTGAAATTTCCTTCAGCCAAATGTAAATGCCCCTCCGAAGCATGTTCCTCCAAAAGATAAAGCTCATTCCCAAATTCAGAATTAAAGTTCCCCAAGGCCGGTTGTTTTGGCACATAAAACAACTGTGGATTAAGATGATAAACACCAGCAGCATCAGACAAAGTTGCTATGGTAAGCGGGGCATAAGGATGTGAACCTGTAAAAACATACTCAATTAGCTTTTGCGTTTCTGTATGTTCATATTGCCCCTTCAAATAATTATCACTGAACACCGCCGCCTGAATATATTGGGTTGCACTTTTTCGAACAGCCCTCATGACGAATCGCTTTCCTTCAGAATCTTCGAAATGTAATGATTTAGATTGTGTCCCGCCCCCTTTCCTTGTTGGTTTCAATCCACCATATAAAGTATCTAACAATACTGTTTTAGCCTTAACCGGGGTACTAAAATATTTACTGTATCTGTCACCCCAGAAAAATTTATATAATTTAGATTTCGAAGTCTCTTCCTTACTATATACTTCTGAAATAACAGAATCCTGATACTGTTGTGGAAAATCAAAAGTAGAGGCTTTTGTTGATTCCTTAATTTGTCTTTCAAATACTATAGAATTTGTACTACCGTCAATAAACCTTAGATCTATTGAGCCATTCTTGTACATGGTCATCATAGCGTAACCATGGGCAGGATACCCAAAATCTTGATTATTTCGCTTCCTTACCGGAGTACTTTTAGAACCCGATCCACTGACAACCTGTTTTAAATTATCAGAAGCGATGTATTGTAAACTATGTTCATGTCCTGAAAGAAAAATCACATTCTCATTGTGTTGTGCCGCAGTAATTAATTTTTTACGCAAGTCATTGTAAAAACGGTTAGACATATCAGCATTCACAACTCCTGTGGTGGTTCTCAACACATTCTTTAAGGTTCCTAAAATAGGAATTGGCTTTAAATGGTCATTAAAAGAATAACTTCCTCCATGAGGTCCATTACTATACATGGGATGATGAATAGCTACTAATGTAGTCTTACCACGTGCCTTCTTAATTTCACTCGTAAATTCATCTAAAAAATGATCTCGTGTCTTTATTTCACATTCATCATTAATGGTAGGATGCCGATCCCAGTTAGTGATATACCAGTGAGAATCGACAATTAACAGTACTGTTTTATCATCGATATTCACCTTTTCGATGGGACAACCATTCTCTGGTAAAAAAGAATCTTTTCCTAATGCATCCTCTACATACTTTTCTTGTCTTTTTAACCCCTTAACACCACTATACCAATCATGGTTTCCAGGAATAAAGTACACACTGCCGGGAAATTTTTTTGCTGCATCAGTTTGAAGCTTCAAGGCCAATTCCGCTTGATCTCTTTCTGGATTATCATCTCCAGGAAGTCCATCCGGATAAATGTTATCACCTAAAAATATCAAAAAATCCTCCTTAGATGCCGATGCAAATCGCTCTGTCATCGCTAGTAATGCTTCAGGTTCTTTCCCGTTTTTAGGATAACCCGCATCGCCTATAAGATAAAAGGTATGGGCTATTTCATCATAATGATCAACATGATTATTAGAATCCTTTTCAGCGTTAATCTTATAAGTGGCGCATGATGATAGGATAAAAAGTACCAATACAATTAAAAAACGTCCCATAAAAAAATGTTTAACCAACCTTAAAAAATTAGAAGTTCCCAATGTCAGAAATACGAATACTTTTAACAAGAGAGTACCTTATTTTATATAAAGTTACATCAAAAAAAGAAAGTAGCGGAAATTTCGTAAAAACTGTAATTGAATGGCTCATAAAAAATAAGGCCCAACAAACGCTGGGCCTTAAACCAAATAAACCAAACTACATAGTTATAAAACCATGTACTCTTAAATATTATAAATACGAAGTAAAATCTTTTTGTTTTATGATATCAATACTTTGCATATTCAAATATCTCTCTTTTAGTCTTCTATAATCAATAACGCTTTTTATGCTAAAAACAATCAAAATAATAAGTCCTGTTATTTGTAGTAATGATACTATTAATAAGATTGCGTTTTCCAAGGGCTTTAGTTTTTTTAATTCTCTTATATCTATTAAGACACAAAAAAGTAGAATTGGTCACATTGTTATAAACTTTATTCTAACAAATTCCTCAACACACAATGAATAAACATATTAACCTTCTAAAATCTCCACTTTCTTACTGGCAACCTGTTTAATTGGGTATACTGTTTTTTGATTATTGCTCATCAACACCAAACAAATATTATCAATGGCTATAATTTCACCCTCGACATTATCTATCTTTATTCGCTGACCAATTTGAAAGTTCTTTCTTGAGTAAAAGCCAAGCAAAAGCCTAAGAATAACATCTCTCGATCCCAGTCCCAAAGCTAAAGTGAAGGCCAACAAAAAAGCACCCATAATTAAAAACATGTTATTAGTAATAACACTCGTATCGATTCCAGCCTGACTCAAAGACATGATTGCAACAATCACAAATAAAATATAAAAAACAATCTGACTTATGGCTTTTGAACCATTCAAATCAAATGCCTTAATAAGACTTGCCAGGGCATTTCGGAGGAGTCCGGCTCCATAAATTCCTAAAACAAATATTAGAATGGCACTAAAGAATTTTGGAAGATAGGCTATTAATTTTCCGATCTCATTTGATATCATTGTTAATCCAAGCATGTCAGCCCCAATAATTACAAAAACCAAAATTAAAAACCATTTAGCAAAGAATAGAATTACTTTGGTTGGCTCTAATTTTATCGTTGATAATAGAATGGGATTATTTTCGTAAAACTTTTTAGCCAAATCATCTATACGCGTTAATTTCAATGACTTTTTAATCACAAACAATATCATTTTCAATGCAAGCCAGCCAACAATAATTAGTACAATCCCACCTATTAACTTGGGGGTAACTTCATAAATACTCTCTAACAAATTCTCTAATAATCTTAAATCAATGGTAGTTTTCATTATCTAACAGGTTTTACTGGATTAATTATTTTTATTTCTTCTGGCAATCATTAATAGTTCTTCCAAAGACTCTGGATATTTAACAGCAAATAAATCGGCCATGTCTAGAGTCAACTTAATCATGGCAACATCGCTCATTACCTTATCCTTAATTACTTCAGGTAATTTCTCGTTATGTATTACTTTCTTAAAAGGATTTTCCATAACTAAAGATTTTTATAGATTTCAATCAATCGGCTCTTGGCCCTACTCAAACGCATCTTAACTGCACTCTCTCCAATATCTAATGATTCTTTTATTTCTTTAATACTAAAATCATCCTGATATTTCATCAACAATATCATTTTGGCATCAGGGTCTATTAACTTTAGAGCCTTCTCCAACTTATCCGATTTAAGATCAAATATATCTTCATCACTAATCTCAACAGACTCGCCGGAAAAGTACCCCATCTCTTCTGAGCTTATAAATTTCTCTTTACGTTTCTTGAGTTCCCTTTGTACATAGTTGACACAAAAATTATATGTAAATGAATACAGCCAGGTGGAAAATTTAGATTTACCCTTAAAAGTTCTCAACTTAACGAATAAGTGTACAAAGACATCATGAGTGAGATCTTGGGCTTCCTCAGTTGATTTTGAAAAACTCAGGCATTTGTTATATACAACATCAGCATAACGATCGTAAAGTACAGCAAATAAATGTGTGTTATTCGTTTTAACAATGCGGCCTACAAGATCTTCATCCGTTAAATTCTTATCAATTTTTGCTTGTTCCAAACTTATGGATTATTAACATAGTGCTATCACTATATTTTGACACATAAGATTTAATTAAGTCACTTTAAGAAAAATATTATTTGGGTAGGGTATGAACGATTAGTCCAAGATATCTAAAATTCCTTTCATTTAATTTTTAAGTATTGAAGCGTCTAAAAGCAGTAGGCTGCTTAATCCCTGAATTGGCATTTGGAAAAACACATGCTTATCTATTTAATAACAAATTTTCATAAAACTATCATAAATTTAATAGTAATACTATTATTGATAAGACTATTACTTTTATTTCTAAAGGAATTGTATTTTATTTGCAAAAAAAATGAGCCATGAATACACTATTACGAGACTTAAAAATTTCAATTAATGAAGGTATTTATCTCAAAGATCCTCAAAGTACAGATCTTGGAAGACGAATTATTCAACATTCAATAGAATTAATAGATGAAATCGGATTTGAAGATTTCACCTTCAGGAAGCTGGGGAACAGAATTAAGTCTAATGAAAGTTCTTTATATCGCTACTTTGAAAATAAACATAAACTCTTGGTATACCTCACCTCATGGTACTGGGGATGGAAAGAATATCAACTTGTATTTACAACAAATAGCATATCCGACCCCAAAAATAAGTTAATTAAGGCCATTGAAGTACTTAGTGAAGTTGTTAAGGAAGACGACAAATTTGAACACATAAACGAGGTAAGTTTAAATAATATCATTATTAATGATTCCGCTAAATCATTCCTGACAAAAAACGTAGACAAAGAAAATAAAGAAGGGTATTTCCAAACCTATAAAAGACTGGTGAACAGATTAAGAGAAATGATTTTAGAAGTAAATCCTAAGTACCCTTATCCTAGTTCATTGGCCAGTAATATAATTGATGGATCAATTCATCAACACTTTATCATCACCCATTTTAAATCCCTTCATGAATACGAGGAGTATAAAAAACCATCTGACTTTTTTGTTGACATGGTTGATAAAATTTTAAATTAATGGAAGAAAATAATTCTCAAAAACTAAATACCTGGAAACGACTTACTGGTTTATTAAAACTGGATAAAAAAGATTTCCTGCAAATTCTATACTATGCGATCCTGGCGGGGTTACTTAGTCTCTCTGTTCCCCTGGGAATTCAGGCGATTGTTAATCTGATACAAGGCGCCAGAATTTCAACCTCGTGGATTGTCTTAATACTGTTGGTAACACTCGGTGTTTCCTTTGTTGGAATATTCCAGTTGATGCAGGTTCGAATTTTGGAAAATATTCAACAAAAAATATTTACCAGAGCGTCTTTTGAGTTTTCATATCGTTTTCCAAAAATCAAAATGGAACAGCTCAAAAATTTCTATCCGCCAGAACTGGCAAACAGATTTTTTGATGTACTTACTATTCAAAAAGCATTACCAAAGATTATATTGGATTTTCCTGCAGCCCTGGTACAAATAATTTTCGGACTGATTTTACTGTCGTTGTATCATCCACTCTTTATAGTTTACGGTTTCCTAATGGTGTTTCTTATCTATGTGGTATTTCGATTAACAGCTAAAAAAGGACTGGCAACGAGCATTGTAGAAAGTAAGTACAAATATAAGGTCGCTCACTGGTTTCAGGAGATTGCCAGAACATTGGTGAGCTTTAAAATTTCCGGTAATACCAATCATGCGATAAATAGAAATGATGAACTTGTCTGTCATTACCTTGACGCCAGAGAAAGTCATTTTAGAATCATACGGATTCAATTTATCTTAATGATAGGATTCAAGGTATTGGTCACCGCAGGATTGCTAATTATTGGTGGAATTCTGGTGCTGAATCAACAAATGAACATCGGCCAATTTGTGGCGGCAGAAATTATAATTCTCTTAATTATTAGCTCTGTTGAAAAAATGATCACAGGTCTGGAATCATTTTATGACATACTAACCTCGTTAGAGAAACTTGGTCAGGTGGTTGACAAAGAACTCGAAAGTCAGGAAGGTGAGGCTCCGTTTGCCATAAATCAACCTATATCTATTCAACTTCATAATGTAGCTTTCAAAGGCTTTAATAATAAAACGATCCTGGAAAATATTAATCTAAAAATAAACCCTAATGACAAAATACTTATTCAAGGTAAAAATGGCTCTGGAAAGTCCACGTTATTAAAACTAATAGCTGGTCTTATAGAACCCTCAAGAGGAGATATATACCTGAATGATATATCTAAACATAGTATTAATCTCAACCATTACAGGGCTCGTTTGGGTCAATCCCTTAGTGAGGAAACACCTTTTGAAGGTACCCTCTATGACAATCTGACCTTTGGAAATAAAGACATTACTACAGAAGAAATACATTGGGCAATTAAAAACATGAGGTTACTTGATTTTGTAAGGAAATTGCCTGATGGGTTAAACACTGTACTTTATCCTGAAGGTTTGGGCATTCCTTATTCTGTATCAAAAAAGATAGTATTGGCCCGAAGTATCCTTAGAAAACCTGCTGTACTTATTTTGGACGATCCACTAGATCAAATGGATTTTGAAGAAGAAAAAGGAATTATTGAGTTTTTATTTAGTAAAGAGCACAATTGGTCAATCATCGTAACTAGTAGAGACCCGATTTGGGAAAAATACTGCAATCAGGTTTTCGAACTTGATAATGGAATATTAAACAAAACATCTGGAAGTCATGTTGAATATAACGCATAATGCTTTAAATGAAAAGGTCGACCTTCGAAACTTCAAAGCTGGTAAAAAGGTTTTGAAAGATCGAAAGTACAAACCATTTAACAGGTTTGTGATCATACTTAGCATCCTGGCTATTATGATCCTTTTCATACCTTGGACACAAACCGTCTCAGGAGCCGGATACGTTACGACATTAAAACCAAATCAACGTCCACAAACCATTCAATCACCAATCCCTGGAAGAATTGAAGAATGGTTTGTAAGTGAAGGTGATTTTGTAAAAAAAGGAGATACCATCTTATTCATATCCGAAGTAAAACAGGAATACTTTGATCCAAACCTAATAAATCGGACAGAGCAACAATTAGATGCAAAAAAACAATCTGTAGGATCCTATGAACAAAAAATAAAATCGTTAAGGTCTCAGGTGAATGCTTTGGTTACCGAGAAAAATTTGAAGCTAAAACAAGCTAAAAATAAAATTGAGCAAACAAGGCTAAAGTTGGTTAGTGACAGTATCGACCTCGAAGCTGCCAAAACCAATTTGTCCATTGCCGAAAGTCAATACAATCGTACAGAACAACTTCAAAAAGAAGGGTTGAAATCCGTTGCAAGTGTTGAAGAGAAAAAACTTAAGCTTCAGGAGACTCAGGCTAAATTAATTTCACAAAAAAACAAACTTCTGGCAAGCCGCAATGATTTGATTAATGCAGAACTCGATATCAGCAGAATTTCAGCTGCCTACAACGACAAAATAAGTAAGGCTGAAAGCGATCGTGCAACAGCCGAAACAGACCGATTTCAAACCATTGCAGATGTTAGTAAATTAGAAACCTCCTATGCTAATTATCAAAAAAGGAATGATCTGTACTATGTAAGAGCCCCACAGTCTGGTTATATCAATAAAGTTCTTCAAAGTGGAATTGGGGAAACATTCAAAGAAGGAGAAAAATTAGTGAGCATTATGCCCGCTGATTATGATATAGCAGTGGAAACTTATATCAGCCCAATCGATTTACCACTCCTTCATTTAGGAGAGAAGGTGAGAGTTCGTTTTGATGGATGGCCGGCAATAGTATTTAGTGGTTGGCCAAATATATCTTATGGAACCTATGGAGCTAAAATTGTTGCAATAGAAAATTATATTAGTGAAAATGGTAAATACCGTGTTTTACTCGCTCCTGATGAAGAAGAACAGGAATGGCCTCAACAAATGCGTATCGGAGCCGGAGCCAGCACCATTGCGTTATTAGAAAATGTGCCTATCTGGTATGAATTATGGCGTAAATTAAATGGCTTTCCTCCAAATTATTATACCCCAAAAAGTTCACAATCTGAAAGCAAAAAAGGTTAATGAAAAAACTATTATTGATAATATCTGTACTTTGTTTCTTCCCATGGCCTGTAATGGCACAGACCAAGGATACGCTATACTTGGGTTTTGAGGAATACCTACAATTAGTTAAAGCTTACCACCCCATCGTAAAGCAGGCAAAACTTATAGACGAAACTGCAAAGGCTAAACTTCGTAAAGCCAGAGGCTCCTTCGACCCAAAAATAGAGGGAAGCCTGGCTAAAAAACAATATAAAGATCAAAAGTATTACGAACTTCTTAACACCAGTTTTAAAATCCCAACCTGGTTTGGTGTTGAGCTTAAAGCAAGCTATGATAAAAATTCTGGTGCGTATTTAAATCCTCAAAACACCCTGCCGGACGACGGTATGATAACCGCTGGAATCGCCATCCCAATAGGCCAGGACCTTTTGATTAATGAAAGAACAACAACCCTTAAACAAGCTAAACTATATCAGGAACAAGCTAAATTCGATCAGGATATAGCTATTAATGAAATCCTTTTTAATGCAGCTATAACGTATTTTAATTGGCTACAAACTTATACTGAGGTAAAAATATTTAAGAGTTTTACTAAGAATGCCGAAGTAAGATTAAAAGGTGTTGTTCAGAGCTACAATGCAGGTGATAAACCTGCCATAGATACCGTAGAAGCAGGTATTAGTCATCAAAAACGTTTACTTGAGCTGGAGCAGGCCAATTTAAATTTGAAAAAGGCTTCCCTAAAGTTGTCTGGTTTTTTATGGGCTGAAGAGAATACACCTATTGAGCTCAAGGAGAACATCTACCCAACAAAAGTATCACATGATCAATTAGAGGAGGTCCTTGAAACCAATCAGGTTTTACAATCAGAAAACATTGAAAATCATCCCAAAATTAAATCTCTTGGGTTGAAGATTGAATCCCTGGAATATGAAAGACGATTAAAACTAAATAAATTATTACCGGATATAGATCTTCAGTATAATTTTTTAAACGGAAGTAATCAGTGGGATTATTTTATAAATGATAATTACAAGATAGGCGTTCAGGTTAGTGTTCCCCTTTTTTTAAGAAAAGAACGAGGAGAATTAGAGCTTGCAAAACTGAAAAAAGCAAATGCTAAGTTCGATTTGATCAACACGGAAATTATTCTGGAAAACAAAATTAAGAGCATATTGATTGAAATCAATACGCTCAAAAAGCAAATAGAGCAAATGCAGCTCCTAGTAAAAAGCCATCAAACAATGGTGAACGCAGAAAATCGCAAATTTGAATTAGGCGGTAGTAGCTTGTTCCTGATAAACACGAGAGAGAACAACCTAATAGAAGCCAATATGAAACAGATTCAACTAAACAATAAATTATTAAAACTTCAAGCTGAATTATTCAGAGTGTGGGCTATCATACCTCAATTTACAGAAGGCTGAAGACCCCATTGAATATTCTCAAATATCTTGATTACAAAACACAATTAGTGTAGCAGCTTCAACATACCCTTCAGCAAGTAATTGATCGTTTAAATCACACCCTTTTTGATGATGTTAATGTTTGGAACTATACTTAAATTTATATATTAAGCAGGGACTATACTATTTTTGAAAAGCATTACACTTTTATAATATAAAAACAGCACCTGGAACCTAGAAGTTTACACTTCTTGCGTCACAATATTTTCCAACCCCCTCATACCAAAAACACACAACACACTTAAAATCAGCTAACTATATGATTTAAATCATAGTTATAAGAAATTGAAGGTTGTAATTTTAAACAGCATTAAACTTATAAATAATAGATTATGAAACGTGTTTTATTACCAACCGACTTCTCAGAAAGTGCCTGGAATGCGATTCATTATGGTTTGAAACTTTTAAAAGATGAAGAATGCCATTTCTGTTTACTAAACACTTTTGACGTTTTATATGCTTCAAATTTGGTTAGCGCCAACCAGGTGAGCCCTGCCTTTGATACAGCCATGAGCGTAAGTCAGGCTTCATTAAAAGAGACTTTACACAAATTAGAACTTTTAGAGAATCCTAACCACAGTTTCGAAATAATATCCAGAAACAATTTCTTTTTAGATGCTGTTAAAGATGTGGTGGAAGAAAAAAACATCGAATTGATCATTATGGGAACTAAAGGATCCCGAAATAATAAAGGAGTAGGATTTGGAAGCAATGCCGTATTAGTGATTGAAAAAGTAACAAAATGCCCGGTATTAGTAATTCCAAAAAAGTCTAAATTTTATGGATTCAAAGAAGTTATTTTACCATCCTCCTATGAAGAAGCCTATACTGACGATTCGTTAAAACCAATCAAAGATATAATTACAAGATATCAATCGAATATCAGAATTCTGCATATTCGGGAAAAAGACGAATTATCAGAAGAACAAAAAGCTAACAAATTTGCACTGGAAGATCAATTAGAAGGTTTGCATTATACATTCCATGCTTTATCTAATATTGATCCAGCCATGGGAATTAAATGCTTTACTGAGAGCATGCAAGGTGATTTAGTGGCACTAATAAGTAAAGAACATAGTTTTTGGTCAAGATTTAAAGAGTCTCTAACCATTAAGAGTGTTAATTATCATCCAAAAGCTCCACTATTGGTAATACACCAGGCATCATAAATTTTCATAAAAAAGCAGGGGCTTTAAAAACCCCTGCTCCACAGGAAATGTAAATTCATTTTTTTCTCGGTGTAAGGTCAACTCAGTAGTCGACAGTACGCTTTTCCATTTCAAAAATGCATTTACTCTCCTGAAAGAATCATTTATTTAATCACAACTTAAAACCAAATCAAATATAATATCAAAACGAAGTTTCAACTATGACAATTATCAATAACAAAGCATTTTTTTAAAATAATTTCCTAATGGTAAATGCATCCTCAATTTTTACGAAGCTGGCTTTATTTTATCAAACTTTTTAAAATTCAATTATGCATGCTGTTAACCAAAAAAATATTCAAATTCCGGTAAATGGTATTAGTCTCCCAGGAATCCTGACTCTGGTTAGCAACCCAAAAGGGATTATTATATTTTCACACGGAAGTGGTAGCAGCAGGCTAAGTCCACGAAATACTTTTGTTGCCAATGAATTGAACAATAACGGATTTGCTACCCTGCTATTTGATTTGCTAACCGTTGAGGAAGATGCCATATACGAAAATAGATTTAACATTGACTTGCTTACTGATAGGTTGGTTATCATCACCAGGTGGATACAGCATCAAGAAGAAACTTCTAAACTACCCATTGGGTATTTTGGAGCAAGTACAGGCGCTGCTTCAGCTTTAAAAGCCACCGCCTTATTAGGTACCGATATTCGTGCTGTGGTCTCTCGGGGAGGTAGACCGGATTTAGTTTTGGACGCTGAACTTAATAATGTAAGATCACCTGTATTATTAATTATTGGCAGTCTGGATCACACGGTAATCAACTTAAATCAAAAAGCTTTCCGTGCAATCAATGGAATTAAGAAAATAGAAATCATTCCCGGAGCAAATCACCTATTCGAAGCCCCGGGAAAATTAAAGGAAGTAACCAAACATGCCACTTATTGGTTTACTAATTATGTACCTAAAGAATAGTTGTTATGTTTAAAAACAGAATTGAAGCCGCAACAATGCTCGCAGAAAAATTACTGTCATATAAAGAGCGGCCGGATACTATCATCTTAGCCATTCCTAGAGGTGGAATACCCGTAGGAGCAACCATTGCAAAAATCTTACAACTACCAATGGATATTGTATTAACTAAAAAAATAGGACATCCATACAACCCGGAATTTGCAATTGGAGCCTTAAGTTTAGAAAGTGTTGTATTAGGTAAAGATGCCGAAAATGTATCCAAGAATTATATTGATAATCAAATAATTCATTTACGCGAGAATTTGCAAAAAAGATACGACACGTATTATCAAGGCTTAAAACGAAAAACATTAACCAATAAAACTGTTATTTTAACAGATGATGGAATCGCTACCGGAAATACCATTATAGCTACAATTAACCTGATTGCAAAAGAACGCCCTTCCAAAATAATAATAGCAGTACCTGTGTCCTCTATTTCCGCTTTCAATAAAATCAAGAATACACCTCATGTAGATCAAATGATCGCCTTAGAGCAGCCCGCTGACTTTTATGCAGTAGGTCAATATTACAAAGATTTCAGTCCGGTTAAAGACAGTGAAGCCATCAAACTTTTCAAAGAATTTTCAAATTAGTTATAACAAACACCCTATGGAATGACATCCCTCATTTTAATCACAAATCATTGAAAGTAAATTAGTTACTGACAAAATTCATTTAAAAACAATAATAATGAGCCTCAACATAAAAATGTTCAAAGACATATTGTTAAGCGATATAGCAAGTGTAGGTGGTAAAAATGCATCATTAGGTGAACTTTACAATGAGTTATCGGAAGAAGGAGTGAATGTACCAAATGGCTTTGCGACTACAGCAGCGGCCTATTGGAATTTTTTAAGCGAAAATAAAATAAACAAAAAACTTGAAATTACTCTAAAAGAACTTGATAGAATAAATTACTCCAACCTATCCGAAATTGGTGCTAAGGCTCGTCAACTTATTTTAAATGGTCAGTTTTCAAATCAATTTAAAAACGATATCATCAAAGCGTATCATGATATTACCGATAATAAGCAAGCTATTGAAATGGCCGTTCGAAGTAGTGCAACGGCAGAAGACTTACCCAATGCCAGTTTTGCCGGACAACACGATAGTTTTCTGAATATGAAGGGGAATGACCAATTATTAATTACCGTAAAAAAATGTTTTGCCTCCCTATATACGAATAGAGCTATTAAATACCGTGAAGATAATGGATTTAAACACGAGGATGTAGCCCTCTCTGTTGGAGTTCAAATAATGGTTCGTTCTGATAAAGGTTGTTCGGGAGTAGGTTTTACCTTAGATCCTGAATCTGGATTTGATAAGGTGGTATTACTTTCAGGTGTTTGGGGCCTGGGTGAAAATATGGTACAGGGAACGGTAAACCCAGACGAATTTATAATACATAAACCTACACTACTAAAGGGTTTCTCAGGTATTATTCAAAAAAAACTGGGACTAAAAGAAAAAACCATGATCTATGCAACCTCCCAAGATCAGGCTTCCACTATTAACATAGATACTCCCATTCAAAAACAAAGTGAATTTATATTGTCAGATGAAGAAATAAGACAACTGGCTCATTGGAGTATCTTAATTGAACATCATTACCAAAAACCCATGGATATCGAATGGGCGAAAGATGGAAATAATAATGAATTATACATCATTCAAGCCCGCCCGGAAACGATTCATAAAAGTCAACAAAAAACGACCTATACCAGCTATAAATTAAAAGAAAAAGGAAAAATGCTGGTCAAAGGGAATGCCATTGGACGAAAGATTGTCCATGGAAAAGTTAGATTGCTGTCTTCCCCGGCTGAAGGATACAAACTACAAACAGGAGACGTTATCGTTACTGATGCAATTACACCAGATTGGGATCCCTTATTAAAGAAAGTAAATGCCATAATCACCAATAAAGGCGGACGAACAAGCCATGCTGCTATTGTAGCGCGTGAATTAGATGTGCCGGCTATAGTAGGATGCATAAATGCCACAGAGGTTGTAACAGATAATCAGGAAATTACAGTCTCATGTGCCTCTGGACATACCGGATATATTTACCCGGGCATTATACCTTTTGAAGAATCTCATCTTGATTTCTCAACCATTGATAAACCTAAAACAGAAGCGAAACTAATTCTCTCAGACCCCGATAAAGCCTTTGAGTTATCATTCTATCCAAACGATGGGGTAGGCCTGTTAAGAATGGAGTTCATAATTACCCACCTCATCAAGGTTCATCCCATGGCATTAATTGCATTTGAAATTATAAAAGATGAAGCTGCAAAACAACAGATCAAAACTATGACAAGCAGCTATAATTCTAAACGAGAATATTTTATCGATAAACTTTCTAAGGGAATTGCAACAATTGCTGCTGCCTTTTACCCAAAAGAAGTGATAGTACGCTTAAGTGATTTCAAAACAAATGAATACGCAAATCTTATCGGAGGAAAGCAATTTGAACCCTCTGAAGAAAATCCTATGCTGGGTTTTCGTGGAGCCTCTCGCTACTATAGTGACGCTTATAAAGAGGGATTTAAACTCGAATGTCAAGCCATTAAAAGAGTTCGTGATGATATGGGGTTTACTAATTTGAAGGTTATGGTCCCCTTTTGCAGAACTCTTAGTGAAGGTAAAAGGGTCATTGAAATCATGAAAGAGAATGGCCTTGAACAAGGACAGAACCAATTAGAAATCTATTGTATGCTTGAAATTCCTGGCAATGTAATCCTGGCCGAAGAGTATGCCGCCATTTTTGATGGTTTTTCAATTGGCTCCAATGACCTTACCCAATTAACCCTAGGAGTAGATAGAGATTCAGCTCTGATATCCGATCTCTTTAATGAAAATGATCCTGCAGCCAAAAAAATGATTGCTATGGCCATTGCAAAAGCGAGAAAATCTCATACTACAATAGGCTTATGTGGACAAGCTCCAAGTGATTATCCTGATTTTGCCAGGTTTTTGGTCCAATCTGGTATTAATAGTATATCCTTTAATCCCGATGCATTGATACAAGGAATTCAGAACATTAACAAAGCCGAGGCGATTACACTTAACAAAGAATAACTTAGCATATGAAAGCAATGATCCTAAAGGAACTCACCTCCCTGGAAGAAAACCAAAACCCCCTGGAACTGGTCGATATACCAATCCCGGTTCCAAAACCCAATGAGCTGCTCATTAAGGTTTCATTTTGCGGGGTATGCCACACGGAGTTAGATGAAATTGAAGGACGAACCCCTCCTCCCCGATTACCCATAATACCCGGACATCAGGCAATTGGTGTGGTTGAAAAAATTGGACGCGATTGCTCCAAGTTCAAGGTCGGTGATCGTGTAGGTGTAGCATGGATCTATAACGCTTGTGGTACATGTTGGTACTGTTTAAGTGGACAAGAAAATCTATGTGATCACTTTCAGGCTACAGGAAGAGATGTTAATGGTGGCTATGCTGAGTATATGACTGCCAATGAAAAACATACCTACAGTATTCCATCCAATTTAACTGCCCCTGATGCCGCTCCATTATTATGTGCTGGAGCGATAGGCTATCGATCTTTATTACTAAGTGGTGTAAAAAACAATCAAATTTTAGGACTTACAGGATTTGGTGCCTCCGGACATTTGGTAATGAAATTAGTAAAACACCTTTATCCACAAACAAAAGTTTATGTTTTTGCACGTAATGAATCTCAGAGAAACTTTGCAAGATCAATGGGAGCAGAATGGTGTGGCGATATCACAGAAAAGGCCCCCGAAAAAGCCAATGCTATCATCGATACGACCCCGGTGTGGAAACCTGTGATCGAAGGCCTTGATAACCTTCAAAAGGGAGGGCGTTTCATTATTAATGCTATCCGTAAGCAAAATACAGATAAAGAATATTTACTCAAACTTTCTTATAAAAAACACATGTGGATGGAAAAAGAAATTAAAACTGTTGCTAACATTACAGGTAAAAATGTAGACGACTTTTTAAAAATAGCAAGTATTGCAGCCATTAAACCTACCAATGATATCTATCCCCTAGAGCAGGCAAACGTAGCACTCCTTAAAATTTATAAAGGAGCGTCAAAAGGTTCAAAAGTCCTGCAAATCAACCCATAGAAGTTACTTTTATTTGGTTCCTACTGAGCAAGCCACCCTCCGTCTACTGCCATGGCATGACCTGTTATGAAAGATGCAGCATCAGAACAGAGAAAACAAACGGCTTCCGCAACCTCCTCCGGAAGGCCCATTCTTCCAACAGGTTCCAAATTTTCAAACTTCTCCTCCTCCTCTTTTATTTTTCCGGTTACACGATCTATCATTGGGGTTTTAATTACGCCTGGACAAACTGCATTCACTCGAATACCTTCTCTTGCATATTCTAAAGCAGCAGTCTTTGTCAAACCTATAATTCCATGCTTGGAAACAACATAAGCAGGCATTCCCATAAAACCCATCATTCCAGCAACCGAAGATGTATTCACTATCGAGCCTTTCTTTTGTTTCAACATAAATGGAATTTCATACTTCATACATAACCAGATCCCCGTCAAATTTATATTCAAAACCTTATTCCAGTTTATAACGGTGCAATCAGCAGTCTTAGCTTGTTCTCCCTCGACACCAGCATTATTGAAGGCAAAGTCCAATTGCCCGTAAACCTCAGCTACCCTGCCGATCATAGCTTTTACTGCATTTTCATCAGCTACATCACATTCAATAAAAATAGCTTCTCCTCCCAACTTTTTAATAGAATTCAAAGTTTCATCATCCTTTACACAATCCACAAGAACCACCTGAGCTCCTTTTTGTGCAAAAGCCACCGCAGTGGCCTTTCCTATACCAAAACTGCTTCCTGTAATTAAAGCCACTTTATTTTTAAAAAGGAGTTCCATTATCATTTTATAAAAGACCAATTTAATCCGACTAACCAAAAATTAAAATGACTAAAAAAAGGCTCTGGAATGATTTAAGTCACCTCAACAAAAACTACAATACCGTAATTTTATTAAGCTGAATTACAGATAAATAAACGTATAAAATAATTATTCCCATGAAACGAGTTTTATTACCAACTGATTTTTCAGATGGCGCATGGAATGCCATTCAGTATGCCGTAATGTTATTGCAGCATAAGAAATGTACATTTTATATTCTCAATGTTTTTTCAGTCCCCTTTACAACAGCCAACATGATGGCTCCAGAACCCGGAAACCCGTCATACGATGAAGCCTCAAAGAAATCCAATGAGAAATTAAAAATCATATTAAAAAAATTGAAGTCCAAAGAAAATCCCAGACATCATTTCATCCTGGAGTCAAAAAATAATTTCCTTATAGATGCCATAAACAACATCGTAGAACAAAATGCTATTGATTTGATTATTATGGGAACAAAAGGTGTAAAAAATATTAAAGGTACTTCATACGGCAGCAATGCCGTTGCTGTAATGGAAAAAACAATGAATTGTCCGGTAGTCGTTGTTCCTGAAAAAGCTAATTTTAAAGGGCTAAAAGAAGTTGTATTCCCAACATCATACGAATTTGCCAGTAAAAGTGGAGAAATAAAAACCTTTATTGATTTCATCAAAGACTATGAATCTACAATTAAGGTCTTACATATCAATGAAAATGAAGAATTATCCAACACTCAAATTGAAAACAAAAAACTACTCGAAGAAAAACTTAGTGGTTTGGAATATACAGTTCATGCCCTTACAAATATTGAGCCTGCATTAGGAGTAAGTTGTTTTGCTCAAAGTCGGGAAGCCGACCTTATAGCACTGGTAAACAGAAAACATAGCTTCTTTTATAGACTGATGGAAAAACAAACATTAAAAGGTATTAGTCATTACAGTAATATACCTCTTCTGATAATGCATCATTCATAATTAATTTCATCTGTTTAAAATTAAACATAAGAAGCTCGAAAGGCATTTAACTTCAAATCAATTTCCTTTGCTCACAAGTATACCCTCTTTTTCAAGGGCTTTTACCATGTTTTCAACATAGTCATTAACACTAGACCCTAGATCCTGAGGATCCACCATATCAAAATTTGCAACCCAGACTAGGGAAGATTCGCCTGAAAGTGGATTTAAATGAAACAAAGAAGATTCTATATGATAAACATTATATTTTTCATAATAACCCGGATTGTAATAAATATCCTGATAAACGAAATAATACCCTTTAAATCTCCTCCAATAATAATCCGTCTTGGCGTACCCTTCACTATAAGCTTGCCTTTCATCAACACCTCTTACCGCAGTTACCAGTATTGCATCAAACTCCTGATCTAATAAATTGTCAATTTCTTCTTGAATCTGTAACTCCGATTGCTTATTTTCTATAAACCTTTCCGGAAAAATTAAAGTACTTGTACTTGCTAAAATGCCCCTTAATCTGAACTCATTTGCCAGCTTATCTTCAAATATCATTTGTGCAGTTAAATTAGGGGTAACACCAATGATTAAAATTTTTTCGGGAATGTATTTCTGGTAAGATTCATTCCTCCAACTACCTGTCATTTTCACTGAAGAACAGTTAAGAAATAACAAAGTCAAACTAATCAATATTAGATCCTTATAATACCTGATAAGTTGCCGTATTTTAAAAGAGCTATTCATAATCCCCATGGTTAAATGAAGTGAATTCTTGAAATCTAAATTACAACCGACAAACTGATAATAAAATGACTAACATCACTTATTAAATAAAACTTCCTTCATCACTAGATCATAAAACATTAATCATTACTCAGACGATATAGATCATTCTTTTCAACTAGAAGGTTAGCTAATTTTGAAATGATACTTGAAAACTTTTTAAGTACCTAAAACCTGGAATCATGAAAAAATTATGGAGCTGGATGATCATTGCAATCGTTGGTTGTATGACCACAACATGGGCACAAGACATTGAACTATCTGAAGTGGTAGTAAGTGCTGTTAACTATAAATACCTTCAAAGTATTGGTTCTGAAGATGCGGCTATTCCAGTAAAATTACTGGAAGAAAAAGTAGCGCATTACGACCTTAAAGGTTCAGAATTATACAGTGATGAATACGACACCTACACCGTTTCATTTTACATCCCACAAGGTACCATTGTGGCTGTTTATGATAAAGATGGTAATATTATTAAAACCATTGAAAGGTTTAAAAATATTAACCTCCCTAAAGAGGTAAATCAGGCATTGTATAAAAGATTTCCCGGATGGACAGTAAAAGGAGATGTATACAGGGTGAGTTATCGACAGGGACAAGAGGTTTCTAAAAAAATATATTAATTGAAACTGGAAAATGGCGACCAACTCATTAAAGTGAAATCAGATGAGAAAGGTAATTTCATGTAATATAAACACAAAGGGTGTTTTTTTAAGAAGTCTCTTTTCCTAACCATTGAGGCGATACAAAAAATTTGAACACTTATTCAAATAATATCAAAAAACATCCTTTTCATATCATCCTTTCTTATGAAACCATATCGATATAATTCAAATTTCGACCACATCAACAAAATCGATCGAATTCGTTTCAACAACCTCACTTTTAGTAATTTAAATCAAGACAACATGAGATATATCATTTTCACCAATGATAAAAATCACTACTTTCCAGTTAATTAATTAAAGTGCCATTAAAAAACAAGTAGTGATGTGGAAAAGTGACGTATTTGCAGTTAATGGACAAAGTTCTCCATTGACTAAGGCCGTTAATTGGAACCTGGTTGAGGATATCGATGATATACTTCATTTTAAAAAAGGACAGTATATCTATTTCCAGGGCAGCTCTCCTCAGGGAATTTTCATAATAAAAAATGGAACTGTAAAAATTAGCAGAAATGCTTGTAATGGGAAAGAATTTGTAGTCAAAATAGCCTCAGATGGTCATATGTTCGGCCATATCAGTTTATTAAATCACAGTCGATATAATAATTCTGCAGTAGCACTAGAAGATACTACAGTCCTATTTATTCATAAAACTAATTTCTTAGAAACTATTAAAAAACAGGAAGGTCTGTTCGAACATTTTATACAACAGTTATGTTCCCATATTATCAAAATTGAACAAAAAGCGACCAACATGGCGTATAAACCTGTTAGAGGAAGGCTTGCACAACTATTATTATCACTAGATAATCAGTTAAACAATGATAGTACAGATGAAGAAATACCACATAGTTTATTTATGACCAGGGCAGACATGGCTGGATTAATCGGTACAGTCAAAGAAACGGTAAACAGAATCCTTTCGGAATTTCGACAAGAAGGTATCATAGACACCAATGGTACCAAGATTTATATCTTAAATGCCCAAAAACTTTTAGAAATTTCACATCTATATGATTAACAGATGTAGCTGACAAGAAAAAAATATTGTATAAGTCAGCCTTTAAGAATATTTCATGTTATTTTCATGAAGTCATGATTTCCAACAACTTCAAGGCTTTTTCATTTAGAGACATGCTCCTTCTCCCAACATCCTTTAAAGGTATAGTGATAATTTCTTGTCTTTGAAAACCAACCATTACATTTTTAGCACCCTTATTTAAAAAGGTTACAGCCATATTACCTAATTGAGTTGCCAGAATACGATCAAAGGCTGTAGGAGATCCACCGCGTTGTATATGACCTAGAATGGAAATTCTGATTTCCTTATTCCCTAAATAGTTCGTTATTTCCTCTGCCACCCTTCTTGCACCACCGGTTTCATCACCTTCAGCAACAATTAAGATTAATGAACTTCTCTTCTCATGCCAATTTCGTCTCAGATTATCTAGTAAATAAACATGATCCATATGAGTCTCTGGAATCAAAATTCCCTCGGCACCTGTCGCAAGACCAGTTCCATAGGCTATATATCCCGCGTCACGACCCATAACTTCTACAATAAAAATACGATTATGGGACTCTGCAGTATCACGTAGTTTATCCACTGCTGAAACAGCCGTATTTAAAGCCGTATCATAACCAATGGAATAATCGGTACCCGAAATATCATTATCTATTGTTTTGGGAATTCCAATAATGGAAATGTCATTGTACTCCTTTGAAAAAATGCTAGCTCCCTTCAACGACCCGTCACCTCCAATAACAATTAAATGATCTATGTCCTTTTGTTTTAGTTGCTCATATGCTAAAAGTCGACCTTCCTTAATCTTAAATTGTTCACTACGAGAAGTCTTTAAAATGGTCCCTCCTAAGTGTATGATGTCATTTACATCAGTAAGGTCAAGTTTCATAACTCGTCCGGTAATTAATCCCTCATAACCATCTCGAACTCCTAAAACGCTATAGTTATAATATATCGCAGTCCTTACAACAGCATTGATACAAGCATTTAAACCCGGAGCATCCCCGCCGGAAGTTAAAACAGCTATTTTTCGTTTTCTCTGCTCCATTTTTACCAAAGTCTCAAAAACAATTTGTCAGATACAAACAGTAAGCGGGAATTCGTAAATTCCCGCTTAACTTAAAATCTCACTTTTAAGTATGATTTTAAACTTCAAGCTACTGTTATTATGGCTTTATCATCCAACCATAGTGTTTTCAGAATCTAACTAAGAATCATAAGACTTATTCCAATAAGTGCAAAAACAACACCTAAGTTTCAAAAATCAATATAACACCTAGCCTGACTAAGAGTTAGTCAACCTTTTATCCCTAACTTGATACTATCAAAGATAGGTGTCAGAATAACATGAATACAATGACATTCATTATATACATTAGTGATTCTGATCATTCTAATACAGTGATTTTATAAATTTAATTTCGTAAAGATTACTTTGATGTTATTACGTCTCGCCAAACCACCATTTAGGCTTCGCAGATTTCTCCTTTAGATCATACTTCTTAATTGCAAACTTATCGATATGTCTTATTAAATCATCCACAGAATCAGTTACAAAAAGTAGCTCTCTGTCTTTTTTGCTGATACTCTCCTCCTCTTCCATACGGTGAATATGGTGGCATAGCTCTTTGTGATAATCAGAATCAAAAATAACCACAGGAAAATTTTCAATTATTTTCGTCTGTATGAGCGTAAGAGACTCGAAAAGTTCATCAAGAGTACCCATCCCTCCGGGCATTACCACAAAGGCATATGAATATTTGACCAAAATAACTTTACGAACAAAAAAGTAAGGGATATTAATCCATTTATGTAAATATGGGTTAGGAATTTGCTCTAACGGTAACTTAATATTACACCCTACAGATTTTCCTCCGGCCAGATAAGCCCCTTTGTTCGCTGCCTCCATGATCCCCGGGCCACCTCCGGTCATTACTGTAAAACCCATTTTAGCCAAAGCTGCTCCAATGTGCTCAGCATTCTTGTAATGCTCAGAATCTTTATTAAATCTTGCAGAACCAAATATGGTCACACAAGGCCCAACAAAATGCATCGCCCGGAAAGCTCTTATAAAATGATATTGTACCCGGAAAGAAAACAACAACTCCCTCAATCGGGATAAAGGACCTCTAACAAATAATGATTCGCTGGATACAAGGGTTTTCTTCGGTATGGTATTCATTTTATTCATATCAGCGCGAATTAAATGATTTCAACAACTAAGTTATTTATAATCAACCTGATTCTCAATGACATTTATCCATGCTTTTTATTTCATTCAATTTTGGGGATCCCGGCAAGAAATCTTCAACAATAAGAAGTGAAGTACCGATAATCAAAGTAGTACATAAATCATTTAATTTTCAACCCTCATCTAAAATTTAACCGATGGCCTATAGACAATGAATGATTCGTCTAAAATAAGGTGATTTTTGATCAAAATATGTTAATGAGGTAGGTCTTCCTTCTTAGTCTTTACAAGAAAGCTTAATTTGTGTGCCAACAAATATTATTAATAATTAATCCATATGAAAAAGATAGTAAGTAGAGCTATTGTTGTCTTGCTCCTTTGGCCCCTTTTGGGTATAGGACAAGAAGTGGTTAAAAACAATCAGCAAGATTTTGATCCCATTATGTATAGGCAAGGATCGGCATATAGAGCGGCATCCGGAGAGCCGGGACCTGAATATTGGCAAAATGAAGCCGATTATAAAATCGATGTTTCCTTAAATGATGTAACACATACAATTTCTGGAGAAATAAAACTAACCTACACAAATAATAGTCCCCAAGACTTAGATTACATTTGGCTATACCTATCCCAAAATCGATTCAAGAAAGAATCCAGAGGAACGCTTACAACTCCTATACAAGGAAACAGGTATTCTGGTGATACCGATAAAGGCTATACGTTCTCAGACCTTAAGGCAAAAATAGGACGAAGTGAAGCCCTCAATTCCTACATAATTACAGACACCAGAATGCAGGTCACATTAGACAAACCAATACCTGCAAATGGAGGGGTTGCAACTATTAGCATGAATTTCTCCTATGAAATTCCGGAATCTGGAATGGATAGAATGGGACAACAAAAAACTAAAAACGGAATTATCTATTCCCTGGCGCAGTGGTATCCGAGGGTTGCTGTTTATGACGATGTTAAAGGATGGAATACCGAACCTTACTTAGGGGCTGGAGAATTCTATTGCGAATATGGCGATTTCGATTATAAAATTACTGTGCCTTACAATCATATCGTGGCTGGGTCAGGTAAGTTACTCAACGAAAAAGAAGTAATGACCAAAACGCAAATAAACAGAATGCGCCAAGCAGAAAAAAGCCAGAAATCAGTTTATATAATTACACCTGAAGAAGTAACCGACTATGCAAATACACGTCCTAAACAAAAAGGAACAATTACATGGCATTTTGCAATGGAAAACACCAGAGATGTAGCTTTTGCTTCTTCAAAAGCATTTGTCTGGGATGCCGCAAAAATTGAGCTTGCCAGTGAGAACAAATGTGTCGCACAATCTGTGTATCCAATTGAAGTTTCTGGTAATGATGCCTGGGGACGCTCAACAGAATACACCAAAGCCGCCATAGAACACTATTCTAACAAGTGGTTTGAATACCCATATACCAATGCCGTTAATGTTGCTTCGAATGTTGGGGGAATGGAATATCCCGGACTCAGCTTTTGTAAAGTAACAGCAAAAACTAATGGCCTTTGGGGAGTTACCAATCACGAGTTCGGACATAACTGGTTTCCAATGATCGTAGGATCAAACGAAAGACTATACCCATGGATGGATGAAGGATTCAACAGCTTTATCAATACCTATGCCCACTTAGAGTTTAACAACGGAGAGTATAAAGGCAATGCCAGAAAACCAAGAGCCAACTTAACTTATTTTTCTAAAAAAACGAGAGAAGGTATTAATACGTACCCTGACATTGTGGATACCCGAAATTTAGGAAATACGGCATACTACAAACCTGCTTTAGGACTCTATATGTTAAGAGAATATATTTTAGGTCCGGAACGTTTTGACTATGCATTCAGAACCTACATTAAAAACTGGGCTTATAAACATCCGCAACCTTCAGACTTTTTCAATGCCATGGAAAATGCTTCGGGTGAAAATTTAAATTGGTTTTGGAGAGGATGGTTCTATGGTAATGGGAATATTGACCTCGCCATAACAGGTGCCCATAAACAAAATGGAGGGTATATCATATCCTTAAGTAACCTTGGTGAAATACCAATGCCCGTACATATGAAAATCTTGTTTGAAGATGGAACCAATAAAACCCTGGTGATGCCGGTAGAAATTTGGCATCGAGGAGATACCTGGAATTATTTTTATAAAACAGATCACGAAATAAAAAGCATCCAGATAGATCCCGAAAGGCTTATACCTGATATCAATAGTGCTAACGATAGTTGGCCATCAAATTCTTCAGGAAATTAATAAATACATAAAAGAGGCTTCTAATAGAAGCCTCTTTTTGATTTTAACTTTAAATATCCCCTGCTTTCAATTCATATTATTACAGATATAATTCAGTTATTCATTAATTTTAACTTGTTCTGAAGAAGCCTTCAACGAATCGAGATTCTGAAAATCGGAATCATTCACCCAACTCCATACTAAACTTGAATCTCCCTCCATATAACGTGAATAAAAATGCACACCTCTTTTATCAGCATATTTATAAGAGTCAAACACATCTCCTTGCCCTGATACTCTCGGATCACTTTGTTGTTTCAATCGATCAAACAACTCCGCTTTAAGACGTTCCTTAGAAGAATTATAATCAGTGTTACTAACAAGATTTTCTATACAACCCGGATCTTTGGAGAGATCATAAAATTCCTCTTGGGGTCTTTTTCCGAATGACAACTTCCAATATTCCGTTAAACTTCCATCTTCAATTTGATTCAATATAACCGTTTTGGTAGCCCCCCCATCCACATTCAAATATCCGGTCTCAGGGTTCCCAGCTGGCCATCTGTCAGTTTTAAAATTATGAAGATATAGGAAGTTATCTTTTATGATTCCTCTAATTGGATAACCCTGATCATCGGGCCTACCTACATCATGCCTTTCCTTCCCTATCAACACAGTAT
Source organism: Zhouia amylolytica (assembly GCF_900116365.1). Taxonomy (GTDB): domain Bacteria; phylum Bacteroidota; class Bacteroidia; order Flavobacteriales; family Flavobacteriaceae; genus Zhouia; species Zhouia amylolytica. The sequence continues at coordinate 173,825 of NZ_FPAG01000008.1, read as the reverse complement.
TCCTGGTAGAGTCAATAATCCCTTCCTCTCTGGCATAAAAAATATCGCCAAGACTCTTGCCCGTTAATGGCTTCATACCTGTGTCATTCACATCTACTCCAGCAAGTTCAAGGAAGGTAGGCGCAAAATCAATAAAACTAACTACATCGTCAATTTGCCTTCCTTTATACTCGATACCTTCTTGCCACATGATAGCAAGTGGTAAATGGTTAGAATATTCATATTCTTGTCCTTTTACTCTGGGAAAAGGCATACCGTTATCAGACGTTACAACAATAATCGTATTACTTAATTCTCCAGCCGCTTCCAGCTTATCGATCATTTTACCTAATTGTTTATCAAAATATTCGATCTCATAAGCATAGTCCAGTAAGTCAGTTCTAATCGAATCGTTTTTAGGCCAAAATTCAAATATTTCCGAGTCTTCTATATCATTAAGTTTTTTATTTCCTTTTGCAATACCGGATCCATATTCATAAGACCTGTGAGGTTCCCAACCTCCATACCAAAAGAAAAAAGGTTCTTCTCCTTTTTCACTCAAAAATTCATTAAAGTTTTCGGCATAATCCGTAATACTTATACCAGAAGTAGGAGGCGATAGTACGTTCTCATTATAAGATTGAACTAACAGATCTCTTTTCGTACCATCCTCATTAAATGCACGTCCGGGAGCCCATCCTTTTCCAGTATAACCCACTTTATATCCATTTTCAGCTAAAACTTCCGTAAACACCTTAAACTTCGTCGGGAAATAAGCCCAATGATTTCCCGCTTCCTCCAGTTGCCATGAATTTCTCCCCGTCAAAATGTTCGCTCTTGAAGGACCGCATTTAGCATTGGGTGTATAAGCCCTGTTGAATAAGATCCCATTATTAGCCACTCTGTCAAAGTTAGGAGTATGAACCCAGGTACAACCATAGGCAGACATATGCTTGTAAGTAGCATCGTCCATGATTGCGAACAAAATATTAGGGGATTTAACTAATGGTTTTTTCGCTTGATTGCAACCAACAAAAACAAGAAGTAACGATAAAAAGAAAAATAACCTTCGAATTGAATTTAACATGATCTATTTAATTTATGATTCTTAAGATTTACTTTTTCTTTATGATAGCAGACCATCCGCCTCCCTTGGCTAACTTAGCTGTTATAACTGTTTGATTATCAACTTCAACTTTTTCCAACACATAATCCTCGGCATAAGTTCCTGCATTCAATCCATCTTTGTAAATTAAGGCCTCATAAGTACCCTCTTGTAGAAAAGAAAAGTCTATTTTAAGGTCTCTTGAGTTCGTATCAGTCATTGCTCCAACATACCAGTCATCTCCATTTTTTCGGGCAACGGCTATATACTCACCGATTTTTGCATGAAGAACTTTTATCATGTCCCATGTAGAAGGTACCTGTGTAATATAATCCGTAGTTTCCTGTTCCTTCATATAAGCACTCGGCGTATCACAATACATTTGAAGTCCACTTTCAAAAACCATGTACATAGCTACCTGATGCGCTCTTGTTCCAATACTCACAGGACGTTCGAAACTAATATGATGGTTTTTCAGGTGTGCGTTCCTCATAGCACCTGGCGTATAATCCATAGGCCCTACTGCCATTCTTATAAAAGGTAAAGTTACATTGTGCGTTGGTGTTAAATCTTGCGACCATTTATTGTGCTCGTTCCCTTTAACCCCTTCATAACTGATCACATTCGGATAGGCACGACGTAGTCCGGATGGTTTATAAGCCCCATGAAAATCAACTAGTAATTCTCGCTTAGCACATTCAAGAGCGATTTGTTCATAAGAATTAACCATATACTGATCCGCACGTTGCATAAAATCAACTTTAATCCCTTTTGCTCCCCATCCAGCATAAGTATCTAATATTTCTTTCATATTTTCATCCAAAGGTTTCCATAAACACCATAAAATAATCCCTACTCCTTTTTGTTCTCCATAACGGATAAGCTCCTTAACGTCCATATCAGGATTAAAATCCAGGATTTCAGTAGTAGACTTAGTCCAGCCTTCATCCAGTATCACATATTCAATTCCTTGCTTCGAGGCAAAATCTATAAAGTACTTGTACGTGGCCGTATTTAATCCAGACTTAAAATCCACATTAAATACATTATTAGCATTCCACCAATCCCAGGCTACACGGCCAGGCTTTATCCAATCTTCATTTTTTAATTTACTTGGAGACGAAAGCTTCAACACCATATCCTGCTCAATGAAAGTTGCATCGTTCTTACTGATAACAAAAAATCGCCATGGAAAATTTCTTTTCGCCTTTGTTTTAGCTATATAAGGATGTTCTTCAGTAATAATCACATTTCTATCTATGCGGTTTCCCGGTTGGGGTATTGTTTTAGCAACAGCCTTCGGAAACTTAGTTATAAGGCTATTTCCTTTATTCCCGTTTAAAAACATATTCGGATAATCATAGACATCCGCTTCCGAAAATAGAATATGTGTTTGATCGTCATTTTTAAAAAACACTGGTAAAGAACAAAACTCACCATTAGATAGCGTATCGACCTTGGTGGGTATATAAGATCTTTCATAATGCGAATAGGTCGACTTTTCTAACGGAAACAATGAAGTGGTTTCCGGGTTAAAGCTAATTTTCATAGTCTCATTCTTAACCACAGCTTCATTCCCTTTTAGCCCCTTAAATCGATAGGCAACTCCCTCATTATATACTCTAAAATCAATGGCAAAACCTTCTTTGAATTTCAGGGTTAATTGATTGTATTCATCTTTAACAACTTTATTTTTTAATGGAACAACCACTCCAAATTCACTCTTAACATCCTCAGTAGTACTAGACTTTAATTTAGAATTATTCCCCCACTGAACACCATTAACCTCCATTCCAATGACTACCTGAGGAATAACCACAGCCCCGTTCTTAGAAACAGACCAGCTTAACTGATGCTCATTTGTTATAGAAATTACGGTTTCCCTATCTGGTGAACTTACACTATAATTCTGGCCCAACATGGTATATGGTAATAGTAAACCAAGAAATAGGATATGAAATCCACAGAACCTCCTATTTTTCATTCTTTTCATTTTATTAATGTTTATTTTAATTTATAATTCAATCTGATTCTAATATTTTAGTTGATTACTGCATTTGGAAAACATGTCCATCCCAAAAGGAATGGACATGAATTCACTAACAAATCAACTATTCACAAACCATATTTTCACATCCATTTATTGATCTTTTATCAAAAGACTTTCAGATATTAATGGTATGGAAAATACTTTTAAGTCCGGTTCTTCATATTGTTCATCAAAAAGTTCAACAGCCTTAGCTACAATATCGGGATACTTCTGAGCGACATTATATCGTTCCGCTTTATCCTGACCTAAATTGTACAATTCCAATGTTGGTGCTTTTTGATCGTTTAGATGCTGTCTCACAAGTTTCCAGTCATCCATCCTGATGGCAGCCTGACCTCCATATTCTGGATAAGCCCACATTAAAAATTCATGTTCCAATTGCGACTGTTGATCCCCATATAAAGTAGGCAAAAAGCTGATTCCATCTGACTCTGGCATTTGAAAACCCAATAGATCGCCCAAGGTAGAGGCAAGATCATATTGAATAGAAACATGATCCGTTTTTGTTCCTGCTTTAATCCTTTTTGGCCATGTTGCAATCATCGGAACCCGAATACCTCCTTCATATACAAATCCTTTCCCTCTTCCAAACTCACTTTTAAAAGGCTTCGCACTATCAAAATAAGTTGGCTCTGCACCTCCGGCAAAAGATGGTCCGTTATCCGAAGAGAAAACAATAAGAGTATTTTCGTACAATCCTTTACTCTTCAAATAAGAAACCAATTTTCCAACGTTTTCATCCAAATAAGAAATCATTGCTGCATAGGTCGCATGAGGGTTTTTACTTGGAAAATACCCCTTCTGTCCTAAATAAGGCTCCTCATCTCCAAACTTTTCAACATAATAATTTACCCAACGTGCTGGTGCCTGAAGTGCGACATGTGGCAATGGTGTTGCCCAATACATAAAAAATGGTTGATCTTTATTTTGATTAATAAACGAAAGAACCTCATCAAACATAAGATCCGGACTGTACAAACCCTTATTAAATTGCTCGTAACTCTTAGCATCATACGGACTTGCGCCTTCTTCCAATTTTGTACCAGGAGGAATAGTATCATTTTTTAAATATACCCGTTTATCGTTTTTATATAAATGAACAGGATAATAGGTATGTGCTTGCCGCTGGCAATTATATCCATAGAAAAAATCAAAGCCCATTTTTGTTGGTATCGCATCCGTATGAGGAGCTCCTAATCCCCATTTTCCAACCATACCAGTTTTATATCCCTGCTCCTGAAGCATCTTAGGAAACAAAACAGTTTTTGATGGAATTGGCCGCTGCCCCTCTAAAGTTGAATCAGCGATAGCTGCTTTATAATTCCAAACGTCACCTCGCTCTTTCCATCCGTCATTCCCCCTGATAAAAGAATGCCCCGAATGCTTTCCAGTTAGCAATGAAAATCGCGCGGGAGCACATACTGGGGCACTACTGTAATGCTGTGTAAAAAGCATCCCTTCCTTTGCTAATAAGTCAATGTTTGGCGTTTCAATAAATTCCTGTCCATATACCCCAAGATCACCATACCCGAGATCATCAGCCAGAATGTATATAATGTTTGGCTTACTGCCTTTAGCTGCTGCACCATTATTTACTGATTTTACATCTTTAGAAATTCCCCCGGTACAGCCCACAAATACAACTGCTATGAAATATAAACAACTAAGATTTTTAGTACTGTTCAACATAATTTTTTATTTAATCTTTTAATAAGCTCCTATTTCAGCTAATGCACACGTATCTTTCTCATACGTAGAGTTTACTGTAATCTTCAAAAACCTAAAAGATTGTTCAGTATCAAAAATATTGTATTGTTTGTTTACTAATTGATATAAAGCATACTCACCCAATTGAGTCCAGGTTGATCCATCCGTACTAACAGCCACCTCATAATCTTTTACATGTACTTTTAAAGGTCCGTCATTTGCAGCATCAGTCTGCTGTCGTTGTACAAAGGTCAACCCCTTGACTGTCATAACTGCTCCCATATCTATAACGAAATTCTGTGGTAAGGTAGAAGCCGGGTCAGTCCATTTACTGTGCCAGAAAGTCGTAATATCGCCATCTATCAAGGCTTCCTTAGGAGCAAAAGATTCATCAGAACTTGCTGAAAGAACTTCCCATGCCGATTTATCAAATTCCTGTACATCTTCTGATGTTATGTTTATATCAATGTTAGGCTTTCCTGCTTCAATCGTATAAACGAAATTTTTATTGGTTCGGCTTCCGTCTTCATGAATAAACTTTAATTGCATGCGCAATTCGGATCCTTCAATTAACATCTCAGGAAAAAATTCACGTAAAGGCATTTCCATACGTACCTCTCCATTTTCATTAATGGCTCCCAACCAATTGATCGCATCATAATCCTGATTAATAATGTAAGGTGCCTTATCGTGAAATACCCCAAGATATTTAACCTTTGAAGATGAACTCACCTTTGCTGATAAAACGATCACATCCTGATCATTAGTAGCTACTTGCAACTGTTCTATGTTAAGGTCAGGATCACCGTAAAATGTTCCATCCGAATTAAAGACCTCCGATCTGTCCAGAACAGCACAGGCAGTTTTGGTAATATGAATTTTACCTGCTGACTCTTGTCGGGATATCTTTCCTCCGCCTCCGCTCATTACACATTCCCACTCCTGGCCATAACGCTCCCGATCATGCTGTATATTAAATGAATGAAGAATTTCATGCATCGTTGACCCTACCTTCAGACAGTCGCCTTCAGTCGTACCTGTTCTAAAATGCCTCATATCCAACTCTTTATAATCAACAACAAATCCCCAATTATTGATTCCCGTAAAAGGTAATGCTCCACCAACATTAAAGTTACACCCCGATTCTCCAGTCACACTTGGTTGAAAAATAACGGTATGGGAACTTGATTCTTCCTCAGGATGGGCATCAAAATAATTTCTAACCTCTTGTCGTGTTTTACTATACGCATTGGTATAGTCTGTTTCATTTCCTTCAATTGGGATTATTTTAATCAATGAATTATCTCCTGTATCCCGTTGTAAACCAAATTCCTTTCTTTCAAATCCGTAATTTTCGAGTTCATCGGCCAGAAAACCTTGTATATAGTCCATTATACCCGACAATCTTTTATGATAATTAGGTAATGGAGTCGTTCCTTTTGGGTAAAAATATACCACATTCACATTCTGAGTTTTATCAGAGGTATAAACCCCTGTTGCCTTTATCTCTTCTTCAGCAATAGGATCATCCTCCCCTATTTCCTTATCCTTACTACAGCTGCACGAAAGGCTTATGGTAATAAACAATAGAAGTGCTAACGACTTTATAGATTCATTAAATTTTATCATTTCTTTTTCTTTTTTCAATCATTTTTTTTGTGACCCAGGCATTGTGTTACACTGGGTCACATTTTAAAACTATAAAACAAAAACATGTAAGTAATACATAACCTTACCTATTGGTTTATTCCATTAAAATTGAATAATAATGGTTTGTACTTTAGATTAGAAAGCTTTTATTTCAGCAATAGCAGTATAAACACTATTGTAGGCTGTCAATACGGTCACCCTGAAATACCTGAATTCTTCCGTACCGGTAACTGTTAAAGTAACGGCCTGGGTTTCATCTTTCTGCTCCAATTGTGCTTCAAGCAATGGCATCCAGGAGTTATTGTCGACACTTCCTTCCAGCACAATATCCTTAGCGTGAACATTATAAGAACCTGCACGACCATTATATTGCCTCTGGGTTATCAGAAACCCGGAAACTGCTTCTATGGCACCCATATCGATTACAAAATCTTCGGGAAGATCACCAAAAGGTTCTTCCGACCATCTGCTATGCCAAAATGTATTTACATCCCCATCAATTAAATATTCCTTTTCCCTTCCCGATTGCTCAGTAGTTGCCGAATGAACAGTCCAATTAGTTGTTGATAATGGCCGGTCTGGACTACCATAAATAGGTGGGGCGCTCACCGTAATATGATCCTGTCTCCTTACCTCCGATTTACCATTTTCATTTCGAACTATTAAATTCACATCATAAACACCCGGATCATTGTAGGTAACCTCAGGGTTATAGTAATTACTCACAGACGGAGAGCCCCCTTCAAAATACCAACTTGCCTGTGTATATTCACCTTCGGTAGTATTATTAAACGTTATAGTTTCACCAGTCTCAATCGTTATATTTGAAGCTTCGAAAGAAGCCTCAGGTAATCCTCCCACTACAATTTCAGAATCGTCCTCCGAACATGCTGTAAAGCCCAGTATGAAACCAGACAAAACAAACACTCTTATAAGCCTGCAATATTGTTTTTTCATGATTTATCCTTTTTAATTATTGCTCCCAACCTGGGTTCTGTGTTAAATTAGAGTTTAGAATTAATTCATTAATCGGAATCGGTTGCAGATAGTAATATTCCGGCCAAACTGGTGGAACCCCATCCATTGCGATATAACCTTTATCTGCTCCGTTTTGAATCGGCATACTTGAAAAGAAATAGCCCGTATTTAAATTAGTACTGGTTTTGTCTATCCATCTCCCCAATTTTTGTTCATTGAGATAAGATCCTTTTCTCCAACGTCTGATATCATCAAACCGAAACCCTTCCGCCATGAGCTCGATAGCCCTTTCACGACGTATTTCCCAAAGTGTCGGTGTAATATCTGAATCACGGGTCGGATCCGATGGCTCGGCTCCTACAGCAAGGTGAGCAACACCTCCACGGTCCCTTAATAAATTTATGGTTTCGTCTGCAACTGTTTGATTAAATCTCCCCAACTCATACATAGCCTCAGCATAGTTCACCATAACCTCTCCTATTCTAAAAATCGGAGCATCATTGATATCCACATTATTGTTTCCGGTTACAAGCCTGTTGTAAAATTTCCAACAACGATAGCCGGTAGCAGTAGTATTCCATCCTTCTAAAGGATTCAATACAAAATTTGGTTGAGCTCTTGTTAAGGAACCTCTCCAGTCATCAGAAGGAAGAGTTTTATGTAAGTCATCTGATAAAGACTCCATAAATGGGAAAAACTCAGCGTCAGAAGGATTGGCCGTCGGATTCCATTGCCCGCCATTAAGGTCAACAATATATGGTGGTGTAATGGTATAATAAAACCGTAGATCCCGGTTACGGGTCTCTGCATTGAAGGAATCATCCCCCTCAAACAAAGTACTGGTCCAGCGTGTTTGTCCGTCGGTCATTAAGTAAAGATCCGCAGCTTTTTTTGTGAGATCCTCTCCAGCATTTCCATTTCGGGTTTCCTGAGTAGTTCGATGTACTGTAATTCCTTCCTCATAACGCTTGTAAAGAATAATGCCATTAACTCCGGATAAATCCTCACTGTTAAAAACCTCATCATAATTGGGATGCAATTGATATTTCGGCAATAATTCCTCCCCGGCTGCTACCGAAGCCTCCAGATATTTATTAACCTCTCCCAAACCGTGATACTTCCTCCAGGTACCTTCACGCAATCCAAATCTGGAAATAAAGGCATTTATAGCATCCCTGTTTATAGCATTTGAATGCTCATTAAACGAAGACTCAACATGATCTCTTGCCCAGATTAAGTCACCTAAAATCATAGAGGCTACTTCATCTCTTGGTGTTCTTGCTGCATATAATTCATCACTGGCATCGTTAAGTAATTCATCTACATAAACTATATCTCCATAACGGTTCAATAAATCTGAATGATTATATGCCCTGAAAAAGAGACCTACAGCTTTCCAATGGTTTAGTTCCGCCTCCTGTAATGCGGTAGATTTTTCCAATCCATCCAGCATTAAGTTAATAGCTCTTATATTTTGGTAAGCAGCAGAATAATCATAACTCGAATTCGGTGTGTCCACACGATTCCATATCCAATCAGACTCAGTATTCTGGCCACCCCTCATCATTAAATCAGAATCATTATCCGCCCACATGGCTAGATTACTAACTCCTCTTCTTAACTGAATGGTAGATTTACTACCATGAACTTGATCAGTGCCCCCATACCAACCACGTTGGTCGTAGGCAGGAAAGGCATCATAAAACTGCCAGGCATAAGTTCTGATACTTCCGCTATTATTAAATACATCTTGCCCTGGTAATTCCTCTCGCGGTGATCGGTCTAAAAACTCCTCTGTATCGCACGAGACCATTAAAATTAATGCTAAGGCAACCAACAGCTTATCTATATATTTTATATTATTCTTCATCTCTTCTATTTTTTAAAATGAAACATTAATCCCGAGACTATACTTTCGAAGCAACGGATACCCCGCACCAGCACTCTCTGCCTGCAGATCACTCGCTACACCCTTAGGAAGGTTATCAAAAGTGTATAGGTTCTCTCCTGACAATGACAATCTTAGTTTTTTAATATTCATCTTATCCAAAAACGCTCTCGGAAGTTCATAGGCAAGTGAGATATTTTTAATGGTTAAATAAGAAACGTCAAATAAATATCTCGAGTTAGGTGTACCAGCCAATCCGTAATTTCTACTTAAAATCCGCGGGTAAAATGCATCCTGATTTTCTGCAGACCATGCATCTGCCTGATGGGTAAGTATCCCCGAATAAAATTCAGAAATTATAGGAAACATCACAGGAGTATATATGTTTCTGTTTCTCTTTCCTACACCTTGTAAAAAGAAGGATAATGAAAAGCTTTTATACGCAGCCGAACCTGTAATTCCATATTGATATCTCCTTCTGTTATTACCTATACGTCTAAGATCTCCATGATCTTCCAAAGTCCTTAATCCATCGTTTACAACACCATCGCCATTCAAATCTTTAAAACGAACATCGCCCGGCAAATGATCCCTGTTTTCAAATGGAGCAATACCGTCCTTTAAAGTGAAAAAATCTGTGAAAGCCCCAGGGATAGCCTCTTCAAAATTATCAACGCTGTAAAGTCCATCAGCCTCATAGCCCCATAATTCGCCTAACTCTTTGCCTACATAAAGACCGTCAATAGTCCCACTCTGATTTTCAACACGTGTTATATAAGATCTGCTATCATATAGATTTCCTCCGATAGAATATTTAAAATTCTCTCCAATTCTGTCCTTCCACTCCAGTGTCAGATCCCAACCTTTGGTCTCTAAATCCGCAGCATTTTGAAGAGGAGCGCCCGTACCTAAAACGGTCGGTAATTCAATTGCTTCATTTAGCATTCCCAAAGTCTCTCTTTGATACCAGGAAAATGTACTGGACAATCGATTATTAAAAAAGGCTAACTCTGCCCCTACATCAAGTGTTCGAACGGTTTCCCATGTAAACCCGGCACTTACCAATTGTGGAGCAAACAAAGTAACAAAGTTTATATTTTCATCATTAACCCATTCCGATTCCCCTACCGGATAGGTTGGTAAATATGGGTAGTAATCCTGTACACCAAATCGGGTCACTCGTTGATTCCCGATTTCACCATAAGATCCTCGGAATTTCAAATAAGAAATAGCCGGTTTAAGAGCTTCCATAAATGACTCATTCGTAACTACCCAACCCGCCGATGCCGATGGCAAAAACACATAGCGATCTCCTTTCGCAAAACGGGACGATCCGTCATATCTGGAGGATAATTCCAATAGATACTTCTCTTTATAATTATAGTTTACCCTGGCAAAATAACCGGCAACAGCCCAATCATAATAACTGTCGCCTACAAAAGGTTGACCGGTAGCCGTGCTTAATGCAGGAAGATCAATATTTATTAAATCTTGTCTGCTGGCATTAAATCCTTCACGTTCTGCTTTTTCATAATTCAAACCAATCATGGCTCCAAAATTATGGTCACCAAAAGCCTTTTCGTAATTGGCTCTCAGGTTCAACGAATGATAATTTACCGTATTGGTTGACTTATAATAATTTGTGTTCTGACCGAAGATCACGTCCTGAGTACCCACCGGATCCTTATAGACACTTCCCGTTGTAACACTATTTCTATTATTAGTGGTCTTATTAAAGGTATATGCCGATCTGAATGAAAGTCCATCCAGAGGTTTCCAGGTTAAACTACCATTTAAACGAATATCATCTCCAAAGTCACGAACCACAGGTTCCAACCTAAGGAAATTGTTTGGGGTAGCATACGGAATAGATTCTCCGGTTTGAGCATCATCATAATAACCTGAATTTGCCCATGGTCCGGTCAATACCCCATATCCAAAAGCTCTCCACATTACATTCGGAGTCTTTCTTAGATCATTTTTATAAAAAAAGCTGGCACTCATAGTAATCTGATCAGAAAGATCAGTATTAAGGGTAGCATTCAAATTATAACGTTTATACGAATCCTTTCCGGTGATCAAAATACCATCCTGATCAGTATAACCTACGGACACTCTGTAGTTGGTGTTTTCACTACCACCTGAATAATCAAAATTATGAATCGTTTCTAATCCTTCGGTAAAGGCTAAATCCCACCAGTCCCTGGTAGGTCTGAGCGGATAATTTGTACCGAACTGGTCTACCGCAAAACCTTCTGGATAATTAGAGGGGTTAACAGCATAATCATCTAAAAATGACACCCAGGTATCGACATCTCTTCCGGCCTTATTCTGTATTTCCCATTCTTGGTATTTACGTACTGTAGCATCTAATCCAAGTTTTTCGGGTAAATCCGTACCATAAGTCATCGCAGTATTCACAGAATAATTAACCGTAGGTTTTGTATTTCTCCTCCCCTTTTTGGTCGTTATTAAAACAACACCAAAAGCACCTCTGGCTCCATAAATAGAAGCAGCTGCTGCATCTTTTAATACTGATACAGATTCAATATCATTTGGGTTGATATCATCGATAGAAGGTACCTCAGCATCATCTACCAAAATAAGCGGGTCACCTCCGTTGATAGAAGTAAATCCCCGGATATTAATAGATGACCCCTGACCAGGTCTTCCTGACCCCGTTACAATCTCCAATCCAGGAGAGGTTCCCTGGAGTACCTGGGCAGTACTCGATACAGGTCGGTCCCCCAAAGCTTCTTCCATATCAACAGTAGCAACCGAACTGGTTACATTAGTTCTTTTTTGAGTTCCATATCCTACTACTACAACTTCGTCGAGTTGAGAAGCTTCAATAGTTAATGAAACATTAATAGTTGTTTGGTTTCCCACAGTTTGCTCCAGGCTTTTGTACCCCAAATAAGTAAATACCAAAACATCATTCGCATTGGCATCAATAGTATAGGCACCATCAAAATTAGTAGTGGTTCCTCGACTTGTGTTTTTAATTAAGATATTTACACCCGGTATTGGTACACCGGTTTCAGAATCTTTTACAACCCCTGTAACTTGTTTTTCCTGTGCATTTACAGATACAAAACTCATCAGAAGTAATAAGCCAAAAAGCAAAAAGACCTTATTAGTCAGCTTTCTCATAGTTAATAATTTTGTTATTGGTTAATTTTGTTCTCAATTCAATTCAGAATTTTTAATATCACATCAGAAGTCTTAATGTTCTATTAACATTCAAATTGACTGTTTACAAATCTTTAAATTTTGTTGCGCGAAGAGGCAGGATATTTTCATCAAAAAACCATGACATATTCATTTATCCCCCCTAAAACCAACTCAAAACATGGATATGTGAAGTTTTTTACAAATATTTGTTAAGGAATTATTAGTGCGAAATCCATTAATATTTTAACCAAATATTCATGAATACGGAAAAAACAATCTTAAGAAACATCATTATAAATTATACCCTGAATTTTCGGGTTGGGTGGATTGTTTTAATACTGCTAATAAGTAGCATAAAGTTTTCAAACGGACAAACCAACAACAATTTTAAACATTTAAATAAAAAATTCAATCTGACATCGCAGATTGAAACAGACGCTAATGGATATATATGGATAACCGATTTAAATGGGATCTATAAATTTGATGGTTATGATTATATCAAATTACCCTACACCCATTTTTTTGGTGAAAATTATACCGGTAACAGAGAAGTAGAGTTTGAAAAAGACCATAACAATAATTTTTGGCTGGCATCTCGAAGCAGTCACCTGGTTAAATTTGATGAATCATATAACATAGCGGACTTTTCCAAATACATTAACACAGGTAATATCACGAGTATAGCCTCCAAGGCACAGGAAGAAGTTTGGTTTGGATCGAATGCCGGGAACTTATATTCATACGATTACCAGAACGACACATTTAAACACCAATTAACACTTCCAAAAAACAAGAATTATATAGAAGGAATTGTAGATTTAACTTTTACTACTCCAAAGATGTTATGGATTAGCACTACCGATAACAACATTTACAGCTTCAACTTAAAAACAAAGGAATTAATTCAATTAGAAACTCCCATAAATAAAAACCTGTTCGACATCATCTTTTTGACGGCAGATCAAAATGATAAACTCTGGATTGCTACAGAACAAAACGGATTGTTATCATACGATCCCAAACAACAATCCTTCAAGCAACACGATCCTGTCCAAAATAACACCAATACAAACAGACATACCATGTTTCGAACTGTTTTCTGTGATTCAAAAGGTATCATTTGGGCGGGTACAGATGGAGATGGAGTTTTTAAGATCGATCCTGACTCCGACGAAATAGAGATCTTCAAGCATCAATACCAAAACAAATATTCATTAAGTAATAATACTATAAGACATATTGATGAAGATCATTTTGGCAACCATTGGATCGTAGTTAAAGGAGGCATCGTTAACATATTAGCCAACAATAAATTTCAAATAAATTATTTTAGTGGCTTACCTGACAACACCCCAACAAGAGTTCTTTCAGTTTGTAAATCAAACGACCAAACTTTATGGATAGGTACAGATGGTGAGGGGCTTACCAAAGTCCTCAAAAACGGGAAAAAGATCAATTACAACAACAACCAAAATAATGAACTGTATTTCCCGGGTAGGTATATTCAAAAAATGACCGAAGATGAAAAAGGTAACCTGTGGATTGCTACGTATCAAAACGGATTACACATTCATAACCCTAAATCAAATACCTTTAAAAAACTCGCCCTGGAAGAGCACATACCTGATATAAATGTAAACAACGTTCTCGACCTTTATATAGATTCAAAAAATAGAATTTGGGTCTATACTTTATACGGAATTCATGTCTTTGATAGTAACCAAAACCTCCTGGCTAACTATAGTAAAAATTCAAACGGTTTAAAAGGAGCCTTTGGATTAACATTCTTTGAAAGTAAAGACAAGACCATTTGGATCTCTGTAATCGGTGGTGGGGTTTTCAGGTTCCATGAAAATGATACCAACCTGCAAGAATCAAATTTTAAATTTGCTAACTACAGACCTAAAAATAATGTAGACGGACTACCACGTTATAATATTTATGGAATTGTAGAGGATGGTCAAGGTAATTTATGGTTTAATACGGGACCTGGTTATTTAATCCGTTTTGATCCGGAGACAAACACCAGCTTCTCATTTCGGAATCATGAAAAGTTAAAGAACATAAATATCAAATCCGTCGAGATCGACACCAACGATAACCTTTGGCTATCCAGCGAACAGGGAATCCATAAATTTAATTCAACCAAAGAATCATTAGAATCCTTTTATGAAGCGGATGGGTTGCAAGGAAATCAGTTCATCATTAAAAGCTCATTTAAATCTTCAGATAATACACTGTTCTTTGGAGGAATCAATGGAGTTAATTCATTTGATCCTAACAACATGATCAAAGAAAAACAGGCTCCTAAACTTTTTATCAATGAGATTGAGATCCTCAACAAACCAGTACATGAAATTATCAGCGAAGGACTTCCTAATAATCCTGAAGAAATTGAAAAACTAACATTAACAGCAAATCAGTCCTCTTTTTCCTTTCGCTTTTCAGCTATTTATGATGTATTAAAACCAAGCTATGTTTATGCTTACCGTTTAAAAGGATTTAACGATAAATGGATTACGGCAAAAGATCAAAGAATTGCCACCTACACCAACATCCCTTCAGGAAATTACACTTTTGAAGTAAAGGCCGGAAATAATGAAGAATCATGGAATATCCCGCAGCGGTCTTTAGATATTAGAATCAAACCATTCTGGTGGCAAACCAATGTGGCCTATGCACTATACCTATTACTTATATTATCAGCCATAACAGGAGTATTCCTTTGGTACAAAATGCGTAACAGGCTCATAAAAGAAGAGTGGCAATACAATCAGGAAAAAGAACTCTATGCGATGAAAATGAATTTCTTCGCCAAAATGTCTCATGAAATTCAAACACCACTTACACTAATTCTTGCCCCCCTGGATGATATGTTCAGGAAGGTCGATCAGAACAATAAACAACTATTACAACGTTTAAAACTCATCAAATATAATGCCCAAAGGCTTTCAAGAATTACCACCGAACTTACCACCATCCGTAATAAGGAACTCAATCAATTAAAGATTCATGTTTCTAAGCAAGATATTAAAGCAGACCTGCAACAAATTGCATTATCTTATAGTGAACATGCAAGAATAAAGAATATCGATTTTATCTGGGAATTCCCCGATAAACCGGTTTATCTATGGTATGATATCGCAAAGCTTGAACATATTATATATAATTTACTTTCCAATGCTTTTAAATTAACACCCATTGGTGGACAAATAATACTCAGGTTAACCGTTCTTCCTGAGCATAAATCTGTAGAAATTTCTGTGATTGATTCAGGACCGGGAATACCGGAAGATGAGATCAGTAATGTATTTAACCTTTTTTATCAGGCTGAAGCCGGTAAAAAAGCGAAAGGGCTAGGAGTCGGACTTGCTCTTTGTAAAGAACTTATAGACTTGCATCATGGGCAACTTGAAATTATCCCGATGGAAACTAAAGGAGCCCATTTTAAAATTACACTCTCTACAAATAACGATTTGTTTGAAAATGATGATAAGGTGATTATCATTAATAAAAATGAACAAGAATCAAACACTGAAAAACTATTAAATCAACACCTCAACACGGAAAGAAAACCAGAGTGGGAGTACCCTGAATACACCAATACTATTAATAAAAATATTAAAATATTAATTGTAGAAGACAATACAGAAATGCAGTTATTTCTACAAGATTTGTTGGCTCCCTATTATACGGTACTAACGGTGGAAAATGGATTGCAAGGACTCAAAACAGGCAAAGAAGTACAACCCGATATCATTATTAGTGACATAATGATGCCGGAAATGGATGGGATAGAAATGGCTAAAAAGCTCCTTAAAATTAAAAGCATTGCCCATATTCCTATCATATTACTGACTGCTAAAAATGCAACCGAATCTAAAATATTAGGCTTAAGTACCGGTGCCATTTCTTATATCCATAAACCCTTTAACCCCTCAGAGATCCTTGTAAGAATCGAAAATTTGATTAAAAGAAATAACGCTATTATTTCAAAACTTAAGGTCGATTCCCTCATTGAACCTACCATGGATTCTGAAAAAACTAAAGACATTTTATTCATTGAAAAACTAACGAATGTTTTAAATGAAAAAATAGACGACCCTCAGTTCAAACTGGAAAATTTAACCGAAGAACTCTCTATGAGCTATTCGGTTATTTACAAAAAATGTCAGGAGATAACAGGTAAAAATCTCAAAGAGTATTTTAGAAAACTAAAACTTAAGAAAGCTGCGATGCTCATTTTAAATCAAAAGTATAGAATTTCCGAAGCCTCTTATATGGTGGGTTACAATGATGCCCAATATTTCACCCGATGTTTCAAACAAGAGTTTGGTTTATCTCCTTCAGAATTAAAGAAGATGAGTCACAAAAAAGGAATTGAAGAAGCTATAAATTACCTTCAAAATTTATAAGCATGCAATAATCTTGTCAAAAATTAGTCCCCGATAGATTTTATTTTTTCATAGATCAACTGGGCTATTTCAAGATACCCAGCTTTATTGGGATGAACGCCATCCTTTTCTGTAAATAATTCTGGTCTATGTTGCAAAGGCGTATTCAAGTCCATGAACACCACATCCTTTTCCTTAGCTACCCCCTTAATTATCTTTATCAGGGTTTGAAGACGAGGTTTCCTTATAATCAAACCATTTTTTCGTGTATCACTCAACCCGGGAGTTTCCAAAACCATAGGAGTTGGAGCACATATAATAATCTCTGGTTTGCTTGGCAATAATTCTAATCGATCAATTAGATCCCGATAGTCATCGGCAAATTCATCTTGGTACTCCCAGCACTTACGATCACCACAAGTTCCCATTCCACAAGTATCATTGGTGCCCAGACTTATAACAATTACATCCGGATTTGAAGCTTCTATTTTAGATAGCTGATTCCATACAGTAGGCCTTCCCTTTCTGAGCAGCGTACAACTACTAATTCCAAAATTCTCTACTTCATACCCCGCTCCCAATAGCGTCTGTAACTGGGCAGGATAAGAGTGTAAATCTCTTTGTTCCAATCGAGCACCAAAGGTAATACTATCCCCTACACATGCCACTTTAGTAGTTTTGGTTTCATCCTCTCCAAATAAAAAGAAGGTCGATAGCACAATACATCCAATAACTTTTAATGGATTCATCATTAGTGAATTAATTATTAATATTAAAAACTTCAAAACTCTCTATCTGCGGAACCCCTGCCGATTCTTTAACCTTAAGACGTATTTTAGAAACCTCGAGCCTATCAAAAGAATGAATAAACTTATGACCGATAACCGATCCTTCAAAGAGTATTTCCCACCCACGTTCAGTCTGTGCTTCAACTATAAATGCACGCACACGTTCTCCTTTCGATATATCTTCTTTAATTATAAAATGGTTGATTTCCTTGGGCTTCTTAAAGGACATCGTTAATTTCTTTCCAGTTCCATTAGTGTTAGCTAAAGGCTCATTAAATCTTCGCTTAATTTCTTTTCCCCACTCCCTTAATCGCTGTACATCCGGTTCAGGCATCAATCCATCCGGATTTGGCGTAAGACCCATAATTAAAGTTGAATTTCTACCCACCGATTTATAATACATCTCCATCAAATGTTCCAAAGGAAAAATATGTGCCTCGTCTCCTGGTTCCCAAAACCATTCATGTCGCCCATTGTATCCTCTTAATGGGGCATCACTCATTGCCGGCATATAGTATTTCCCTTCTGGAAAACCATGCTTTATAGGCTTGAATCCCACATCATCTCCACGATTTGCAAACCACGAAGGTTGATTGTAAGTTCCCCAACACGGATAAGGTACAGTCCCGCTTTCAGATCCACCCCATCGAATATCAGAACGATCTAAATTATGATAAAAAATAGCTCCCGGCTGATTGCGCTCAATGATAGAAAGCACATCAGGTCCGCCTTGTTCAGGCCCATGAGCCCCGCCATCGAACCAAATAATGGCTAGATCACCATAGTTCGAGGTTAATTCCTCCACCATCCCCTCACACATACGATTGTAATGTTGTTGTCTGTTCTTTGAAAATTCACTATTACCCTGAACTTTAAAATCGTGAATTCCATAAAAAGAATTCCAGCGGATCCCAATATAAATACCCGGTTGTATACCATATTTACGGCAAGAAGCTACAAAGTCACGAACAATATCACCTTTGCCCTCCTTAAAATTAACCGCTTTCATACTGTAAGGGTTCACCTCAGATTGGTATAATGCAAATCCTGTCTCATGAGTGGCAGTAAGGATAGCGATCTTAGCCCCCATATCCTTGGCTGCCCTGATCCACTGATCAGTATCTAACTTTTCGGGATTAAAAATATTATGATTAGCAATCGGAGTAATCCTGTTTTTTCTCTGGTTGTATTGCTCCCCATCAAAAACATGAAGATCATAATGAAAAACAGTCACAAGCTCAGCCTGCTGCCAGGCCAATTGGGCCTTGTTAGGTAGAGGAACAATACTTTCTGTTGATTGCCCCGTAACATTCTGACTTACAATAAAAGATATGACAATTATTAAGTAAAGGCTATACTTCATTTTTTTCTTTTGAATATCAACAATTAAACCCAATTAGCAAGATTGATAAAATGCTTTAAAAAGGCCAAACTAAATATTTTAGTACAAAAGACCTAATTAATTATAACTTTAATTAAAGGTTGATCTTGAAAACATAACAAACAGTACGTTCATCACCATAAACATTCCAGCCACTCGGACCGTATAAATAAGCGGGCTTTCCATCCATCATAAGTATCTTGGGTCTTTCCAGCTTCGGAGCTGATCCGTATATTTTAACAACCTTTTCAGGATCATACCCATCATAATATTCAGGTAACCTTAAATATCCAACCGAAGCATCTTTGATGTCGAAGGTAATTCCATCCTGAGATTTCCACAGGGTACCTCCTCCCACAACACCGGTATTATGACCATGATTATCGGTGGTTAATAAATAAACTGAATCATTATAATAAAAAACCACCCCATCTTCCAGGGTTCCATTATTAGCCGTCACCGGTTTGTCCTGAATCACATAAGGTCCTTCAATATCTTCTGCAATAGCCAACCCATATTTGAGACCTGATGGTCCCATAGATTTAAAATACAAATAATACCTATTGTTAAAAACTAATAGTGAAGGATTCACTATGCCATTCCCTGACTTATAATTCCATTTCGAAGCATCTTCGGTATTTAAAATAAGTCCATCCTTACCAACCTTTTTCCAGGGGCCGTATGGAGATGCTGCAATAGCCATCCCTATTGACTGATTGGCCGGATGTGGAGGTTGATGATAATCGGTATTACCGATATATAATAAAACATATTTTTTACCAATTTTCCTGATTTCCGGATTATGCGGTGCAAAACGATCCCAGGTATCCCTTCCGGTTCCCTTAAGAACCACATCAGAAAATTCAAAAGGTCCCTCGGGATGATCCGCAACATAGTGAGCTATTTCAGAAGACTTCCTCCATGCCGGATCTACATTTTTCTCCGGCCATCTTGCCAAGAACAGATGTACTTTCCCGTCATCACCAATAACCGGTGAAGCGCCCCATAATGTATAGTCTTCATCTTCAACCGCAACACCTTTCCACTCCAGGTTCTTAGCTATAAAAGAAAGTTGATGAAATGAGTTCTGAGCACTAATAGAACTGTTTATTGATATAATTAATACGCAAACGATTAATCTTGTAAAATTCCTTGCTTTCATTCTCTTCAATTTAAATTACAGCTTTGGTGAAGCCTAAATATATTACTATTTCGTTTTCAGAAAAAACTGATCTGTAAGAATTCATAAAACCCGAGAAACAAAAAAAATCGGACTTTAGTCCGATTTTGATGCTATCATTATTACTCAAAAACATATCAGGAAATTCGTTCTTTAGCCTCATCATACTCCTCTTTGGTGATTTCTCCTCGGGCATACCGCTTCTTCAAAATCTCCAGTGCTGAATCTTGAGTCGAACTATTATTTATACCCTTCCTTGAAGCACTTCTTAAACTGAGCCATACAACAATTAATATAATTGCAATCCAAAAGACCCAACCGATTCCATGCATCCCCCATCCGTGCCAATTCCATTCATTCATCATTACCCCTTCATTATGTTAGTGTATTAACTATTAATGCTACGCCGAACACCTAAGCTTAATTATCATGTTGATGTTGTTCCATGTGCATTTGCGAGGTTTTACCATTCCCCATCATTCCCTTTTCATGCATGAGGTCTTGCATCATACGCATCATATGTTCATTACCCATCATCATACTGCCCATAGCCTTGCATGCCGTGGTATCTTCAGTAGCCATTTTCATCATATGCTGCATCATAGTTCCCATCATTTTTGGGCTTCCTCTCATCAAATCAACCATTTGGTTACCCTGCATCATATCATACATCATAACAGAATCACCACGCATCATTTGCATGGCATGATCGTTCTTTTTAATATGGTCCATCATATTCATCATCATTTCATGATCTTCTACAATAGCTGTCATAATTTCATTTTGTTTCGTTTCGTCTTTTAACATTTCATCTGCCTGAACATTTTTTTCCTGAGCACAACCCAGCAAAACCATCGTCATAATGAATGCCAAACAAAATCCGATTTTAGTTTTCATTGCCTTTGTTTTTATAATTTAAACAACACAATTTAACAACTAAACACCTGAATTAAAATGACTTACAACACCGCAAAAACTAATCTTCCATACAATATTTGATTTCATTCAAAACCAATTAAAAAGTTTCGGCACGAGTGACCTGTTTTAATGCCCATCTGAAAATCACCTTAAATTCACGAGTGTTAAAAGAATGGTGAAGAAATGGAAATATAAAACGATCAATTTATCTTTTTAATAGTACCCTTAGAATCTTATATGAATTATATTTTTAATGGAATTACCAGGCTTTTACCCTTTTTACGAACAAACCAGCTAAAAAGTATTATAACACATAAGAGTATTATAAATCCTCCATAGTAAGCCACATCATTTTCGAGATTAAACCCTTCAGGAGCAACTAAAATATAAGTACCGCAAACAGCAGTCATAAAAGCTGCAGGTATAGCGCTAATAAAATAATTCTTATTGTTGTAGATTAAATAAGCAGTTGCCATCCACAATACTATGGTTGCTAATGTTTGATTACTCCATGCAAAATAACGCCAAATGATTCCAAAATCTATTTGAGTGAGAAGAAATGCCACCATAAATAGTGGCAAGCTAATTATCAATCGATTTTTGATTTTCTTTTGATCCCATTTAAAAATATCTGCCATAATCAATCTTGCCGACCTGAATGCAGTATCTCCTGAAGTTATAGGGGCTGCTACAATACCCAATATGGCCAGGACACCTCCTATTTTACCCAGCATTCCCAGAGAAATTTCATTGGCAGCCCAGGCGGCATTATTACCGTTGGCTATCATTGCACCATTAAGCCCTTCTATGTTTCCAAAGAAAGACATGGAAGCTGCTGCCCATATTAATGCAACAATTCCTTCTGTAATCATTGTACCAAAAAAAACCTTCTTTCCCTCTTTTTCATTTTTCATACATCTGGCCATTAAAGGTGATTGTGTTGCATGAAACCCAGATATAGCTCCACAAGCTATGGTAATAAAAAGCATAGGAAATAAGGGGGTATCCTCTGGAGAAATTGTCATATTTCTAAGGTTATCAATCGTAATTTCTGGAATCGTATAAGAACCCCGTAATAATGCTACAAATAATCCCATTGCCATTAAAAGCATGGCTACTCCAAATACAGGATACAATTTACTAATGAGCTTATCAATGGGCAATAATGTAGATAAAACATAATAAATCAAAATGATAAAAACCCATGTCCATACCCCGAAGAGACCACTGGTCATTCCGTCTATGATCTTTGCCGGGCCCATCATAAAAACAGTACCGACAAAAATAAGGAGTATGATGGTAAAGAACCGCATAAAGTGTTTTACATAGGGCCCAAGGTATATCCCGACTACCTCACTTATACTTAAACCATCATGCCGAACTGAAAGCATTCCAGACAAAAAATCATGTACTCCTCCTGCAAAAATACTTCCAAGAACGATCCATAAAAAAGCAGACGGACCATACATGGCACCTGCAATAGCACCAAAAATAGGCCCGAGACCTGCTATATTTAAAAATTGAATCAAAAAAATTCGCCATAGCGGTAAGGGCGTATAGTCTATTCCATCTTCCAGGCGTATGGCTGGTGTAACCTTAGCTTCTTTAATACCAAAAATACGTTCTACTATTTTACCATAAGAAAAATAACCTATGATAAGGGTTGCAACTGAAAGAAGAAATGAGATCATAGTCCTAATTTAAAACAATTAATAGTTTATTTATAAACAAACCAAGCAGTTAGATTTGCATCTTTACTTGACTTTAACTGTGCCCAATGTGCGCTAAAATCATCAGGGAATTCATACACAAATTCTTGATTTGCTTTTAAGTCGAAAGTCTTATATTCAAAAGGCTCTTCCAGATAAGGGTTAACATGAATTAATAAAGTAATCTTAGTATCCCTATCAGAAATTAAAGTTAGGGTCTTCCTATCAAAACCAGTCATTAAATACATATCTGAAAGTTCGTGAGCCTTAACTGCTTTATCTTTCCATGGACCACCTTCACCTATAGGTTTCCCAAAACTCCATATATCATCGATACCTCCGAACCATAATAAAGTCTCACCATCTTCAGATGTATAGATATGCTCTGATGGTTCGGCATTTTTTTCTATACCACTTAAAACCAACAATCCGTTCCAGGTATTAAAATCAGATATTTGCTTTCCGTGAGACGATACTGGTCGCATCATATCATAATAAGGTTCTTGCCCAACTTTAAACAATGGAACCTCATAAAAAGTACCGGCAATATTAGCCAACTCTCTTTCCGATTCAACCTCCCTTATATTTCTAATTGCTCCAGAAGGGAATTTCTTTGCCACAGTTTGATTCATTACAGGCAATCTTAGTCTACCTCTTTTAGTGTCTATATAGACTGAAGCATCATCTGTATTCCATACAACCTCATTTTCCAAAACTCTTTTCGCAGTAGTATCTTTAACCCCTTCTTTAAATTGAAAATCAAATTTGGTAAATTCCAGATCTTGTTCAACTTTGAATTTACCGTTGCTAATTTTTCCATTAAATACGCTTAAGTTATAATTGAACTTATTACTATATAATTTAGAATGACTAACTTCTCCCTCATAATCCATATCTGCAATCCCTTTAAATAGATCCAAATCCTTACCCGGTCTTTTCAATGCGCTATCTGTAAAGTGGAAAGATGCAGTTAATAAAGCACTCTTATTTGACGTGATACGTAGCCATTCTGCTTTTAAGTCATTATGTAACACCTCTAACCTATAGGCCATTGCATCTAGGTTAATATCTTTATATACAGTCCAGTTTCCGTCACCTTTTTCATCTATCTCTAGAGTTAAGACAACATCCGTATTTCCGTAATTCTTTAAATGAATAATTCGCTTATCAAAACCAGCTACTAAAAATGGTAACGAAGATTTATCGGCTTCAACATTATCCTTCAACCAAATAGCCCCATAAGCAGATGCAGGCCCCCAATTAGATAATTCATCATAATCTCCAAACCAAAGATTTGATTGTGGTTGGCCCGACAAGGGGTTACCCTGTATGGAGGTTTCATCTGTAGCCAATACAATTTGACCATTCCAGTTTAAAAAATCAGGAATATAACGAAGATGAGACCCCATTGGACGAATTCCCGCGGTATTACCAACCGAAAATGATTCTGGGAAATCAAAAAACATACCATGCATATCCATCATCATTTTTCCATTCCCCACAGATCTGATTCTCGGCCATTCGGTAAACCAACCATGAGCAGGATCATTATTATATGTCGCTTTAGGTAATAAATAAGTAGTCCATTGATCATTATCTAACATTTTTAAACGTACTGAGCGTTTATCCCACCCAATACTCCATAAAGGTGCTTGCTCGTTTGGAATGGCGTATATTCCATTTTTGGTAGTAACATCTGTAAACTGATGTCTTTCTACAATCTTAAAATCCTCGCCGTCATACTCGGCAAGAACTCCTAAATTTTCTGGCCCGAAAACCCCCTCATCAGGAACCATCCAGGAATCCATCCATATATAATGTTCGCTACCCCAATCATCATTATCATGAGTTACTCTTCCCTCACTTGCATGCTCTCCATTATTTGCCAACACTAATTTACCCTGACTCGTATATGCTCCCTTCCCATGCCAACCTGGTAATGGATCTTGAAACAATTTGTTAACTGTTAAAGTATGTACATTTACCTCATATAACATCCCCTCCATATCATAATAATACACCATGTTTTCCGGATCTTTTAAATGTCTTGCAATTGCGGTTAGCCTACCAGGCATCTCCTTAACCGGAATAACCCTGATCCCTCCCTTATCGTCAATGACATATGGGCCGATAAAAAGCTGATTAGACTCTTGATGTACCAATCTTGCAGCGGGTGTACCTCCTATACTACCCTTAAACATTTCCATTCTCTTGTCCTTATCGACAATATATAACTGGTGCTCACTCCCTTTGGGCTGATGAGCTGCATAGTTAACCATATACAAATCTTCATTCCAAACAGCCAGTGCTCCAATTCCACATTCATTTCCAAACTCATACGTTCCATCTTCACGATTATGCGAATAGGTCGTAAGATGAGGGTAAATTCCACTAATTTTTCTTTTTCCTTCAATGGATCGGATTTTTCCATCCTCAAACTCAACATAAGTCTCATTTTCTTCAGATAGACTCTGAGTCGCAGAGTTACAACCCGTTATAGAGTTACCACCCGTAAAAGCCACTAAAAGTAAACATGCACTAGAAAACAGGGATTTATTCATTTTATTTTTGATCATAATAGTTTTACATAATTGATAATAGAAATCGAATCTGATTCGCTTATAAAAAATAATTAGATAACTATGACCTCAAAAAACTAAGAGGTCATATGTACTTTTAAGACTAATACCCCTCATTCTGAGTGAGATTTTCATTAATTCGGCGTTCAGCAGCCGGTATAGGCCATAAATATTGTCTTCCAGGAAATGATATCTGATTCAACGATCTTGCATATCCTAATTCAAGAAACTCTGAAAAATCTGGCAATCCGTCTTCGTCAATCTCTGGAACTATAGGCCAAAAATACAAGTCCGGATTAACTATTACATCCATTAAAGGGCCTGTAGGCTGTACATCTGCATTGGCATTGGTCGATACATTCAACATCCCTATCAAATTCCCTGTCAAAACTTTATCTGCCAATTTCCATCTTATTAGATCCATGTATCTTAAACCTTCAAAAGCAAGTTCCATCCTCCTTTCAGTTCGAACAATTAATCGTAATTCCTCCTGGTCAGTAGTGGTTACTTGTGGATAAGGAGTTCCTGAATTAGCATAAGCTCTGGCTCTTACCTGGTGAATAGCATCAATTACCGAGGCGTCAATTTGATTAAGCTCGATTTTTGCTTCTGCATACATCAACAACACATCTGCATACCTCATAATAATCTCATCCTGATCGGTTTCAAGATCTACCCAGGACTCATCTATACCCTTCTTCCAAATTAAACCATTAAAACTTGCAAACTGCGCAACAGATCTTGTATCGTTGTTTCTAACCTGTGTGTTGTTCGCAAAGTTTAAAATTTGCTTTTTTTCCGGATGCGGGGTATACTCACGTTCTAACCAAAGCGAACCATCACTCGGCAACAACCCGTCTCCATCCTCTAAAGAACCAAATGGAACAATTGTCATAGCACATCTCGGATCCCTGTTTTTAAAGGGGTTTCTGGAGTCAAAAAGAGGAGATTCGTCTATAGGCAACCCATCTGTACATAAGTAAGAAGCCAATAATTCCCAGGTTGGATTTCTTGCACCATATCCTCCTCTGTTTCTTGGTAAAAAATCTTGAACATCCAGCCCGGAATACACAATATTATAGTCTGCACTTCTGGGTAAATGAAATATGGTTTCTACCGAGTTCTTGGTACTCGGCAAGAATAATTGATCGTAGTTAGGATACAACTCATACTCATTTAGATCAATACAATTCTTTGCAGCTGTTGCAGCGGTTTCAAAATCTCCCATATATAAAGCAATTCTGGCTTTAAAAGCTGCAGCAGCGCCTTTAGTCACATATTTTAATCCATTATATGAGGGCTGTAATTTATTGAATGCATTATCATAATAGATATATATCTTTTGCAAAATTTCTTCCTTTTCTGTACGTGATATGAGGTAAGATTCTTCAATAGAAACTTCCTCTTCATAAAATGGTACATCGCCATAGTGTGAAATTAAATAAGACCAATAAGAAGCAAGAAAAAAATCTACCTCACCACTAAATTGTTCGTAATCTGGCATTGTTAAAAAAGTCTGACTTTCTAATTGATTTTTCACTACCAACATCCTGGTAATTCCCTTATAAAGATTACTCCATCTCGTAAGAGATCTTCCGTCTTCAGAATCTATGGTCCCTGCCTTAATAGCATCTAAAGCATCTCTTCTCATCCAATCATCAGACATCCCATTCCCCGATTTATCTATAGGCCAGAATTCTCGTCGGTATCCTTCGCTAACAGATTCTCTAAACTGATCTTTGGTTTGATACCATGTAGCTGAACTTGCTGCATCCTGTTGCTCCAGATCCAGATCATTACATGAAAACAATATTGTTACCACAAACAGTGATAAAATGTATTTTATATAGTATACTCTCATGATTACAATTTTTTAAAAGTTAGCTTTAACACCAAATATTAAAGATTTAGTAATTAAATATCCCCCTCCTTGTTCCGGATCAATTCCTTTAGGTAACTTATCAAACGTAAAGAAATCATTGGCTGCCAGATAAAGACGAATACTCGAAATTGCAGTGTCTTTAAATACATCATTATTCAATGTATATCCTAAGGTGATGTTCTTAATTCTTAAATATGAACCATCTCTTAACCAATAATCAGAAAATCTATAGTTATTCCCTACTGAATTTTCAGATAACCTCGGATATTTGGCATTCTCATTAGCCTCACTTGTATTATACAAACTCCAGTAGCTGCTGGCATACTCTGCATTTGGGGCTCTCCAGGCGGCGATAAATGGCATAATATCTCCACTATCCTGATAATATTTCCTTTTTCCAACCCCTTGAAAAGCAACTCCCATATCAAAATTCCTGTACCCTAAATTGAAGCCTCCTCCAAATTGTAATCTTGGAAGTGAACCCGCAAGTACAACTTGATCTAATTCATTGATTTCCCCATCTGGTATTCCATCCGGACCACTAATATCCTTATACTTAATGTCACCCGGGCCAACCGACGAATTGGTAACTGGAGAATTATCTACTTCATCTTGAGTTTGAAATATTCCATCTGACTGATAGCCATACCAGGAATTGAACTCAATTCCTTCCTCAGAAAGTCTGTTCCCATTAAATAATCTTTTTTCCCTTACATCCCCGATAATTGATTTGGAATCGAAAATGTTAAAATTAAATGAGTACCGCAGATCTCCAATCTGATCCTTCCAACGTGTGTTAAATTCCCATCCTTCAGTATTCATACTTCCAACATTATCCCTGGGATCTTCATATCCACTCAAATTTGGAATACTCAAATCTAACAGCATATCTGTTGTTTTCTTTTTGAAATACTCCGCCGATAAAAACCATCGGTTATCAAACAAAGACATATCAACAGCAAGGTTAACTGATGAAGTTGTTTCCCAGGTTATATCTTCTATCGCTAAGAAACGTTGGGCAGCAGATCGAACTGCCTCTACATTGCTTCCATTAGGAAGTAAGACGTCATTAGTAAACTGTAATACAGAACGGTATAAATAATTCCCCAGCCTGTCATTACCCAAACTACCATAGGAAGCTCGGAATTTTAAAAAATTAACGGTAGGTTTTATAGATTCGAAGAAACCTTCTTCAGAAACCACCCATCCTCCTGAAATAGATGGAAATGTTCCCCATCTATAGTCTTTGGCAAATCTTGACGATCCATCGCCTCTTAATGTAGCTTGTAAGTAATACTTCCTGTTGAAATTATAAGAGACTCTACCAAAATACGATCGGTATGCCAGCTCTGAATAAGAAGTTCCCGAATTAAAAACCTTATCTAATGGTGCTTGATTTAGAAACGGATACTCATTACTAGCGTACTCCTCACCTCTAACTCCGAGGTTATTCGTTTTGCTGTAAAACTCTTCATATCCCGCATCCACATCTAAACTATGTAAATCAAATTCTTTCCTGTAGTTAATCAACACCTGACTTGTTAAGGTGTTAGTATTATTTCTTACTTCTGCCAATGCCCTGTTGATTGGATTATAACCTGTAATGTAATTCGGGTCTTCTTGTTGATTTGGATCATCAAAATCCCAATATGGAATAGACTTCCTAAAAGTTTTAGCATTGTAAAAATCAAAATTAGGAGCAAGATTCACTGAAAGTTTTAAATCATCTATTGGTTTAAAATACAATCCGATCTTTCCATAAAACTGGTAATTATCATTATTAGAAAATCCTCCATTATGAAATTCGGCATATACATTCTCTCCGGCTTTACCTCCTGCCAACCTTCCATCACTCCATAATGCCGGGTATACCGGTGCGTAATTTAACGCTCCGCTAATTGGATTGACAATAGATGATTTTTGCTTTATCAACTTAAAAGCTACATCTATATTTCCCCCAAACTTATCTGATATTATGAGATCATTATTGATTCTGAAATTATATCGTTTCCAACTGAAATGATCGTACAAAGCATTTTGATGCTCATACCCCAATGATGCATTAGTTCTTACTTTTTCTGAACCTCCGGATAGTAAAACATTATGTCTGTATCCAGTTGCACTTTTTTTAATTAACAAGTCCTTCCAGTCTGTATTGGGAAACTGATCAGGGTTTATCGCATTTTGTGCTAAATAGTCGTTTATAACATCTTCACCCCATATGGGATATTCATTAGCACCATTACCATTATCGTTCCATGTCTTCTCATTCTCCATTTGCATATATCTAATAACATTTACAGGATTACTGACTTGGGTAGGTGTATTGATAATGTGCTCACCAGAATAGCTAAACCTGTATACTCCTTCTTTGGCGCGTTTGGTGGTTATAAGAATTACACCAGCCGCAGCCCTTGATCCGTAAATCGATGCAGACGCCCCGTCTTTTAAAACAGATATACTTTCTACCTGCTCTGGATTTACATCATTGATACTCTCAACCGGAACATTATCGACCAGGATCAATGGACTAGTGTTACCCTGAAGTGTTGTGATACCCCGAACTCTAATGGTGTTCCCAGATCCTGGGGCAGAACTGTTTCTTGTAACACTTACTCCAGCAGCAGCTCCTTGTAAAGCATTAGAAACGTTCGTTACACTTCTTGATTCAATATCCTCTCCAGAAACAACTGATACAGAACCGGTTATATCCCTTTTTTGTTGAGTACCATAACCAACAACAACTACCTCAGTTAGTCTGGAAGCTTCTTCTCTAAGGGTTATATTAATCTTAGTTTGTTCTCCGACTGGAACTTCTACTGTTTTAAATCCAACAAATGAAAAAACAATTATAGAAGCTTTACTAGATATGCTTAATGTATAGTTCCCGTCAAAATCAGATGACACTCCGTTGGTGGTCCCCTTTTCTATGATAGAGGCTCCTACTATAGGGATGCCATTTTGATCGACCACCTTTCCGCTAATTAATTTTTCCTGGGTTTTTCGTTGATCCAATTCGGCCTCTAAAGAAGCGGCCTGTTCTTTAGCCAGAAGATAGATCTGGTTTTTATATTCCTTGAAAGTAAAATGCGATCCCTTAAATAATTTTTCCAATATCGAAGTTACTTTTTCATCTTTCGTCTTCACTTCGTATTCTTTGGTCAAATCTATATCCTTGGTTTTGAATATAAAGTAATAATCCGTTTTAGACTCAATGACATCTATTAAGCGTTCTAAAGTAACATTATCGTAATTCAATGATACGGTTGTTTTTTGCGAATAGGTCGTATTCGCCTTCGCTAAACATAATGCTATAAACATAAAAAGAGCGCTTAATTTCATCTTTAGATCAAATTTTAAGCAATAGGAATCTGTATCCTTTGCATAAAGATTTTTTTTCATACTTTTAAAATGTTTTGATGTTAGTAATGCATCACTCAATTTTCAAACCGGAAGATGGCTCCAACATCTTTCGGTTTTTCGTTTTAAATAAGTGATATTTAGTTGATTGTAAAATTTGTTAGATGTTTAGGTTTTCTTCATAAAAGTTCAATTTTTAATTTGGTTGGTTATTTTATTTGATTGTTATAATGTTCTCCTCGATGGTATAAGAAATGTCATAGGTATTTTTTAATCCTTGAAGCACATCTTCTATTGGCTTATTACCAAAACTTGCATTAAATCGTTCCTTGGCTAAAGTTTGATTATTTAGCACAAAAGACACAGCATATTTACGCTCCAGACTATTCAATATGGCTCGAAAACTTGCATTTCTGAAAACTAATTCCCCTTGCATCCATGAAGTATAAATATCCGTTACAACCTCTTTGGTTTCAATCAATTCACTCTCTTTATGTAAACTTCCTTTCATTCCTGGTGATAATAACACTTTCCCGTCAGGTACTTTTTGTTGATGCATACTTACTGATCCCTCTACCAGCACTACATGCTGAACCTCCTCTTCTGGGTAATTTGATATGTTAAACTGGGTTCCATATACCTCTACATCAATCTCATTGCCATGAACAACAAACATGTTATTGGGATCTTTCGCTACATCAAAAAAAGCTTCTCCTGAAATAAAAACCTCTCTTTTTTTACCATCGATAAACATCTCGGGAAAACGGATTGAAGTACCTGAGTTAAGATGAACCACTGTACCGTCAGACAAAACTATTTGCATTCTTTTTCCATTAGGTACATTTAATGTGTTGTATACCAGTTTATGAGCCTTTCCCTTATTACTGAATACCAGCTGACTTTTATTTTGATGAACAATTACAGCATTTTGATTTTGAATAAGGACACCGGTACTTGTAGTATCTAATACACGTATTTTTCCTTGACCATCAATAAATGTGATTTCACTTGAACTTATAATTTCCTCTTTACTGGTCCCATCAAATAACTTAAAGAACACTGTTAACCCAACCAAGAACAAAAAGATTGCTGCAAGCCTAAGAAAAGTATTGTTTCTAAATAATGGCCTTTTTTCTTTATAGGTGAATTCTGCCTTACCTATCTTTTCTTCCAGTCTTCTATAAATTCGATCTTTATCTTCAAGCCTTAATTCTACCTTGGCAGAAATAATATCGAGAACCTCATCAACTGAAGGGAATTCTTCAGTAACATCATTGTGTTTTATATAATCTAAAAGGAATTCAGCCTCTTCAAGACTTATCGTATTATTGATATACTTAAGAAGTAATTCATTAATGTTATGTGAACGTTTTAGTGTCATCTTTCCGTTTTAACTATATATAATACAGTTGAAAGCGATAACACGACTACTCGAATTTTCATTTTTTTTTATAATTACAAAAACACGAGAATTCGTCTACAAAAAATATAAGGATGGATTCCTGAATATAAAGGTGAATAATGTAAATTTAAAGGAAGGAAATGAATAGTAATAATGTAAAAGTAATATCCGAGTGTAACAATAAATACTCCCTTATACTATTTAATGCAGAGGTCATTTGATTTTTTACGGTGTTTTTAGAAATACCCATTTTTTCACCTATCTCCTCGTGAGTTAAACCTTCGTTTCTGGACAATTCAAAAATTAACCTTCTTTTAGGAGAAAGAACTTCTAAAGCCTGCCGCTTTAAATCCTCATAATAAGCAACATCAATAGTGTTCTCTTCAAAACCACTCAAATTGGAAATATTCGTCAGTAATTCCTGAGCTAGTCGTTTCTCATTGGCTATTTTTTGAAGAAGATTTAAAGTTTGATTTCGAGTAATAGTAAACAAATAAGACTTGATAGATTTTTCATGATCCAAAGAAGCTCTATTTAGCCACAATTTCAAAAAAACATCTTGGGTTATTTCCTCTGCATATTCCTTCTGCTTAATAATACTGTATGCAAAATTATAAATATCCGTAACGAAGTGATCAAACAATTTTTTGTAAGCAACTTTGTCACCTTTCTTTAATTGTTTGGTTAAACAAGTCATATTTAACGCTTTGCAATTCATTACATTTTTAATGAAATCAAAATTCTAACATTGATTTTATGCCAAGTGTACAATTTTTTTAGCAATAAATTAACAATTTCATACCGATTTTTTCATTTTGATAGACATCCCAGCCTGTTCTATACTAAAAAGTTTGAGCGTTAGAAGCGTTTTACCTATGTAAAACATTATTCTTTCTGGGTTGAACAAACTATGGCGTAAATTTTCAAAAAGTTCTAATGTTCAGGAATCTTCCCAAACCAATAAAAGAGAGAAATTGCCAAGCAGGTGTCTAGCGTCAACTTACTACCTACCCCCTATTGGCAAACTCCTCCTCTATTCATTTACAATAAAAAAACTCAGGTAACACAAAGACTACCTGAGTTTATAAATAGTAAATATATTACTGAAAAAATTAGAATCTTACACTAACCTTTCCTCTCAAATAAAAAGGTGTTCCCGGAGTAAAGTGAATTTCCTCAACGGGTGCCGGTTCATCGAATAAACGACTTTCAGTGGCAAATTGAGTTTCGTTCCACTCGGTATTAAACAGATTCTCTATAATAATACCAAAGGTCCAGTTTCTCAGTGAATAATTAACATTAAAATCCGAAACAAAGTAACCTTCAGCAACAATAGAGTCATCTTCATTAGCAGGACGGTCGTCCACATACTTATAGGTTAAACTTCCCGAAAAATTCCCCAGATTATCAATAAGCAGCCCTCCAACCGAAGTGAAGTCCGGCGCCAAAGGAATGTAATTTGCTCCTTCTGGTGCACCCACACTTCTTCCTTTACTTAAATTAACGTCAGCATATACGTAAAGCCAGGGAAGTGCCTGATAACGAGCACCAAAATCAACACCAAGTCTTCTGGTTTCTCCACTAGGTTCTACGATAGCTGCATCACCAACATACACAAACTCCTGATCCAGGTACAACCACCACAAAGTAGCATTCAGTGCAAGCTTATTAAAGGGCTTATAAATCGTTCCTAAATCAGCACCATAGGCGGTTGGCAAAATATCTTCTCCCTCATTAGCTACTACCACTCGGGCATCATTAGAATGGAAGCCTAAACCGGTTTTTAAAAATAATTGCCAATTTGAATTTACAGAATAAACAGTGTTCAACTTCGGACTTAATGCGACTTTAGATTCACTTTTATTATCGTAGACTTCCGTTAACTTGTTGTGATAATCAAACTTAAAATAATCAACCCTTAATGCCGGGTTAATCATCCACTTTCCGACCTTGAATTCAGTATTCACGAAACCATAGGTATTCACCTCGTCAACATCTCCGTAAGCATATCTTTCCAGAATTTCCTTCCTGTTCAAGGTATGCGAAAGTTGCACATCATCAACATTATCATATCGAAATCCTACGCCTGCCTGATAAGCAAAATCAATGGTTTCAGTCAGCGATATACGTTCTTCCTCATAGGTACTTTCTGCACCGGCAATCAACCTGCTTTCCTTCTGCTGAATTTGATCTCCATTAACCGGGTCTTCAAGAAAAAAAGTAAAGTTCGAGAATAATTCAAAATCGTACTGCGATATATATGCCTTTGTTTTTACCGCCTTACTTTCGTCTAATAATTTAATATGATTAAGTAAAAAATTAGTTCTGCTGGTCGATCCCCCTTCAGTATCATCAATGGCACCAAATCGATCGATGATTCCATTGTCTACCGCCCTCTGGGGTATTTGTCCTGAGGCATCCCACTTACTTTGAAAATGAGACAAC
This sequence comes from Zhouia amylolytica, assembly GCF_900116365.1. Classification (GTDB taxonomy): domain Bacteria; phylum Bacteroidota; class Bacteroidia; order Flavobacteriales; family Flavobacteriaceae; genus Zhouia; species Zhouia amylolytica. The sequence continues at coordinate 139,253 of NZ_FPAG01000008.1, read as the reverse complement.
GTTAACAAAAATTCTTCATCATTGCTAAGCTTGTAATTATAACGCCCCATTACATTGATTCGATTAAAATCCTGTGGGGAATCAAACGGACCATCAGTTAAATACAGTTCAGAAGCTACATAAGCATTGCTCTTATCCGTATCTAAAAGCTTAAACATACCGACAAAACGATTGGTGTTGAACTGACCTGCTTCTATAGAGATTAAATTTTGGTCTATTGATTTTCGCAGGTGTAAATCGATATAACCTGCAGTTGTAAAATCACCGTGATCGGCATAATACGGACCTTTCCCGAAATTTATGTCTTCGAGGGTTTCAGGAATAACAAAATGCAAATCGGAATATCCCTGGCCATGTGCATGTGAAACCATATTTACAGGCATCCCGTCTACACTTATAGACACATCTGTACCATGGTCTATATCAAAACCCCTTAAAAAAATTTGCTCTGCTTTTCCGCCCCCAGCGTGTTGACCGATGATAAGGCCTGGAACTTTTCTCAAAATCTCTTGAGAAGATTTTATTGGATTGGTTTGTATATCGACGTCTACAAAACTATTTAATGAATTCACCTCCGAAACCAAAACGATCTGATCTAAAGAAATATTAGCGGCACTTAATATAATATCCCTTTCTGAAGATAAATCCCCTTTAGTCACTACCATATATTTTGAAGCATATCCCAATCTGGAAAACACAATAGAGTCGCCGGTAATGGTTTTATCTAATACAAAAAGACCTACTTCATTCGAATGCGAATGACTTCCGGAAGTAATATTAAAAACACTTACATCAGATAGCTGTTCATCCGATTCATTAAATACTCTTCCTTTTAAAGTTTGAGCATAAGACATGCTCATAGTAAGCATGACGATTGCTCCTATTATTTTTTTCATTAATAATGGATTAAAAAAATTAATTATAGAGTTTCCTCCCAACTTATAAATTGAATGTATAGTCTACCTTACCATATAAATGGCAGACAACTATTTTTAAAAATTTAGAAAGCTCTTGGCGGTGGAATAATTATAGGGAGGTCAATGGAAAAATAATTAGCGATTACACCCCAATTATTTTTTCTCTGAACAGCCGTATGGCTAAATAATACATTATAAACACCCGATGGATAATGCTTGTCGAGCATTTCAAATACAAAAAATTCTTTTTGCTGGTTTTTACGATCTTCTTCTGGAGAAAACAAAGACGCTATCAAGGAAAGGCGGCTATGATCATGATTATCAGCAGTTTCATGATAATGAGAATCATCTTTTTCTAACTGAAAATCATGAGTATGTTTTTCAGTATGATGGTGATGATTGTTTAAAACATTTTCAATTCCATGAGATAAACTATGGACTACAGTAATGACCTGATTTTTTAAAGGCATAAATAGATAGGCAAAGAGTACAATGATTAACAACCATCGTAACATGACATCCCTTATATTGATAAATAACCTGGCTATAGTATTTTAATTTTATCTCGGGGTAAAAGCGAGTACCTGCAAAGGTAATCGCAAGATTTAATCTTAAAGCAGTATTAATCATAAAAATGATTAAATCTTTATGTTGGGCAAAAGGAAACTGCACAACATACAGCACATTCCTGTTCTTTTCTCAAGGATCATCAGAACATGGTATAAGGAAGTGATAACTTGTAAACTTATTGATTCAACTGAGTCCTAAATTGGGTAGGACAACAATCACGCTAGAAAAAAATGCCTTTTTCTAACCTTTGGGCAAACATATTTTTTATTTTGCGAACCATTCTCAAAATTTACTGAGAATAAATTTTTACTAAGACATAACCCAATCAAAACCATGAAAAAAGCGTTTCCGACATTTTGCTTGTCATTATCAATCATAATAAGTGTGATTTCATGTAATTCAAAACCAAAAGAGAAGAAAAATAAAGAACACAATACCACGGTACAAAAAATTAATTTCGACCAGGGAATGAACATTTCCTTGCCCTATATGGTTTCTACCAATGAAACGACCCTGATGTCGTGGGTGACAAAAGTAAACGATTCCATATCCCAGCTTAATTATGCAACCCTTGAAGATGGTAATTGGAGTAGTCCAAAGAAAATTGTCCAAGGACAAAATTGGTTCGTCAATTGGGCGGATTATCCTATGATTGTTGAAAATAACGGAACGTTATTGGCTCATTTCCTCAAGAAATCATCAGATGAAAGCTTTGCCTATGACATCAAATTGAACTTACAAAAAAGTCAGGATTCAACCTGGCAAACCGAGTTGCCACTGTATTCAGACGAAACCAAAACCGAACATGGTTTTATGACCCTGCTTCCTTATAAGGAGCATTCATTTTTTGTTACCTGGTTGGATGGTAGAAACATGGCGGCAGATCCTAAAAAAGAATCAGGACATGCAGGTCACCATGGAACGATGAGTATAAGAGCTGCCGAAATTGATAAAGATGGAACGGTTTTAAGTGAACAAATTCTGGACAGTAATACCTGTACCTGTTGCCAAACTACAGCAACCATAACCAGTAATGGTCCCATTGTACTTTATAGAGATAGGACGGATGATGAGATAAGGGATATTGCAATTACCAGGTTGGTGGATGGAGAATGGACCACCCCTAAATTTATCCATGATGATGGCTGGGTAATAGGTGGGTGCCCTGTAAATGGACCGAAAGTCGATGCTATTGGTGATGATGTGGCCGCAGCATGGTTTACTGCAGCTAATGATCAAGCCCAGGTAAAGGTCGCTTTTTCTGAAAATGCCGGAGCGTCCTTCCTAAAGCCTATCCTGGTGAGTAATGTCGGAACACTAGGAAGGGTTGACATTGTGATGACAGATTCAGACCATGCAATCGTAAGCTGGATGGAATCCATTGATAACCTAACCTACCTCAAGGCGATGAAAGTAAACAAACTTGGGGAAAAATTTGAGCCGATAATCATCTCTAAAATGGATATGTCCAGAAGCTCTGGATTCCCTCAAATGGAGCGTACGGGAAACAAAATTTTGTTTGCCTGGACCAAAGTTGGTGATGGCACTTCCGAAATTGAAACCGCTTCAGTCGAATTAAACGCGTTTTCAAACCAATCCCTGAATACTTTATAACAGAAAAAACAAAGCAGCGGGGTTCAATACCCTGCTGTTTTTATTTTCAAACACCAATCTTCAATACCCCTACTAGCAAAAGTAACGATTGTCTTGTCGTAAGCAAAAATGAAGAGCAAATAGGCTCCTATCAGATTTAGACCTATAACTTACCCCCTATATTTTTTGCTTACCAACATTTACAACCTTAATCCATTTATCTTATGCATCCTTTCTTAATTATTTAATGGTTCCAACCTGCACGAATTAAAACATCATTTTTAGCCGATTTTGCATCTTATTGCCGTGAAGTATAAAATGATATATAAAAATACAAACTCTTTCCTTAGCTTGATATTTGATCAATATTCAAGCATGGAAACACCCCATTTCAGGCATAGTTAAGGCATGGTTGAAGCATAGTTAAAGTATGGATAAAGTATGAACACATCGATTCAGATTCAATCAAGTATAAAATGTTTCCAAACTTTCTCATAACCTCCCGTGATCCTGAATTCGTTTTGTTGGGATCAATCTCAAAAGTTGTGTGCGAATTGAATAATAGATTAAGATCTTTGCTAAAAAATAATAGTATTCGGATTATTTCTAGACCTCTTATACCTGATACTGCCAGAAGTATTAATCACCCACTTCAATCTGGTTTCCCATCAAACAGACCAGGGATCACTACATATGTATTTTGAAGCAATATGATTTAGAATCCATCTAACTTGTCATTCTGTACCTATTATGGAATCCATTAATATAGTAACCGGAACCAGACCACTCTGTTCTCTCCCAATGTCATTCCGCACCCAATGTCATTCCGCATTTATTGCGGAATCCACTCTCCACTCATCACTCTCACATGTAATTCCGTACCTGTTCCGGAATCCTTTAATATAGTAACCAGAACCAGACCATTCTGTTCTCTCCCAATATCATTCCGCACCCAATGTCATTCCGCATTTATTGCGGAATCCACTCTCCACTCATCACTCTCACATGTAATTCCGAATTCGTTGTACAATCTCGTGATGCGATGCTTAATTCATTTTTCCTTCAATAATCAATCACAATTTTTGCACAAACACAAAATTAGGCATGATCCGTTTGTTGCGCATCATCTCTGAACAAAGCTCGCGCTTTAATTCCTTCTCAAAAAAATGAATAACTTCAATGGATGGATTACCTCCAGTGATCCTGAAGTGGGGTCGTTGCTCATCATCGCTGAACAAAGCTCGCGCTTTGCATCTTTTTTTATTTATTCCTGCGCTCGAAAATATATTTTCGGCTAGGTATAAATAAAAAAAGCTGAACTCTTAAGTTCAGCTTTTCTGGTCGGGGTGGCAGACTTAATTTAAAACTACCTTACCCCTTATTACCACTGCTATTTCGTAATATTCATGTTTTCATGCACACCTATTTGCACACTAAAACTATATAAAGAACTTTGAAGATATAATTTGGTCTTCTTTGATATCTTAAAGATACAAATTTTATTAAACAAGTTATTAAAACTACTTACAGATTAACAATTCTGTTTACTTGCTCAATTTCAAAATTCTAAATGCTCCTTGGATAACCAATACAAAAACGATTGTTCCAATAATCAAATCAGGTTTTGAAGAGTTCAACCAATTTACCAAAAGTCCCGCGATTATCACTCCCAAGTTGATAATAACATCGTTTGAGGTGAAAATCATACTTGCTTTCATGTGTACCTCTTCTTTGCTCTTTGACTTTTCTAAAATGTAGAGGCAAATTCCATTTGCGATAAGTGCTAAAACCGAAACGATTATCATTGTCGAAAAGTCAGGTAGTTTTTCTGTCCCAAAGAATCTTCTTAACACTTCCACAAAGCCAATAACAGCCAGTGTGATTTGAAAATACCCCGCTATTTTTGCAATCCGTTTTTTTCTTATCAGCGTTCCACCAACCGCAAACAAACTAATTCCATATACAAAACTGTCGGCAAGCATATCCAAACTATCTGCAACAAGTCCCATTGATTTTGAAATAAGCCCTGTTGTCATTTCGATAATGAAAAAGACAAAATTAATTCCGAGTACAGTCCAAAGTAACTTTCTCTGGCTTGTGGTTTCTTTAAAATCGGTTTGTTCAGTTTGTTCTGTTGAAATTTTCTTTCCGCCTAAATTCAGTTCAATAATTGACTTTTCGATTTGGTCAATTTTTCCACTGTGAAAAACGGTCAATTTTCGTTTTGGAATGTCAAAATCAAGGTTTTTAATTTCTGAAATCCCATCTAATTTCATTCTGATTAGATTTTCCTCCGAAGGACAATCCATTTTTGTTATTTCAAAAATTGTCTTATTCATTTTAGTCGTCATCTTCATTTCCAAACGGTTTTATGATAACTCCAACACTAAATATAAATCCATCAGTTGGTGCATATATCTCGGGGAATTCTGGATTATCGTGTGGTGGTGAAACTAAAGGTGAAAATTTGCTTTGTCTTCTGTTCGTGAAATTTTCAAAATTTACAAACGTTGTTCCCCATTTGAAGTTACGCATTGCCACAAAGCCCATAGTCACAAAATCTGTTGTTTCTGTTCCGTTGGATAAAAATTGTTTTCCTGTGTAAAAGGTTTCATAGCCTATGCGCCATTTTTCAGATTCGTACATCAATACACTACCTGCATTGTGCTTTGCCGTAAGTGGCTTTTGCGGATTGCCAGCCAAATAGTTCAACTTCGTGTCAATCAGTGCATAATTTAAGAACCATCTAAAATCTTTGTAAGTAAATTTAATGTTGGTTTCAGCTCCTTTGCTCAAAATTTCATCGGCTGCATTTTCAAATTCAAAAAATCCATTATCGGTTGAATTCAGTAGAAGTCCGTTGTCAATTGCTGAAACATAGAAAAGTTGATTGATAGAAAAACCTACTGCATCAAACAATCTCGTTTGATAGTTCACATCAAAATTAACACCATAGGAACGTTCGGCTTTAAGTGAAGATTTATCTATGGCAAGTACATTCTCAAAGTTGATGTTTTCTGCCTCTTCGGTAAAAACATCTGGAATTTTATAACCTAGTCCACCACCAATTCTACTCGAAAATCCGCTGTTGTCCTTGTAAAGCAATGATATTCTCGGAAGTGGAAAGAACCCAAAATCGGTATTGTAATCTGCCCTTAATCCTGTTTCCAGAATCCAATTATCTGAAAAATCATGAATATTGTTTATAAACGCACCATACGTAAGGTCTTTTTGGTCACGTTGTAAAGGAGCATTATCATTTTCATCAAAATTGGATGAATATAAATTTGCTCCAATTATCCAATCTGTTTTTTTGGATGTTCTATGGTAGTTGATTTCCGTAAAGGTATTGGTTTGTTTTCCGTCAAAATTAAAATCGGAAATTGATAGTTTTCTGTCGAAAAAAGAGACACTATTTTTGATGTTTAAAGAACTATTAGAACTTAATTGGGTTTCATAAACCACTTGACTGCTCAATCTTTTCGATAGGTTTTCTTCGGTATATTGGTGAATTCCATTTTCGCCTCTTTCAATTTTTGTGACGTCTCCACCAATTCGGTCATCATAAGTTCCGTTGACACCTATCCAAAACGTTGTTTTTTCTGAAGGATAATAAAAGAATTTTGGGTTGAAAGACAATGAAGTTGTTTTTGGCATATTGCTGAAACCGTCATCTTCTGGGTCATACGCCTTTTGGTAATGACCAGAACCGTATAACGAAACCCCAAACTTTTCGTTCCGCTTGCTATAAAAAATATTTGCCGTACTACCCAACGCTTGTGTTTGGGTTAGCATAATATCCAAAGACGGTTCTTCTTCAGGTGTTTTAGATACCATATTTATCAAACCTGCAATCGCTCCACCACCATAAAGGGTTGATGAGCTTCCTTTTATTATCTCAAATTGTTGTAGGTCTAAAGGTGGAATTTGTAAAATACTTAAACCGCTCGAAAAACCACCGTACAAAGGAAATCCGTCTCTTAAAAGTTGGGTATACCGACCGTCAAGTCCTTGAATTCTAATATTGGTATTCCCACTGCTTAATGAGGTCTGTTGCATTTGTATTCCCGTGCTTTCACGAAGTACCATTGAAATGTTTGTAGGATTCATAACCGCTTTTTCTCCTAATTCCTCTGCGCCGATAAATTCTATTCTCGTAGGGATTTTTTTTACGGTTCTTGTACTTCTTGTGGATTGAACAACAACTTCATCAAGTTCATTTCCTCCAGATTCGAGTTTAAAAGAGAATTCCTTTTTTGTACCAACTTCAATAGTGGTTTCGATGGTTTCAAAACCTATATAAGAAATTTTAATTATATGGTTGCCGTACGGGATTGCTGTAAACGTTGCAATTCCATCAAGATTGGTTACTGCTCCTTTCTCTAATTGTTCAATATAGACGGTTGCCCCCAATAAAGGCTCGTTTGATTCCGCATCGCTCACAGTGATGGAAATATCGCTTGTTTGCGCGATTGATATAATTGATACTATTAAAAAAAATGTAGTTAAATATGCTTTTTTCATCTGCTTATTCTGGTTTATAAGAACATGCAAATGTATTCGGCTTTTAGTGCAACTCGATTGCAAAGATTATTTGTTGCAGTTGTCGCACAAGCCCTTTACGACCATATTTGCCTGTTGTAACTTGAAGTTTTCGGGAAGTTGAATATTGGGAATAGGAACATCAAAAAGACAAAATGTTTTATTGCAATTCATACAATAAAAATGATAGTGCAAATCCTTTGGGTCGCAATTGCAGCCTTCGGCACAGACCGCATATTTGGTCATTCCAGAACCGTCTTCGATACTATGGATGACTTTGTTTTCCTCAAATGTTTTCAAGGTTCTAAAAATAGAACTTCTGTCTGTGTATGTTAATGCGTTTTCAATATCCTTTAAGGATTGGGCTTTTTCTTGGCTTAAAAGATGGCGCAAAACCACAGTTCTAACTGCGGTATTTTTTACTTTTTTTATTTTTAGGATTTCTTCTTCGGTTTGCATTTTCTAAATATATATTTTCAAGCGTTGGAAAACATCTATTTTTTGTTTTTTTTAACAACAGCTTTTATTTTCTTGAATAGATGGACAAGGTACAGTCCCGTATGAACAATATACACAACAATCGCCCTCGTTTGGTCTTAATACTTCTTTACAATTTTCGCACTCATAAAAGAATTGACAGGATTCTGTTGGCATATCTTCCAGTTTTTTGTGTCCGCAGTTTGGACAAGTGATTTCTGATTTTAGTATAGTTTCCATTTATTATTCTTTTTTATCGGTTACTTTATAACCTGTTGAGTTAATTGCTTTTTCAATGTCTTCCGTTGATGTTTTTGTATTATCAAATTCTACTTTGGTACTACCCTTTTCAAAAGAGGCTTCCACATTTATGATACCTTCTAATTCGTTGACCGCATGTTTTACATGTTCTTCACAAGAGGCACATGTCATGCCCTTAACATCAAAGTTTACCGCTTGAATATCTGATTGACTAACAATGACAACATCCTTTTTATTGTCTGGATAAAAAATTGAAGAGTAATAAGGGAAAGTAATCGACAACCCTGCCAACAATGTAATGCCAATTAAAAAACCTTTAGTTTGATACCATTTCGGTTTTGCATCAACTTCACAGCAGCCATCTTCATTTTTAGGTTTTAAGTAAGCATACCATGCGTAACCAATGGCAATTACTGCTAAACCAATGAGGTAAGGTCTAAAAGGTTCCATCCATGATAATGCAGAGGCACTACCGCCAACTCCTGCTATTAAAGCAACTATGGGTGGTATACAACAAGATGAGGCTGCTATAGCTGCAAATATACCCGTATATGCGGCATTTTTTGACGTTTTTATTGTACTCATAACTATAAGATTTATGCTATTTTTCTTTTTAATTTTATCGACTTAAAGATGTTATCCAAAATATCTGTTTCATCTTCATTTAATGAATAATACAATGTTTGCCCTTCACGCCTTGCGGTTATAATACCAGCGTCTTTAATCTTTCTAATGTGCTGCGAAACTGCTGGAACACTCATTTTTAAAATATCAGCTAAATCACAGGGGCATAGTTCTTTCTCCATATTTAATAGGTATAGAATTTTTAATCGTACTTCATTACTTGAAATGGATAATAGCTTTGATATTTTTTGAAAACTCTCTTCCATTTTATCTAATGTTTCCATACAGTTTTGTAACTGCTTTTGATTTGCTTCTGCTCTCGTACAGGTTATTTCTAATTCCATATTTTATTTATTTAGGTCGTACAAATTTACAATTAATTACGTATTTAAGCAAATGCTTAAATATGTGGTCTTTAAACGTTGAGAACGTTTTAGCTCTTTGGATATTGTTAGCCATGAGCTTGTATGTCGGAAAAAAAAAGAAATCACAAAAAAATGTGCGATGGCTTTCAGTTTATGGAACTAGCTATATATGGGTAAACATAAATATCCTCGTCTAAATACTGTGAGATAAAAAGCAAGTATTGTTCTCGTATGGTTATTTTTTAGTTTCCATTGGCAACATTCAAATCTCTATCCCACCCGAACCGATGCTCTTTTCAATGCCCCTTTTGAGCTTCATTAATGCCTTGAACGCCAATTGCGCCTTGTTCGTGGGAATGTTGGGAATGTGTACCCCTGATTTGTGCAGTAGCTTAAAGGCTACTTGTTTTTCTGTGGTGGGAAGCCCTGCCATGACGGCAAAGAATTTTTTGGGGTCTTTTACAAACAGGTTCTTGCCCTGATAGCTCTCCACAAAGTTCCGATTATAGCCAAACTTCTTGTCAAAGGTCTTTTCGGCTGCCTTAAAGAACTTGTCCCTATCAAAGCCCCGTTTGACATCCTTGCCGTTCAGCTCCGTTTCGGATGCCCTGTACTTTGAGCCAGGGGAAAGGCTATAAGAATTGGTCATGTCCCTTCTGCTGACAATGATATGTACGTGGGTCTGGTGTCCTTCCTTTTTCATGCCGTTTACTATACGCTTTCCGTTTTGTTGGTGTGGGGCTTCCCGTTCCAGTTTGGCTATCCTCAACTTTAACCTATCGACATTTCCATTGCCCTCGCCACGTTCAATCTGCCGTATTTCTTTTTTAAGTTCCAGTATCTTGTTGGCATAGGCTTGGTTCTCCTGTATTTTCTTGTCAGTTTCTTTGTATAAGCGTGCATGTTCAATCTTGGCGTAGTACTTAATATCGTCCACGGTCTTTTTGGGGTCTCTGTTAAACGATTCGGCATAGGATTTCATAAGTTCCCGTGTATATTCCCGCAATTTCTCTGGGTCGTTACCGATATGCCGAAGCTCCCTTTGTGTGGGACTGACCACCATTGAATAGAATTTGGGGTCATTCTTTCCCAGTTTTGCTGTGTTCCTGTCAATATCCTGAATGACCTGCTCTATCTGTACCTCGTCTTCATATTGGTTAAAGAACTGTTCTTGTTCCTCTGGCGTTTTGCCCTCGTTCTCTTTCTCTAGGTAATTGGCAAGGCTGCGAACGCTCCCCTTAAAATTGCCTCCCTGATATTGTGCTGTAATGGCGATGTACATCGTTTATAGATTTTTTAGTGTCCTCTTGAATTTTTCTATTTCTCCCTCGGTAAGCTCCAATCTTATGTGCTTCTTTCCAAAACTGCTTTTTACCACTTTGACCTTACCCAATACATATCCAAAATCTTTTCTTATTGAACCCATTCTGTCCTCCAAACGTTCATAGCGGACTTTGGGTACTGTGGTTTCACCAAACCATTCTTCCTCTGGTTTTCCATCGGGAAATTTTTTCTCGACAAAATCAAAACTATCGTCAAAGTCAATGTCATTGTCCTGTCCTTCTGAATTTTGTTCGAACAGGGATAGCAACATGGCATTGGTCGGCTTGGTCTGGCTCTTTTCAATATCCTTTATAATGGCTATCGTCGCATCGGTACGCTTTCGGTTCTTGATGATTTCCTCAACTACACTCTTTCCAAAACGGTCTGTGGGTAAAAACCCGTGCCACTCAAAAAAGTTCATGACCATATCCAAAGTCTTGGAATAGCTGTTACTGACTTTCCTTGAAAACTTCTTGAACCTTAACAGGGTCTTCTTTTTTATCCTTACTGTTTTAAAATCATCCATTTGGGCTTTGTTCTATACTATATTGTTACAATTTTTTTCAGTGTTTCTGGGGCTTTCCAAAGGTTTTGTGACAATTTATTTTGACATTCCAAAACCTCAAAAATCCCTAAACCCCTGTAAACTGGGGCTTTGCGGAGCAAAATAAATACGTAACGGGGCGTCAGCCCGTTACCCTCTTGCTCTACAAATTCCGTCATGCTAGGGCATGACAAAATTCTCCGACAACTGATTTACCTATCAGTTGCTTTTTTTACGGAATCAAAATTCCGTTATCTCTTCTTGATGGGTACGGTCATAAGGAAAGTCAAATCAAAATTGGTTTGACCGTACTAAAAATTGCTAAAATCCAGCTCTATAAATGTAACCTATAATTTGTTAAAATGAAAATGGCATTTGTTCCCAAATGGTACGTTTTGGCACTAAAAAATATGATTCTGGAAATGTAGGACATTCAAAGGGCGATTTTGGAATGACTGGACACCCAATATTGCGGTAGTTCTATCAGTTGAGAATTGGTCAAGGCTTAACCTAAAATTTGTTAACTTTGTGTTTCATTGTTGTTTCCCATAGGAATCAATAATGAAATAAGAGGGCGCATACTACTGATTGAAAACTGGTTTTAGTGCCCTCTTTGCTTTTTTCAGTCCTTATTTCCCAATAACAGGATTTCAGAAACCACCACTTCGGTAATATGGTGCTTGTTGCCCCGTTTGTTCCGATAGCTGCGCGAGGTCAATTTTCCCTCTAGGGCAATTTCCTCGCCCTTGTTTACATGGTTCTCGATAAAATCGGCAATCTTTCCCCAAGCTACGAGGTTATGCCAGTTCGTATTGGTCTGTCTTTCACCTTTACTATTGGTATAATGCGCATTGGTTGCCAATGGTACACGGGCTAATTTTTTACCGTTTTCCAGTGTTGTAACCTTTGGTTGCTTTCCTATATTTCCGATTAGCTGTACTTTGTTCTTGATTCCCATGACCAAATATTTAGATTTACAATTTCCTGAAAATTTTAAGGGGTGTTTGGTTGGTTTCCCTCACTGACAACGCAATAAATGAAGTGGGTTTTGTCAAGACTTTTAGGGATAAATCAGGAGTGTCTGCAACGTCGGTTTTTACCAACGGGCTAAAAACAAGGAAGTAGAAACCTTATTTATTTCTAAAACTCGCTACGGTCTTGACAAGTTCCACAAGGGTATTAGAAATTCTTTTAAGGGCATTTGCGAAGGGAGCGTACAGGGAGTTAAGCGACACGAGCCAATGCCCTTAAATTAGAATTACTTATACCGTGCCCTGTTTTTCGCTGTCCCGAAAAACTACAAGGGCTTCATTTATTACAGACCCCTTAAAATTTGTGCTGCTCGATTTCTTCACCTGACAATAATAATTCTTCTATTTTATCATAACTTTTCAATTGGTCATGTGGTAGAATATCATTTATCAATTCTAGAACCATTATTATTGCCGATTCGTTTGGGGCATAAGGCATCCTTGGAGAACCTAAATCACCCTCACCAGACTCTATTGCCATTATACTTACTCTTAAAAGACAGGAGATAACATAACGTAGTTCGCAATTATCCCTGACCTTAAAGGTTACTTCTTGGTGTGATTCTCTATCAATTCTTGTTCTTGGGCTTAAAAGCTCTGTTAGAGCCTCTAGCTTTTCCTTATCCGATTTTCTATGGTATTTCTTTTTTTTCATCATTGTTGGCTTTATTTTGTAGAACTTCATTTATACGGTCTAGGCAGTGCATTTGCCCGTGTGGCAGGAGCTGCATAATCAGTTCTATGACCTTTGTAACACTGTACTCTGCAATAGTGCTCCTATATGCAGGGGATACGAACATCCCATTGCCATCCAAACAATAATAACAGACTTTCAAAAGTTCAGAAATGTAACTGGTTATATCTTCGTTACTGGAAACTTCAATACGGATGGTTTTCCGTATTCGATTCCCATAGGGTTCGCTTTTTATTCCTTCATGGCTATCGAGCAAGCCTTTTATCGCTTTGAGTTTTTTGGTCTTGTGTTTCATACGTTTTTCTCATTGGTTGTTTTCATCGGATAGCATCAGTTTTCGCATTTCATCCAGATAAATGCCCTCTTCCAAAGGGATTAGACATTTAGCGAACTCCAACACTCTTATTACATCATCTTCCTTGTTTTTTATGTCCAAGGTCAAATCTATCTGACCTTCCAAGGAAAGGACACATACATTGACTACGGATTTTAAAGTGCGGAATAATTCCGCATAGCCATAAATCCGAACATAGTTCATGTAATAATCTCCTTCCTTGCCACCTGTCGGGGACAAAAGCACAAAGTTTTCGTTGCTCAACTGTTTAATCTTTTCAAAGCTTGCAAGGGCTTTTTGTAGTTCTTTCTTGTTCTTCATGGTTTCTAAAGGCTTGTTTCTCTCATGGGTAAAAGTTTTACCGCCAATTGCAACACTTCGTTTATGCTATAATCAAAGCCATTTACGTGCATTGGTGGGGCAACATCATCCTGTAAACAGGTAGCGCAAACAATCATCAGGGATTTAGCCATGCAAAGCATTTCAAAGCTGTTGTCGAATTCGAGTTTGCGGAATAGGTATTCTGGTTCTTTTTGGTTGGTTGGTGGTTTTAAAACCTGTTTGGGACGGTGGTCAAGTTCTTCTTCTGTTATGTTTTGCTCAAAAACGGACAGCTCATGCCTGAACCAAAACTTAATCTCCTTGATAAACAGCCCCAGTTTTTGTGAGAGCTGCTCTATCTCCTGTTTGCTTATATCATAGCTGTTGGTATATCTCGCCGATGAATAGGCATCATCCAATAGGTCAAGTAGTTTGCTGTCCAGATTGGATTCTATCTGGAACGTGCCTTCGAGTTTGCTCAATGTTTTCAACACATAGGTCTGGTGGTTCTTGATACTGTGGCATATCTTGACCTTGCCACAAATGAAACGCTCCAAAATCCTATATCCCTGCTCAAAGGTCTGGTGTACCATAAAGGCACTTTGGGGGAGTCTCTTTTGTGCTTTGAAATAGTGGACACCTTTTTTAAAGGACTTCATTCGGGACATGTCCCTTTTAAAATCCTTCTTGATGTTTTCGTACAGTTTACTTGGTTCTCCATTGGGATAAGCCATCTGTAAACTATCAATGTTTGCTTTATAGACTAGGTCGCTTTCATGGCAGTTATTTATAAAATATAGATTTCCCTGTGCTATTTCATTGCACGCATAAGTGAACGTAAAGACACGGTGGCAATAGTCTGGGTACTGCTGTAAAATCGAATTGAGAAGGGGTCTTATCTGCTCTGAAATATCATTTTGGGCTACCCGTGTAATAATGTTCAATCGATAGGTAAACGCATGTCTGTCCGTTCCCCTGTTCAGGTAAATGTGTTCGACCTCTATTTCCTCCACTATTTTGGCAATGATTTCATTAAGCCCTTTTGGGGCTTCCCCTGTTCTGGTCTTGATGTCTTCGGTTTCCATGATGTTCGTCTTAACTTGTTATTGTTGATTTATTAATTGGATAATCTTTGCCCTTGATACCGAGCTTTTTATCATCTCCCTAAACCCCATGCGTTCCCAAACGATGCCCTCGCTCAACCTTAATACTTCTTCAAAACATCCCAGTTTCGATATTACAAAGGGCACAAGGTTAAAAGGCATGTCAATTTCTTGGATATGGTTGTGCTTCTTGTCAAACCACAATAGCGTATATCGCGCTTTGGCATAATCATTCGAGAATATTGACCATTCGAAATATTTTATGATGGCGATAGGTTCTTGGCTATTGATTATGTCCTTTATTTGCTTGGAATCCATTTTGGTTCTCCTTTTGGTTTTTATAAAGGAACTGCTACATTTTGAGGTATCGAACCAAAACCACTTGTAAACCACCAATGGATATTTGTATTTTACTTATCAAACTTTTTGTTAAAATTCTTATATTTACGGAATGGAAACAGCAACAAAGAACAACCATATAGGAAGAAAAATAAGCCGTATCAGGGAGCTACGGGGCATGAAACAAGAAACTTTGGCATCGGAGTTGGGTATTAGCCAACAATCGGTCTCAAACCTAGAACAGAGCGAGACCATTGAGGATGAAAAACTGGAACAAATAGCAAAGGCTCTGGGTGTAACAAAAGAAGCGATAGAAAATTTTTCAGAGGAATCTGTACTAAATATAATTTCAAATTCCTTTCATGATAATTCCGTTTTAAACGGTGTATTATATCATCCGACGTTTAATCCTATTGACAAATTAATGGAAGCCTATGAAGAGAACAAAAAGCTATATGAACGTTTGTTGCAGGCTGAAAAGGATAAAATCGAATATTTAGAAAAACTGCTAAATAAGTAATCGTTTTTCCAACAAAAAACATAACGAATTTATATTCCTTAAATTTTTTCAATTTATTTAATTTTAAAATTCCCTTTCAATACACTTCCGCTTATCTGTGAGAAGCGTATTGAAAGGGAATTCTATTTTTAGGCAAGAAACAATTTTATTTATGCACTTTTATTGTCCTCTTTTCTCTTAAACCGTTCAAGTAAATTATTAATGTCCTCACTTATCTTGGTTTCTACTACTCTGGCATATATTTGTGTAGTAGATAATTTAGCATGCCCCAGTAATTTTGACACCGTTTCTATGGGTACGCCATTGGACAACATGACCGTAGTGGCAAAGGTATGTCTTGCTACATGAAAGGTTATGTTTTTGTGGATTCCACATGATTTTGCTACCTCCTTTAAATAGGTATTGGTCTTTTGGTTGGAGCTTATGGGGAGTACACCCGTGCTAAAATCTACCTTTTGCTGCGCTCTGTATTTTTCTAGTATTGTCCAAGCTTTTGGTAGGATAGGGACTTTTACAAGTTCATCCGTTTTCTCCCTTCTTGTATATATCCAGTTATTGTTATCGATGCCCTTTACAATATTATCCTGCGTAAGTTCCTTTACATCTATATAGGACAATCCAGTGTAGCAGGAAAAAACAAAGCAATCTTTTATCTTTTCTAACCGTTCGCTTTTAAAATTTGTATTCTCCAATAACCCCAATTCCCTTTCGTTTAAATACGCCCTGTCATATTTGTCGTATTTCAATTGGAACTGGTCAAATGGATTTTTATGCATCCATTCCAACTTGATGGCTAGGTTTATGATTTTCTTGAAACGTTCCAAGTGTTTCATAACCCCATTATTGCCCATTGTATGCTGTTTTTTGGAATTCTTATAATTCCGCAAATAATGCTCAAAATCGGAGATGAACCTAAAATTTACCTGTTTTAGATAAATATCCTTTTGTTTTCTTTTCTTTAACAGGAACTTGTGCAGATATTTTTCGGTGGTATAATAGTTCTTCATGGTTCCCGCTTTCAACACACGAACCATGTTGCCATTGTGATAACTTATTAGTTCCCGCAAGGTCTTACTATTGTCGTCTTCTCCCAGATATCGGGACTTTATGGCATCGGAGGATATGATTTTATCTTCCTCTAACAGTTCTTTATGGGATTGGAGGAGTTTGGCATACACTTGGTCTAAATAAGCGTTTAAAGCTCTTATTTTTTCCGTGTTTCCCTTGCCTTTGTTTTTGTTGGCATCCCATTGGCTGTTGGCAAGGCTTCTTTTTAAACTGATTTCTGCTCGTTTGCCCGCTACGGTAATGCGTACATAAATAGAAATTTGTTCGGGGTTGCTTCTTGATTTTCTGGTAAAGAAAATCACCGTGAAGGTGCTTTTTGTTTTCATTTTAAATGACTTTTGTTAAACAATAGTTTGTAAATACGAAAGTCAAATCATGCCTTAAAGCTCTATAAAGTTAATACAATTTTGGTGAAACATTGCACACCTAATTGCACACCTTTTTATTGGTTTTAAATGGTTTTATTTGGCATCAAATAAAATGTGCAAAAACAAAAAACACTGATAATCATACGATTAACAGTGTTTTGTTGTGACCTATTTCTAGGTTCGTCGGGGTGGCAGGATTCGAACCTGCGACCTCCTCGTCCCAAACGAGGCGCGATAACCGGGCTACGCTACACCCCGAAAAAATTTCAATATGTTGGTATTAATTTAAATAAGGATTTAAACCATACCCCCGAGTCATTTTCGGAGTGCAAATATAGTACATTAATCGATAAAAAAAACTTTTCTGTTTAGTTTTTAAGAGACATTATTTGTAATTTTCCAAAAAAGCTTGGTTATGAATAAATTCCACCAATATATCATCCTGGGAATTACCCTGGTATCCTGCGCCCAAAACAAGGACACCGAAATAAAAACACCTGAGAATATTAACTATAAAACTGAGTTGGTAGTCTCCGACCTCACTAACCCCTGGGGTATGGCATTTCTTCCCGATAATAGCATCCTGATCACCGAAAAATCAGGAGAATTAATTCATTTTAAAAACGGAGAAAAAACCATCATAAATAACACCCCTACCATATACAACCGAGGACAGGGAGGCTTATTAGATATCGCTCTGCACCCTGATTACAGTGAAAACGGATGGATCTACCTATCATACGCATCTGAAATGGGAGAAGGTTCCGGTGGAAATACCGCGATTTTAAGAGCCAAACTACAAGGGAATTCTTTAGTAGAAAATCAACTCTTATATAAAGCTGAACCAAACTCCACAAGAGGACAGCACTTTGGATCCAGAATTGAATTCGATAATCAAAATTACCTATATTTCTCCGTTGGAGACCGAGGGAATCGCGATGTAAACCCTCAGGATATTACCAGGGATGGCGGTAAAATATATCGCCTGAACGATGACGGTTCAATCCCTACAGACAATCCTTTCTATGAAGACCCTACCGCTAAAAAAGCAATATTCAGCTATGGCCATAGAAATCCACAGGGAATGATTAAACATCCGCAAACCGGTGAGATATGGACCCATGAGCATGGACCACAAGGAGGTGATGAAATCAATATCATCAAAAAAGGCGCTAACTATGGTTGGCCGGTTATCAGCTATGGTATCAACTATGATGGGTCGTCCTTTACCGATATTACCGAAAAAGAAGGTATGGAACAACCCCTATACTATTGGGTACCTTCCATTGCCCCCTGCGGAATGGATTTTGTAACCTCCGATAAATATCCCGACTGGAAAGGAGACTTACTGGTAGGCTCCCTGAAATTCCAATACCTGGAGCGACTTATTCTTGAAAACAACGAAGTAGTAGAAAGAATTAAACTCTTTGATGGTATCGGAAGACTGCGAAATGTAAAGCAAGCACCTGATGGATATATATATGTCGCCGTAGAAAACGAAGGCCTCTATAGAATTGTTCCTGAATAAATTATTTTTCAGCGTCTATTGCCGCCTTTACAGAGCCATATTTTTTCAGTAATGCAAGAGCACGGTCTTTATCAATATGCAATTCCTCCATAATAAAACGGGCACCACGATCAACTAATTTATTGTTGTTAAGTTGCATATTCACCATTTTATTACCCTCTACCCTCCCTATTTTAATCATTAAAGCCGTAGAGATCATATTTAAAACCAACTTCTGAGAAGTTCCACTCTTCATTCGCGTACTCCCCGTAACAAACTCTGGCCCTACGTTCACCTCGATAGGAATGTCTACCGATGTTGCCAAAGGAGAGCCCGGGTTATTGGTAATACACGCTGTTAAAATCCCATTCGCACGAGCATCTTTAACACCTCCTATAACGTATGGTGTAGTCCCGGAGGCTGCTATACCCACCACCACATCTTTAGCTGTAATACGATGCTCCTTAAGATCAATCCAGGCTTGTTTGGTATCATCCTCTGCAAATTCTACAGCCTTCCTGATAGCTGTATCTCCTCCCGCAATCAAGCCAATGACCCTTTCATGAGGCAGTCCAAAGGTTGGTGGAATTTCAGAAGCGTCTAAAATCCCCAGTCTACCACTGGTTCCGGCACCTATATAAAAGAGCCTGCCCCCATCCACAAATCTAATGGCCAGTTCATCAACCAGTTTAGATATGGCAGGAACCACCTCGCGAACAGCAAGTGCCACCTTTTGATCTTCATTATTCATATTCAGAAGAATATCATCAGTCGACATGTTCTCTAACTGATCATACAATGATGTTTGCTCCGTGATTTTATGGTATGCGCTCATGAAATATAAAATTAGATTCTTTTGTTACAAAGTTATAAATTTGAAGAAAGCACTTTAATAAATTTATTTTCCTTTGAAAAACACCTATCATGTTATCGGATTAATGTCCGGAACTTCACTCGACGGACTCGACCTGGCCTATTGCAAATTCAATAAAAATGACCAGCAATGGAGTTTTGAATTACTCAAAGGGAAAAGTATCGCCTATAAAGAAGCCTTTAAAGCCATACTTAAAAACACAATAAACCTTCCGGCTTCAGAACTATTACACTTTAATAATCAATATGGAACCTGGTTGGGAAAACAAGTAGATTTGTTTATTAAAGACCATAACTTGTCAGTAGATTTTATAGCAAGTCACGGACACACCGTTTTTCATCAAACCAACATTGGCCTAACCTATCAAATCGGTTCAGGGCAACACCTGGCCAATACATCGGGTATAAAAACCATCTGCGACTTTAGAACAAATGATGTAGCCTTGGGAGGCCAGGGCGCTCCTTTAGTACCAATTGGCGATGCACTCTTGTTCTCTGATTATAAGTTTTGTTTAAATCTCGGAGGAATTAGTAATATTTCTTTTAATGTTAATAATGAAAGAAATGCATACGATATCGCTCCGGTTAATATGCTTCTTAATTACCTGACCAATAAGATCAACCTCGACTATGACAAAGGTGGAGCAATCGCAGCAAAAGGAAATCTAAATCCCGAACTCCTCGAGAAACTGAATGCTTTGGAATTTTATAAATTACCATATCCCAAATCCCTGGGCTATGAATGGTTTTCAGAACAAGTGTTGCCCATAGTGAAATGCCTTAATGACACCTCTGAAAACCTCCTTAACACCGCCGTACATCATATTACCGATCAAATTGCCAAATCGATAAACATGATAAAATATACCCCAAAGGATAAACTTTTAATTACCGGTGGAGGAGCGAAAAATAGCTTTTTAATTGAGGTATTAGCAAAGAAACTACCCCGGGTAGATATTGTCGTTCCAGACGAAAATATAATAGATTTTAAAGAAGCAATTGTATTCGCCTTTATGGGCGTTTTAAGAGACCTTAATGAAATAAATTGCCTGAAATCAGTAACCGGCGCTCGTAAAGACTCCAGTTCAGGAGTTATCTTTTACCCGAGCTAATTATTAACCTCATTTTTTTACATTTGCAAAAACAAAACACTTTATGCTCATCATAGGTATTGCAGGAGGGACAGGTTGTGGTAAAACAACGGTTGTAAATCAAATTATTAATGAATTACCGGAAAATGAAGTCGGGGTTATTTCACAAGACTCTTATTACCAGGACACCTCGCATTTGTCTTACGATGAACGTACTAAAATAAATTTTGACCATCCAAGAGCAATCGATTTCGGTCTCTTGGTACAACATCTGAAAGAACTTAAAGAAAATAAACCTGTACATCAACCTGTATATTCCTTTGTTAAACATAACAGAACCCAGGACACCATACTTACCCACCCCAGAAAGGTTATGATTGTTGAAGGAATTCTTATCTTAACCAACAAAGAGCTAAGAGATATGTTCGATATTAAAATATTTGTACATGCAGACTCTGATGAAAGACTCATCCGTAGAATAAAAAGAGATATTAATGAACGAGGCAGAGATATTGAGGAAGTCCTTACGCGCTATCAAACAACACTAAAACCAATGCATCAGCAATTTATTGAACCAACCAAAGAATATGCTGATATTATAATTCCAAACAATAAATACAACACGGTAGCTGTTGATATTGTACGTACAATCATTAATGAGCGTATTTCATTATAAGAACACGGTAATACTTGAACACAGTGAAGTTTAAAAAGTTAAAAAATAAAAAGTGGTTTTCATTCGTAAGTAACATTTATGTACTTATACTTACCGTCTTTGTTATATGGATGCTATTTTTTGACGCAAATTCACTTTTGACACATATTGAACTTCAACAGGAAATTAATAAATTAGAGAAACAGAAGGAACACTTGCAAAAAGAGATTGCAAAAGATAAGAAGACTATAAATAAGCTTAAAAACGAACAAGAGCTGGAACGCTTCGGAAGAGAAGAGTATTATTTAAAAAAGGATAACGAAGAAATTTATATCATTGAAAATGCAGACAGCCTGAAAAAATAAAGGCCTGGTAAGGCTTGAGAAGGTTAAATACACCTTCATCTTGAAGTATCGTTCAACAGTTTAGTCGACCTATCACAAACCATTAACACACACAACTAATGAGTAAAAAACTTTTTAACGAGTTTAGTGAGATAACTTCTAAAGAGTGGAAACAAAAAATACAGTTCGATCTTAAAGGTGCAGATTATAACGAAACTTTAATTTGGAATACCCCTGAAGGGATTGATGTAAAACCCTTTTATCACGCTGAAGATTTTGATCAGCTCCCTCCCACTTCAAATACAGATGTTACCAACTGGAATATTGGTCAAAAAATATATGCTGGCAATGAAAAATTAGCCAACGAAAAGGCGCTGGACATAATTGAAAGAGGCGCAGAAAGCCTGATCTTT
Organism: Zhouia amylolytica; assembly: GCF_900116365.1. Classification (GTDB taxonomy): domain Bacteria; phylum Bacteroidota; class Bacteroidia; order Flavobacteriales; family Flavobacteriaceae; genus Zhouia; species Zhouia amylolytica. The sequence goes on along the minus strand of NZ_FPAG01000008.1, from coordinate 117,376 downwards.
ACAATTCCATCGAAAGATATTGATTTTGATTTACTCCTTCAAAATATCAACTTAAGATTAATCCCTGTTTATTTGGAGTTTGAATTCTTGTCCGTCGATGCAATTAAAAAGTTAAAGTCCTTTATCTCCGGAAAAGAAACTCAGATTTATCTCTATATTGATATCATAGGACACCTTGCCAAAACAGGAAACTGGTATCAAAATTTAAAGAATGATTTTAATACCCTTGAAGAGATTCTAACCATAAGCAAGGGAGTTTTTAAAAGTACGATTAATGTAAATCTGTCTTTATATCAGAATGCTGGTGCGAACATGGTTCAACAACTCGCATATACCCTGGCACATGCTAATGAATATTTAAACCGATTTCCTCAGGAAACAATTACGTTTAGTACAGCCATAGGCAGTAACTACTTTTTTGAAATTGCCAAACTAAAAGCGCTCAGATTATTATGGTCGTCACTTGCTCCGGAATACAATAATCAATCGGAATGCCATATTATAGCTACGCCTTCAAAACGTAACAAAACCCTATACGATTACAATGTAAACATGCTGCGAACCACTACAGAATGTATGAGCGCTGTATTAGGTGGAGCAAACATGATTTATAATGCACCCTACGACAATATTTATCATAAGGATAATGAATTTGGGGAACGCATAGCAAGAAACCAACTCCTTATCCTTAAATCTGAAAGTTATTTTAATAAAGTCTCAAACCCTGCAGACGGGACTTATTACATCGAAAGCATTACGGATCAATTAGCTGAAAAAGCACTTGATTTATTTAAACAGATTGAAACAAGCGGCGGATTTTTAAAACAACTTAAAAACCATACCATTCAGAAAAAAATAAAAGAAGCTGCAGAAACAGAAGAAAACCTGTTTATCAATAATAAGGAAACTCTAATTGGCACCAATAAATATCAGAATCCGGAAGATCAAATGAAAAATGATCTTGAACTATATCCGTTCATGAAAAGACAATCCGGTAAAACTTTAATTGAACCCATTCTGGAAAAAAGATTGGCCGAAGCCCTGGAGCAGGAAAGATTAAAATCAGAAGCCTGATAGAAATCTATAAATAAAAAATTCTGTATCAACCACACACTAAAACAATGAGCAGAAAAGACATTCAACATATCACTATAAAAAAGGCTGCCAAACGCAAAGAAGTAGCCTACACTCCATTTAAAACTGCGGAAGGAATAGGAATTAAAAGCACCTACACCCCTGAAGATATTAAAGAGCTGGAGCATATTAATTTTGCGGCCGGAATCCCCCCTTATCTGAGAGGACCATACTCCACCATGTACGTAAGGAGACCATGGACGATCAGACAATATGCAGGGTTCTCCACTGCAGAAGAAAGCAATGCTTTTTATAGAAGGAACCTGGCGGGAGGTCAAAAAGGACTTTCAGTAGCTTTCGATTTGGCTACCCACAGAGGATACGATTCAGACCACGAAAGAGTGGTGGGTGATGTCGGGAAAGCAGGAGTTGCCATAGACACCGTAGAAGATATGAAAATTCTCTTCGATCAAATTCCTTTGGATAAAATGTCCGTGTCCATGACCATGAATGGAGCTGTATTGCCGATAATGGCCTTCTATATTGTGGCAGCAGAAGAACAAGGTGTAAAGCCTGAATTACTTTCCGGAACCATACAAAATGACATCCTGAAAGAGTTCATGGTTAGAAATACGTATATATACCCACCCAAACACTCCATGAAAGTCATTGCTGATATATTTGAATTTACCAGCAAAAACATGCCTAAATTCAACAGTATCAGTATTTCGGGATACCACATGCAAGAAGCTGGGGCAACCGCGGATATTGAATTGGCTTATACCTTGGCTGATGGTTTGGAATATATAAGAACCGGACTTAAAGCGGGTATGAACATTGACAAGTTCGCTCCTCGCCTATCCTTTTTCTGGGCGATCGGAATGAATCACTTTATGGAAATTGCCAAAATGAGGGCAGGAAGAATGCTATGGGCTAAACTGGTAAAACAATTCAATCCGGAAAACCCTAAATCACTGGCTTTAAGAACTCATTGCCAAACAAGTGGCTGGAGCTTAACAGAGCAAGATCCTTTTAATAATGTGGCAAGAACATGTATCGAAGCAGCTGCCGCAGCATTCGGCGGAACACAAAGCCTACATACCAATGCCCTGGATGAAGCCATTGCGCTTCCAACCGATTTTTCTGCTCGTATTGCCAGAAATACTCAACTATTCCTCCAGGAAGAAACTAAAATTACTAAGACGGTAGATCCTTGGGCCGGAAGTTATTTTATAGAAAATCTAACAGACCAAATAGCACGTAAAGCCTGGAAGCTCATAGAAGAAGTTGAAGAATTAGGAGGTATGACCAAAGCTATAGAGGCAGGTATCCCTAAAATGAGAATTGAAGAGGCTGCCGCTCGGAAACAGGCACGTATTGATAGCGGTCAAGACATCATCGTTGGGGTTAATAAATTTAGGCTGGAACAAGAGGATCCGCTGCAAATTTTGGAGGTTGATAACCAAGAGGTAAGAAGACAGCAAATTGAACGTCTTAATCAGCTAAAACAACAGAGAGATAATGATGCTGTAATTGCTGCACTCGAAGAATTAACCGATTGCGCAGAAACAGGCAACGGAAATTTACTAGCTTTGGCAATAGATGCTGCAAGAAAAAGAGCTTCTTTAGGCGAGATCAGCGATGCGCTTGAAAAAGTATATGGAAGATATAAAGCTAAAATTCAATCTACTAGTGGAGTGTACAGTAAAGAAATAAAAAACGACGAAAGCTTCGAACGAGCTCGGCAATTAGCAGATAAATTTGCAGAAATAGAAGGCCGTAGACCACGTATTATGATAGCAAAGATGGGGCAAGACGGACACGATAGAGGCGCTAAAGTAGTAGCTACCGGTTATGCAGACCTTGGGTTCGACGTCGATATAGGCCCCTTATTTCAAACCCCTCAGGAAGCAGCAAAACAAGCCGTGGAAAATGATGTGCATGTGCTGGGAGTTTCATCCCTGGCAGCAGGTCATAAAACATTGGTCCCTCAGGTTATCAGCGAACTAAAAAAATACGGTCGTGATGATATCATGGTCATTGTTGGAGGTGTAATACCACAACAAGATTACCAGTTCCTCTTCGATGAGGGCGCAGTAGCCGTTTTTGGACCTGGTACTAAAATTAGTGATGCAGCCATAAAAATCCTTGAAATTCTCATAGACTAACCTCCTGTTTTTCAAAGGAGATTGAGTAAATAATTTTTTTTACAATAATAATTAAGACAATTTTGTCCTTTTAATGTTTTGTTTATACCTTTGTCCAGATCTTTTAATTGAATCTTTGGAAAAAATAGCCCCTTTAAACAGCTACCAAAGTAAACAACAATTAGATCGTTAAAGACCGTACAAATTTTTTTACCAATAAACAGGATAAATTTATCCTAAATAATGTATTACTATGAACAGAGAACGTAAACTATGGATTGGATTTGCATTGGTGATGCTAATTTCCTTTAGTGTACTTGGCTACTACGGCTATCAGATTTATCAGGAATCACCCCCTATTCCTAAACTAATTGTTTCAGAAAACAACGAGGTCATCTTTACTCAAGAAGACATTAAAGACGGTCAGAATATCTGGCAAAGCATTGGTGGGCAAGAAGTGGGTTCAATATGGGGTCATGGCGCATATGTCGCCCCAGACTGGACAGCCGATTGGTTACATCGCGAAGCACTATTTATTTTAAATAAATATGCTCAAAATGATTTTCAAACTAATTATGATGAGTTAAACCCTGAACAACAAGCTGCTTTAAAAATACGTTTACAAAACAACCTCCGACCAAACACTTACGATGAATCAACACAAACAATTACGGTCTCAGAAGAACGTGTAGAAGCAATAAAACATCTGAGTGATTACTACAAAGGACTATTTACAAACGACCCCAAGTTCAATCAACTAAGAAAAGACTATGCCATCCCAATAAACAGCATTTCAGATGAAACAAAAATGTCTAAAATGAATGCTTTTTTCTTTTGGGCCACCTGGGCTACAGTAACCGAACGTCCCGGCAGCAATATTTCCTATACCCACAATTGGCCCGCCGACGAACTCGTTGGTAACAAACCTACCCGAGACCTGCTGGCATGGTCCGGGGTTAGTATTATACTGTTAATACTATGCATAGGTATTATGGTATTCTACCATGTAAAATCAGGGGAAGATGAAAATATACCTGCTCCTGCTGAAGATCCATTACTAAAACAGGGAATTACGCCATCCATGAAATTGGTTAAAAAATATTTCTGGATTGTGAGTTTACTCATGGTACTACAAATGGTCTTTGGTATTGTAACTGCCCATTACGGCGTTGAAGGCGATGGATTTTATGGAATTCCATTAGACCAGATCCTACCGTACTCCGTCTCCAGAACATGGCATACACAATTAGCCATTTTCTGGATCGCCACGGCATGGTTAGCTACAGGACTTTATATAGCTCCCGCCGTTTCAGGTAAAGACCCTAAATTTCAAACATTCGGAATCAACTTTTTATTCATAGCGCTATTAGTTATAGTCTTAGGCTCTATGGCCGGACAATGGATGGGCGTCATGCAAAAGCTAAATCTGGTTGATAACTTTTGGTTTGGACATCAGGGATATGAATATGTCGACCTAGGCAGATTTTGGCAAATATTCCTTCTTATCGGTCTCTTCTTATGGCTAGCGCTAATGACCAGACCATTAATCCCTGTCTTGAAGAAAAAAACAAAAGAAAAGAACCTCATCATCATGTTCTTGATATCCTGTACAGCAATAGCTTCTTTCTACGCAGCCGGACTCATGTGGGGAAGACAAACAAACATAGCCATCGCCGAATACTGGAGATGGTGGGTGGTACACCTTTGGGTAGAAGGTTTCTTTGAAGTATTTGCAACCGTGGTTATTGCGTTCTTATTCGTTCGTCTGGGACTCCTTAAAACAAAAACGGCTACACTTAATGTGCTATTAGCGACCATTATATTCATGTCAGGAGGAATTTTAGGAACCTTTCATCACCTGTACTTTACCGGAACCCCTACTGCTGTTATGGCACTGGGAGCAACCTTTAGCGCCCTGGAAATCGTACCCTTAACACTTATTGGTTATGAGGCTTACCATAATTATAAACTATCCAAAGCCACAAAATGGCTGGAAGATTATAAATGGCCTATTTACTTTATGATTGCCGTAGCATTCTGGAACTTCCTTGGAGCAGGTATCTTTGGTTTTATTATTAATCCTCCTATAGCCCTATACTATGTCCAGGGACTAAACACAACACCACTGCATGGTCATACCGCATTATTTGGAGTCTATGGCATGCTAGGTATCGGATTAATGCTATTTGTTCTGAGAAGTTTATATCGAAACATTCAGTGGAATGATAAACTGCTAAAAATTAGCTTCTGGTCACTTAATATTGGGCTCTTAGCCATGGCTTTACTAAGCCTGCTCCCTATTGGAGTCTGGCAAGCCATAGAAAGTATAGAACACGGAATGTGGTATGCCCGATCTGCAGAACTTCTCCAACACCCGACAATGAACATTTTAAAATGGATGCGTTCTGTAGGAGATATCATTTTTGCAGTAGGGATGGTAGCCACATGTTGGTTTGTATTTCAATTAACATTAAAAAATAAAAAGATTAGATCATGAAAACATTAGTAAACAAACAAATCGGAGAATATGTCGCAGAAGATTACAGAACCGCCGCAGTATTCTCAAAATACGGAATTGATTTTTGTTGCAGAGGAAACAGAACAATTAACGAAGTATGCACAAAAAAAGGCATCGATCAGGATATACTCCTTCATAGCTTAAATGAAGTGCTTAAAAACAAATCTGGCGAATCAATTGATTATAGGTCATGGCCATTGGATTTGCTTATTGACTATATTGAAAAAAAGCATCACAGATATGTTGAGCAAACCATTCCGGTTCTTTTACAATATCTGGATAAATTAAGACGAGTTCATGGTGAACGTCATCCTGAATTATTTGATGTTTACGAACTCTTTTCAGGTTCAGCCGGAGATTTAGCCCAACACATGAAAAAAGAGGAATTAGTGTTATTTCCTTTTGTAAAAAAAATGGTCAAAGCTCAACTTACCGGCGAAGCTATCGAAGCTCCTCATTTTGGAACCGTAGGGAACCCGATTGAAATGATGAAGCATGAACACGATAATGAAGGAGTACGTTTTAGGGAAATTGCTAAAATAACAGATAATTACACACCGCCTGCAGATGCATGTAACACCTACAAGGTTGCTTTTAAAATGCTTGATGAATTTGAAAAAGATTTACATCTGCATATACATTTAGAAAATAATATTTTATTCCCAGCGGCTACAAAACTTGAAAAGCTGTTCGCAGCAGAGGCTTGAATTTGATTGGTTTTAACTAATCCGGAGGGAATATTAGTAGTTCCCTCCGGATTTTATATTTTGAATAAGTACCTTTATCTGTTAAACTGTTGTTTTCCATGTTAAAAAAACTGACTGTAGTTTGTCTAATTAATTTTTTAATCGCTGCCTTAATGGGACTAACAATGCGCTTGGCATTTATATCCCCTCTTAACATTAACTATCGATTTCTGACACATGGGCATTCTCATGTCGCCATGTTGGGATGGTTATACTTAATGCTGTTTACGCTTATTGTCCATTTCTATATTCCGAATCCTAAAAAAGTTTACGAAAGACTATTTTGGTTAACTGAGATATCAGTAATAGGAATGATGATTAGTTTCCCCTTACAAGGGTATGCGGCAGTTTCTATAAGTTTTTCGACCCTTCATATTTTTTGCAGTTACTTTTTTGTATATCGCATTTGGAAGGATCTGGGTGCAAAATCTTTTTTTAGTATTAAACTCTTAAAAACCGCTCTTATTTTTATGCTCATCTCAACCATTGGGGTTTGGTGCCTGGGTCCTGCAATGGTTATAGCTGGCCCTTCATCACCATGGTACCAGATAGCGATACAATTCTTTTTACATTTTCAGTTTAATGGCTGGTTTCTAATTGCCGTACTGGCACTTTTAATAAAACAGTTTGAAAAACTGGGGCTACTGATAGACAATCACAACTTCAAAAAATTTTATCAACTATTGATAATCGCTACAATTTGTACAATATCATTACCCGTAAGCTGGTACTTAAAACATGTAATATTTAGCTGGATAAATGGCTTGGGGGTAATCCTGCAACTTGGGGCATTAGGGTATTTCATCAAATTCATGAGACCGTTGTTAAAAGCCTTTTGGTTACGTACAAACTTAATAGCTAAGCATGGGTTGCGCTTTGCCTTAGCATGTTTTGTGCTTAAAATAATTATTCAATCCTTCTCTCTTATCCCCGAGATTGCCAGTATTTCTTTTCAGATTAAAAATTTTGTTATAGGGTTCATTCACCTAACCATGCTTGGAGTGATAACAGGTTTTTTATTCGCCTTTATGCCACAAACAAACCTTATTCGTAATACGCTGAAATGGTTCGGTTTTGGGTTTTATCTTTTTTTATATGGCTTTTTAGGTACCGAACTTATTTTATTTATCCAAGGGGTACTATTCTATCTTCAGATAGGTTTAATTGATTCATATTACCAAATTTTATTTGTCTTGAGTAGTTTCTTACCCGCCGGCATTTTTTGTATTCTTGTGGGAGTCTATAAAAATAAAATTAACAACAATGAAACGACAACCATTAAAACGACATAAGGCATTGCAACCACTTAGTCGGGAACATCATCAAGGATTACTGTTAGCATGGAAGATCAGAAATGGATTTCAAAAAGGAGTCTCACCGAAACGAATTAAAGTTTACGCAGACTGGTTTTATGAAAATCACTTGATTCCACATTTTAAAATAGAAGAAAATTATATCTTCCCTTTACTCGGATCTGAACATGAGTACATCGATAGAGCCATAGCAGATCATCAAGAATTACACCTGTTATTTGAACAAGAATACGATCTTGACAATGTACTTCATCGTATTGAACAAAAACTCGAGGAACACATTCGTTTTGAAGAACGTATCCTCTTCCCTGAAATTCAAAAAACCACCGATGAAGAAGAAATGAATAAAATTGAAAAAATTCATCATGAGATGCCCTTTCAAGACAATCCCGATGATGAATTTTGGAAATAATAGCTGCGTCTAATTAATTTTTGGCGGTATTAAATATAGTAGGGTTGAAATTAACACTTATCCACGCCCAATTTTGAGTGTTGCCAGAATCTCCGCCCTTTAAAAGCTCCATAGAATCACTTCCGAACATCTGTGAATATCCAAGTGCTAACCCAATATTTTTATGCACTTTGTAATTAGCCACCAGATCTACCTCTGTACCTAAATAATTATCGGCTTCCGAAACACCATCAAGAATAGTACCTGCCGACCAGAATAAATGTGGCTGAACCGAAATATCAAATCTATCTCTTTTATAGAAAATCTTAGCATACACATCAGTAAGCCCCACCGAATTAATATGATTTCCTACATAGAAATAATCCATAAATCCATTAAAAGCATGATTCGTCCCAAATAACGGGTTAAATGCATTATTATCACCTGAAGTATCATCCATGTCATTCCCTGAAAGATATTCACCTCCCAAACCTGCAATCCATGTATTTGTAATATTCCAATAGATATTGGCACAAAAGTTAAAAGCACTTACATCGGCATCATTGCGTTCTCCAAACTGACCATAAGCACCCAAATCACCATACCACAAGTCATATTTAAACTTATAAAATCCTCCCACTGTTTGCATATACTGTGTGGTTCGATCCCCGGAAGTGTTTTCTTCAAATTCAAATCCGGTATTTAAGGCAAGTAAACTTAATTGCGAAGAAGTAAAGTCTGTATGATACCATAACAATTGCATATTTTTAAAATTATTCAAGGTATAAGGAGTCTCCACTACAACCTCAGCTTCAGAACTTACGGAAAGAGCAAAATCTAACCTGCTTTTTTCGTTGGGTTTGAATGTAGTAAGAAAAGCATCATGTGAACGCCCTTGCTGCGCCCAGTCAACTGCCCCTAAAATCCTTTGGTTATCATATGACAATCGCTGACGCCCCAGTTTAAAACTCCATTTATCATTCATACGATAAATACCATAAGCCTCATAAACCATTACATTGTTTTGATCAGTAGAAGTCAAAGTAGGTACATCTCCCCAAACCCTTATATTTTGTAAGGATAATTTTAATTCGATTTGTTCTTGCTTGAAACCAAAATTTATTCTTGATCGTTGAGAAACAAGAGAAGTAGAATTTTGATCATCAGAAAGCAATGTTTTAAAACCATTTCTATATTCAAAACGAGGTCTTAATTATATATCAGTCTTAAATTCTTGGGCAAAAAGCATGTGAGAGAACACACAAAAAACAAGAAGGGTAGCTATTTTTTTCATATATATCAATTTTACAATCAATGATTTACACTAAAGTTATAATTCTTTTTTTAATTTCAACACAGCATCGTTTATATGTTTCACAGTTTGATCCGAATTCACTCCAAGTCCCTCTTGCTGGAAAACCATTTCTCCATGCTGATCAAAAACAGTAATAATATTAGAATGCGAAAAATCTATAGGCGAAATTTCTTTATAGCTAACAGCCACAACAGCAGCAAATTCCCTGGTATTTTCTTCAGTTGATCGTAAAAACATCCAGGGATCGGCATCCATGTAGTTCTCTTTAGCAAAAACCTTTAAGCGCTCCGGAGTATCTATTTCAGGGTCAATACTCACAAAGATCATTTTAACCCTTTCCTTTGCTTCAGCGGTAAGACGCTTCTCAATATTCCGCATGTCAGCGACCAAACGAGGGCAGGCAGCCTTACACGACGTATAAATCATCACCATTACAAGAACTTCACCCTGTAAATCCTTTAAATGAAGATCTTGCCCATTTTGATTCGTCCATCTTGAATTTAAATTAAAAATAGACATCTCAGAAATTTTAACCGAAGCTGTTTCCTTAACAGAGTCTCCCTGAACCAACTTTAAGTCCATTTCACAAACCGGACAAACCCCTGCCTCCTCATACATCTTATTTCCTTCGCAATGCATAGGGCACTCATATACATTTACAACACCCTCTTGGACCTTTACATTATTTTCCTTGCAAGACACAAGAAGTAGTAAAATAATTGAAACTATATATCTTATTCTCATATGTGTTTAATTTAATTCACATCTTTTACGCATCTAAAACCCAGATTCTTAATCGCATATCGCGCCTTTATACTTCCTCTGAATGCGTAACGCATAAAGGCCGCATAATTCATAAGATCTGTGGCACCGATAGCTGCACTACCACAAAATAAATTACTGTCTTTATCTACATCTTTTCTTGATTCACCGGATATCAACACCGAATTAAAATCAAGGGTCCACTCCCACACCAATCCGTGCAAATCATAAACTCCCCAAACATTTTTAGAGTTCTCACCTATAAGATTGTTATATGTTTTCGGAGTTTCATACCACGCTAAAATTTGCTGATTGTAAGATTTCTTCACCCTGGCATCTCGCAGTTCTTTATCGGCCATAGCTACATATTCCCATTCGTCAATGGTCGGCAATCGTTTGCCCATACATTCACAATAAGCCTTCGCCGCAAACCAGGACACATAAGTTACCGGGCTTTTTAGATTTACTCCACTTTTAAGATCATGGTCATTTAACCAGTTGTTAAGGTAATTTTCCTCTGCAAATAGCTTTTTCACCTTAGATTTTTGCCATTGCGGGTTCAACGCTATAAACTTGAGAAACTCAGCATTGGTAACCGGAAAAATATCCATTTCAAAATCTTTAACTTCAACTACGGTTGAATCACGCCCGTATAATGGAATATACCTGCTGCCCTCTATAAAAACCATACCCTTAGATTGACAACACACAATGCCATAATAAAACAAACAACCTATAAAAAATAGCCTTCTAAGGGTATTGATTTTCATATCCAAAACATTTATAAATTCGAATTACTTCTTACTTTATTCACCATTTCTGGGGTGACTACCTGCTCTGAATTATCCCAACTATTATATACATAAGTCAAAACATTGGCGATTTCCTCATCAGTTAAATTTTGACGGGTCATAACACTGTTATACTTTTCACCATTAACCGTAATCTCCCCTGTTAATCCATTTAATACTACACCTATGGCTCTATCCACATCAGCATTTAAATAATCTGACTTTGACAATGGAGGAAAAGCACCTGCCACTCCTTGTCCCTCACCCTGATGACAAGCAAAACATGTTTGCATATAGGTTTGTTTACCAAATTTCAATTGCTCCGCTAAGGTCTTAGCTGTTACCTCAGCTTCAACAAATTCCTCCGTAGTTGGCATAGATTGAATACCTCCGCCTTCCGGCAAATAAATATCATCTCTCAATTCACCGGAATAAATAGTTTTATCCTTCTCTCCCTGTACCTTTAGCATCCCTAATGCTCCCTTATTGAAAGCTCTGAATATCGAATGATCTACCAGAATAAATGTTCCAGGCACATCAACCTTAAACTCAACAATAGCAGCTCCTCCAGCCGGAATCAGAGTGGTCTGAACATTTTCATTGATTCGGTTCCCTCCTTCAATATGAACTTTATCAAATATTTCACCGATTACATGAAAGGAAGAGACCAGGTTTGGACCACCGTTCCCGACAAACAACCTAACCGTTTCCCCTACATTAGCAGTTATAGCATTATCTCCCGTTAGAGCTCCAACCTTTCCATTAAACACTACATAGTCAGCATTCTCATTAACCGCCTTTTGCATATCAAAAGGCTGTAACCCCCTTTCACCATTCTTTCCTTCTGTATAAAAATCACCCTGCATGATGTAATACTCTTTATCCACCAAGGGTAGTCCCCCCTCAGGTTCCACCAAAATCAAACCATACATGCCATTAGCAATATGCATCCCCACAGGAGCAGTTGCACAGTGATAAACATATAGACCTGGATTTAAAACCTTAAATGAAAATACCTTTTCATGGCCCGGTGCAACAAATGATGATTCCGCACCACCCCCCGGACCAGTAACAGCATGCAGATCAATATTATGTGGTAATTTATTGTCCGGATGATTTTTTAAATGAAACTCAACTTCATCACCAACTCTGGTTCGGATAAAACTTCCAGGAACTGTTCCCCCAAAAGTCCAGTATACATAACGCACACCATTGGTCATTTCCCCTTCTTTTTCAAGAATTTCCATATCGACAATAAGCTTCTTTGCCTTCCGCTCTCCAACAGGTCTGGGAACTTTAGGAGGCGAGGTCAGCTCCGCTTGCATTTCCTGAAAAACAGGAATATCAATAGCACTGGCTAGTTCTTTTTTTTCATCATTAGCGCATGAAAATAAAAGAACACCAATAAACAACAGGACTCCAGGCCTTTTCAAAAAAGACACTGTAATAAATGATGTAATGAGATGATTCATAGATAAAATATTAGATTACTTAATTAAAACAAGATTAAAAGACCTTTATGTCTTATTATTGAATTTGTTTTATTCACATTTACTCGGTAAAGATATTTGGTTTAAACAGACCTAAAGATGACATTTATCATTTATCACAAAAACAACAACAATATTTTTTCAGACGGCATATAGCAGTTACCCCACCCCAACAAACGGAAATAATTTCATACATTTAACTCTATAAAAACTATCAAAAATGAATTTTAAAAATAAAATGCTTCGCGATGGAGCACTCAAAGATAAAAGTATTGTGGTAACCGGTGGCGGAAGCGGATTGGGTAAAGCCATGTCTAAATATTTCTTAGAACTTGGAGCTCATGTCGCCATTACTTCAAGAAATATTGAAAAACTTAGAGATACTGCAAAAGAACTTGAAGCAGAAACAGGAGGAACGTGCCTCCCTCTGCAATGTGATGTAAGACATTACGATCAGGTGGAAGCCATGCGGAAAAAAGCCGTAGAAGAATTTGGTAAAATAGACGTTCTTCTAAACAATGCTGCCGGAAACTTTATTTCGCCTACCGAAAGATTGTCGGCAAATGCATTCGACACCATTATAGATATTGTTCTTAAAGGATCTAAAAACTGCACCTTGGCCTTTGGTAAACACTGGATTGACACTAAACAAGAAAACACCAACATCCTGAATATTGTAACCACCTACGCTTGGACCGGTTCTGCATATGTAGTTCCATCAGCTACTGCCAAAGCCGGTGTTTTAGCCATGACAAGAAGCTTAGCTGTAGAATGGGCTAAGTACGGAATTCGATCCAATGCTATAGCTCCGGGTCCATTCCCAACAAAAGGAGCTTGGGACAGACTGCTTCCCGGTGATCTAAAAGAAAAATTTGATCTCGCCAAAAAAGTACCCCTAAAACGAGTAGGTGATCATCAGGAATTAGCCAATCTGGCAGCCTATCTGGTTTCAGATTTTTCAGCATATATTAATGGAGAAGTGATTACAATAGATGGAGGCGAATGGTTAAAAGGAGCTGGTCAGTTCAACCTGCTTGAAGCAGTCCCTGATCAGATGTGGGATATGCTGGAGGCAATGATTAAAGCTAAAAAGAATAAATAATATAGTTTTTCTGTAAATTAACGTATCCGAAATTGAAGTGTTAATAAAATACATTTTCAAAACCCACAAATAGTTGTATTTTTACTGCTATAAATGAAGATATCCATGGGCAAAATTATTGCTATAGCAAATCAAAAAGGAGGAGTAGGTAAAACCACAACCTCCGTTAATCTAGCCGCTGCATTGGGCGTTCTTGAAAAGAAAGTTCTTTTAATTGACGCCGATCCCCAAGCCAATGCTACTTCAGGATTAGGTCTTGATGTGGAAACTATTGAAAAAGGTTCTTATCAACTTTTGGAACATACGCATTCTGCAGAAGAGACTATTGTTAAAACAAATTCTCCGAATGTAGATCTTATTCCGGCACATATAGACTTGGTGGCCATAGAAATTGAGTTAGTCGATAAAGACAAACGTGAGTACATGCTCAAAAATGCTATCGAAAGCGTTAAAGACAATTACGATTATATTCTTATTGACTGTGCCCCTTCTTTAGGCCTCTTAACCTTAAATGCACTTACCTGTGCTGATTCTGTAATTATCCCTATACAATGTGAGTATTTCGCTTTGGAAGGACTTGGTAAACTTTTAAACACTATTAAGAGTGTCCAAAAACTTCACAATCAAAATCTTGATATTGAAGGCTTACTCCTTACCATGTATGATTCCAGATTACGTCTGTCAAATCAGGTGGTGGAAGAGGTGCAAAAACATTTTAGCGATATGGTTTTCGATACCATTATTCAAAGAAATGTGCGCCTGAGTGAAGCTCCAAGTTTTGGAGAAACCATTATTAATTACGATGCAACAAGTAAAGGTGCTTCAAATTACCTAAATTTGGCGCATGAAATTATAAAAAAGAATAAGGAGACTGTTTAATGGCAAAAGCAACGAAAAAACAAGCATTAGGAAGAGGATTGTCAGCATTATTAAAAGATCCTGAAAATGATATTCAATCAGCTGAGGATAAAAATGCGGACAAAGTAGTTGGTAATATTGTTGAATTGGACGTTGAAAGTATTGAGCTTAACCCGTTTCAGCCAAGAACAAATTTTAACGAAGAAACCTTAACAGAACTTTCAACCTCAATAAGAGAATTAGGAGTTATCCAACCTATCACGGTTCGAAAAATAGACTTCAACAAGTATCAATTGGTCTCAGGTGAACGTCGTTTAAGAGCTTCTAAATTAGCCGGGCTGAAAACAGTACCTGCTTATATTAGAATAGCAAACGATCAGGAATCTTTAGAAATGGCATTGGTAGAAAATATCCAACGCCAGGATTTAGATGCTATTGAAATTGCTTTATCTTATCAGCGATTGATCGATGAGATTAACCTTACTCAGGAACAAATGAGTGAAAGAGTTGGTAAAAAACGTTCTACCATCACCAATTACTTACGCTTGTTAAAGCTTGATCCTATCATCCAAACCGGTATTCGGGATGGTTTCCTGTCCATGGGACATGGTAGGGCTATAATTAATATCGAAAATAAATCACTTCAGCTAGAAATTTACGAGCGAATACTTGGCGACTCCTTGTCCGTAAGACAAACTGAAGAACTGGTTCGTGCATACCAAAATAAAGACACATCAAAAAAGAGTAAATCATCAGAGTCCGAAAAGGTTCCAGAATATATTTCAGATAGCCTTGAAGATCTAACAGAATACTTTTCTACCAAAATAGACGTTAAAGTAGCAAAGAGTGGTAAAGGAAAATTAATCATTCCATTCCACTCTAAAGAAGATTTTTTACGCCTTAAAAAATTATTTGAGTAGTGCTAAAGCAGCTATTTTTTTTAACATTTCTCTTGTGCCTCTTTAACACGATCTCAGCACAAGAGAAAAAAACGGATACACTTCGTGTTTCTATAGATTCTGTACAAAAAACATTCAGTAAACGAGAACTTCGAAGGCAACGTCGGGATAGCATTAAAGATGCTAATTACAAACTTGATCCTTTATCTCCGAGTAGAGCTGCATTTTACTCCGCTGTACTTCCAGGATTAGGTCAGGCATATAATAAACGTTACTGGAAGATTCCTATTGTATATGGAGCCATAGGAACAGGCGTCTATTTTTATCTTGAAAACACCAAACAGTATGACCGTTACCGAGATGCATATAAAAGTAGACTTGCCGGCTTTAATACCGATGAATTCTGGGGAACAGATGCCGACGGCAACCCAAAAAACACCCCAGACCTTAGTGAAGATGCACTAAGAGATGCTCAGGAATTTTATCAAAAAAACAAAGACCTTTCCCTTTTAATAACAATAGGTCTTTATGCCCTGAATATTATCGATGCTAATGTCGACGCCCATCTAAAACAATACAACATGAGCGACGACCTTACCTTAAAGCCATACATGGAGATTAACGAAATCAATTTTAACAAAAATTACGGTTTAACCCTCACATTCAAATTTTAAACAAATGAAAATTGCATTACTAGGATACGGAAAAATGGGAAAAATGATAGAGCAAATTGCACTATCGCGAGGACATGAAATTGTCCTGAAAGTAGATGCAAATGACAAAGAATACGATATCGCTCTTGCTGATGTGGCTATAGACTTTAGCATTCCTACCTCAGCTTTCAATAATATTACGAATTGCTTTAAAAATAACGTACCAGTCATTTCTGGAACAACAGGCTGGTTAGATCAGTATAAAGAAGCTGTCGATATATGCTCCGCAAACAATGGAGCTTTTATTTACGCTTCTAACTTTAGTCTGGGTGTCAATGTATTCTTTCAACTTAATGAATATTTGGCCAAACTAATGAAAAACCTTTCTCAGTATAATGTGAGTATGGAAGAAATTCACCATACACAGAAACTAGATGCCCCAAGTGGTACTGCGATCACCCTAGCGGAAGGCATTATCAACAATACTTCGCTTTCAGGATGGAAGCTGGACAAAGCTGATGCAAACGAAGTACCTATAGTCGCTAAAAGAATAGTGAATGTACCTGGCACTCATACAGTATCATATCAAAGTGAAGTTGATTCCATCGACATTACTCATACAGCTCATAACAGAGAAGGATTTGCCCTTGGTGCCGTAATTGCCGCTGAATGGATTATCGGAAAACATGGGGTATTCAGTATGAAAGACGTGTTAAATATTGGTTAACTCCGTAACAAAACACCTTTAAAGTACACTAAGAACAATAAACACCTATATCATGACAATGACACAATGGTTTATATTTTTTCTGATTTTACAAGTAATTCACTTTGCGGGTACCTGGAAATTATATGTTAAAGCGGGAAGACAAGCCTGGGAAGCTATTATCCCAATATATAATGCGGTAATCTTAATGAAAATAATCAACAGGCCTAAATGGTGGGTTATTTTATTATTCATCCCCATTATTAACTTAATAATGTTTCCAGTGGTATGGGTAGAAACAATTCGAAGTTTCGGCAGACACAACAAAGCTGATACTTGGCTTGTAGTATTGACTTTAGGACTTTACATTTTTTATATAAATTATGCCACAGATGTAAATTACATTGAAGATAGAAGTTTAAAACCAAGAACAGCAACTGGAGAATGGGTAAGTTCGATTTTATTCGCAGTGGTCGCTGCAACACTGGTACATACCTATTTCATTCAGCCTTATGTTATCCCTACGTCTTCTCTCGAAAAAACACTATTGGTAGGTGACTTTCTTTTTGTAAGCAAATTTCACTATGGTGCCAGAACACCAATGACTACGGTTTCATTACCTATGGTGCACGATACCATACCAAAACTTGGTATTAAATCTTATGTTCATGAAAATGATGCTAACAAAGCAAAAAACTCTTTACTTAATAAATTACAATTACCGTATTTCAGACTTCCGGGATTTCAGGATGTAAAGCGAAACGAAATTGTCGTTTTCAATTGGCCGGCAGATACAGTTGAACAATTTTTCAAACACACCAACAAAAAAATACGTAAACCAATTGATAAAAAATCAAATTACGTAAAAAGGTGTGTTGGTATTCCAGGTGATTCCTTGGAAATCAAAGACGGATACATATACATAAATGGAGAGAGAACAGTTCTTCCGGAAAGAGCAAAACCTCAATTCACATATTTTGCTAAGGTAAAGCAAGGAAGTAACATCAACCCGCAATACATGTACGAACGCTACGGTGTTACCGACCCTATCTTTCCCCAACAAAATGGCATTTATGCTTTTACAGCCTTAACAGAAGATGCAGCCGAACAATTAAAAAACAATCCCAATATAGAGAGTATTCAACGGTATGTAGAACCAAAACCAGAAACGAATCAAGGTGTCTTTCCAGGCGCTCCACAGTTCGCTTGGAATCAAGACCAATTCGGCCCAATCTATATCCCTAAAAAAGGACAAACCATTGATATTTCTCTGGAGACCTTACCACTCTATAATAAAATCATTGAAGAATATGAGGGGAACGAATTAAAAGTCTCTGGAAATCAAATCCTCATAAATGGTAAGACAACCACTCAATACACATTTAATCAAGACTATTACTGGATGATGGGAGACAACCGTCATCGTTCGGAAGATAGCCGCTTTTGGGGATACGTACCCGAAGACCATATAGTAGGAAAACCTGTTTTTGTATGGATGAGCTGGGACAGCAATGCTTCAGGTCTTGATAAAATTCGATGGGAACGTCTCTTTACTACCGTTAATGGTGATGGCAAGCCGGTTTCTTATTTTAAATATTTCGTAATACTGCTCGTAGGTTATTTAATCTTTGCTGAGATCAGAAAAAGAAAAAAGAAAAAAGCATAACACTATAAAATAGTCGTGAAAGCATTATTGCACCCAACATACTTCCCGTCAATTTCCCATTTTGTAACCATTGCAAATAAGGAAATTATATTTGAGGTTGAAGACAATTACCAAAAGCAAACCTATAGGAATCGAACCTTCATATACAGCCCAAACGGAAAGCAGCTATTAAGCATACCTATAAAACATGCTAAAGGTACGGGAAGACGAAAATATAAAGATGTTCAGATAGATAATGGTTTCAGTTGGAAGAAGCAACACTGGAAGTCGATAGAAACAGCCTATCGCACCTCACCATACTTTGAATTTTATGAAGACGAGATTGCTCCGATCTTTCAAAAAAAGCATCGGTTCTTAATGGATTTAAATTTCGAGACTATTGAACTGATATCCGAATGCCTTCAATTTGAAATAGAAATTCAGAAAACTGATACCTTTCAAATTAACCCTGAAAACAATATTATAGATTTAAGGTCCCTGGTTGAATCGAAAAAGGAACCTATTTTTAATTTCGACAATTACATTCAAGTATTCGGCGATAAACATGGCTTCATAGAAAACCTTAGCATTATTGATTTACTGTTCAATGAAGGTCCTAATGCCATAAGTTATTTAGAATCACAACCTTCTCTTTAATTGGAAGCTATTCGTTTTATTATTCATTATGGAATTCACTTTTTAGTACCGATTCTGATTGCATTTATTTTTTATAGATCAAATTGGAAAAAGAGTTTAGTAATCCTAATAAGTGCAATTATTATAGATATTGATCACGTATGGGCAAATCCTATATTTGACCCCAACCGCTGCAGCATAAATTTTCACCTGTTACACTCCTATCCATTTATATTCATCTATACCCTGCTCCTTTTTAACAATAAATCAAGGATTTATGGAATTGCATTACTTTTACACATCCTGGCAGATACTACAGATTGCATACTTTCAAAAACTATAATCTAATTGTGCTTTTTATAGGATAGTGATCAGAAAGCTTCTGATCATAATTTTTATGCGATAAAACCTCAATCGTATCATCTACCAAAATAAAATCTATTCGAAGTGGAAAAAACTTAAATACAAAGGTCCTTCCTAAACCTTTACCCTGCTCTTCAAAAGTATCTTTCATGTCTCCTCGAATAAGTTTAAAAATATTTGAAGAAGAAGTATTATTAAAATCGCCACAAATTATTTTCTTATAATGACAGAGTTTTTTATGCTCCGCCACCATTTCGGCCTGTGTTTGTTGCATGGCAAATGTATTACCAATACGTTTGAATAAGCGTTCTGAATTTTTTTTTGTAAGTGCTTCCTCATCAGGATTGATTCGATGCGATTCCAAATGAAGATTGTAAACACGAATGGTATCATTACCTTTCCTCAAATCAACATACATACCGTTATTCCCATTCCCCGGAAAATCGAGCACACCCTTGTTTATTATTGGATATTTGGAAAAGACAGCATTTCCATTTTTGTTTTTTCGGTGTTTATAAACTGTATACTTGTATGGGTAATTCACAAAAACCTCTTCTTTATCCTTGTGAAAATCCTGAAAGCAAATCACATCCGGAGCCTCACTATTTACAAAGTTGATAATATCCTGATCCACATCATCACCAGGAATCCACTCATACAAATTAAACAACCTTACATTAAAACTCATTACTTTGAGTACCCCCTCACTAACAGAACTTTCTTCATTTCCTGAAAATCTGTAAAATGCCTTGAGATGTCCATACCCCATTAACAGAATTATTAAAGACAGTAAGAATTGCCTTTTAAACTGTAAAACCCAATAGCAAACAAAAACAATATTTACTGTAATGAAAATTGGAACAGACAAACTAAAGACAGATAGTGTAGGAAAGCTTTTTGGAAACACATAAGGCAAGGCATATGAAAGCAACAACAATGCCGCAAAAAGAGAATTTATAAGGAAAATAAACCTATTAATCCAGTTCAGCTTTTTCATACACTACTCTTTTCCCGCACGGAACAGAAAGTCTTTTTCTTCCTTGGTTAAACTATCATAGCCACTCTTGCTAATCTTATCTAGAATTTCATCTATCTTTCGTTGATACTCATTCTTACTTATAGTTGATTTATTTTGGGCAGCTGATTTATTCTTATGAACCGTTTTTAAAGGAGACTTTTTAGATCTTTTGAAGAAATTTACCATCGAATCCACTCCTTTTTCAAATCCACTACCTATATCCTTACCCTCGCCCAACTTTTTAGCATACACAAATCCTAATAAGGCCCCACCCAGATGAGCTATATGACCTCCGGCATTACCCATCGGAATTTGTATCAAATCCAGTAAAACGAAAAAAGCACCTAAATGCCATAGTTTAATATTGAAAAAAATCACTCTTACCTCTTGATAAGGCATATAGGTACAAATAAATATCAATACTGCCATCACTGCAGCAGAAGCGCCTATTAGAGCAGTATTAATGCCCGAAAAAGCAGGAAACAAATTATAACTCAATAAAAACAATAAACCTCCTGTAATAGCCCCTAGGAAATATACATTTAAAAACATTCGAGGTTTAAACAAATTGAGAAAAATTCTACCGGTAAAATACAACAGAATCATATTCCAAAAAATATGCATAAAACCAGCATGAAAGAAGGCATACGAAACAATAGACCAAGGCTGAAGAATAAAGTCAGAAAAACTTTTTGGCAACTGAAACCACTGAACAATTACATCCTGTCGTTGC
This sequence comes from Zhouia amylolytica, assembly GCF_900116365.1. Lineage (GTDB taxonomy): Bacteria > Bacteroidota > Bacteroidia > Flavobacteriales > Flavobacteriaceae > Zhouia > Zhouia amylolytica. Next base: position 96,216 of record NZ_FPAG01000008.1, on the reverse strand, counting down.
TGCATTAAAAAAACAAACAAAGCATTAAGTATAAAAATAGCAACATTGATGGCTATCAACTTCTCAGCAATCGATAAGGTCTTAAACTTGTACTGTATGTCTTTTGTTATACTCATCTATTTATCCCATCTGTTTTTATTAAACTGATTTCGCTTCCAGTACCACATCATTATAAAGCCAAACAAAGCACCCCCAACATGCGCAAAATGAGCAATTGGACCTATGGAATACTGTGTGAAACCAAAGAATAAATCTCCTAGTATTAAGATAGGAACAAAATATTTAGCTTTAATAGGAATTGGGAGGAAAATTAACATTAATTCGGCGTTTGGAAACATCATTGCGAATGCTACAAGAATCCCATAAAGGGCCCCTGACGCACCAACAGCCACAGAATTAAAGGCAAAATATCCTTCATCGTAAATTTCTTGTATACGATCCAGCCTCAACCCGTCATATACTCCCGAATTCAAAGTAGATACCACTTGGTCGTGAGGCAAACTTAGTAAAGCCTTTATCTGATCGTTGCTAAATCCAAGTCCGTGCATAATCTCCGAAGCTTGAAAAAATTGATAAAAATTAAAGGCCGTATACACGATTGCAGAACCTACACCCGCAAAAATGTAAAAAAAGAGAAATTTATTCCTACCCCACATTTGCTCCAGCGGGGTACCAAACATCCATAAACCAAACATATTGAACAAAATATGCGCAAAAATAATACCTCCATTAGCGGTAAAGGTTGCATGCATAAACATATGCGTTATAACTTGCCAGGGTTTAAACGTATCATTTAATGGAAAATGTAACGCTAATATTGCATCGAGATCTATTCCAGATTTTCTGAGTACTATGGTAGCCACCCAGAAAAGGGCATTAATAATTATTAGATGTTTTACAGTTTCTGAAATTCTTCCCATGTATTACATAAATTTTTTATCGAGATCGTTTGCTGTCATTGTTACAAAGGTCGGCCTGTTAAAAGGAGATAAGTTAGGCTCCTTACAGGCAAATAAATTATGAACTAATGCTTCTTGAGAAGCCTTATTTAAAACATCTCCTGTTCGTACAGCCAAAGTCTTACTCAAGGTTTTAGCCAATAAGTCTGTTTGAGAAAACCCATTTTCTGGCACCTCTTCTTTGAAATCAGCCAATAATTGATCCAAAACACCTCCAACTTCGCTCTCTGAAACATTCATAGGAATTCCCCCTACTTCTACTGAATCCTCTTCAAAGTTAGAAAACATAAAACCAGTATTCTCCAGACTTTCTTTTAACTCCTTCAACAATCCAATTTCCGACTTAGAAAACTTTAGATTCAACGGAAATAACAATTGCTGACTAACAGCTTCTTTAACGGTTATATCTTTCAAAAATTGTTCGTATAAAACCCGCTGGTGCGCCTTCGATTGATCTATAACAACCATTCCTGATTTTATAGAAGTAACAATATATTTCCGCTGTAATTGAAATGTAACCGCCGAACTTTCCTCTTCATTGGTTTCATCAAAAAGTGATCCGGTTACTACCTCTGACTCCAATTCAATAGAAGAAAAATCATCTTGACCAGAACCCTCGTCAAGTCCTACATATAAACTTTCCCAATCACTACTTTTCTCTTTTTTAAATGATGAAGGTTTATGGTTTGAACCTCCATTAAATTCCTCCTCAAACGGATTAAAGTTAGCATCCACCTCAATAGTCGGCATATCTGCTTTCTTACCCTCAAAATCATACGGAGTGTCAAGATTAGGATCTCTTTCGAAATCCAGGATCGGCGCAACGTTAAATTGTCCTAAACTATGCTTCACCGCCGATCGCATGATAGCGTATATAGCATGCTCATCATCAAATTTTATTTCTGTTTTGGTCGGATGAATATTAATATCGATAGATGAAGGATCAATAACTAGATATAAAAAATAACTTGGATGAACCTGATCTTTAACTAACCCCTCGAAGGCTGAAGAAATAGCATGATTTAAATATGAGCTCTTAATAAAACGATTATTCACAAAGAAAAATTGCTCTCCTCTTGTTTTCTTGGCAAACTCGGGTTTGAAAACAAATCCTGAAAGTTTAACAACTTCCGTATCCTCTTCAACCGGAACGAGTTTTTCATTAGTCTTATTACCAAAAATATGTACGATTCGTTGTCTGATATTCGTACCTGGCAAATTAAATATTTCACCTCCGTTATTATACAATTCGAAATGTATATCCGGGTGGGTCAAAGCAACACGATGAAACTCATCTATAATATGCCTTAACTCAACATTATTCGATTTAAGAAAGTTCCGTCTTGCAGGAATATTAAAAAATAAATTTTTAACGGCTATAGAAGTGCCTTTTGGCATTACATTAACCTCTTGAGAAACAACTTTACCACCCTCAATATGAATACAAGTTCCTACCTCTTCATCCAAACGTTTCGTATTCATATCCACATGAGCTATGGCAGCAATGGAGGCTAAAGCCTCACCCCTAAAGCCCTTGGTTTGTAATTGAAATAAATCTTCTGCAGAAGCAATTTTAGAAGTAGCATGTCGCTCAAATGAAAGCCGTGCATCCGTTGCACTCATTCCAACACCATTATCAATAACTTGAATAAGCGTTTTTCCGGCATCCTTAACGATTAATTTAATTTCAGTAGCTGAAGCATCTATGGCATTTTCCAGCAACTCCTTTACAACCGAAGCTGGTCGCTGAACCACCTCACCTGCAGCAATTTGATTAGCAACATGATCAGGTAAAAGTTTAATAACATCTGCCATTAAAACAAGGTATCGAGGTTAATATTCTTTAAGGCCACATAGGCGAACATCAGTAACAATATAAGAATTACTACAAATCGAACTCTTGAATTGTTATTTGATTTCACTCTTCGGTTTGCTTTCCAGTCTTCACGAAAGCTTTTCCTTCTGTAACCCTCAAAATATTCTCTATCCGATTTTTTTGAATGTTTCTCCTTTAATTTTTCCAAACGCTCTTTGCGCTCATCGTAATATCGAGGAGTGTAAGAATATGATTTATTACCTTGTTGTTTAAAAAGAGTTGGAAGCCTCATCGTCTATCTACTTATACTATTCTCAAAAATACTTAAAATGAAATAGAATACCCCGTTATATCTGCTAAAAATTGTTAACAAATAAAAGCGATGCTGACTATGAGAAGTTTAATCAGGTAATTAATTTCCTAAAGCAGCCATTTTAACAGCTGCTATAGCTGCTTCCGTTCCTTTATTCCCATGTTTACCCCCACTTCTGTCTATTGCCTGCTGAAGGGTGTTATCTGTTAAAACACAGAAAATAACGGGAACATCATAACGAACATTTAAATCCTTGATACCATTGGCAGTAGCACTACAAACAAAATCAAAATGTTTCGTCTCTCCTTGTATAACACTCCCAATAGCAATTACAGCATCTAAGGCCTGGGTTTCTATCATTTTTTTTGCTCCGAAGGTAAGCTCAAAACTACCAGGAACATCCCACTTCATAATATTAGACTCCAATGCTCCACAATCAATCAACGCCTCTTTCGCCCCTTGATACAAAGCATCTGTAATTTGTTCGTTCCATTCAGAAACAACAATCCCAAACCGAAATTCCTTCGCGCTTGGGATTGTTGCTTTATCGTAATGTGATAAATTTTTATTTTCAGTAGCCATTATTTTACACTTTCTACCTTACCTATGAAAATATCTATAGTCCTACCTTCTTCAGAATTAGGATATTCCTCCTTGATTCTTTTGAAGTATTTTAAAGCAGTCTTATGGTCTCCGCTACTCAAGGCTAAAGTTCCGGCCTTGAATAAAAAACGCGGAGTGGTAAAATCATTAGCATTATGTGCAATTGCTTTTTCATAATATCCCAAGGCATCCTCTGTTTGATTCAATTGAACAAAAGCATCACCAATTCCTCCTTTTGCTAATGCACCCAAAATAGGATCGTCAGATTTAAAGTTCTGTAAATGAGCTATAGCTTCCTCATATTTATTCATGTTCAGATAAGCCATTCCCGAACTGTATTCTGCCAAGTTAGCTGCCTTTGTACCCTTATATTTATCTATAATATCCAAAAGCCCGTACTTACCATTTGCTCCATTCAATGCAATATTAAACAAAGAATCCTTGTCTATAGCATTTACGGCCTCATCAAAATATTGTTGTGCAAAAAACATCTCATTTGAAGCTTCCGTTTCTTTCGGAGCATGTATAAATTGCTGATAACCTAAAACTCCTAAAGCTATAATAACTAGCCCAACGATACTTCCAAAAATATACTTCTGGTTTCTCGCAACCCATTCTTCAGTTTTAGAAGCTCCCTCATCTAACGTATTAAAAACTTCCGCAGTTGTGCTTTCCATTTCTTCTAGTTGAGCTTCTTCCTCTTTGTTTTTAGGCTTGTATCCTCTTCTTTTATAAGTTGCCATAATTATTATTTTTCTTCTAAATAACACAGCTGAATTTAATCAACCTGCATTTATGATCTTTATTATAACTTTACGCATTAAGCGATGTGCGGCAAAAATATAATATTTATTGAAATGTAAAAGCGATTTTATTTGATATTTTTCGAATAATTTATAGCATATTTGCAAGTTCTGATCCGACAAACAAGTGAATCTTTATAAATGCATTTAAGAAAACTTTCTCTCATTAACTACAAAAACTTCGCGAGTCAGTCTTTTGAATTTGACAGAAAGATCAATTGTTTTGTTGGTAATAACGGTATCGGGAAAACAAATGTTTTAGACGCTATATACCACCTCTCTTTTGGCAAAAGTTACTTTAACCCTATTGCTACCCAAAACATTAAACACGGTGAGGATTTTCTTGTTATAGACGGTGACTTCGAAAAAGATGATCGAGCAGAAAAAGTTATTTGTAGCTACAAAAAAGGGCAAAAAAAAGTTATCAAAAGAAACAGTAAAATTTACGATAAAATTTCCGATCACATAGGCTTTTTACCATTAGTTATAATATCTCCTGCTGATCGCGATCTTATTATCGAAGGTAGTGAAACACGAAGAAAGTTTATCGACAGCGTGATTTCTCAAAGCAACAAAACCTACCTCACCAACCTCATCAACTATAATAAGGTTTTAGCACAACGAAATTCCTTACTGAAATATTTCGCAGCAAACAACACATTTGACAACGAAACCTTAAGCATTTATAACGAACAACTTCACACTTTAGGAACCGAAATTTTCAATACCAGGAAAGAATTTCTTAAGAGTTTTATTCCGATTTTTAAAGCCCGTCATGCTGCCATATCAGGAAGATCCGAGGCTGTTAACCTTAATTACCAAAGCCAACTTTACGATAAACCACTGAAAGAGCTTTTTGAATCAAACCTTCAAAAAGATCGTGCACTGCAATATACAACTGTTGGCACACACAAAGATGATTTAAACTTTGAAATAGAAGGATTCCCCATCAAAAAGTTCGGAAGCCAAGGCCAACAGAAATCATTTCTTGTAGCACTCAAACTTGCACAATTCGATTTTCTAAAAGAACAAGCTAAAGTAACCCCTATCCTACTACTTGATGACATATTCGATAAGTTGGATGAAGAACGAGTTGGTCAGATAATAAAACTTGTGGATAACGATGATTTCGGTCAGATATTTATAAGTGATACCCATGCAGACCGAACAGAGGCTGTAGTTAAAGAAACCCATCAAACCTATAAAATTTTTAAACTATGAGATCATTTCTGTATCTAATAGCTTTCATTTTTCTTTTTACTAATTGTACCACTCCGGTTAAAGAACAAATAAATAGCCTAAACGGCTATTGGGAAATCCACAAAGTTGAATTCCCGTCTGGAGAAACTAAGACCTACGATATTAACAAATTTGTCGATTTTATAGAGTTAAAAACTGACACCTCCGGGATTCGTAAAAAACTAGCACCCAAAATTGACGGTTCTTTCTCATCGAATAATGATCATGAAGATTTTCGCGTATCAATCCAAAATAAACACCTTTATCTAATATACAATACTCCTTTTGCTGAATGGAAAGAAGAAGTATTGAAAGTAAATAAAGATCAACTGATAGTGATTAACAAAGAAAAATTAAAGTACTTTTATAAAAGATACAAAAAACTTACCCTGAATTAATGGCCCGACGTAACGAACATATTTCATTAGCTGACGCACTTAAAAGCTTTGTTGAAAACAGCAAACTTGAAAAAGGACTCGACAAACATAATGTAGAAGACGCCTGGGTAAACCTAATGGGACCGGGAGTAAATAACTACACATCCAACGTCCAACTAAAAGGTTCCGTTCTATACGTAACCCTATCATCTTCGGTTCTACGAGAGGAATTAAGCTATGGGAAAGAAAAAATAATCAATATGATTAATGAAGAATTAGGCAAAGATATTGTAGACAAAATTGTTTTGCGCTAAAGCTTAAAATCCTTAAAGTCCAATTCGTTAAAATTCTTAAAATGCCCATTCATCTGAATACGCTCTTTTGTAAGATTCAACTGGGTCACCACCGGTATAACCATCTTTAAGTGCGAACGCAAAAAGTGCAAACGTTGTCGTTCGGTTTTAATTTGAAGTAATTGATATTCCTGGGCAAGACTCAACCCTATTTTATGAGCATATAAAAAGCTATTAAAACTATCTGTATCTATAGGATCCATTAAAACACCTAAATTCTTGTATAGCTCATTAATCAATACTACAACATTTTCCTTCTCCTCGCGTTTAGCTTCCCTGTCTATCTCCCGAAACTCCACAAGCCCACCAGAATACATTTTTCCGGGTAATGGATTTTCAAAACTTTTTAATTCAAAAATTCGATGTGCATTACATATAATATCCATCTCACCATTATCGTATTCCTTTACGACCTCCTCTAAAGTAACCTCCGTACCAAGTTTCAAATTCTTTTTATAGAAAATAGGTATCCCAAATGCCTTCCCTGTAACCTTACAATCATCAATGAGCTGCTTGTAACGATCTTCAAAAACATGAAGTAACAATCGTTCCCCGGGAAAAACAACAACTTCTAAAGGAAAAAATGGAATGGTAGTTTGCATGATGCTTTTTCTTAAATTTACAAAAAAAATAAAAGCTACAATTGATCGATGTTTGTTTTATAACAACTTGTTGTATTTTTATATTTTTTTTCAGTTTTATTTGTAATAACTCAATCTGTAAATACTTTTGTACTTTGAATAAAACTAATCAGAAGTATGAGATCGCAGGATTTATTAAACATTGCAAAAGAATATGGGAGTCCGGTGTATGTCTATGACGCCGAAAAAATCGCTTCTCAATATGAGAGGCTTACTTCTGCTTTTAAAAAAGTAAAACATCTCAAATTAAACTATGCTGCGAAGGCATTAAATAATATATCAATCCTTAAGTTTATGAACAGCCTGGGAAGCGGTTTAGATACCGTTTCTATTCAAGAAGTTCGCTTAGGGCTACTCGCAGGATTTAAACCGGAGGATATCATTTACACTCCAAACGGGGTTTCTCTGGAAGAAATTGAACAAGTCGCTGCATTAGGAGCACAAATAAACATCGATAACCTATCCATATTGGAGCAATTTGGCACCAAACATCCAAATGTCCCTGTATGTATCCGTATTAACCCGCATGTAATGGCTGGGGGAAATAGTAATATATCTGTAGGTCATATCGATTCAAAATTCGGCATAAGCATCCATCAAATACCGCACCTCTTGAGGATTGTAGAAAACACCAACATGAAGGTTAATGGTATTCACATGCATACTGGTAGCGATATTCTTGATATCGAAGTATTTTTATATGCCTCTGAAATACTGTTTGAAACTGCAAGAAATTTTAAAGATTTAGAATTTATAGATTTTGGTAGCGGATTTAAAGTGCCTTATAAAGAAGGTGATATTGAAACCAACGTTGAAGAGCTCGGTAAGAAACTTAGCAAAAGATTCAACGACTTTTGTAAAGAATATGGTAAAGACCTGACACTCGCTTTTGAACCAGGTAAATTTCTGGTAAGTGAGGCAGGACATTTTTTAGCATCAGTAAATGTTGTGAAGCAAACTACCTCTACCGTCTTTGCTGGTATTGACACCGGATTTAATCATTTAATTCGTCCAATGCTATACAACGCCCAGCACGACATTCAGAACATCTCAAACCCGGATGGTAAAGCGCGATTCTATTCTGTTGTGGGATACATTTGTGAAACAGATACCTTTGCCAATAACAGAAGGATTAATGAAATATCTGAAGGGGATATACTATGTTTTAAAAATGCCGGAGCTTATTGTTTTACAATGTCTAGTAATTACAATTCCAGATTCAGGCCAGCCGAAGTACTTTGGTATAAGAATGAAGCACATTTGATAAGAAAACGTGAAACTTTTGATGATTTAATTCGCAATCAGGTAGAGGTTAATTTTAACACACCTTCAGAAACCGATAAAGAATTGATTAAACCTTAATTTTAATTAGTTTCCAAATAAACCCAAAGCGCCAAATGTAAGTTTGGCGCTTTTTTTATGACTGAAACTCCTAAAGGTTTTTATTATCTTTGAAAAAATACAGCTTATCATTGCTTTTGAAAAACTATCATCTGCTGTGATTAAAATCTGTATTCTTTTTATAAATCTAAAAATCACTCAAATGTGAAGAAACAATTAATCTCTTCACCCCATATTGAAAAAACTATATAAATGAAAATGAAATTTATACTTACAGCTTTTCTAACCTGCTTCATTGCACTCTCAACTTCTTCATTTAAAAACAATGCTACTGAGATTGAATGGATGAGCTGGGAAGAAGCTATCAAAAAATCTGAGACCGATAAAAATCCTAAAAAAATATTTATTGATGTTTACACCGATTGGTGTGGATGGTGTAAAAAAATGGATAAAGACACCTTTAATCATTCCGAAGTAGCCAGTTATATGAATGATAATTTCTATATGGTTAAATTAGATGGTGAAGGAAAAGAGGATATTGAATATAAAGGCAACACTTTTAAATATGTTTCTTCAGGAAAAAGAGGCTATCATGAATTAGCCGCTTCCCTGCTACAAGGAAGACTAAGCTATCCCACAGTGGTCTTTCTGGATGAAAATCAGAAAATGCTATCACCGGTACCGGGCTATAAAAAACCAAAAGAGTTTTTAATGATTGCTAAATTCTTTGGCGATAATATCTATTTGGATAAAACATGGGACGAATATCAGAAGGAATTTAAATAATGCGCTAACGAACTTAATGTAACTTTTTTAAACAGGTCCCTTTGTTTTTCCTGCATAAAAATCCGTATCTTTAAGTTCTTCCCCAATTGATAGAAGAACATAAAAAAATGATCATGAAAAAACTTTCTTTCGATCAATTCACAAAACGGATTTACATAAAAGCAAACCTCAAAAAGCTTTACTGGTGCTGGGCCACAGAAGAAGGCATTACAGCATGGTTTCTGCACACTGCTATTTACTCCAGAAATGGAAACAAACTAAAACCATATGAGTTTGTGGAGGCAGGCGATAATTACACTTGGAAATGGCATAATTGGGATGGAGAAGAGAATGGCCATATCATAGAAGCGAATGGAATTGACAAAATTGTTTTTTCCTTTGCTGGTGAATGCGAAGTAGAGGTAACGCTTAAAAAGATTGATGGTGCCACTTTACTCTCCCTCACCAAATCTAAGATCCCTTTAGATGAGGATAATAAACTTAAAATTCATTACGGATGCAGTAATGGATGGACATTTTGGTTGGCAAATCTAAAAGCCTTTCTTGAATATGGAATTCATTTAAATGAAACCGAAATTGATCTCCGCAATAAAGATTTAGCAGGTTATGAATTTGTTAATATGTAAGTAATCGCTATGAGCAATCCCAATGTTAAGATCAGTAGTGTACAAATTCTTTCTAACGATTGGTATACCCTAAAAAAAGTACATTTTCAATATAAAACAAAAGACGGCATAACTCAATCCCAAAGCCGAGAGGTTTATGACCGTGGTAATGGAGCGGTAGTTCTTCTTTACAACAAAGGAACAAAAAACATCATACTTACTAAACAATTTAGAATGCCAACCTACCTCAATGAAAATTCCGATGGCATGATGATCGAAGCTCCGGCAGGCGTGTTGGATGAAGACGATCCTTCAGATTGTATAAAAAGAGAAATTGAAGAAGAAACAGGATTTCGTGTCAAAAAAGTAAAAAAACTTTTCGAATCTTACACCTCTCCCGGAGCGGTAACTGAGATACTTCATTTTTTCATAGCATATTACACATCCGACATGAAGGTTAATGAAGGAGGTGGAAAACAAGATGAGCACGAAGACATCGAAGTACTTGAAATCTCTTTTCAAAAAGCACTGGATATGCTACACTCCGGAGAAATTAAAGATGCCAAAACTATGATGCTATTGCTTTATGCGAAAGCCTACAACAACCTCTTATAACCTCCCTAAACGCATATACATCGGAAAAGAAACCTTTTCCTTTTTCTGCCAAAAAGAAGCTAAAGAAGCTATAATCTCCTCAGTCGGATCCTTATGGCAATTATCAATATAACGCTGCACAGCCGACCAAGAATAAAAATACCCCCTTAAATCATCCAAACTCCAGGTGTAAACCGATTTAAACTCCGGGCATACAATTTCGTTAAAAGGAAAATCAATATCCCTGTAGCCATGATCTAAAAGCTTTCTGTTTGAGGAAAAGAAGTTCGAAAACATTAATTCATAAAATCGATCTATCTGCTTTCTTGCCTCATTGTCTTCAACTTTCACCCTACCATACCATATCACCGCGATCAACCCATTAGGCCTTAACACCCTTTTAACCTCTTTAAAAAATAACTCCGTGTCAAACCAATGTAAAGCCTGTGCCACAGTAACCAAATCAAAAAAGGCATCATTGAAAGGAATTGTTTCTGCCGGAGATAGACTGTAGCAAAGATTATCTCTCTGAACAGCATTACTCAATTGTTTAACACTTACATCAATGGCATAAACCCTTTGGAAATATTCTGTAAGTTTTTCGGCAAAAATTCCAGTTCCGGTACCACAATCACAAGCACGCATATTGTCCGAAACATAACGCATTAGAAATTCGTATAAGGTATCCGGATACCTGGGTCTGTATTTAGCATATAAATCACTTTGTTTCGAAAAAATCTGAGAATTCATCTCATAAAGATACATGCTCTTTAATAGAATTTATATCTTAATGTCAGAAATAAACGTATGTAGTATTACAAAATAACTTCCTAAGCAACAGAAGCATGCAAGAACAGTCCCTCTATTATATAGCTGTTGTCCCCCCTGAGAATGAAGCAAATCAGGTAAAATCAATCAAAGAAGAATTGAAGTGTCGATATGGAATTCAACATGCACTGAAATCACCGGCGCATATCACACTTCAGATGCCCTTTCGAAGAAGCAGCACTGATGAAAATTTAATGATAAATACCCTTAAGGCATTTGCTGCAAAGAGACTTAGCTTTAATGTGAGCCTTAACGGCTTTAATCACTTTTCCAATCGGGTAATCTTCATTAGCGTTGAAGATCACCAACCGCTTATTACCCTGCACAATGTTTTAAAAAATACGCTAATTGCTTCTTTAAGCTTTACTGAAAAAGAAACCTCCGGCCCATTTCATCCCCATGTTACCATTGCCCACAGAGACCTTACACCTGAAGTTTTTAATGCGATTTGGACCACCTATAAAGCAAAAGATTTTGCTATCACATTTAGAATAGATTCGCTTTGCCTGCTCAAACACAATGGAAAGAACTGGGATATATTCAAATCATTCCCTTTTAAATCAGATATAAAATCTTATTTTTGATTTAAATTAAGGTTTAGCTTGAAGCTAATTAAAAAGGAATTGTGTGAAAATCACAAGCTGACGCGCAACTGTAAATAACCATTTTTTATGAAGATGTCACTGTTATTTTAATAATGGGAAGACCTTAAAAAAGTTATAAGCCAGGAGACTTGCCTTTACAAATAAAAACCTAAGTGCTTTCGCGTTTTAAAGCCAGGTCTGTGTTTTAAACCTTCCTGTACACTATAATTTAGTGTTATTGCTTTGATTCCTGCTGCACATAAAAAACATTAAAGGTGATGAAAACTTTAAAGTCATCAGGAGCTCCCTTGGTATGTTGGGATATTTATGGATCATTTATGAAAGACCAAACAAACCTGATCAATAAACAAAACGATCTCGAAGTACTTTCCTGTTTGAAGAAATTAAACCGTTGGAAAACCGATGTCCATTCAATAGTAGATCAAGTCCATTACGATGCATTAGTACTCACTGACACAAAGCAGGATATAAAATGGATAAGTAAAGGCTTTAAACAGATGACCGGGTATTCTATAAAAAACACCATAGGAAGAAAACCTAAATTCCTTCAAGGTAAAGACACCTGCCCTACCACTCTAAACTTTATTAGAAGAATGTTAAGAGAACAAGTTCCGTTTTCTGCAAAACTTACTAACTACAGAAAAAATGGAGAAGCATACCATTGCCAAATTAATGTTATTCCACTAAAAAACAACCAAAACAGAACCACACATTTTATAGCGCTAGAAAATGAAACCCAATATAATAGATAATAGAAAAGTCACATCTGAAACAAGAATTTTCAAAGCTGTTTTCCCCAATACAACCAACCATTACGATACTCTTTTTGGTGGCACAGCTATGCAGCTTATGGACGAAACAGCATTTATTACTGCTACTCGATTTAGCAGACAACGCATGGTTACTGTAAGTAGCGACCGAATTGATTTTAAAAAACCTATACCAGCCGGAACGATTGTAGAACTTATCGGAAAAGTAAGCTCAGTTGGTAATACTAGTCTAAAAGTAAGAGTTGATATTTTCACGGAAGAAATGTATTCAGAGAAAAGAGAAAAATCTGTTTCTGGTGAATTTACCTTTGTAGCTATTGATGAAAATAAAAAACCAACCAATATTCTATAACAACCATACATTTCCGTATCTTGAATTCAAATCACACTAAATTTAACAGATATGAATCAAGACAAAAATTTCCTGAACAGAAGGCGGTTCATCAAACAATCTTCAATATTTGCAATAACCGCAGGGTCGGCAATAACCTTCCCGGTAAACAGCTTTGCCAACTCGAGCATTAACACCTTCAATAATGATCTTAACATCATAGGTCCGAAAACAGGCTTCTCACCTCAAGTCGGAACCCTCGATTCCATGCTCAACTGGATGCGTCATGTAATTTTGATGCCGGTACAAGGGATGAGCATAGAAGATCTTGATTATATCTATGATGAAAATTCAAATAGTATCGGAGCTATGTTACTCCATTTAGCAGCTACCGAACGATTTTATCAGATACACACATTTGAAGGGAAGAAATGGGGAAACTGGTCAAAAGAAGATATTAAAGAATGGTCCGTTGCTTCGGGGTTGGGAGAAGAAGCAAGAAAAACTATAAAAGGCCATGAACTTGGTTACTATTTAGACAAATTAAACAAGGTTAGAGAAAACTCACTTTTAGAACTGGCAAAAAAAGATGATGATTGGCTATTAACCGTCGATGATGATTGGCCATGGGGTCCTACCAATAATTACTGCAAATGGTTTCACGTATGCGAACATGAATCTAACCACAACGGACAGATAAAATGGGTAAAAAGCCGACTTCCATCGCAATCCAAATAGTATCGACACCTAACCAAAAGATCAGGACTTATACATCTTAAACCTGTAAATTTAATGATTCGAAATCGATTTAGAGGCCCCTTTTGGATATCTGATGCTTTCAACTATCTCTCCGATTTCATCTGGTGGCCTTTTGGTCACTCTGGAAACAATGATGGCAACAATAAAATTGAGTAACATACCCACAGTACCAAATCCCTCTGGTGAAATCCCAAACCACCAGTAATCCGCTCCCGAAGTCGCCGGATCACCGATCCATTTTAACCTGAATTTGGCTATATAAAAACAAGTCACAAGGAGCCCCAAAACCATTCCTGCAATGGCTCCCTCTTTATTCATTCGTTTTGAAAATATACCGAGCACAATGGCCGGAAAGAAGGAAGCTGCTGCTAGGCCAAAAGCTAAAGCCACAACAGAGGCTACAAATCCAGGAGGATGAATTCCAAAATACCCGGCAACACAAACCGCCACCAACGCTGATCCCCGCGCTGCCCACAGTTCTGTTTTCTCAGAAATATCAGGCATAACCATCTTCTTTAATAAATCGTGAGAAACAGAAGATGAAATAACCAGTAATAAACCCGCAGCAGTAGATAGCGCTGCAGCCAATCCCCCGGCAGCCACCAGAGCTATTACCCAATTTGGTAACTTCGATATTTCAGGGTTTGCTAAAACAATAATATCCCTGTCAATATACAATTCATTAGCCTCCGGATCTGCCAAATATTGAATTTTACCATCATTATTTTTATCACTAAACTCCAACAAACCCGTTAACTCCCACTTTTTAAACCACCCGGGCATTCCCTCATAAGGTTGCTCACTCACCGTTTCTATCAAATTAGTCCTTGCAAATACCGCTATCGCAGGAGCTGTAGTATAAAGAATCCCTATAAATATCAAGGCATAAAGTGCAGACTTACGAGCATCCCTTACTCTTGGAACAGTAAAAAACCGGACAATAACATGAGGAAGGCCCGCCGTACCAAGCATTAACGCCGCTGTTATAAAAAACACATCCGTAGTAGACTTACTGCCACTTGTATATTCATGAAACCCCAACTCCCGATGCAAACCATCCAACTTATCCAATAAAAAAGATCCGTCAGCTCCAACGTCACCGAAACCAAACTGAGGTATTGGATTACCGGTCATCTGAATAGACAGAAAAAATGCAGGAACCATGAAAGCAAATATCAAAACGCAATATTGAGCAACCTGGGTATAGGTTATTCCTTTCATTCCTCCCAATACTGCGTAGAAAAGGACAATAGCCATCCCAATAAACACTCCCGTATTTACATCAACCTCTAAAAACCTTGAAAATACAACCCCAACACCTCGCATTTGCCCGGCCACATAAGTGAAGGACACAAACAAAGCAGATATAACAGCTACCAGTCGTGCAATATTCGAGTAGTAGCGATCACCAATAAAATCAGGCACCGTAAACTTCCCGAATTTTCTTAAATAAGGAGCCAATAACAAGGCCAGTAAAACATAACCTCCGGTCCACCCCATCAAATATACAGAACCGTCATATCCAGCAAAAGAAATCAAGCCGGCCATCGAAATAAAGGAAGCTGCAGACATCCAGTCAGCTGCTGTGGCCATTCCATTTGCTAACGGTGATACGCCACCTCCGGCAACATAAAATTCCTTAGTAGATCCAGCTCTACTCCATATAGCAATACCAATATAGATCGCAAATGTAATAGCAACTAATAAGTAGGTCCAGGTTTGAACATTCATAAAAATCAGTCTTCGTTAAGTTCGTATTTTTTGTCAAGCTTATTCATTAGATAGACATATACAGCTATCAATATCACAAATACATAAATTGAGCCTTGTTGGGCAAACCAAAAACCTAACTTAAACCCCCAAAGACGGAGGCTATTAAGTTCATCAACTAATAAAATACCAAACCCATAAGAGACCATAAACCATAGTGTCAAAAGAATAAATAGGTACTTTAAATTATGCCTCCAATATTTTTTTAAAAGTTCATTATCCCTAACCATCTTTAATTTAATTTTTGATTAACCATTTAACAATAATAAAAAACAATATTCAAAAAATATGGTTGATCCTTGTGTTTTTATCAAATTACACCAAAAAAACCACAAGATGCAATAGCACATAAAAATCAACAACTACAGCAATTGACAAAATTAAGCGCCCCCTTTTTTGAAACACAATCATTCCCCCCTCAAATCATGAAAAATTTATTGACGAAGCACCTAAAACCGATTGGTTAATTCACTAATATCATGTATCTTATAGTCACTTTCTAAAAGATCTCCATCATGATTGATAAATTTATGGAAGAAGCTATTAAACAGGCTCAAAAAAGTGCTCAGGAAGGAGGAATCCCTATAGGAGCTGTACTAGTATTAGATGAACAAATAATAGGTCGAGGTCACAATCAACGTATCCAAAAAGGAAGCCCGACTTTACACGCGGAAATAGACTGTTTGGAAAATGCTGGCAGATTATCTCCTGAGGAGTACAAAAGATCTAAACTATATACCACGCTTTCCCCATGTCACATGTGCAGTGGGGCAGTTTTATTGTATAAAATTCCCGAAGTAATTATTGGTGAAAATATTTCATTTTTGGGTGCCGAAGAACTGCTAAAAAAAAACGGTGTGAAACTTTATGTCTTTAACGATGAGCGTTGTGTAAAAATAATGAAAGATTATATCGAAGATAACCCGAAACTCTGGAAAGAAGATATCGGAGAAAAATAATTCAATTATGAAATACTTCAGCATCATAATTTTATTAATCTCAGCCAGCATGACCTGCTGTAAAAGCGAGACAACTCAAAAAAACAACTCCGAAGGCACAGTGTTTTTGAATGAACTTCAAAATCAAAAAATCATTGACCTCACTTATTCATTTTCTAACAAATCAATATACTGGGTTACCGCAAAAGAGTTTGAACTACAAGTGGTTGCACAAGGACAAACTGACAAAGGGTTTTATTATGCTGCTAATAATTTCTCTACTGCAGAACATGGCGGAACCCATATCGATGCTCCAAGACATTTTTATGAAACCGGACAAACTGTAGACCAAATCCCCTTGTTCAATCTAATCGGCAATGCCATTAAAGTTAATGTCGTTCACAACACAAAGAACAACCCAGATTATCAGGTAAGTATTGATGACTTTAAAAATTGGGAACAACAGCATAATCAACCAATTCCGAATGGATCTATAGTAATTATTGAAACGGGTTTTGGAGCCTTTTATCCCGATAAACAAAAATATTTAGGAACCGTAAACAGAGGGCCAGAGGCAGTTAAAGAGCTACATTTCCCTGGCTTATCACCAGAAGCTGCCTCCTGGCTTATTACAGAACGTAATATAAAAGCCGTTGGCTTAGATACACCAAGTATTGATTATGGACAATCACAAGATTTTAAAAGCCATGTTATTCTGATGAGTAAAAATATTCCGGTTTTTGAAAATGTCGCTAATGTTGAACAACTACCGGATAGGGGATTTCAAATTATAGCACTACCCATTAAAATTGAAGGCGGTAGCGGTGGACCGTTGAGAATTATTGCCATTTTGGATGAACAAGCACCATATTACTAGTGGTAAAAGAATAAAATGAATGATTCAGGTAAAAAATCGATAGTTTATAAAAGCCCGGCATGGATAATAGCTGTAATTACAGCCTTAGTTTCTTTTATTCTCCCATTCATCTTTGCTGGAATGCTATTCCTGCTTGGAAAACTCATCGGAATTTCAAATGAAGAAACAGGAAACCTTTTAGCCTACCTTTTAACTGGTATGGTAATAGCCCTAATGTGTTTCTTAATATGTAAGGCCCATCCAAAAGCTATTTGGTATGCACCAGTTATTTGTAACGCCATAACACTTTGGATTGGTATTGGTCACCTTCTTAAAGGCAACTCCGCTATTACCATTCCGTTTGCAATTGGATGGTTCATTTCTATTTTGGCCGGAATCGCAGGCAAAAATGAAGGTATTACGAGCATCCCTGAACAACTAAATAAACCATGACATCAATCATTAAAACAATTTAAACATGAACCTATACAATAAATATCTACTGCCAAAATTAATCGATTGGACTTGCAAGCAAAAGCCAAATCGATTACAGCGACAGAAGATTGTTCCTTTAGCACACGGTAATGTATTGGAAATAGGTGTCGGCTCTGGATTAAACCTCCCTTTCTATGACAATGAAAAAGTAAAACATCTTATCGCCATCGATCCCTCATTAGAAGTTTGGAAACAAAACAATAATGACCCTAAAATACTTGGACTTCAATTTGAATTTTTAAGAGCATATGCAGATAACCTGCCCATAGAAAACAATGCCATAGACACAGTTGTCACCACATACACCATGTGCTCTATTAAAAATCTCGAACAAACTTTCATAGAATTACGAAGAGTCTTAAAACCTTCGGGTAAACTACTATTTTGTGAACACGGGAAAGCACCTGATAAGAATATTCAAAAATGGCAAAACCGAATCAATCCATTATGGAGGCGATTAGGAGGAGGATGCAATTTAAATCGTGACATTCCCGATATCATTAATAAAAATGGTTTTATCATTCCCGACCTCCATACCATGTATATCCCGGGATGGAAACCCGCCAGTTTTAACTTTTGGGGAACCGCCTACCCAAAATGATAATATATAAATATCTTTTAAATCAAAAACACCGCTTTCGAAGTAACTCAGGTTTTCTCCAAACCAAATAAATCATTATTATTCAATCGGTATATAAAAATCAACTATGGCCTTTTTTTCAGGATGCTCATTGAAGTTGTTATGATAAACTTCAAAAGGATTTGCAGCTGTTTTCTTATATCCATTTTCATTCATCCATAAAAAAAGACCCGTCCACGATTTTTCAAATTCATCCAATCCAATCTCAAAACAACCAACGATAAAAGTCCCTTTAGTTATTGAAGTCAACCCAACCTCTCCATAGAGCTTAACTGGTTTTCGCAGCAAAATAGCCGCACTCATCCTTACTTTTCTGGCCTCTGTCACCTTAAAACTATCATGATATATAGTCACCATTTTGGTATGCTCATTCATTAACCCTTGAGGCGTGGCCCAGCGAATCAATTTATCATACGCATTTTCTAATCCCGCAGGACCATTACATGACACATATGCTAAATCCATATTAGGTACATCCTGAATTTGAATTTTTGCGTTCATCTTTATCCATTTTTTAAGATTATTAATAACGCAAATGTATTTAGCACGATCAGGATAAACTTGTCCATTCTTGCTTTCAAGTTGACGAATCTTGCTCAACCTGTTGGGATTTTGCTTTTTAAATAAAATCGGACTTACCCCATAATATTTTTTAAAAGCTCTGGAATAGGAAGAGTTGTCACTAAATCCATAAGTATGAGCTATCTCAGTGGTAGACACATTTTTATGCAATAAATCTAAAACCGACTTTTCAATGCGACGTCTGGCTACATAAACATTCAGTGTCTCACCCAACATAAGTTTAAATATGCGATGAAAATGAAATGGAGAAAAACAGGCAACCTCAGAAACCACCCCTAAAGACAAATCTGATCCCAGGTTATTATCGATAAAGTCAAAAACGCGGTTAAGTCGTCTTATATATTCGGTATGTATTGCTTCATCCCTAACCTCCATATGCACTATACCCTTCCTAAATTAATCTTTAAGATCTTGAAGTCATTAAAATTCAGCTATCCGTTCCTTGGCAGCAAAAAATTCAATCATCATATCTTCAATAATTTGAGCTGCCGGCTTAATATCATGGATAAGCCCAGAAATTTGTCCTATTTCTAATTCGCCTTCATCCAAATCTCCTTCAAACATTCCTCGCTTTGCCCTTGCTCTTCCTAAAAGCGCTTTAAGCTCATTTACCGATGGACCCTTTTGATATAAAGACTCCACATCCTGAAAGAATTTATTTTTAAGCATTCTAACAGGAGCCAATTCTTTCAAAGTCAATTTGGTATCACCTTCCTTGGCAGCTACAACCAGCTCCTTGAATTTAATATGAGAAGAAGCCTCCTCACTGGCAACGAACCTGCTTCCCACTTGTACAGCATCAGCCCCTAAAACCATAGCAGCTAACATTCCACTACCAGTGGCTATACCCCCGGCAGCAATTAAAGGAATTTTAATCTGTTCCTTAACCATAGGAATTAAAGTAAAAGTTGTGGTTTCTTCTCTTCCATTATGTCCCCCCGCTTCAAAACCTTCAGCAACAACTGCATCAACGCCCGCTTCCTGCGCCTTTAATGCAAACTTAACACTACTGACAACATGCACTACAGTAATCCCATTCTCTTTTAAAAAAGCTGTATATGTTTTTGGGTTCCCTGCAGAAGTAAAAACAATACGAACTCCCTCATCAACTATAATCTTCATGAGCTTATCGATATCCGGATATAGCATGGGTATATTTACTCCAAAAGGCTTGTCGGTTGCATGTTTACATTTTTGAATATGTTCACGCAATACTTCAGGATACATCGATCCGGCTCCAATAATGCCTAAACCTCCTGCATTTGCAACGGCGGAAGCTAACCGCCAACCACTGGCCCAAATCATTCCCGCTTGAATAATAGGGTAATTAATTTGAAATAAATTGGTAATTCTATTTTGCATTACTGCTTGATAATTTTTAGTGTTTTTTCTGCGTTTTTTGAAGTTATTTTAGCAATATAAACACCACTATTCAAATGGGCAATGTTTATCTCATTATTTCTTGATGAAATATCCTTATTAAAAACCCATTTACCGAGTATATCGTACAGGTTAATTTCTGCATATTTGATTTGCTCAGGAAAAACAACCTCAAATTTACCCGAAGTTGGATTTGGAAAAACACTGAACTCTACGGAGGCAATTTCCTGTGAAAAATTAGCACCAGCAACCCAAAAACCTAAATTTGGAATTCCAAAACCATAAAAATTATTAGGATGATCATAAAGATGCCCGCTTTTTCTAACCAATTGAATTATCGCCTCATTGGAAAGTGATGGATTAGCTTGCCACAAACATGCCACAGCCCCAGCCACAACAGGTGATGAAAAAGAGGTTCCATTTGCATAACGCATGGAATCATCCGGTAATATTACTGCAGTGGCAACACCTTGAGCCATAACATCTGGCTTAACCCTTAGGTCAGCCGTTGGCCCTCTGGAACTAAAAGAGGCATAATTCCCCTCCGCATCTACCGCACCTACCGTGAGTACATCTGCGTCAGCCGGCGCCGTAACAATCTCCCAGGCTAAATTATTTCCTTCGTTTCCTGCAGAGGTCACCAAAAGCATCCCTTTGTCTAAAGCAATCCCGGCACCTTTTGATATAAATGTGGTCTGACCGTCCATCTCTTCTGGAAAATAACTATAATCAGGGTTATCAAAAGTACTATACCCAAGAGATGTATTGATTATATCCACACCTAAACTATCTGCACGCTCTGCAGCTTCTACCCAATAACTCTCCTCCACCGGTGTTTCCTGTTCTGCCTCCTCTGTCCTGAATAATACATACGAAGCATCAGGGGCCGAACCCATATAAATATCCTTAAGGTAGGCTGCCATAGTAGATAAGACCAAAGTTCCATGCTGGTTACCCTTATAAGAAGAAATATCAGAAGTACGATCAACAAAATCATAACTATTCAAAAACCCGTTCCCCATTCTTAATTTCCGAAACGCTTCCATGAAATCAACCCCGGGAAATCCCGCATCTAAAACAGCTATCAATATCCCCTCACCTCTAAAACCAGCATTATGAAGTTCAGGCACCCCAATTTGAGTCAATTGAGCACTTGTGTAGCCAGAATTGATTATAGTTTCTTTATCAAACTTATTTTTATATATCCTCTGAGATTCACTCCGGCTTTTAAGAACTTCTCCATCATTTAACCTCTTATTGACAAAAACGATCTGACCTACAAAAGACATTCCATTTAAATTCTTAATAGCAGTAACCGAACCTGTAACATGTATACAATTAAACCATTTTGACTTAGCAAGTACAGTAATTCCCTCTCGATTTGCAACCGCTGCTATATAATCGTCATGGACAGGAACATCTTTATGGTCTATAAGAACATTATGGGCCTTTTTCCTTTCAATACTACGCGCTGATAAAATGGTCGATGGATTTTCTAACAAAGCAGACGCGTTAGGTTTATCTTTAAAGTATACCCGGGCATGTTCCTGAAAAGAGTATGCCTTAGAAACGATAATCAAAAAAAAGAGTAGTATCCATTTCATAGGTACCTATGCATTACATTAACAAATCCAGGATATGCTTAAAACGCTTTATCCAAAAAACCAACATAACATTTCAACCTAAGCCGATTATCACTCAACCCTAGTGCTCAGGTAAAATTACGAAATTACACCCGAACCTATCAATTCATCACCAATATAAAATGCCGCAAATTGACCCTCTGTAATAGCACTTTGAGGTAATTCAAAGTCTACATACAATCCACCATCAACCATATGTAAGGTAGCACTTTGTAAAGGTTGCCTGTAACGAATACGAGCCTGAACCTCTAAAGATTCATTAATTTGAAGAGCTAAATCTTCACGAACCCAATGCAGTTCATCAAGATTTACAAACAAAGTCCTCCTGAATAAACCTGGATGAGCCTTGCCCTGACCAGTATAAATTATATTCTCCGAAACATCCGTTTCAATCACAAACAAAGGCTCAGTGGTTCCTCCTACTGCCAATCCCTTGCGTTGTCCTTTGGTGAAATAATGAGCACCCTGATGTTTCCCCACAATTTTACCATCCGATAATTGATATTGAGGCTTTTGTGAATAAAAAGATAATTCTTCCTCTATATTTTTAAATTTAGGCAACTCCTTATTATACTTACTGCTTTCAAGAGGCACCTCTACAATAACACCTTCTTTAGGCTTGAGCTTTTGTTGAAGGAAATCCGGTAATCGTACCTTTCCTATAAAGCAAAGCCCTTGTGAATCTTTTTTTCCTGCAGTTATTAAATCATTCTCAGCTGCTATTTGCCGAACCTCTGGTTTTAATAAATCCCCAATAGGAAATAAAGCCTTTCCTAATTGTTCTTGTGATAATTGACATAAAAAATACGATTGATCTTTATTACTATCTTTTCCTGCCAACAATCGATAAACTTCCTTTCCGTTCTCTATAATAGTATCCTTCCTGCAATAATGACCGGTGGCAACATAATCAGCGCCCAAATCCAAAGCAATCTTCATGAATACATCAAACTTGATCTCCCGATTACAAAGAACATCAGGGTTTGGTGTACGCCCCCGTTCATATTCATTAAACATATAATCTACAATACGCTCCTTGTATTGTTCACTCAAATCAACGGTTTGAAATGGAATCCCCAACCTTTCTGCCACAATCATGGCATCATTGCTGTCTTCTAACCATGGGCACTCATTAGATATGGTAACCGAATCATCGTGCCAGTTCTTCATGAACAAACCAATCACATTATATCCTTGTTCCTTTAAAAGGTATGCAGTAACACTAGAATCTACTCCTCCCGACAAACCTACTACAACTGTTTTATCTCTATTCATCTCATTATTACACTTAAAGAATCATGAGTCGTAAAGACCCATCGATACTTTCATAGATACTCCTAAAATATTCAGATTACAAAATTAAGAAATTTAAATTCTAAGCCTCTAAATATTTAATCGCTTACAATCCAATCTCCTAAAATTAAATCAATTTAAAAACGTTTAATTTTTTATAAAAAATATTAAACATTAGTAATCACGTACTCAATGGTTCATTATCAATATTTTACGATATTAAAATCATGTTAAAAGAACACTAAATTTTTAACATAACTTTGAAATTTCATTTTTGTTTAATAATTTTATAAATAAGTTAAACATAAATAAATTATAGCGTGATGAAACATTTATCAAAAATTATTCAAATTAGTATGTTAGCTTTCTTGCTGATGTTAACGTCGTGTAATGACGATGATGACGGAGGTGGAGAAATGATGACCGATCCTACAATTGCAGAGATTGCTGCAACAACACCTGAGTTCAGTTCCTTGTATGCCGCCTTATTAAAAGCAGGACTAGCTGCTACCCTCGACAGTCCGGGAACGTACACAGTTTTTGCACCTACTAATACAGCATTCGATAATTTCCTGGATGCCAATGGGATTGCTACCATTGATGATGTACCAACAGATGTACTAACCAATTTATTATTGAATCACGTATTAAGTAGCGAAGTAACTTCTTCACAGATTACCACTGGCTACACTAATTCCTTGGCCACTGGACCAGACGATAACAATTTAAGCCTGTTTTTAGACACGACATCAGGCGTTGAAATTAATGGAGTAGCTTCAGTAGCAAATGGCGGAGCAGACGTAATGGCCTCAAACGGGGTGGTACATGTAGTGGACGCAGTTATCCCTACTCCTTCAGTTGTTGATCATGCCTTGGCCAACGACAACTTTTCAACCTTGGTAAGCGCGTTGACAAGACCTTCTTTTGGTTCAACTTACACAGATTTACTTTCTGGAACAGATGCGAGTCCATTTACAGTATTCGCACCAACCAATGAAGCCTTTGACAACCTTTTAATGGCACTGGGAGCAAACTCTTTAGATGATATCGATGATGAAACACTTCAAGAGGTTCTTAACTATCATGTAATCGCAGGGTCTAATGTTACTGCAGGATCCTTAACAGACGGACAAATGGCTACTACCTTTCAGGGTGAAGACCTGACTTTTGACCTTTCAGATGGAGCAAAAATTACCGACGCATCCGATGCTCAAGCCAACATCATTGCTACTGATGTACAGTGTAACAACGGTATTATTCATGCCGTAGACAAAGTATTGATACCTCAAACTGTTTGGGATGCTATAAATCCAACCATAGCAGGATTTGTTGCTATGAATGAGGATTATTCCTCCTTACTGGCAGCAGTCCAAAAGGCAGGACTTGTAGATGCTTTAAATGCAGATGATGCTGATTTAACCGTTTTCGCACCTAATAATGCCGCTTTTGAAGCTTTCTTGAGCGCTAATGGCTTTGCTTCATTAGATGATGTCCCTGTAGATGTGGTTACTCAGATTTTACTAAATCATGTAATTAGTGGAGTGGCTCTTTCAGGAGACCTTTCTACAATGTATGCAAACACTTTGGCAACAAACGAAGACGGAGATAACCTTAGCATATATATAAACACAGATAGTGGTGTTAGTTTAAATGGTGTATCAGAAGTTACCGCAGCAGATATTGAGGTGCGTAATGGGGTGATACATGCCGTTGATGCAGTTATTGGGTTACCAACTATTGTAACCTTCGCTACAGCTGATCCAAACTTCACTTCCTTAGTTGGAGCCCTTACTGCTGACGGTCAACCTGATTTTGTAGGAATACTTTCCGGAACAACCAATGCTCCATTTACAGTATTCGCTCCTGTTAATTCTGCTTTTGAAGCTTTAGCTTCTGTACCAAGTGGAGATGATTTAACAGCGGTACTACAACATCATGTCATTATCGAAAATAACATTCGTTCAGAAG
Source organism: Zhouia amylolytica (assembly GCF_900116365.1). GTDB lineage: Bacteria > Bacteroidota > Bacteroidia > Flavobacteriales > Flavobacteriaceae > Zhouia > Zhouia amylolytica. Next base: position 70,928 of record NZ_FPAG01000008.1, on the reverse strand, counting down.
ACTTATCAGATGGAGCATCTGTCGCTACACTAGAAGGTGACAGCATTACAGTAACGCTTCCTGGCACAGGTGATAATATAGCCGATCTAACCGATGGTAGCGGTAATTCCGGAATAGGAGTAATTGCCGTAGATGTTCAAGCTACAAATGGTGTCATTCACGCTATAAATGCAGTACTTCTTCCGGATACTACGAATTAATTAATAACTAGTAATTTAATTCATTCGTAAAAAAAAGCTCCGTGTTTTCACGGAGCTTTTAAATTTATTATTACTTCTTAGCATTCTTTTGCGCTTCTGCCTGTTCCATCATTTCACGCATCTTTCGCTGAAATTTACTTTCCTTCTTAGGCTTTTTCTTGTTCTCTTGAATTTTCGCATGAATTTTATCCTCATCGATCACATATTTCTTTATAAATAACATGATAAAGATGGTAATCAGGTTAGATATAAAATAATACAAACTTAATCCACTTGCATAATTGTTAAAGAAAAACAACATCAGCAATGGAGAGATATAAATCATTACTTTCATCATCTTACCCATATCCGGCATCCCCTCTTGGGTTGGTTGTTGCATCATTTGCTGTTGACCCGTAGTCATTCTCATGTAGAAAAATATAGCCACGGAAGCCAGAATAGGAAATAAACTAACATGATCTCCATAAAAAGGAATTTTAAATGGAAGTTTCGCAATGGTGTCATAAGATGATAAATCTTCTGCCCATAAAAAGCTCTTTTGCCTTAGCATGAATGCAGTAGGGAAAAACATAAACAACGCATAGAAAATCGGCAATTGCATTAAAGCAGGAATACAACCACTCATAGGATTCACACCCGCCTTTCCATACAACTTCATGGTCTCTTGCTGCTTCTTCATTGGCTGATCCTTATACTTCTCATTAATCTCATTCATTTCAGGACGAATCACTTTCATTTTTGCTTGAGATAAATAAGATTTATAAGTGATTGGTGACATCAAAAGACGAACTAAAATAGTCATCACTATAATGGCAACACCATATGGTAAAAATGAACTTAAAACATCATAGAGCGGTGTAAATACGTACTTATTAATAACTCCAAATATCCCCCATCCAAACGGAACAGCATCCGCTAATTCCACATCTTTATACTCCTTTAAAATTTTAAAATCTGTTGGTCCATAATACCAGTTAAGGTTCTGATTAATCTCTCCACCTTGCCATTCCAACGGAATTGAAGTTGTATAAGCCTTGGTAAATTTAGCCTCGGCACTTTCCTCCTCAACAAGATCTTCAGAGGTTATATGAGCAGTTTTGAAAGGAACACTAGAAACCAAAGTAGCCATAAAAAAGTGATGTCGATAAGCCAACCATTTAGCATCCTCTATAGTTTCATCATCATTACCAGTCGGACTCAACTTACTCGTCTTGTCATCCTCGTGCTTGTAAGTCAAACGCGTGTACCTGTTTTCATAGGTAATACTCTTTGAATGTCGAATAGTTTTAAGATTCCAATCCAAAGTAACCGGCTGACTGGTATTAACCACACCACTTAAACCTTGTGATCTAATAGTGAAATCAACCATATAATCATCCGGCTTTAATTCATAGCGATACTCAAGGTACTTATCATTAGAAACCTTAAGCTTCATTGACAGAACCTGATTTTCTCCATTTTTGGTTAGCCGAGGCTCAAAAAATAAATCTTGAGTGTTTAAGTTTCTGTTGTCTGTAGTAGAAAAACTTAAATTGAAGGCAGCATTTCCATCTTTCACCAAATAAACGGGAATTGAATCATAAGTGGTGAAATTCTTCATTTTCGCCTCAACAATCTGCCCACCTTTATTGTTAATCTTAAGTTCGATGAGCTCATTAGCAAGGGTCGTAATATCATCTTTTGCTGAAGGCAATGCAGCAGAATAACCAAAAGCCCCTAAGGCATCCTTGTAATTCGCCAAAGCGGCAGAATCCTGAGGTATTGTAGTTTCCGCAACACTCGAATCAACAGCATTATCCTCTAGTACTTTCGCCTTTTCTTTTTCTACTTGTTCTTGTTTAGCCTTTTCGGCCTGCAATTCTTCTTCAGTAGGTTTGTTAGTGTATAACACCCACATTAAAATGGCCCCAATAAGGACAAAGCCAACAATAGAATTGATATCAAACTTTTTTTCTTCCATCTAAATGAACTTAATTTTTTACACAACGAACGCCGAACAAAGTTCAGCGTCAACGAATACACAAAGATATATCCAAAACTCCGAATTATGCCATAGTGGCATGAGCTTTATCTTTCTTGTACTTTAATGCTGCCTTAACAAATGCCACAAACAAAGGATGTGGATTAGCTACAGTACTTTTATATTCAGGATGATATTGAACACCTACAAACCATGGATGCGATTCTAATTCAACTATTTCAACCAAGCCAGTTTTTGGATTAAACCCGGTAGCCTTAAGTCCTGCCGCTTCAATTTGTTGCTTGTATTTGTTATTAAACTCATACCTATGACGATGTCTTTCAGAAATTATCGTTTCCTTATAAACATCCTTAACTATACTTCCATCCTTTAATTCACAATCCCAGGCCCCTAATCGCATGGTCCCACCTTTGTACTCTACTCCTTGCTGATCTTCCATAAGGTCGATAACAGGATGCGTAGTTTTGGAATCCATCTCAGTTGAGTTGGCATCTTCAAAACCTAGAACATTTCTTGAAAATTCAATAACAGACATTTGCATTCCAAGACAAATACCAAAGAAAGGAATGTTATGTTCTCGCGCATATTTAACAGCGTCTATTTTCCCTTCAATACCACGCTCTCCAAAACCTGGTGCAACCAAGATACCATCCAATCCAGTAATTTTTTCCGAAATGACCTTATCATCAATAAATTCAGAATGAATAGGCTCTACGTGAACTTTTACCTCGTTCTCCGCTCCAGCGTGAATAAATGCCTCTAAAATTGACTTATATGAATCTTGTAATTCAACATATTTACCAATTAAACCAATTTTAACCTCATGCTGAGGATTCTTATGACGTTGTAAAAATTGATTCCATTGAGTTAAATCTGGTTGAGCTTCCGCTGGTAAAGCTAATTTTTGAAGAGCAACCGTATCCAAACCTTCTTCGAGCATTAAATTAGGTACATCATAAATAGTTGATGCATCTATAGACTGAATAACAGCCTCACGCTTCACATTACAAAAAAGAGCTAACTTCTGTCTGAGTTCATCCGATAACTCATGCTCAGTTCGACATACTAAAACATCCGCCTTAATACCACTTTCCATTAAAGTTTTAACAGAATGTTGAGTAGGCTTTGTTTTTAATTCACCGGCAGCAGCCAAATAAGGAACTAAAGTAAGATGTATCACAATAGCATTATTATCACCAAGCTCCCATAATAATTGTCGTACCGCCTCTATATATGGTAAAGACTCAATATCACCTACGGTTCCTCCTATTTCAGTAATAACAATATCATACTCACCGGTATTTCCCAAAATCTGAATTCGATCCTTGATCTCATTCGTAATATGTGGAACTACCTGTACAGTCTTCCCTAAAAACTCACCTCTCCTTTCCTTCTCAATAACACTTTGGTAGATGCGTCCGGTTGTTACATTATTGGCTTGTGAAGTTCTTACATTAAGAAAACGTTCATAATGTCCTAGATCAAGATCCGTTTCAGCCCCATCATCGGTAACGTAACATTCTCCATGTTCATAGGGATTTAATGTTCCTGGATCGACATTAATATAAGGGTCTAATTTTTGTATGGTAGTCTTATAACCACGTGCTTGTAGCAATTTGGCCAATGAAGCCGCAATAATCCCTTTACCTAACGAAGAAGTTACACCACCCGTAACAAAAATGTATTTGGTATCTGCCATTATGAATTAAATGTTGTGTTGTTGTATTACGGCGGCAAAAGTACAAATTGCTAGCGGAATTTAACTAAAGATTTCCTTAAAAAATACAATCCAACAAAAAGAAAAACAGAATCACATAAAACCCTATGTTTCAAATAATTCCAAAAAAACAAAGGAAATTAATAACGCTTTTGAATCTCCTTAATCAGCCCCTCCAAACCGTTAATCTTAATTTCGTGCATAGCCTTCATCTGCTCACCAAGTTTTCCTGCAGGGAACCCCTTCTGACTATACCAGGTGTAATATGGCTCAGGCAAATCCACAAGAAACCAATCCTTATACTTGCCAAAGGGCATTTTAGCCTTAGCAAGTTTAATCAAAAATTCATTATTTGGTAAAATCTCCAATTGATATTTATGATTTATTTACGTACTTCATTTAACTTTAAATAGGCGGTAAGCTGATCATTTATTTTTTGCCGCCAAATTACTTGTGCAGATTCATTAACAGAAGCCTCAGTTTGTTTATCATAAATCTTTTGCACAGAGTCCATTTCCTTGGTAACATGATGGTACAACGTTTCTAACCCTTCCCCCACGTCACCTTCAAAATTTAATTCACTAATCTCATGGATTAATTTCTGAGCGTATAAGGCGGTAATATCAAAATGAAGTTGCTCATGAGCCAAAATAGCATTATTAACATAACGAGATTTATACCAACTGTCTCTGGTTGAAAAATAAGCAAATACCACTACGTCGTATTTACGATCATCACTTTCCTTTCTGGTAATAAGCTTATAGCCAATTCCACTGGAAGTTACGGCAACCGCTCTACTATCAACCACAGGCCTGCCTTTAAAATCAGCCCATGAAAGCTTTTGTCCGGCCTCCCATAGTATAATCTCCTTGGGGACATCCTGAACAGACGCATACAGTAAACATAATATGAAAAATAAAAGCTTCATTAATCTTCAATACCAATTGCCATGAAATTAATCAAAAGAAGCTTTAGTTGATAATTATTTCACCTCCTTTATCTCTAAATCATCATATTTAACGATATAAGCTCCAGTATTTAAATACCCCCCTACATACTGTTTCTTATAATCAAACTTGTTTTCGAGATATTCAGTTTCTCCTACTTCAGAAGCAACCTGATAAAGATCTTTTTTATAAGCCAATCGCAATAAAACATCCATCATCAGATCAAAACCGCGAATAGCATATCTATTAGGATAGGTCCCAAAACGATCTTCATAGACTTTATGAAAATTATTATCTAACGAAGAAGGCTTATCTACAGTAGGATAGTGAAACTTTAATGCCGATAAATATGAATTCTTAATATCGTCACTAATCTCATAAGCATCACCCTTATGAGTCGTAAACATCACTATGGTACGCTCTTCATTTCGAAGTGAATTTAAAACATTGGTAATATTGGTTAACAAAGGAATACGATTAGACTCAACAATTACCCAATTCTCTTTCTCCATGGAAAGACTTTCTTCAAGAGCCTCCATTTGAACATAATTATCAGATTCTGTAGCAATTATCTGTGCTGAAGGTATCTTAGATTTTAATTGATTTCTAACGGCAGTATTTTTACTATCTGCAATAACAATTATATGTTTATCCTGACCTCTTTCAGCTATAAAATTAATCATTTGATCTCTTAGCACCTCATCTGAAGGTAAAGTCTGAAATACATTTTGATACAACTCAACCTTCTTACTTGTAAAGGGAGCAAATACAGGTAAATTTTCACTCCTCAATCCATAGGATAATTTATTAAAAGATCGATAGGTAAAGGGCCCAATCACCGCATCATAATTTTTAAAAGAAGCACTATTAAGCAATCTGGAAATTCCAACCTCTGTACCCTCAGTATCTAACAAAGTAATTTCGGAGTTAACCCCTAATTTCTTAACAGAATCAATAGCGACTAACATTCCAGAATAAAAGTCAAGCGAAACATTTAGCAGACGATCCCGTTTTAATTTATCCTCCGCACCAGCTTCAGAATTAAAGTCAACTTCATTCAGCTTTAAAGGAATAGCTACTACAACTTTAGAAGTAAGCTGCTTGTTAACACTGTCAATCAAGGTAAATCTAGGCATTAGTTTCCCATCTGCCTGAATGTTGTAGTCCCCATAAGTTTCCTTTGGTAGTTTAAGTATCATTCCGGCTTTCAAACCTGCCTTGGCTTCTGGATTCAAGGCTACAATAGAATCCCGCTCCATACCAAATTTCACTTTTAGCCTGTAGAAACCCTCTTTTGGCTGGACGGAATAGTAATTATATTTTATATCATCAACCGTCTTTACACTATCCTGATGAACATCCGGTACAATAATCTCTTCGCCATCTTGTAAGACTGTACCCATTTCCGGGTTCAATTTTTCCAATTCAGGTACCGAAATCCCATGCTCATAAGCTATACGCCACTTACCTTCTTTAGGCTTTACGATATACCTTACAAGACCATCTGGCAAAGAATCTGTTTCCTTTACAGGCACATAAGTGACTTGGGGAATTCGAATTTTTTCACCCTTGTCTAGCTGACGACTATACAGTTCTTTATTATACCGTTTAATATCATCAACCTTTACGTTGTAACGTTTTGCTATACTAAAAAGAGTCTCTTTTTTTCTTACCTTATGGGTAACGAAAGTTACCTTCTCTTGAAAACGTTCATCATTTTCTACAGTGGAAGAACTAGGTATGATTAAGATTGTATTTTTTTCAACTCCCTTTTTAGCTTCCGGATTTAACTTTAAAATTGCATAAGGAGTGACCTTGTAATACTTCGCTATGCTCTCTATAGTTTCCCCTTCTTTTACTTGATGTGTTTTAAACTTATCTTGAGCAAATATCGAAACACTTAAAATAAAAGCTAAAAAAAATACAATCTGTTTATTCATACTTATATATTTATTCCCATTCTATGGTTGCTGGCGGTTTAGAACTAATATCATATACTACTCTATTAACGCCTTTTACCTTATTTATTATCTCATTAGACATTTTTTGTAAAAAATCGTACGGCAAATGTACCCAGTCTGCAGTCATTCCGTCAGTACTTTCCACTGCACGCAAAGCTACACATTTTTCATAAGTACGCTCATCTCCCATTACTCCAACCGAATTCACAGGAAGCAAAATTGCACCAGCCTGCCAAACCGAATCATATAAGCCCCAGCTCTTTAGACCATTAATAAATACAGAATCAACCTCCTGTAAAATACTCACCTTTTCTGGAGTAATATCTCCCAAAATTCTAATTGCCAATCCTGGTCCTGGAAATGGATGCCTGCCTAACAATTCAGGATCTATTCCCATAGAAGCACCAACTCGCCTTACCTCATCTTTAAACAACATTCTCAATGGCTCAACAACTTTCAACTTCATAAAATCTGGCAAGCCCCCTACGTTGTGGTGACTTTTGATTGTTGCTGAAGGTCCATTCACAGAAATTGACTCAATTACATCCGGGTAAATTGTTCCCTGTCCCAACCATTTGGCATCTTCAATTTTATGCGATTCGTCATCAAAAACTTCAATAAATACACGTCCTATGGTTTTTCTCTTTTCCTCAGGATCAGATATTCCTGCTAATGCATCCAAAAAGCGTGCCGAAGCATCAACGCCTTTTACATTAAGCCCCATACCCTCGTATTGATCCAATACACTTTGAAATTCGTTCTTACGAAGCAAGCCATTATTCACAAAAATACAATAAAGCTGATTTCCAATCGCCTTATTTAACAGCACAGCTGCTACAGTTGAGTCTACCCCTCCGGAAAGACCTAGAACTACCTTTTCCTTTCCTACCTTTTCCTTCAGCTCAGCAACCGTCATGTCAACAAAGTTATCTGGAGTCCATGACTGCTCTACTCCCGCTATTTTCACAAGGAAGTTCTCAAGTAATTGCTTACCATCCGTTGAATGATATACCTCCGGATGAAATTGAATCGCATACGTTTCCTCTCCTTCAATTCTATAAGCCGCATTCGCCACGTCATGAGTACTGGCAATACGAACCCCTCCGGTTGGAAGTTCTTTAATCGTATCACTATGACTCATCCAAACCTGGCTTCCTTCATGAATAGACTCAAAGAAAACTTCCCCGTCTTTCACATAAGAAAGATTAGCTCTACCATATTCTCGGGTATTCGATGGAGCTACATTTCCGCCACCAAAATGCGCGAGATACTGAGCACCATAGCATACCGCCAAAGTAGGAATCTTTCCTTTAATCTCAGAGAGATCAGGATGCGGAGCCTCTTCACTTCGAACCGAAAATGGACTTCCCGATAAAATGACAGCTCTGAAGTTGGAAATGTCTTCTGGTAAATTGTTGTAAGGATAAATCTCGCAGTAGATATTAAGCTCTCTTACACGTCGAGCTATTAATTGTGTGTACTGCGAACCGAAATCTAAAATTAGTACGTTGTGTTGCATGCGCAAAAATACTACTTAATGCTAAAAGCAAAAGGGTTTATTAAACTTTTTTATTCTACATTGAATCCAAAATGGCTTTGATATCATCCTCAGTGGTATCCGGATTGATAAAGCAGAACCTCGAAACAGTTTCATAAGTATCGCCATTCTTCCATTTGGTCGGAGTTACTAACGCAAATCCATCTTTATGATTTTTAAAAGTCCATTCTTTATAATCATCTGGAGTCCACCCCTTCCTTCTGTATAAAACACATGATAAGCCGGGTTCTCTGACCAGCTCCAAATTAGGATCTTCTTCGATCATACGAGCTGCAGATTTAGCCAATGCTATTCCACACTCTACTGCCCATTTATATTTAGCAGTTCCATGCATAGCCAATGAAAACCACAACGGCAATCCACGAACCCTCCTGGTTAACTGAATTTGATAATCTGCAGGATTAAATCCACGGGCACCTTCATCTTTAAAAATATCCAAATATGAACCTTCCTGCGAGTGTGCCTTTTTAGCCAATTCAGGCTCTTTATATATAACAGCTCCACAATCATATGGAGAAAATAACCATTTATGAGGATCAATAGTAATACTGTCAGCCTCTTCAATACCATTAAACAAATGTCTTACCGAATCTGCCGCTAATGCACCGCCCCCATAGGCAGCATCCACATGAAACCATAGGTTTTCCTTTTTACACACCTTAGCTACACCATCCAGTTCATCAACGATACCAGCATTCGTTGTACCCCCTGTAGCCACAACCGCAAATAAACGTTGACGCTGCTCAGGTGATAAATCGTTAATAGCGTTAGACAAATCTCCCCCTAATAAACGATCCTCAGAATCTACCAAATGTACATCCACATCAATAACCTGCGCCATAGCTTTAATTGAAGAATGAGCCCCAATGGAAGTAATAATAAGTCCTTTTTTTCCCTGGTTTGTAGCTTGTCTTCTCCAATGCTCCCTTGCAGTAACCATTGCAGATAAATTAGCAGCTGTACCACCGCTGGTAAAAACGCCAAACGAACCTTCAGGTAAACCAGTTAATGACACCAACCATTTCATCGCTTCATTTTCACAAAAGATCCCCCCGGCTCCTTCCATCCAATAGGCTCCATGAATACTTGATGCAGAGGTTACCAAATCAAACATCACAGCTGCTCTGGAGGGCGAGGCGGGCACAAAAGCCAAATGTCTCGGATGATCTATAGGTACGGTGGCCTTTACTAAAACATCTTTAAAAAGTTGTAATGCCTTTTCGCCTCCTATCCCCTCTTCCGTTACCGTTTCGCCAACAAGAGCCTTTAAATCTTCTTCCCGCATTGGCTTACCCAACTCAGGTGAGGTGTTCGTAATTCTATTAATGACATATTTTGCAATATCCAATGTCATTTCAACTACATCAATATCTATATTATGCATACTTCTATTTTTAGGACCACAAAGGTACGGTTTTGCAAAACTTTCAAAACCCATTTATACAAACTCATCTTAAAATTTAGTAACTTTATAGTAATATCCTTATTATGATTCCTGATATTTTAGAAATAATAAAAACCGAATTAACCAAGGGCACAACAGTTGAAGGTCATCCATTTCGACTTTGCGCCATGGCAACTGTAGGTATCAATCATACAGCCAGAATCAGAACCGTTGTACTTAGAGACGTAGATGAAAATCTTAATCTTACTTTTTACACCGACAAACGCACAAAAAAAATCACGCATATAAGAGAAAACAAAAACGTCAGCTTATTGTTTTATCATCCTGGAATCAGAACTCAACTAAGAATTGAAGGGTTTGCTATGATAGAAGAAAATGAATCTGTCATTCAGGACTTATGGAGCAAGATACACAAGGATGCACAAAAAGACTACACCTCTGCAGAAGCTCCGGGTACAAAAATCGGAGACCCTGATTTTATAACCCACCTCGAAGACGAACATTATTTTACGGTAATCAGAGTGCTCTCTCAAAAAATAGATTATTTTGAACTAAAACCTAAAAAGCACGTACGTGCAGCATTCTCTTTTGAAGACGGTTATAAATGGAACGGAACCTTCCTGGTGCCTTAAAGCTTCACGATTAAAAACGCCTCTTTCAATGGGTCGAGATCTTCAAACAATTCCCTAATTAAAGCCTTGCCATTTTCTGCATAAAACTCTGAAAAATTCTTAGTCCGTTCTTGTAAATTTCCATTTGGAAATAAAGTTTCTTGAATGGCTGTCATTCGACTTACCTCGTCCGACAATTTTCTTTTTTGAGCTTTAAGCAATCTTTTCTCAAGTTTATCAAGGCCTTTGAGTTGCTTAACCTCTTGAGCTTTTACAGCATTCAAAAAAGTTTCATCTGTCTTCTCAGCCAAAGCATACATCCCCTCGAACTGATTTTTGAGATGTGCGCGTTGAGGATCAAAATTAATATCAATATCGCTGATCTCCCTTACCCTTCTGTTAATAAAACTATGACGTTTTAAAAATAATAATGGATATGAAATTTCTAATCGCTTTAATTTATCATCCTCCTTTCCAGATACTAATAATGCCGAATTCCTCAATAATAAGGTCGGAAATACTACACCAACTTTATTAAAAAAAGATTTCAATTGCAGCCAATAAGCCAACTCTCCTCCCCCTCCGATATAACAAAGGTTAGGCAGTATTACTTCCTGGTATAAAGGTCGCAACAAAACATTCGGTGAAAAACGTTCAGGATAATCATGAAGTTCTTTAAGAATTTCAGTTTTTGAGAATTTCAGTTCAGTATCGTTAACAACAAAACCATCATCCGTTTTTACAATTCGTTCTCTTAAACCTTCTTTTAAATAAAAAAGATTTATTTCCCTAGGATTCACCTGAACACCATACCCCCTGGAAGATAAATCTTCAACAACATCAACAACCGCATTATAAGAATGTTGATGCAATAGTTCATCAGCAACATATGGAGAAAAAAGCCTTTTAAGACCTCTATCATTTCCGTCAACAATCACCAATCCATAGGCTCCAAATATTTCATTGGCCAAAAATCGAGTGGCAGCATCAAGGGTATCATGTTTCAAATAGGCCTCCTGAAACAATCTCCTCAACTCATCTGCATCTGAGCCTACGCCTAACTCGAGATTTAATAAATCAAAAACTTCCTGCAACCCCTCAGTTGACAAGGCTCCAACTGCTCCGGAAACCTCTTTATTCCATTGAAATTTCTTCCCCTTAAAATTGAAAAAATTAATTTCTTCAAAATCATGATCCTCAGTAGCCATCCAATAAACAGGAACAAAATTACAATCAGGATATGAAGCTTTTAATTTTTTAGTAAGGTTTACAGTAGAAATAATTTTATACAAAAAATATAATGGACCGGTAAACAAGTTCAGCTGGTGACCTGTGGTAATGGTAAACGTCTTGGTCTGCGCTAAGGAATTCAAATTCGCATCTGTAGCTTCTGATACCTCAATCCCATGATACTGCGCTCTCAGGGAATCAACCAAAATCTTACGATGCTCTTCATTATATTCAGATTGCTTTTCTTCTATTTGCTTCTTAAAATTCTCTAATTCAGGATACCTGTTATATAAATGTTTAACCTCCTGTTTTTGCTCTAAATAATCTAAAATTAGATTGGAAAAATACCCGGTATCCTTAAAAGATATACAGTCTGCTAGCATAGAAATATAGTTCTTTTGATATTTTTAAGATTATTCCAGATCGTCATTCACATATCAAAACGTCACCTTGAAGAATAAACCTGCTTAAAAAAAGTAAAGATAAAACTCTTTAACATTCTAAAAACTAAAAATTCGTTAAGATTATAAAGAGTGTTTTTTATTATTTATTAGTAGCTTTGAAAGTATTAATCATCTACCTGAATGAAATCAACACTTCTAATAACACTAACTTTTCTGAGTTCTCTATTAACCTTTTCTCAGAACATTAAATCTCCTTCAGAATTCCTGGAGTATGATTTAGGAAATCGATTTTCAAGACATCATCAGGTTGTTGAATATTACGAATATTTAGCAGAGGCTACCCCGGAACAAGTCAAAATGATCGAATATGGTCAAACCTATGAAGGGAGAAGTTTAATATTGGTATATATTTCTTCTGAAGATAATATGATTAATTTAGAAACCATCAGAAACGCACATTTGAACTCTAACAAAAAAGATAATTCGAACGATAAAGCTATCGTTTGGCTAAGCTATAATGTGCATGGAAATGAAGCTGTGAGTTCAGAAGCATCAATGCTTACCGCATACGAATTGATTACAAAAAAGAAGGAATGGCTTGAAAATACTATTGTCATAATAGACCCCTGTATAAATCCTGATGGGAGAGATCGTTATGTTAACTGGTATAATCAATTTAAAAATACCCCATTCAATATAGACCCAAATAGCAAAGAACACCATGAGCCATGGCTCTCTGGCAGGCCGAACCATTATATGTTTGACTTAAACAGAGACTGGGCCTGGATTACACAAAAAGAAAGCCAACAACGATTGAAAATCTTTAACAAATGGCTGCCACACATTCACGTCGATTTTCACGAACAGGGAGTAGATGCCCCGTATTATTTTGCTCCTGCAGCTGAACCACTCCATGAAGCCATAACAGACTGGCAGATTGAATTTCAGACAACAATTGGTGAAAATCATGCGAAATATTTTGATGCCAATGGATGGTTTTATTTCACCAAGGAAATTTTTGATTTATTATACCCAAGTTACGGAGATACCTACCCCACATACAATGGAGCTATAGGAATGACCTACGAACAAGGCGGAAGCGGTAGAGCAGGTCTGGGCGTTATTAATCGAAATGGAGACACGCTTACCCTTAAAGACCGTATTGCACATCATCATACTACAGGGCTCTCTACCATTGAAGTATCATCATTAAATGCAGACAAATTAAACAATGAGTTCAAAAAATTCCATGCGAAACAAGATTTTAAATTTAAAAGCTATATACTGTCCGGCAACAAAGATAAGATCCAACTACTGACAGAACTATTAGACGCTCATGAAATTGAATATGGCTACACCCCGGTTACAACAGTACGCGGATACGATTATAATAGTGGTAACAACAACACTTATAAAACCTCCGAAGATGATCTCGTTATCAGTACAGATCAATTCAAAGGTACACTTGTAAAGGTGCTCTTTGAGCCGAAAACCAAATTAAGCGATTCCTTGACCTACGATATTACTGCCTGGTCTTTACCTTACGCCTATGGATTAAACGCCATAGCCTCGGAACAAAAAATAACCTCAACTGCTCAAAATAAAACGAACGATGTTTTAAATAATATCGATTTTAGCGAAAATGAATATGCTTATATCTGTAGGTGGGAAAGCATGAAGGATGCCCGCTTTTTGTCAGATCTTCTTAAAAACAAAATTAGAGTACGATTTACCACTGAACCATTCGAAGTGAATAACACAACTTTTAAAAGAGGAAGCTTGATTATTACAAAGGCTGACAATAAAAGTAATCCTGAATTTTTAACCATCCTAAAAGAAACAAGATTCAAACATAGTAGAGAACTTACCGTTGCTCCAACAGGATTGGTGGATACCGGCAAGGATTTTGGTTCTAGTGCAGTCAAAATGATTCACAATAACAAAGTAGCAGTTTTGACAGGAAAACCTTTTTCAAGTCTTAGTTTTGGTGAAATTTGGCATTACTTTGAACAACAACTTCACTACCCCGTTACAGTTTTAGAACAAAGCTATTTTAACTATATAGATCTATACCAATATGATATCATCATACTTCCGGAAACAGCTGGGGTCATTGAGAAACAGACTATGGATAGAATCAAAAACTGGGTCAAGAATGGTGGAAAACTTGTAACCATCGGAAGAACTGTCAATTCCTTAGCTAAAGACAAAGACTTTAGCATAACACAAAAAAAGGACTCCGCTGAAAATGATGAAGACGCTGAAAATGGTAAGGATAATAGTGAAATGAACATAATCCCATACAGTGGCAATGAAAGAAACTATATAAAAGAAATGATAACCGGAGCAATATTCAAAGCAAAAGTCGATAAAACACACCCATTAAGCTATGGATTTAACAACGACTATTTCACTCTTAAATTAAATAGTGACGCGTACGATTACCTCGAGGGTGGAAATGCTGTTTATATAGACCATGAAAACAAACCCTTTAACGGCTTTGCTGGAAGTGACGCTACGGATAAGCAAAAAAGAAGTGTAATAGTAGGGTCCCAAAAATACGGAAAAGGCAATATTATTATCATGGTAGACAATCCTTTATTTAGAGGATTTTGGGAAAACGGTAAGCTTTTCATGGCCAACACCCTATTCTTTATGGGCAGCTAACCGTCCATTAAACCCAAAAAAAAATCTTATAAACTAGATTCCAAAAAGCAACTAGCTATTGTTTATATTTTTTTGTATCTTAACATTTAGAAATCTCACCCCTGTAGCTTTCCCTACGAAATGTAAACCAATAGCATAGTAAAATGAAATCATTTTGTAGCATTCTGTTTGTTTGTGCTTTCGTATTCAACTTAAGCCTCTATAGCCAAAACACTTTATCGGAGAAAGACCGCGCTTTTGCAATAAAGCATCTGAATGAATCTAAAGCAGAATTATTAAAAGCAATTAAAGGATTATCTGAAGAACAGTTAAACTTTAAACCTTCTGAAAATTCATGGTCAATTGCTAATTGCGTTGAACATCTTGCGCTATCAGAAACCAATATTATGGGGGCAGTTAAAAAGTCCTTGGAAGAGAAACCAAGCACTGAATCCCTGAACGAATTAAAAACTAGCGACAAAGAATTAATTGACATGATTACGGATCGGTCCAGTAAGGTCAAAACATCCAAACCATTTGAACCAACAAATAGTTTTGGATCCTACGAAGAAACACTGAAAGCATTTAAGGATCGAAGAAAAAACAATATCGCATTTGTAAAAAAAGACAAAATCAATTTACGAAATTACGTAATGGATTTGCCGTTTGGAAAAATTGATGCATTTCAAGGTATTCTATTTATGTCCGGACACACAAGTCGTCATGTAAAACAGATAAATGAAATTAAATCTAATGAAAGCTTTCCGGAATAACCAGCCAGCATACCACTTATAAACAACCAACCAAAAGAAGAGGCCTGTAATCAGAATTACAGGCCTCTTTTATTTTTAGAATGCTTTATGCTATACTTTATCTACTGTAATTAGGAGCCTCTTTAGTAATGGTTATATTATGTGGATGACTCTCCTTAATTCCACTACCTGTTAACTTAACAAAGCGACCGGTTTCTTTAAGTGTATCAATATCTTTGGCACCACAATACCCCATACCGGCACGAAGACCTCCAATAAACTGATGCATACTCTCATTCAACTCTCCTTTATACGGAACACGTCCCACAATACCTTCAGGAACTAATTTTTTGATATCATCTTCAACATCCTGAAAATATCTGTCTTTACTACCTTTATTCATAGCCTCTACAGATCCCATTCCACGATAGGACTTAAACTTTCTTCCTTCAAAAATAATAGTTTCTCCAGGAGATTCTTTAGTACCTGCCAAAAGTGATCCAAGCATAACACAATCAGCACCGGCAGCAATAGCTTTAGGGATATCACCAGTATAACGAATACCTCCATCAGCAATTACCGGAACTCCAGTTCCTTTTAATGCAGCAGAAACCTCTAAAACCGCAGAAAGTTGAGGAAAACCAACACCTGCAACAACCCTTGTAGTACAAATAGAACCAGGACCAATACCCACCTTAACAGCATCTGCTCCATTATCCGCCAAATATTTAGCAGCTTCTGGAGTTGCTATATTTCCAACTACTACATCGAGATCAGGGTGCGCTTTTTTAACCTCTTTTAATACGGTAACAACACCTTTGGTATGTCCATGAGCCGTGTCTATTACAATAGCATCAATACCCGCATTTACGAGTACTCCTGCACGTTCCACAGCATCACTGGTAACTCCTACAGCAGCAGCAACTCTTAAACGACCATATTTATCTTTATTCGCAATAGGCTTTTGCGTTAATTTAGTAATATCTCTAAACGTAATTAACCCAACCAGCTTTTCTGCATCATTAACAACCGGAAGTTTTTCAATCTTATTTCCTTGTAAAATCTGTTCGGCATCCTTAAGTGAAGTTCCCTCAGCAACAGTTACAAGATTCTCACTCGTCATCACCTCAGTGATTGGTCGATCCTCATTTCGCTCAAAACGAAGATCTCTATTCGTAACAATCCCTTTTAAGAATCCACTATCATCAACGATTGGAATCCCTCCAATACTATGTTCTTTCATACACTGCTTCGCATCGGCAACCTTAGCTGTAAGCGGCAGAGTTACAGGATCTATGATCATACCACTTTCAGCACGCTTTACTTTACGCACCTCCAGGGCTTGTTGTTCAGCAGTCATGTTTTTATGTAAGACCCCAATTCCACCTTCTCTGGCCATTGCTATAGCCATAGCTGACTCGGTCACAGTATCCATAGCAGCAGCTACAATAGGTACATTCAGAGTAATGTTCTTAGTAAATTTTGCTTGGATATTTACTTCGCGGGGGAGTACCTCTGAGTAATTAGGTACGAGAAGAACGTCGTCGTAGGTTAGACCTTCGCCAACAAATTTAGCATCGTGAGCTTTCATATTGCAACTTGTGATTTTGTTGCACGCAAATATACTGCTTTTTTATAGATTAAATAATGCTTTAACTATTATTTAATTTTATCCCATTTAAGTTTCTGTTCATATTAAAACTTAAATTGCAAGGTAGCGTAATAAGTACGTGGTGCAGAAGGTATAATTCCAGGTCCTGGATACCCGGTTGCCCTGCGCGTAAAATAATTATTATCAGTTAAATTATTAATCCCGGTTTCAATCCTGAATCTGGAAAATGAATACGACAGAGCCAGATCCATAACATGGTAAGCTGGAATCTGTCCTTCAATTCCTCGCACATTATCATTCACATCAATTGGAGCATTTGAAGCATCCGTATATTGATCTGACAAGTACGTATACTGAACAGATGCTAAAAAGTTTTTATATCCGAATGAAGTACCGGTCTTTAAGTTCACATTGGGAACAAACTCAACCTTATTCCCTTCAACGCCCGGAATATCAGACTCGATATACTCCGAATTTGTAAAAGCTGAATTGACAAAAACACTCCATTTGTACTGAAGGTCACCATTAAAAAATGTTTTGTATATATTCCAGTCAATAAAACCTTCAAAACCGTACATAAAAGCCTTCCCTATATTACCACGGCTTCTAACAACCCTGTTATCTTCAGCTACCAGTACTTCACCAATTCTATCATTGTACATTAACCCAAAAACATTAGCGTCATATGACACCTTACCTCCCAATTGCCCTCTTGCACCTAGATCGGCGGTAAATCCTTTCTCATCCGATATATCCGGATCTACCTTAAAAGAAGGATTAGCTATTCGAATATCATTAAAAGTAACTGATCGGTAATTCTGAGAGAAATTACCATACAATTCCATACTATTTAACGGCTTATAACTAACGCCCAGTCCAAAAAGAACAAAAGAACGCTCTAAATTTTCATCTTCATAAACGGTTTCATTCTGTATTACATTCCCGGCATTATCTAAATTAATATTTTTATAAAACCCTTCTGCCTTGGTATCAATAAATTCAAATCTGAAACCCGGAGTAAGGGTGAACTTATCAGATAACCGAAAAATATTTTCCCCGAAAAATGCCAGATTTAAATTAGGAAATTTATAATCCGATTGATTCGGATAGTTCGGAAACTCTTCTGTATAAAACTCAAAATCCGGACCATTGCCAGAACTTCCCGGCCCCTGAATAGCAGTATTATCAGACTGGTAATACTTCGCTCCCAACAATAAAGCATTTTCTTTATCTTTAAGAGTATACTTATGAAGCATCCGTAGTTCCGCTCCCCAATTCACAAAATCTCCTGAAATTAAATCCCTCACAGTTCCCGGTTCATCGGGTTGTGAAACTCTGTTCGTCCTGAATCCCACACTTTCTCTCGAAGCATCTAATCCAAATAAATTCAAAGTAAACATCGTTTGTTCCGAAAATTGGTGTTTTAATTTCAAAGCCAATAGATTCCAATCTACCGCAAACCAATTTCGTTCCCTGTTGCTTTGTGAAGGATCCTCTAAAAACATAACATCAGTTAGTCCCCCAGCCTGATGAGCTAAATAATTAAAATAGGTATAATCCAAACTTAGACTGGTTTGCTCACTAAACTGATAATTCAAATTGGCAAAAAAGTTTCTGGCATTAAACTCCGAGTTATCCTGATACCCATCACCTTCTTTATAATTGAAATAAGTATAATAACTAAATTTTCCTACTGTACCACTTAAACTATTAAAACTTGTAAATAAACTATTAGAACCAAGTGTTTGTCTACTAATCCACTCTATCTTTTTATCAGCAACCGGTTCTTTCAGCTTAAAATTAACCAAACCTCCAAACTGCGTACCATATTGCAGCGATGCAGCTCCCCTGATAATTTGGATTTCATTCAAGGCCTCTGCCGGAGGAGTATAATAACTTTCAGGATACCCTAAAACATCAGCACTTATATCATACCCGTTCTGCCTGGTATTAAAATTGGCGGAACGATTAGGATCTAAGCCTCTCCCCCCAATATTCAATTGAAGTCCACCATCATCACCTTCATAGATATTTAAACCTACTACCTGAGAATACAATTGTCGTGGTGAATTCACCGCCAAATTCCCCATTTGCTCACCAACCAAAACAACTTCATTCTTCTTACCGGCATAGATTGCGGTTTCCTCAATATCCTTTAATCGCTTAAGTGCAAAAAGTTCCTTCCTCTTTTGAGATAAAACTACTTCAGTCAACTCTACAGACAAAGGTGATAAAGCCAGGTCAAGAGTTAAAACCTCATCGCTCGAAACACTAACACGCCGCTGAACAGTATTATATTCATAACTAAAAAATATCAACTCGTATGAACCAGCCCCTAATCCGGTAAATTCATAAACACCATTTTCATTGGTTGAGACCAGTTTTTCAATGGTCTTATTATAAACCTCTACAAATGGTATAACAGTTCCTTTTTCAGCATCTGTCACCACTCCCTTAATGGTACTTTGAGAATACATGAAACCGGAAACGAACGCACACAATAAAAAACTACAAACCTTTAATTTCATCATTAAATGGTAACAACCAGGATTTATGGGCAAAAGACTCTTCTTCCTTTGCCAGATTAACAGTTGGATCTATATATAATTGACTCAATCGGCCATTGAGTGCTACATAACATTCTACACGAACCTCAGGATTATCTATTCCCATTTCCTCAAAATGATCATGTAAAAAATGAGCAAACTCTAAAATGAAGTCGGGTTGAAACGACATTTGCTTTTCCTGAAAAGGAGTCAAAAAATTAGAATTATCTACATGATAAGATTTCTTCGTATTAGGGTCAGTTATAATAAAATTTGCATAACCAGCCTTTTCCATCAGCATAACCCGCCATGAGAAGCGAAACCCCTCTTCGGTCCAAAAAAGCTCACCCGGATACAATAAATACCTGAAAGGAAACAAAAGTTGTATAATTAAAAACAACATTAACAATCTGAGCTTAAACCTCACGTAGGGAATACGTGACATAACCAGCTTTTTCCCATTGTCAAAATACGACTTGGAAACTTTTAAATACTTTGATATAATTGATAAAAATCTATGATGCCAACGATCACTAAAGAATATTAGTGTTGAAAAAATCATTATAAACGGAAACATCCCAATCGGAAACATCACACGGGTTAGCACATGAAAAATAACCACTAAAGCAAAAGCAAACAATCTAGTCCTTTTAAAGAGTAGTAAA
Organism: Zhouia amylolytica; assembly: GCF_900116365.1. Lineage (GTDB taxonomy): Bacteria > Bacteroidota > Bacteroidia > Flavobacteriales > Flavobacteriaceae > Zhouia > Zhouia amylolytica. The sequence goes on along the minus strand of NZ_FPAG01000008.1, from coordinate 50,693 downwards.
AAAGGAATTAATAGATCATAAAAGGCACCTATCCAACTAAAAGCATAATGAACCCACTCCTGCTCTAAAAAGCTGCCTATTACAGGGATATTGTATTTCGATGGCAACCAAATTTTAAGAGGCAAAGCATGAAGCAACCAATCGGAATTAAGCTTTGCCAATCCGGCATAAAAATAGACAATACCCAATAACACTTTTACAATATCAATAGTCCATGCCGGAACTTTTTGATAAGCAATGTTTCCACGGTGTTTTGCATCAATGGAATAATAGGCATTTGCAGGTAGAAATATCATCACAAATGCCATTAAGCTAATAAAATAGTAATGGTTTAAATAAGTAGTCTTGTCCATCAATTCTATGTAGGTGAAACTTAGAAAAAAAGAAATAATAGCAAGACGGTATTTAAATCCGAAGGCTACCGCAAGAGCTGAAAGACCACAAAAAACAAAAATCAGATAAGTATAGATTCCGATCGGTTTTACCCATTCAAATCCATAATACGAAAAGAAAAACTTAGGTTGAATATATAACTTATCCACCCAACCTAAACCCATAAACCTAACAATACTCAGGAACATGAGGAAACCAAAGAAAATACGAAAGACTGCTAAAGGTGCAGCCTCACGGTATTTATTAAAATATGTATTTTCTTCTGGATTCATTTATTAATTAATCACCATCAGCATCAACATAATCAACATTGATACTCATTGCCGAAAGCATATCAACCTTAAAGTATACTACATTACGCTGTAACTCATCATATACATTAAGAGCCACTGAATTATCACTTTGAACCTGAGCACTTATACTTTCAGAAAGTTGGTCAGCCATATTCTTGGCAGTAGAAAACTGAACATTTATCAAAAGTGCAAGGTTGTTACCTTCCTGAATATCGTTCAAGTATTCCAAATAAGATTTTAATGATGCTCCCTCAACACCTGATGCAAAAGCTCTTCCATTAAAAAAATCATTTGCAGCATCGATAGCATCTAATAAAAGTAACTTCGAAACATCATTTCTGTAATACCCTTCAACCTTTTCCGGTAATATAGTACCCCCGGAGAACACACCCGCTGGTATACCTATTTTACCAGCCCTAAGATTCTTTTCGAAATGGTAAATAAAATCATTCACCAACTTATTCGTCGAGCTGGTGGCCGTATTTCCTTTATTATTGATAAAATTATCCCTGTAAGTCCCTTTCCAATCAGCCAAAACCGCATCAGCCAAACTCTTCAAACGAACAGATAAATCAGTGAGATAAGTTTTATAATTAGATCCATTTAGATATAAATTCACAATTTCTGTATCCGTTTCAGCGATTCCATGAAGCATGTAATCAAGAGCTGGAAAACCTTGTTCATCTATATTCGAAAGTGCAGTAAGGTCATATGAGCCAGAAGCTATGTTTTGATTAATCCCATCAGCATCAACAGCGTTACCGTCTACCTGAGTCGGATAAATATTAGAATAACTATGCAGCTTCAGCTCTTCTGCTTTGCCAATTTCATACATCCCTACATACTGAAAAGCCCTGTAAGCTTCCAACCAGGCAACTCTTACATTATTTAAATTCGATTCATCAGGAGTCGTAACGAATACCTCAGCCTGAGCATTTAATGTAGCTAACTTTTCGGTATAATTCTCATAAGCAGGAATAATAATATTATCTGCCCAATTAATAAGCATTGCCTGCCTGTCAAATGAATCTTTACCCTGATTTCCTCCATCAGAATCATCTCCACTACTACAGCCCACTAAACCTGCGAAAGCCAAAAATAAAAGTATCCGTTTCATATTTTTAATTATTCTAAATAAAACTTTGCAAATATATAAAAATCAGACTCAAGAGAACACGCTCTTAAACCTGATTTTTATCATATGTTATTCGCTAATTGCAGCAGCTTCAACCGTAAATCCAAAAGCTTCAGCAATTTTTTGAGAAATAACATCTAAATTATCATTAAGATGATCAACATCCCAAAAACCATTTGTACCTCCTAATAAAGTTTCCAACATCCCGTCTACATCCTCTTTAGAAAGATATGGCGCTTCAGAGCTTGGATTTTGAGTATATCGCAAACTTAAAATAAAACCGTACCCTTCAGATAATGCATGAAAAGCGGCTGTAGCATCAGGAACTAAACTCTCTTTACCGCTTTGTAAATAATGTACTGCTCTTACCGCTACCACCAATGAAAGGTTCTCCTTAATTATTGCAGCCTGGCGATCTCTCTCTTCATAGTCCCCATTAACAATGGCGGCTCTACCAGCAATAAACGCCTCATCAATAGCGGCTCTAACACCTGAAAAGTCTGAATCAGCATCCACTTGACTGATATAACTATCCCAATATTTACCTCCACCGGCTCCATAAATGTATCCATAAGCTTCATCCCATTTATGCTCCATAGTAGTGTATAGTTCACCTTCCTCTAAAACCGCATTATCATTATTGGCTACATTTGAAGCTTCGTCTAAAACTGCTCCGCTTATGTAGTTATTTAAGATCTGATCTACAAATACAGCGCCCATTAATCCTTTAGCCATCACTTGTTCGATCTCTAAACCGTTACCATCTACTAAACGACTGCCATCTGCAATACCAGCAAAACCCGGCTCCGCATTAACTGCATTCGCCCCGTTAACCGAAGCTTCTGCTGCAGCTGACAACCAATTCTCAAATTGTTGTCTGACTGCTACCTGCTCAGCTGTTGAACCTCCACCATTCAAATTCACAAAATAATCTCTTGAGGCAGCGGTTTTACTCTTTAGTTGTTTTGAGGTTGCTTCATTTAAATCTGCACTCTCAAAAGGCGCATCTGTATTGCTATACATATTTGAAACCCTGTTAGCATCTAAAGGCCAATTATCTTGTGTTTTAAGATAAGTTCTTAATTCATCCAACATTAAAATCCTTATGGTTTGCCCTCCATAACTTACAGTTGAAGAACCGGCTCTTTCAAAAGTATAAGATGCAGGTATTTCGTATCCTAAGTTCGCGCCATCATCATCCGATGAACATGAAGTGAATGCCATTGTTGTAATTGATAGTACTGAAAGCAGTAATCTTGATCTCATTATTCGTTTATTTAGACTTATTATTAATAACAGGGCAAATGTAAAAACGAATTTGAATTCAACAAAGTTTATTTAGATTAATTTTAAGTAAAAATTAAGAAAGGGATTGGATGTAGCTATTTTCCTAGTGGTAATTACTAAAAATCTTTATAGATTCATTATACGCACTCTCAAAACTCATGGCTTGTAAATTCGTTTCAACCTGGTTAACGTTAAAATAAGACAACAAACGTTCCGTAGGCATGTTTCCAGTTAGCTTATCCTTTGCCATCGGGCAGCCGCCATACCCCATAATAGCACCATCAAATCGCTTACAGCCTGCCTTATAGGCCGCATCAACCTTTTCATGCCAGCTATCAGGTGTTGTATGCAAATGAGCACCAAACTCAATCTGAGGATACTCGGGAATCAAATTAGAAAATAAATAAGTAATAACTTCAGGAGATGAAGAACCAACGGTATCCGACAATGACAAAATTCGTACACCCATAGAAGAAAGCTTTTCAGTCCATTCACCCACAATCTCAACATCCCAGGGATCTCCATAAGGATTGCCGAATCCCATTGATAAATAAGCGACCACCTCCTTATTCGATTTATCTGCAATTTCTAGTATTTCTTTTAAGACTTCAATACTCTCCGAAATCGTTTTATGCGTATTCCTCATTTGAAAGTTTTCAGATATTGAAAATGGATATCCCAAATAATCAATTTCTTTAAACCGTGAAGCATCATTAGCACCTCTAACATTAGCTACAATAGCGAGGAGCTTACTTTTCGTTACAGACAAATCCAGCTTCTCTAACACTTCAGCAGTATCAACCATCTGAGGAATTGCCCTTGGCGACACAAAACTCCCAAAATCTATGGTGTCAAATCCCACCCTAAGTAAAGACTGAATGTAATCCACTTTTTTCTCGGTTGGAATAAAATCCTTTATGCCTTGCATAGCATCCCTCGGACACTCTATAATTTTCACTTCACTCATTGCATCAAAGATAGAAACGTTTTTCTTTAATAAAAACAATTTAATCTCATTAGAACTAAATAATCAACAGGATAATTAACTATATAATTATGTATCTTTAATAGCACACAATGATTAATCGAATGCTTACTAAACAACAAAAACAAAGTTATCGGGCCGAACTTTTCAAACACCTTGATGGTATCGTTACAGCTCCGACCGTCACAAGCCTTTATGAAAACAAGGTCATTGAATTTCTCAGTAAATTAAAAGATCCCGTAGAGATAAACGAAATTTCTTCAAAGTTCAATACCAACCCAGGATACTTAAATGTGGCTCTAAGAATTCTAAGCTCTCAAGGATGGTTAAATTACAAAGTAGATAATAAAAAAAACACCATCACCCTCAGTAGGAATAATAATACCGTAAAATTAAACGAATTTGCTCATCTATACATTCCTGTCAAAAATTTTTTAAAGAAAACAGAAAAAACAGGGCTGGCTGCACTAAATAAAGAAATTGTAAATACATTAATACAAAACTTTACTGAATTTCAAAAAGCAGGATCTGAATTTGAAAATATCAATCCATCAAACCAAAAAGTATACTATCAAATCCTAAAACACCTGGAAGGCATGATCGTTGGCCCGCTAATCGTTATACTGGGACAAGGAGGAATGTTTCACAAATACTTCATGGAAGCTTCGTTTAAACCCGAGGAGTACCATAAAGAAGCCAAAATTTTTGAAGAAGCCCTTAATATCCTTACCAAACTTTCATGGTTTTCAAAAATTAATGACACCTATAGTTTTACTGAAAAAGGATTGTTTTTTGCCAAAAGAGCCAGTGCATATGGCGTCACCGTTTCATACATACCTACCCTAAGAAATCTGGATCAATTAATATTTGGCGATCATTTACCGCTGAGAACACTTGAACCTAACAAACCCGAGCCACATGTTTACAGAGAAATGAATGTCTGGGGAAGCGGTGGCGCTCATGCTATTTATTTCAAAAAAATAGACGAGATCATTCTAAGTATATTCAATAAAGAACCCGTGGCTGAACAACCCAAAGGAATTTTAGACATGGGATGCGGAAATGGCGCATTTCTAATTCATCTTTATAACCTTATAGAAAAGCAAACCCTGAGAGGGAAAAACTTAGATGAATACCCACTGTTTTTAATAGGAGCAGACTACAACCAGGCAGCTTTAAAAGTCACACGTGCCAATATGATACAAGCCGATATCTGGGCAAAAGTAATTTGGGGAGATATTAGCGATCCCATACAATTAGAACAAACCCTTAAAAACGATTATAATATTAAATTAAAAGAATTACTAAACGTTCGAACATTTTTAGACCATAACAGGATTTGGAAACAACCTAAAGAAGAACCAACCTTCATAAGCAAATCAACAGGCGCATTCGCCTTCAAAGGTAAAACACTCAACAACAATGAAGTAGAACAAAATTTAACTGAACACCTTTCATTATGGAAACCCTATGTAGAAAAATTTGGACTCCTGGTTATTGAACTACACACCACCCCTCCAGACCTTACGGCCAGGAATCTGGGCAAAACAGCAGCTACCGCCTATGACGCTACACATGGCTATTCAGATCAGTATATCGTTGAAATTGATGTTTTCGAACAAGCTGCAGAAAGAGCCGGATTATACATCAACAAAGAATCCTTTGCTAAATTCCCGGATTCTGAATTAGCAACCATTAGCATTTGTCTTTTAAAAGGATCTTAACGCAATAATGCCTTATTGATTTCTTTTACTAATTTGGGGCCTTCATAAATGAACCCGGTATAGACCTGAACAAGATCAGCACCGGCTTCTAGTTTTTCAATAGCATCCTCAGCAGAATGAATACCTCCAACCCCAATGATTGGGAATGCCTTATCACTTCTATTAGCCAAAAATCGAATAACTTCAGTAGCCCTGTTGGTCAGAGGCTTTCCACTTAATCCCCCTGTCTCCTTCTTATTTTCCGAAATCAGCCCGTCCCTGGAAATCGTCGTATTTGTAGCAATAACTCCGGCGATTTTAGTATCCTTTACAATCTCTATAATATCCAACAATTGTTCGTCCGTCAAATCAGGGGCAATCTTAAGCAAGATTGGCTTCTGAATTGTTTTTTGAGTATTTAATTCTTGTAAAGTATGTAAGAGATGCTTTAAAGGCTCCTTATCCTGCAAGGCCCTTAAATTCGGGGTATTAGGAGAACTAACGTTCACGACAAAATAATCGACATATTCGTAAAGCGTTTCAAAACAAATTTTATAATCATTTACAGCGTCTTCATTTGGGGTAACCTTGTTCTTACCTATGTTCCCCCCAATAAGGACCCCTTTGTTTTTCTTTAATCGCTCAACAGCATCTTCAACTCCACCATTATTAAAACCCATCCGATTGACAATTGCACTATCGGACTTCAACCTGAACAATCTCTTTTTTGGGTTTCCAGGCTGTGGTTTTGGAGTTAACGTCCCAATTTCGATGAATCCAAAACCAAAATTAGAAAACTCATTAAATAAGCGCGCATCTTTATCAAATCCGGCAGCCAATCCAACAGGATTTTTAAACTTCAGTCCAAAAACTTCCTTTTCCAGACGTTCATCTTCAACCTTATAAATAGATCTGATCAATGCAGGTACACCTGGAATCTTATGAATGAATTTAATAACAGAAAATGTAAAATAATGAACCTTTTCCGGATCAAAAAGGAAAAGAATTGGACGGATAAAAAGTTTGTACATGCCGATTTTGTTTGGGCAAAAATAAGCTAAAAAAACACGAATGAAAAACTACTTTTAATTTTAAAATTACGAACGCATTCATTCTATCAAAACGCTAAATAAAAACAAGTATAATGTCATGGTAATTAAAAACACAGGAGCTCCGTCAGACAAGCCATTCCATAATAAAGAATTATATAAACCCACTAAAAAGCAAGCTTAATGAACTAGATTATTAACGACCATGAACAGCTAAGAATATAAAATTGCCAATGAAATTATTTACTTTTGAAAAAAATAACACAACATGACAAACAAACAACAAGTAATAGACCGATTTACTAGTTATATTACCATAGACACACAATCAGATCCAAAAAGTGAAACTACACCTAGTACTAAAAAACAATGGGATCTGGCCAACAAGCTTGTTGAAGAACTTAAAGACATGGGAATGCAAGATGTAAGCATAGACGAAAACGCATACATCATGGCCACCCTTCCCACAAATGTCAATCATGAAATACCTACCATTGGATTTGTAGCTCATTTCGATACTACTCCAGACTATAGTGGCACCAATGTAAACCCACAAATCGTTAATGATTATGATGGTGGAGATATCGTATTAAACAAAGCTGAAAATATTGTTTTATCTCCTGATTATTTTGAAGATCTAAAACAATATAAAGGCCAGACATTAATAACCACAGATGGAACCACACTTCTTGGTGCTGACGATAAAGCCGGTATAACCGAGATCATGGAAGCCATGAAATACCTAATCGATCATCCCGAAATTAAACATGGAAATATTAGAGTCGGTTTTACTCCTGATGAAGAAATAGGAAGAGGCGCTCATAAATTCGATGTGAAAAAATTTGGAGCAGAATGGGCATATACAATGGATGGAAGCCAGATTGGAGAATTAGAATACGAAAATTTTAATGCTGCAGGAGTAATCGTAAAGTTCAAAGGTAAAAGTGTACATCCAGGATATGCAAAAAATAAAATGGTTAACGCTGTTTTATTGGCCAATGAATTCCTATCTCTTTTGCCTCCTCGGGAAGTACCTCAGCACACCTCCGAAAGAGAAGGATTTTTCCATTTCTATAGCATCAAAGGAGATATCGAACTAACTGAAATCGAAGGAATAATAAGAGACCATGACCGTAATAATTTTGAAGCACGTAAACAATTAGTAAATCAAATTGCAGACGACTTAAAACAAAAATACAACGATGATATCATTTCCATCGAAATAAGCGATCAATACTACAACATGAGAGAGAAGGTAGAACCTGTTTTTCATATTGTAGAAATTGCAGAAGAAGCCATGAAACAATTAAATATTGAACCCATTATCAAACCTATCCGAGGTGGCACCGATGGATCACAATTATCATACATGGGCTTACCATGTCCAAATATTTTTGCAGGCGGTCATAATTTTCATGGTAGATACGAATATGTCCCGGTAGAAAGCATGCAAAAAGCAATAGAGGTAATTGTAAAGATTGCTGAAATTACAGCTACCAAATATCTTAATTAAAAACTAATGAAAATTACTTCATTTGACGAATACCTCAAGAAACACAAAAAATGGGAAAAAGAATTAACAATCCTGAGAACTTTAATTCTTGAGACCCAAATGGAAGAATCCATTAAATGGGGTGCCCCCACATACAGCATTAACAAAAAAAATGTAGTTGGGCTCGGTGCATTTAAAAACCATATAGGCCTCTGGTTTTTTAATGGAGCTCTTCTTGAAGATAAAAACAATGTCCTAATAAATGCTCAAGAAGGTAAAACCGTAGCAATGCGACAATGGAGGTTTACCTCTATGGATGAAATTGATAAAAAACTAATTCTAAACTACCTTAAAGAAGCGATTAGTAATCAACAAGAAGGCAAAGAAGTCATATCGGCTAGATCAAATAACCTCATCATCCCAATAGAGCTCGAACAAGCTTTTGAGGAAAATAATAAACTAAAACTGGCTTTCGGGGAGTTTACTCCATACAAGAAAAAAGAATTCGCCGAATACCTATTAGAAGCCAAAAGAGATAGCACTAGGCTAAAACGCCTGGAAAAGATAATCCCTATGATCTTAAAGCGTGAAGGCTTGAATGATAAATATCGAAAATAAATAAAGGCCGCACTTGCGGCCTTTATTTATTTATAAAATCATCATAAGAATGATTATTTCTTCTTTTCAGGAGCATTCAAACGTATCGACATTTCCATAGATATGGCCGAACGATCAAATTTAATTTTGCCCGCCATAGTTTCAATAACACAAGTATTATCATCGTTTAGATCCAATACTTTACCATGCATTCCACTTTTGGTAACAACTTTATCTCCTTTTTTTAATTCGCTAGCGAACTTCTTTTCTTGTTTTTGTTTTTTAATCTGTGGACGTATCATGAAGAAATACATGACCGCAAAAATTAAAATAAACGGGGCAAATTGATTTAAAATTTCCATTAATTATAGTATTAAATACTTAGTTAGACACTTTTATAGGCGACCCTGCCTTATCTTTAGGTGTTACAAACGCTTTAATTCTCAAGGTTTCATTACCATTCGCTGTATTTGCAGTAACAGTGATCGTCTTGGTAACCTGATTCGAACCTGAACCATTAAATTTCACTAAAAGCTCTCCTGTTTCCCCTGGCGCGATTGGATCCTTTGGTTTTTCAGGAACCGTACATCCACAACTAGATTTTGCATCTGTAATAATTAAAGGCGCATCTCCTGTATTAGTAAATTTAAACTTGGTCTCAACCGGAGTACCCTGAACTATATTTCCAAAATCATGCTCTGTCTTTTCAAAAGTCATAACTGGTAATTTCTTAGCATCCTCATCACGTTGAGCTGCAATATCAACATTTTCTGATTTTATCTTATTAGTCGCATTATCCTTACACGATACAATAGACAATGAAGCTACGGCAACTAACATTAAAACTGCTTTTTTCATTTTGTTAGAATTTTAAGGGGTTAAAATTACTTAATAATTAACGTAATATAATAAATTATTACAGAGTATTACATGAGTCCACGACCAACCTTATTCAGTTTATTGTCTTGCTGGTATTCTTTCACCAGTTTATCTAAAATACCATTAATAAACACACTACTTTTAGGAGTTGAATATTCTTTGGCAATCTCCACATATTCATTCATAGTAACTTTTACCGGAATGGAAGGAAATCTCAAAAATTCACAGATCGCCATCTTTAAAAGTATCGAATCTAAATCCGCAATTCGTTCAACATCCCAATTAGGTGTTTTACCAACAATCTCCTCCTGTAGTTTCTCATAATTGAGCACCGTTTTCTTAAATAGATCTGAAGCAAACTTTAGATCATCTTCATCCTTATATAAGGAAGGTAAGAAATATCTGGCATCAGGATCCTTTTTAAGATTGGTGATCATTTTTAAAATAAGCGTATTCACCAATGGCAAATCATCTACCCATGTTAAATTGCGGTCCTCTATAAAATCATAAAGTTTATCATTAGGCGCAATGATATTCTTATAAATGGCAATTACAAACTCCCTGTCCTCTTTAAAATTGGTTTCTGACTTCGACATATATTCCTGATAAATATCACTCGCCAAAATAGCATCATATATGATCTCTACATATTTATCATCTAAATCCCATGACAATTTCCTATTTGAAAGCTCTTCAGTCAATAGCTCATTCTCAACCAGGAGCTTTAAAACACTATTGTTTACAAATTTTTTATTAGGATTTTTTTCTTCTTGGGTAGCTAGATATTTCTTCTGTGATAATTGCTGCTGTTCTTCAGCCTTTTTTTGAACCTCCACCAACAGTGCTAATAGCGTTAAATAGAGATTATACATATTATCCATGCTGAATTTAACGAACTTCACCTCTTTATCAACATCGGCATTACCAGATTGGGCTATTGCATAGATCGACTGCATTACTTTTACCCGAATATGTCTTCTTGTTAACATACTTTAAAGAACTTACTAAAAAATTAAGGGCGAAAGGTAAATCCTTTCGCCCCGCAAAATTAAAATTATTTATGTAATATCTCTTATTTTTTTAGCTCTAATTTACGAGCATCGATACGAGACTGAGCCATTTTTAAGGCAGCTTGATGGGTTGTAATACCTTCCAACTCCGCTTTTGAGAAAATCTCTAAGGTCGTATTGTAGATATTTTCAGTTTTATTAATGATCTCCTGCTTTCCATAGTTCTCAATTTCAGCATATACATTAATAATACCTCCGGCATTAATTAAAAAATCAGGTGCATAAGCAATCCCCTTCTCTTTCAATAAAGCACCATGGATATTCTCATCAGCCAATTGATTATTGGCTGCACCCGCTATAACCTTTGCCTTTAGCTTCCCTATCGTTTCATTATTCACTGTAGCTCCTAAAGCACATGGCGCATAAATATCGGCTTCTTCTGAATAAAGATCTTTTCCTCTATAGATTTCAGCACCATATTTACTACTTACCTCATTAAGTCGTTCTTCATTAATATCCGCAATAACAACCCTTGCATCTTCTTTGGTTAAATAAGAAACCAAAGTTTCACCAACATGACCAATTCCCTGAACCAACACCTTCTTACCAGAAAGAACATCAGAACCGAACTGAAACTTAGCCGCCGCTTTCATTCCCATATATACACCATAAGCAGTAATTGGTGATGGATTTCCAGCGCCTCCTCTTGATTCGGAAATACCAGTAACGTAAGGAGTAACATCATGTACCAAATCCATATCTGAAGTCTCCATCCCTACATCTTCTGCAGTAATATATTTACCTCCCAATGAATGAACATAAGCTCCAAATTTCTGCATGAGTTCAGGAGTTTTTTCAGTTTTGGCATCTCCAATAATTACAGCTTTACCTCCACCAAGATTTAAACCACTGATCGCAGATTTAAAAGTCATACCGCGAGATAATCTCAACACATCATTCAAGGCCTCCCATTCATTATTGTATTTCCACATTCTGGTTCCTCCTAAAGCTGGACCCAATACTGTATTATGAATACCAATTATTGCCTTTAATCCTGTATCTTTGTCCTGACAGAATACAACTTGTTCATGATTATCAAAAGAAATTTGACCAAACACCGGGTCCACTTTTTTAAGATCATTTAGAGCAATCAATTCTGATTTCATATTTACGAATTTTAAATTTTTAGCGTGTTAAATTTTTAATTCGTCAAAAATAAACTAAAAAACAATACCTAAATTGAATATTTGATAAAATTAACGTTTTTAATTACTTATTTATCAAATCTAAATAACCTCAAATAAGACATGAAAGAATTAAAATCAATTCATAAATTCTTCTATAAATACAAATGGAAACTCTTAATTGGAGTTATCATTACCATCATAGCAAGAATATTTTCATTGTTTCTCCCTCCATATATTAATAAGTCGATCACAGCCGTTCAGAATTACTTAAACACCCCCGATGCAAGTCTCACGGAAGTAAAAGATGAACTCATTTTATACATCCTGATCATTATCGGCACTACCCTCCTATCTGCTTTCTTTACTTTCCTAATGAGACAAACCATTATTAATGTATCCAGATATGTAGAATACGACCTGAAAAATGAAATATTTAAACAATACGAAAAACTTTCACTCGGCTTCTACAAAAAAAACCGAACAGGAGATTTAATGAACCGAATTAGTGAAGATGTTACCCAGGTAAGAAGCTATGCAGGCCCGGCCATTATGTATAGTATCCAAACCATTACCTTGTTTATCTGTGTCATCCCAATAATGATCTACAAATCACCTACCATGGCAATGTACACATTAATACCATTACCATTTCTATCCATTCTTATTTATAAGATCAGTAAAGTGATTCACGAAAGAAGTACTTCCGTTCAAGCATATTTATCAGATCTATCTGCATTCTCTCAAGAATCATTTTCTGGGATTTCTGTAATAAAAGCATACAGTATTGAACCTGAAACAAACACCTCCCTGGTAAATCTTGCTAACGAAGGCAAGAACCGTAGTATGAATTTGGCTAAAGTTAACGCATGGTTCATGCCCCTAATGATATTAATGATAGGACTAAGTACCACCCTGGCAATTTATGTAGGGGGTATGCAATACATCAACGGAGAAATTAACTCTATTGGAATCATCGCTGAATTTATTATGTACGTAAACTTCCTGACATGGCCCGTGGCGATAGTCGGATGGGTTACCTCTATAGTCCAAAGAGCAGAAGCTTCACAAAAGAGAATTAATGAATTCATGAGCCTAACCCCGGAAATTCAAAATGAAGTAGACACGCATACACCTGTTGAAGGAGAAATAACATTTAAAAATGTTAGCTTGACATATGATGATACCAATATAACAGCCTTAAAAAATATTTCCTTTACCATAGAAAAAGGACAGACATTAGCCATAATCGGTAAAACAGGATCCGGAAAATCCACCATCCTGGATCTTATTGGAAGACTCTATGACACGACCGAAGGAACTATTTATATAGATAAGACACCAATAAGAAAAATGAATTTATCTGACCTGAGAAATAGTATTGGTGCTGTTCCTCAAGATGCCTTCCTGTTCTCTGATTCGATAAAAAACAATATCAAATTCGGAAAAGCATCTGCAACAGATGAAGAGGTAATCGAAGCAGCCAAAAAAGCTGCTGTACACGAAAATATTCTTGGATTTAATAAAAAATACGAAACCGTATTGGGAGAAAGAGGTATCACTTTAAGTGGGGGCCAAAAACAACGAGTTTCAATCGCCAGAGCCATGATAAAAGATCCTCAGATATATCTCTTTGACGATTCATTATCTGCAGTAGATACTGAAACAGAAGAACAAATTCTAAATAATCTTCGAAAAATTTCGAGCGAAAAAACTACAATTATTGTAAGTCATAGAGTCTCTTCGGCCAAAAACGCAGATAAAATTATAGTTTTAGAAAACGGACAAATAATTCAGCAAGGATCTCACAATCAATTAATAAACCAGGAAGGATACTACAAAGAACTATATTTAAATCAATTGTCAGAAAAAGAAAACTGATTTTTTTTTGTTTCGTTGCGATTTTTTTCACATTTTTGATTTGTTGAAAAAACTAATTTTAAGACTACAAGAGGGATTATGAGCGAAAAAGATTTATTAGAGAAAGACGAAATTTTCTCTAAAGTTTTAAGAGCCGGAAGAAGAACCTATTTCTTTGATGTAAGAGAAACCAAAGCTGGAGATTATTATTTAACAATCACCGAAAGTAAAAAGTTTACTCACGACGACGGTTCTTTCCATTACAAAAAACACAAAATCTATCTCTACAAAGAAGATTTTGATGCCTTCAAAGAAATCCTTGATGAAACCACCAATTTCATCATAGACAACAAAGGAGAAGAAGTTATATCTGAAAGACATCAGAAAAACTTTAAAAAAGAAAGCTTCTCTTCAAATGGCGATTCGGAATCAAACGTAGAAGAAGTTAATACCGAAAAGTTTACCGATATCAGCTTTGACGATATTTAAAAAGTTAAAACTTTCTTAAGTAGAAACCACCTCTGTTAATTCAAAGGTGGTTTTTTTATATTTACTTATCAGGTATGATCCATATCATACCAAGAATAGTTTACTATAATGTACTCATAAATTAACCCCTCTAAGAAACGTCTTAGAGGTAATTTACTCTTTAAGAAAATCAACACCTATGAAAAAAATTACTTTTCTATTTATTGTTTTCACCCAAATCCTCTTAGGGCAAAACAATATTTCATTAGATTACTATTTACCTCAAAACATATCCTTCAACCAGGAAATACCCACCCCCAAAGAAATTATAGGTCATGAAGTTGGAGAATGGCACGTAACTCATGATAAACTGGTAGAATACATGAAAAAAATTGCTGAAGTATCCCCGAGAGTCAGCATCGAAAATCGAGGTGAAACCTATGAAGGAAGACCAATAATCCTCTTAACAATCACCGCACCTGAAAACCATTCAAATATCACCGAAATAAGAAAAAGCCATGTTCAACTAACCGAAAACAGTGGGAATTCACTTAATACGGAAAATATGCCAATTGTGGTTTATCAAGGTTTTTCTATACACGGAAATGAACCGAGTGGATCCAACGCTGCACTGGCTACTATTTACTATCTGGCTGCTGCTGAAGGAAATGAAATAAATGATTTATTAAAGAATACTGTCATTCTTCTCGACCCATCTCTGAACCCTGATGGACTTCAACGCTTTGCTTACTGGGCTAACACCAATAGAAGCCATGTTCTCAATCCTGACCCGAATGACAGAGAATATGAAGAAGTTTGGCCCGGTGGTCGAACAAATCATTACTGGTTTGACCTTAACAGAGATTGGCTCCCGATACAATTACCGGAAAGTAAAGCACGTATTAAAACATTTCACCAATGGATGCCCAATATCCTTACCGACCATCATGAAATGGGTACAAATTCAACATTCTTTTTCCAGCCGGGAGAACCCTCTAGAGTGAATCCTTTAACTCCAAAAATGAACCAACAATTTACAAAAGAAATTGCAAAATATCATGCAAAGGCATTAGATAAAATCGGCTCTCTATATTACTCAGAAGAGGATTATGATGATTTCTACTACGGAAAAGGTTCCACATTCCCGGATATAAACGGAAGTATAGGTATTCTTTTTGAACAAGGAAGCTCAAGAGGACATATACAGGAATCAGAAAACGGAATCCTCACCTTTCCATTCACCATAAGAAATCAATTCACAACAGCATTATCTACCCTTGAAGCTGCAAAAAACCTTCGCGTTGATATACTAAACTATCAACGAGAATTTTATTCAAATGCCAGAAAGGAGGCCGCAAAATCAAAAAGCAGCGCATATATTTTTGGAGATGAAAAAGATGCCGCCAAAACATATCAGTTAGCCAAAATTTTAGAAAGTCAGAAAATTGAATTGTACCAGGCTAATGAAGATATCACCATAAATGAAAAGACCTTTAAAAAAGGATATAGCTATTTGGTTCCCAAAAATCAAAAAAATCATCGCCTGATAGAAGCAATGTTCGACATTAGAACTGAGTTCGAAGACAGCCTGTTCTATGACATTTCTGCATGGACATTTCCTTATGCCTTTAATTTAGACTTTGAAGAAACCAAAACAGCTGGAGACAGAACAAACAACATTACCCTAAGAACAGGTAATGTTAACGAACAAAGCAACTACGCCTACCTGTTTGATTGGCATGAGTATTACACCCCAAAAGCTCTGAACATGATCCTTAACAAGGGACTTAGAGCCAAAGTAGGTAAAACACCTTTCAGCCTTGAAGGCAAAGACTATGACTACGGAACAATAATGATTCCCGTACAAAACCAAAAATTAAACAAAAGCGAGCTATACGAATTCCTTCAAAAGGTTGCAAAAGAAGCACATATAGAGATTACCTCCGTAGCAACAGGATTAACCAAAGGAATCGACTTGGGAAGCAATGATTTTGAAGCCTTAAAAAAACAGAAAGTCGCTTTGATTGTAGGCAATGGAATTACATCTTACGATGCTGGAGAAATATGGCATTTATTCGATCAGCGATATAACATGCAAATTACTAAACTAGACACCGACAATTTAGGCAGAACAAGTCTCGACAAATACACCACTATAATCCTTCCAAACATATGGGGAAGTGCTTTAAACGGAACTGCTACCCAAAAAATAAAAGACTGGGTGCGCAATGGGGGTACCCTGATTGGTTACCGCAATGCGGTAAATTGGCTCGAACGTAATGACCTGCTCAAGGTAGAATTCAAGAAAAACGAAATGACCGCTAAGAATATCACTTTCGAGCAAAAGCAATTCTTTTCTGGAGCTCAGGTAACTGGAGGTGCAATCTTCAAAGCAAACCTCGATAGGTCTCATCCGATAAACTTTGGCTATAAAAACGAAACATTGCCGGTTTTTAGAAACACAAACATCTATATGGAACCTAATGAAGAAAGCTACAACAATCCAATTCAATATGATTTAAACCCATTACTAAGTGGTTACATCTCTGAGGAAAACTTAGAACTATTAAAAGGAGCTGTTCCTTTTAAAGTACAACGCAACGGAAGTGGACGTGTAATTGCATTTACAGATAACACAAACTTCCGCGCATTTTGGTATGGCACCAACAAATTACTGATGAATGCCATATTCTTCTCAAAAGTTATGTAGTAGATATTAATTGATACAAATAATTTGATACCTCAGATTCATAGTATCTTAATGCTGAAATAAATACAACTCCTATAATGGCATACCACCAATTATAGGAGTTTCTTTTTATAATGATAAAGCCCAACGCTGCATTAATCAATAAAATTAAAGCTATAAAAAGGTTAGGAACCAACCACATTCCTTGAAAAACCCCAAAGACTTTAACTCCGGCATAAAAAAGACAATAAAACGCAACGATTTTGGTAATGATAATTAATGATTTCATGAATATTATTGATAGTTTTTTGGAAGTTCTCTTATCGGATTTATCCTTTCATAAGCACCCCCTAGTTCATATAATTTCATTTCTTGAAACGGTTTGGAAATAAAGGTTAAACCCACGGGCTCTCCCGACACTTTATACCCCATAGGCACAATGAGAGCCGGGTACTTTGCCACCGCAGCAAAAGCTGCATGATAATTATTAATAGAAAGCACAGCATCGAGATCATGAGTATCTAGAATACTATTGAAATAGCTACGACCCTTTGACTCTAAATCTATTTTTATATCCTCTAATTGCTCAGAGGTAGTGGTATCCGAAATGATTCCTTCAAACAGTTTCTGATTATACGGAACCCTCACTATAGAATCTTTAAGATTAAAATCAACCACCTCTTCAATAGTTTTAACCGCAACTCCTTCTGTTGCATTAGCCTCTAAATATGCAGGTAAATCATTTTTCATATCTATATTCAAAAGGGTTATAAATCCATCCAGACTCAATTTTGGTGCTTCCACTTCAATGACAACTGCCCCATTTTCTTTAAGGAAGCCAACACTTCTTGAATAAAGAGAATCCTCCTGAACCAAATCCTTAAAAACCCCAAAACGCTTGCCCTTTAAAGTTGACTTTTGCAAAACATCTAACCCCATATTTAATTCACTAACGTCCTTCATCGCATCAAAAATTATGAAATTATCCATAACATTTCCGGTCATCGGACCAGGGGTGTCCAACGTACTTGAAATGGGCACAATTCCATTTTGACTCAATACACCTACAGTCGGTTTTAGCCCAACAACAGAATTTTGTCCGGACGGCGATAATATAGACCCGGCAGTTTCTGTTCCAACGGCTCCCACCGCATAATTGGCGGCAACAACCACTCCACTTCCTGAACTGGATCCACCGGTTTCAAAAACCTTTCGGCCATACGGATTTAAGGTCTGACCACCTATAGCAGAGTAACCCAGCGGACATCCATCACAAAAAAAGTAAGCCCATTCACTTAAATTCACCTTACCAAGAATTATAGCACCTTTAGCCTTTAAGTTCCGCGTTACTACAGCGTCTTCCGGCATATTTTCTGCCAATGCAACAGCACCCGCCGTTGTATGAAGTCCCGATGCACCGATATTATCTTTCAAAAGAACTGGAATACCATAAACTTCATGATTTTTATCCGATTTCCTTTCGAGATCCATTTCCCTGGCAAGGGCTATCGCTTCTGGATTTAATTCAATAATTGAATGAAGCGACGTTAATGGATTGCCTTCGTAATATCTAATTCGATAAAGATAAAAGAGAGTCAATTCCTCATAAGAGAATTCATTATTCGCAACTGAAGCCTGAATTTGAATTATACTCCTCCCTAAAATCGAAGATTTTAATTCCTCATACCTCCGGACGGGGAAACTATCCAGTTTTTCATCAAAAACCTGCCATGGCTCCTCTTGCTTATAACGCGACTGAATCAATTTATAACGCATTCTTTTATTAGGATGCTCCTGCTGTTCCAAAATTTCAATCGATTCTTCATAATTATCTGACACCTCCTGTTTAGGATCAGTCTTACAGGCCAAACACAAAGAAAACAAAGCGATTGCGATAAATGATTTCATAAAGTTACTTTTCATTAAAGATAAAAACTTAAATCAAAAAAACTCCACCTTAACAAGATGGAGTTTTTTTTTATAAAAGCTTTTCTGGTACCTGTTACTTAAAAAAAGAATCTACAAATTCATACTTATTAAATACCTGAAGGTCTTCAATCCCTTCTCCAACTCCGATATATTTAACCGGTATCTGAAACTGATCAGATATTCCTATTACAACTCCACCCTTGGCAGTACCATCCAGTTTAGTAACCGCCAAAGAAGTAACTTCAGTTGCCTTTGTAAATTGTTTGGCTTGCTCGAATGCATTTTGCCCTGTTGAACCATCAAGAACTAACAACACATCATGAGGAGCATCCCCAACCAACTTTTGCATTACCCTTTTTACTTTGGAAAGCTCATTCATTAAATTCACTTTATTATGCAATCGTCCGGCCGTATCGATAATCACGATATCCGCATCTTTAGAAATAGCAGACTTTAAGGTATCATACGCTACAGAAGCAGGATCACTCCCCATATCCTGTTTAACAATAGGCACACCAACTCTGTCTGCCCATACCTGCAACTGGTCTATAGCAGCAGCCCTGAAGGTATCAGCAGCACCCAAAACAACCTTCTTTCCTTGCTTTTTAAATTGATAAGCCAACTTACCAATAGTCGTTGTTTTACCAACTCCATTAACCCCGACAACCATCATCACATAAGGCTTTTTATCAGTTGGGATTGAAAATTCAGTCGCTACACCTTTATTGGTTTCGGAAAGAAGATTGGCAATCTCTTCCCGTAGAATTTTATTCAATTCATCTGTGCCGAGATACTTATCGCGCGAAACCCTGTCCTCAATTCTTTCTATTACCTTTAAAGTGGTATCCACACCAACATCACTGGTAACTAATACTTCTTCAAGATTATCCAGAACCTCATCATCTACCTTAGATTTTCCGGCGACAGCCTTACTAAGTTTTGAAAAAAAGCTGGTCTTTGATTTTTCCAGCCCCTTATCTAAAGTCTCTTTTTTATCCGAAGAGAATATTTTTTTAAATAAGCTCATTTATTATGAAATTTATTTATGATAAAACTACGCAAATTTAGGCAATTAAATACTTGACTAAAACTCAAATAGACTGATTCTTTTCAAAAACAATATGTTTACATTAATTAACCGCACAGAACATCTTCCAATTTAAATTTTAATCGATCTACTTTACCGTCCATCCAAATTTAATTACCTTGGATTTTCCATCACTATTAATCGCCAGAAAAGCTGAATGTGAATTCGGAATTTCGATTAATTCTATATGTTCAGGAGCCACATTAGTCTGAAGCTCCATAGCTTTAAACTCACTTACATCGGAAACATATATAAGAGTAGGTTTAGATATACTGAGATTCGGTTTCCACGAACAAGAAAAGCTACCATCAATTTCATTCCTATACGACAAAAGAGTCCCGGTTACTGCCACCGGATAGCTTCGAACCAAACAATCAGAAAAATAAGACTGCTTCGAGATGCCCTTCTGGTAAGCCCAATAGGTTTGTCCCATCTTATATCGCTCTATTAAATTAATATGCACATTACACGGACGAACGTAAGAAACATCAGAAGACAGTGGAAAAGCACCCCACTCATCCAAAACTACGGGCACTCCTCGCTTTTTTGCCGACGAATCTATAACAGACAATATATAGCTTAATCTTTTGTCATTAACCTTTTCCACATCATCCGTATCTACAACCAAATCATAAGCATGAGGAGTATACAATACTAAAGAATCACGCACCCCATTTTCATCATAAGGAATCTTAAAAGTACTCTCTACTCCCATATTACAGAAATAATTATGATTAAAACCTAGAAGTATATCCTCATTAACTTCCCGAATAGAATCCCGGACTTTCTGATAAAAAGCAGATAAACTTCCTTGTTCAAAATTATCGGAAATGGTTTGAATTACAGAAATTAACTTTTGAAAATTTTGATTTCGATTTAGCACCTCAAGAGCCTCATTCCTACCTGAGGCATTTCCCCATAGGGCAGCCAATTCATCCTCGTTCAACTTTTGCCCGGAGTCTTCATAAACGATTTCAGCATATTTTGTCAATAATAATGGTAGTATTTGCTTGGCCACGGAACCAGGAAACGGCTCATTCATTACATCGATACCAGCGACTGATGAATTTGAGCGATACCGTTCAGCAAGAACCTTTAAAACATTCACATACCTATCTTGCACCCCCTTACCATCTTTGGCCGGCTTATTTGCCCAAAAATTGTCAAAAGATTTTTGTACCGCAGGACTCAACAAATAAGAATCACTCCAGATCGCTCCTGTGACATGTGGCATATCTTCATCAAGCGTTGCCCATTCCGGAGCACCATCACTAAATCGACGGGCATACAAATCCTGATGCATATCGAGAATAAGATAAATACCATTATCCTCAGCCCAGCGGACTCTTTTATCAATCTCCTTTAAATAGACTTCATTATAAACCCCTGGCCTAGGCTCTAAAGCATCCCAGAAAATACCATACCGAACACAATTAAAACCAAGCGCTTTAAACTTTATAAACAACAATGAATCTTCCTGGTGTAAATAATACGCAGCCGGATCTTTATTAATATGACAAATACCATTTAACAGTATGGATCTGCCTGCTTCATCTTTTATAACACCATCTTCGACACTTATACGACTAAGTGTTGCTTTCTCCTTTGAATTAGAACCTGAACAACTTTGCACCAAAAAAGACATGACTATTACCACGGGTGTTAAAACCAAAACACGAAGAGCAAGCCGCCAACTGAACATCGATGTAATCAAATAAACCATAATTAATCTGTTTAAATTTATCAAACAAATCTACCGCATATGGTTATTTATCCGGAAATCTAAATCTATTTGGTACAAAAAGCCCTCATAAGGGATCAAAGGGCATTAGGGCTTTATATAACGATTATAAAATCCGAAGAGAGATCGCTACCCCAAAAACGAAAAGCTGCCCTCGGTTAGAGTGCAGCTTTATGTATAATAAATTTTGTGAACTTATTTTTTACTCAACCAGTCGTTAACAACTTCTGGAGCCATAACAGACTCAACAAAAGTGTAAGCACCAGTTTTTGGAGACTTCACCATTTTAATGGCTTTTGTCAACCTTTTTGATTTACCTTGTAACGTTGCTACTGTTTTCTTTGCCATGACTCAAAAATATTATTTAATTTCTTTGTGAACTGTCATTCTCTTCAAGATAGGATTAAACTTTTTAAGCTCTAATCTATCCGGAGTGTTCTTTTTATTTTTTGTAGTAATATAACGAGATGTACCTGGCTTACCAGACTCTTTGTGCTCAGTACACTCTAAAATAACCTGTACTCTATTACCTTTCTTTGCCATTTTAATATCGTTTTAGAGGATTACTTAATAAATCCTTTTGCTCTAGCTTCTTTTAAAACCGCTGATATCCCTTTCTTATTGATAGTTTTAAGTGCAGAAGTAGACACTTTTAAAGTAATCCACTTATCCTCCTCAGGGATATAAAAACGCTTTTTTGTTAGGTTAGCGTTAAATTTACGCTTGGTTTTGTTCATTGCGTGAGAAACATTATTTCCCACCATTGCTTTCTTACCTGTAAGTTCACAAACTCTTGACATTTCTTCTAACTTTTGTGTTATTTCAAAACAGGGTGCAAATTAACGAATTTTTCACCATCCGTACAAGCACCAGGCATTAATTTTTTAAAATTTCTTTTTGAAGCATTTCAAAAGCCTTATTTACTGCCTTATTTACCACTCTTTCGCGATGATTTCCAAAATTGAATGCTTCCGAAAACACACCACTTGGCGTAGCTATGGCAATATAGACCGTTCCCAATTCTGCTTCCGAATCTCCCTTGGTAGGCCCTGCATTACCCGTTGTAGCCATAGAATAATCCGATTTATACAACTTTTTAACCCCCAGAGCCATGGCCTCAGAAACTTCAGCGCTAACGACAGAATGTTGATTGATAAGGGATTCCGACACTTTTAAAATATCCACTTTAGTATCGGTAGCATAAGCTACAACTCCTCCCCTGAAATATTTTGAGGCTCCGGGAACAGCGGTTATAGCTTCAGCAAGCTTACCGCCTGTACAACTCTCTGCTACACTTAGAGTCTTATTTTTTTCCGTAAAGAGTCTGGCAATTAAAGCCTCTATAGAATCCTCTTCCTCTAATCCGTAGATCGCATCGCCTATAATAGTGCGTAATACCTCTATCTGTTTTGCTACCTCAGAATCTATAAGCTCTCTGTTATCACCCTTAGCCGTAAGTCGCAACCTCACTTTTCCTAAATTAGGCAGGTAAGCCAACCTTACAAAAGACGGAAGATTATCCTCCCAATCCGAGATAAGATCAGCAAGGGCACTTTCTCCTATACCATAGGTCAAAATCGTTTTATGAAGAATGTAAGGAGTTTTGTATGCATTTTGAATTCTGGGTATAACCTCATCCTCTATCAATGACTTCATCTCAAACGGAACTCCCGGTAAAGAAACAAATATTTTCTCGCCCTTGGCAAACCACATTCCCGGAGCTGTTCCGAAATTATTAAACAAGACTTCGGCCTTAGATGGTAACCAGGCCTGCTTCTTATTAACATCGAGTAAAGGCACAGAAAGGTATTTCTTAAAGAGCGCTTCCACGTGCTTTAAAACAGCCTCATTTTCTACTAATTCATCATTAAAATATTCGCAAAGTGTATACTTGGTAATATCATCCTTAGTAGGCCCTAACCCTCCGGTTAATATAACAATATCAGCCCTTCGCTCAGCCTCATTGAGCGCATTTAAAATATGTGCTCTCTCGTCTTGAATAGAGGTCATTTGAAATACCGAAACTCCAATTTTATTCAGTGCCTTAGCTATAAAACTAGAATTCGTATCGACAATTTGACCAATAAGAATTTCATCACCAATTGTGATAATTTCAGCATTCATTACAACTGAAAGTCTTTTTTAAGTTCCAATATGGTTTCGTCCACATAAACAACAGCATCAGGAATCAACGACTTGATTAACTCAATATTTTGATCACCTTTCGCCTCCTTTTCAATGGTTAGAATACTATTTTTGGCATACTCCATTCCCAGCAAATCCAAATTAGGCTTTAGCTTATGAGCATATTGATAAATAGCGTCAAAATCTTCTTGTCCAATAGCCTCCTTTAAGCTGTTTAAATCTCCTGGTACTTCTTCCAAAAATGCCGCGACAATAGTCTCTATAAACTCCTGATCACCGGCAGCTAATTCGTTCAGTTTATCTAGTTGGTATTTCATTTATTTTATATTAAGGGTAAACAATTTCTTTCCTTCCAAATATCCCTCCAAATAATCACCTTTAGTAACTTTACCAACCCCGGATGGAGTTCCCGTAAATACAACATCCCCTGTTTTAAGCGTAAAGTATTTAGAGACATATGATATTAGCTCGTCAATTTTCCATAACATGTGAGCTGTATTTCCTTTCTGAACAACTTCACTATTCTTAATAAGATTAAAATGAACCTTATCTATATCTTCAAATTCATTCTTGTCTATCCATTCTCCTATAAGAGCTGAACCATCAAAAGCTTTAGCCTTTTCCCAAGGTAATCCCTTTTCCTTAAGTTTAGCCTGAAGATCTCTGGCGGTAAAATCAATCCCTAAACTAATTTGGTCATAATATTTATGAGCAAACTTCGGATCAATATGCTTCCCGACCTTATTAATTCGAACAAGTAATTCTACTTCATGATGTACTTCTTCAGAAAAATCCGGAATATAAAAACCTTGTTCTTTATTCAAAATCGAAGTATCGGGCTTTATAAAAACAACGGGGTTATCCGGCTTTTCATTAGCCAACTCCTCAATATGTTCCGTATAATTTCTTCCAACACAAATAATCTTCATCTCCTAAACAATCTTAAGTTACCAATTAATAAATCATTAAACCAAAACAAACTCCAAAAACACAGAATCATCCGATATGAAATGACTTTTAAAACAAGCTATTGAAGTTTATTATTAAGCTTTCTCAATTTAATAGCCGTTAACACCTTTTTGGTATACAAAGGAAAATCCGCGTTTAATATCCATCCAAAATACCCGGGTTCCTGCTCAAGAACTTCTTCAACTTTCTTCCCCTTATGCTTCCCAAAAGAAAAGGCTTCATCCCCCTCCTTGTCATAAATAATAAAACCCGCAAAATCTGCCGTCTGTTTCCTTGTGGTAAATGCCGATAAAAACTTCACATCATTCTCCAGCTCATCATATCTTGCTACCTGGGCTTTCAATACCTCATAGGTCGCCATGGTATCCGCCTCTGCACTATGAGCATCCTCTAAATTTTTATCGCAATAAAACTTGTAAGCAGCAGTTAAGGTACGCTGCTCCATTTTATGAAAAATAGTTTGAACATCAACAGACACCCTGTTTTTCATGTCAAAATCAACATCAGCCCTGAGCATTTCCTCAGCTAACAGAGGTATGTCAAATCGGTTAGAGTTATACCCGCCCAGATCACTATCCTTAATCATGTTATAAATCTCCTTAGACAACTCTTTAAAAGTGGGCTCATTAGCCACTCTGTCATCCGTTATCCCATGAATTGCTGAAACATTCGCCGGAATTGGCATTTCAGGGTTAACCAACCACGTTTTACTTTCCTTATTCCCATTAGGATATACCTTCAAAATAGATATTTCCACAACGCGATCTTTAGCTACGTCCGTACCCGTGGTTTCAAGATCAAAAAAACATATGGGTTTGGTCAGATTTAAATCCATTTCATTTTATTTTTCCTTGGTAAATATACATTATCAAAAAAGAAAACCCTGAAAGTTTCAGGGTTTATTAACAAGATAATATTTATATACTTAAATTATACTTCTCTTTCAGAATCCCAACTTTCAAGATACTCAGCAACGCGTTTCACAAACTGCCCTCCTAGAGCACCATTAACAACACGGTGATCATAACTATGAGATAAAAACATTTTATGTCTTATACCTATAAAATCTCCATCGGGGGTCTCTATAACGGCAGGAACCTTTCTGATAGCGCCCAAAGCCAAAATGGCAACCTGAGGCTGATTGATGATCGGTGTTCCAAACACACTCCCAAATGTCCCAACATTCGTTACCGTATAGGTCCCCCCCTGAATTTCATCAGGCTTCAACTGGTTTAAGCGAGCACGACCCGCCAGATCATTCACAGCTTTGGCCATACCCACCAAGTTCAATCGATCCGCATTTTTAATAACAGGAACAATTAAATTACCATCAGGCAAGGCTGCTGCCATCCCAAGATTTATATTCTTCTTTATTATGATTTTATCACCATCAACAGAAATGTTGATCAATGGGAAATCACGAATAGCCTTCGCGATAGCCTCCATGAAAATTGGAGTAAAAGTCAGTTTCTCTCCTTCTTTTTGCTCGAACGACTTTTTAATTTTATTTCTCCAGTTAACTATTTTAGTAACATCCACCTCAATAAAACTCTGAACATGAGCCGAAGTATGTTTACTCTCCGTCATATGATGAGCAATAAGCTTACCCATTCTGGTCATCTCTATGATCTCATCCTCACCATTAACAGAAACTGGTACTGATGGCGCTATTGGCGCAACCGGCTTCGTTGTTTTCGACTTGATTGCTTGTCCTGACTTCCTGTTTTCAATATAGGCAAGCATGTCGTTTTTGGTTACACGCCCATCTTTACCTGTACCTTGAATAGTATCCAATTCCGTTACATCAATCCCCTCCTCTTTAGCCATATTTTTAACCAAAGGTGAATAAAAACGATCAGAGGCTGAAAAATCAACCTTCGTAGTAGCTACGGTTGCTTTGGCAGACTCCATTGATTCTTCCAATTCAGAAACAGCTTCTTCCATCTGTTCTTCTGGCTCTGCTACATTGCTTTCTGCAGGTGCATCACCTTCAGTCTCTATCACAGCCAAAACCTGTCCAACCTGAACCACATCGTCTACTTCAAAAAATCGCTCGACCAAAACACCTTCAACTTCACTGGGAACCTCAGAGTCCACTTTATCAGTAGCTATCTCTAATACTGCCTCATCCGCTTCAATAGTATCTCCAACTTCCTTTAACCAAGAGGTTATAGTTGCCTCTGCAACACTCTCCCCCATCTTAGGTAATTTTAGTTCAAATTTTGCCATATTTCTAATTCAGTAGTAATTTTTGTTAGTTGCGTTGCGAAATTAATCAAAAAATAGATGATTCGTTAGTAAATCAATAAAAAATATTCACAGTTCATCGATCAATAACTTTATATTCGGTGTATAAAATTAAGGCTTTTACATAAACTCATCCAATTCAAAGAAGCTCTTTTTAACTTTTTAAAGAGTTTTCAAAAGGAATTCGATTCAAAATACTTCTTCCAAGCGTAACCTCATCTGCATACTCCAATTCATCACCTACAGCTATACCTCTGGCAATGGTGGACGTTTTTATATTAAATGGACTTACCTGCTTATAAATGTAAAAATTCGTCGTATCCCCCTCCATCGTCGAGCTTAATGCAAATATAATCTCTTTAACCACCCCTTCTTTTACCTTTTCCACCAGGGAATGAATATTTAAATCACTCGGACCAATGCCATCCAATGGCGATATCTTTCCTCCTAACACGTGATACAAGCCCTTATACTGACCCGTATTTTCTATAGCCATAACATCCCTGATATCTTCTACCACACACACTAAAGACTCCTCTCGCTTAGGATTGGCGCATATCTCACACAAATCGACATCCGAAATATTATGACAATTTTTACAATACTTGATCTCGTTTCTTAAGTTTTGTAAAGCAAAAGACAACCGCTCCGTTTGATCCTTGGGTTGCCTCAATAAATGTAAGGCCAGACGTAGTGCAGTGCGCTTACCAATCCCGGGTAATTGCGAAATTTCGTATACTGCGTTCTCCAATAATTTAGATGAAAAATCCATGCTACGAATTTACGATTTTAGATTCAGCTAGATGATATTCAAATCGAGTTTTGTATTTTGGCTTGTAAATTTTACAAACATCCATGAAGCCTATACATATCCTAATCCTCATCGCAATCTACTTTGCTGTACTAATCATCATTTCATACTTTACTGGTAAAGAAGACTCCAATGAAGCCTTCTTCAAGGCTAACAAATCATCCCCATGGTTCATCGTGGCATTTGGTATGATTGGCGCATCCTTAAGTGGTGTTACCTTTATCTCTGTGCCCGGAGACGTAGGCAGCGGTATGTTTAGCTATATGCAGGTAGTCTTCGGCTATCTTTTCGGATATTTCGTGATCGCATTTGTCCTGATGCCTATTTATTACAAACTCAATGTAACATCAATCTACGAATATTTAGGAAATAGATTCGGGATTGTAAGCCACAAAACCGGAGCAGCCTTCTTCTTTATTTCCAGGGTGCTGGGAGCAGCTTTCAGATTATTTTTAGTTGCAAGCGTTTTACATGAGTTCGTCTTTAAGTTTTGGCACTTTCCCTTTGCTCTAACGGTACTTATATCAGTATTACTTATCATGATTTACACTTTTAAAGGAGGCGTAAAAACAGTTGTTTGGACCGACACCATTCAAACCCTATTTATGCTAATAGCCCTGGTAGTAACTATCGTTTTAATATACCAACAAATGGGCTGGGGTCTTGGGGACTTCCTTGATAGCAAAGAGCTTAGAAAATTTGACAAAATCTTTTTCTTCGACGACTTCATGGCGAAAAATCATTTTGTAAAACAATTTTTAGGTGGAATGTTTATCACCATATGCATGACGGGACTGGATCAGGACATGATGCAAAAGAATCTTACCTGTAAATCACTCAAAGACGCTCAAAAAAACATGATTAGTTTTAGTGTCATTCTGGTATTCGTGAATTTTGTCTTCCTGCTCCTGGGAGCACTTTTGTTCATTTATGCCAATGCGAACAATATAGATATCCCTGTAGTAGATGGAGTAACAAAAACCGACTTGCTTTATCCGGAAATTGCCCTAAAATCAGATCTTGGTATTTCAGTTGCCATATTCTTTACGTTAGGACTGGTCGCTGCTGCATATTCAAGTGCAGATAGCGCTCTTACATCACTAACCACTTCTTTTTGTATCGACTTCCTGAACATAGAAAAGAGGCCACAGAACACCCAAAAGAAAACAAGGAAAAAGGTGCACATTATGATGGCCGGCCTTTTAGTGCTGGTTATAATTAGCTTTTACTACCTGTTAGATCAAAGTGTTATAAGCGGCTTGCTGACGGTCGCTGGATATACATACGGACCCTTACTTGGCTTATTTGCCTTCGGTATTTTTACAAATCACAATATCAAAGATAAAATGGTACCGTGGGTTGCAGCAGTATCCGTTACACTTTCCTATCTTATCGCAAAATTACCGTCAGAATATATCGGTGGATACCAATGGGGTTATGAGTTATTAATCTTAAATGGTATAATCACATTTATTGGCCTGCTAATAATTAGAAAGAAATAATCTTTAATAACAACGAATCAAATTAGAATAATTGAAAAAACTTGCATTAGTAACGGTAAGCCTCATAGTAAGCGCAGCATGCGCTCCTGAGAAAAAACAAAATCATGCTCCGGTAAAGACCTCTATCATTGGCACATGGAAATTAATAACCGGAATAACCATCAAAGACAATGATACAATCATTACCGATTATACAAAAGATCAGGAAATGATTAAAATTATAAACGAAACGCATTTCGCATTCTTAAGGCATGACAAGAATACCAGCAATGACAGCACAGCAGTTTTTGCAGCTGGAGGTGGCCCTTATACAATTGAAGATAACATATATACTGAATATTTAGAATATTGCAATTACCGGGCATGGGAGAATAATTCTTTTTCATTCGAATATTCAATTCATAACGACACGCTTACCACTATCGGTGTTGAGAAAATCGACAAGATCGGCGTAAACCATATTAATATGGAGAAATTGGTTCGGTTAAAATAACCTTATTCATAAAAACCCACACCCTGGTCCTAATACCGTTTGGTGGAAAGCAGAACCAATGTACATGCCACCTCATGCCGAATTTTATTCGCCTCTAAAAGCTCGTAAAAGCTTTCATTTTCAGTGCCCGGATTAAATATAACGCGATTTGGTTTCAAAGAAAGGATGTAATCGTAAAATTCTTTCTGAACCTCAGGTCTAAGATACAAAGTAACAGTATCTATATCTGTATACCGAATCAACTGGTCTTCGACCACAACATCAGCTACCCTGCCTTTATGCTTTCCAAAGGCCACAACACTTTCCCCATACATTCTCAATCGCTTTAGAGCTATATAACTATAGCGGCTTGGCTGAAGTGAAGCTCCCATGATTAAAGTTTTTCCCATTTGTTAAAAAGTGTTAATTATTTTAAAACCGAGTAACACATTAGCTAAGCGGTCGTCAATTAAATACGAAACTAAAACAATTATCATCAATCAAAAAATCAACTAACCAATGAGAAATTTCATTGTTACATTTATGCTGTTAACTTGTATCGGCCTCCAATCCTTCGGACAACCTTCTCCGAATGCAAAGATTGGGTCTATAACCGGTAAAGTAATAGATAAAACACTTAATCAACCTATCCCCTACGCATCTGTAGTTGTAAAGTCTAAAGTAGACGGATCTAATATTACAGGGGGAATTACCAATGACGAAGGTGTATTCGAACTTAAAAACATCGAAGAAGGAACCCACCTTTTTGTGGTACAATTCATAGGATATCAGTCTTTCACTAAAGAAATAACCATTTCCAGAGACAACAGAAAGCTTGAATTAGGTACCATCACCTTATCTGAAAATTCAATTGAATTAGAAGGAGTTAGTGTGGTAGGAGAACGAACTACCATTGAGCAAAAAATAGATCGAAAAGTAATTAATATCGGTAAAGACCTTAGTACTGCTGGTGCCTCGGCTTCAGATATAATGAACAACCTTCCTTCTATTAATGTAGATCAACAAACGGGAAACATTAGCATGAGAGGCAATGAAAACGTTAGGGTAATGGTAGACGGAAAACTCTCAAACATACCGGTTAATCAACTCCTAAAACAAATTCCTTCTACCTCAATTAAAAGCATTGAACTAATAACAAACCCTTCAGCTAAATACAATCCTGAGGGCATGAGCGGTATCATCAATATCATTTTACATAAAAACGCTAATATTGGGTTTAACGGTAATGCCAGCGTTGGGCTTACCTACGATGAAAATGCTAAATTTAATAGTGCTCTCGATTTAAATTACCGAAATGGAAAATTCAACCTGTATGGCAATATCGGAACAAATATTGGCAAAAATAATAACCATGGAAATATTTTTCGGGATGTAGAAAACTCAGAACAACTATTTAATTTTCAGGATAACAACAAATCATACCTGTACAAAGTCGGGGTAGACTTTTATCTCAACGATAAAAACACGATTTCTTTCTTTACTAACCAAAACATTTATGACGGAAAAGCGAAAGGAAACACCAACATTATTTACAACGACGATCCAACAAGAAATTATTTCCAGAATGCCTACAATAAAACAGACAATCATAGTCAACAGTACAACTTTGACTATAAACTTGATTTTGCTAAAGAAGGTCACAATATCGAACTAGAAGTTGATTACAATACTTTTGAAAGTGACAGCGACTTCGATTTTCTTTATGGAGGAAATACCAACCTACAAAACTATTCCGATTTTGTAGGCACCGACAGAACACAGCTAATAAGCAATTTGGATTATGTAAATCCAATTTCAGAAAATTCAAAACTGGAGGCTGGATTAGAAGCCAGATTATATGAATCTGATATCGATTACTCCTCAACCGGACTAACCTTTAATCCGGACTCAGGAAATCTGGAAGCAACTCCCGACAGAAACTTTATTTACAACATGGACATCTATTCCGCCTATGTAACCTTTGCTCATGAATATGAGAAATGGGCTTATCAGTTAGGAGCAAGAGCAGAAACAGTAGACGTAGATGCTGATTTAAACGAGAACAGAGTTTACAACGATGATTATATACAAATATACCCTTCAGGGTTTTTAACCTATACCCCTACTGAAAAAAATCAATACCAATTGAGTTTTAGCCGTAGAGTTGACAGACCGGGATTAAACCAGGTAAACCCATTCAGGGAATGGAGCACTCCGCAAATATCATCACTGGGAAACCCATTACTCGAACCGCAATTCACAAACTCAATTGAAACCAATTATACCCGAAGATTAAAAAATGGAAGTATTACAGCGGGCGTTTTTTACAGGCTTATAGAAGATGAAATCAACAGGGCGGTTTACATCGATAGAGTCGATACCGAAAAAATTATTTTAACCTTCGATAATTTTGATCGAACCTCAGCTTATGGATTAGAAATCTCCTCCAACTACAGACCGACAAAATGGTGGAATTTTAATGCCAGTTTCGATCTCTACTCTCAAACTCAAAGAAGTGTAACCGAGCGATCGATTTCACCAGATGAAAATATCACTATCGACGAGATTATCACCGAAGAAGTTAAGATCACTAATACCCCATGGAACTTTAGAATGAATAACAATTTTAAAGTAACAAAAATATTAACGCTGTCATTATTCGGCATGTATAGATCCAGCGCCAAAGGAATTCAATTTGAAACGAAACCAATGTATTTTGTAAACACCGGAGCTCGTTTAAGCTTTGCTGAGGGTAAAGGAACATTGAGTTTAAATTATAACGACATTTTTAATACTATGCGATTCGCTTTCGAAGGAGAAAACCCATACCAACAGGAAGGTTCATTCCACTGGGAAAGTCAAAGTGTTTACCTCGGACTGTCTTATCGATTTGGAAGTGGTAAAAATAGAGCATTAAGCAGAAAGAACAGAGATGACAACACCAAAGATGCTGGTGGAGGAATCTTATAATAAGATAACTATGCAATTTTTACAAAGTCAATGGTTAGTGTTTTATTGCTAGTTATATTAAATCCGGGAAAAATAACCCGGATTTTTTTGTTCTTTATCAACTTAATCGTAATATTGCAATATAATAATTAACAGAAATGGGTATTACCAAAACAGAAATCTTTACAGAAGAGCAAAATCAGATTGCCAAAATAGCCAAGGTTATTGGTCACCCTGCGAGAGTCGCAATTATTGAATACCTCATCAGAGTCGACCAATGTATCTGTGGCGATTTAGTTGAAGAAATAGGGTTAGCACAACCAACAATTTCTCAACACCTCAGAGAACTTAAGAATGTAGGCCTAATAAAAGGAAATATTGAAGGAACCAGCGTATGTTATTGTATCGATCCAATAAACTGGAATCATATCAAAGCATTGTTCTCTTCATTTTTCGATACCTACAAAAACGAAGCCTGCGATGAACAGTGCTGCTAAAAAAATTTTAATTTATTAATCGTAATATTGCAATAAACAAATTTAAAATGAAAACATCAGAATTTATATCACTGTTGGAAAAACACCCCGACCTTCCATTGTATTTTGAATACAAGCCTGGATTATATACCCGAAATGATTATCATATAACAGAAATTAAAAACGTGTCCTTTGATACAGTTGATTGTGGTGGTATTCAGAACAAATGGGAAGAAACCCATGTACAATTATGGGAAAATGAAGTCCCTGAACCGAATCATAAAATCACAACCTCAAAGGCCCTGAAAATTTTTCAATTAGTTGAAAAAATCCGACCAACATTCCAAAATGTAGAGGTTAAAATTGAATACGGAAACAAAAATTTTCATACCGCCATACTTCCGGTTCATAATATTCAGGTTTATGAAGATAAACTTATAGTCAAGTTAGTGCAGGAGCACACAACTTGCAAAGCTAAAGACCGGGCAACAACAGCTGATGAAAAAGCCGATGCGTGTTGCTCAGCTCCGGCAAAACCTGAAAAGAAAAAAATAAAATTAGCTGAAGTTCAGGAAAACGCTTGCTCACCGGGAAACGGTTGTTGTTAGAAAAATGAATTTCCACACTATCACCACATACAATTACCCTAAGGTAGCTCAAATTTACCAGGCAGGTATCGATAGCGAAAATGCAACTTTTGAAGTGAACGTTCCTACATATCAAGAATGGGATCAAAAGCATTTACCATTCGGACGAATTGCGCTGTTCGATATGAGTAAGATGGTCGGATGGGCTTCTTTATCCAGAGTATCTGAAAGAGAAGTGTACAACGGTGTTGCAGAAGTTAGTATTTACATCGCTCCCAATCAACAAAGGAAAGGAATCGGAACACTTTTACTCCAAAAACTCATTGAGGAGAGTGAAAGCAACGGAATCTGGACACTGCAATGTGGCATTATGAGAGAAAATAAAGCCAGTATTGAACTTCATAAAAAATGTGGCTTCAGAGAAATCGGTTACCGGGAAAAAATTGCCGAACTTCATGGTGTGTGGCGCGACAACATCCTAATGGAACGCAGAAGTAAAAAAATTGGACGCTCATTTTAATTATTTAAACAAATCTAACCACAATGAAAAAGAAACTATCGTTTTTAGACAACTACCTGACACTTTGGATCTTTTTAGCCATGGCATTAGGAGTTGCTATTGGCTATTACATTCCGGGTACAGCAAATTTCATTAATTCATTTAGCTCAGGATCAACCAACATTCCAATCGCTATAGGACTCATTGTAATGATGTATCCACCTTTAGCTAAGGTGAACTACAAATTATTACCCAAAGTTTTTAAAAACACCAAATTACTCTCACTATCCCTAGTACTCAATTGGGTTATAGGCCCGTTACTAATGTTTTTTCTGGCCATCACTTTTTTAAGAGATGAACCGGAATATATGACAGGTCTTATATTAATAGGCTTGGCACGCTGTATTGCGATGGTCCTTGTATGGAATGATCTGGCCGATGGTAGCAGCGAGTATGCAGCAGGGCTGGTAGCCTTGAATAGTATTTTTCAAGTGTTCGCCTATAGCTTTTACGCCTGGATTTTTATCACCATACTTCCACCATATTTTGGTTTCGAAGGCGCTATCATAGATATTTCCATAGCCACTATTGCGGAAAGTGTTGCTATTTATCTTGGCATTCCATTTTTACTAGGGTTTTTAAGCAGAGTGATTTTGGTAAAGCTCAAAAGTGAAGCGTGGTATATGAATGATTTTATACCTAAAATTTCAAAATTAACTCTTATTGCCCTGCTATTCACTATCGTAATCATGTTTAGCCTAAAAGGAGAACTGATTGTAAACATCCCCATGGATGTTGTAAAAATAGCAGTACCATTACTCATTTATTTTGCACTTATGTTCCTGATTGGTTTTGGGATCAGCAAATGGTTTAAGGCTCCTTATGATGAAAACGCCGCTGTTTCTTTTACCGCAGCCGGTAACAACTTCGAACTTGCCATTGCGGTGGCTATAGCTGTATTTGGATTGAATAGCGGCCAGGCATTTGCAGGTGTTATTGGCCCATTAGTAGAGGTACCTGCACTTATTTTATTAGTGAAGGTCTCCTTTTGGTTAAAAAACAAGTACTACGATAAAAAATTAAACACCCAAAAAGCTTAAAATGAAAAACATTCTTGTTCTATGCACAGGCAACTCTTGCCGAAGCCAAATGGCACATGGTTATTTAAAACAATTCACAGCGAATAAAGCTAATATTTACAGCGCCGGGGTCGAAATTCACGGTTTAAATCCTTTTGCTGTAGGTATCATGGCAGAAGATGGCGTTGACATCAGCAAACACACATCAAATCATGTCGATGAATACTCAAATATTGATTTCGATTTTGTTATAACTGTCTGCGATCATGCCAACGAAAGCTGTCCGGTATTTATCGGAAAAACAAAAAAAATTCATCATGATTTTTCCGATCCAAGCAAAGCATCCGGGACTGCAAAAGAATTAATAGAAGCATTCCGAAATACTAGGGATGAGATCAAAGAATTCTGTCATAAGTTCGCAAAAGAAAACATCTAAAATACTACTCATAGATCATTTTAAGTGCAATCAACAACAATAAATCCAAAAAAGCTCGAGGATTCGATTGCACTTAAATTGATTTTCTTTCAAAAAAGTACATCCATAAAGAACGGGAAACCCTGAAATTAAATGTACTAAGCAAAAATGCTAAGATGGCAACACTAATGACCAAAACAATATTTCCAAAGCCAAGAATAAATTTAACCACCACCAATAAGGCAACTAACTCTGCCACAGCCAACGAATAACTTACATACATAGCTCCGAAAAAAAATCCGGGTTCACGCTCAAAAACATAACCACATGCCTCGCATGATTTGTACATTTTAGGCATTTTAAAAAAAATTGGGTTACCGGAGTCTTTAAAAATTGCCCCCTTTTCACATTTAGGACACTTACATTGAATAGCCTTTATATACCTACTCATAGATCAATTTATTTAGATGAACAAATTTCAATAATATAATAAATATGAAGGTTGCCTGATTATTGCTTTTATTTGTACTTTTAAGACATAACCCACTACAGATGTCATTACTCAATATTTTAAATATTCAACAATTCAACAACGGTCAAAAAACAAATGATTTTTATAGCAACACCTTTGAAAAACACATCAAAACACATCATAAAAACATTTCGCATCCTCATAAACACGACTTTTATGTAGTTATTATTTTCACTCGGGGCTCCGGCATACACGAGATCGATTTTCACAGCTACGACATTAAACCCGGTACCGTATTTTTATTAAAACCCGGACAAATTCATAACTGGGAACTCTCAAGGGATGTAAAAGGCTTCATCTTCTTCCATTCAAAATCATTTATAGACCTGAACTACACGAATAACTCAGTCGATAACTTCCCCTTTTTTTATTCATCTCAAAATCCTCCCAACGTTTGTTTAAAAAGTACCCAACTGCCCGCTTTTTTAAACTACTTCAAAGAGATTAATCAAGAACAAAAACAAGATTACATTTTTAAATACCAAAGAATCATTTCACTTATTAATCTTCTATACATAGAGCTAACAAGAGTTTATTTAACAGGCTCAATACCGTCCGTACAACCACATATCGATTCTGAACGAATAAAAACGCTGGAACTCCTGATTGAAAAACACTATAAAAAAACAAAATTTGCCTCCGACTATGCAGAAATGATGCACCTGAGTCCAAAGCATCTCAATCGCATCATTAAAAAAGCACTTAACAAAACTACCTCAGACCTGGTAATGGAAAGAGTTATACTGGAAGCAAAAAGAATGCTCATCTATGCTAAAGGCTCTCTTACTGAAATTGCGCACGAATTAGGATACGAAGATTACGCTTATTTCTCCAGGGTTTTCAAGGAAAAAACCAGTATATCTCCCAGCCAGTTCGCGAAAAACTATCAATAAAAAAGTCGTTGCAAAAACAACGACTTTTTTATTGATTTTATACTTCGTATTACCATTTAATAATGGCGCTTCCCCATGTAAAGCCACTTCCGAATGCAGCTAACACAACGGTATCTCCTTTTTTAATCTTTCCTTGTTCCCATGCCTCTGTTAAAGCTATCGGAATCGAAGCAGCGGTGGTATTCCCATATTTCATGATATTATTGAATACCTGTTCGTCCTTTAACTTGAATTTCTGCTGTATAAACTGTGAAATTCTAAGGTTTGCTTGATGCGGAATTAAAATATCAATATCTGAAACTGAAAGGTTATTCGCCTCCAAACCTTCATTAATAACTTCGCTAAAACGAACCACTGCATTTTTAAAAACAAACTGACCATTCATATACGGATAATAAGAAGTATCCTCCGGATTATTATCTTCAATAATATCCGTAACCCATCTTTTACCCATTCCGGGAGCTATTAAAGACAATTCTTCCGCATACTGCCCTTCAGAATGCATATGGGTAGACAACACACCTCTCGATGTATCTTCCTCTCTGGTTAATACCGCTGCACCGGCACCATCACCAAATATTACAGACACTCCCCTTCCTCTGGTAGTCATGTCTAATCCTTTAGAGTGAAGTTCCGATCCTATAACCAATACATTCTTATACATGCCCGTTTTAATATATTGATCGGCAATCGAAATAGCATAAACAAACCCGGAACATTGATTTCGAATATCCAGGGCTCCCACGGTTCGAAGACCTAAATCCCGCTGTACTAATACTCCTGGACCCGGAAAATAATAATCCGGACTCAAGGTGGCAAAAATAATGAAGTCTATATCCTCTTTAGCTACGCTCGCTCGTTCAATTGCAATTCTGGCAGCTTCTACACCCATTGAAGTCGTGGTTTCACCACTTCCTTCTACCACATGACGACGCTCCTTAATTCCCGTTCGTTCCTGAATCCACTCATCATTAGTATCCATCAACTTCGATAAGTCATCATTCGTCACAACATTTTCGGGCACATAATAACCAAGCCCTGCAATTCTAGAATTATACATATTCATATAATATTAGTTCATAACAAAATACTGTTTTTCAGAACAAAATCAGCTCTGCAATTTAAGTATTTATAAAATAAGATCACTTAAAATGATTTATTCTTAATAATAGTGTCATCTTGTCACTTCACTATCGGTATGGTATTTTTTTTGCCATAGGTGGTTCGTGAAGAATAACATGAAAAACACAATTCTATGACAACTGGAAATATTAATGTATCTGTTGAAAACATTTTTCCGCTGATAAAAAAGTTTTTATACAGCGACCACGAGATCTTTTTAAGAGAGTTAATATCAAATGCTACGGATGCAACTTTAAAGCTAAAACACCTTAGTAATATAGGGGAAGCTCAAGTTGACTATGGAGATCCGATGATAGAGATCAAAATTGACAAGGAAAATAATAAACTTCATATTACCGATCAGGGTATCGGTATGACTGCCGAAGAAGTGAAGAAGTATATTAACGAAGTGGCTTTTTCAGGGGCAGAAGAATTCCTGGAAAAATATAAAGATTCCGCAAAAGATAGTGGGATCATTGGACACTTCGGACTTGGTTTCTATTCTGCATTTATGGTGGCAGACAAAGTTGAAATTATTACTAAAAGCTTTAAAGATGAACCTGCGGCGCATTGGAGCTGTGATGGTTCACCGCAGTACGCCTTGGAAAAAGCCGATAAAAAAGACAGAGGTACTGAGATCATCCTTCATATCAACGAAGACTCAAAAGAATTTCTGGAAGACAATAAGATCGCCGAACTTTTAAACAAATACAATAAGTTCAATGCAATTCCGATAAAGTTTGGCACAAGAACCGAAACCCTGCCTAAACCGGAAGATGCTAAAGAAGACGATCCGGCACCTACGAAAGAGGTAGACAACATTATCAATAATACACAACCGGCATGGACTAAGCAACCTGCCGACCTGGAAGATGAGGACTACAAAACCTTTTATCGTGAATTGTACCCAATGCAATTCGAAGAACCCTTATTCAACATTCACTTAAATGTTGATTACCCTTTTAATTTAACCGGAATACTTTATTTTCCAAAACTTTCTAACGATATCAATCTGCAGAAAGACAAAATTCAATTATATCAGAATCAGGTTTTTGTAACAGATAACGTTGAAGGAATTGTCCCTGAATTTTTAACGATGTTAAAAGGAGTTATAGATTCTCCGGATATTCCATTGAATGTCTCAAGATCCTATCTTCAGGCTGATGGTAATGTGAAGAAAATTTCAAGCTATATTACACGTAAGGTTGCTGATAAACTTGCATCATTATTCAATAACAATCGTGAAGATTTCGAACAGAAATGGAACGATATTAAGATCGTGATCGAATATGGTATGCTTTCAGAAGAGAAGTTCTTCGATAAAGCTCAAAAATTTGCCCTTTACCCGACAGTGGATGGAGATTATTTAACCCTGGAAGAGTTAAAAGAGAAAATAAAAGACAATCATACTGACAAAGACGGGAATACAGTAGTACTATACGCTAGCAATAAAGACATCCAACACAGTTACATAGCAGAAGCCAAAGAAAGAGGGTACGAAGTGTTACTATTAGACTCACCAATCGTTTCTCACCTGATTCAAAAGTTGGAAACCTCGAACGAGAAATTCACCTTTGCCAGAGTTGATGCCGATTCTTTAGATAATCTCATCAAAAAAGATGAAGAGAAAATCTCCAGGCTATCTGATGAAGAAAAAGAGAAACTAAATACAGTTCTGGAAGAGGTCGTACCGAAAGAAAAGTACACAGTAAAACTCGAAGCACTGGATAGCGCTGCCTCCCCTTTTGTGATAACGCAACCTGAATTTATGCGTAGAATGAAAGAAATGAGTGCTACTGGTGGCGGAGGCATGTTCGGTATGGGCAACATGCCTGAAATGTACAATCTGGTAGTAAACACCAATCATGACTTAATAAGTCAGATTGTAAGCACCAAAACTAAAGCGAAGCAAGAACGACTGATTAAGCAATCATTAGATCTTGCCCGTCTATCACAAGGCTTATTACAAGGTGAAGAACTTACAAACTTCATCAAGCGAAGCTATGATATGATCAAGTAATTAATTGAAACTAATTATCATATTTAAACCACTTCTTAATTAAGAAGTGGTTTTTTTATTACCCTTGCCGGAGTTTTGTTGCTTGGAACAGATGATCTTTATCCGTATCTTAGTAGAGTTGCTTTATTAAAAATAAAACACCCGCAAGTGAAAACATTATTTCAAAAACTAAAGCTTGAAAACCAACAAGAGATTTTGGTTATAAATGAACCGGATGGCTTTAACGAACAGCTTGCCGAATTAACAGGTATTGATGTAATAGAATCTTTGGTTCAGATAAATCAGGTAGAATTTGCGCTTGTTTTTGTAAAAACAATAGAAGAATTTGAGCGTCAAACGCAAACCCTGTTACCCAAATTAAAAGATGATATCGTATTATGGGTAGCGCATCCAAGAAAAGTGTCCAAAACCCTGAAAACTGATATTACGAATGATTACGCCTGGTCACCACTGATCAAAAATTGTTATACCCAGGTAGGATACCTGAAAATAAATGATGATTGGGAAGCCCTGCGATTTCGTAAACTCGAATATACCAAATGCAAGGAAATCAAGAACCGTTAACCATTCTTACCAAAAAAACCATAATTACTTATGAAAAACTTTCTGTTTGCTCTGAGTCTTATACTATCGATTACTGCCTGTAAGCAAGAAGATAAGAAAGAAACAATTTTAGAAATAGACCTTCCCCCTATAAATGAAGTTTTTGAATCCTATTACCAACAAAGTCTCAAACTCAACCCAATCAACGCAACCTTTGCCGGAGACAATCGATTCAATGACAAACTACCCAACAATATCACTAAAAACTATAAAGAAACAGCGTTAAATGTTTTTCAAACCTATAAAGATTCCCTGGAACTTTACGACGATACATATTTAAACGACGAAGAAAAGTTAAGCAAAGCTGTTTTACTTTGGGAACTTGATCAAAATATCAATCTCCTGAAATTTAAAACCCATTTGATGCCCTTAAACCAATTCTCTGCCATGCACCTTACTATTGGGCAATTAGGAAGTGGAAGTAGTGCCCAACCGTTCAAAACTATATCTGATTACGATAATTGGCTGTCAAGATTAGATAAATTTTCAGTCTGGATAGACTCTGCAATAGTGAATATGAAAAAAGGAGTTGAAGAAGGATACGTGTTGCCAAATTCACTCATCCTTAAAACAATTCCCCAAATTAAAGACCTGACCAAAACTCCGGTAGAAGAGAATTTATTCTTTGCCCCTGTTAAAATGATCCCGGAAAACTTCACCAAAGAAGAAAAAAGTCATGTGACATCATCCTATACACAAACGATTAAAGACAAGGTGATTCCTGTAATGGATCGTTTGAACACGTATTTAAATGATCAGTATCTGAAAGCCGGAAGAACGTCCTCAGGAATTAGTGATATCCCTGATGGCAAGGAACTTTATAACGCCCTGATTAAGCAATACACCACAACCAACATGACAGCCGATGAAATACATCAGTTGGGATTAAGTGAGGTGGCACGTATTAAATCGGAAATGGAAAAAATAAAAAAAGAAGTTGGTTTCAATGGAGACCTCAACGCTTTCTTCGACCAGGTCCGTAATAAAAAAGAATTAATGCCTTACAACCAACCTCAACAGGTCATCGACCACTTTAATGAGATTCATGAAAAAATGAAGCCTAATCTCATCACATTGTTTGATCTTACACCAAAAACAGCTTTTGAAGTTCGAAGAACAGAAGCATTCAGAGAGGCTTCTGCCAGTGCCGAATATAACCCAGGCACCCTGGACGGAACCAGACCGGGTATCTTCTATGTGCCAATTCTTAACGTCGAAAAATACAATATCTACTCCGACGAAGACCTGTTCTTACATGAAGCAATTCCAGGTCATCACTATCAAATTTCACTTCAACAGGAAAATGAAGAACTCCCTGATTTTAGAAAAACATTATGGTATTCTGCCTACGGGGAAGGATGGGCGCTGTACGCGGAATCTCTGGGGAAAGAATTAGGACTTTATAATGACCCATATCAGTATTTTGGAATGTTGAGTGCTGAAATGCATAGAGCCATACGTCTGGTTGTCGATACAGGAATACACGCTAAAGGATGGTCCCGTGAAAAAGCAATCCAGTATTCCCTGGATAATGAAGCGGAAAGTGAAGCCAGTATCATTGCAGAAATTGAAAGGTACATGGCTATCCCTGGTCAGGCATTATCCTATAAAGTAGGACAGTTAAAAATTCTTGCACTACGACAAAAAGCCGAAAAGGAACTCGGTAACAAGTTTGACATCAAACAGTTTCACAATAAAATATTAGAGTCGGGTTGTATTCCTCTTAAACTATTAGAAGATAAAATCAATCAGTGGATTACCACTCAAAAATAATTAAATCACCCCCGGCATTTCCAGCGCTATGAAGCCTTGAGAATTGCTGTTTAAATATAAGCTTATGTTACCATGGCATCTATACCTAATGGCCCTGCTATACGTATGTGCTGGCATTATGCATTTTTTGAAACCAAAAATATATTTGCGCATCATGCCCCGGTATTTACCAAATCATAAAGGACTCGTATGGTTTAGTGGTCTTGCAGAAATTATATTGGGCATTTCAATTTGTATTCCGGCAATTAAAAATATCGCACTATATGGAATTATCTTAATGCTTTGTATTTTTCTCTTGGTACATTTCTATATGCTCAGCAGCGAAAAGGCTTCGGCCGGATTCCCAAAATGGCTCCTCCTGAGTAGAATACCCCTGCAGTTTGTACTGATGCTTTGGGCATATTCCTATATAAATTAAAAAGAAAAAGGCCGTTGGGTACGGCCTTTATCATTAATTAACTCAAAAAAATCAAATCGCCTAAGCAATTCACTTATAAACAACCACTATAAGCTTCTACAGGTTAAGTTCGCCTTATTATCTAAGGAAATATTGTTATAGTCTAAACACTTTAATAATCCAGCGAAAAAAGTCAAATAAAAAAGATTTCCAATTACCTCTGATGAGTTTCCGCTAATCATCATTACCAGGGTTAAAACTCCAAATAATACTAAGCCTGCTATAAGACTTGGTTTAGTGAAGAAACCCGGTAAAAGAAACAATCCTAATCCAAATTTGATAAAAGGAAGACAAATTAATAACGCTTGAAATACATTATTCTCTAATAAAATGTTTCCTCCTGAAGTACTAACAATATTCGATGAGAGCTCATTTAAAGCAACAGTTTCTCCATATCCCGCAAACATTAATTGCGCTCCTACAAAGATTCTAATTCCAGCATAAAACAACTTCATCAACACTTTAAATTTCAGCACTTTATCCTTTTTCCGAGCGCAAAAATACTATGTGAAAATAATAAAACAAGCATTTTATCGGAAATTTTATAAACTTTAACACCAAATCGTGCTATAAACTGATAATCAATACTCTATTGCCAAATTATCATAAAATGGCATTCAAAACCTTAGCCAGTCGAATTCCCCCTTTTAACAATTGATACC
Source organism: Zhouia amylolytica (assembly GCF_900116365.1). GTDB lineage: Bacteria > Bacteroidota > Bacteroidia > Flavobacteriales > Flavobacteriaceae > Zhouia > Zhouia amylolytica. The sequence continues at coordinate 6,699 of NZ_FPAG01000008.1, read as the reverse complement.
TCACCTGACTAAAATTTTCATACATATACCCATATCCTAATTTAGCACCTGAATCAGCTGTTGCATACACTTTATCAGCCAGCTTTTGTGATTCATAAGTCCAGTCCAAAATAGTACCTTCCTCAATAGCTTTTCGCTCTTTCCTGCTTAACTTCGGAAGGTTCTCTGCAAGTTCAGAATAACTCATCTTATAATGATTGATCATATCGCTATCCCAAACCCGATGCAAATTAGTCCCTTTATTAAACCATCTAACCTGAATGTCATTACCTCCCTTGTCTTCAGCCCTCCCTACGTGCAAAGGCTGATGCAAATCACCTATTAAATGTACAAGCATTTTTAAATAGAAGGCCTTATCATCTTTAGTAGCCTCCTTTTGCTGAATCACAGCAATGCACTTTTCGATTCCCTGTATAATATCACCATGCGCCGAGGCATCATGTGAATCGTATAATCCCCCGGATGGAATATTCACATAATGCCACGGATTAAACTCTTTATATCGCTTATCTGATTTGATATCGTCTCCAAAAGTAGATACTAAAGCTAAACTCTGACTATCTAACAATAAATTCAACTTTCTTTTAGTACTGCCTTTTAAGTATTCAGTCGCTACCTCTCCGACAACCCTATGACCGGTAGATCCCCATATTGAAGTCTCTGCCAAACAAAACTGACTCGATAGCACTAGCAATAATAACAATCTTTTCATTCTTTATTTTTTTTCAAAAGTAATTATATCAATGAAATCTAAATGTTAAATATCGGAACTATTAAAAATTAATTCAATATCTTTATGATATCATTTTAATATCATACAAAACTATCATTATGACAAATGAAAAAATAACATCTGGCTTAAACGGATATCTTATGCTCTTTGCGGCAATGATCCTTTTCTTCGGAGGCTTGTATATGGTAATCTCACAATCAAATACGATGTTCCTCATTGCGATAATAATTGCTTTATTCATACTTCCGGGATTCACCCTCGTAAATCCAAATAACTCGAGGGTTCTTTTACTATTTGGAAAATATGTAGGCACAATTAAGAAAAATGGATTTTATTGGGTGAACCCATTCTTTACAAAAAAGAAGATCTCATTACGAGCCAGTAATTTCGATAGTGAACGATTAAAAGTAAATGATAAAATTGGAAACCCTGTCATGATTAGTACTATTCTGGTATGGAGAGTGACCGACACCTATAAAGCAGCATTCGACGTTGATAATTATGAAAACTTTGTACGTGTCCAAACGGATGCAGCAGTTAGAAAATTGGCAAGCATGTACCCATACGACAACTTTGCAGATGAAGGACTGGATGAAGACATCACCTTAAGATCTAGCGTAAATGAAGTCAGTGAAGACTTGGAGAAAGAAATTCAGGAACGCCTGGCTATGGCAGGGATCGAAGTTTTAGAAGCCAGAATCGGTTACCTGGCCTATGCTCAGGAAATCGCCAATGCAATGCTTAAACGTCAACAGGCCACCGCCATTGTTGCCGCCCGTCATAAAATTGTAGAGGGAGCTGTAAGTATGGTGGAAATGGCACTAGATGAATTAAGCAAAAAAGAATTGGTAGATCTGGATGAAGAACGTAAATCAGCCATGGTGAGTAACCTTATGGTAGTACTTTGCTCCGACAAAGATGCAGCCCCTATAGTTAATGCAGGAACCTTACACCATTAAAATTTCAACATGAAAGAATATAAAATCCTAAAACAAAAATCAAACCTTTTTACAAATACAGACAAGAATTTTGAAGCAGAATTAAATGGGTATGCTCGCGATGGATGGCGCGTTGTGACAGCCGTATTCAGCGATAAAAATTTCGCAATAAAAGCCATCCTCGAACGCGATAAAAATGAAAGATAATGAAAGTCTTTACTGAAGAGCAGCGGTTTAATCAATGGTGGATCTACGCTACTTTAATATTGGCCTTTATTGGTGCTTTAATTCCATTCATCCTGGAAAAAAATAAATTAAATAATGGAGATAAAGAATCAGTTACAGCATTAGTGATCATAATAGTTACCATGGGACTCATATTTATCCTGATCCGAACTGTTAAACTAACCACCAAAATAAATGAGATTGGTATTCACTATAGATTCTCACCAATTCAGAGAAATGATAAAACCATCAAATGGGGAGAAATCAAAATGTGTAAAGTAATTAAGTATAACCCGATCAAAGATTATGGAGGCTATGGTTGGCGCATTGGTTTTCGCGGAAAAGGCAAAGCACTGAACATAAGAGGTAATAAAGGCATTCAGATTATTTACAAAAACAATAAAAAATTGTTAATAGGCACCCAAAAACCGGAATTGGCCGATAAAACAATTACAACCTATTTTAATCCTATTACGACAACATGAAACAGCTCGTTTTTTATATATGCCTCTTCACCAATCTTATATGCCAGAGTCAGGACATAAAGCAGGAAGAAGTGGCACTCTATAATGACAACATTGCATTACCCGGAACGCTAAGTTACCCCGGATCAAATGAAAAAATGCCCCTGGCCATCTTTATTCATGGCTCCGGTAATGTAGACAGAAATGGCAATCAAAAACTCGGCACCATAGAAATCAAAGCCAATTATATTAAACTATTGGCTGATAGTTTAAATGCAAGAGGTATTGCCTTTTATCGCTATGATAAGAGAACATCTATTGCAGAGAATATTAAATTAATGTCCGATAAAACGGTTTTCGAAGATCTTGTTACAGATGTTAAAGTAATTATTGATTACTTCAAAAAAGATAAACGCTTTACAAATATTACCCTCATAGGGCATAGTCAAGGTTCATTAACCGCCATGCTTGCACAGGACACTAACGTCACCAATTATATATCCCTTGCAGGACCATCTGAAGATTTTGAAACATTAATAATGCGTCAGATAAACGCTCAAAGCGCAGCACTTTCTCCTACCGTAAAAGCGCATTTTGAAGAACTTAAAAAAACAGACACCATTTTAAACGTTAACCCTTATCTGGTTGGAATATTTGCCCCTGCAAATCATCATTTTCTTAAATCATATATAGCCTATAAACCTTTAGAAGAGATAAAAAATGTTAAAGCCAGAACATTAATTATTCAGGGAGATGCCGACATACAAGTAAGGATTGAAGATGCAAAAAATCTATTCAACGCAAAACCCGATGCAGATTTGAGAATTATAAAAGATATGAATCATGTACTAAAAGAAGTACATACATTAAAAGAAAATAACGAATCATATTATTCTGCTAATTTTGCACTCGCTTCAGAACTAGTAGAAACTATTACTGAATTTATTAATAAATAATATGCCTAAGAAAAAAGCATTTGCATTAAGGATCAATGAAGATATGCTAAAAGCAATCGAGAAATGGGCTGCTGACGAGTTTCGTAGTACCAATGGGCAGATCGAATGGATGCTGATGCAAAGCTTAAAGAACGAAAATAGAGATCCGAAAACTAAAAAAGAAAAAGAATAATGCCTTATAAAATATTATTTACCGATATAGACGGCACCCTTTTAGATAAAAACCGGGATGTATCAGCATTTACCATTTCAGAAATTCAGAGGATAAAAGATTACGTTCCTATTGTGTTGGTTTCAGCAAGAATGCCAAAGCAAATGCATCACATACAAGATAAACTAGGGGTAACAGACCAACCCCTTATTTGTTATAACGGAGCCCTGGTAATAGCAAATAATAAAATATTGCACAACCTGGAGATTCCCGGCAATTTATTAGAACGTATCATTTCTTATAATGAACAAATTTCAGCAGAAAAATTTCATCTAAGCCTTTTTAACAACGACGAATGGTATGTAGAACAATACGATTATTGGGCCAAAAGAGAAGAAAATAATACCAGGGTAACACCCGAAATCAAATCCAACATCGAGACTTTAGAAGATTGGAAGAACAAAAATAAAGGTGCTCATAAAATTACGTGTATGGGCGAAGCTCATTTAATAGAAGAAGCCTTTCAATATTTTACTAAAGAATTCGGGAATGACCTGCATCTATACCGTTCCAAAGACACTTATATTGAAATTGCTCCCAAACAAGTATCAAAACTTACCGGTATCCAAAAATTGCTGGACCTGCACTTTAAACTGTCTATTGATGATGCAATCGCTTTTGGAGATAATTACAACGACACCGAAATGATAAATGCCGTAGGTCATGGCGTTGCAGTAGCAAATGCAAGAGACGAAGTAAAAGCAGTGGCAAATGCCATTACGCTTCATCACAAAGAAGATGGCGTTGCTAAACACATAGCTAAACTATTTAAAGACTAAAATAGGTCTATATTTTCGGACTATTATTTCAACAAAAATCAAAGCCTCCCTCAAACCTCATCGGTTTTAGGGAGGTTTTGGTTTAAAATAATGTTAAATACTGTAACTTTACCTTTAACAAACACACTAGTTAACTGAAACACCAAAATTAAAAGAATGAAAAAAATATTCATAACCGTACTTACGGCTGCTATTTTATATAGTTGTGGCCCCAAAGTAAATGACTTGGCAACCAACCTTCCGGTAAATGCCAGCATCGATTTGGTCAATGTAAAAGATGACAAAGTAAAAGTAGAAGTGGACCCGGGGAGGTTCACAACAACCTCCATTAATTTTTATATCCCTAAAACAGTCCCTGGAACCTATAGCAATAACGATTACGGACAGTTTATAGATGATTTTAAAGCCTTCGATTACGACGGTAACCTAATGCAATCAAATCGGGTAGACAAGAACACCTGGCAAATTTCGAATGCTCAAAACCTCGATAAAGTAACTTATTGGGTAAACGATTCGTTCGACACAGAAACACAGGTAGACGAGGCCGTTTTCTCCCCTGCAGGAACGAACATCGAAGCAAATACCAATTACTTTTTAAACCTTCACATGCTAGTGGGGTATTTCAACGATCTTGACCAACGGCCATATCAGATTTCCTTCACCCACCCTAATGGGTTTGTCGCTTCAACTTCTTTAAAAGAAGTCGCGAACCAAAAGGAAAACACAGATACATTCTATGCCAATCGTTACTTCGAAGTAACAGACAATCCGATAATGTATTCAAAATTAGATAGTGAAACCTTTACCGTGAATGATATTGAAGTTACCCTATCTGTATATTCACCTAATGGAACCTATAAAGCTATAGATATCAAAGAAGATATGGAGCGCATGATGAAAGCCCAAAAGACATTTTTAGGAGACGTCAATGCAACCAAAAGCTATCACATTTTATTATACCTAAGTACCGGACAGGAAAATGATGCGACCGGATTCGGAGCCCTGGAGCATCATACATCAACTACCGTGGTACTTCCCGAGTCAATGCCTAAACAAGCCTTGATTGAAACCATGATCGATGTGGTTTCTCATGAGTTCTTTCATATTGTAACTCCACTATCTGTACACTCGGAAGAAGTACATTATTTCAATTATAATGATCCGGCAATGTCTAAGCACCTATGGATGTATGAAGGAGTTACAGAATATTTCGCAAATCTGTTCCAAATTCAACAAGGATTAATAAGCAATGAAGCATTTTATGATCGTATAAATCAAAAAATTCAAACCGCTAAAAATTACGACGATAACATGTCCTTCACCGTAATGAGTGAAAACATCTTAGAGGAACCCTATAAAGGTAATTATGTTAATGTCTATCAAAAGGGAGCCCTTATTGGCATGTGCATTGATATCATTATCAGAGAACAAAGTAATGGTGAGAAAGGAATCCTATGGCTAATGAAACAGCTGTCAGACAAATATGGAAAAGACAAACCTTTTGACGACGATACCATTATTGACGAAATCGTAAAACTAACGTATCCTGAGGTTGGTGATTTCTTCAATAAACATGTCATCGGAGACACACCAATAAACTATACCGCGTTCTTAAATAAAGTCGGATTAGCATTTACCGCTAAAATGGAGGAAACCGGGTATTTAATGAACGGACAAATTCCATATATCGATGTGAAGCCAGGCTCAAAAGAGGTTTTCTTCAGAAATACAAAGCTGAACTCTTTTCTGACCGATTTAGGAATTCAGGGTGGAGATATAATCAAATCCATTAATGGAACAGCATATAACCTGGATAATATTCGTGACATGATCATTGGTTCATTCGGTTGGCAACCAGATCAGGATATTACCATGGTAGTAGTACGAGAAGGAAAAGAAGTTACCCTCTCAGGTAAAACAAAAACGCCTATGGCCGAAGTAACCGCCATCGTTGAGGAAGCAAATGCAAGCAGCGATCAAATTGCACTTCGAAACGCCTGGATGAAGAATTAAATGTATGCACAAAACATCATAAAAAAAGCGGGGTTAAACCCCGCTTTTTTTTATTTATATGTCCCGTCCTAATATAAGTTGACACAAAAACGACTTATTTATGAAAGACAAGACGAACAAAGGGAACAAACGCACACAGCGCGATTATAACCTAGGCTTTAAATTAGCTGTGGTCTCGCAGGTAGAAAAAGGCGAGATGACCTACAAGCAAGCTCAAAAACACTACGGGATTCAAGGTAGAAGCACAGTTTTGGTTTGGTTAAGAAAACATGGTACCTTAGACTGGAGCAAACCAAACCTATTTATGAAATCCAAAGAAACACCTGCACAGAAAATTAAACGTTTAGAGCGTGAGTTAGATGATGAAAAACTAAAGAACA
>NZ_FPAG01000014.1 GCF_900116365.1 Zhouia amylolytica | reverse complement strand
CACACCGGATCCGTATTTTGAGTAATTACCGGGGTGATCGGAGTCCCACACACATCGTTTACCACGGGTGCATTTGGTTGAACAGCATCTGCAAGACAGTCCACTGTAGCGGAGTCATTTGCAGGAACCACCGGCGCAGTTGTAATAGCAATGGTTACCGTATGTACATATTCCTGTGAAGAACCTGCACAATCAGTATAGGTCCAGGTATATGTTACATCCCCTTCACACTCAGGCACGGCACTTTCCACAGGTCCTGAAGGGGTGATAGGTGTACCACAGGCATCGTTAATGGTAGGTGGAGCAGGCAGTACAATATCATCATAACACTCAACCGTAGCACTGGTAGGAGTGATGGCAGTAAGAGCCGGAATATCGATGGTATAGGTATAAGTCCAGTCATGCGAATTTCCAGCACAATCTTGGTAGTTAAACACCCAAACCATTTCACCTTCACAGCCGATAGCACTTGGAGTAGTAACCAAGATTGCTGAAATTATATTTCCGCAGGCATCCTGAATTGTTGGGGTAGTAGGTTGTACCTGGGCATCAGCCAAACATTCTACGGTGCTGCTACCATTAGCAGGTGTTGTAAAGTCTGGTAAATCGATGGTATATACAAAATTCCAGGTATCTGTATTTCCATTACAATCTTGATATGTATAGGTGAAGGTTCGAGTACCTTCACAGGTTAGAGAATCCGGATCATCGATGATCGTAGCTGCAGAAGGCGAAAGGGTATTACCACAGGCATCGGTTACCGTGGGTAATGTAAATGTCTCAGTAGCATCAGTTATACAATTAACAGTAGTAGCACCATCAATATCGGTTATCGTAAAATTTGGAATGTTGATGGTAACAACCTGCGTATCCGTAGCAATTTCGCCACACTGATCGGTAATCGTATAAGTTCTGGTAACTACAATTGGACAAGTACCAGTAGAGCTGTCCTGATATGAAATACTGGCAACATTACTTTCAATAAATGAACCACCCTCAGCGGTAAATTGTGTTTCATTGATAAAGATTTCTACTTCACTATATGCTAAAGATGTAGTACCATTAATGACATCTGTTGCACTACAACCTTCTATGGAGTATCCTGAAGGAGCTGTTATCGTTGGTGCTTCAGTATCTAAAACAATGATAGAAGAACTTCTTTCGGCAGCACAACCTCGACCATCGGTTACGGTAACTGTATAGTTTCCTTCTCCAAGTCCGCTTATATTTTGACTCGTAGAAGTGAAACCGTTGGGACCTGACCATTCATAGGTGTAATTTCCGTCACCTCCGGAGGCATTAACAATTAAACTACCGTCGGTATCTCCGGAACATAGAATATCAGTTTTATCTATCGTAGCTGATACAATTTCATAAACAGTGACGGTAAAGGTCTGGCTCTCCACACGGCCATCAGCATCGGTTACGGTTAATGTTACATTATAATCCCCGGCACCTGCATAGGTATGAGAAGGAGAGGCTTGTGTAGAGGTATTTCCATCTCCGAAATCCCAGCTATATAAATAGGCAACATCATTTTCACCTCCACGTGTAAGATCCGTAAAATTTATATTGTAACTATTACAAGGATTTTCAAAATTAAAGTTTGGTATGAGGGGTCCGTCTACCTCAAACCCAGGTGGGTTTGAGTAACATTTTCCAAATCCATTATTAGAATCACATGGATCCTTATCATTTGCTTCCCAGGATACAAATACATCTGTTGCTTGAATTTTATCTCCACAGGTGTATGTTATTGGTGTGAGTTGTATATCGACATATGTAGGTATTGCAACTTGTTCGTAATGGCAAGAAGAATAAGATGTTGTTGTGCTTGGATCATCATTTAATATTATATTAAAAGCAATACTGAGAGTGAACCTGTCAGTTGCAGTATTTCTGGTAAATGATGAATATATATAAGCGGTTTGGGTGGTTCCCGGTTCACAGGAGGTATTAATAGGGTTACCATCGGCATCACCCAGGTAAAAATTACCTACCGTAAAATCCTGAGAGTCACATTGCCCATACCCCGTACCGATGCTCATCCAAAATAGGCATATTAAGGAAAGAAGTTTTATAAAGTAATCACACTTTGTGTATAATGAGAGTAAAATTTTTCTCATAGAATTGGATTATTTAGCAAGTAAAAATGAATTAACTAATAGCGAATCAGCGAATGACCACTAAGAGCTTATTCAATTCGATTATCTATACAAGTGATAAACTTTAAATAATAGAAATTACCGGTTAATAATCCGTAATGATCTCCATCCTTGATAGTTGAATGAACTACAAATTTGTGATTAGTGAATAGAGTGCCAGGAAGGCACGAAAGTTTCGAGTAAAAATGTTTCATGGGCCTATGGTTTATTTAATTGCCCATAGTAACCATGCTAGCTATTAATCAATATTTTTAGGGACTAGCAAAAAATATTAATGTTCTATACATTAATATTTAAGGTAATTGGTTTAAGTAAGGGCAACAGGAATTATCCTTGTTACAAAAGAACTTTAGACCCAACTCATTAACAAAAAAAAATGTTAAAAGACTCGTTTTGTCGTTAACGGAATACCCCTCTTTTATTTAATCGATAAAACATGTCCTTTTATCGATATAGAGATCAAGTGAAATAAAATGTCAGATGAAATTTGGTCGGACAAGTATTATAGTCCATAACTGCATTTCATCTGACATTAAATTTAAAAACCTATATGGATGGATTAATAGTATTTCACAATATAGAAGTACGATCTTCTGTTTTCCTGATGTTTTGCTTCCGAGCACCTTACTCCATCAGCACATTCGTTTAGTAATTGACTTTCGCCATACCCTTTAGAACTTTCAATGCGTTCCTGCTCGATACCTCTGGATAATAAATATTCTTTGGTCGAATCTGCTCGGCGTTGAGAGAGCTTCATGTTATAACGTTTACTACCACGGCTATCGGTATGAGATTCTATTTTAATCACCATTTGCGGGTGATTCTTCATAACATTCACAATATGTTCTAACTCATATTGAGCATCGGTACGTATATCCCACTTATCAAAATTAAAGAAGATAGGATTCAATACAATCTGATCCTTGTCAATCAATGGAATTAGATCCAGATCTGCCTTTATCACCATATCATTTTCTTTGGTAGTGCTTATTTCCAGCAAGGTATCTCGGTAATCAGGTTTAGTCCCTTTTATCGTGAATTGCTTGTCACAATCCAAACGAAGACTGTAAAAGCCTTCGGCGTTAGAATTGACTTTTGTGAGTAATTTACCCGTACTGTCATAAACAGATACTTCAGCCTCCAGCGGGAGTTGAGTACTTGCATCTCTAACAATTCCCTCAACTAGTTGCGTACAATTAAAAGCTTCATAATAATAAATATCATCACCTCCTTTTCCTCCAGGTCTGTTCGATGAAAGGTAACCTGTTTTAAGATCATTATTCATAAAAAAGGCAAAATCATCAAATTGACTATTATAAGGAGCTCCCATATTTTCAGCGGCAGCACTATTGTCGTGTATTATATCAGATTTGTAGATATCTAACAACCCAAGCCCGAGGTATCCATCTGATGAAAAGTAGAATGTACTGTCTTTAGCTACAAAAGGAAACATTTCTTTCCCTTCTGTGTTAATATGTTTACCTAAGTTTTCAGGTTTACCGAAACTGCCATCTTCATTGATGCTAACCGCATAAATGTCAGTTTGTCCAAATCCACCCTTTTTATCTGATACAAAGAATAAAGTTTTACCATCCGGACTTAAAGCCGGATGTCCAACTGAATATTGAGAGCCGTTAAAGGGTAGTTCTTCAATATTTTGCCATATTCCATCTACCAGCGAAGCTTTGTAGAGCTTTAAATGGGAAACCCCACGATGATCGGATTTTAAGCGATTGTTCTTGCTTACATTATTACGTGTAAAGTAAAGGGTTTGTCCATCTTGAGAAATTGCAATATTGGCTTCATGGTAAGGAGTATTAACCTTTTTAGCCTTCAGCTCTTCTATACCAGTAACCGTAATTGCATCACCATTGCTGTTAACATCTGCCTGATAGATGTCCAGGAAGGGTTGTCCGTTCCATCCGTATGTCTTACCATTAGGTTGTCCGCTTGAATAATAAAGCTTATCGCCAACAGCATAAGCACCGAAGTCATAATCTGCTGTATTTATCGGAAGGTTTTGAGTTCGCACATAAACCCCTTCCGTTTTAGCGTAATCTTTAAAATAGTTTGCTAGATTACCCTGCAGTTGTTGAGTACGACTATCATTCTCAGTAATGTCATTAAATATTTTTAACCAGTCGTTTGCATTTTCATAATTGCCAATACTTCGCTGTGTTTGAATGTATTTATAGACATACTCAGGTTTCTTGTCATATTTTTTGTCTTCCTTTAAGGCAACTTCATACCATCGACCGGCCTTATCAGATTCTGAATTGTTATAATAACAATCGGCCAATTTGTATAAAGTTTCAGGTGTAGAATCACCATCCCTTACTACCTCTTCATATAGCTCAGCTGCTTTTACATACGAGAGGTCATTAAAATATTTGTCTGCTACGAACTTTTTCTGTCCATAGAAACTTATGGAAGTCAGAAAACATATTATAAGAAGTCTTAATTTCATCATATTACATGGCTATTAGAAGTATCTAGGACATTTACAGTTTTTTGTTTTGAACTCATAGATCAATAAAAATTCATGAGTACCCGAGGTATAAGGCCTGATCCCTGATACCGGTAATTCATAGGCATATCCCAAACGGAATTTCTCTGAAATTTGAAAATCTATGATTGCACCGAATGTATTAAAAGAATCTACACGATAGGCAGCACCCAACCATAATTTTTCATTATACAAAAAGTTAGCTGTTGCATCAAGTGAAAGTGGTGCTCCGTTAGTAGCTTTCAATAATGCCGCTGGTTTAAATTTCCAATCAGTATTAAGATCAAAAACATATCCTCCAGTTAGGTAATAGCTTACGCGCTCCAGGGCTACATAATCCACTCCGGCAGCTTCACCATCATTATAATCATTATTCAAAATTCTTGGAGCCGATAACCCTACGTACCAACGTTCGTTATGTAAATAGGTTCCCACGCCGATATTGGGAGACCATCGGTTTGAGAATTCCGTAAAATAAGGGTCGTTAGCCACGCTGGGATCTGTTAATAACTCGTCATCTAAAGTATAATGTGTAAAACCACCTTTTAGTCCAAAAGCCAGCTTAGTAGCAGGACTCACCTGGATAGAATAGGAGAAGTCACCATAAAAATAACTGGAGTTTTCATATCCCAGGTTATCGTTAATAAATGAAAATCCTAGTCCTACCTTTTCGTTTTTTAAAGGAGTATGTACTGATACGGTTTGCGTTGAAGGGCCACCTTCGAACCCGGCCCATTGAGATCTATGTAGCCCAACAACACTAAACCCACCTCTACTCCCTGCATAAGCAGGGTTGATAGAGATTGTGTTAAACATATATTGTGTAAACTGTGGCAACTGTTGCGAGAATGCTTGGGTTCCGCAGAAAATTGCTATAACGTATATAATATTTCTAAATGTTTTCATGAGTCAAGAGTTTTTTATTTAGTACCAACGTATATGTAGCCGGTAATAGGTTTTAATCCACTGTTTTCTAATTCTACAACATAGTAGTAGGTACCCGCTGGCACTGTCCTGGAGCTACCTACAGCACTGCTGGTAGTGGTTCCATCCCAGTTATTCTGATAGTTGTCTGACTCGTAGACAACAGTACCCCAACGGTTAAAGATCTTGACATTGGTAGTAAATCCGCAATCTGTTGCACCATTTACTTCAAAGTATTGATTATGTACATCGTTATTAGGAGTAATAACCTTCGATACAACAATATCATCTTGTCCACATGGTAATACAACACATTCATCGTGAACTGTGATTCTGAATTCTCGTACCTGTGGACAATCATTTACAGTTTCTGTGTATTCAACCGTATAAACCCCTAATTCGGTTTCTGATGGTCTGATCAGAGAACCGATCAGGTTAATAAGTCCTTCTTTAATGGTCCATCTACCTCCACGGGCAACACCATCTTCCAGGTATTGTTCCAGGTCGACTTCAGCATCTTCCACACAGAACTCGATTTCACGTAGTGCAGAACGGGTTTCATTAACAGCTACATTCACTACCTGTACATATTCAGCAGTATTGTTACAGCTGTCAGTAACCGTCCATGTTCTGGTAATAGTATAGTCAGCAACGACATTGTCTTGCTTTGTACTGTTTTCTTCGAATTGTACATCAACCACCTCGCCACATGCATCAGTAAAATCAATTTCAGGAGCTACCGGAATAGCATCACATGTAACATCCAGTTGACTATCAATAGTTACCGTTGGCATTGGTGCGGTGGTATCCATTAAAGTGATAATCTGAATGTCAGTAGCTGTATTGCCACAGTCATCAACAAGGGTCCATGTTCTGGTAATCATACTTTCACCTGCACATTCTCCTTCTTCAATCGAGTCACTAAATGTAGCTTCCAGGTCTGTTGAACAATTATCAGCTTCATCCGTTACATCACCAGTGATTGATAAGTCTGTTACATCCACATCACATTCAAGCGTTACATCTCCAGGAACCGTAAAGGTCGGTAGGGTTGTATCTTCTACGGTGATCGTTTGAGTTACTTCGGTGGTATTACCGCAATCATCAGAAACACTATAAGTTCTTGTAATTACTTGAGGACATGCACCTCCATCAGAAACATCACTCACAAATACTACAGTCGGAACCGAAGTACAATTATCAGCTGCATCCGTCACTACTGATACATCCGGATCCGGTACATCAGAGAAACATTCAACGGTAACAGGCGTGGGGTTAGATGCTGTTGGTGCTGTGGTGTCTTGAACAGTGATGGTTTGTACATGCTCAGTTTCAAGGCCACATTCATCAGTAGCAGTCCATGTTCTGGTTAAAGTGTAATTAGAAACACAATTCCCCTCAGTTCTCACCTCCTCATAAGTCACAACCGCATCACCACAGTTATCGGTAGCTGTTAAAGTTTCAGCTACAGGAACTGCATCACATTCTACCGTTGCATCAGCTGGAAGTGTTTCCACAAACACAGGAGCTGTAGTATCCTCTACTGTAATTGTTTGAACATGTACAGTGTCATTACCACACTCATCTGTAGCGGTCCATGTTCTGGTTAATATATAACTGGAAGGACAAGACCCGTCAGTTCTTACTTCATCGTAGGTTACTATAGCAGCGCTACACGCGTCATTAGCAGTAAGTATTTCAGCAGTTGGTACTCCATCACACTCAACCGTTACATCAACAGGGAGTGTTTCGTTGAACGATGGATCAATAGTATCTTCGATAGTGAAAGTGGCCGTAGTTTCCGAGAAGTTACCACAACCGTCAGTAGCAGTAAAGGTTACCGTTACTGAACCGGTTGCACCACATTCATCTGATAAGGCATTAAAGTCATTGGTCCATGTAATTACAGAACAATCATCTTCAGCAATAGCTCCTCCATTATTGTCCAACCAGGCTTGAAGTTCAGTTGTATTTCCACTACCATCACACTCCACAGTTTCATCAGCAGCATCTGTAGTAATGGTTGGAGCAGTAGTATCCTCAATTGCATAGGTTGCAGTTACCGAAGATTGATTACCACACTCATCAGTGGCGGTAAATATTACTTCAATAGGTGCAGAGCAATCAGAACCGGCTCCTCCATAATTGTTGGTCCATGTAACTGTACCACAATTGTCAGTAGCAGTAGCACCTCCATTATTATCCAACCAATCCTGAATGGCTCCATTATTTCCAGTTCCATCGCATTCAACAATTAAATTGTCAAGTGCAGAATCATCTATGTCAGGCGCAGTAGTGTCTTGAACAGTGATAGTTTGAACATGAACAGTTTCCAGTCCACATTCGTCAGTAGCAGTCCAAGTTCTTGTTAAAGTGTAATCAGAAACACAAGCACCATCAGTTCTAACTTCGCTATAAGTTACAGTAGCATCACCACAGTTATCAGTAGCGGTTAATGTCTCTGCTACAGGTACTGCATCACACTCTATTGTTGCGTCAGCAGGTAGCGCTTCAACAAACTCAGGCGCCGTAGTATCTTGAACAGTGATCGTTTGAACGTGTACAGTTTCCAGTCCACATTCGTCAGTAGCGGTCCATGTTCTTGTTAAAGTGTATTCAGAAACACAAGCACCATCAGTTCTTACTTCGTCAAAAGCTACAGTAGCATCACCGCAGTTATCGGTAGCCGTTAAAGTTTCAGCTACAGGTACAGCATCACATTCTACTGTTGTATCAGCAGGTAGCGCTTCAACAAAATCAGGAGCTGTAGTATCTTGAACCGTGATCGTTTGAACGTGTACAGTTTCCAGACCACATTCGTCAGTAGCAGTCCATGTTCTTGTTAAAGTGTAATCAGACACACAAGCACCATCAGTTCTTACTTCATCAAAGGTTACTGCAGCATCCCCACAGTTATCAGTAGCAGTTAACGTTTCCGCAACTGGAACTGCATCACACTCTACTGTTGTATCAGCTGGAAGCGTTTCCACAAACGCAGGAGCGGTAGTATCCTCTACAGTAATAGTTTGAACATGTACAGTATCATTACCACACTCATCAGTAGCCGTCCATGTTCTGGTTAATATATAACTGGAAGGACAAGAGCCGTCAGTTCTAACTTCATCGTAGGTTACTATAGCAGCACTACACGCATCATTAGCAGTAAGTATTTCGGCAGTTGGCACTGCATCACACTCAACCGTTACATCAACAGGGAGTGTTTCGTTGAACGATGGATCAATAGTGTCTTCGATAGTGAAAGTAGCCGTAGTTTCTGAGAAGTTACCACAACCGTCAGTAGCAGTAAAGGTAACCGTTACTGAACCGGTAGCACCACAATCATCTGATAACGTGTTAAAGTCATTGGTCCAAGAGATTGCAGAACAATCATCTTCAGCAATAGCTCCTCCATTGTTATCCAACCAGGCTTGAAGTTCAGTTGCATTTCCACTTCCATCACACTCCACAGTTTCATCAGCAGCATCTGTAGTAATGGTTGGAGCAGTAGTATCCTCAATTGCATAGGTTGCAGTTACCGAAGATTGATTACCACACTCATCAGTGGCGGTAAATATTACTTCAATAGGTGCAGAGCAATCAGAACCGGCTCCTCCATAATTGTTGGTCCATGTAACTGTACCACAATTGTCAGTAGCAGTAGCACCTCCATTATTATCCAACCAATCCTGAATGGCTCCATTATTTCCAGTTCCATCGCATTCAACAATTAAATTGTCAAGTGCAGAATCATCTATGTCAGGCGCAGTAGT
>NZ_FPAG01000006.1 GCF_900116365.1 Zhouia amylolytica | reverse complement strand
GTGTAAATTTCTGTAGTTTTGGTGCTGTTATGCTCTAATAGCAACTGAATATATCTTAAGTCAGTTCCATTCTCCAGTAAATATATACAGCTCTCTGCCATTGCTTAAAATTTGAAGAAGTACCTGAAATTTATAGAGAAACACACACAAAGTGGGGCATCAAGTATGAAAGGTGTTTGTTTTGTGCTAAAAGTACTCCTGCGACGGATTTTACTTCTTTACAAGCCTTTAAATTTTTAGTTTGTAAGAAACTAAAGCGTAAAATAAAAGCCCTTAAAAGGGCTTATTTGGAGCTTGTATTTATGTAATTAATTAGGTTGTACAACGTTTACCATTGTTGGCATACGTTTTTATCAGTTTTCATTTACCCAATTTAAAAAATCTATAAAGACATCATTCAAATGTTCTTCAAATTTTCTGGCTTCTATTTCTTTCCCAAATACGTGGTCTAAATTTGGATACGCTTTAAAAGTTAAGTTATCCTTTTGATGTCTTATAAATTCTATTGGTATTAAGTAAGCCGATTCTAGAGCTACTGCTTGGTCTTTTGTCCCAATTGCTGCAAATATTGGTTTGTCAATTTGTAATAAATTTTCAATGGGTGGCTCAGAAAAACTACTCCATCTTTTATAACTGTTCTTATCTCCTTGCCAAAATTTGTCAGTAGCATTTGGGTTAGCCATAATGTCCTTTAAATCTATGAATAACGAATCGATTTTCAATTGCGCTTGCTCTTCTGTCAGGTTGCCTTTAACAACATCTTTTCTAATAAAAGTTACAAAGTCAATAAATTGTGTATTTCCACCTCCAGACCAATAACCAAAATGTGTAATTTCTTTATTTATTGTCCCTAATTTAGCAATTACATCACTTCCTTCAGAATGACCAAGTGCTATTATTTTTTCAAAATGGTTCTTATGTTTTTCAGTTAAGTCGTTGATTACTTGATTGGCTTGAAAAGCTCTGTAAACTAACGTTTGATTTTCATAATATTCTTTTGGAACGGGAAATTCTTTGTCCATATCTGTTAGGAAAGGAAATCCTTTTTTTGAAATTACCACAAGCAAATAATCCTCTGGTAAGAGTTTGAAATCAATGGGAATTACAGTTCCAACGTAGGTTTTTCCATCTTCTTCCATTGTTTGATAGAGAGACATAGCTTTTGAGCCTTGAATATATAATAGCAGATTTTTTGTTGAATCGACACTCTTTTTGGAATATGTATGATAGTTTATTGTATCGCCCTTTAATATGATAGAATGATGATTAAATGCTTTTATAATTTTTGTTCTCTGTGCGAAAGAAATAGAACAAATACTTAATAATAGTAATGTTGTTAATAATTTCATATAGTCTTAAATTTATTCAAAAGACTGATTCAAAAACAGAATGTTACAATAATAATTTTTGGGAAGGTTATTCAAATGTATGCTAACGGTCTCGTATATGAAAAGTAGCGGATTTTTACTCACAAACCTATCGGTTTTGCACTGACCTTTGTTTTATATTTATACTTTCGTAAACTACCAAACGCCCTATTTGCTATATACCGTGTTAGCTGCTGCCTTTTATTTTTTTCTTTCAAATCCTGGAAAGCATTGAGGTCCAATTGCACCGCCACCATACTCTAAAACAATATTGTCTTTGTAATAGATATGAGTGCACCCACCATTGTATTCGTTTATTAAGCTGTCAGTAAGATTTTCATTAAATATCTTATAGAAGAATTTTCCCATTCCGCTTCTTTGCCATCCAATCGTGGTCGGATTGCCACTTGCAACTGATATACAATTTGCTTCATCAAGCTTATCTTCTAAATTTTCAAGGTTGCTTTTCGTCCATCCAATTACAGTTAGAAGTGAGTCTGTTTTTTTTGAGTCAATGTCTAAATTCCAATTGCTATCGTAGTTGCCATTTTTCCTTATATGAAAAATACCTAAGTCGCCATTTTCAAATTCAATGTCGATATATGTGTCTGAGGGAAGGTTTGATTCAATGAAAGACTTGACTTCAAGGATTTGAGTATGTTTCTCTTCATAGTTTTCAATCAAGTCCTGCTTTGTATAGGCTGGACCCGTGAAAATACCATCAAAGGCTAAATGAAGGAAAAGATAAAATCCACCAAATACGGTAATCAAGATTCCGATTATAATCAGTAGGATTTTGAGTAGCTTGTTCATTTTGTCTATTTAGTTGCAGCTAACGGTTTAGCTATGAGTAGTAGCGTCCCGAAGGGCGCTATTGCTTATAGGTTTTGTTGTGTGTAGTTTTTTTATTTCATATTCAAATTCGAGAACTTTCAAATTCCACAAAGTCAAGGTCTGTGTCGCACTAATTCTATCATTTATGCTTTTTACGACTAATTTGTCTATGAAGGACTTGATAAATTTACTCCATAATTGTCCTTTGGAATCCCTAAGCAAGAAGTAGAATCCACTATCTCCAATTCTTTGTCCCGAAGAATCTAAAATGAGTTCTCCATTTTTACCAACACTCGGAGTCAATATCACTGTTGCGTTTCCATTTGGCAAAGGAAAAATAGCCTTGATACAAATCTGATTGTTTGGTAAAGAGCAGGTCTCATAAACTCCTGAGTAAACAACTTGACCTGTAGATTTGAAAGTCCGAAGCCAAATTGTTCTTTTAGCTTCATTGGTCTTTTTATCAACTAGTTTAATTATTTCATTCGTTAGTCCTGATGCATCTTCGAGGTTTTCAATAGGGACATTAAGTTGTTCAATTCTCTTACTGAAAACACTTTTTACTACAATTCCGAAAATTTTGAAAAATGGGTTCCATTTTGCCTTTAAAAGCAAGTCATAACTTGACGTGCTCTCATAGAAGTCAATTACGTTCGGAGATAGTCTTTTTAGCTCAGTTTCTGGCAGTCCTAGATTCAGAATTGAATCAAGTAGTCCTTTGTTTTTTCTTTGGCTATCAATTACTAAACTCTCATTTTTAGCTAACTGCTCAACGAATTTTATCCCGATTCCTTTTGTCCCACCAAATGGGCCTAAAAGCCATTGGTGTTTTTTATTGTCAATTCTTTGTCCAAACAGTATAACCCATTGTTGAGTAATCCAATCCTGAATGTTTTGATTTTTCCTAGCTATTCCCATCTCCACAAACAAGGTTTAATTATTTAGAATAAAATTCGATTGACCTTTCCATTCTCCATACTCCGCTAAAGGCTTAAATCGAAGTGTGGTAAACTCAAAATGAAAGTCTTTTCTTTCCCTTTCTTGCATTACGTTAGAATGCCTTTTCGGTTTTTCCACTTTACTATGACCATGCACCATATCGGTCATTTCTTTTTCAGATTTCCAAATTGAAAAGGTCGAGACTGTGTTAGGGAACTTAACTGAGGCTAACGAGAGAGTTGTTCCTGGGTGGTCTCTAACAAGCTTCTCAACGGGTCTTCCCCAATGGATAAATCTAGGAACAGCTAAAGGTTTCATTCTTGCTATTGTAACAGCAACAACAGGAGAGTTTGGACTTTCTAATTGGTCTTTATCATTTGGTAATTTAAATCCGCTGAACTTTCCCCATTCTCTGATAAAGGACAAACGTAAATGCCAACCTTTTGCTAAAATTCTTCCAAAACTGTCCTGTTCCAAATAGTTTTCAAGTGCATTTTCATTTTTCCATTGCATAAAGACAGCAACTTGTCCAATCAAAACTCGAGAAGTCGAAAAGATTGGAGCCCCTAAGGTCATGGCAGTCATGTATTCGGAATGGATAAGTCCTTTAATGTCTTTGGAAATTGGACTTGATAATATTCTCTTTACAGCTTCAAAAAATGGAAGTTCGATTAAATGATAAGAGAATATGCTCACTTTGTCTTTGTTTGAATTGCTAGTTCTTTGGGTTTCTTTAAATTACACACAACAAATGCATAAAACACCATTTGGTGTTTATTTTTAATATGTTCACCTACAAATCTAATAGATTTATTTGAAAATCTGTTTCTTGCTACATGTGCGGATAGGCAGTAGCTCAAAGTCATATAATACAAACTATGATAACGCAATCCAGGTTCCAGAAAAGAGACCATCTTAGTATGTTGTTATATTACATTGGTTAATATTATTATTGACCCGCCGTATACACCACCCGCTTGGTTTATCCCGATCACAATCGAATAGAAGTCGAATCCGCCGACACGAGCACAGAGAACTGGCGTAAGCAAATTGCGTTTTACAATGTTGTCCCCCCCTTTTATTTTTTCATTATTTGCTCCACATACTTTCTGTGGTTATCATACCCGTTATTTTCAGGATTTTCCAAGTCAATCATTTCGTCAAGTCCAGAATCATAAATCTGCCAATCGTGATTTTTAGCCAACTCAATTAATTCATAAAGTCCGTTTTCTCCGTACAATGAGAGCATAATGTTGCTCGAATGCTCGTCGTTGGCAAAAAAGTCAATCGTAAAATCAGTTCCAATTATTTCTCTGTGATTATCATCTTTTTTAATTCGGTCAAATGAGCTTTCCAAAATCCTGCTAAAGTCGGTTGGTTCGAGTAGGTTTTCGTCCAATTCCGCAACTGATTCTATTTTCTGTTTTGAATTAAAAAGTACAATGTCCCAACTCATTACATTTTGATTTTTAGTTTCATTTTTTCAACTAATTAGAGATACGAATAGTATGATTAAGACTTTTTTTATCACTTTTCTCAAATTCGGCACAACGGTCTCGTATAACCGTCAGTTACGGGTTAATATGCGTTAATTTGCGATTTAGCACTGACGTTAGCAAACCTTTAGGTTCAGCGGAGCTAATTCCGAGTGGATTCGGACGTAGTCGAATCCGCCGTCACGATCATATAGAACTGGCGTAAGCAAATTGCGGTTATACATTGTTAGCAGCTCTTTTTTCTTTTTACCAAACACAAAGCCAATATATAAGTTCATTTCCCTTTTCATCAGTCGCTATTCCTCTTGAAAATCCGTTTTTCCATTTTTCAGGCAAATTTGGGTTTGAAGTCAAATACTTTTCTTCCATAAATTTCCCAGGTTTATATTCCAAAACATATATTTTGTGGTTTTCAGTCAAATACTTACTGTTCAAGCCAAAATCTCGCTCGTAATTTTCAAAGCTTGGTATTGGTATTCCATAATCCTTTTTCCCATAATCCAGAGTGTCTCCAATTATTATAAATAGGCTATCTGTCGGTTTGTAAGCAGAAATTTTATTTAAACTCAGTTTTTTAATTGTATTTCTGAATTCGGTTGAGTCCAATTCTTGAGAATATATAATATTTGCCATTCCGTTACCATATGCGCCAGCTGGATAGCCTACACTCAATTGTCGGTTAGATTTTAGGATATTTGGGAAATGGTCGGTCAAATCATAATTAAATTCATTTTTTGCTTTCACATAATTTTCCAAATATTCTGTTGCCCTTTTTTCTTCTTCGCTAACACAAGAAGTAATAAAGATTAGTGAAATGTAGATTAAAAATGTTCTCATTTGGTATTGGTTCAAATTGCTGCTAACGGTTGGTGTATGAATAGTAGAGGCTTTCTATTCACTAACTTTTCAGATTAACACTGACCTTTGTTTTATGTTTATACTTTATTTTATCACTTTCGCCCCAATTCTTTATAGCTATTGTAACCTGCTGGAGTTTATTCATTAATCAATCCAAGAACTTTGTTTTCTAATTCTTTTCCACGTAAGTTTTTTGCTATGATTATTCCATCAGGATTTACAAGAAAAGTGGTTGGGTATCCATGAATTCCAAATGTTTCCTTGATTTTGTTGGAATCGGTCGAAAGTATTTGAGTCCAGTTAATTGAGTCTTTCTCTATCATCTCTTTAAGAGCTTTTGATGGGCTATCTCCAACTATTCCCACAATTTCAAATTTGTGTCTTTCAGTTTTTTCATAAAGTTCTTTCAAGTTTGGGATTTCTTGTCTACAAGGTCCACACCAAGTCGCCCAAAAATCAAGCAATACATATTTACCTTTCAATTGTTCAGTTGATATTTGAGATTCTGTCATAAAATCGTTACCCTTAAAAGAAAAAGATTTAAAACCAATCTGAGTTGAATACAATTCACTCTTTGGCAATGTCATTTCTTCTAATTCCAAAGTATTGCTATTTAAATTTACCCCACTATTCTTATATATCTTTCCATTAATTTCAATGAATTCATTCTTTGCAATTAACTGTTCATCACCGATTTTATCACCCTCTTTTAGGCTATCTGTCAACAAGATAATATTTGGATTCTCAAATGATAAATTAGTAAAACCATCAGAACAAACGGCAATTCTTTTTCCTTCGAAATCAGCAACTGAATGTTGTGGAAAATTGCACATAAACATATTATATTGACTCATATGCACTATAAAAAGAGGAGTTGTAACTAACTTTATTTTGTTGTCAATCAGCCTCTCAAATGATACGTTTATTGAATTACTTGATACAATAGAATCTTTATTTATTTGTTCTTTAGAAGGGAAATTAAATGGAATAAAACTTTTATCGTCACTAAAATCAAGATTGTTATTTGCATCAACTATCATGTTTGTTATTCCTGCTGAGTCTTTACCAAAAGCAAATGCTATCTTAGTTTTCAAAGGTTCTTTTGATAGTTCAAGAGTGTCAGGTTTCCAATCCCATGATTTTTGTAACTCTTCATATCTCTCTTGGGTTATATTACCAACTAAATAGTTTTGATAAACTGATTGATAAATATTTGTCTCAATGTCTCCAAATTTAATTTCAGTCCAATTTTCTGGAGCTCCTTTTGCTGACAAATATGTTTTTTTCCATGAATTATTCTCATCTTCGGAGTACGGAGAAATTCCTGCAAGGGCAGAGTTAAAATAACCATATCCATCCTGATGAGTTAGTGGAAGTTTAATTGTTTTTTCTGACGAGCAACTAATTAAAATTGTAATACAGGTTGCTAATAGGCTCAATGCTTTAAAATTCATTTTTTGGGTTAGATTATTAATTTTCTCATTCTGTTTATTTGTTGCTGTGCCGTTCTTTACACTTGCAGGTAACGGTCAGGCTATGAAGCGTTGTGGAGTGTGGATCTGAGCCTGGCGTTGTCCTTTACCTCTGGCGAGGCTCAGAGCCACGTTGGAAATGTGACGCTTCATTTTTGTTCTTGTTGCTCAATATAAGAAAATAGTCTAAATCGTGTAGGATGCAGCAATGCTTTATAGCCCTTTGTTGTTTATAGTACCTTTTATTTTTAATTCATTATTAAGCTTAAAAGAATTATTATAAATATTATTCCAGTTAAAACCAATAGGAACATTTTTAGGACTTTGCTTTGATCATTATAGTTATATCCAGGAATGGTTTCAGTTGAGGCAACTATTTTATTTTCAATTATTATTGAATCTATAATTTTCCTGTCTTTATCTGCCAAAAAGTATCTGACTCCTTTATCAATATATGGCTGTTCTTTTGAGTCCTGATAGAATTTAACTCCATTTTTATCGAGTTCATTTTCAAAGATGATTTTGTCTTTGAGCAAGACATAGAGTTTAAAATGTTCTTGATGCTTTATGCTAAAATTTTGACTCAATTTTTTTCGGTATTACACATAACAATTGCATAAACACCATATGGTGTTTATTTTTAATATGTTTACCTACAAATCTAATAGATTTTTTTGATAAAACTGTTTCTTGCTACATGGGAGGATAGGCAGTAGCTTATAGTCCTATGCTACAAACTATGATAACGCAATCCAGGCTCCAAAAAAGAGACCATCTTAGTATGTTGTTGTAACACGTATTTATTCTTTTCATTCAGGTATCCATCCTTTTTCAAATCGTTCGATTATCCCTTGCAATGCAGTTGTTTTGTTATTTCCTTTTAGGTCAGTTCAGATTATTGAAATATTCTCCAAGTCAGCAGTTTATGGTAAACATGTAGTGAACAAACATTCCCAAAATGCGTCTGCAAGAGTTTCGTCATTATGCCAAGTGGTCATAACTGAAATCGGGTCATGATTTTCAACAACTTTCATTTGGGTCATAGTTTCATCAAATACGTCATGAAGCTTTTCCCTATATTCACCATGTCATTTAAATTCCAAAATTCCATTATCAATTGAGTATCTGACGAACTTTTCTAGTTATTGGTCATTTAGGTCAATATCTGAAGTTGCAAAGCATAACCAATCTTATTTTAGCAATTGGTCAAGTTGAAATTGGTCATAGTCGAACCAAAAACTTTACGAGTCGAATAGGTTCCGATTAATTTCACTTTGTAAATTCCGATTGTATGATTTTACCTGTCTCATATGAAATTGAAACTGTGTAGCTATGCCAAGAAGAAACTGTAAATGTATCTTGATTGTCAACGTAAAATTCATCCCAATTTTTAGCTTTTGCGTTTAAAGACTTGTTCCATTGAATCGGATTAGGATAAATATCTCCTGTTAATGGTAATTCTGCATACCAAACAATTTTTCCTTCACTGTTTTTTGCATAAATGTTTGATTTCCCTTTAGGATAGTTATCAGGGTTCTCCTGAATAATTTCTATGTCATCCACAGTTTTTCTGTCAATTATTTCTGTATGTATGGCTTCTGAAGTCATTTTTTAATGTGCTACAACGGTTTGACTAATATGCGTTGTGCCGCACTGAGATAGCAAAACTGGCTGAACCTTTGTTCAGCCGCAATGCATTTTAGCCCATGTTGTGTTTAGTTTTTTATAGTGTCCAGTTCAATTTTAAATTTTTCTAATCGTTCTTTCATTTCATTCCGCAATTTTTGTTCTTTCGGAACATAAGTTGTATCGACTTTTCCGTTTTCATTAATCTTTATTTCTCTAACGTATTCCAAGTCAAAATTCATTCGGCTATGTTCAGGATTTTTATCAGAGAATTCCACTTTGTAAAAATTCCCATTTTCTACATTTTCCGAATTATAAGCAGTCGAAGTTCCTGTATATTTTTTTCCGTTATAATAGAATTTGTATTTATAACTCCGTTTGCTGTATTGTTTATAAATCGATTTAGAGCCATAAACCATTCCAAATGTTTCAGTTCCGTTCTGTTTTACGTCCTGCTTTTGCTCAATTACAAGAATCAATCCCCAAATCAAAAATGGTATTCCAGCAATCCAATAATATTCAGAAATAAACTCTTTTATTTTTATATAATTCTCGGTTAAATTCAACTCTTATTTTTCGATTTTCGTGTTTCTTCAAATTACACACAACGGTTTGTGTATGGTTTCGGTACGTGAAATCCAAAGGATTCATGAATACCTAATTAAACAATCAATATATCATGAATAAAATCCGCAGGATTTTCGGGTTAAGAAACTAAGATAGCAAATTTGCGAGGATTTTCCGTGAGGAAAATCAGAAGCAATGAATTATACATTGTGTTAGCTATAGTTTCTATTTTTTATTATTTTTTTTACAATAATTGTTATGTCAGCCAATAAATATCCTCCAACAATTAAGATACCCATAATGCCTAATGGTCTTTGTCTTATGTGATTTGGGTCAGGATTTAAAATCATTTGAACACATAAATAAAGGAGAAATAAACAGAATGGGTAGAGGATAAGCCTTGTCAATACTTTCGTAAAAGTCCATTCCTTAACCTTTTCTTTTTTTAATTCCGATTTCGGTTTTTTAATTAGTTCTGGATAATTGGCCTGCTCTAAATTTTCAATTGCCTCTTTTAGTTCATCTGTCAGAAGTTTGGTTTCATATTTCTTGGCTTTTCCTAAAACTAAACTCAATAAAAGTCCAATAACTGAAATTCCTATTGTTCCAATTACAGCCATTTTAAAGTCAGTTGAGAGGAACAAACCTGAAATCAACACAATTAAAAATCCGATTGTTATTTTATTCAGCAGTTTGTGGTAAGGGTTTTTCTGCTTTTTTATTCCAATCAGTTGGTTATTTTGGTTAAAAGTCAGATGGAAGATTGGATAAGCGCCACGTATGAAATGAGATGAACGCCAAATCAAAAGTTCATTCGGTTTTATTTCTCCGCTGTATTTTATTGTATTGTAAAAAAATGCATCATTCAAATGGTTTTTCAGATTACTTTTCTTGTTCTGAATTATTAATTTTTCGATTTCTTTTTTTTCTACCATAAAGGTTGCTTTAAATTACAGCTAACGGTTTCGTATAACCGTCAGTTACGTGTTTATATGTTTTACTTTTCGGTTTGGAACTGACCTTAGTAATTCCGAGTGGATTCGGACGTAGTCGAATCCGCCGACACGAGCGCAGCGACTGATGAACTCCTATAAAATAATATGCCTTGAATAAATTGCGGTTATACATTGTTGCCAACAGTATTTTTAATTAAATCCATTATTTTTCAATTCGATAAACAACATAATTGAAAATCCGATTGCTATAAAAATTCCAATTCCGTTGAGTATTTTTTTATTCTTGATTATTAAAGTCAGAATAAAGTCAATTAGTAATCCAAAAATTCCGATTATAAACAATCCAACCATATAAACAACTCCCCAACCTTCTGCGTTAGAAAGTGTGTCCCACATGATAATTGTAAAAATCAAACAACAAGTCAGATAGACTATTAAATAGCCTTTTAGAAAAGTCCATTGGGTTATTTTTTTAAGCATAACTTAAATTAAAATCAATCGCAAAATGTAGAATGTAAACTATTCCGATTATGCTTATAATCCAATTATATTTTTTCGTTATCAATCTGCTGATTAAATAGCCGACAACAGTCAAAATTCCGATGAAAGGTGGATAAATAAAGGGAATAAATCCGCCCTGATTTGAGCTCGCTGGTAAGTCAGTCTGCATTGCAATAATCCACGCAATTATTGTTCCGACTAAAATTCCAATTAGGTTGTATTTTCGGCTATCGAGATTTTTTTTCATATTGTTGGCAACGGTTGGGCTATGAGCAGTTGGGGATTGTACGCCCTAACTTTTCGATTTAGCACAGACCTTTGTTTTATGTTTATACTTTATTTTATCACTTAAACCTCTATTACTTATACATCGTGTTATAGGCAGTTTTTTATTTCAACGTTGTCCATCCAACTTCTGTTTTTTTATAGTAATACAAGTTATCCAATCCAGTTCCACAAATAAGAAATGGGCGATAATTATAATCTCGAATTACCGCAATTTTCGTTTCAGGATTGTAAATAGGATAGGATACATTATGAACGAATTCTCCATTAAATTTTGAATCCCATAAGGTTTCTAAATCAATAGAATCATTTTCTTTAAAGAACGAATCGTACTCTTTCCATTCCATTATAGTTATGCCTTTTATTTTGTCCGTTTTCCAATATTCAGAAGTGAAGGTTGGATAAGGAGCTGGCATTTCGGTAAAGTTTAAAATTCTATCAGATTCGATAAATGTATGTTCAAATTCGGGACTTGTCAATTGTCTGTTATTCCAGTATAAGATTGAATCCCCATCATTTTCTTTCAGTTGTCCTATAAAGTGAGCATTAATTATTTCATACGCATCTTGCTCGGTAAATTCCGACATTACCTTTTGCTCCTTATGTTTACAGCTAAAAAGTAGAATTAAAATTGATATAATAGTTAGTTTATTCAAATTTGCCACAACAATTACATAAACACCATATGGTGTTTATTTTATATATGTTCACCTACAAATCTAACAGATTTTATATTTTAATAAAACTATTTCTGGCTACATGAGTGTAAATTTCTGTAGTTTTGGTGCTGTTATGCTCTAATAGCAACTGAACATATCTTAAGTCAGTTCCATTCTCCAGTAAATGTATGCAGCTCTCTGCTATCGCTTACAACCTTAAAAAGCACCTGAAATACATTAAAAAACACACCATAAGTGGAGCAGCAAGTATGCAAGGTGTTTGTTTTGTGCTAAAAGTGCTCCTACGAAGAATTTCACTTCTTTATAAGCCTCTCAATTTTAGTTTGTAACGGAACTAAAGCGTAAAATAAAAGCCCTTAAAAGGGCTTGTTTTAATTCTGTATTTATGTAATTAATAGGTTGTGCAACGTCTACCCTTGTTGGCGGTAGTATTTATTCTGTTATCATTAAATAATATCCATCTAAATCTCTCAGACAAAACTGCTCCTTTCCCGAATTAGAATTCAAATGCCGAGCCTCTTCAATTTCAAAATCAAATTCTTGTGCATTATTCCAAACTTTATTTAAATTTTCAACTCTCAAATACAAAATTAGTCCGTTTCCAGGTAGTATTTGAGGGCTATAAAGTGTGGGATGCTCGTGTTCTCCCCATTTATGCAAGCAAAGAAAAATATCTCCATTATCGTCCGCTAACATTTCAAATGTTGATCCTCCGTGATTACTTTTACAATTAAGCAATTTTTGATACCATTCGGAACTTTTTTCAACATCGGTTACACCAATTATGGGCTCATTTTTTATCATTTTACTACTCTTTTATTGTTTTTAATATTCGCCTTTAATGACAAAAAATGAGCCCCTAATTGTTCCTGCCAATTTTGATTTTTGCCGTGCAAATTTGAACTTATTTTCCAATTCCTTCGGTATCTCCATTCCCTCTGATAGTTTAAACCCGACTGCTCTTTTTTTAGGATTGTCCAATGGATACAAAACATTGATTGCAAGTCCACTTTCATAGAACACAAAATCCCATTTTATATTTTCAATTCGCAAACTTGCTGTCTCCAAGGGTTTGGCTTCAATTTCAATATCTCTTTCGTCTCTTAAAATACGGTTGACCCAATCCAATGTTACTTGGTTTTTACTTGCAGTTTCCGTCTCAAATTCAAGTTTATATTTGTTCATAAAATATCGAGCTTCGTGTGCTCGTAAACCTGCAAGTGTTTCAGCAAAAGGTGATGATTCTAACCCTGTTAACGTTACATTTTTGAAATCTACTTTATTAGGCATTTTTATGTGTTTTGCTATTGGAAATAATTTTTCTATTTACAGGTCTGAAATACCAAGACAGAATAATGAAAAGTATTTGGAAAGTAGGTCCTGCAATTGATTTAATTGCAAAATCGCCAACGGCTAAATGTGAAATAAGTGCACCTGACATTGCAAAAAAGAAACCTGCATAAGCCCACTCTTTAAGCAATGGAAATTTTGGAATTAATATAGTAATTACCCCAAGTATTTTCCAAACACCGAGTAAAATCAAAAAATATTCAGGATAGCCCAAGCCGGTTACAATTTCAACCCATTCTTTTGATTTGAGTATTGCAAAAATTCCGCTTTGTAACATACCTATTGCCAATAAGCTGGTGGTAATCCAATAAATTATTTTGTTTCCTTTATTCATTATTTAAGCATTTAAATTTTGTAAAATTTCTTCTAATCTGTTGTGAGCCCAATTAATACCTTGCTTGAACGGAAGTTTTAGATTATGGTCTCTATGGTTTACGGATTGATAAATTACTTGCTGTTTTAATTTGCTTGTGGATTCGGTCAATTTCTCGAATTCGTAAATTTCGAGTTGAACACCAAATGGCATATTTTCCATTTCAAAAGTCCGTATGATTTTTTGGTTTGTTGTAAAGTCGTGTATCGTTCCATTAAATCCAATTTGGTTACCTTTTGGGTCGGTAGTTGAAAATTGGTAGCTTCCGTGTTTTTGAAAGTCAAACTTTAGCACTTTTGTTCCCATCCATTGCTCAATAAAATCGGGTTCGGTATATGCTTTGTACAAAAGTTCTACTGGCAAGTCAAACTCTCGTGTTATAAGTATTTCCTGTTTGCCGTCTTCGGCTATGACGTTCGTTTTTTGTTCCATATTTTATTTTTTTGATTGATATTTTTTCATTACCGATTCCAATTTGTTAAATCGGTCGTCCCATAGTTTTCTGAAAGGCTCGATAAATTCTGCTATTTCTTTCATTCCGTTTGGGTTTAATTGGTAGTAAATTTCTCGCCCTTTTTGCTCCTGTTCCAAAATTTCACATTCGGTTAGTATTTGTATGTGTTTGGAAATGGTTTGCCTTGAATAGTCAAAATTTTCGGCAATGGCCGTTGGTGTCATAGCTTGTAGTGCAACCAAAGAAATGATTGTTCTTCGAGTTGGGTCAGCAATGGCTTGAAAAACATCTCGTCTTAATTTCATTACGCAGTTATTTGACTGCAAATATAAGCGCAACTATTTGACTGCACAAATTTTCACTTTAAATTTTTTGGAAATAGTGGTTTTTCGGTTCCGTTATATTACCGCCAACAATTGGACTAACACCATATGGTGTTTATATTTAGTATGTTTCCTACAAATCTAATAGATTTATTTGAAAAACTGTTTCTTGCTACATGGGAGGATAGGCAGTAGCTTAAAGTCTATGCTACAACGGTTGGTATAAGAATAGTGCGGTTTTGTGTCCGATGATTTTCCGTATGAAAATCGGAGTGACCAAATACGCACTAACCCTTTGATTTAAGATTAAACTTAAGCATTATTTTTATACGGTGTTAGCACTAGTTTTTATTAATCTTTTAGTTCAGTGATAAAATCGTGCAGGTAAATTATTTTGAGTGGTTTATCCCCCATTTTTTTATCAAAAACAACTATTTCGTATTCTATTTTTGGTTCTCCAATTTCTATTTCCATTTCCTTTTTTGCTAAAATCGAAAATTGCTCTACTTTATTCGATTTTGCAATATCAGTTACAACCTGTCTTGATTTATAATTAGGATTAGATTCGTCAAAAAAGTCACTTGTCAATTTTAAGGAATTTCCATTCTCAGGATTATAGTAATATGTGAACATATCTGACCCAATTACTACAAATCCTTTACGGCTAAAGTCAGGTGGAAAGTTCGTTCCTCTAATAGATTCCTCAATAATAATTAAGTAGTCAATTTTATCGATGTCCAAGTTTTTGAGGTCAAAGACTTTTTTATAATTATTGATATTGTTTGTTGTAGTTTTTTTTAATCCCTCTGCTTGCATTTCCCAAAATCCTTTTCCTGTTGTCGCTCTGTACAAACTGTCCATTTTCGGGTCAACTTGGTCAATCATTTCTTTAGTCGGTTCTTTTTCCCAAGATTTTCTGAATAAGTCATAGTAGCTTTCAGAGAATGTTTGGGAATAAGCTGATATGGAGAACAGAACTAAAGTCAAATGAATTAAGTTTCTTTTCATAGATTTTTTCAAATTAGTGCCAACAGTTTTGTGTATGGCTCGTTGCCGGATATCCACGAGGATGCTCAGCCGCAATGAGCTATACAAGTTGTTACCACACGTTTTTATTTTCAATTTCGTAAGGATAAGGGTTTTCAGAGTCCATTTCTCTATTATGATAAATTAAAAATTCAGCACGCTTATCATTAAATTCAATCATTTCAATTCGGTCTATTCCTCTCAAACACTGGTTACTGTCATAAATCAATTCCTTTTCAAAAATCAGTAGCCTTGATTTAGTCAGTCGGATTATTTCTCCACAAGCCAAAAATCCTTCTTGGCTGATGTTTATATTGAGTTCGTCATTTACTTTATACGTTCCCAAATTTTGATTAAAAAACTGCAAATATAAACCAGCTAAAATCAATGGAAATAAGATTACTATTGATTTTATTTTATTCCTTGTGTTTTTTTTCGTTGCGAAATAAAATAGACTTGATATTAAAAAAGTCAGACCGATTATTGTGTTCGTATAAAGTCCTTTGAATCTAATTCCAAAAAACGATAACAAAATCAAAATCAGGAATATTATGGTTGCATAAAACACAATTCGAGTAATAATTTTTTCGGTTTTGGGGTATTCTTTCTTAATTAGCCCTGGTATTAAATTCAGTCCGATTAAAATACCAAAAAATATTAATACAAATGTCATTTCTCAAATGTTAGCTAACAATTGTACAATCACCATATGGTGTTTATATTTAGTATGTTTCCTACAAATCTAATAGATTTATTTGAAAAACTGTTTCTTGCTACATGGGAGGATAAGCAGTAGCTTAAAGTCCTATGCTACAAACTATGATAACACATTCCAGGCTTCAGAAAAGGGGCCATCTAAGTATGCTATTGTACGGCAAAGGTTAATATCATTTTTGAACCGCCATTCACTGCCAGATCAGTTTCCACAGCATCCAATAAGTTAGCAGGAAAAAGCTGATCAGTTTCATTGACCTTCTTCGGGTTTCTGCTTACCAGCCTGATGTCTGAAGTATAATGACGCTTAAGCTCCTCTGCTAAGGCTATAGCAATTTGTCCGTTGGCACCAAGTATAGTTTGCATAATAGTAAAAATTCCAGTTGATTTAATTACACCACCTCAGCCTGAATTAGATTCAATTGGCCCGGCGGCGATAATATTCGTTGTAATTTAGTAAAACATAACCGACCATCAAGACAATCATCAGCAAGAAACCGAATAATCCAAAAAGAACCCTGTTCCCGAATACTTCAAAACTCCCCACATGGATCCAAAAAAATAACACTGCCGATCCTGTTTAAAAATCAAACAGCACCAACAGTGTTAAAAGAACAAACACTCTAAACCTATCTTTATATCTTATTCAAGAATCTCAATCAAAAAGTAAAATAACCCGAAAGCTTAAGAAGTGAATTGTATCGTTTGCCCTTCCTTCATCTCTATAATGATCACATCATTTTCAACCTCATAAGGAACATCAACCTTAAATGATTTTTGACCAAAAGGATTCTGAAGTTTTAAAACGCCCCCTTTTTCAGAAACAATGGTAATACGATCAACCTTTCCTCCTTTTCTCTGTGCAGAAACCAAAAAAGCACCTTGCGCTCTTAATTGCTCAAATCCTACCTCCTGCCATAACTTAGGAATAGCCGGAAAGATTTTAATAACACCCGTATGACTTTGAATCAACATTTCCTGGATTCCGGCCGCAAAAGCAAAA
Organism: Zhouia amylolytica; assembly: GCF_900116365.1. Lineage (GTDB taxonomy): Bacteria > Bacteroidota > Bacteroidia > Flavobacteriales > Flavobacteriaceae > Zhouia > Zhouia amylolytica. The sequence goes on along the minus strand of NZ_FPAG01000006.1, from coordinate 327,056 downwards.
TTACCTTCCAGGGTAAAAGGACGGTATTTAAATTTCGAATACCCCCTGTTATGTTGCTCGCCATTCACGTGAAAAGAATTCGGCAAACAAAAGTTTTCAGCAAAAATCCGTAAAGTGTTGGCAGCACCTTCCCCATCAAAGGCTCTTGCCTGTAAGTTACCAAGCCAACTAAACGAATACCCCGTAAAATAATCAGACCCTACATTCAATAAATTGTCAATCGTATTGTCGATTATCTGACGTTCCTTTTCACCTTTCGAATAATCGACTAACCCATAAGGATGGTACGCCATGATATGAGAAAAGTGACGATGCGAATCTGCATAAGGATGATTCGGAGCAACCATCAACCCCTCATTCTCATCAATTGCAAAATAAGGCCACTCTTTTAAGGTCTCCTCCCACTGCTTCGCTTCCTTATCTTTCCCTAATTCCTTGGCTAATTCAGCCGCCTTTTCATACGTCCATCGAATAGCTGCCAGGTCGAAATTGGTAGTCTCACCAAACCAGGCCTTTCTGGAATTATTGTGTATTTCCGGACTTGAACTAATGGGTAGCTGACGCAGACCCGATTCGTTTTTAACCGAAATGTCATCAAAGAAAACAGCCACCTCCTTGATCCACGGATATGCATGATCTTTTAAGAAATCCCTGTCCATCGAATAACGCCAGTGTAAATAAAAATGATGTCCTAACCACGCCGAGGTAGTCGGACCAAAAGCATACTGAATCCATCCGCCCATAGGCTCTCCGGTTAAAGTAGTTACCCCGGGTACAGACAGCCCTTTAGTTTCATAATACGTTTTCGTATACCTTTTAAAGTTCTTTTTATTAGCTTCCAGCCACTCCACAAAACCGATCTCCAAATCCAGATGATTCCCCGAATATGCCGGCCAATAACTCAACTGCGTGTTCAGATCATGATGAAAATCCCCTTTCCACGGTGGTAACTTTCCGTTATCCGCAGTCCAAACTGCCTGTAACGAAATAGGTGGCGCTCCCGATCGGGCAGCAGACCCAAACTTATACTGCTCCAGATACCACTGCTTCTCTAAAACAGTATCAGGTATACGAATGGCAGATTTACCCCAAAACTCTTCCCACCAGTCAGCATGCTCCTTAAATGCACTTTCAAATCCTGCATCACTTTCATCAGCAGATAAAGAAAGACCAGATTTATCCAGGTCTTTTGGGCTTTCCAGGCTCGTATCAATACTCCATTTTCCGATCATATTACCATTCTCGTAAGTCCATACCACGTGAACCTTATACTTGAAATCGCCCCATCCATCCTGGATATAAACTAATTCATTAGCCCCTTCAATAAACTCACCCTTCGAATATCCAAGGTGTCTTAAATCTTTCCCGGTAACCGGTGAGTCGTCTTTATCCTCGCCCTCAACATTATAGGCCGGCGGCAATAAAACAGGTTTAAACCCCTTATCTACCCCTTCAAACTTAAACCATCCTTCATTCTTATCGGCATGTACAAAAGATAATAAGGTCACATCATTAGACCAGTTTACAGTACATAAAGCATTATCAAGCGAAAGACTTACCTTTTTAACCGCACCAAAACCGGCAACATCAAACTCCATAGCTGCTCCGGGTATTTTAGAAGGAGCCGGCGATTTATTATAAGGAACATCAAATTTCTCCTGAACATCCCTGTACTCATCATTCTTCCACTTCTCATATACCCACGAAAATTTAAATTCAGGAGTCTGCAGGTTTTCCATAGGACGCAAATCCCATAAATAAACATTATCCAATGACATTCTTAGATGTTCTCCTTTTTGCCATAATAGCGAACCGATAATTCCATTCCCTAACGGAATAGCCTCATCCCATCGTTTGGCCAAATCATTAAACTCCAACTTATAAGGAACCGCACCCTTGCGATCGTCCGTTTGAGCTGGCAGTATGAAACTTGTAAAAAGCACTAGGAAAAATGCACATAATCCCTTTTTAAAACCCCTGTTACTCATTTGTATATAGCTAAATTATAATTGAACTTCATCAAACAAAATCAATTAGGTCAATAGACCTAAACAGGTGGTAAATATAAATGAAAATAAGAATCAGTATCAAGACACCCATACAGTTTATCAAACCGTTTAAACGAATAGATGGATTTAAGACAAGAGTATTTCTTCAACAGTATTAATGACAATAAGCCTGAACTACCAATGTTCCAATCACGGTTCAAAGCGATCTAAAACACCGTGAAGGCCACCAATTGTAAATTAAAGTTTTGACCTCCGTTTAATGGATAGTAAGCACCCGCTTCTTCCTTCACCGATCGACAACATAAAAACACCAAAGAAAGATGCCTCGGACCATCAATATTCTGATAGGTTAACATTACCTCTTCATTAATGATATCCTTTTTTTCTACTAGAATGGGATCACTCATAGAACTTATGAATTTCCAACTGTTCAGGTCCAGGTTCAATTGTAAAGCCTTAAATTCAATATGACTGGCCTTGGTCATTCCAGATCCAATCGAAGTAAGACCTTTTAGAGAAATCGCCGGCAATTCTGAATTCATCTGGATAGCTCCCGTATAAAAATCTGAAGCCCTACTCTTAGGAGTAAAATCAAAACCCTCGAGTAACTCCCTCCCCTCCGGATGCAATAAACCCTCCCGAATCGTCCGCTTGCCATGTTCACTCTTTAAATCTTTACTCATAACCACTTTAAAAAGCCCCGACAACCGCTGATACAAATGCCCCCTTTCAAAATCCTGAAAATTCATTCTAAAGGCATTATTAATAAGAATAGCCGTTTTTTTAGCGACACTAAACTCATTGTTATTCCTTCGGACAGGTGCCATGGTCGGACTATTCTTATAATATTTCTTATCCATTTTATCCTTCTTTTTCCTTACCACCAGCCCCTTCTTACTTTTGTATTTACATATGGTTAGATTACCAACACTCCCTCTGAATTTTAATACTCCTATCAATGTTGCCATAAGTCCGTTTTTATTAATGATTAGTACTTACTAAATATAGTGATATTTCCTACATGATGCATGGTAAAAGCTTATATTTAACATAGTTATCCCCATGTTATCCCCATATTATCCCTATTTTATCCTTATAATATCCCTATGCATCTTTTCATACAAGGCAGTCTTTAAGCATACCATCCCCAACATTATAAATACCATCATCATCTTCTTATAAGGATCGGTAATAAACTACATTTACTATATTTACCTCCGTTAAAAACATCAGTACTAAATCACGATACGAATAACCTGCCATATGATTAAAAGATATTTTGCCCTGCTCCTACTTATTAGTAGTTGCAATCCCAAGACCAATTCATCCGATTTTGATTTCACCACCCGCTATGAAAAAAGCGAAGGAACAGAAACGGACACCTATCAGAATGTCATTAATTTCTACACCGAACTCGCTAAAAGTTCGCCCGAAGTAAACATCGAAAGTATTGGAGAGACAGATAGTGGTGAACCGCTGCACCTGGTAACCTACAACCCTCAGGGAAAATTCGGGTTCGAAGAACTGCAGAAAGAAAAAACCATCATATTAATTAATAATGGTATCCACCCCGGAGAATCAGACGGTATTGATGCTACCATGATGCTCTTCAGAGATCTGGCACAAAAGGATATTAAACACCCTGACAACGTAGTACTGGCCACCATCCCCGTATATAATATCGGTGGCGCACTCAATAGAAACAAGGCTTCAAGAACCAACCAGAATGGACCCAAAGAATATGGCTTCAGAGGAAATGCAAGAAACTTTGACCTGAACCGTGATTTTATCAAATCAGACACTAAAAATGCCCAAACCTTCGCCACCATATTCCATAAAGTGAACCCGGATATCTTCATTGACAACCATGTAAGCAATGGTGCTGACTACCAATATATCCTAACCCATTTATTCACCCAACACAATAAACTAGGCGGACCCCTTGCTAATTACCTGCATGAAAATTTCCACCCTGCTCTGGAAAATGAACTCGCTAAAAAAGAATGGGATATTACCCCCTATGTAAATGTCTTTAACCGTGTACCCGAAACAGGGTTTTCTCAATTTTTTGACTCCCCACGATACTCAACAGGGTATACTACCCTATGGAATACATTGGGTATGATGGTAGAAACGCACATGCTTAAACCCTATAAACAAAGAGTTCAAGGTACCTATGAGTTAATGGTGAGCATGATCGATATTGCAGAAAGAGACCATGAAAAGATCAAAACCCTAAGAAAGAACACATTCGAGTATTACAATCAGGCCGATAGGTATCCAATCCAATGGGAAATTGACACGACCAAAACCTCCACCTTAAACTTTAAAGGATATGAAGGAAAGATGATCGAAAGTGACCTCACCGGACAAAAAAGATTAAAATACGACAGAACAAAACCATTCACCAAAGAAGTCCCCTACCAGGATCATTTTAAAGCAGTCAAGGAAGTTGAAATACCTAAAGCCTATATTATTCCACAAGGCTGGTGGGACATCATCAACCTTATGAAAATTAACAACATCGCAATGCAACCACTGGAGAAAGATACCACCATTGCGGTGCAGGGATATAGAATTGCCTCTTATAAAACGAGAAACAGTGCTTACGAAGGTCATTACCTCCACTACAACACCACAGTAAGTGCGCAAGACGAACAGGTGACCTTTAGAAAAGGGGATCTTCTTGTAAAAACCGATCAACCCGGTATAAGATATCTATTGGAAACCTTAGAGCCCGAAGCGGTAGACTCCTTTTTTAACTGGAACTTCTTCGACACCGTTTTACAACAAAAAGAAGGGTTCTCTCCTTATGTATTCGAAGATATCGCTAAAGAATTACTGGAGAAAAATCTTGAATTAGCAGCAGCATTCCAAAAGAAAAAAGAAGAAGACGAAAAGTTTGCAGCCAACTGGTATGCCCAATTAGACTGGATTCATAAAAAATCGGATCACTACGAAAAGGCACATTTACAATACCCGGTCTACCGACTTATGGAATAACTTATTGTAGGCATTAATCACGACACGAATGTTCGGATACGAGTTTTTAAGAGACACCTCGATCTCAGAATCGGTCTGCCATTCAGCCTTTTGTATCCCCTCTGCCTTTTGTGGTTTAAGTTTACCGTCAAAATCAGTTTTCATGGCATACCAATAAGTTTCTTTTAACTTAAAGGCACCGTTTCGCTTAAATATATGGTAGGTTTTACAAATAAATTTATCCAACTCTAACCCCGAAACGGCCGTCTCTTCCTCTACTTCGCGTATAGCAGCATCTTCTATACTCTCGCCCTTATCGAGCTTCCCTTTTGGGATATCCCATTTTCCATTTCGGAAAATCATCAGCTTCTCGCCCTTAGGATTCACCACCAACCCACCGCCGGCAACAACAACAGGAACTCTTTTTTTAAATTTTTTTAAAAGATTTTCCTGGTCCGGATGATACAAAAAAGCACTGGAAATTTCGCCGTTATTCAACTGATTAACAACATACTCAATATCAAAGGTATCCAAAAGAAACAACTTATCATTAGTCTCTTTTTTGACACTATTTGTTAAATAGATAGGATGATCGTTAACAAAAACTTCATACATTTGTATCATGGTTTTAGATAAAGACACTGCTAAAAAAACAGCGGAACTTCTATTGCAAATTAATGCAATAAAGTTGAATCCGAAAAATCCTTTTACATGGGCTTCTGGTTGGAAGTCCCCAATTTATTGTGACAATAGGATTGTACTATCGTTCCCACCGATCAGGAATTACATCAGGGAAAGTATTGCGAAACAAATAGAAAGAGAAATAGGAACACCCGATGTAATCGCGGGCGTTGCTACCGGAGCTATCGGTATCGGAATGCTGGTTGCTGAATACCTCGGCCTCCCATTTGTTTATGTACGCCCTGAACCTAAAAAACACGGGAGAGGAAATCAAATCGAAGGTTTCTTAGATCGCGGACAAAACGTAGTCGTAGTTGAAGATTTAATCAGTACAGGTAAAAGTAGCCTTAATGCGGTTAAAGCACTTAAAGAACACGGTGCTAACGTAAAAGGTATGATCGCAATTTTCTCTTATGGATTCGACGTCGCAGTAGAGAATTTTGAAAAAGCTCATTTAGACTTATACACGTTGAGCAATTACGAATACTTGTTAGAACAAGCAATCGACACAAACTACGTCTCAAACAAAGATTTAGACACACTGCAAAATTGGCGCGTTGACCCTGCCAATTGGAATAACACTACAAAAGTATGAGGATAGAAAGTCCAAAAACAACTGTAAACAAGTCAAACGAAGAACTCTTTAACTTTCTTACGGACGTAAAGAACTTTGAAAAACTAATGCCCGAAAACATTAGTAAATTTGAGGTTTTAGAAGATGATAAATTTCTGTTTGCATTAAGTGGAATGCCGGAAATCGTCCTGAAACTAGAAGAGAAAAATGAATTTGACAAAGTAAGTCTTGGTGCAGCAGGCGGTAAAATTCCTTTTAGCCTGACAGCCAACATCAACGAGTTAGAATCAAATAAAAGTGAAGCTAATCTGATTTTTGAAGGTGAATTTAATGCCATGATGGCCATGATGGTTAAAGGCCCTATCACTAAATTCATTAACACATTATCAGAAAAGATGGGCGCTCTTTAATAGAGCAACTGAACTTCTTTAAGGTCAAATTCTGCTGTAATTTCATCCTCTAAAAGAAGTTTCAACTTCCCTCTATCGGTAACACCTTTTATAAATCCCATAAAAAGCCTTCCCTTTTTATCTTTAAAAGTGGAAGGCTTTTCAATTCTGAACAATTTTTCTTCATAAGCTGCCTTCAACATCTTAAACTGCTGTTGCTCTATATATTTTGAATAATCCTCAAGCTGAGAAACCAGTTCCTGAAGCACTTCATCAAGATTATAATGAACTCCCGTTAATGCCTTTAAAGAAGAAGCCTGTGGCAAACCTTCAAAATCAGTCTGATTTACGTTTAGACCAACACCTATGATAGAAGCCTCCAGCGCATGTCCCTTAAAGATATTTTCAATAAGAATCCCACATATCTTCTTATCCCCTGACAAAATGTCGTTTGGCCACTTAATTTTAAGATCCGGAATTAAAAGTTTTTCAAGCGTGGTATAAATAGCCAGTGATACCGCCATACTAACATAAAATTGATCCTCATGATTTAAACAACTCACACTTTTAAACACACTAGCTGTGAGGTTCTTACCCTCCTGCGTTTTCCATACGGCACCCATCTGTCCTCGCCCCGCCGTTTGATTTTTTGTGGTAACCACCGTAAAATCATCTACTTCGTTATGAGCATATAACTGACGTAAAAAGGAATTTGTAGAGTCTATGGCATCAAGTTTGATTATTTTCATGTATTAATTCAGTATATTTACTTAAAATGTATGTTAATTAGAATAGTTATAATGCCAAAAAATAATAATTTTGTGAAATGAGTTGAGGAAATACCCTTTGGCTATTTGACGAACTCAAAATTAACTATTTTTTTATTTTCTGAATTAATCCCGGAAATAAAAAACTAAAAACAATTGATGAAAATTTATATAATTAATGACAAAAAAAAGCGGTAGTACAGATCAATTAATAACATCGATTATTAAAGGTATTGAGGAGGTAAAAGGAAATGATATAAGTATCTTAGATCTACGTGAAATAGAGAATACGGTTTGTGACTACTTTATTATCTGCAATGGTTCATCTAACACCCAAGTAAACGCTATTGTAAATTCTGTTGAAAAAACAGTCGGCAAAGAAACCGGAGACAAGCCATGGCATGTTGAAGGTAGCGAAAACGCAGAATGGGTTCTTATTGATTTTGTGAACATTGTCGTACACGTCTTCCAAAAACATATTAGAGAATTTTATGATATCGAAGGACTTTGGGGAGATGCCAAAATAACAGAGATATCTTCAAATTAATAACATCTTAGACTATATTTAATGGCTAATAACAATAATCAAAATACTAAAAAGCCTAAATTCAGCTCATACTGGTTTTACGCTATAATTTTTCTATTTTTAATAGGCTTCCAATTTTTCTCAGGAGGATCAAGCTGGCAAAATCCTAAAAAAATTAACCCTTCCCAATTGGAGAGCTTCATTAAAGACAATGATGTAAAAAAGATTTTAATCATTAAAAATGTCGGACAAGCAAAAGTTTTTCTTACCGACGAAGCCCTCAAAAAAGAAGAACATAAAGACGCTATTAATAAGTCGATCTTTCCTTCTTCCACAGAGAACCCACAATACATTTGTGAGTATGGTGCCTTAGATAAGTTCGAAGAAGATCTTGATAAAGTAATTGCTGAAAGTAATCTGGCAAACCCGAAAGATCTCGTAAGCTTCGATACCGAAACCAATATACTTGGTGATGTCCTGGCTTATATACTCCCGTTTATAATCCTGATCGCAATTTGGATCTTCTTAATGAGAAGAATGTCAGGTGGCGGTTCAGCAGGTCCTGGCGGACAAATCTTTAACATCGGAAAATCAAAAGCAAAGCTATTCGATGAAAAAACAGACATGAAAGTTTCCTTTAAAGACGTCGCAGGGCTGGAAGGAGCCAAAGAAGAAGTTCAGGAAATCGTAGACTTCCTTAAAAACCCGGAAAGATATACCTCTCTTGGAGGTAAAATCCCTAAAGGAGCCCTTTTAGTAGGCCCTCCGGGAACCGGTAAAACCCTATTAGCCAAAGCCGTTGCCGGTGAAGCTAAAGTACCTTTCTTCTCGTTGTCAGGTTCTGATTTCGTAGAAATGTTCGTAGGGGTTGGAGCTTCAAGGGTTAGAGACTTGTTCAAACAAGCCAAAGATAAATCGCCTGCAATTATATTTATTGACGAGATCGATGCTATCGGTCGTGCAAGAGGGAAGAGTAATTTCACAGGAAGTAATGACGAACGTGAAAACACCCTGAACCAGCTATTAACAGAAATGGATGGTTTCGGAACCAATACCAACGTTATCGTCCTCGCAGCAACCAACCGTGCAGATGTACTCGATAAAGCATTAATGCGTGCCGGTAGATTTGACAGACAAATTTATGTTGACCTGCCAGACCTAAGAGAACGTAAAGAGATTTTTAACGTACACCTTCGTCCGATTAAAACCTCTGAAACCTTAGATCTTGACTTCTTAGCGAAGCAAACCCCTGGGTTCTCAGGTGCAGATATTGCCAATGTATGTAATGAAGCTGCCCTGATCGCTGCAAGAAAAGGTAAAAAAGCAGTTGACAAACAAGACTTCCTTGATGCAGTCGACAGAATTGTAGGAGGCCTTGAAAAGAAAAATAAAATCATAACCCCGGAAGAAAAGAAAACCATCGCCTTCCACGAAGCAGGACACGCAACAGTAAGCTGGATGCTTGAACACGCTGCCCCTCTGGTAAAAGTAACTATTGTACCTAGAGGACAAAGCTTAGGAGCAGCATGGTACCTTCCGGAAGAAAGACTTATCGTTCGCACAGAACAAATGCTGGACGAAATGTGTGCCGCTTTAGGAGGTAGAGCTGCCGAAAAGGTAATCTTTGATAAGATTTCTACAGGAGCTTTAAGCGACCTTGAGAAGGTAACCAAACAAGCCAAAGCAATGGTTACCATTTACGGACTCAATGAAAAAATAGGGAACCTCACATATTACGATTCACGAGGACAATCAGACTATTCGTTTACTAAACCATATAGTGAAGAAACAGCCCAGGTTATTGACAAAGAAATCTCCAGCATCGTAGAAAAACAATACGAACGAGCTATCGAAATCCTTAGTCAGAACAAAGACAAGCTAACAGAATTAGCCGATAGACTTCTTGAGAAAGAAGTTATCTTTAAAGATGACCTGGAACGAATTTTCGGAAAACGTCCATTCGATAAAGAAGAAGAAGAAAATGCAACTCCTGATACGAAAGAAGAAGATCAGAATCAGGAAACAAATCAGAGCGAGGAAACGATTAAATAATATTTATTTATTGTTTAGTTAACTTAGCAATAATGATTTTTATAACTTTACGTTACATTTAGAATTAGAAATGGAGAAACCCCAAAATTGTAAATGAACATATTTAAAAAAATTTTTGGCAAAAAGAAAGAAGATCAGCCCTCTGAAAAGTCACTAGAATCTAGAGGGAAGTTTATGCCGGAAATTAAGCTTCCTATAGATGAAAAATTTACCATCAACTTCAAAAAGAACGGTGGTAAATTTTTGTATTGTGAAAACGGTGAGGAGGTCAATGAAAATTTTCAAAACATTCTTACCGAAAACGATTGGGAAAATCACGATGCCTGTTGTTTAATTGAAGCTTTACAAAAACGTTTTTCCAATTTCAATATAAACTTCATTACCAACTGTCGCAATGCTACTTTTTTCATTACCACATGTGAAAATTTAGTTGCTGATAACGGATCAATACTTATTAATTCAAATCAAATCGGAGAAAAAAAGCTATTTGAACTCCCCGATAACTTCATTGTCTTTGCCACTACGAGTCAATTAGTGGAAACCATCGGAGAAGGTTTGAGAGGTATAAAATCTAAAAATAAAAATCAAATACCTACCAACATTACCACCATAAAACACTTTAGCTTAAAAGAGGAAAAGGATTTCCTATCGTACGGAAGTAGTTCAAAAAACCTATATTTGCTGCTATTGGAAGATCTATAGAATGAAAGAACTTGCTAAACGTGCCATCACAGGTATATTATATGTTTTCCTATTGCTGTCTGCTGCTATTTTGCATACAGATGCATTCGACTTTTTATTTTTAGCCTTTGGCCTCATATGTTTGTATGAATTCAAAAAAATAATAAAACTAAGCGGATACCACATCTTTATAGCCTTTTTGGCATTATGGTGGGTATTTATTTATATCCTTCCTGATGTTTCCGAAAAACAGCCGCTGATATACCTGTTGCTATTTCTGAGCATTACTGTAAACAGCTTTTTACTCAAAGAACTCTATGTGAAGAAAAAGAGAAGATTCACCAATATGAATAAATTTTTCATCAGTCTGTTCTATATCGGTGGAGGATGTATCTTTTTAACCATGATTCCTTACAGTAAAGATCATTTTGCTAAATCCTTGATTATTGGTATTTTTATATTGATATGGGTGAACGACTCATTCGCTTATTTGGTTGGTAAATCAATAGGTAAAAACAAGCTGTTCCCATCAGTGTCTCCAAAAAAAACCATCGAAGGTTTCGCAGGTGGAATTGTATTTGCTCTGATTACCGCTTATTTACTATTTAAATATACAAACGACGAGTTATCACTTATACAATGGCTTATCTTAGCCCTTGTAATGGTACTTGCAGGTAACTTTGGTGACCTTGTAGAGTCCAAATTTAAAAGAATGGCAGGTGTAAAAGATAGTGGAGCTATTTTACCGGGCCATGGAGGTCTTCTCGACAGATTAGACAGTTTATTATTTGCTGCTCCTTTTGCATATTTAACTTTATTAATTTTCAACCATGTTTCATAAAGAAGGTTTCAAGATCATTTTTATTACATTCTTCTTTGCTGTAGTCGTATCACTACTTGCCGAATACTATGCGAGTATAGACTGGGTTAGAATCGTTATCCAGTTAGCAGCGATTATTCTGCTCATTCTAATCCTGCAGTTTTTTAGAAACCCTAAACGTCAAACTGAGGTTAATGATGCAAATATAATTGCCCCGGTAGACGGAAAGGTTGTCGTGGTTGAAGAAGTAATGGAAAATGAATACTTCAAAGATAAACGCATTCAGGTTTCTATCTTTATGTCTCCGGTAAATGTGCATGTAACCAGATACGCACTGAGCGGAATCGTTAAGTTCAGCAAATACCATCCGGGTAAATACCTGGTCGCATGGCACCCAAAAGCCTCTGAAGAAAACGAAAGAACCACCATAGTTGTGGAAAACCCTTCATATGGCGAAGTTTTATACAGACAAATTGCAGGAGCCTTAGCAAAACGAATTGTTAACTATGCTAAAGTGGGAGATCAGGTAACTCAAGGGGAAGACGCAGGTTTTATAAAATTTGGATCAAGAGTAGATCTTTTTTTACCGCTAACTGCCGATATTAAGGTAAAAGTAGGACAAAAAGTAAAAGGAGGAATTGACGTAATAGCCTCGTAACGAATATGACTGATGAAGAATTAGATATCGCTTTTCAAGAAGCCGTTAATGTGGTGAATAGTTGTGAAGAGCCTTTTCCGGCCGACTTCCTGTTACGCCTCTATGCGTATTATAAAAAAGCGACACACAATATTGATCCACCCAGTAGCAGAAAAGCCCTCATTAATGCGTTTAAAGCGAATGCACTCTTTCAAACCAGGGGGATTAGCGTAAGAGAGGCAAAAGAAAAATACATCAATCTGGTAAACGATTATTTTAATTTATAATATAAAAAAAGCCGCTTTAAAGCGGCTTTTCTATTATTTCAAGGAAGCTAAACTCTCTTTAATAGTTGCAATCTTCGCAACCGCATCGGCTTCTTTCTTGCGCTCCATGGCAACAACCTTCTCCGGTGCTCCATTAACAAAGTTATCGTTAGATAATTTACCTCTGACAGATTTAAGAAATCCTTCCGTATACTTTAACTCTGTTTCTAATTTCTCTATTTCCTCCTCCACATTAATAGCACCACTCACAGGAATGAAATATTCATTAGATTTTATTCTAAAAGACAAGGCACCTTCAACCTTATCCTCAACATAGCTTAACGCCTCAATGTTTCCTAGTTTTGCAATAACAGCATCAAACTTAGCTGATACCTTTTCATTATTTAAAACCGATAAGGCCAATTCATCCTTAAAAGGAATATTCTTCTCCTTCCTGATCGTTCTGATTCCGGAAACCACCTCTGCCGCAAAAGCAAATTCATTGATGAGATCAACATTTACAGCCTCCTGTTTCGGCCATTCAGCAATAATTAAAGCCTGATCTTCCGAACGCTCTTCAATATGTTGCCATATTTCCTCCGTCAAGAACGGCATAAACGGATGCAAAATGCGAAGGTTATCCTCTAAAAACTTAATGACACTTCTAAACGTTTGAGCATCTATTGGCTTCTGATAAGCAGGTTTCACCATTTCTAACAACCAGCTGCAGAAATCATCCCAAACCAGTTTATAAGTTGCCATTAAAGCATCTGAGATCCTATATTTACTAAAATGATCTTCTATTTCATTCAGCGTCTGGTTGAATTTAGCCTGATACCATTCTATCGCCACCTTCGAAGCCTCTGGCTGCTCAATCGCTTCAGACACCTCCCAACCTTTAACCAACCTGAAGGCATTCCAGATTTTATTGGCAAAATTCTTTCCTTGCTGACAAAGAGACTCATCAAACAACAAATCATTACCGGCAGCCGAACTTAACAACAATCCAACACGTACACCGTCTGCTCCAAAATCCTTAATCAACTCAAGCGCATCAGGAGAGTTCCCCAAAGACTTTGACATTTTTCTTCGTTGCTTATCACGTACAAGTCCTGTCAGGTATACATTGGTAAAAGGCTTTTTTCCTTCAAATTCATATCCCGCCATAATCATTCTGGCAACCCAGAAAAACAAGATATCCGGTCCGGTCACCAAATCGCTGGTTGGATAATAATACTTATACTCCTCATTCTCCGGATTCAACACCCCGCCAAAAACACTCATTGGCCATAACCAGGAAGAGAACCAGGTATCAAGGGCATCTTCATCTTGTCTGAGATCATCCGCTTTTAAAGCAGCATTCCCAGTTTTGTCCTGGGCTAATTTAAGCGCCTCCTCAATAGTTTCTGCAACTACGAAATCCTCCTTGCCATCACCATAATAATACGCCGGAATTTGTTGCCCCCACCATAACTGACGTGAAATATTCCAATCTCTTATATTTTCCATCCAGTGACGGTAGGTGTTTTCAAACTTCTTCGGAAATAAATTGATTTCCTTTTCATCTCCAAGAACAGCTTCCAATGCAGGCTTAGCCAAAGCCTCCATCTTCAGAAACCACTGATCCGATAAACGAGGTTCAATTACCGCTTTGGTACGCTCCGATGTACCCACTTTATTCAAATGGTTTTCAGTCTTCACTAAAAACCCCTTTTCCTCTAGTTCTTTTACAATCTCTTTACGAACCACAAAACGATCCTTTCCTTCGTAGTGCAATCCGTAACTATTTAGCGTAGCATCTTCATTAAAAATATCAACCACCTCTAAATCGTGCTTGTCACCTAAATTTTTATCGTTTTCATCATGTGCAGGAGTAACTTTCAAACAACCCGTACCAAATTCAACATCTACATACTCATCCTCAATGATTGGAATTACGCGATTACAGATCGGAACGATAGCTTTCTTACCTTTTAAATGAGTGTATCGCTCATCATTCGGATTGATACAAATAGCCGTATCACCAAGAATGGTCTCTGGTCTGGTTGTAGCAATAGTCACCTTTTCATCAGATCCCTCGATCGGATATGACAAATAATATAAATGACCTTGTCTTTCCTCATAAATAACCTCCTCGTCAGAAAGCGTTGTTTTTGCCTCAGGATCCCAATTAACCATTCGATAACCACGATATATCAGTCCCTTTTTATAAAGATCGACAAAAACCTTAATTACTGAAGCAGACATATCCTCATCCATAGTGAACTTAGTTCTGTCCCAATCACAAGAACATCCAAGCTTTTTAAGCTGATCTAGGATAACGCCACCGTACTCATGAGTCCAGTCCCAGGCATGTTTTAAAAACTCCTCTCTGGTAATATCTTTTTTATTAATCCCCTTCTCCTTTAACCTGGCTACCACCTTAGCCTCGGTAGCAATAGAAGCGTGATCAGTACCAGGTACCCAACAAGCATTCATTCCCTTTAATCGTGCCCTTCTTATAAGGACATCCTGAATGGTATTATTTAACATATGCCCCATATGCAAAACCCCTGTTACATTGGGTGGAGGAATCACAATAGTATAAGGCTCTCTTTCATCGGGTTCTGAATGAAAATAATTGTGTTTCATCCAGTAATCATACCACTTATTTTCGGCGCTGTTAGCGTCATATTTAGACGGAATACTCATATTTGGAATGCTTTTTGTAATACTAAGAGTGCAAAAGTAATTATAACCTCATGATTATAAAAAGGTTTTCATTTATTTTGCACATTGACAGAAAAGTATTTACTTTTACGTTTCACCATAAAACCAAATATGATGAAAAAATTAGTCATGTTTTTGTTTGTTGGGCTTATTAGCTTTGCTGTGACAGCTCAAGACAAAAAAGCTAAAATTGAATTCAAGGAAGAAACCATTGACTACGGAAAAATTGCAAAAGGTAGCAATGGTGTAAGAGTTTTTGAGTTTACAAATACCGGTGATGCCCCATTGGTAATTAGTAAAGCCTACTCGAGCTGTGGTTGTACAGTGCCTTCATGGCCTAAAGAACCTATTGCTCCTGGAAAAACAGGAAAAATAGAAGTGAAGTACGACACGAATCGTCCCGGTCCAATAAGAAAGACCATTACCGTAATAACAAATGCTGATAAGAAATCAGTAGCCCTTAAAATAAAAGGAACGGTAACCACGGGAGACAGTTCAAAATAACAAAAAAAAGCCGCTTCAATTGAAGCGGTTTTTTTTTGTATAAAATCTAGATTTCGGCACGTATTTCTAAAAAATATATGCTTCTCACCATATATATAAAAGACCTGTACCATACGCAGTAGTTTTATAAAAACAACCTGCCTCCTATTTCCTTAAACTACAAAGTCCGACAAAACAAACTCCTGCTATTTGGCTTGGAACCATTTTAAGTCATTATACCTGTGAGTTCTGGTAGTCCGCTCTCGATTGTACATAATTAAATACGCCCCCTCCTCTTCATAATGCCTGTAACCTAACAAATGAAAAATGGGTCTTGCTAAGAATCTGGCCACCCTCAAATTGACCTTTAAAGCATCTTTCTTTAAAGAATTCCAGGTAACCCCAGGTAAATAAACCAAAACACTATCCAATCGGTTCCCCCGCAAATAAGTAGATAATCGAAGAAAAAAACTTGAAATTCTCCTGATTAAAAAATACCCGTCATTTCCCTGTGGTTGATACAATGGCATAAATAGCATAGTATTATTCTTCGCTAAAACAGGCTCCCCGTTACACTTAGCTAAAAGCTCGCCTTTATTCACCTCTTGAAAACTTTTAAATCCGGGCTCCATAACAAACATCTCATTCTCTTTAATCGTATAGCGCTCAATCACCTCATAAAAATGAGCTTTACCATCCGAAGCTTTCTTTAACCGATTAAAATGATCATTAAAATCCTCCAAATCATTAGGGTCCACGAGTCCTGAATAACATAACGTCAATAACATAAATGCCTTTGCATTTAATACCGCTTCAGCATCATGATGCTCCCCTGATTCAAATCCAATCGATAAAAAACCCAGTTGATTGATAAAACTTAATAGCGGCCCATTTAGATACTCTTCTATCCCAAGCACCGTGGGTACAGGAAATAATTTTGAAAATCGCCTGTTTATTATAGCGTCATCAATGGTTATAAATGGCAAGGTTTTACTTGAGGTTGTATGAAAGTCCACAAAAAAGAGCGGACCCGTCTTCGTATTAATTATATTTTTTATTTCTTCATAAAGAGCTCGCTGCTCTTCAAATTCAGCCGCTCCCCTAAGAACCCCCTTGCACATTTTATCAATCCACGGACGACTCCATAATCTATTTAAGTCTTTATCGATATAACGAACCCCTTCTTGAAATGCCTTGATGTTGCCTCTAAAAACATAAAGCGACCCCTTCAAAGACATCTTAATCAAACGTTCCTTTAAATCTTGTATAGCCAGCACTCCTGCAGGTTCATTTCCATGAATTCCACAAAAGAAGATTACGGAAGGCTCAGAAACTTCCCCTTCTATTCTCAACAATACCCGATCTAAAGTAGAATTGATCATCTCATGTAAATCTCAATTATTGATATCTTTAATATCATTTCTGGTTATTATCCCTACCAACGTATCATCCTCCACCACCGGAAGGCAACCAATTTCTCTATCCTCCATCAGCTGCTTGGCCTCATGCATTAAATCTGACGGCCCGATAGTTATAATAGCGGTTTTCATATGCTTTTCAATAGGAACCTCAACTTCCTCGTGTTTTATTGCATCGATATCCGTCCAGGTTATCAAACCTTTTAATTCCCCTGTGTCATCAATAACCGGCATATGATGAATATTCCGCCATAGCATCAATTTACCAACCAGTTTAGCATTATCTTTAACATGAACCGTTACAACATTTCGATTCATATACTGATAGACTCTTTTATCTTCTTCCAAATACAAAGTCCGGTCACTAACCACCTCTTTCCAATCACAAACAGGAATATCTCTTACTTGATTTTCATACAGCGATCTAACTAAATCCCTGGTGGCATCAACTCTTTTATAATCTACGAGCAACCTTCTATAAGTATTTCTGATCCATCGGGCTCCTGTATGGGTTTGCGTCCTTCGATCAATAACGTTCAAATAGAAATCTATATCCTTCTTATCAACCTTCATCATTTCCAGACCTTTGCCGGCCATAGGAATTAAAACCTGACTTATTAATTCGTCAGTCGGAATAAAGCGCCCTTCCCAATACATCTGACTCCCCATACCATATCGCGCAGCACAAATAAAATTATTTTTCACATCCTTAAAATCCATCAATTCATCTATTGCCTCATACCTTTTTGGTTGGCCTACCATCAACCCTACCCAAAACAACATATTGGCAATTTCATCAGTAACACTAGGGCCGGAAGGAATATACCTGTTTTCAATTCTTAAATGTGGCTTACCGTTAGTCACCCCGTAACAAGCCCTGTTCCATCTATATATCGTACCATTATGTAAACCAAGAGCTTTAAGCTTCGGAATTTTACCACGCTCGAGCTCCTGTAGACTATTTGATTTAAAATCGGTAGAAAGAATACTTCGGTAACGCACTACATCCTGCTTGAACAAGTCGACAGCATTGCCCTTTACCCAACCCTCACCAAAACTTACACGAGCCTCTCTTTCATTCAATTTGAATGAGGTAGCACGTGTATCAACACTTTGAGCAAACAATGCTATCCTGGTCTCATCCCATAACTCCTTCCCTAACAATAAAGGCGAGTTCACGCAAATGGCCATCACTGGCCCGGCAATTGCCTGAGCCCAATTATATCGGTTGACAAAATCGGAGGCCTCTACTTGAAGATGTGATTGAAAACTTGTGTTACACCCCTCAAAGAGCGTCGTCTTATGCATTATATCAACCTCATCCACCCCTTTGATATGCATCTTAAAATCATCCCTCCTAAGTGCCCTGAAAGACTCATTAATGGCCATATACCGCAATTCCGGTGTCATATAATCTTGAGTGAGAAATCTTGTGTCTATTGTGGGCAGAATACCCGTAAGAATAATTTTTAAGTCCATTTTATCAGCAACCCTCGAAATTTTCTCCAGAAAATAATGCAGGTGCTTTTTCATTACTGAAAAGCAATCTCCGGTTAGCTCAAGAGGATCCAGGTTAACCTCAAGGTTATACAAGGCCAGTTCAGTGGTATAATGCTCATCATTAAGTGCTTTTAAAAGCTCGATAGCTGTAGCCGATGGATACCACCGCTTGTTAATTAAACACAATTCTTGCTCGGCTCCAATTCTCATAACTCCCTTTTCAAAAAGATCTTCCTGATACATTTTTTCTAAGGCGGCTATATCGTTTAGGAGCTGATGCGTGTAGATCATTCGATCATCCGCACTAAGCAGCTTTTTTACCACGTGTTCACCCATCCCTTTCTTAAATACAGAAAGTTATAAAGCAACTCGTCAATATAAAATGATAATTATCAGTGGTTTACCCTTTACAAACCTTATAAAACATCTACCAACTCAAAAGAAAACTTTAATTCAATCCCATTCCTGTCGATAACCAATCTTATCTTTTTACCTACCTTTTCATTTAACATACCTGATATCTCCTGAAGCGACTTGTCATAAACAGAATCTCCGTTAACCGATATAATAACATCCCCTACTTTTAATCCAACCTCGTCAGCCAGACTCTTTTCTCTTATTTCAGCAATTTCAATAGAAGGATGCAATTCAAATCGTGTACTGTCATCCAATAGTATTTTTATGGCACCCGTTGGATCCTCCTCCTTCACCACGCCCTCATATTTTCGAGCCTTAACCTCAACCGGTCGTAAGCCATTATGCATTAATTCTATTCCACTTAAATTAAAGCGAAAATCATCATTGAAATGTTTATTTTTCTTAATGGTCACTTTCCTATTTGGATAATCAAAAACAACATTAAACCTCTTGAGTATTTCCCCACCTACACTGCCATTTCTAGTTCCAGGATTGGTTAAATGCTGAATCGATTCTTCACTTGGAAACGCCACATTAGTAGACGCTAATTGGTAATCTCCAACTTCAAAGTAATCGGTTTTAGCCTTGTTTCCGTATACACTCCCACTTAAACCCCGTCCCAAAAAATCTTCAAAATTCTTTACAGGAACTTTGATTCCCATTTCTTTGTTTGGAAAAAGCCATAAGGCATCACTACTGCCACTATCGATCAAAAGACGTACTGGAATTTCTTTACCCTCCAATCCAACTTTAGCATTCAAATAAGGTTTTTTCCTTAACAAACTGATATCAATGGAATTACATCGGGTACAATTTCTATAATTATAATCATCTGGCTTAAATAACTTAATCTTTTCCGAAGCATAATTTATTTCCACCACAAAATCCCTGAAAAAATCATACCCTATTATCCCGTGAACAGGCACTCCTAATCGAGGAGAAAAGTTAATCGCCGCATCGATAACAACATAGAAATCTTGATTGGGATTATACGTTTCAGCGGTTGCAAATACATTTTTAGAAGACTTAAATGCCTTAATAGGATCTCCTTCACCCAAACCTTTTAAGGTGATTTCTTCTACATTTCTTATTTGCAAGGAATCACTTTGATAAATATTAAACAAAATAGGACTGCTTACCCCCGTATCTAATATAAAAGACAACTCTACGTTATTAACCTTAAGGGGAAAAATTATTAAATTATTGATTAACTCAAACTTAATGGTCTCCTCAGAGGCCCCATTTTTAAATCGAAAACCAGTTTGGGCACAAACCCCTTGTATTACAAATAAACTGATCAAACAAAAAGAAGCTAATTTCCTCAATGAATTCAGGTTTTACCTATTAATCAGACAATAAGTTAAAAAATTATATTCATTAATACTTTTACATTAACATTATTTAAAGAGAATACGATAACGTTTTAGAACAACTTTTAAAATATATTTTGCAATTTTGCACTGCTAAATTTTAATCTATGCCAAACATTTCTAACAAAGGCATGAAAATGCCAGAATCGCCAATTAGAAAATTAGTACCCTATGCTGAAGACGCAAAGAAAAGAGGTACTAAAGTATATCATCTTAATATTGGACAACCCGATATTAAAACGCCTGAGGTAGCTTTAAATGCTGTTCGAAATGCCGAAATAGAGGTGTTGGAATATAGCCGAAGTGAAGGCTCTGAAGAATACAGAACCAAATTAGCAAACTACTACAAAAACAGAGGTATTGAGGTAGATGCTAATGAAATAATCATTACCACTGGTGGTTCTGAAGCACTTCTGTTCACTTTAGGAACTGTTGCCGATTATGGTGATGAAATTATTATTCCTGAACCATTCTATGCGAATTATAATGGATTTGCGACTGCTTCAGGACTAAACGTTGTCCCTGTAATCTCTTCAATAGAAAACAACTTCGCTCTTCCCCCAATTGAGGAATTCGAAAAATTAATCAGCGATAAAACCAAAGCAATTTTAATTTGCAATCCGGGCAACCCGACTGGATATCTTTATTCCAAAGAGGAAATAAAAAAATTAGCTCAAATTGCAATAAAACACAATCTGTTCATCATAGCAGATGAAGTATACAGAGAGTTCGCTTATGATGGAGCAGAACACTACTCTATTCTTCAGGAAGAAGGATTAGAAGATTATGCTATAATGATCGACTCTGTATCTAAAAGATACAGCATGTGTGGTGCCAGAATTGGTTGTTTGGTTTCAAGAAATAAAAAAGTAATGCAAACTGCAATGAAGTTTGCACAAGCTAGACTTTCTCCTCCTACCTTTGCTCAGATTGCCAGTGAAGCAGCGTTAGACACACCACAAAGCTATTTTGACGAAGTAATTGAAGAATATGTCGAAAGGAGAGATTTATTGATCTCTGAGCTTCAAAAAATAGAAGGCGTAAAAGTGGCCAAACCTAAAGGAGCTTTTTACTGTATAGCTGAACTACCTGTAGAAAATGCCGATGATTTTGCACAGTGGCTTTTGGAGAAGTTTGACCTTAATGGAGAAACCATAATGGTTGCTCCGGCAGCTGGTTTTTATTCTTCCGACAATGTAGGTTTGAATCAAGTGCGTATTGCCTATGTACTTAAAAAAGAAAACCTTGTAAAAGCAGCTCAAATTTTAAATGAAGCATTAAAAGCGTACAACGCTTAATGGAAATATTAAAAAACATATCCTTAAAACCATACAATACGTTTGGCATTGATGTCAATGCCAAACATTTTGTATCGGTATCTTCAGAGGAAGAGCTTATCACTATTCTTAAAAACAACAATTATCCTAAAAAGTTTATTCTGGGTGGTGGTAGTAATATGCTACTTACAAAAGACATAGACGCCTTGGTCATTCAGGTTAATCTTAAGGGAATTTCCATTCTGGAAAACAAGAATGGACATGCGTTGATTAAAGCCAATGCTGGAGAGAACTGGCATCAGTTTGTATTATGGACACTTGAAAACGACTTTGGAGGAATTGAAAATCTATCATTAATTCCTGGTAATGTTGGGAGTGCGCCCATCCAGAACATAGGAGCTTACGGAGTTGAACTTAAGGATGTTTTTCATAGCTGTCGTGCAATTCATATCGATACGCAGGAAATAAAGACATTCTCCCTGGAAGATTGCCGGTTCGGATATCGAAATTCTATTTTTAAAACAAGTCACAAAGGACAATATATAATAACAAGTCTTTCCCTTAAACTTACAACTTCAGCACATCAACTGCATACTGAATACGGCGCCATTCAAAACACTTTAAATGAAAAGGGGATTTCTAAACCAAGTATCCAGGACATTTCAAAGGCAGTTATAAGTATTAGACAAAGTAAACTTCCGGATCCGGATAAAATTGGAAACAGTGGAAGTTTCTTTAAGAATCCGGTTATCACCGATGTTGAATTCAACAACTTCATATCCAAACATCCCGAGGCCCCTCATTATGTAGTTTCAGAGAATCAGGTGAAAATTCCTGCTGGATGGCTCATAGAGCAAGCTGGTTTTAAAGGAAAAAGGTTTGGAGATGCCGGTGTACATAAAAATCAGGCTCTTGTACTGGTAAACCACGGAAATGCAACAGGCAAAGAAATACTAAATCTTGCCAATACCATTATTAGCACTGTAAAAGAACGTTTTGGTATTACACTTGAACAAGAGGTTAATATAATTTAGTAAAAATCATATATTAGCAGCCGGCTTCTGTTAGAAAATGATATCGTGTAGTTTATACTTAAAAAAGATTAAAGGACGTTAGTAAAAACTGCATTCAACTTAAAAAAGTTTTAATGGCCAAACGAAGTTTATTAGAGACACAAATCATTCAGCTACTAAAGGACAAGAATGAAGAAGGAATGAGTTTACTATATGACAACTATGGTGAAACGCTCTATGGAATTGCGCTTAAAGTAACTAAGAATGAAGAACTTGCTCAAGACGTACTTCAAGAAAGCCTCATTAAGATTTGGAAAAAAATACACACGTATGATGAAGACAAATCGAAACTTTTCACCTGGCTCTTTAGGATAACCCGCAATACTGCTATAGACAAAATCAGAAGCAGGAACCTAAAAACGGATCAAGAAATCCAAATGGATAAATCGAACGTATATAAGGTAGGAATTGAGAGCATTACACCTGAACATTTAGACCTTAAAGACCATTTAGATTCTCTTGAAGATAAATACAAAATCGTACTCGAGGCTCTTTTCTTTGAAGGTATGACCCAACAGGAGGCAAGTGATGAACTAGACATTCCTCTAGGAACGATTAAATCCCGGCTAAAAATAGGCTTAAGGGAGTTGCGAAAGATTTATGGTCCGTTGATATCTGTATTATTTTATGCTATGTTGTAATGAAAAAAGATGTAAAAATATTATTAGAAAGTGATTTACTAGAAAAGTATCTTCTAGGTGATATAACCACTTTAGAGGAAACTCGAATTGAGCACTATATTGAAACGCATCCGGAAGTTGCCGAACGATATAATGAGTTACAAGAGAATCTGGAAATCTATGCTAAGGCACATGCTAAACCGATCCCGGTTGACATTAAAAGCAAGGTTCTTGAGATTATAGAGAAAGAAGATAACCATCATTCGTCTAAAAGAGGCATGCCTTGGTATTATGTTGCTGCGAGTGTTGCTGCTATTGCTTTCGCCGCCACTACAGTTCTTTTATGGAACCAAAACAGATTGTTGTCTACCGAGAAGAATAGTGTAGCGAGTCAAATTTCTAATTTAAAGAATGAAATTGTTGCCACGAACTCTAAGCTTCAGGACATGAAAAGCAATTATGCTGTTCTCAACAATCCTGAAACAAAAAAATATGTACTTAGTGGAAACGAGAGAGCTAAACAATTAAAAACTGTAGCCTATATTAACCCCGAAGAAAAATTGTCGGCCATTAATATCGTTTCCCTTCCCAATCTATCAGAAGAAAAGGAGTTCCAAATGTGGGCTAATGTAGATGGAGTTTTAGTACACTTAGGTACTTTAGAGAAAGCAGATCAGAAGTTACTTTCCCTACCTTACCAGGAAGGCATCAAAGGATATAAAATCTATATGGTACCAAAAGGGTTTACCGGAGAAGCTACCGCAGAAAATATGGTAGCAAGTATTGATTTAGACTAATCTCACTATAACATAAAAAAATCCCGAATTACTTCGGGATTTTTTATTTTTACGAAATGCACTTCTAACCATTCTTGCTAGTTTTTAACGCTCGTTTATAGTTAATTTTTGTAGTTTTGCATCAAAGATTAATTGTCATGAAACTTGTACTTATAAGCATAGTATTATTAGGCCTTGCATTTGCAGGAATCGCCATTAAAATATGGGCTAAAAAAGACGGTAAATTTGCCGGCACCTGCGCAAGCCAGTCCCCTTTCTTAAACAAAGAAGGTGAAGCCTGTGGTTTTTGCGGTAAATTGCCTGAAGAGCAAGATTGTAAAAAAGAACAACTTAACTAACCGTAACGTTACAAGTTACATATGCCAGCACCACTACTCTACGCCTTTGTAGCAGTCATTGCAATTCAAATATTTTATCTTTTATTCTTCTTTAGAAGATTTGCTTTTCACAAAGAAACAGCTGCTAAAAAAGAATCAGTACCTGCTATATCCATAATTATATTCATCAAGAATCAGGCTGAAGATCTTAAGGAAAATCTACCTTACATTCTATCACAAAATTATCCTGAGTTTGAGCTCGTATTAATCAACTACGACTCATATGATGATTCATTAGACATCATGGAGTCATTTGCTGATAAGTACCCACAAATTAAAATTGTTAATGTTAAAAACAATGAAGCATTCTGGGGCAAGAAAAAATACGCATTAACACTTGGTATAAAAGCAGCCAAATACAATCATTTGGTATTTACTGAAATCAACTGCAAACCTGATTCGGATCATTGGTTATTAGAAATCGCCTCAAAATTTGATGCCGAAAAAACCATAATTCTAGGTTATAGCGCATTTAAAAAGATAAAAAAATCATTATTAAATGCATTCATTCGCTTTGAAAACCTGGTAGCTACCACCCACAGATTTTCTTACCTTTTAAGCGGTATCCCCGTTTCTGGAAATGGTAAGAACCTAGCCTATCATAAAGATGAATTTTTCAACAATAGTGGATTTATAAATCATATTGATATCAGCAATGGCGAAGATCAATTATTTATAAATCAGGCAGCAACCTCAAAAAACACCTCGTTGATCTACAGCAAGGATAGTTTCACAGAGTCCATATCGACAGACTCCTTCGAAACCTGGATTGATCATAAAAAATCAGAATACGCCTTAATTAAAAAATACAAGAGCAAACACAGAGCTCTTATAAACATCTATTACACATCCCAATTACTTTTCATTCCATTAGCCATATTACTTATCATTCTACAATATAAGATCCCCGTGGTTATTGGCTTAATCTTACTCCGTTGGATTATTGTATACAGTATTTACATCCCTATAGCTAAAAAACTAGAAGAAACTTCGTTACTTTGGGCACTTCCTTTTTATGAAATCCTTTTGATATTTTTTCAATTTCTTATATTTATATCTAACATTATTTCAAAACCTACCAATTGGAGATAAATTCTGAAATTATCCGGGAAAATATCCTAAAAGCCAAACAAGGAAACCAAAAAGCGTTTAACTTCTTATTAGATACATTCTGGAATGATGTCTACGGCTTTTTACTTCTTAGAACAAAGAACGAAAATGATGCTGAAGACATTACCATCAGAACCTTTTCTAGAGCTTTTGATAAAATTGAATCTTTCGATGATTCTTACAAATTTAAAACCTGGTTAATCACCATAGGCAAAAACATCCATATAGACCTCCTAAGGAAGCAAAAATCACGCATCATCCATCATAGCTCTCATGAAAATGATGACGAGATGTACAACATCGCTGATGATACGCCAAGTGCAGAAGATATCCTTATTCGTGAACAGAACTTAAGCAAACTTCTCAGGTACATTAAAAAACTTAAACCTCATTACCAGGAAGTCATTAATTTAAGATATTTTCAGGAACTCACTTATGAAGAAATAGCACAAAAACTAGACGAACCTCTCAACAATATTAAAGTAAAGCTGCTAAGAGCTAAAAAACTCCTCGCTGAAATTATCACTAATAAATAATGCGATCTTTTTTACAAAAACTCGGACCCGGACTTCTATTTGCGGGAGCTGCTATCGGGGTATCTCACTTAGTTCAATCTACCCGTGCAGGTGCTGATTATGGCTTTACACTTGTTTGGGCCCTGCTATTAGTCCACTTATTTAAATATCCCTTCTTTCAATATGGTCCAAGATATGCAATGGCCACCGGAGAAACGCTTTTAGATGGTTATAAAAAAATAGGTAAATGGGCATTAATAGCTTACTTCATTATAACATTTGCCACCATGTTTACCATTCAAACTGCAGTTACCATAGTTACAGCAGGTTTGGCCGCTAACTTATTCGGAATCACTCCTAATCCTGTCATTTGGAGCATCATCATAACCCTGATTTGTTTATCCATTTTACTCCTGGGGAAGTATAAACTTTTGGATAATTTGATGAAAATTATTGTCTGTACTCTTTCCATTAGTACCATTATGGCCGTAATTGTTGCCATTTATAATTATCATGAACCGTATAGCTTTAAGCAAGTAATCCCAACTGACCTTATCGGTCTCACATTTTTAATTGCATTTATGGGATGGATGCCAGCTCCCCTGGACGTATCAATCTGGCAATCTCTATGGGTCTTGGAAAAAAAGAAAATAACACAGAGTTATGACACCAAAAGGTCTCTATTCGATTTTAACATTGGCTATACCAGTACCATTTTTCTGGGGCTCTTTTTTATAAGTTTAGGAGCATTGGTTATGCATGACACGGGGAACTCCTTTGCATCCGGAGCCTCTCAATTTGCCTCCCAACTCATTAATCTTTACACCGAGAATCTCGGAGGCTACAGCTATCTAATCATTGCCATAGCAGCATTTACAACCATGTTTAGCACCACATTGACCACCTTAGATGCTTCGCCGAGATCAATGGTAAGATGTAGCGAACTCATAACCAACAAGCAACATAAGAATGCCTACCTTTTCTGGATTATATTACTGGTTGTAGGCACGATATCAATTCTATTGTTTTTCTTATCGGAAATGAAAACTCTTATAGAAATCGCCACTATATTATCTTTTATTACCGCCCCATTCTACGCCATAATGAACTTTGCATTAATCTCTTCTAAACACACGCCAAAAGAATGGCAACCGAGCATTCCTCTGAAAATTATAAGTTATCTCGGCATTATATTTTTATTAGTATTTAGCATTTGGTATCTAACAACGCTTTAAGACTTTATTCAAAGTTTAGTTTGTATCTTTGTAGCTCAAAATTTTCACTATGAGTATAAATACAGCTGAAAGTGTAGCACCTCCAAAAGGCAAACCTAAATGGCTGCGTGTTAAACTTCCAACCGGAAAAAAATATACAGAACTAAGAGGACTTGTAGACAAATATAACCTGCATACCATTTGCACCTCTGGAAGTTGCCCTAATATGGGGGAATGCTGGGGTGAAGGAACAGCAACCTTTATGATTTTAGGTAATGTATGTACTCGATCGTGTGGGTTTTGCGGGGTAAAAACAGGCAGGCCCGAAACGGTAGATTGGGCAGAACCCGAAAAAGTAGCGCGGTCTATAAAGTTAATGAATATCAAACATGCTGTTATTACTTCTGTCGACAGAGATGATCTTAAAGATATGGGATCTATAATCTGGGCCGAAACAGTAAAGGCTATTCGCAGAATGAACCCGAATACTACGTTAGAGACCTTAATTCCGGATTTTCAGGGAATTGAAAAACATCTCGACCGTATCGTAGAAGTGGCTCCGGAAGTAGTTTCTCATAATATGGAAACGGTTCGAAGGCTAACCCGTGAGGTTAGAATTCAAGCAAAATACGATCGTAGCCTTGAAGTCCTTAAATATTTAAAAAACCAAGGGATCAACAGAACCAAATCAGGAATCATGTTAGGTCTGGGAGAAAAAGAAGATGAAGTCATTCAAACTTTACATGATTTGAGAGCAGCGAATGTAGATATCGTTACCATTGGTCAATATTTACAACCTTCGAAAAAACACCTGCCGGTAAATCAATTCATTACTCCTGACCAATTTAAGAAGTACGAAGAAATAGGTTTAGAACTTGGTTTCCGCCATGTAGAGAGTGGAGCTTTGGTACGCTCCTCTTACAAAGCGCACAAACACATCGAATAAAAAAATGTAATTAATTACTTTTATCCCGCTAAGGCGGGATTTTTTAATTAAGAATATGAAAGAAATTAATGTAGCAATCAATGGATTTGGGAGAATTGGCAGAACTTTATTCAGACTTCTCCTTGATCAACCCAATATTAATATCGTTGCAATTAATGATTTAGCAGACAGCAGAACCCTAAGTCACCTTGTTAAATACGACAGCGTTCATGGAGTACTTGATAAAGAGGTTGATTATAACGAAAAAGGAATTATCGTAAACGACGTCCTGTTCCCCTTAACCCAGATCAATAAAATTGAAGACCTAAACTGGGATGCCTACAATGTTGATGTTGTAATTGAAAGCTCAGGCAAATTTAAAGAGCGAAAGGAATTAGAATATCATATTAAAAATGGAGCCAAGAAGGTAATTCTTTCAGTACCGCCAATTGATGATGACATTAAAATGATTGTAATGGGCATAAATGAAAACATTTTAGATGGCTCAGAGCGTATCATTTCAAACGCTTCCTGTACTACGAATAATGCAGCTCCGATGATAAGGATTATTCAAGAGTTATGCGGCATTGAACAAGCTTATATCACAACTGTACATTCGTATACCACAGACCAAAGCTTACACGATCAACCCCATAAAGACCTTCGCCGTGCAAGGGGGGCTAATCAATCTATAGTACCTACTACGACAGGGGCCGCAAAAGCGCTCACCAAAATATTTCCTGAAATTAGCGATGCAATTGGCGGATGCGGAATCAGGGTTCCTGTACCTGATGGTTCTCTTACCGATATCACCTTTAATGTTAAAAGAGATGTGACTATTAAAGAAATCAATCAGGCTTTTAAAAAGGCTTCAGAAGGTAATTTAAAAGGCATTTTAAGCTATACTGAGGACCCAATTGTATCCGTAGACGTTATAGGAAACCCACACTCATGTATATTTGACGCACAAATGACTTCAGTAATCGGAAAGATGGTAAAAATTATCGGTTGGTACGATAATGAATACGGTTATAGCAACAGAATCGTAGATTTAATTAATTACATAAATAAGAATTAGTTATATTTACAGAACAAACCTTACCAATGAAGCAAATTTTGCTACATATTACCGCATTTCTAATTCTGCCCCTGATGGGCTTGGTTCATGCTGGCAATATTGCTTCAGACACCATCAACAGTTCAGACTTCAGCTTTTATAAGTATAAAAACAAAGGAGAGTTTAATAAGGCCATAAAGGCGCTAAGTGATGCCTATGAAACGGCTACATCTGCAGACGATTCCGAATCCTTGATTAACATTTGCAATCTCTACACCGAGCTCTATCTTGATTACGAACAATTTGACAAAGTAAAGGTATACATCGAAACGGCGAAGAGAGCCTTGAATTTCTATGAATATAAAAAAGGTGAAGCCATTTCTAAAAGTTATGAGGCCATATATTTAGCTCAGGAAGGACAAGAGATTCAAGCCCTTCAACTAATTGAGGAGGCCAAAAAGAATATTCCAAGAAGAGATGCTGCCACAAACGATTTAGTGATTCTAAATGAAGGGATCATGTACCTGCATTTAGATAATCTAAATAGGGCGAAGCGAAATTTTCAAAAATTATTACCATATCAAACAGGTCCGGAAAAAGAATATCTCACGGCCAAGATTTTAATACATCTTGCCAGAATAGATCTCCATAAAAATTATCTTGAAAACACAGAACTACATTTAACACGGCTACTCACAATCGTAAACGAAAGAGGCTTTATGAAATTAAAGTATGAAGCAAGCAAACTAGCTTCAGAACTCTTCGAAAAAGAAAGAAAGTACGAATTAGCCCTGGAATATCTAAAACAGGCAGAAGCTATTAATAGCACCTATTTTTCAAACAAAATTCTGACCTCTCAAACTCAAGAAGCTAAAAATAGTCAACTTGAATTTTTAACCAGACTGAATGATCAGCTGAAAAAAGATGCCGTTAAACAAGAACAAACCGTAAACATCTCTAAACTCACTTCAGTTTTGAGCTCTGCCTTGTTAATTATTATCTCATTATTGACTATATCCCTTTACAGAAATAATCAGATCAAGTTTAAAACAAATGATCTGTTGCTTAAAAAGAATTTAGAGCTACAGGTAGCCAAAGATTCTGCAGAAAGAGCTATGCAGGCCAAAGCTCAATTTCTTTCAACGGTTAGTCACGAATTACGCACGCCACTATATGCTGTTACAGGATTAACCCACCTGCTACTGGAAGAAGACCCTAAAGAAAGTCAAAAAGAGCATTTAAAGTCATTAAAATATTCTGGTGAATATCTTTTAAATTTTATTAATGATATCCTCCAAATTAATAAGATCGAAGCTAACAAACTATCCTTAGATAAGTATCCGTTCGATTTCAGACAGGTACTATCCAAGGTCGTTGATTCGCTGCAGCAACCGGCAAAAGAAAGAAATAATAAGATCGTTCTGGATATCGATGAGAAAATTCCGGAAATGATTATAGGAGATCCGCTGAAATTATCTCAAATCTTCATTAACCTTGTAGGCAATGCTTTAAAGTTTACTGAGAATGGTAGTGTTACCCTTTCAGCCAAAATATTAAACACCTCAAACTCCGAAACAACGATCCATTTTGAAGTTCAGGATGAAGGTATTGGTATTTCAGAAGAGATGCAAAAGAATATATTTGATAGTTTCTCTCAAGGGTCTGAGCAAATCAACCGAAAATATGGTGGTACAGGACTTGGATTAACTATTGTAAAAAGCCTATTAACACTATACAATAGTCAAATTACCGTAAATAGTGAAATAGGTAAAGGGAGCACATTCTTATTTGATATTACCTTCGAATTACCGGATAATGAAATAAAAGAATTGATTAAAGCTCCAACCAAAGTTCAGGAAGAGCTCTACGCAAATCTGAATATCCTGGTAGTTGAAGACAATAAGATCAATCAGGTAATTACTCAAAAGATGCTAGCGAAAAAAAGCATGAAGTGCGACATAGCGAGTGATGGGTACCAGGCTATCGAAAAGGCCAAGAAAGGCTCATACGATGCTATATTAATGGATATACACATGCCGGGTATTAGTGGATTGAAAGCTACGCAGGAAATAAGAAAGTTTAATAAAACTATCCCAATCATTGCCCTTACCGCAATATCCCTGGATGAAAGTAAAGATGATTTTTATGAAGCAGGTTGTAATGATGTCATCACAAAACCATTCAAACCAGAAGTCTTCTACAAGAAAATTGCTCACAATGTGGTAAAAAACATCAAGGTAAACCTATAATTGGCACAATACTTGATGCTATCTTTTTCAGATTTGTTCTCAAAGAATAATTTGAATTGGTTAGCTAGAAAAGAAAAGCGTAACAATATTGTTACGCTTTTTTTATGTAATTCAACACCTCATGATCAAAATCTCCCCCTTCTTCAAATAAAAACTCATTGTGAATTGGAAGGAAAAACAAATTATCTACCCGACCTTTTAAGCGCACATAGTCTTTCTCAGTAGTCAGTATAAGCGATCGCTCCTTTAAAATGCCTATCTCCTTTTCAGAAAAATGATGATGATCAGGATAGTCGATATGTTCAAAAACAAGACCTAAGCTCTCGAGATAAGAAGTTAAAGGTTGAGGGTTCGCAATTCCGGTAACCAAGGTAAAAGTTTTCCCTTTGAGAAAAGCCAGTGAATGACGCTCTCGCTCTGAATAAATCAGGGTAGAATAAACTATTTTAGAAAAATAGATCTTCTGATGTTGACATAGACCAATTCGTTTTGTCACCAGATCCTTATCTTCTTTAGACAACTTTTCCGGACATTTAGTTACAACAATAACATCCGCGTTATCAGCCCTGTTAACCACATCTCTTAAATTTCCTGCTGGCAATAATAAATCATCGACATACAAGTCATTATATGTGGTAAGCAATATATTCATTCCAGCAACAACCTTGCGATGCTGGAAAGCATCATCAAGAATCACACAATCAGGATTACAAAGTTTTTGAAGCGTTTCTATCCCATGTTGTCTATCAGCATCCACGGCAACATGAACCCCCTTAAACTTTGTATAATATTGAAACGGTTCATCACCAAGCATCTCTACAGTGGTCTTTTGATCTGCAAGCAGAAACCCTTTAGATTTCCTTTTATAACCCCTGCTCAATACGGCGATATTAAAATCAGTCTTCAACAAATTAATAAAGTACTCAGTCATTGGAGTCTTTCCCGTACCACCAACGCTTAAATTCCCTATACATATAATAGGGATGCTATATGATTTTGCTTTTATGAATCCTTTATCGTATAATAGATGTCTTAATCGGATCACCCATCCGTAAAGCCATGAAAAAGGCAAAAGTATTTTTCGAAATTGCCACATGAAGGCGAAAGTATAATATTTTATCTTTGAAAAAAAATGGAATAGATGATTATACAAGACCTTATTAATAATATTGAAGAATATGCTCCATTATCCTATGCTGAAGACTTTGATAACGTCGGTTTATTGGTTGGAGACGCCCAGGCAGAACTCAAGGGAATTCTTATAACACTTGACACCCTGGAGGCTGTCGTGGACGAAGCTATCGAAAAGGATTGCAACTTCATCCTCAGCTTCCATCCAATAGTTTTCAGCGGATTAAAAAAAATCAATGGTTCCAATTACGTAGAACGCACGGTTCTTAAAGCTATTAAAAACGATATAGCTATTTATGCCATTCATACAGCTCTTGACAATCATTTTGAAGGAGTTAATGCTAAAATATGCCAACGATTAGGTCTAAAAAACAGAAGTGTATTAATTCCTCAAAAAAGCACCATAAAAAAGCTAACTACTTTTGTACCTACCGCAGATGCTGAAAAACTTCGTCAGGCATTATTTGAAGCCGGAGCAGGAAGCATAGGCAACTACGATAACTGCAGTTTTAATGTTGAAGGAAAAGGATCATTTAAAGGAAATGAAAATTCAAATCCCGTTATTGGAACCAAAGGTGTAACTCATTATGAGCCTGAAACCCAGATCGGGGTAACCTATTCCAAACATAGTGAAGGAAAAATTTTGAAAGCATTATTTAAAACCCACCCATATGAAGAAGTTGCCTACGAAATAACTAAGCTGGAGAACCTAAATCAACATATTGGTATCGGTATGATAGGAGAGCTTGAAACGCCACTCGAAGAGGTTACATTTTTAAACGAACTCAAAAAGAAAATGAACACCGAATGCATACGACATTCCAAATTATTGGGTAATAAAATTAAAAAAGTGGCCGTTTTAGGGGGAAGTGGCGCCTTTGGAATAGAAGCAGCTAAGAAACACGGAGCAGATATCTATATCACAGGCGATGTAAAATATCACGACTTTTTTAGAGCTGAGGATAAAATCATAATAGCCGATATTGGTCATTATGAAACCGAACAGTACACAAAAAATCTTTTATTTGAGTATCTTACGGAAAAAATTCCTAATTTTGCACCTGCCTTACCCTTAGGTAAGATCATAATTTCAGATTGCAATACGAATCCTGTCAAGTATTTTTAAAACATATGGCAACCAAAAAAGAAGTAACAGTAGAAGAAAAATTACGCACACTATTTGACCTTCAATTAGTTGATTCTCGAATAGATGAAATCAGAAATGTACGCGGTGAACTTCCACTAGAGGTAGAAGATCTTGAAGATGAAGTTGAGGGGTTAAAAACCCGAATCGAAAAGTTGAATTCAGAACTTGAAAACCTCAACACTGAGATCAGCAACAAGAAAAACCTGATCGAAGAAGCCAAAAGCTTAATCAAAAAGTACTCAGAACAACAAAAAAATGTTCGAAATAACAGAGAGTATAACTCTTTATCTAAAGAGGTTGAGTTTCAGGAATTAGAAATTCAATTAGCTGAAAAGCACATCAAGGAGTTCAAAGCTCAAATTGAACAAAAGAAAGAAGTAATTAAGCAAACTAAAGAACGTCTTAATGAACGTGAAAGCCATCTAAAACACAAGAAAAGTGAATTAGATGATATTTTAGCTGAAACTGAAAAAGAAGAAGAAGCGCTTATCAAGAAAAGTGAAGAGTTTGAAAACTTAATTGAAGACCGATTACTTAATGCTTACAAAAGAATCAGAGGAAGTGTTAAAAATGGTCTTGCAGTAGTTTCAATCGAAAGAGGAGCATCTGCAGGTTCGTTCTTTACTATTCCACCTCAGGTTCAAATGGAAATTGCTTCTCGCAAAAAAATCATTACCGACGAGCATAGTGGTCGAATTCTTGTTGACCCTGCTTTAGCTGAGGAAGAAAAAGAAAAAATGGAAAGTATTTTTGCTACTATCTAAGATAGTGTAGAAATTCATATACAATTAAAAAAGCCACTATTTCTAGTGGCTTTTTTAATGGATAAAACATTCATTTAATTTTATCAAACTAAATGTTCTTTCTCCTTTAACTTATTCAGTATATACTGCTCCACCTCTTCATTCTTCCAGTCTTCCTCAATCCCTTCCAATTCCATTACCTCATCCATGATTTCTTTCTGAAAATCTCCAAACTCTAAAGCTTCAGCGTACGATCGTTCAGAAAATGTAACTCGCGTATATAAGGGCACCCATAACTCAGGATGTTTATCATAGAACCACGCTTCTATCTTCTTTCTTAGAATGAAATTTTCATCAGCCGTTTTATTACTCATTTCCATAAAGTTCCTGTAACTCAATGTAGCTATAGCATCTGCATTTGGTTTTCTGGCTTCTTGATAGGATTTAAATATCTGGCTCCAATCATCATTATGCAAATTCATCAAATCATTCAGCACAGTAATATCTTCAAACCCAGCATTCATTCCCTGACCATAAAATGGAACGATCGCATGGGCGGCATCTCCAATCAAAGCCACTTTATCTTTATAAGTCCACGGATAACATTTTGTAGTCACCAAGAAGCTTGTAGGGTTTTTAAAGAAGTCCTCAACCAGATTTGGGATCACATCAACCACATCAGGGAAAAACTCTTTAAAAAACGAAGCTACTTTGGCTTCGGAATTTAATACTTCAAACGAATTCTCACCTTTAAACGGCAGAAACAGTGTACATGTAAAACTTCCATCTAAATTAGGTAAGGCTATAAACATGAAATTACCTCTCGGCCAGATGTGCAAAGAGTTCTTATTGAGTTTATGCGTACCGTCGTCATTTTTTGGGATGGTTAATTCTTTATAGCCAACATCTAAAAAATGCTGACTATAATTAAACATACTCTGACGTTGCATTTTATGACGAACGCGAGAAAACGCTCCATCAGCACCAAAAACAAGATCATATTTATTTGGAGTCCACTCCCCTTTTTCCGATTCGCCTACCTGAACGGTAGCTTCTGAAAGGGAGACATCCCATACCTTACTATTAAAAATAAACCGAGCTCCTGCAGCTTCGGCAAGATCAATCATTCTTCGATTTAAAACACCACGGGAAATAGAATAGATTGCCTCACCTTCCTTTCCATAATACTGATAATACATAGGCTTATCAGGAGTATGGATTGCTCTCTTATCCATCGGAATAGCAATTTTTTTAATCTCCTCATCAATCCCCACAGCTTCCAGGGCTCTCCAGCCTCTTGGAGACATTGCCAGGTTAATGGAGCGTCCGGAAAATTCTACCTTTCTTATATCAGGCCTTCGATCATATACATCTACAACATGTCCTCTATTTCTTAAATAAATAGCTAAAAGGCTTCCTACTAATCCACTACCAACAATGGCAATCTTTTTGGGTGTCTGCATCTCTGGTTTTTATATAAAAAGTCTCGTTATGATCAGCGTCAGAACGAGTACCTAGCAAAGGTAGCGATTTATAATTTATTAGCTATTAAAACCCCACAAGACAACCATTACGCGAACAACCTTAAACAATTGACATCTAACCATTTGCTAAAAAAATCGTATATTATAAAAAAACTTATACATTATGAGTGCAGAGAAATTAAATAGAATGCGTAAGATTATTTCAAAGTTAGAAGACATCAAAAACACGCAGGAAAGTAGTATTGACAAGATCAATCATGTAATCACTGACCTCTTCCAACACCCAGATCCTAAGCTCGAAAAAGTTATGGAAGACGCTCATCAAAGAGCCTCCGACAATGTTGATATGGTAAGAGAAGCCATTAATGAATATCAAGAACGAATTAACGCATTAGATAAAAAAGTAAACCCTCCTGCAATGGAGTAATACACCAACAAAATACAGCGCTTAAAGAGGTCATTAATTGACCTCTTTTTCTTTAATAAAAGTTTAACACTTCCTCTGTGGTCCAACGACCTATAAGCCACCGTATATAAATTGTAATAGTTTTAGAAAATTACCGCTTTTTTAAAGCGTTTTTATATAACCCTCTCCAAAAACCCTTTGGATCACTTCAAAGGGTTTTTATAGAAATAGCAGGTAATTTTATATTCATAAAGTAGGTTTAGGTTTGAGTGCCCCCTTTAATATTTCGATGTTTTAGGGGGCTTTCTGTATGTTGTAAGTATTGAAGCTGTCCATCCTTTTATCTTTACTTCAACCATACTGTATCCATACTCTATCTATACTGTATCCATACCTTTGCACCGGGCCTAGAGTACCTTAAAGCAGTTATTAATGTATTTCATCTAAGGAATACTAAGCCTGAATATTGTCTTCTATATGGACCGAAAAACATCTGACGAGCGTGTTTACAACAGAAGGCTTCTTCTTGTTCAAAGAATATTTAGTCCCGGCGTTATATGGTTAGGTAGACAAAGAACACATAGCTCCCCAATAAAACCAAACCATCTCGCCACCCTAGGCGCAAACCTTTAGGAAGAAATACCAAAGGAAGCACCACAAAAGCAAATGCCAGCATCCAGTACAAATCACTTGAAAAAGCTTTATCTACGGTAATAGGGTGGACCATAGAGGTAATTCCTAAAACCGCCAGGATATTAAATACATTCGACCCTATCAGGTTCCCTAAAGAAATGGCTTTCTCCCGTTTCATAACCGCAATAACTGATGCAGCTAATTCAGGTATGCTGGTTCCAATTGATACCACGGTAATAGCAATGACCCTTTTACTAACGCCAAAGGATTCTGCCATTCCAACTGCTCCTCTAATTAAAGATTCTGAACCACCCCAAAGGGCTACACCACCCAACACCAAAAACAACACAACCTTATAAAGTTCTAAAGGCTCATCATCCTCAGCATAATCATCAACCACCGCAGGCTTCTGAAACTTCAACAGGTATACTAAAAATGCAATTAAAGCGGTAAAAAGGATAACCCCTTCTACCCTGCTTAAAACATCATCATAAAACACAAACAGGTACAATAGTATTGACGCTAACATCATTACAGGCCAGTCGGTTTTGTAAAAACTTCGCTCTACATCGATCGTGGTTAACATGACTGTTATTCCCAAAACCAATCCTAAATTGGCTATATTAGACCCTATAACATTACCCATTGCGATATCAGGGAAACCTTCAAGAGCAGCATTTACACTCACAATTAACTCCGGGGCGGATGTTGCAAACGACACCACCGTCATACCGATCACAATCTTTGGTATTTCTAATTTTAACGAAAGAGCAACGGCAGCTTTCAACAACCAATTACCCCCTAATATCAACAATACTAACCCCCCAACAATTAAAAGTATATTCATGTATTTTTAAATTTATGCGAAGATAGGAGTAAGTTTTCATTGTATGTATCCAGAATAAAAACTATTTATTTAGTTAAATAACTAGTTTTATAGTTGCGTAACTATTTTTTTAGTTATACATTTGAACACATCAATCCATTATTCTTTGGAAACAAGGAATTATAAAATGCCGGGCAATGCAGAAACTCACCAATAAAGAAGAAGAAGTCATGAAAATGCTTTGGAAGCTTGAAAAAGCTTTTGTTAAAGACATTTTAGCTGAATTCACAGAAAACAAGCCTCATTACAATACGCTTTCAACCATCATCAGGAATCTGGAAGAAAAGGGATATGTTTCTCATAATGCCTATGGCAATACCTTTCAATATTTTCCTGTTGTAAAGAAGGAAGATTACAGGAAGAAATTCATGAGCAATGCCATGAGCGACTACTTCAACAATTCATATAAAAGCTTAGTCTCCTTTTTTGCGAATGAAAGAAAAATAAGTGTAGAAGAGTTAAAGGAGATCATTAACGAAATAGAAAGGAAGAAGTAATGCCTGATTTTTACATATACCTGTCCAAAAGCGCACTCCTATTAGCAGTTTTTTATGCTAGTTATCGTGTTCTATTGCAAAAGAGCACCTTTCTGAATCTCAACCGTGCCTTCTTATTAACAGGCATTCTGGTTGCATTATTTCTGCCACTTTGGATCGTTACTGAAATAGTTTATATTGATGCCCCTACTATAGTAGACCCAGTTTTAGCAACCACACATGGAACGCAGCCCTTGCAACTTCCAGAAGAAAGTTCATTAACCCCATATGAGGTTATGCAAATCATTTATGGCATCGGGGTGTTATTTTTTGCTTCCAGATTTATCATACAGTTGCTCTCATTAGTAAGAGTCCTTAAATCAGGAACCCGTTACAAAACAGATCAATACACCATTATTGAAGCGGATTGCGTGGAAGCTCCGTTTTCCTTCTTCAATTATATTGTCATCAACAGTACCATCACTGATGCAGAGTTGGACGCGGTACTGAGTCACGAAAAGGCACATGCTTTTCAAAAACATTCTGCCGATATGCTCTTAACGCATTTAATTTGCATTTTTCAATGGTTCAATCCGATTGCCTGGCTTTACAAAAAGGCAACTAATGAAAATCTTGAATTTATAGCAGACAAAGCCACCCTGGAAGTATGGGGTAATAAAAAAGAATACCAATACCTCTTATTGGAACAATCATCCAATATCAATATTCATCAATTAAACATCATCAATACCTTTAATTCATCAATCAAAAAACGAATCGTTATGCTGAACAAACAAAAATCGAAGCGCCTGTTTTTATGGAAATATCTATCGGTAGTCCCGTTGTTAGTTCTGTTTATTTACACGCTCAATACAGAAACTATAGCGCAGATCAAAACGACCTCAAGCAGTAAACAAACAGCTTTCAATGTCGTTGTCGACAAAAATTCAACCGACACCTATTTAAGCGAACAAATAAGGTTCATAAAAGAAAATACAGGCATAGCGTTAACTTTTAATGAAGTTAATCGCAATGCCAATAATGAAATCGTTAGCCTGAATTCTTCTTTTGAATCCACTGGTAGTCGTGGAAAATACAATAGTGGCACCCATGAAAATGGCATACCCGCTTTCAAATTTCACGTATATGATGAAGCCGGAGATTATGTAACGGGATACGGACCTGTTAACGATCGATCAAGAATTTTTATGGTAAACAGAAACACCAGTGATGAAAAGCTCGACTATTTTGTAAGAACCTTTAAAGAAGAATACGGCGGAACACTCACTTTCTTCAATGTAAAACGTAATGAAAAAGGAGAAATCATAGCCATTGCTTCTAATTTTAAAGGTCCGGACGGAAATAGTGGTTCGACATCCATAGAAGGGATAATTCCTATAGGCCATTTGGTTTTCAGCTTTGAGTTTGACGCTAATGGTAAGATAAAAGAGATTGGTTACAAAACTGCTCCGGGAATTACAAAACATCAAATCGATGCATCCTTAATTGTTATAGATGGTAAGATACAAGACAATTACGACCCAAAAAGTATTGCGCCGGAAGAAATAAAACATATGAATATTCTAAAGGGAAAAGACGCCATTGATCGTTACGGGGCTAAAGGAAAAGATGGCGTGATAGAGATTTCAACTTATAAACAAGGGGAAACCAATATCACCAATACACTGAACACCATCAAATCATTAATAGTGGTAGATGGGGTAGAAAAAAAGCCAGATTTTAATGTAAATACAATTACACCGGACCAAATTGAAAGTGTAAAGATCCTTAAAGGAGAAAATGCCACCCGGGTTTATGGAGAAAAAGGAAAAAATGGAGTTATACTCATTACCACCAAAAAGGCAAAAACCAACCAAAAAACTAAACAACAAGGCTCCTCTTCTCCACAAAAAAACAACACGCCCGCTAAGGTTGCCATTCAAGGTTTTACAGGAGCTACACAAACTAAAGACACGGTTGTATATGGCATACAGAAGAAAGTTGTCGAAGGGCATCCAACCGACTCGGTTAAAAACAGCAAAACAGCTGCAAGTCCATGGAAACTATCTGTTGGTGTGAATGCTGAAGAAAACTCTGCGCAGAAGAATATGAATTTAGCTGTAGGAGTTCCTTTAGACCATAGTAGCTTTGTAATCACTAAGCGTACCTCCGACAAATTAATACAAGCTTATGTTGACGATTTAATGAAAAAAGGAATTGAGTATCATATTTCAGGTATCGAGCGTAATGAAAACGGGCATATCACTGCCATTAAAATTGTTTCCAATACATCAAAAGAAAATAAATTTGCCGGGAGTGCCACCTGGGATTCATCGCGCAATCCTGACGGAATTCCCAACATTATCATTGGTAAGGTAGACGGTATACTTGTAGCCAGATCAATTGCCACTAATTAATACGACGCTATATAAACAAAATTTTGTAGTTTAAGCCTTGAAAACTCAAGGCTTATTTATTTATGAAAAAAGCATTTTTTAAGGCATTGGCAAAATTAAATAAAGTGCTACTCCCCTCTTTTACCAAACAGCGACTCGATGTGAGCAAGGCTAAAAAGTGGCAATTGGCTATTATAGGTTGGCGTGCCTACGTAACAAAAAATGCACTTGATTAATACTTCAGTAAAGAAGCGACAGGATGACCGTCAAGTTTCTCCCTCCCATTTAAAAATGTAAGTTCCATTAAAAAGTTGCATTGAACAATTTCACCTCCCAGCTCTTTTACTAATTGACATACTGCACCAGCAGTTCCACCGGTGGCTAGCACATCATCATGTATTAAAATTTTATCTCCTTTATGAATCGCATCGGCATGTATTTCTACAGCATCTGATCCATATTCGAGATCGTAGGATTGGGCCAGTGTTTTATGAGGTAATTTATTCGGCTTCCGTACCGGTATAAACCCTGCTTTAAGATTTTGTGCCAATAACATGCCAAAGAAAAAACCTCTACTCTCTACTCCGATAACCTTATCGATCTTCTGGTCTCCTATAAGCTTTAAAAGCTGTCCTACTGTATAATTATAAGCATCACAGTCGTTTAACAAAGGAGTGATATCCTTAAAAACCACACCTGGTTTTGGAAAATCTGGAATATCGCGGATGTATTGTTCTAAATTCATGCCTAAAAATAACAAAATACCAAAGTATGAAAAAACGAATTCAGCTTAAATACGTATTCTGGTGATGACTTTAAAACCACTGAGTTCCATATCAGTGAAAAATGCAAAATTTTAACGATTGACAGTACATAGTTTTATATTTTTACAGCTATGAATGAAAAATACAAATATTACTACGACCCAAACACTCGAATTCTTTATCGAGCCCACTACGGTAATATCAGTATCGAAGACATTTTTGAATCCTGGAATCTGGCTATTAAAAACAACCTCATTCCAAAAGACGTTAATGGCTTTATATTAGATTACAGAGATGCCAATTTAAATGTAAATTTAGCTGACCATAAAAAAATCATTGCTTATTTCGATACAAGAGAAGATCAGTTTGGTGGCAAAAAGTTTGCTGTCCTTGTCGACACCCCTAAAAATACGGTTGTCCCTTTTGTCATAGAACACACCCCAAAACATTATATCCTCAAAACCTTTAACACAGAAGAAGCGGCTATAGATTGGATGTTAAATAATGAGTATCCGTAAACACAAAAAGTATGAGTACTTACCAGCGAAAAACGCCCTTAAAAAATGACTGCGCCATTGAAAAAGCCTTACATGTTATTTCAGGCAAATGGAAGCCTGCCATTTTAAGTACACTACTTCAACATAATCTACGATTAAAAGATATTCAACAAGGCTTACCGGAAGCTTCCAAAAGAGCTTTAACCCAACAGCTGGGAGAAATGTTGAACGACGGGCTCATACATAAGAAAGATTTTGATGTATACCCAAAGAGAACTGAATATAGCATCACACCTTTAGGATCGAAATTAGTTATTGTATTTGAATCACTTACTGAATTTGGAGAAAACTTATAATGGGGCATAATTTGCCCCTTATTGTTTGCTAAAACGGCTCCACATACCTTTGTTCTCATAATTAAAAAGACACATGATGAACAAGAAAACAGTTATTATCCAGGGAAGCTCGAGAAGTAATGGGAACACCAATCGGATGACCTCTTTTTTACAAAACAACTTTGGTTTTGAGGTTGTCGACCTAAATACCAAAAACATTCATCCTTACCATTATGACTACAGGTACAAGAATGATGATTTCATACCTACCATAAAAGAGATTGTTACCAAATACGACACTATAATCTTCGCAACCCCTATCTATTGGTATACCATGAGCGGGATCATGAAAAACTTTTTCGATCGTATTACGGATTGCCTGAAAACAGAAAAATCAATCGGAAAGCAATTAAAAGGCAAAAACATGGCTGTTTTAAGCTGTGGATCGGATGCCGAATTAAAAAAAGGATTCACGATGCCTTTTGAAGAAAGTGCCAAATATTTAGGCATGGAATATTTAGGAAACATACATACCTGGATTGCTGATGAGGAGATCCCGCCACAAGTGAAAGGCGGATTAGAAAAGTTCGCCAGGGAGCTTAAAATTTAACATTACTTAAATAACATTGGTAGTTATTCTTCAAGGTAAAGGCAGTATTTTTATCTTAGGAATTAATAAAAACATAACGATCATGCCTCATTTTATTATTGAGTGTTCGCAACCTATAATTGAACATCAACGTCCAGAAGCTATTATTGAAACCGTTTACAACACCACTGATGCCACGAACCTGTTTGCTAAGGGTGACATCAAAGTCCGCATTAATCCTTACATCTATTACAATGTGGGAGGAGACACCAAGGACTTTATTCATGTATTTGGCAATATCATGGAAGGGCGTACTGAGGAACAAAAAAATAATTTATCAAGAAGTATTGTAAAAGCATTAAAAGAAATGTTCCCGGAAACACCCATTATTTCTATAAACATCAGAGATTTTGATAAATCCGGGTATTGCAATAAAAGTATGGTGGAATAGTTAAAGCGTTTCATGAAGTATTTAACAGACATTCTAAAGCTTTCAACACTTCGCACACAAGATCATCGGCAATTGTTTCAACTTATGAAACAAATTTACCCGCCTGTATATAAGCATTTATGGCCAGATGAGGGTGAGCGCTATCTAAATTTATTATACAATCCGGAAAATTTTAAAAAAGAGTTAGCTAACCCTAATTCTAAATACTATTTAATTTGGTACGGATCGGAAGCTATTGGTATTTTAAGAGTTTTACTTAACGAGGCTCTACATGAATGTAATGATATAAAGAGCGTAAAACTTCAACGCATATACCTTTCTCCTTCAGTACAAGGTAAGGGAATCGGAAAACAACTCATTCAATGGGTAGAAAAAGAATTTTGCTCTCAGCAAGAGACTATACTCTGGTTAGAGGCTATGGACACCCAACAAGCTGCTCTTAACTTTTACCAAAAAATGGAATTTGAAATCGTAAACCATTTTAAGTTTAATTCTGAATTTATGAAAGATGAATACCGGGGAATGTATACGAT
This sequence comes from Zhouia amylolytica, assembly GCF_900116365.1. Classification (GTDB taxonomy): domain Bacteria; phylum Bacteroidota; class Bacteroidia; order Flavobacteriales; family Flavobacteriaceae; genus Zhouia; species Zhouia amylolytica. Next base: position 283,090 of record NZ_FPAG01000006.1, on the reverse strand, counting down.
GGTTAAAAAAATTAAAAAGTAATATCTTTATAATTATCAATTTTATCAAAAACAATGGGACGAAAATTAGACAGTATAAAACCCCGACTTAAAAAGTTTATAGAATCGCAAAAAGTATTTTTTGTGGGAACTGCAGCTGATGAAGGAAGGGTAAACATTTCTCCCAAAGGCACAGACTCCTTTAGGGTTATAAACGAAAATAAAATTGTGTGGCTCAATCTTACCGGTAGTGGTAATGAAACGGCGGCCCACCTTTTAAAGAACCAACGGATGACTATCATGTTTTGTGCTTTTGAAGGCCCTCCACTAATTTTAAGACTATACGGAACCGCTAAAATCTTTCATAAGAGAGATGAAAAATTCCATGAATATATTACCCTTTTTGACCACAACGATGGTTCCAGACAAATCATAGAAATGGAAGTAGATCTGGTGCAAACTTCTTGCGGATTTGGAGTTCCTTTAATGGACTTTAAGGAGGAGCGTACCACACTTACGGAATGGGCTAAAGAAAAAGGATCAACAGGAATTGAAGCATATTGGGAAGCAAAAAATACTGAAAGTATTGATGGATTTGAAACTAAGATTTTAAACGATTAACGTCCATTTGTAATACGATGCTTTTCGATTTTTCATTCCCCTGTTCATCCATTCCAATATTTGAGTAGCTCCATTCAGATCGGCTTAAATCATTCTTAGTATCTTTACTTTATGAACAGAAATGCCATTCCAAAAGATTTAAGAACAATTATAGGGTCTGAGCCTACTGATTTTATAGTTAAGAGTAAAAAGAACTTCCCCAGAAGAAAAGGACTTACTCTATTAGCATTTGCAGGCTTTTGGAATGTTTTCATAAGTATTTTTGTGATTGCTTTTATCGTACCGATTATACAAGGAAAAGAAGTTCATTTTAAACAAAATGACATTCCGGTAACAGGAAGTTTAGAAAACTGGGAAACCATCCTGGCACCCAGTCTTATTATAGGATTGTTTGTTGTTGTTGGCATCTTCCTGTTAATTGCAGCCATTGTTCAACTCCTGCAAAAAGGTGGCTACTTTGTGGGCACCCCTACCCGATTCATCAAATATAGAAGAGGCAATACCACCATTAAAGACTGGGAGCAATTTTCCGGCAACATGAGAGTTAGTAATAAAGGAAATTATGGAAATATCGAAATGGAGTTAAGAACCGGAAAAATGAAACGTGGTAAAAACAAAAGTGAACAGTTTGTACCGGATATCATCTATATTTCTCAAATAAATAAGGTATTCGATATTGAGCAAAAATGTCGTAAACGAATTAAAGAAAACGACCCAACCCCAAGCAGATCATTAGATCAATCTGACCTAAACAATTAAAAATATGCCTCCCGAATTAGTAATAATTATCAATGAGGTTTATACCCCATCTGAGCTTTACATCTCTGAATTTATAACTGAAACTGAAAGCAAAGAATACAATGCCTGTCAATTTAAGTTAAACCATCATCGCATTCTTTACAGGAAAGCAAAAACAACCCCTAAAAAGGTCGGACAATTTGTAACCTGCTGGAAACGCAATAATGAAGGTATTACTGAACCATTGCATGAAAGTGATGCCATAGATTTTTATATGATTACGACGCAAAACGGAAATCAATCAGGACAATTCATATTCCCAAAAATAATTTTATTACAAAAAGGAATCATTGGCACTGACCAAAAAGAAGGCAAAAGAGGCTTTAGGGTCTACCCACCCTGGGATACGACGTCTTCTAAACAGGCAATCAAAACCCAGCAATGGCAACTACAGTATTTTTTCAATATGGACCAGGATAGCAATTCTCACAAAATCCAAAACCTATTAGCTAAACCACATTAAAACCTCGCATTAATTATAAAGCAATAGTCCTTATTAAACAGGAAGCTCCGGATTAAAAGAAAAGTCTCTATTGATCATGCCAGGCTAGCTCTTTATTTCTCTTTTTCTGATTTCCGGAACAATTTCTTTTCCCGGGATTGCATTTTCATATCCTTCAAACCCTAATTCTTCCGGACTTTCACCAACCCACCTGCTGGTTTTACCTGAGAATGAAATGGTTCGACTTTTTGGGTCGATTGTCATCAAGGTAAATAACGCTTCTTTATAAGGACAGGTATAGGAAATATATTTATGTTCCTTTAAAATTGACTCATCATAACTATCATGTTGAAATTTACCCCCCACCCAATAATACGAAGCTGAATTAATATGTACGTAATGAATTCCCTGCACCTCCAAATGGGCATCTATATGGGTATGCCCGTTTACGGCCACCAATATTTTATCGGAATGTTTAGCTAATAATCCTTGAACTTGTTCAGCATTATCAATAGCATAAGCTCCGGCCAAGGGTTGATGCGAAACGATCACGACAGGACCATCAATTTGCTCTAATTGCTGTTCCAACCATTGGTATTGCATTTCATTTATATAAGAAGCATAACCACCTTTATGTACTGGAGACCCTTTGTCATTACCATCCAGGACCACAAAACTGACCCCATTAATTTTTCTGACATAAAAGCGATCTGGCATTCCCCAATAATCTACACATTGTTCCCTGGTATATCCGGCATCCATATCGTGATTTCCGATCACATGTAAGGTATTTGGATGTGCATTATTAAAAAGTTCTATTACTTCCTTATTCTTATCTCCCGGATAGGCAAAATCTCCTAACTGTATCAATGCATCCGGTTTTTTACGCTTCATCACCTTAAGAAAAGCCTCCATACGCAACAAACCATCATGCATTATATCTTCATGTAAATCCGTAATCATACCAACTCTAAGGGCCTTATTTCCTTTATCAAATAAGCTAAATGCCGCCGATGGTAGTGAAATCACAATACTTGTGGCTAATGCCCCCTTAAGAAAGGCTCTTCTGTCATTCATAATATTAATTTTATATAATTTCCTATTTGTAAACTTTTTTTAAATATATATAAAAAATAAAAACCTGACATATTTAAATAACGATATTTTTAACGCATCCTAAAAAAGCATCCTGCCAGATACAAAACAGATATCTCTTTAATTCACTCGGTTTTTTAGTAACTTTATAGAAAAGGTGGTTTATGAAGGTATTATTAACTGGTGCTACGGGTTACATTGGGAAACGACTACTCCCTGTATTAATAGCCCAAGGGCATACCGTTGTTTGCGGCGTCCGGGATAAAGCCCGTTTTCAACCACCAACATCCGTATTAGAAGCCATTGAAATTGCTGAATTTGATTTGCTGGAGCCGGAAACGTTAGGTAACATACCAACAGACATTGATGCCGCTTATTACCTGGTACATTCTATGTCTGTAGCAGATGATTATGTTGCTCTGGAGAAAGCATCAGCCATTAACTTTAGAGAGGTTATAAATCATACCTCGGTAAAACATGTAATCTATCTGAGTGGTATTATCAATGAAGAAGAGTTATCGAAACACCTCACCTCACGTAAAAATGTAGAGGATGAATTAGCTAAAGGAAATTATAATTTCACCACCTTGCGAGCTGGAATAATTATTGGATCGGGTAGTGCTTCTTTTGAGATCATACGTGATTTAACAGAAAAACTTCCGGCAATGATAACTCCAAAATGGGTACAAACAAAGTGTCAACCAATAGGCATCTCTGATGTACTTAAGTTTTTGAGTTTAACCTTAGGTAATGAAAAAACGTTCAATAAGAACTTTGATATAGGGGGCACTGACATCCTTTCCTATAAAAATATGCTTCTTGGATATGCCAAAGTACGGGGTTTAAAACGATACATATGGACAGTTCCTGTAATGACACCGAGGCTGTCTTCGTATTGGCTATACTTTGTCACCTCTACCTCATACAAATTAGCTGTTGCCCTGGTTAACAGTATGAAAGTTGAAGTTATATGCAGAAATGACGATTTAAACAAAATACTAAATATCACGCCTATTAGTTACCAAAGAGCTTTAGAAAAGGCCTTTGCTAAAATTGACAGTAACGAAATAGTTTCCAGCTGGAAGGATTCATTAATCAGCGGCAGACTCAATTTTAATATTTCCGACTTTATCAATGTACCACAATATGGATGTTTCGTCGATAAAAGAAGCCAGTCTTTTAAAGATCGTAAAGAATGTATTGAAAAGCTCTGGAAATTGGGCGGTAAAAATGGTTGGTATTATGGCAATAAACTTTGGAAGTTAAGAGGATTTATGGATAAGCTGGTAGGGGGTGTGGGACTCAGACGAGGGAGAACTAATGAAACAGACCTAGAAGCTGGAGATGCGCTCGATTTTTGGCGTGTCCTCTATGCGAATAAAGAAGAAGGTCGTTTATTATTATTTGCCGAAATGAAATTGCCGGGAGAGGCATGGTTAGAGTTTAAAACGCAAGGCAATACGTTAATTCAAACAGCTACCTTCAGACCTAAAGGACTTGGCGGTCGTTTGTATTGGTATAGTGTCTTGCCTTTTCATGCTTTCGTATTTAAGGGACTCCTGAACGGCATCACTAAAAGTGAGGAAGATTCAACAATGGTTAAACAGGAGCAAGCTACATAAAAAAAGGCCCTTTGAAGAAACAAAGGGCCTTTTTTGTATGATTAGAAATCTATTTAATTCTCTTTCTTCTTTCCGTCAGTTATTGACTTTTTTAAAGTATCATACATGACTGGTGTTGCAATAAACAATGATGAATATGTACCAACTCCAATACCTATAATCATAGCGAACATAAATCCTCTTAACGATTCACCTCCGAAAATAAATATAGTGATCATTACCACCAAGGTGGTCATTGACGTATTCAAGGTTCTTCCTAAAGTACTGTTTAATGCTGAATTCACATTATCACCAGCACTCCAGCCCTTTTCGCTAATTACCTCTCTAATTCTATCAAAGATAATTACGGTATCATTCAGGGAGTAACCAATTACGGTAAGTATTGCCGCAATGAAAGCCTGATCGATCTCCATATTGAAAGGCATAAACTTATAGGTTAATGAGAATATACCCAATACAATGATCACATCGTGGAATACTGCAGCTACAGCACCTAAAGAGAACTGCCATCTGCTGAAACGCAATAATATATACATAAATACAATTGCCAACGATCCTAGAATTGCCCAAACTGCATTTTTCTTAATATCATCCGCAATGGTTGGCCCTACCTTAATTGACTGAAGTATACCAATCTTAGCATCTTCACTTCCACCTAAGAACTGCTCATAAGTAGTTCCTTCAGGTAAGTATTTTTGCAATGCATCATATAATTTCTGTTGAATTTCCTGATCAACTTCGGTTGCTTCTTCGTCAACTTTATATTTTGTAGTAACCTTAATCTGATTTGCTCCACCAAATGTTTTTACTTCTGTACTTCCGAAAACAGCATCTAATTCTGAATCTATTTCAGAAGGGTTTACGGGGTGTTCGAAACGAACCTGATAAGAACGTCCTCCAACAAAGTCTACACCTTGGTTAAGACCTAAACTGAATAAAGATCCTAAACTTACTACCAATGCAATTCCTGAAACAATATAAGCTACCTTACGTTTTGACAAGAAATCAATATTCACATTTTTAAACAGGTTCTTAGTTGCTCCGGTATAGAAATCTAGAGATTTTCCTTTCTTCTCAGTATACCACTCGATAAGTAAACGCGTTACAAAAATGGCTGTAAATAGTGATGTAACAATACCTATTAATAAGGTAGTTGCAAAACCTTGAATTGGTCCGGTTCCAAAAACCAATAATATTAAAGCGGTAAGACCTGTTGTAATATTAGCATCGAGAATTGAAGACAATGCATTTTTGAAACCATCATCTATTGCTTGTTTCTTGCCTTTACCTTTTAAGACCTCTTCTTTAATACGTTCATATATAATTACGTTGGCATCGACCGCCATACCTATTGTTAATACAATACCGGCAATACCAGGTAATGTTAATACGGCTCCGAGCCCTGCAAGGACACCAAAAATTAACAATATATTGAATGACAGAGCGATGTCTGAGAAGATACCCGCCTTACCATAATAGAAGATCATCCAGATAAGCACAATAATCATCGCAATGATGAACGACATCATACCACTGCTAATTGCTTCATGACCTAGTGATGGTCCAACCACCGCAGACGAAATAATATCTGCTGATGCTGGTAATTTACCTGCTCTTAACACGTTTGCTAAGTCAATTGCCTCATTCAGGGTAAAGTCACCTGATATTTCAGAGTTACCTCCGCTAATTGGCCCACTACTTACACCAGGTGCAGAATAAACGATATTATCAAGAACAATAGCAATATTTCCTTGCTCTCTGAAAGCTTTTCCTGTAAGCTCTTCCCATATTCTTGCTCCTTTACCATCCATTTGCATAGAAACTGATGGTCTGTTTCCTAAATCATAACTTTGTGAAGCATCAGTAATAACACTACCACTTAATGGAGGGATCCCCTCTCTGTTAGATTTTAAAGCATATAATTCAATAACCTCAGAATCTTTTGCAGGCTTACCCCAAACTAGTTTAGCAGTCTGCAATTCGGTTGGTCTTGCAGCTTGCACCTGAGGCATTTTCAGGTATCCGTTTACCTCTGCCGTATCTTTTAAAGCGAAGGTAGCAACCACCGGGCTTCCCTGGAAACCTGGCTGTACCATTAAGCTCAATAACGGGTTTGATTGTGCTACGTCTAAAGAATCTGTAGCGATATCTGAAAGTAATGAGTCTATTTCAGTTTCTTCCTGCTCCGGCTCAGCTACTGTTTTATCAGTATCGACAATACCTTTAAGTATTTCGTCTGCAGTAACTAAATAAGGTAATACCTGGTCTGCCTTAAATGTTTCCCAGAATTCTAACTGTGCAGTACTCTGTAATAAACCTTTAACACGATCGATATCCTTAGCACCCGGTAACTCTACTAAAATTCTACCAGAGTTCCCTAAACGCTGAATGTTTGGTTGCGTAACACCAAACTTATCAATACGCTTACGAAGAACCTCAAAAGCAGATGTAATAGATTCGTCTACTTTTCTGCGGATAACGGGACGAGCTTCCTCATCTGTCATCTGGAAGTTGATATCATTGCTTAACGCTTTGTTTGCAAATATATCCGGGGAAGCTAACTTGGTACTTCCGGCTGAAACTTCAGTGAATTTTTCGAAGAATAAGTCAATATAAGTATCCTGGCTATTTTTTGAAGCTTCGCTAGCCTCGTCTAAGGCTTTATTAAAAACCGGATCTTTAGAGTTATTAGCTAATCCTTTCAAGATATCCTTTACAGAAATCTGAAGAATTACGTTAATTCCACCTTTAAGATCGAGTCCTTTGTTTAGCTCCTTTTCCTTAGCTTCGTTGTAAGTAAAGCTAGCAACTCCGATATTATAAACGGTTTGATTGCCAATAGAATCTAAATAACTTGCTTCCTCTGCCTCTCTTTTTGCTACGTAATTATCTTCATCAGAAGTAATTTTGTTCACAGCAAAATCTTCGGCTTCTCCTTCTACTTTATTGATAACGAAAGTAAATGATAGTTGATAGATACTTACGATACCAAATAAAATAGCAAAAAGCCTAATAAGTCCCTTGTTTTGCATCCTAAATTTTATTTAATAGTCAAATTTTAAAAACGAGCAAATATAAAATTTACACGATGATAAACCAATTTATTTTAAGGTTACTATACAAAAAATCCTGCATGAAAACAATTCAGCAGGATTTTTTTGAAAGTATTGTAAGCATTATTTCAAAATATCACTTAATGCTCCGTTCGTTTTACTTACTGCTTCGGCGCTTGAAGTTAACTTCGCTTTTTCTGCTTCATCCAGCTCGATCTCTACGATTTCTTCAATACCGTTTCTACCGATAATAGCAGGAACTCCAATAGAAATATCATTCAGTCCATACTCTCCTTCTAAGAAACATGAGCAAGGGAACATTTTCTTCTGATCACAAGCAATTGCCTGAACCATTGCTGAAACAGCAGCTCCTGGTGCATACCAAGCACTGGTTCCTAACAATTTAGTCAGGGTAGCACCACCTACTTTAGTATCTTCCATTACCTGATTTAAACGCTCTTCAGAAAGGAATTTAGAAACAGGAACACTGTTTCTTGTCGCCAAACGCGTTAAAGGAATCATTCCGGTATCACTATGACCTCCGATCACCATTCCGTCAACATCAGAAATTGGAGCCCCCAAGGCTTCTGCCAATCTATACTTGAATCGTGCACTGTCTAAAGCACCTCCCATTCCAATGATACGATTCTTTGGAAGGTCTGTAACTTTATGCGCTAAATAGGTCATAGTATCCATCGGATTACTAACCACAATAATAATTGCATTCGGAGAATGCGCTAAAAGACTTTCAGTAACTGATTTTACAATACCAGCATTAATACCGATAAGCTCTTCACGCGTCATACCAGGTTTACGAGGAATACCACTTGTAATTACAGCAATATCACTATCTGCTGTTTTAGAATAATCATTTGTAGAACCTGTAATTTTGGTATCAAAACCATTCAATGAAGCTGTCTGCATAAGGTCCATTGCCTTCCCTTCGGCAACGCCTTCTTTAATATCTACTAAAACAACTTCTGAAGCAAAATCTTTAATCGCAATATATTCAGCACAACTTGCTCCAACGGCACCTGCACCTACTACTGTAACTTTCATATGATATATTTTATTATTTGATAATTTTTAAAAACGGTAGCAAAGTTCGTTAAATTTATTGATTATCCATAGTTTATAGCATGAAAAAAGGAGTCTTTTGGACTCCTTTTATTTAAACTTTGTTATAATTTCTTCTTTTACCTGAATCCAAAATTAATCCCCAGATTGAAACTATCGAACTCCCCAAAAGTATAATCTGCGTTAATGCGGAAAAAGCTAATTTTCAGCTTCGTACCGAGTGTGGCTTTAACTCCTGATGCGCTTTTTGCTATTGAGAATGGATCCACTACAGTTTCTGATTGTAAAGGCCCTTGCTCAACCACATAGGTTCCTAAAATATCCGTATTCGATTTACCAGTCAAATACCCTACACTTCCATAAAAATTTATCACCGGTAATTTGGTTGAAGCGATCAAATTAAAAACCCAGGTATCCGCTTTGGTTTCAAAGCGCTGATTTTCTCCATCGACGATTTGGGTATCCGTAAAGTCATATTCACCATTTAGATGAGAATACGCTATTAAACCTGAAATCGCTACCGGCATCAAATTATTACCCGGCAACCATTCCGATAACTCATGCTGCAACCCAAAGCCATAATAGGCCAGGGAAGCGTCGTCATAGGAGGTTTTAGGCAATAATCGAACTTTCACCTCCGTATGTTTTATAAGTCCTACACTTGCCTGCAACATTGCTGTGGGAATAAAATCAATGTTTTCTGCCGACAAACCAGAAGGTAGTTCGAAAACAGCGTCGTCAAAAGTACCCGGTTGGCCTCCGTCAACAAACACCTCTATTCCCTGAAGGTCTCCTAAAGCTGTAGCAACTTCTTTACTCACACTGCCATCGACAAACTGTAGGTTTTCATATTGTGAGGTATCTAAAGTGAAAGACTTTTTATTATCCTTAATCGGACTTGCGTTTCCAATTAAAGAAATCTCAAATCCTAAGAATGGTTTTACTTCTGCAGAGTTGAACCAACCGTTGTTCATTCCGTACATTAACCCTTCGGCAGCAGGAGCTAAATAATCGTTGGTATAACGTTCGGCATCATCGATACCGGCTGCTAGCAAATCATTAATGTTTTGTTGTGCGCTCGTAAATAGCCCTGCACACATAAAGGCAATAGATAGAATTTTCTTCATAATTGTTTTGATTTGGGATGGCTAAAATAAAAAAACTCACGAGAGTTCTCGTGAGTTTTTTACAACAATTTTATGTTATTTCTTATGCATCAATATTAGCATAAGCTGCATTTTTTTCAATAAATTCTCTACGAGGTGGTACCTCATCTCCCATCAACATTGAGAATATTCTGTCGGCTTCAGAACCATTATCAATGGTTACCTGACGAAGAGTTCTAAACTCAGGATTCATGGTCGTGTCCCACAATTGCTCTGCGTTCATCTCTCCAAGACCCTTATAACGTTGAATATTCACCGAACCTCCAAACTCCTGAGCTAATCTATCGCGTTCTTTATCACTCCAGGCATAGGTCTTTTTTGCTCCTTTTTTAACTAAATACAACGGAGGAGTTGCAATATATACGTGACCATTTTCAATAAGTTCTTTCATATACCTGAAGAAGAAGGTCAAAATTAAGGTTGCAATGTGAGAACCATCGACATCCGCATCACACATGATAACCACTTTATGATAGCGAAGCTTTTCCAGATTCAATGCTTTACTATCTTCTTCGGTTCCTATAGTTACCCCTAAAGCAGTAAAAATATTTTTGATCTCTTCATTCTCAAAAACCTTGTGATGCATTGCCTTTTCAACATTCAGAATTTTACCCCTCAATGGAAGAATAGCCTGAAAATTTCGATCTCGCCCTTGTTTAGCAGTTCCACCTGCCGAGTCTCCCTCGACAAGAAAGATTTCGCATTTTTCAGGGTCTGTCTCTGAACAATCCGATAATTTACCTGGAAGACCACCACCACTCATTACGGTTTTACGCTGCACCATTTCACGCGCCTTACGGGCGGCATGACGTGCCTGCGCCGCCATAATAACTTTTTGCACGATAGTCTTGGCATCATTCGGATGCTCTTCGAGATAATTCTCCAGCATTTCAGACACAGCCTGAGAAACTGCCGAAGTCACCTCTCTATTACCCAATTTGGTTTTGGTCTGACCTTCAAATTGCGGTTCAGCAACTTTTACTGAAACAATTGCCGTCAACCCCTCTCTAAAATCATCACCAGCAATGTCAAACTTTAGTTTATCCAGCATCCCGGAGTTATCGGCATATTTCTTTAACGTAGTGGTTAAACCTCTCCTAAATCCAGATAAATGTGTACCACCCTCATGGGTATTAATATTGTTAACATAAGAATGCAGGTTTTCACTAAAAGAAGAATTGTAAACCATGGCAACCTCTACAGGTATACCATTTTTCTCTCCTTCCATTGAAACTACATCTGCAATGATCGATTCACGATTTCCATCGAGGAATCGAATAAATTCTTTTAACCCTTCTTCCGAATGAAATTCTTCACCTTCAAACTCACCCTTTTCGTTGGTATGACGTTTATCCGTCAGGGTTATTTTGATTCCTTTATTCAGATAAGCCAATTCGCGCATACGCGAGGCCAATGTATCATAATTGTACTCTGTGGTCTGCTGAAATATTGAAGCATCAGGCTGAAAAGTTACTACAGTACCTCGTAAATCAGTCTCTCCTACCGCTTTGACCGGGTATACAGACTTCCCTCTTTCATACTCCTGCTCCCATATCTTGCCATCTCGATACACCGTAGCCTTCAGGTGATCTGACAAAGCATTCACACAAGATACACCTACACCGTGTAAACCACCGGATACTTTATATGAATCTTTATCAAACTTACCACCGGCACCAATTTTAGTCATTACAACCTCCAGTGCCGACACGCCTTCCTTTTTATGTATATCTACAGGGATCCCACGACCGTTATCCTCAACGGTAATAGAATTATCCTCATTTATAGTTACTCTAATGGTATCACAATGTCCGGCCAATGCCTCATCTATCGAGTTATCGACAACCTCATATACTAAATGGTGTAAACCTCGCGGACCAACATCACCAATATACATTGAAGGACGCATACGAACGTGCTCTATACCTTCTAACGCCTGTATACTATCGGCCGAATACTGTTTTTTAGTTACTTCTTCACTCATAAATTCGATGTTTTTTAAACATTTTGCGCAACAGACAAATATAGCAAACTATAGGTGAAAACAAGGTTATGAAAAACATAAAACCTTCCAAGTTATTAACAAAAACTTGTGAAAACTCAACAAAAAAAGCGCCGTAAGAATACGGCGCCTTTAAAACTATATCAGACATTCTACAATTTAACTCACGTAGGCATCAGTATGAACATTGCTAATTGCTCTTCCAGAAGGCTCGTTCATGTTCTTAAATGCTTCATCCCACTCTAGTGCAATTGGTGTACTACAAGCCACCGAAGGCACTGAAGGCACTGTTAAAGCAGCCGTATCAGAAGGAAAGTGTTCAGCAAATATTGTGCGATAGTAATATTCTTCTTTCGATCTTGGCGTCTGGATCGGGAATCTGAATTTAGCATTGGCCAGCTGCTCATCCGAAACCTCGGCTTCCACTAATTCTTTCAAGGTATCTATCCAGCTATACCCAACTCCATCAGAAAATTGCTCCTTTTGTCTCCAGGCAACACTTTCAGGAATATAGGACTCAAACGCCTTTCGGATAACCCATTTTTCCATGCGCTCTCCATTTATCATTTTATCCTGAGGGTTAATACTCATTGCTACATCAATAAACTCTTTATCCAAGAACGGCACACGACCTTCAATTCCCCATGCTGCCAAAGACTTGTTAGCCCTCAAGCAATCATACTGATAAAGCTTATCTAACTTACGAACTGTTTCATCGTGAAAATCTTTAGCGGTAGGTGCTTTATGGAAATACAGATACCCTCCAAACAGCTCATCAGCTCCTTCACCCGATAAGACCATTTTAATCCCCATCGACTTAATTACTCTTGCCATTAAATACATTGGAGTAGAAGCCCTGACAGTTGTAATATCGTAGGTCTCCAAATGATAGATCACATCTTTTATGGCATCCAGACCTTCCTGTATCGTGAATTTAATTTCATGATGTACAGTTCCGATATGATCGGCAACCTTTTTAGCCGCAGCCAAATCAGGTGAACCTTCCAAACCTACAGAGAAAGAATGCAGTCGAGGCCACCAAGCCTGATCTGTATCATCACTTTCAATTCTTTTTTCGGAATATTTTTTTGCTATTGCCGAAGTCACAGAAGAATCCAATCCTCCTGAAAGAAGCACCCCATATGGAACGTCGCTCATTAATTGTCTGTGAACTGCATCCTCCAATGCCTGACGAACCTTTTCTATACTTGTCTCTGCCTCCTTAACCGTTTCAAATTCGGTCCAGTCGCGAGTATACCAACGTTTCAACTCACCATCTGAACTGTGCAGGTAATGTCCCGGAGGAAAAATTTCAATTTTAGTACAAATTCCTTCTAAAGCTTTCAATTCAGAAGCCACATAGAAAGTTCCATTTTGGTCCCAACCAATATAGAGCGGAATGATCCCCATATGATCTCTGGCCACAAAATATTCATCTTTATCAACATCGTATAGAGCGAACCCAAAAATACCATTCATCTCATCGATAAATCCTGGCCCCTTCTCCTGATATAAAGCAAGGATCACCTCACAATCAGACTGTGTCTGAAAATTGTATCTACCTTCAAATTGCTTACGCAGCTCTCTATGGTTATAAATCTCACCATTGGCCGCCAAAACAAACTTCTCATCTTCACTAAGGAGCGGTTGACCTCCTGATGCGGGATCAACGATAGCCAAACGCTCATGCGCCATAACTGCCTTATCATTACTATATATCCCACTCCAATCAGGACCTCTATGACGTAATTTTTTACTCATTTCTAACAATTGAGGTCTTAGAACCTCCGCTTGCTCTTTTAAATCGAATGCACAAACAATTCCACACATATCAATATTGCTTTTATATCATTTATAATTACAAGGCAAATATTAGATTATAGTTTCAATTTAAAAACCAAAACATCATTATGAGTTACTATTAAAAACTAAACATACGCGATTACACACAAAAAGAAACTTCAAACATTAAATCATGCTACAACCTATTACAATTTGTAAGTCTCCTTTTTTAAAAAAACATTAACTAAACCACTATAGGAAGAAACCATTTTAACTAATTACCTTTATTGTCTTAAATAAAATTAACTACAAATGAAAAAACTAACCTTAGTAATCACACTATTTACGGCTTTATTAGCTTTCAACGAAATTAGTGCTCAGAAATTTAGCGGAATTGACAAGAGTGTTGCAGACATTGCATACTACAAAACTGATCGCAATGCAGCGCCCAGTATCAAAGTTATCTATTCAAGACCGCTGATGAAAGGACGAAGTGTCTTTGGGAATTTAGTTCCTTTTGAAAAAGTTTGGAGAACAGGAGCTAACGAAGCTACGGAAATTCGATTTTACCAGGATGTTATGTTTGGAGACAAACCAGTAAAAGCTGGAACCTACACCTTGTACACCATTCCTGGAGCTAACGACTGGACGATCATCCTAAACAATGATACAGATGTTTGGGGAGCCTATTCGTACAAGGAAGCCAATGATGTTGCCAGAATTACAGTACCTGTGGCTCAGGGCAACGAATCTTTGGAAGCTTTCTCCATTGCATTTAAAAAAGAAGATGACAATAAAATCGATATGGTTTTAGGTTGGGACACTACCAGAGTAGCCATCCCATTTGGCCTGTAGATCTTTCAGATTTAAAAATAAAAAAGCACCTCAATGAGGTGCTTTTTTATATCAATATGCTACTTAGCAACACTATTCTTTTTTCGGCATCAACTCCCCTCCTAAATAGGTATGCTCTACTTGCAGATCAGGAACCTCCTCTATAGGAACTTGCATAATATCCTTGTCAAGGATAATAAAATCTGCAAATTTACCAGGCTCCAAACTACCTTTCTCTTGCTCTTCAAAATTCGCAAAAGCGGCCCATATGGTCATCCCTTTCAGGGTTTCTTCTCTTGTTAATGCATCTTTGGTTTGAAATCCGTTTTTAGGATAATCCTCAAGATCCTTGCGAGCTACGGCCGCATAAAAAGTTAAAAACGGGCTCACTTTCTCTACCGGAAAATCAGTACCTAAAGCAAGTACCCCAGATTTATTCAAAAGCGTTTTATATGCATAAGCCCTCTCAATCCGATCTTCTCCCAACCTATCCTCAGCCCAATACATATCACTTGTGGCATGTGTAGGCTGTACCGATGGTATAATCCCTTTACTAAAATAATTAAAATCCTCTCCATCGATTACCTGGGCATGTTCAATTCGCCAGCGTCGATCTGATTTTCCTGTTAAAGCAGCCTCATAAGCTTTCAAAACGACTGCATTAGCGGAGTCTCCTATAGCATGTGTATTCATTTGATAATCAGAAGCAGCAATTCGTGTTGCCAGGTCATGAATTTCGTCCACGGAAGTAACCATAGCTCCAAAATGATGGTGTTTGTCCGAATACTCCTCTTTCAAGGCTGCTCCTCTTGAGCCCAAGGCTCCATCTCCATAAACCTTTACTGATCTTACATTGAGATGGTCCGTTTTAATAATTCCTTTAGGCAAATAAAAATCAAGGTTTTCTTTATTATTACTTACCATGGCATAAACTCTCATTTTTAGATCTCCTTGTTGCTGCATACTATCAATCAACTCAATAACCTCTCTGTCAAGTCCAGCATCACTCACTGTGGTCAATCCAAAATCCAAACATAACGCTTGGGCATCCAGCAAAGCTTTTGCCTGGTCTGCTCTGCTAATATCCGGTACAATCGCATCGATCATAGCCATTGGATTGTCTATTAAAACTCCGGTAAGGGCTCCATCCTCAATCACGATCTCTCCTCCTGAAACTTTAGTTTCCTTTGTTATTCCGGCAAGATCTAAGGCCTTTTGATTTACCAGATATGCGTGTCCATCTATCCGCTGTAAAACAACGGGAGTATCAGGAAACAACTTATCTAACCTATCCTTATTCGGGAATATTTTTTCCTCCCAATCATTTTGATCCCATCCCCTTCCGAAAATAAAATCCTTTTGTTTTTCCTTCTGAAAAGCAACAACCTTTTGCAACACCTCTTCATAACTCTTCGTGTCTAAAAGGTCTACCATCTGCTGATTAAGCCCCAAACCAAAAAAATGACAATGGGCGTCTATAAGCCCGGGAAGTATGGTTTTCCCTTTAGCATCTAAAATTCTTTGACTTTCATAAATTTCTGTAAGCTCTTCGTTAAGGCCAACTGCCATAATTTTACCGTTCTTTACAGCCATTGCTTCAGCCTTGCTAAAAGCTGAATCCACAGTATAAATATTTGCATTGGTAACTAAAAGGTCAATTTTCTCCTTTTTGGTACATGACATTGCGAATGCGAGAAAGAGTAAACAAATTTTCTTCATCCCTGTTTTTTGAGTTAGTTTTAGTTTTTTAAGTGTACATCTGTTATCAGCAGGCAGGTTATTTCTAATACTAAAAAACTGTTTATCTTTTAGTAATGTAAATATAACGTCTTTTTTTTAACAGCTGCCCAAAGTTAATTTTGTTTCAGTAATCTTACAAGAAATGCCGATATAACTTCAACTTTATTGGGATCGTATAGGAATTAAAACGAAAGAGTATTTTAACTTTGTAAAGCTAAGAGATCATAATGCTAAAGGAAGTAACCCAATTTTTCAAAAGCTTTCAATTCGCCAAAGGCCTACTAATTACTTTAGCTGCGGTTACGGCTATTGCTATAAGCTATTTTGCTGGTAAAATTGAAATGGGAGCCTCATTGGCGTTTGGAGTTTTACTAACCTCGGTTCCCGACATCCCGGGTAACACGAAACACAAACTTTACGGAGTTCTTGCTGCGATTATTTTTGCAGTGATTAATATCATTTTAATCAACCTTACGTACCAGAATTACATCCTGATCAGTATAACGCTGCTTGTCCTGGTCTTCTTCTATGCTTATATTTCAGTTTATGGTTTCAGAGCATCTCTGGTATCGCTGTCAGGCCTCCTGGCCATAGCAATAAGCATGGCTCATTTAAGAACGGGCCATGATATTATTTTACACGCAGGAGTTACTGCCTTAGGAGGACTATGGTACTTGTTATTATCAACAGCCTATTCACTCATAAATCCGACTCAGTTCAGCATGCAACTTCTTTCGGAGGTAATGAGATTAACTGCAGACTATCTCAATACAAGAGCTGAATTAATTCTTGTAGATGATAGTGAAAGAAAAGAGCTTTTAAAAAAACTATTTCAATTACAAACAGAATTAAACGAAAAGCACGAGTCTTTAAGGTCGGTTTTACTCAATGCCCGTATTAAATCCGGATCCACCAATTATATCAAAAAGCAGTTAATGGTATTTATCGAACTGATCGATATGCTGGAATTGGCCATCGCCAACCCGATGAACTACAAAACCATTGATAAAAACTTTAAAAAAGACAATAAAAACATTATTAAAAGTTTTGCAGCCATTTCTCAAAATATAGCTATAGAGCTGGAAATCCTTTCAGTTAAAATTTCAAAAAAAAATGGCAGTATCCGAGGAGCAGACCTTGACACCTTACTCGCAACGGCTCATAATGATATCGAAAATTACAAAGCCTCGGTTGATGTTGAACAAAACCGGGATAAGATATTACTGCTTCGAAATCTTTACGATTACATCGAACAGCAAGCCGAGAAGATCAAGAATATAAAAAGAGTATTGACCATCACCTTAAAACAAACCGAAAAAGAACAAAAATCTCCGAATAAAAAATTACTTACTCCCCAAGATTATAGCATCAATACGCTAAAAGAGAATCTTTCGTTTAAATCGCCCATTTTTAAACATTCCTTACGCTTAACCATTACAGTTTTAGCTGGATTTTTAATTGGCAGCCTTTTTTCGATACAAAATGCCTATTGGATTATTTTAACCATTATTGTAATCATGCGGCCAAATTATGGGCTTACCAAAGAAAGATCGAAACAACGTATTGCAGGGACCCTGATTGGAGGACTCATTGCTGTGGCCATTATTGTTCTTACTCAAAATATTTACGTGTACATCGCTATTATCCTGGTCTCGATGACCATGGGATTTTCCTTTATACAACAGAATTACAAAGCGTCCGCCACTTTCATCACACTCAACATCGTTTTTGTGTATGCTCTTTTACAGCCGAATGCTTTTGAAGTTATTCAATACCGTATTATAGACACCTTAATCGGTGCCGGTTTAGCTATCGTTGCTAATTACACTTTATGGCCAGCCTGGGAGTTCTATTACCACAATGACCTCCTTATAAAATCGATTGAATCAAACATCAACTACCTGAAAGAAGTAAAGTCGCTTTACAATAACAAGGAAGGCAAAAGCACTTCATATGTTATTTCGCGAAAGGAAGCATTTTTAGCCATTGGTAATTTAATGGCCACCTTTCAGCGCATGGCTCAGGAACCTAAATCGAAACAAAAAAACTTTATGGTATTATACGAAGCTGTAGTCATTCAACACACCTTTTTATCATCAACTGCAGCCATCGGAACTTATATTCAAAACCACCATACCTCATCAGCCTCGAATGACTTTAATGACTACATTGATGAAATCATTAAAATCCTTAACGAATCGATTCAATTACTGAAGGGTAATCATATTGCAACATCTGACAGCCTCAAACACCGAGAGGCTATCAACCAGATTAAGTCTCATTATGCGGAACTTATAAAGAAAAGACAAGAAGAAATTTCATTAGGAAACCTGGTCATCACCGAAGAGACCAGAAGCAGATTAAAAGAAGCACATCTGGTAATCGACTTGTTACAATACCTGTTTTCTCTCTCTGAAAAGCTCAAAAAATTGGTAGGAACGAATTAATCATTTTCCCTATTCACCTTATCAATCGAAAATGCAGGCATACATATCGCCATATATTCACATTCCTCATCAAAAGGATTAGAATATTGTACCCGGGTATTTTTTTCAATCTTAATGGATTGACCGGCCTCCAAAACAATGGTTTCCCCATCTACCACAAATTGTTTTTTACCCCTTATGACATAGGTATATTCATCAAACTCAGGGGTCTGAAAGGGTTCACTCCACTTTGGTGGTGCTATCATATGCGCTATACTTAATTGCTCACCACCTTTAGAAGCTGCTCCAAAATGTTCTTCAATGAGCTTACCATCTGTAGTCGGGACTACAAATGGTGACTTTTGTACTGTATATTTCCTGGTCATAATCCCAATCTTACTTTAACGGCTTTTTCTTGATCATTCCGCCTTTAATATCTTTGACAATATCCATGACCACAAAAGCTTTTTTATCAATTTTATCAATTTCAGTACTTAATCTTGCTAACTCCAATCGAGTTACAACTGTGTAAATGATTTCGGTCGCTATACGTTCTTCTCCATATTTACTATACCCTCTTCTTCCCTGGTAGATTGTACATGCCCTCCCCATTTTTTCGGTTAACATTATTCTTATTTCCTCACTTTTCCCTGAAACTATGGTTACCCCAATATACTCCTCGACACCATCCACTACAAAATCGACTGTTTTAGCTGCAGCCAGATAAGTCAATATGGCATATAGTGCTGTCTCGACAGAAAGCAAGTAGGCCCCAACGGAGAAAATAATAATATTAATAATCAACAACACATCCCCCACAGTAAGATGCAGCTTTCTGCTTAAGTAAATAGCCAAAACTTCTGTACCATCAATCACACCGCCTCCTCTCATAGCCATTCCAATTCCAAGTCCCAGAAAAAAACCACCAAAAACAGCAATTAACAGCTTGTCGTCCGTAATGGTCGGATACGGTACAAAGTGGACTACAATGGCCAATGCCATAATTGCAAGTATACTTTTAATCGCGAACTTTTTGCTTATCGTCTTAGCTCCTAAGATGAGAAATGGCAAATTCACAATCAATAACAATATTCCTAAAGAAAAATTAGAAATCACTTGTAACAATAAGGAGATTCCTGTAGCTCCTCCATCGATAAATTGATTAGGGAGCAAAAAACCGTTCAATCCAAAACCAGCTGAAAAAACACCAATAATGATAAAGAGCACCTCTTTAACGGCATGTGCAAATTCTACCTGAAGCGCACGTACTTCTCCTACGAGTTCTCTCTTGGAAAACTCAGTTTGACCCGTCTTCGCTTTTAAACGATCCTTTGCTCTTTTTATATATAAAAATTGAGAGACTATATTCATCAGGAATATGTGTTATATACACTTTTATTTTTTCATTACCTTATTCAAAATTCCAAACACCCCGCGAATAAAAGTAGCACTTGTAAGCACTTTTAAAATAGGATTCATCCCGGAAGAAGACCTGCTCGAAGCTCGAGCTCTTTTTTTCTGAGCTTCCTTTGCTTCTTGTTGAGCTTCTTCTTGTGTGGCTTTCGCTATCTTTTCATTGAGCAGCTCATAGGCACTCTCGCGATCGACCACCTCATTATACTTTGGAATAAGCGTTGACTTTTCAAGGACTGCTTTCAACTCTGTATCATTTAATACATCCATCCTGCTCATCGGTGCCCGCATCATAGTTGCAGCCAAAGGAGTAGGTCGACCTTTTTCATCTAAAGCCGTTACCAAAGCTTCACCTATACCTAAACTTGTTAATATCTCTTCGGTTTCATAAAAATCTGTCTCAGGGTAATTTTGAGCAGCTAATTTTATAGCCTTACGATCTTTAGCCGTAAATGCCCTTAAAGCATGTTGAACCTTCAATCCTAATTGCGCCAACACCTCTTCCGGTACATCAGTAGGGTTTTGAGTCACAAAATAGAGTCCGATTCCTTTTGAACGTATTAATTTAACAATACTTTCTATTTGATCCAGTAAAGCATCGGAAGCTTCCTTAAATATAAGATGTGCCTCATCGATAAAAAATATCAGTTCTGGTCTGTCGGCGTCTCCCTGTTCCGGAAATGTATCATAAATTTCTGCCAGAAGACTCAACATAAAGGTAGAAAATAAGGTAGGGCGGTCTTGGATATCAGTTAAACGCACTATGTTAATAAACCCTCTACCCTGCTCATCTACCCTGCACAGATCATTTACATCAAAAGATTTTTCACCAAAGAAAAACTCAGCACCTTGCTGTTCCAAAGCTATAATCTTTCTCATTATAGCCCCCGTAGAAGCGGTAGAAACCCGTCCGTACGTTTCCTGAAAATCATCTCGGCCATCACCAGTAGCATACTGGAGCACTTTTTTTAAATCCTTCAGGTCCAAGAGTGGTAACTTATGATCATCACAATATTTAAAAACTACCGCCAATATCCCCTGTTGCGTATCTGACAGATCTAAAATTCTCGACAAAAGCACGGGACCAAATTCCGAAACTGTAGCCCTCAATCTCACGCCATTTTGCTCAGAAAGTGTAAACAATTCGACTGGAAAAGGCTGAGGTGTATAGGGCATTCCTATCTTTTCATGCCGTTCTGTAATAAAACTTTTTTCCTCTCCAGATTGAGCCAGACCACTTAAATCACCTTTAAGATCCATCAACAAAACCGGTATTCCTTTTTCAGAGAGGTTTTCAGCCATTACCTGCAGGCTTTTGGTTTTTCCAGTACCAGTAGCACCTGCGATTAAGCCGTGCCTGTTTAAGGTTTTTAGAGGTATTTTCACAAAAGCATTGGAAACAGTTTCACCCTGGTACATGGCAGACCCTAAAGTAATAAATTCCCCTTTAGTGGTATATCCCTGTTCTATATGATCAAAAAAAGAATTGTTCTTCACTGATATTTAATTTTCTATAAAAATAAGGTAATTTTATTCAAGATTGAAAATTCACAGGCAACGAAAAAATCAACACCTATCATTCACCACTAAAGCCCTTATTCAATGAGATTTAAAAACAAAAATGGCAACCTCAAATCAAAAAACCACTCCTTTCAATACACTAAAAATTAAAGGATCTTTATTTCATTTGAACCTGGAGAAAAAAATAGCAATTCAAAAAAATATTGTCTGGCCAGCTTAAGGTACGTTCCTTGTATATCAATACAAATTGGAGCTCCGATGAACTTGCATAACGCATTCAGAACGAGAACAGGGAGACACACCAATACTCAAACATCATCTAAAGCCTGAGAAGTTGTTATTAAAATCAATACCATCGAATTCCTGAAAATCTTCGTCAACAAATTCCACGATATTACCAACCTGGTTTCTTGCTCTTTGACAAAGAATCATACAATTGCCACTTAAACATAAGGAATGCATAGTGTTAAAGCTCTATAAAATAAAGTTAAAGCGGTATGTTCTGCGAAAAACTATAACTATCTTTGTTGCCCTATTTTTGGGACCTATTCAAAAAGATTGCTTGAATTTTTTGCATGGAAAGAACAAACGTAAAAAGAAAAAAATCGAAGGCTAAGTTATTACACCAATATTACCAATATACAGGTTTTTACGAATTTGTATGGAAAAGTGTAAAAAAAGCATTGTTACCTATTGCCTTGGTTATTGGTGCCATTTTTGCCATCGATTATTTTATTTTTGACCTTAATACTTTTTTCAAAGAAATGACACAAACACTTCCTCCGGAAGGGGTGTTCACTATTTTCTTTGTTTCAGAGTCATTATTAGGTTTAATACCCCCTGAGATATTTATTGCCTGGGCTGGGAAAACCGCTAAACCGATCTTATTCCTTTCTATTTTAGCCGTTCTTTCCTATATCGGAGGTTTGATTTCTTATTTCATCGGTGTTGCTATTACTAAAATACCTTCTGTCCATCGCTATCTGGAAGTTAAAATGCAAAAGCATTTGAAAAACACAGCTAAATGGGGCGGATTTCTAATCATTGTAGGAGCGCTTCTACCGATTCCGTTTTCTATAACCTGCGTTGCAGCGGGCATCATTAGTTTCCCTTTCAGATATGTTACGCTTTATGGTACTTTAAGATTTCTAAGGTTCGCCTTATACGCATTGGTAATATTTAATGTGGTATAGAAATAAACTACTGTGTTTAAGTACTAAAGTATAAACTATCACTATCTTTGCCGCATGATTACAACAGCTACAATGGAGTTAGTCGAAAAAGGAGAAATGCTTCCTTTGATGGAGGAATTCTACACGATTCAGGGTGAAGGTCATCACACAGGTACTGCCGCATATTTTATACGTGTGGGCGGCTGTGACGTCGGATGCCACTGGTGTGATGTCAAGGAAAGCTGGAATGCAGAAACCCACCCTCCTACTGAAATAACCAGTATCGTAGACAATGCGGTTAAATATGCAAATACGATCGTTATAACAGGAGGTGAACCACTCACCTGGAACATGGATCCTCTAACCCAAAGGCTGAAAGAAAGAGGTCTTAAAACTCATATTGAAACCTCTGGAGCTTATCCTTTAACCGGGGTTTGGGATTGGATTTGCCTCTCCCCTAAAAAAATGAAGCTCCCAAAGGAAGAGGTCTACAATGCTGCTGACGAACTTAAGGTGATTGTTTACAATCAACACGATTTCAAATTTGCTGAAGAACAAGCAGCAAAAGTCAGAGAGTCTTGTGAGTTATACCTACAACCTGAATGGAGCCGAAGAGAAAAGATGATGCCGGAGATTGTCGATTATGTAATGACCCATCCAAAATGGAAAATTTCTCTGCAAACACACAAATACCTCAACATTCCTTAAGAATTATTTAACGCCTTGAGCACTTCTAATTAGCTGTTCTCTACCTTGTTTTTTGTATCTTTAAGTGATTTGACAATCAACAGATTACCTATTCACTTCTTAAAACCAAAAAACAATGAGTACTGTAAAAGCCTATGCCGCTCATTCCGCTGGTGGCGCACTAGAACCTTTCGAATACCAATTTGAGAAACTTAAAAATGAAGAAGTGGAGATCAAAGTGCATTACTGCGGTCTATGTCATTCGGATTTAAGTATGCTAAATAACGAATGGGGAATGACAACCTACCCCTTTGTACCCGGACATGAAGTTACCGGGGAAATAACCGCCGTTGGAACAGATGCAAAAAACCTTAAAGAAGGTGATCTTGTTGGACTTGGCTGGATTTCCGGAGCCTGCATGCATTGTAATCAATGTATGAATGGTGATCATCATCTTTGCAATACCGCTGAATCTACTATTGTGAACAGACATGGAGGATTTGCAGACAAAGTAAGGTGTCATTGGTCGGCAGCAATACCATTACCGAAAAATATAGACATGAGCAAAGCAGGTCCACTTTTTTGTGGAGGCATTACCGTTTTTAACCCCATCCTTCTGGCAGATGTGAAACCTACAGATAAAGTGGGTGTAATCGGGATAGGAGGTTTGGGACATATGGCCATAAAATTTTTGCACCACTGGGGATGTGATGTCACAGCCTTCAGTTCAAATCCTGCTAAAAAAGACGAAATTCTGGAAATGGGTGCACATCATGTCATCAACTCGAGAGACCCTAAAGAATTGGAAAGTATCGCCGGAAGTCTGAATTTTATCTTAAACACTACTAATGTAACGTTGGACTGGAATGCCTATTTAGGAGTGTTAGCTCCCAAAGGGACCTTTCACAATGTTGGTGCGGTTTTAGAACCCATGGCCATTCCTGCTTTCAGTTTAATTATGGGGGAAAAATCGGTTGGTGGAAGCCCTATCGGAAGCCCTGCCCTTTCCAGAACTATGATAGAATTCTGTGTACGACATAACATATACCCAACAACAGAGGAATTCCCAATGAGTCGAATAAACGATGCCTTAAAACATTTGGAGGATGGTAAGGCACGATACAGAATCGTACTTAAGGCTAACTCCTAATCAGGCAATCGTTAATTTTGCCAAATAATCATAATGTTTTCCTTCCTGCACAAGCTCACAATTAAATCCGTTAGCTTGTGCTGCATTTTGCAGCGTATTATAATCTATATAGAGCCAATCTATCGGTGGTTCCTCTTCCCCTTTATAGCGCACGTAATAATCAACCTCTCCATAATAATCCATGTCGGTAGGAATCCAGTACCCGCCATCACCATCCTGATCAAACATATAAACGATATCCGAAGAATCCATTAAAATCTGTCCGTCCTTTTTTAGCAAGTTTTTCAACTTATTTAAAAATGTAGATATTCGATTTAACCGGCCGCACATTCCAGCACCATTCATCAACAATAAGATGGTATCAAATTGCTCTCCTTCTAATTTCATTACGTCTT
Organism: Zhouia amylolytica; assembly: GCF_900116365.1. Lineage (GTDB taxonomy): Bacteria > Bacteroidota > Bacteroidia > Flavobacteriales > Flavobacteriaceae > Zhouia > Zhouia amylolytica. Next base: position 258,115 of record NZ_FPAG01000006.1, on the reverse strand, counting down.
GCAGCCGAACATTTTTGAGTCCTCTTAATTCAGATGCTTTTACCGCACCCTCAGAGACATCAATTGCCATCACTTCCAAATGCTTCTCATTTTGAAGATACAAAGAATGACTACCAGCTCCACAACCTACATCTAACACCCTGCCCTTTGAAAGATCCATTGCTTTCTTTTCAATTGCTGGCATTTCGTCATAAGCACGAAACAAATATGGTAATGGTAAATCATCCTCTTCTGAAATAGAGGTTTCCGTTTTGATATCCTCAGTATAATTCCCCAATTGATAATCAAGGATTGCTTTTCCAAAAAGGTCTTTCATAAATTAACAAACATTACATTACGGAGAATACTATATTAGATCCATCAAAAGATATTACTTTTGCATCAAAGGCATAATGATAGCAAATGGACGATTTCCTAAAACAACTCCCACAACTGGCCAAAGATAAGCATAAAGAAAATAAAAAGTATTTTTCGAAGCTTAAGAAAAAGCCCCCTAAAAATCTTGATCAGCTCATGCAAGAGCTCCACGATGAAGAATTTAGTAAAACCGACTGCTTAACTTGTGCCAATTGCTGTAAAACAACAGGTCCACTTTTTACCAATGCGGATATTGAACGTATTGCCAAACACCTCAAGCTCAAACCACAGCAATTTATAGATCAGTATCTAACGATCGATGAAGACAACGACTACATTCTTCAAAGTGTACCTTGCACCTTTCTGGATCATGATAATTATTGTTTAATCTATGACGTGCGGCCAAAAGCCTGTAGAGAATACCCGCATACGGATAGAAAAAAATTTCATCAGATTACCAACCTCACCTTAAAAAATACTGCCATCTGTCCGGCGGCATTTAATATTGTTGAAGAAATGAAAAAACGCCTACCGAAATAACTCCTTTAAAACCCCGTGTTGCTGCACGGTAATGAGACTTCATTTTTACACTTACACATCATACTCCAAGGCCTTCAAATAAGTTCTTAGCGAATATATTGCCTGTTTTTTCATATTCATTGCCTGGCTTAACCGCAAATTCAAACCAGCTGGATTAACATGAACAAGGCCAATGATTTTCACTAAAAAACCCACACAAAAAGTAATCTAAAAAAATAGTATCTTGTTCACATGGAAACTATTATCGACTATTTTTCGACCATACCATCTTCCCATCGCAGTCTTATTTTAGTTAGTGGGATCACTTTTTTCTGGTTATTGGAATATGCTACACCACTTTTCAGATTCAACTACAAGAAACTGAAACATGCATGGCCCAATATTTTTTTTACACTAACCACCATTCTTGTCAATTTCATTCTGGCTTTCATTTTATTATTGACCAGTGACTGGACCATAAAAAACAATTTCGGGGTATTGCAATGGCTAAGCCTACCCCTTTGGGCTACGATTCTTTTGGGTGTTCTGCTACTGGATTTAACAGGAGCCTATTTAGCGCATTGGGTGCAGCATAAAATAAAACCTTTATGGCTGTTTCACCTGATCCACCATACCGACAACCACGTAGATACCACAACCGCCAACCGACACCATCCTGGTGAAAGTATTATTCGATTCGTTTTCACCACCCTTGGTGTTTTTATATTAGGAGCCCCCGTGGGAATACTCATGCTTTATCAATCTTTGTCAGTTGTTTGTTCCCAGTTCAATCATGCAAATATTCGATTGCCCAAAAATATAGACAATATGATAAGCTGGATCATCGTTTCGCCGGATATGCATAAAGTCCATCACCACTATTTATTACCATACACAGACACGAACTATGGCAATATATTTTCCATTTGGGACCGACTTTTTGGAACCTTTGCCAAAATTGAAAGCAAGGATCTCGTTTACGGTGTAGACAGCTATCCTGATGTAGATTCCAATACCCGTATCGGAAAGTTACTAAAACTTCCATTTAATGGATACCGCCCTCCTGCCGGAGGTAAATTTGACTAATTATATAATAAATATTTTTTTCGAATCAATTTAAATGCTTCGATGCCCTCTTGCCACGTTGCCCGGATCTCCTTTTCGGTCCAGCCATCCTCGATTTGTTTTCTTAAATCCTCAGTACCTGCATGCAATGTAAAGGACCTTGATTTAAAAAACTTCAATTTATCGGCTGTCCCCTTGTAGGCTTTTATCAACCATTTCAATTCTACTTTATGAGGAGCAGGTTCCTCGCTAAGATCTTCACCAAAACACAGTTCTCCATTGTGCTTGGGATCTTTGGCTCCAAAATTAGGGACTGGGGTATATGAAAAGGTGAAAATTTCCTGATCTAAAAATGGTGCGCCATATCGTTGAAACTGAAACTCCGTTCCTCTTCCGGCATTGATATCTGTTCCCTCAAAGAATCCTAAACTCGGATATAATTCTATGGATTTATCATTCGGAAGATTTGGAGAAGGTCTAATCGGAAGGCTATATTCCATATTTCTGGAATAATTCTTCATCAGAACAACTTCAAGGTCACATTGAACCCCATTACTCAACCATCCTTCATTGTTAATCATATTCGCATATTCTGCTATGGTCATACCATGCACTAAAGGAATTGTATGCATTCCTAAAAAACTTCGGTGCTCTTTCTCTAAGGTGGGTCCGTCTATATAGCTTCCATTAGGATTTGGCCTGTCAAAAACCAGAACAGGAATATTATTTTCCGCACAAGCTTCCATCACATAATGCATCGTAGATATATACGTGTAAAAACGAACTCCCACATCCTGAATATCAAAAACAACAATATCGACATCCGCTAATTGAGCTTTAGTTGGTTTTTTATTTGAGCCATATAGGGAAATTAGAGGCAATCCTGTCTTGGCATCTTTCCCGTCTTTAACATGTTCGCCCGCATCAGCCTCTCCTCTGAACCCATGTTCCGGGGCAAAAACCTTGGTTATTTGTATCTTGCTATTCAACAATGAATCCACCAAATGTGTATAGGAGGTATCTGATTTAAAGATCACCGATGTTTGGTTAGCCACTACAGCAACTTTTTTATCAATTAATTTGGGTATATAATCCTGTGTTCTATCGACTCCCAATACAATTTTATCAACTGGTTTACGTATAGTATCTTGAACCTCTTTACTCATTATTTCGGGGTCTTGCTGTAAGACATGACTATTACCACAAGAAATCATCAGTAAAAACAACAATAAAAATGTATTTTTGAATTTCATAAACTACTTCAAATTTTGAATTTAGAATATTTTATAGCCAAAAGACTTATCTCCGGAAAATCTCATAAAAATAATGTTTCCGGACCTATAATTAAAATTGCTATAGCAGCTATAGCCCTCGGACTCATCATGATGATGATTGCCATTGCAACAGGTGTTGGCTTACAGCGCAAGATACGAGAAAAAGTATCAGCGTTCAATGGTGATATTCAAATTTATAAATTTGACAACAACACTTCTGAGGCTTCTGTAGCTCCGATAGACATACGGCAAGAATTTTACCCGGATTTTAAATCAGTGTCTGGAATCAAACACGTTCAGGGTGTTGCTTCCAAATGGGGAATTATTAGAACAGAAGAAACCTTTGAAGGGGTTAATGCAAAAGGAGTAGGTGGAGACTACAACTGGAACACTTTCAAAGAATACCTCATTGAAGGAAGACTGCCCGATTATTCAAATAGTAGAAATGAAGAAGTGCTGATTTCAGCTTATCTTGCCAACAGATTAAAATTTAAGGTAGGGGATTCTTTTTACGCATTCTTTCTAAAGGAGAATGAATCAGAAATACCTAATCAATTAAAATTGAATATCGTTGGGGTTTATGAAAGTGGGTTTCAAGAATTTGATGCCAATTACATGTTTGTAGATCTCAGGCACATTCAGCGAATGAATAAATGGACTTCAAACGAAATAGGAAACTTCGAAGTCTTTATTGACGATTTTGATGCGATCAAGGAAAAGGGTATAGAGGTTTATGAAAAACTTCCTCCCACTTTGGATGCTCAAACGATAGCTGACAAGTACTACCATATCTTTGAATGGCTTAAACTCTTTGATGTGAATATCGCCATTATTATCGGTATCATGATCCTGGTAGGAGGCATCAATATGATTACAGCCTTACTGGTACTTATTCTTGAGCGAACACAAATGATCGGTATTATCAAAGCTTTGGGTTCTACCAATTGGAGCATCAGAAAAGTGTTCCTGTATAACGCCACTTATCTCATAGGTATTGGTATTATTTGGGGGAATCTTATTGGCCTGGGGCTCTTGCTGGCACAAAAGCATTTTGGTTTTATCAAGCTAGACCCATCGAACTACTATGTAAATGAAGCGCCTGTATATATTAATGCTACCCATATCATAGCACTGAACATTGGCACCCTCATATTATGTTTATTAATGTTATTGATCCCTTCCTACATTATAACCAAAATTTCACCTGCCAAGTCCATTAAGTTTGAATAGGTCAATTGAAAACATTGCTACATCTCTTCTTATCATTTAGCTTAGAAGAATATCAAAGCAGCCCGATAGAGACTAACTATTAATAATTAAATATGCCAAATGAACACTATTGAGGTAACAAAAGGAGAATTTTTAATTTCTACGGATCGGAATAAATTAAACCTAGAACTCATCCACACCTTTCTTGCTACAGAGGCAGGCTGGTGCAATGACATTCCTTTTAAAACAGTTAAATATTCTATAGCTAATTCTCTTAATTTCGGCATCTACAAAAATGAAGAACAAGTCGGTTTTGCCAGAATCATATCAGACTATGCCACAATTGCTTATCTGGGCGATGTTTTTGTACTGGATGTATACCGTGGATTCGGATTAAGCTCCTGGCTGATGGAAGTAATTACAAACCACCCTAACTTGCAAGGACTTAGACGCTGGATCCTACTGACTGACACGGCACCGTGGCTCTATAAAAAATTTGGTTTTACCGCTGTAAGACATCCGGAATATTATATGGAAAAACACGATCCAGGCGTTTACAAAGAGGAAATATAAAAACAAGGCCAAGAGTGCAATATCACTTTGGCCTTGCAAAAAACTGTTGCAGTCATTCAACAATTTTAAACATTTCAGTTTATTTCTAACAGCACATGCCTGTATACTAGTAATTTAAAAACAGTTATAATCTATTTTACCCTACCCTTAAAATCAAAAAAAAATAACTTTACATCAAAACACTCCATTTTTCAGGATAAAAAAACAAGTCATTCAGGGCACTTCCAGCATCTATTTTTGATATACAAAGTAAAATTGAGTATTTTAGAACTTCGATAAAAATTCCAACATGAGACTTTCTATACTCTTCCTTTTTCTGATGCATCTTTTTTTTGCACAGGGTCAAAGAACCACCAACCCTAATTCAGACGTTTCATTAATTGTATTAGGAACAATTCAAGATGCCGGATCACCCCAAATAGGATGTACTAAAAGTTGTTGTAAAGAATTGTTCAATCGACCCGATGAAAAAAGGAAAGTTGTATCGCTGGGCATCATTGATCCCGCGAACCGAAAAACCTATTTATTTGAAGCAACGCCTGATATCGCTACTCAATTAAAATTACTGAACGACCATGCTCCTTTCAAAACTGATCAAACTCCCGATGGAGTATTTATTACCCATGCACATATAGGCCACTACACGGGTCTTATGTATTTAGGAAAAGAGGCCATGAACGCCAATTTAGTCCCGGTATATACATTGCCAAAAATGCATTCTTTCCTTGAGGGGAATGGGCCATGGAGTCAGCTGGTCTCAAACCAAAACATAAACCTTCAAACCCTAACAGATCATAAAAGCCTTAAAATCAGTTCAAACATAACGGTTACACCTTTTAAGGTTCCACATAGAGACGAGTACTCTGAAACTGCAGGCTTTCGTATTAAAGGACCCGGTAAATCAGTCCTGTTTATTCCCGATATCGATAAATGGCATAAGTGGAATTTAAATTTAATTGAAGAGCTCAGCAAAGTAGACTATGCATTTATTGATGCTACTTTTTATGATGCCGAAGAAATAAACAACAGAGACATTTCTGAAATCCCTCATCCATTTATAACTGAAAGCATGGATATACTTAAAAGTTTACCGAAGGATGAAAAAGAAAAAGTATTTTTTATTCACTTTAACCACACAAATCCAGTTCTTAACACTGGTAATCCTCAAGTTGATTTAATTAATTCGAAGGGTTTCAACATTGCCCGGTTCGGTGATATTTTTAAATTGTAATTAAATCTTATTTACCTTTAAAAAATTCATTTTCACAAAACTACCTCATTTGACAAAATAAAACGTACCTTTGCGCCCTTAAAAACCTGGGTTTCAATAACCATTACCAGCTAGGTATCAGTTGATTAAGCCCAAAACTCCCTGTAAAAGGGCTTTAATATAGAGGAATTATTATGACTGCAATTAAAAACATTGCCATTATTGCACACGTTGACCACGGTAAAACTACTTTGGTTGATAAGATACTTCACCATTGCGAATTATTTCGCGATAATCAGGAGACTGGTGAGTTAATCTTGGACAATAATGATCTTGAACGGGAAAGAGGTATTACAATTTTATCTAAGAACGTTTCGGTTAATTACAAAGGAACCAAGATTAACATTATTGATACTCCGGGTCACGCCGATTTCGGTGGGGAGGTAGAGCGTGTATTGAACATGGCTGATGGTGTATTACTATTGGTTGATGCCTTTGAAGGACCGATGCCTCAAACGCGATTTGTACTTCAAAAGGCTATTGAAATGAAGCTGAAGCCACTTGTTGTGGTAAATAAGGTTGATAAAGAGAACTGTACTCCTGACGAAGTACATGAAGCTGTTTTTGATTTAATGTTCGAACTAGGTGCAGAGGAATGGCAATTAGACTTCCCTGCAGTATATGGTTCTGCAAAGAATAATTGGATGAGTGAAGACTGGAATGCTCCTACTGATAATATCGAACCATTGTTGGATATGGTAGTAGCTCATATTCCTTCACCTAAAATTGAAGAAGGGTCTACTCAAATGCTTATAACTTCACTTGACTTTTCTTCATACACAGGAAGAATTGCTATTGGAAGGCTACAAAGAGGAACATTAACTCCAGGGATGAATGTTTCTTTAGTAAAAAGAGATGGTACTACCGTAAAATCTAAAATAAAGGAAGTTCATTTATTTGATGGGTTGGGTCGTAAAAAAGTTGAGGAAGTAAATGCAGGTGACATTTGTGCTGTTTCTGGTTTAGATGGATTTGAAATTGGAGATACCATTGCAGATTTCGAAAACCCTGAAGGGCTTCCAACTATTGCTATTGATGAACCAACCATGAGTATGTTGTTTACTATCAACGACTCTCCATTCTTTGGTAAAGAAGGTAAATTTGTAACTTCCAGACACATCAAAGATCGTTTAGAAAAAGAATTAGAACGAAACCTTGCACTGCGTGTTCAAGAAACCGGAAGTGCCGATAAATTTATGGTTTTCGGTAGAGGGGTTTTACATTTATCTGTATTGATAGAAACCATGAGACGTGAGGGCTACGAATTGCAAATTGGTCAGCCTCAGGTAATCATCAAGGAAGTTAATGGAGAAAAATGTGAACCTATCGAAGAATTAACTATTGATTTACCTGAAAATGTTTCTGGTAAAGCAGTAGAAATGGTTACCCAACGTAAAGGTGAAATGCTAAGCATGGAACCTAAAGGGGAACGTATGATTCTTAAGTTCAACATACCTTCAAGAGGTATTATAGGATTAAGAAACCAGTTATTGACAGCTACCGCAGGTGAGGCTATAATGAACCACCGCTTCCTGGATTACCAACCATTTAAAGGGGACATTCCAGGCCGTATAAACGGTTCATTGATCTCTATGGAAAAAGGAACTGCTATTCCTTACTCTCTTGACAAACTTCAAGAACGCGGTAAGTTTTTTATTCACCCGGGTGAAGACATCTATACCGGACAGGTAATTGGAGAAAACTCTCGAGGTGATGATATGGTTGTAAACGTGACCAAAACTAAAAAGTTATCAAATGTTCGTTCTGCTGGTGCTGACGATAAAGTAAAATTAGCTCCGCCGATTAAATTCTCTTTAGAGGAGGCATTGGAATATATTCAAAAAGATGAATATGTTGAAGTAACACCAGAGTCGATCCGTTTAAGAAAAATATTCTTAGATGAGAATGAACGTAAGCGTAGAGAAAAAGAACTGGGTTAATCTCAGTCAATCATAATCAACATAAAAAAATCCCGTTAATTCGGGATTTTTTGTGTTTTTATATATTTCCTTCTTACTTTTAATGGAATTGTTAACCCATCATTTTAACACCTTCCATATGGAAATTTTAGCAATACCACTTACCGAATGGGTAGGCTATGCTGCCTCCCTTGGTGTTTTGTTGTCATTCTTAATGAAAAACATTACCACCTTAAGAACTGTAAACATGATTGGCTGTGCTTTATTTGTGGCTTACGGTTTTATGCTACAAACTTCCTGGCCAATCATTATAACTAACCTTGCAATTTTTATAGTGAATGGTTTTTACCTACTTAAGTTAAAGAAAGCTACTGACGCTTAAACATTCTTTTGTACCACTTCAAAAACCTTACTCCCGTCACATTTTAAGGTCTTGGACGGATATTTTAACAATAAAGCATAATCATGGGTTGCCATTAAAATGGTTCTTCCATTTTTGTTGATATCCTGTAACACTTTCATCACCTCAACGCTGGTTTGAGGATCAAGGTTTCCTGTAGGTTCATCTGCTAAAATCAGTTCAGGATCATTCAGTAATGCTCTGGCTATAGCAACACGCTGTTGCTCCCCCCCAGACAATTGATGCGGAAATTTGAAGCCTTTGGTTTTCATCCCAACTTTATCCAGCACCTCTTCTATTTTTTTATTCATTTTCTCCTTGTCCTTCCACCCCGTAGCTTTTAGGACAAAAATCAGGTTCTCATTCACATTCCTGTCAGGTAATAATTTAAAATCCTGGAATACCACCCCAAGTTTTCTTCTTAAAAAAGGAATATCTTTTTCTTTTAGCCCTTTTAAATCATACCCAACAATACTACCTGATCCTTGAGTTAGTGGTAAATCACCATAAAGTGTCTTCATAAAACTACTCTTACCACTTCCTGTTTTACCTATCAAATACACAAATTCACCTTCATCAATACTTAGGTTTACTTCACTTAAAACTAGATTTTCGCGCTGATAAACTGCAACATCCCGAAGTTCCAGAATTTGATTTTTGTCCTGATTCATAGTGTAAATATTACATGGTAAATGTACTAACAATAAATTTTAATAAAAATTGTGATCAAATTTCTTTTATAAAAATCTATTCATTCAACGAACTAAAAAAAGCACCAAAATTTAATTGATGCTTTTAAAAACTACCAGGTTCATAATATTTTACTGATCACTGTAAGCGTTTAATTCTGCTAAATGGGTATAATTGAAATCTCCGTGGGAATTTTGGGTAACTAATTTCATATACCTGAAAGACTGTGTAGCCGACAAGTCTACATATTGTATATTCTGCACTTGATTCAAACTATAAGTTCCCAGACTGGTCCAATTTGAACCATCATCGCTTTTAAACATTTCAAAATCTTTTATCGCTCCATTTAAGTTGGACCTGTTTTCGAATGCGAACCCTTTTACAGATGTTACCACACCCATATCTAAAACAAAATAATGGGGGTGATCAGGCAAACTACTCTTCCATTCCGTATGCCAAACAGACGACAGGTCTCCATCTAACATTTGAGAAGCAGCTCCGGTATCTTCTTCACTGTCTACCTCAATAATGGACCATGCTGATCTGTCCAATAAATCTTTCGTGTTAATCACCTCTATATTAGGAACGCCATTTACAAACTCATACTCGTAAGCTCTGGTAACACGAGAGCCATTTTCATGGATAAATCCGATCCTAAGTTGATACTGACCATCCAAATTATAAAATTCAGACAGGGGACTCTCAATGTATAAACTATCCGAACCAATGGGGATTGAGGTGAAGGATGGTGCGTCATAATCTTTATTACCACCGGCAGGATACGGATCATGCCATACATTAATCGCGGATACCGTTCCTGAAGAGCTGAAATTACCAGAAATAACAATCTTATTATTTTGAACACTTCCTTTCAACTTTGTAATATTAGCAGTAACACCAGAATACCAATCGGATCTGGTATCATTTCTAAATGGTTGTGAATTTGCAAAAATCGAAGCATTAGAAGCTGTAATAAAAGTTGGATTTTTACCATATGAAAAATTACCAGATCCCATTAAAGCAGTTCCTAAAGTTGCCTGTAAACTACTCCACTCTTTATTATGCGGAGCATTGAGTCCATGTCCTAATTCATGAACCATCCCACCGATCCATTTAGTCGCTAAGTCGCCCAGATTGGTATTTTCACCTAAATATTGTAAATCAAAATATTCGTAATCTAAAGCGAAACAATATTTTCCTAAGCCATAAAATGGAACACCTCCGGGATTTAATGGATCGCCGGAAGTAGAGGGCAAAAATACAAGCGTATGCTCACTTTTCTTTTCATTAGGATGCTGATTGAAATAAGCTTCTAACTCATTAATCACGGTACCACCGCCACCACTATAAGGATAGGCACTTTTTCCTTGTTGGCCATTAACCGTTATGATGTTGAGCTTACCATTATTCTTGCGAATGTTCAACCCAAAGGAAGTCCTGCCATAACCTTCCCTGTCAAGATTTACAGCAAAAAACTCCTGAGCGTCAAACATAATCTCCTCAATACGGGATTCATAGTTTGAAACAGGAGTCATATCATTGGGAACAAAATAAACCACATTGAGTTTATAAGGGTTATCCTCCCATTCATTGCCGACAGGCTTTCCAACGGCTTCAGGCACTAACACTTCTTCCGTTTCCGAGAATTGGTCCTTAGAACATGAAACAATGAATAGAAGCGCAAACAGACAAACAGTTTTTAAATAAAATTTAGTTTTCATAGTTATATAAAGTTATTATTGGTTTCTTATTTTATCCTATAACATACATTTACAATAATTAAAATATATCGTAATTAAATATCTTTCAATTAATTACGGAAGTGAATTATACAAAATAATATTTGATTAACACTAAATTAACAACCTGTTTTTTCATAAAAAAGAAGAAAAATACTGCTAATTAGGTAGTAAAACGAAGTATTAGAACGTCTTGAAAAGGCGGTTTTATTCAAGACAACCCTGCTATTCAATTAAAAAAATCTATTGCAGTTTGAAAAAAGTGGATAACAACCATTTTGATTGTATAATTATCTTAGAAATATTGCGTTATTAGTGTGACTGTTATCCTATATTTGATCCTAAATTTAAAAGAAGAGTTTCATGAAGATTCGTAAACTTGCTTACCTTTCTATTATTACAATATCGCTTTCCGGATTCGCTCAAGAATCGGCCATCTATACCAACCCCTCTAAGAATTACCTAAAAGCACTGGAATTATACAATGAACGTCAATATCAGGCTTCACAGAGAATTTTTAGTGAAGTTCAGGAAAAAACCACCGATATTGAAACCAAGGCAAATTGCTCCTATTATATTGCGAATGCTGCTATCAGGCTAAATCAACTGGGAGCTGAGCGATTGATGGAAAACTTTGTTGACACCTACCCTACATCTACCAAACGTAATTCAGCCTTTATAGATGTTGCCAATTATTATTTTGATCAGGGTAAATATGCCAATGCACTCAAATGGTTTGACAAAGCTGAAGACCAAAGCATGAGCTATAGCGAAAGAGAAACCTTTAATTTTAAAAAGGGCTACTCTTTGTTTAAAGCCAGAAAATATAAAGACGCAAAATCCTACCTTAATCAGGTTATTACTTCAGAAGAATATGGTTCACAAGCAAAATATTATATCGGATATATTGCTTACGAAAGTGACAACTATGGTGAAGCCGACTCTTATTTCAGTCAAGTCTCCGGCAATGACAATTTAAATGACAAGCTCTCTTATTATCAAGCCGACATGAACTTCAAAAAAGGAGACTTCAAAAAGGCTATTGCATTGGCCCAGGAACAATTACCTAAAGCTGACCCAAAAGAGAAGTCAGAGCTTAATAAAATTATTGGAGAAAGTTATTTTAATCTACAACAATATAATGAAGCCATTCCGTACTTAAAAGAATACAAAGGTAAAAGCGGCAAATGGAATAACGTAGACTTCTATCAGCTTGGATATGCATATTACAAACAAAATGATTTTGAAAATGCTATTGGGCAATTTAATAAAATCATTGACGGAAACGATCCCGTTGCTCAAAACGCATATTATCACCTTGCTGAATGTTACATTAAAACCGACAAGAAGCAACAAGCCTTAAATGCTTTTAAAAATGCTTCACAAATGAATTTCGAAGCTCAAATTCAAAAAGACGCCGCCCTTAACTATGCCAAGCTGAGTTACGAAATAGGAAACCCTTATGAAAATGTACCTCAGGTACTCACAAACTTTATAAACAATTACCCTGACAGCCCTAACAAACAGGAGATACAGGAACTCCTGGTGGATTCATATATTACTTCAAAGAATTATGATGCTGCACTGGAACTTCTGGAAAAGAATAGAAATTTTAGTAGCAAAACCACCTATCAGAAAGTGGCATTTTACCGTGGACTTGAACTTTTGAATGACGGAAACTATCAAGAAGCCATTGATTATTTTGACAAATCTCTTAAAGAAGCTCAAGACCAATCTTTTACGGCAAGAGCAACTTTCTGGAATGCAGAAGCAGATTATATTCTAAACAAGTATTCAGAAGCAGTGGTTGGATTTAAACAATTTGAACAAAACTCTGCATCCACTTCAACACCCGAATACAAACACTTATTTTATAATTTAGGGTATGCTTATTTCAAGCAAAAGAATTACGATCAGGCCATTGCATATTTTAAAAAATATACTACCAAAGAAAAGCAAGACCTACAGCGTTTAAACGATGCCTACCTCAGGCTTGGGGACAGTCATTTTGTAACCAGTAAATACTGGCCTGCAATGGAATTTTACAACCAAGCAATTACATTAAACGAAGCTGACACCGATTATGCTCACTTTCAAAAAGCCATTAGTTATGGCTTCGTAGACAGAACGAGTCAAAAAATTGATGAACTCGAAAAATTTGTAAGCAATTATCCTAAATCTACATTGAGGGATGATGCCTATTACGAACTGGGAAATACTTATGTGAATAACAATCAAACAAGTAAAGGAATTGCCGCTTACAATAAACTGGCTGAAGAATACAGAATGAGCTCGTATGTTCCCAAAGCAATACTCAAAGAAGGACTTGTATATTATAATGGGGGTCAGAACAGTGATGCTCTTATAAAATTCAAACAGGTCGTTAAAAACTATCCGGACACCCAAGAAGCAGTTCAAGCAGTCTCTACGGCTAAAATGATTTATGTCGATGAAGGACGCGTAAATGAATATGCCAACTGGGTAAAGCAGTTAGATTTTGTTGAAATTTCAGATAGCGAAATTGAAAATGCGGCGTATGAATCTGCGGAACGTAAGTTTGTTCAAGGTGAAACCAAAGCCTCAATTAAAGGATTCGAAGATTATTTAAAACAATTCCCTAACGGAGGCCATGCTTTAAATGCAAATTTCTATTTAGCTCAATCTTATTTCAATACAGGTGAACCTGAAAAATCAATTCCACATTATAAAAATGTAATTAAAGACAGAAATGAATTTACAGAACAAGCCCTGGCCAGATTAAGTCAAATATATATCGACAATGAACAAAAAGAAGCTGCCATCCCTGTATTAAAACAATTAGAAACACAGGCCGATTACCCTCAAAATATAACTTTTGCACAATCGAACCTAATGAAAATCAATTATGATTTGGGGAATTACAGTGAAACTCTCACTTATGCAAAAAAAGTACTGAGCAATCCAAAAATAGACAATAGAATTAAAAGTGATGCTCAAATAATGATTGCCCGCTCAGCCATTAAAACCAATAATGAAGATTTGGCGAAAACTGCCTATCAGGAGGTACAAAAAATTGCTACAGGAGCATTAGCTGCGGAGGCTCTTTACTACGATGCATACTTTAAAAATAAGGACGGGTTGTACGAAGCTTCTAATACTGCTGTTCAAAAACTGGCGAAAGATTATGCAGGATATAAAGAATTTGGAGCCAAAGGACTTATTATTATGGCTAAGAACTTCCATGCTCTCGATGACGCTTTTCAAGCTACATACATACTAGAAAATGTAATCACCAATTTCGCGACTTACTCCGAAATTGTTGAGGAAGCAGAAACTGAGCTTCAAAAAATTAAAACTCAGGAATCGTTGAGAAACTCATCAGTATCTCCAAACGATCAAGATTAATGGCACGTTTTATAAAAATAGATTGATTTAAAAATTTTACGTCGTATGCGAAAGCTATTCATAACCCTAATTATACTTTCAACTTCATCTACACTGCTTTCTCAAGAGAAAGAGAAAGAAAAAAATATTGGAACTGAAGTGGTGAATGTTGTTAAACCATATTCTCCGACATTATCAGATGCCTTTAAAATTAAAGAAACACCGAGATTAGATGACTCTGTAACGGCAGCCAAAAAGAAAATATCGTATAATATATTTTCAGTACCGGTAGCGTCGACTTTTGTACCCGCCAAAGGTAAAGCAACAGGGTTAAAACGAGCTCCAAGAGAATCCGTTTATAATTCTTATGCATCGCTGGCAGTTGGGAATTACAATAATGCTACGGCAGATTTCTATACAAGTCGCGCTTTAAACAGAGACGAAACTTTAGATTTTTCATTAAACCACCATTCTTCACAAGGTGGTATTGATGGGGTTGAATTGGATGATAAGTTTTTCAAAACAAAATTAGCTGCTGCATACAATAGAGACGATCGTTATATTGATTGGGGTGTAGAGGGTGGATTTAGCCATCAATTATATAACTGGTATGGTGTTCCTTTAGGATTTTACGATGAATCGACCCTTAACAGTATCGATGAAAAACAAAGTTACTATACTGCGAATTTAGGTGCCGATTTAGTTATTGAAGATTCTTTCTTCACGGGAGGGGATGTAAGCTTAAGATACTTTTTTGATGCCTTTAGCTCGGGAGAGAGCAACATCGTATTAAATCCAAAATTTGAGCTTCCGGTTGGAGAAGAATGGATCAACCTCAACCTTTCCCTTGATTACCTAAACGGTAAATTCGATCGCAACTACTACACCACAGAACAGCTTAAATACAGCAATCTAATCACCAAGGCCTCGCCTAATTTGGTCATTTTAAAAGATGACTTAACTGTGAACCTGGGAGCTACGGTTGCCTATAAATTTGATATAGAAAATAGCGACAGCGATATTTACTTCTATCCAAATATTACTGCTTCATATAGGTTAGTCCAAGAATATGTAACGGTATACGGTGGCCTTGAAGGCGATTTGAAGCAAAATTCTTATCATGGTTTTCAAGAGGAAAACCCATACATTTCCCCAACATTAAATATTCTACCAACAGACAAAACATATGATGGGTATGTGGGAGTAAAGGGGAAGTTTTTACCGAACTTAAGTTACAACCTCAGAGGATCTTATATCAACGAGTCAAACAAACCGCTCTTTGCCATGAATCCGGAAACGGGCACCATAAATTATAATACTGAAGGGTATGCTTATGCGAATTCTTTCGGACTCATATATGATGACATAACTACCATTTCAGTTTTTGGAGAAATCAGCGTTGATGTAAACAGAGATTTTCAATTAGGAATAAATGCTGAAATATTAGACTACAATACAGATGATGAAGAAGAGGCCTGGAACCTGCCGAGTATTAAAGGTTCTTTATTTATGGATTACCAGATAAACAATAAGTGGTTTCTGGGAGCTAACATCTTCTACACTGGTGAACGTTCAGGGCTTTTCAGACAAGATACAGGCACAAACCCCGGAGAGACATTTAATATGCAGGTAGTGGATCTTGACAGCTTCTTTGACATTAATGCAAAGGCAGGATATCGCATCAATGATCAGTTTTCTGTATACCTCAAAGCAAATAATATTGCAAATAATGAATACACCCGTTGGTCTAACTACATGGTACAAGGTTTTCAGGTGTTAGCAGGTGTTTCATATAAATTCGATATGTAATCACGTATCACATCCTAACCAAAAACAAAAAAGGGAAGCCATTTGCTTCCCTTTTTTTATTAAGATAATTTCTTAACTATTTACCTTCCTTGGTTCTTCGGCGCTCCCTTGCCAATAATGTATTTTTCAGCAACATGGCAATAGTCATTGGTCCTACTCCTCCTGGAACCGGAGTAATATAACTTGCCTTTTTACTTACATTCTCAAAATCCACATCTCCGGCAATTCTGTAACCTTTAGGCGTACTTTCATCCGCAACTCTTGTAATCCCGACATCAATAATTACGGCATCATCCTTGATCATTTCTGCTTTTAAAAAGTGTGGTCTTCCAAGTGCTGTTATAATAATATCGGCTTGAGAGGTTATCTGAGTAATGTTTTTAGTATGACTGTGTGTTAATGTTACAGTCGAATTACCAGGAAATCCTTTTCTCCCCATTAAAATACTCATTGGCCTACCTACAATATGAGAACGACCTATTACTACCGTATGCTTTCCTTTAGTTTCAACATTATAGCGCTCTAATAATTCAAGAATCCCAAAGGGTGTTGCCGGAATAAAAGTACTCATATCCAAAGCCATCTTCCCAAAGTTCATAGGATGAAACCCATCCACATCTTTATCAGGGTCAATAGCCATCAAAACCTCTTGTTCATCAATTTGTGGAGGTAAAGGTAACTGAACTATAAAACCATCAATATCATCGTTTTTGTTCAGTTCATCTATTTTCTTTAACAATTCAATTTCACTGGTAGTGCTTGGCATTTTAATCAATGTAGATTCGAAACCTACACGTTCGCATGCTTTCACTTTACTACCAACATATGTTAGACTAGCGCCATCGCTACCCACTATTACTGCTGCTAAATGAGGAACCTTCTCCCCTTTTTCTTTCATTTTAGAAACTTCAGCTGCAATTTCATCTTTAATCTGATTAGAAATCTTTTTTCCGTCGAGCAACTCCATCTTTTGTGTTGTTAATCGGTTTTGGTTACTATAATTACTATAAAAAAGAATCCCGCATAAGTATGCGGGAGCCTGTTGATTTTTTTTTATCTCATTCCTTTCATTCCACCCATCATTTGCATCATCTTCTTACCGCCGCCACCTTGCATCATTTTCATCATTTTTCCCATCTGATCGAATTGCTTCAATAATTGATTTACCTGCTGAATGGTAGTTCCACTTCCTTTAGCTATTCGCTTTTTACGGCTAGCATTAAGCACAGACGGATTCGAACGTTCTTCAGGAGTCATTGAGTGTATTATAGCTTCGATGCCTTTAAAAGCATCATCATCTATGTCTATTCCTTTTAAGGCTTTTGACGCACCGGGTATCATTCCAAGGAGGTCCTTCATGTTACCCATTTTTTTGATCTGTTGAATTTGATTCAAGAAATCATCAAAACCAAACTTATTCTTGGCTATTTTCTTTTGAAGCTTACGCGCTTCCTCTTCATCGAATTGTTCTTGTGCTCGTTCAACCAAGGATACCACATCACCCATTCCAAGGATTCTATCAGCCATACGCTCCGGATAGAACACATCGATAGCCTCCATTTTTTCTCCGGTACCAATAAACTTAATAGGCTTATCTACGACCGATTTAATTGACAAAGCAGCACCACCACGGGTATCTCCATCGAGCTTTGTCAAAATAACCCCATCGAAGTCAAGAACATCATTAAAAGCCTTGGCCGTATTCACAGCATCCTGACCTGTCATTGAATCCACAACAAACAAGGTCTCACTTGGTGCGATTGCAGCATGAATGTTTCCTATTTCATTCATCATTTGCTCATCGATACCCAATCGACCTGCAGTATCGACAATCACTACGTTATGACCATTTGCCTTTGCATGAGCCACACCGGCCTTCGCTATGGCTACCGCGTCAGAATTCCCCTTATCTGAGTAAACATCAATATTGAGTTGTTCTCCCAAGACGTGCAACTGATCAATCGCCGCAGGACGATATACATCACAAGCTACTAATAAAGGTTTCTTTGTTTTCTTATTTTTAAGGAAGTTTGCCAGTTTACCAGAAAAAGTTGTTTTACCCGACCCTTGTAAACCAGACATCAAGATTACAGATGGTGTTCCCGATAAATTAATACCTACAGCATCCCCTCCCATAAGCTGGGTCAGTTCGTCTTTTACCAACTTCACCATCAATTGACCAGGCTTTAACGAATTTAATACGTCCTGACCTAATGCCTTTTCCTTTACATTGTTGGTAAACTCTTTGGCTATCTTATAATTAACATCGGCATCCAAAAGTGCACGTCGCACTTCTTTTAGCGTTTCTGCTATATTGATCTCCGTAATCTGACCATGTCCCTTTAATTTATGGAGGGCGCCATCGAGTTTTTCACTTAAATTATCAAACATAGTAATCCTTCTTGCTTTAAGAATCGCAAATTTAAGGATTTGTAACGAAGATTAATAAAATTAAACGCTAAGTTTTATTTAAGATTGAATAACTATTTACCTCCATTGGCTTTTAAATCAGCCAAACATAGTGGATCCAATGAAGGAATGGTACCTCCTGAAGCCATATCAAAAACACTTCCGGCCTCGACCTGATAATTCATCAGGCAATCCTGAACATCACAATGATGCCCATTTGCCTCATCTTTATGGTCCTGAAGCATCGGGGTTCCTAAATCGACCAATCCGAATAAATGTGACAATTCATGTCTTAAGACTGTAGATTCAAGCATTACCCTGTCAGGTTCACCTACTCCATTACTATTTTGCTCCAGGGTGTTTTGATAAATAACCATAGAAGTATTTCTGTAGGCCGTCCCTAAAACAACAGAATTCCCCTCATCCTGATCAGACTTTCCATCAATAAACATAATGCTTAAGGTAAGGTTATCCCCCATGTTATATTCTTCTCGGTAATCATTTTCGAGATCGGCAATTTCCTGAATGGTATATGGTGAATTTGCCGGTGAAGCAATCGCTCTTTCTACAAAATTAATCCCCCCAGGTTTATAAGTTCGCTCTTGAATGAAACTTTCTAAATTATCTATTGAAGACTGATTCGGTCTGTAACCGGTTACATAAATCAACTCTATGGTAAGACTATTAAAATTATCATCTGATAAAAAGTCATTTGCTGAAGCCCCTGTTGTTTGTCGGTTAGCTCTTTTAATATCTTCATCATTCGTTGATGAATCATTAGAACATCCAATAAAAATATACAACGACAATAGCAGGTACAGGGCTTTTTTCATGATAACCTTCTCGAATTAAATTTCGATAAATTTACAAATTAAAATGAAAGCAAATCTTCCTAATCGACATTCATAGGAAATAACTTTAAATATGTGGTAAATTAATTCCATTTAATTTTCTGAGCAATTACCTCTCGCTTCTATCAAAACAGTTTCCAGCTCTGAATTGTTGTGTACCCGAATGGCATCTCCTTCCGACAATGTTACAGTTATCGGGTACTGAAAACTCGCACTAAAGCTTGCATTTAAATCCGCCATAAAAAGATACATCTCTTCATCCATACCTACACTAATACTACCTATTTGTTCACTATTGTTATTAAAAGTGTAAAATGTAACAGGATATTGAAAGTCTAAGCACCGAATTCCCTGGTCTCCTTCATTACTGTTCTCACATTCAGAAATCAAACCTTCAAACTGAGACTGATTATTTACCTGAATCTCCGCATAATTATTCATTCTGATTTTAAGGGGAAATTTAAAAGCAACTTCATACTCGTTACCCAACTCATTTATAATATCAAATGCAATTTGATAATCGTCCTCATCCTGAATATCAATCAATGTACCATTAATGATTACAGAAAACGGTGGCAAAACGAAACCACAACTAAAGTGATCCAAAAAATCATCCTTATAACCATTACTTTCTGTAGATCGCTGAATTAACCGCACCAAAGAAGAATTTGATGTGATAACAGCTTCCTCTTCCCCTTCACGTATATCTTCCACTTCTTCCTGGCATGAAACCAAGGTTCCTAAAGTTAAGCATGTAAAAACTGTACTTATGATCGTATTACGCCTCATCTTTCTTATAACTTTCATAAACTCCTGTTTATTATAATAACATATTACAAACAATAAACCCTACCTCCCACAGGGTTCAAAAAAAATCAATAAATTTAGCCTCCAAAAGTAATTCAATGCCCCAAATAAACAATTCAGTTTGCGAAGAACACAATTTTAACAGGCTATTCAGAACCTATAGTAAAAGCATTCGGAACTTTATTTTTTACAAATGCGGGAATGAAAACGAAGCCAATGATATTACCCAAGAGGCCTTTATAAAGCTCTGGACTAACTGTAAAAATGTACCTTTCGAAAAGGCAAAGTCATTTTTATATACCGTAGCTAATAATGCATTTTTAAACACCGTCGCTCACCAAAAGGTTGTATTAAAATATGCAGAAAAACAACCTAAAAATAAAGCCTCAAATGAAACACCACAATTCATACTCGAAGAACAAGAGTATATGATGAAACTACAAACCGCCATTGCCAATCTTACGGAAGCACAACGGACCGCCTTCCTGTTAAATCGCATCGACGGGAAAAAATACAAAGAGATTGCAGAAATGCTAAATATTTCGGTAAAAGCTGTTGAAAAGCGAATTAGCGGAGCATTGATTAGTTTAAGAAAAGAAATTGAAAATATATGACTTCTACAGTAGGGTATTATAATTTTAACCTGTTATAGAATAAGAAGTTAGACTGAAAGACTTAGAGGAAATTACAAAATGAATAAAGAGCACCTACTTGCCAAATGGTTAAGCGGAGAGATTACTCCCGATGAACTTCAAGCATTAAAACAGCTTGAAGATCTATCGGTATATGAAAAAATTATAGCAAAAACTGCACTTTTTCAATCTCCCTTATATAATGAAGATGTGCAATTAGAAAGCTTAAAAAAGAAGACTGGTCTTACTAACAAGCAACCTAAAATAAAAAAGATTAAACCCTGGAAGGCCATAGCAGGTATAGCCGCTACCATTGCGGTAATTCTAACCACGGTTTTATTCTTCAATGAATCAAATACTGTTGTTATTGCAGAGAAGGGTAAGAAGGAAACTTTTAATCTTCCAGACCATTCCATTGTAAAATTAAATGCAAGCTCAAAAGCTGAATACAGTAAAAAACAATGGAACAAGAGAAGAGCATTGAAATTAGATGGTGAAGCTTTTTTTGAAGTGGCCCATGGGGAAAAATTTGATGTCATAACCAAGGATGGAATTGTTTCGGTCGTTGGAACGCAATTTAACGTTAAGAATCGTGAGAATTTCTATGAAATAAAATGCTTTGAAGGGATCGTAAGAGTCCAATACAACGACCTCACCAAACTAATCACTAAAGGGAAATCATTCCTGGTCATTAACGGGATAGTTACAGAAAACGAAGATCATTTATTATCAAACCAACCAGATTGGCTACAAAACAGAAGCAAGTTCAGCAGCATTCCATATCAAATGGTTCTGAAAGAGTTTGAACGTATATTTAATGTGACTATAAGCGCAAACAATGTTGACCTTAATTATCATTTTACCGGAGAGTTTAACCATAATGATATTAACAAGGCACTAAAAACCATAACCCTCCCGTTACAATTACAGTATAAACTGAAAGATGACAAAACGGTTGTGATTTATGCAGACTAAATTTAAGAAGGCTGCCCTGAAACTCATATACTTTACCGCCTTTATTTTTACTTCTTTTTCATTGGGACAAGATATAGAAGTCGCTCAGGTTGCATTAATAAAAACTTTGAAGGAGATTGAAACTACGCACCAGGTGTCTTTTTCCTATGCGGATGAAACTATCGCAAATATCACTCTTGCATATAAGCCTCAACCATCACTAGAAGCATCCCTTAACTATATAATCAGGAATACAGATTTAGAGATCAAACAAATAGATTCCAACAATTATATAATTACCAAAAGTGCTACTGTAGACATATGTGGTTATATATATGAAACTTTTTCAAATTCACCAATTGAAGGAGCCTCCGTCACCATTAACGGAAAAGGGACGATCTCTAATAAATCAGGTTATTTCAGATTGAATAAAATAGCAAGAAACAGCATCGTTAAAATTCAGTCTCTGGGTTACAACAATTACTTCATAGAAGTAAAGAAAATAATCCTAAAACCAGATTCATGTGAACATATCTATATGGATCACCGAACAGAATTACTTAGTGAAGTAGTGGTTTATCAGTATTTAACCAACGGACTTTCCAAACAAAGAAGTGGGAGTATTGAGATAATCACCGAAGATTTTGGGATATTACCTGGCCTAACGGACCCAGATGTATTACAAACAGCACAAGCCTTACCGGGAGTTGAAAGTATCAGTGAAACGGTATCAAACATAAACATTAGAGGCGGTACTAACGATCAGAATCTTTTGCTGTGGGATGGGATCAAGATGTATCAATCCGGCCATTTTTTCGGCTTAATATCTGCTTTCAACCCACATTTAACAGAAAAAGTATCTATCATTAAAAATGGCACCTCAGCCTCCTATACTGATGGTGTTAGCGGCACGATAGATATTGAAACATTCAATCAATTGAAAGGCGAAGCATTTGGGGGCATCGGGTTCAACCTGATAAGTACCGATGGATATGCACACATCCCTCTAAACGAAAAGTTGGGAATTCAGGTTTCGGCAAGGAGATCAATCACCGACTGGCTTAAAACACCTACCTACAACAGCTTTTTCGACAGGGCTTTCCAAGACACTAAAATAACCAACTTCGAAAATGAAGAAGTTGCTAAAAACAGTACACAAAGCGAAGACTTCTTCTTTTATGATACAAGTTTAAAAATACTTTATGATCCTAATGAAAAACATCAGTTCAGGGCTAATATTATTGCCATGAACAATCACCTTGATTATGAAGAAACCCTTACACAAAAAGACACTTCTGAAACCAAACAAAGTTCTTTGGATCAAACTAATTTTGCTTTTGGAGGTAGCCTGAAAAGTTATTGGAATACGCGATTCTCTACAACTATAAGTGGTTATTATACCAATTATAACCTCGATGCAACTAATTTAGCTCTGGAGACTGATCAGAGACTGATTCAAAACAACGAGGTCCTGGAACTTGGTGGAAAATTAACGACAAAATATAAAGCAAGTCATTCTATTTCTCTATTAAACGGGTATCAATTCTATGAGGTTGGGATCACAAATATTCAAAACGTTAACAATCCTTTCTTTTACAGTAAAATTAAAGGTGTAGTCCGAAATCATGCGCTCTTTTCCGAAATGAACTTCCTGTCCGCAAACAAGAATACATATTTAAAATTAGGAGGAAGATTAAATTACATTGAACGTTTTGGAAAATTTATTTTAGAACCCAGAGTAAGTTTTAACCAGCGACTCAATACTAAATTTTCGGTTGAAATTCTCGGCGAAATGAAGAATCAGGTAACGAACCAGATCATAGACTTTCAAAGGGATTTTCTGGGAATTGAAAAACGCAGGTGGATACTTGCCAACAATAAAGACTTGCCCGTTACTCAGAGTAAACAGGCCTCCATTGGTTTTAACTACAACCACGACAATTTATACATGGCCATTGAAGGTTTTTATAAAAAAGTAGATGGTATTACCACGTCGAACCAGGGGTTCCAAAATCAAAATCAATTTCAGCGCACAAGTGGA
Source organism: Zhouia amylolytica (assembly GCF_900116365.1). Taxonomy (GTDB): domain Bacteria; phylum Bacteroidota; class Bacteroidia; order Flavobacteriales; family Flavobacteriaceae; genus Zhouia; species Zhouia amylolytica. The sequence continues at coordinate 234,234 of NZ_FPAG01000006.1, read as the reverse complement.
AGTTATAAAGTTAATGGTATTGAGTTCCTGATCAATAAAAAGACTAAAACTTTTAGCACCTGGCTAAGCTACACCTACAATAATAACAATTACACCTTCAAGTCCCTTACTCCTGCTACGTTCCCAAATAACCTTGACATTAAACACTCAATGTCATTTGCAGGCACCTATACCTTAAACAGTATAAAATTCGCTTTAGGAGCAAATTGGCGCACAGGCAAACCCTACACAAAACCCAGGGAGAACAATTCAGTTACCGTTAGCAACACGGGAAATTACATCAATTACGAAGAACCAAATAGCAGTAATCTACCAAACTATTTAAGAACTGATTTTTCAGCAACATACAAATTTGATTTTTCCGAAAGTATAAATGGGTCTATTGGAGTTTCGTTATTAAACATTCTAAATGAAAAAAATACTTTAGACCGCTATTATCGTCTTGAAGACGAAAAAAGCAATAAAATTCAACAAGTCGATTACGTCTCTCTGGGAACTACTCCTAATTTTAGTTTCAGAATTTATTTCTAGGAAAGAATCTATTTAAACCTTGCTATTTTTAGCGCTTTATTTTTAACCAGTCTAAATAAATTTATTACTTTTGAATTGAAAATTCAGAATTAAGTGTGTAAAACTCTTAAAATAGTAAACCAGACTAAAAATGGAATATTGCTATACTGCACGTATAATAATATTTATCATTTATTATTCAATAATCTAAATTTTAATTTCACCAAGGTTGAATTTAAAAGCTTTAGTGCATATGTAAAGAATACAGATACTGAATTTTGGGAAAGGGAATATAAGAATTCAATATTTACGAAGCGGATTCCCATTCCAACCATCCAATCAAATTTATTGATATTATTGGACAAGGTAGAAGTAAAAGAATTAAAACATTTAGTATCTGAAGATAATCATCCATTTTTAAAACTAATGGACATTGATTATAATATATACCTGAATTAATACTTGTATTTGTTTAAGTGGTTAGTTTGAAATCAGCCGTTGCAACAAGGTTGCAACGGCATTTTTTTTACATACGTTCAGGGACGTTAATTCCTAACAATCTAAAAGATGAAGCTATTACCTCACCAACTTTTTTAGATAATTGAACTCTGAAGATCTTATCACTTTCCTTGTCCGAACCTAGTATAGAAACATTCTGATAGAATGAATTGAACTCTTTAACCAAGTCATAAGTATAGTTAGCAATTACCGCAGGACTAAAGTTGTCGGCAGCATTTTGAATAGTTTCCGGAAATAACTGAATTTGCTTTAATAATTCCTTCTCCTTTTCATGTAAGGTAGTAACGGTAGCTTGCTGTGAAAAATCAAAATCAGCTTTTCTTAAAATCGATTGAATCCTCGCATAGGTATACTGAATAAAAGGCCCTGTATTCCCCTGAAAATCGATCGACTCTTTAGGGTCAAACAAAATGCGCTTTTTAGGATCAACTTTAAGAATATAGTACTTAAGCGCACCCATCCCAATTGTTTTATATAATTCCTTCTTTGCATTTTCCGTGAGCCCCTCCAGTTTTCCAAGTTCCTCAGAAATCTCTTCTGCTGTATTAGCCATCTCTAACATCAAGTCATCTGCATCAACAACAGTACCTTCTCTACTCTTCATTTTTCCACTTGGAAGGTCGACCATTCCATAACTAAGATGGTATAAATGTGCTGCCCATGAATATCCCAATTTCTGGAGAATTAAAAACAACACTTTAAAATGATAATCCTGTTCATTCCCTACGGTATAAACCATTCCCGAGATATCCGGATAATCTTTTACACGTTGAATTGCGGTACCTATATCCTGAGTCATGTATACAGCCGTACCGTCTGCCCTTAACACCAACTTTTCATCAAGTCCATCCTCTGAAAGATCACACCAAACGGAACCATCCTCCTTTTTATAAAAAACACCCTTTTCCAATCCTGAAGCGATGACATCCTTACCTAAAAGATAGGTGTCGCTTTCGTAATATAAGGTATCAAAATCAACTCCTAAGTTCTTGTAGGTTTCATTAAAACCTTCATATACCCAAGCGTTCATTTTTTTCCACAAAGCAACCACTTCATCATCACCGGCCTCCCATTTGCGCAACATTTCCTGAGCTTCAAGTAATAATGGAGCCTCTTTTTCTGCTACTTTTCTATCTACACCATTGGCGACCATTTCTTCGATTTCTGCCTTGTATGCTTTGTCAAAGGCCACATAATAGTTTCCTGCCAATTTATCCCCTTTCAACTCAGCCGAAGGTACTTCTCCATTACCGAACTTAAGATAGGCCAACATACTCTTACAAATATGAATACCCCGGTCATTGATAATCTGAGTTTTATAAACCTTTTTACCCGATGCTTTTAATATTTCCGCTACAGAATACCCTAACAAGTTATTACGTATGTGCCCAAGGTGAAGTGGTTTATTTGTATTTGGAGAAGAATACTCAACCATGATGGCTTCATTTGCCGTATTTGTAACATATCCAAAATCAGTTTGGTTATTGATTTCGTAAAATAAATCGATATAAAAAGAATCATCGATTACTAAATTCAAGAATCCGCTTACAACATTAAAACGACTAACCTCAGAAACATGCTCTTCTAAATAGGCTCCCAGCTTTTGACCGATTTGAACAGGATTTCCTTTAATATGTTTTAACAACGGAAAAACAACTAAAGTAATATCACCTTCAAAATCTTTACGTGTAGGCTGAAACTCTACCACATCTATATCGATCTCAAAAATATTTTTTACTGCTTCTTTTACCTTTGATGATAAAATGTTCTGGATATTCATTACTTCGGAATTTAGAGGTGCAAAGATACATTTAATTGATGATTTTAAATATCGTTAGCGTTTAAAACCTAATTTCGATTTCTTATTAATATTTGATTAACTATAAATTGAACTAAAAAGCATAAATTTAAAATAAAAACTGTTGTGCTTGTTAACATCTCTTATAACGATAAATCCTTATTTGAACGCATAAACAATGAAGTTGGGAAACCATTTAATTTATGGGAGCGATTAAAAATGAATGGCACCGGATCGCCTAAACTATTTATTACTTCCTCCAGCTTACAAATTAGAAACCTACTTACGCTTGACAACAATATAAACACATGTAATATTGAAATCAGACCAAAAGGAATCATCATTCGATTTAGATCTTTACTCGAAACTTATGCTTTAATCATCCCCTATTACAAATTATCCTTGTATAAAGGCAGAGCTCAGGAATATTCTATACATCGCGATCATTACCATATAAAAGTAGCTGCTAAAACGAAAGAAACGCATGAGTTCATGAGAAAAATTCTAGATAAAAAATCTGATCTATCGAGTCACTTTTTAGATGATTATAATTAATCATTAAAGAGAAACACTTCGTTTAAATAACAACTTTTTAATAACACTATTTTAATCTTTTAAACTGAAAATCACTTCAATTTTGCGCAAAAAACATGGAGTTATTTCTATACATTTTTGCGGCCTTATTTTCAGTCATAAATCCACTCGGCACCGTTCCTATTTTTGTTGGATTGACACAGGATGAATCCAGATCAGCACTTTCAAGAACGGCACTCTGGACAGCGATTAACACTTTAATTATTCTCATACTATCTTTTTTTACTGGAAAATATTTACTGTCCTTTTTCGGCATCAGTCTTAACTCCTTAAGAATAGCAGGTGGCCTCATCATTACCTCCTCAGGTTTTGCGCTACTTACAGGAAAGTTTACAAAACACAAAGGTATCGATGGTAGGGTAAAAGACGATGCCTTTCATCGAGATGACATTTCTTTAACCCCATTGGCAATTCCAATGTTAGCAGGACCCGGTTCCATATCACTCTTGATCAGCTATTATCAGGAGTACAACCAAACGATTCAAATTTTCACCACTTTGCTGGCGATTCTGAGTGTTTGTGCTTGCGTATTTTTAATACTCAGGGGTGCTCATCTTATCGTAAAATGGTTGGGAGCATCCGGAATCAATGCGGTCTCTCGAATTATTGGGTTTATTGTAATTGCTATTGGTATTGAATATATCTCCTCCTCCATAACTGATATTCTAAAACTTATTCCATAAAAAAAGGATGCATCCCTCAATACATCCCTTTAAAAAATAATTATAAATAATTACTCTATTTATTCAACAAATCCAACAGCAACAGTGTTATTGGTTTGTGTATCTATGACAATAAATGCTCCATTTGCCTTATTATTTGCATAAGCATCTACAAATAATGGTTGGGCAAGTTTAAATGACACTCTTGAAATATCATTTAACTTCAATTCAGAGGCATCAACTTTAAGCGATGGCTTCTCCGGAGGTACAACATAATGAATCTGTTGCAACTTGGCCTGCACGGTTCTACTACTTGCCTGCAGCTGATATCTTCCACCAAAAACTCCTTTTTGCTCATTGAGCCAAACCAGGGTGGCGTCTAAAGTCTTATCGCTCGAAGGTGCTTCATCAGGAAGGGAAAACACGGTACCTCTACTGGCATCAATATCATCATTCAGACTTAAAACAATTGACTCCCCTGCATTGGCTTCATCAAATGTTCGATCATATTTCCGAATCTCCTTTACAGTAGATTTATTTCCGGAAGGCAAAACGACAACTTCATCTCCTTTCTTAATGGAACCACTTGCAACTTTACCCGCATAACCTCGAAAATCTACAAATTCTTCATTTTGAACATGCAAAACATTCTGAACCTCAAACCTAAATGGTTTTTCATCCTCTTTTTTCGAAGAAATTTCATGAAGTACTTCATTCAATGTTGGTCCCTGGTACCAAGATGTTTCTCCAGAAGGGAAAACGACATTATCACCTTTTAACGAACTAATAGGGATAATCTGAATTTCAGGAGTGCTATGCTCAAACTGTGCAGTCATTTGCTTTACCTCAGCTGCAATCTTCAAGAATACATCTTCATCATAGTTAACTAAATCCATTTTATTCACACAGAAAACAACAGTATGCAATCTCAATAGCTGACTTATAAAATAGTGTCTGTAGCTCTGTTCCAACAATCCCTTTCTGGCATCAATCAAAATTATAGAGGCTTCAGCATTAGAAGCACCGGTAACCATATTTCTGGTATACTCAACATGACCGGGACTATCAGCAATGATAAACTTTCTATCTTGAGTAGAGAAATAAATATGAGCAACATCAATGGTAATACCCTGTTCGCGCTCTGCTATCAAACCATCCGTTATAACTGAAAAATCAAGATCCTGCAAACCCTTCTCAGCGGTTTTCTTTTCAATTAATTCTTCCTGCTCTTTTGTAAGTGCATTGTTGTCATAAAGTAAACGCCCAATAAGGGTACTCTTACCATCATCTACACTACCTGCCGTACTTATTCTTAGTAAATCCATTAAAAATACCCTCCTTTCTTTCTTAATTCTAAAGCTGATTCGCTTCTCTTATCGTCTATTCTCGCACCTCTTTCACTACTCTTAGAGGCCTTGTTTTCTCTAATCACAGATTCAATAGTATCTGCTGTTGATGGAACTGCTGCTGTACAAGTCATATCTCCTACTGTTCTGAATCTGACTATTTTATCAACAATTTCATCAGACTCAACCAGGTTTAAATACGATGAATGCGCCAGATAAGATCCATCTCGCTTAACCATTTTTCGCTCGTGAGCAAAATATATACTAGGCAATTCTAATTCCTCACGCTCAATATAATTCCAAACATCTTCTTCGGTCCAGTTACTAATCGGAAATGCTCTTACATTTTCTCCAAAGTTTATTTTACCATTCAAAATTTGAAATAATTCCGGACGTTGCATTTTTGCATCCCACTGTCCGAAGTCGTCGCGTACCGAAAAGATTCTTTCCTTCGCTCTGCTCTTTTCTTCATCCCTTCGTGCTCCACCCAAACATGCATCATATCCCAGCTCTTCTATGGCATCCAGCAATGTCACAGTCTGTAAAGAATTACGGCTGGCATATTTACCTGTTTCCTCCTTCACTTTATTTTGATCAATTGAATCCTGGACATAACGAACGATTAACTCAACACCAAGCTCATCCATTAATTTATCGCGAAACTCAATGGTTTCAGGAAAATTATGACCTGTATCAATATGTAAAAAAGGGAACGGAATTTTAGCCGGATAAAAGGCCTTTTTGGCTAAATGCGCCATCGTTATGGAATCTTTTCCACCAGAAAACAATAACACCGGCTTTTGAAACTGAGCGGCTACTTCTCTGATTATATATATACTTTCTTCCTCTAACGTCTGTAAATGTTTCTGTACCGACATAAGCAATCTAATTTTTAGTTGTTGTTACATGTAACCCACATTCTCTATTTGCATGTACTTTGGTTGGGTCAAAGTATTTAAATTCATTCTCTAATTGATGTTCCTCCATATAAACATCTAATTGTTCATCTGACCAATGGTAAAAAGGGCTTACCTTCAACATACCATCTGATCCCTGAGAGACAATATCCAAGGAGTCTCTAAGTGCCGTTTGTCCTTTACGTAAATTGGTAAACCAAACATCGGGTTTGTGATGATTCATTGCTCTCTGAAAAGGCTCAAGTTTTACCTGCTCCGTAAAAACCTGATGCAAAGGTGAGTCAACATCAGGGATACCAAAAATGGCATCTCTGTAGGCCGCAGTTTGTTTGGGCACATATAAATCAATATTCAATTTCAATTGCTGAATTATCCGTTCTGCATGCTTGTAAGTCTGAGGCGTATTATAACCGGTATCGCACCAAACAACATCAATGTCAGGCTTAACTCTCGAAACAACATGTAATATTGCCGCCTCATACGGTCTAAAATTAGTAGTAACCACCGGCTTTTGAGCGAAATTGATAGCCCATGCAACTATTTCTGACGGCGATTTATCTCTTAACTCTAAATTTATTTTTTGAATATCCATATATCTATTCTTTTGTTATCTTGTTCCAGGCTCTTTCATGTAAATAATACAAGATCATTTTCGAAACAACTTCAATACCTCCGATTCCCAGAGCAACAGTGAAATTACCAGTTAAGATATAGGAGATAATCATGGTATCGATAGTACCTATAATCCGCCACGATATTGTTTTCAAAACAGATATCTTATGGTTGGATCCCTTAACAACTATTTTAGGCGACTGTAATTCTTCCTGGTCCTTACCGGCACCCGTTTTGTACGATCTAATTATCTCTGTAATCATAATATAACTAACTAATCAGGGGTCAAATATACTAATACTCTATCGAATTAGTAGACTAAAGGAATAAATTTTTTTTATTAATTTGTTAAATCTGCTAAAGTTTTATTTTCCAACACCCGCAATGTATTGTCCCTAACCTCAACCATAACGCGGTTTAAGGAACATTCTTCTTCAGTTTTACAATCATCACATTTCTCGTAAAAATTTAAACTTACGCATGGCAACATTGCAATTGGTCCCTCTAATACCCTCATCAAAGCGGCCACTGTAATATCCTTTGGCTCTTTTAGCAAATAATAACCTCCACCCTTTCCTTTCTTGGAACCAAGAAATCCGGTGTTTTTCAGTTGTAGGAGTATCATCTCAAGAAACTTTTTAGAAATATTTTCCTGCTCCGCTATTTCAGCAATAAGAATAGGTGTTTTTCCATCACCCTTTTTTGCCATATAAGTAAGCGCCTTAAGTCCGTATTTAGTTTTCTTGGAAAGCATTAATTATCTGTATAACATTAATTAGTTCTGCCAATATACTAATTTTTTTTTGGTAAAAACACCTCTGCCATCATACATCGGGCACTTCCACCTCCACATGTTTCTATCGTATGTAAAGAACTATATAGTATATTACTATGAGCTTCTATTTTTGAAATCTGATTAGGGGTTAAAGATTTATAGGCAGCCTCACTCATCACCAAATAAGATCTGTCATCGTTCCCTTTAACCTGTAACATGTTTCCAGCGAATTGCTGCATTTGTGCTTCTGTGATTGAAATAATTTCTTTCCCATCTTCCGAAAGATGTTTTGCAACATTTTTTCGTTCTTTTTTATCGTCAATTGTATCAAGACAAATAACTGCAAAAGTGTCTCCGATAGCCATCATAACATTTGTATGATAGATAGGCAGCCGCTTACCATTCACTGTTTGATTTGCGGTAAAAATTACAGGAGTATATTCAAAGTCCTCGCAGAATTCAATAACCAATTCTTCATCAGCACGTGGTGATAAAGCGCAATATGCCTTCCTATTTACCCTATCCAGAATTAAACTACCTGTACCCTCAAGAAAAACTCCTTCCTCCTCAGCACTCGTATAATCCACAACATTATCTATAACAAAACCATTCTCCTCAATTTTTTCTAAAACATCTTCTCTACGTTCGAATCTTCTGTTTTCAGCAAACATTGGATAAACTGCAACTGTTCCCTCCTGATGAAAAGAAATCCAGTTATTTGGAAATATAGAATCTGGAGTATTTGGCTCTGTGGTATCTTCTATCACAATAACATTGACCCCCACCTCTCTGAGTTTCTCTACAAAAACGTCAAACTCCTCCGTGGCTTTGCGATTAATGGCATTATTTTGCAAATCTATCGTTGTTTGAAAATAATTATTAACCGCTGTTTGTTCGTTCATTCGGAAATTAACCGGACGAATCATTAGAATAGTATTGGTAATTTGCGTTTTCATTAGTCTCTGATTAATGGTAAAGTTGAACATCGAAGTAATCCCTCCTGCTTGGCAATTTCTGCATATGGTATTGCTTCCACAATAAAGTCCTGAGCTTTAAGCCACGTATTCAATCGTGTAAAATTTCGTTCTGAAACCACAATATCTTTATCAATTGAAAAAACATTGCTATTCATGTAATACATCTCATCCCGGGTGATATGGAACAAATTATTTTCTCCAAACAAGTCAACCAGGTAATTATAATCTTCAATATTTCTGAATCCTCCTTTATAAACTATCCCCTTATCATTGCCTACAGGCTGAAAGCAACAATCCAGATGCAAAGCATTATCTCTGGCCTCTGTTTTGGACTTGACCAAATCAAACTCCTTAACCGTTTTATGAGGAAACAACTCCTTTAAAAAGGCTACTCCATTCATATTAGTCCTTGCAGTAATATGATCAGGATAATCTTCACCTTTATAAGTACCAACAAAAATGAAATCGCCCCATAACATCACATCACCTCCTTCAATATGAACTTCCTTTGGTGGTTTTACAACTTTAGACGGTGCTATCTGATCTATCACATACTGAATAGCCTCGAGCTCTTTTTCGCGATCAGGCAATATATTTGATTTAATAAATACGTCATCGATAACAAAAGCTATATCTCTGGAGAAAATCTGATTACAATTCGCAATAACTTCAGGTCTAAAAACTTTAACGTCATATTTTTCGAACACAGCAGCGAACGCATCCATTTCTTTGATCATATCTTCTTCCTTAGGATAGGTTCCTGCTAAAATATGTTCAACAGATTTCGGATCGTACGCTTCCTCAATGGTAGGGATTGGACCATTATTCTTAGCAGTGCCCAAAACAACTGCACGAAGCCTCGATGTTTCGTCTTTTACATTAAGTTTCAACATATAGTTTTTAGTGTTTGAGCAAATATAAAAAAAGCTCCATTGTTAAATGAAGCTTTTTTTATGAATATTTCGTTAGATAATTAACGCTTATCTATGTCTAAAAAAGGTCTTAGATTTTCACCTATATACACCTGACGTGGTCTTCCAATTGGCTCCTTTCTCAATCTCATTTCTCTCCATTGAGCAATCCATCCAGGTAAACGACCCAATGCAAACATTACTGTAAACATTTCCGTAGGTATTCCAAGGGCTCTATAGATAATTCCTGAATAAAAATCCACATTCGGATAAAGTTTTCTGTCTACAAAATATTGATCTTCTAAAGCTTCTTTTTCCAAACCTTTTGCAATATCAAGAACCGGATCTTCCACTCCTAAGTCACCTAATACTTCATCTGCAGCCTTTTTGATAATTCTTGCTCTAGGGTCAAAATTCTTATAAACTCTATGCCCAAAGCCCATTAATCTGAAAGGATCATTCTTATCTTTAGCCTTAGCCATATACTTTTTAGTATCTCCCCCATCATTTTTAATACCTTCAAGCATTTCAATCACCGCCTGATTGGCACCACCATGAAGAGGTCCCCAAAGGGCAGAAATTCCAGCAGATAGAGAAGCGAATAATCCAGCATGTGAAGATCCAACAATTCGTACAGTCGAAGTTGAACAGTTTTGCTCATGATCGGCATGCAATATTAATAGCTTATCCAAAGCATTAATTACAATTGGATTCTTTTTGTACTCCTTGTTAGGCTTTTTAAACATCATTTTCACGATGTTCTCAACATAACCAAGTGAATCATCACCATATTCTAATGGTAAACCTTCTTTTTTACGGTGAGCCCAAGCTACCAATACAGGAAACTTGGCTAATATTTTCACAATAGCTTTGTACATCTCCTCTTCAGAAGACACGTTTACAGAAGACGCATTAAAAGCAACCAATGCACTTGTTAATGACGATAACACACCCATCGGGTGCGCAGACTGAGGAAAACCATCGAGGATCTTCTTCATATCCTCAGCAACAATTGACTGTGCCTTGATATCTTCGTGAAACTTATGTAATTGCTCTTTGTTTGGAAGTTCTCCAAAAATCAATAAATAACAAACCTCTAAGAAATCTGCCTTTTCAGCAAGATCTTCAATAGAGTAACCTCTATAGCGCAATATTCCCTCCTCACCATCGAGATAGGTAATCGCACTTTCGCAAGAACCAGTGTTCTTGTAACCAGGATCTATCGTAATGATACCTGATTGCGCACGCAACGACTTAATGTCAATTGCTAATTCGTTTTCAGTACCTTTAACTACAGGGAATTCATATTTTTTTCCATCATACTCTAAAGTAGCTGTGTCTGACATATGTTAAGTTGAATTTTAATTTTTTGTAAGTGTTGCGAATTTACAAAATTATGTGTTAATATTGGGTTAAGTTCATTACTATTCCTTATAACACCATAAAAAAAGCGGATGCTTTTACAACACCCGCTCTTTTAATATCTAAAACATTCAATTAATTTACTTTGAAAGCTTTATCTTTTGGATAATAAGCTACAGAACCTAGTTCCTCCTCAATGCGCAATAATTGATTGTACTTTGCCATACGATCACTACGTGATGCTGAACCGGTTTTAATCTGACCCGTATTCAGGGCAACTGCTAAATCTGCAATGGTATTATCTTCTGTTTCTCCTGAACGGTGAGACATTACTGAAGTATAACCAGCATTTTTAGCCATGTTAACAGCAGCAATAGTTTCTGTTAAGGTCCCGATTTGGTTTACCTTGATAAGGATAGAGTTTGCAATTCCGTTTTCAACACCTTTAGACAAACGCTCCACATTAGTTACAAACAAATCATCTCCAACCAACTGAACTTTATCTCCAATCTTTTCGGTTAAGGCTTTCCATCCATCCCAGTCATTTTCGTCCATTCCATCTTCAATAGAGATAATGGGATACTTAGCACATAAATCAGCTAAATACTGAGCTTGTTCTTCAGATGTTCTCACAGCTCCCTTATCACCCTCGAACTTGGTATAATCATACTTACCATCTACATAAAACTCCGCAGAGGCACAATCGAGAGCAATCATTACTTCGTCACCCATCTTATAACCTGCCTTTTCAACAGCCTTTGTTATCGTATCAAGGGCATCCTCAGTACCGTCTAATGTCGGAGCAAAACCTCCTTCATCTCCTACTGCAGTACTTAAATTTCTATCGTGAAGCACCTTCTTAAGGTTGTGAAAAATCTCAGTACCCATTTGCATTGCATGCGTAAAGCTTTCGGCTTTAACAGGCATTACCATAAATTCCTGAAAAGCTATCGGTGCATCTGAATGTGAACCACCGTTAATAATGTTCATCATTGGCACAGGTAATGTATTAGCGCTTACCCCTCCAACATAGCGATATAAAGGCATTCCTAACTCGTTTGCTGCAGCTTTAGCTACGGCAAGTGAAACTCCTAAAATGGCATTTGCTCCAAGTTTTGATTTATTCGGCGTACCATCTAAAGCTATCATAGTTTGGTCAATCAAGTTTTGTTCAAAAACCGACATTCCAACTAGTTCCTCAGCAATATCTTCATTTACATTTTTAACAGCTTGTGAAACACCTTTACCCATATAGGCATCACCTCCATCTCTAAGTTCCACCGCTTCGTGTTCTCCTGTAGACGCTCCCGAAGGAACAGCAGCTCTTCCTAATATTCCGTTCTCAGTTACTACATCTACCTCTACTGTTGGATTTCCTCTTGAATCTAGTATTTGACGTGCATGCACGTTTATAATTATACTCATACTGTTTCTAATTTTTGGTGTTTTATATTATCTATGAATTGGTCGAATAAATAGGTGGCATCATTAGGTCCTGGCCCAGCTTCCGGGTGATATTGTACAGAAAAAGCATTCTTTCCTTTTATTTTAATACCCATCACAGTATCATCATTCAAATGAGTGTGAGTTATTTCAATATCAGGATTAGCCTCAGCATCTTCTCTGCTTATTGCAAAACCATGGTTCTGTGAAGTAATTTCACCGTTCCCGGTAGTATGATTAATAACAGGGTGATTTATACCTCTATGCCCATGATGCATTTTAAAGGTAGAAATTCCCTGAGATAAAGATAATATCTGATGTCCCAGACAAATACCGAAGAAAGGTACATTTTCCTCTAAGATATCCTTTGCCAATTGAATAGCCGATGCTAAAGGTTCCGGATCTCCAGGTCCATTTGAAAAGAAATAACCATCAGGATTCCATGATTTCAAATCTTCCAGAGTAGCATTGTATGGATAAACTTTTATATAGCAATCTCTTTTAGCAAGATTCCTAAGTATATTTGTTTTAATTCCAAAATCTACTGCTGCTATCTTATACGTTGCGTTCTCATCCCCATAAAAATAAGGTTCTTTGGTTGACACTCTTGATGCCAACTCAAGTCCTTTCATACTAGGCACTTTAGCAAGCTTCGCTTTTAAACCTTCAATATCATCAACCTCTGTTGAAATTACGGCATTCATCGCACCGTTATCCCTGATATAACTAACCAACGCTCTTGTATCTACATCAGAAATAGCAAAGAGGTTATTCTTATTCAAAAAGTTTTCCAGGGAATCATCCGCTAAAGCACGAGATGGCACATAACTGAAATTTTTACAAATCAATCCAGCTATCTTAACGGAGTCAGACTCCATATCTTCTTCATACACGCCATAATTACCGATATGCGCGTTAGTAGTCACCATGAGCTGTCCAAAATAAGATGGATCAGTAAAAATCTCCTGATAACCTGTCATTCCGGTATTAAAACATACCTCTCCAAATGCAGTGCTTTGTTTATCACCTACAGCTTTACCATAAAAAATGGTACCGTCTTCTAAAAGAATTAATGCTTTTCTCTTTTCTTGGTACTTCATTTAACAAATTGTGTTTAAAAGTTTAGCAAAAATAATATAAAAAAAAAGGATAAACGAAAACGTTTACCCTTTTAATATGATTGTTCACATTAATCATTATTCTTGTGAAGTTTCTTTAGTTTCAGTATTCTCCTGTGCCGGAGCTTCTTCAACCTCAGACTTAGCCTTCTTGCTTCTACCACGTCTCGTAGATTTCTTAGCAACTTTTTCAGCTGTGTAAGTATCGTTGAAATCTACAAACTCGATCATGGCCATATCAGCGTTATCTCCCAAACGATTACCTAACTTAATAATTCTGGTATATCCTCCTGGACGATCACCAACCTTCACACCAACTTCTTTAAAAAGCTCATTAACCGCCTGCTTATCTCTTAGATAACTAAAAGCAATTCGCATGTTATGATTTCTCTTATCAGTTTCAGTGTTGTTACTAGGTTTTGCCTTAGTAACCAACGGCTCAACAAAAACCTTTAAGGCTTTAGCTTTAGCCAAGGTAGTGTTAATGCGCTTGTGCTCTATTAGTGAGCTAGCCATATTAGCAAGCATTGCTCTTCTGTGAGCAGTCTTTCTACCTAAGTGATTAAATTTCTTTCCGTGTCTCATGACATTTTCGTTTAACCTTCATCTTGCTTCAATCCGCTTAATACGGAGCGCAAACTATGCAGGTGTTAGTCTTTATCTAATTTATACTTTGCTAAATCCATTCCGAAACTAAGCCCCTTGTTGTTCACAAGTTCCTCTAATTCGGTTAAAGACTTTTTACCAAAGTTTCTGAATTTCATTAAGTCGTTCTTATTAAACGCAACCAAATCGCCCAACGTATCTACTTCTGCAGCTTTTAAACAGTTTAAAGCACGTACTGAAAGATCAAGATCTACTAATTTCGTCTTAAGCAACTGACGCATGTGAAGAGATTCCTCATCATATGTTTCAGTTTGTGCAATTTCATCCGCTTCTAAAGTGATACGCTCGTCAGAGAATAACATGAAGTGGTGAATTAAGATTTTAGCAGCTTCTGTTAAGGCATCTTTTGGATGTATAGAACCGTCAGAAACAATTTCGAAAACTAATTTTTCGTAGTCTGTCTTTTGTTCTACACGATAGTTCTCAATACTATACTTAACGTTTTTGATCGGAGTATAGATAGCATCAGTAAAAATAGTTCCAAGAGGCGCATTTGCCTTCTTGTTCTCTTCCGCTGGCACATACCCTCTACCCTTTTCAATAGTAATCTCCATATTGATGTTTACTTTAGCATCAAGGTTACAGATTACTAGATCTGGATTTAATACCTGGAAACCTGAAATAAACTTTTGGAAATCTCCAGCAGTAATTTGTTCTTTGCCTGTTACAGAAATTGATACTGTTTCGTTATCGATATCATCTATTTGACGCTTAAAACGAACTTGTTTTAGGTTCAAGATGATCTCTGTAACGTCTTCAACTACACCATCAATGGTTGAGAACTCGTGTTCTACATTGTCCATTCTTACTGATGTAATTGCAAAACCCTCTAGTGAGGACAATAGAACTCTTCGTAGTGCGTTGCCCACTGTCAATCCATAACCAGGTTCCAAAGGTCTGAATTCGAACTTCCCTTCGAAATCGGTTGAATCGATCATTATTACTTTGTCGGGCTTTTGAAAATTTAGTATTGCCATAGTACGACTGCTGTCTAATTATTATTTAGAGTATAACTCGACGATTAATTGTTCTTTGATGTTTTCCGGAATTTGAATACGCTCCGGTACCGCTACAAACGTCCCTTCTTTCTTCTCATTATTCCAAGTAATCCACTCATATACGCTTGAGTTAGCAGCCAATGAATTCTCTATAGCCTCTAAAGACTTAGACTTTTCTCTAACGCCAACAACATCACCTGCCTTTAATTGGTAAGATGAAATGTTTACGATTTCACCATTCACGGTAACGTGACGGTGAGAAACTAATTGACGTGCTGCTCTTCTAGAAGGGGCAATTCCCATTCTATATACAACATTGTCTAAACGAGATTCACACAACTGTAGTAATACCTCACCGGTAACACCTTTACTACTGTTTGCTTTTTTGTAAATGTTTCTAAACTGACGCTCTAAGATACCATAAGTATACTTAGCCTTCTGCTTCTCCATTAACTGAATAGCATATTCAGATTTTTTACCTCTACGTCTAGAGTTTCCGTGTTGCCCCGGAGGATAATTTCTTTTTTCAAAAGATTTATCATCACCAAATATAGCTTCTCCGAATTTACGAGCTATTTTAGTTTTTGGTCCTGTGTATCTTGCCATTTCTTATTGGTTTATGAGAATTTTGATTATGAATTAAGGCAATCCTTCGATAATCCTATATTAAAATCCTCTAATTTAAAATAAATAAATTAAACTCTTCTTCTTTTTGGTGGACGACATCCGTTATGCGGTAGTGGAGTAACATCAATAATTTCTGTTACTTCAACTCCAGCATTGTGGATAGTTCTGATCGCAGACTCTCTACCTGAACCAGGACCTTTAACGTAAACCTTAACTTTTCTAAGACCTGCTTCCTGAGCAACTTTTGCAGCATCTTCTGCAGCTACCTGAGCAGCATAAGGAGTGTTCTTTTTAGAACCTCTGAATCCCATTTTACCTGCTGAAGACCATGAAATCACATCTCCTTTTTTATTAGTTAAAGAGATAATGATATTGTTAAAAGTTGCTGAGATATGTGCTTCTCCAACAGCTTCTACTACAACATTGCGCTTTTTAGCAGCTTTTGTATTTGACTTTGCCATATTATTTTAGTTTCTAGTTGTTAGTTTTTAGTTGTTAGAATCCTAAACATTTCTATTTCAAACAGATTCATCTAACTACCAAACACTAATGACTAATGTCTAATTATTTAGTTGCTTTTTTCTTGTTAGCAACAGTTTTTCTCTTACCTTTTCTCGTTCTAGAGTTGTTCTTGGTCTTTTGACCTCTTAAAGGTAAACCATTTCTGTGACGGATACCTCTATAGCATCCGATATCCATTAAACGTTTAATGTTTAATTGAACTTCAGAACGTAATTCTCCTTCAATCTTGTAGCTACCAACAGCTTCACGTATTCTGGCGATTTCATCGTCAGCCCACTCTGATACTTTAGTGTCTTCGTTTACTTGAGCTTGAGCTAAAATCTCTTTTGCTCTGCTTTTACCAACTCCGAAGATGTAAGTTAATCCAATTACACCTCTTTTATTTTTTGGTAAATCTACCCCTGCGATTCTTGCCATAACTATCCTTGTCTTTGTTTAAATCTAGGATTCTTTTTATTAATTACGTACAATCTCCCCTTACGACGCACAATTTTGCACTCGGGACTTCTTTTCTTTAGTGATGCTCTTACTTTCATCTAACTAATCTTTAATATCTGTATGTTATTCTTGCTTTAGTAAGATCATATGGACTCATTTCGAGTTTCACCTTATCTCCTGGTAATAATTTGATATAATGCATACGCATCTTACCTGAGATATGTGCTGTTACCACATGACCATTTTCAAGTTCTACTCTGAACATTGCATTAGACAATGCCTCGATTATAGTTCCGTCTTGTTCTATTGCTGGTTGTTTTGCCATAATTAAGCTACAACTTTTCTATTTTTACCGGTTTTCATTAATCCATCATAGTGTCTGTTCAACAAGTATGAATTTACCTGTTGCATGGTATCGATAGCAACTCCTACCATAATCAACAATGATGTACCTCCGTAAAACAATGCCCAACCCTGCTGAATTCCAACAATCTTAACTACGATAGCTGGTAAAACAGCTATAATCGCTAAAAATACTGAACCCGGAAAGGTTATTAATGACATTATTTTATCTAAAAGATCGCCGGTTTCCTTACCTGGACGCGTCCCTGGTATAAAACCACCACTTCTTTTAAGATCATCCGCCATTTTATTTGTCGGCACCGTGATAGCCGTGTAAAAGAACGTGAACACTATGATTAATAATGCAAATACCAAGTTATACCAAAATCCGAAAATATCACCGAAAGCTGCTTGTACTGATTGTGCAGTTTCAGAATCGGACAAACTTGCTAAAGCACTTGGAACGAACATAATGGCCTGAGCAAAAATAATTGGCATTACCCCAGAAGCATTTAACTTCAATGGAATAAATTGTCTTGCTCCCATTACATTCTTCTCATATCCTCCGGTTGCAGTTCTTCTTGCGTATTGAACTGGTATCTGGCGCGTAGCCATAACAAGCATAATACAAGCAAGTATTACCACAAACCAAATAATCACTTCAATAAGAATCAGCATCAAACCACCATTATTTTCTGATACTCTAGATGCAAATTCCTGGGCAAATGACTGAGGCAAACGAGCGATAATACCGATCATGATCAGTAAGGAAATACCATTACCAATACCTTTGTCAGTAATCTTTTCTCCAAGCCACATAGCAAATATGGTACCTGTAACCAATATAATTACAGATGGAATTATGAAATCTAAACCTTTACCTAATATAAAAGCACTATCAGGAACACCTAAAGCACCTAAACCATAAAGGTAGGCTGGAGCCTGAACAATACAAATACCGATGGTTAACCAACGTGTAATCTGATTGATCGTTCTTCTTCCGCTTTCTCCTTCCTTTTGTAATTTCTGCAGGTAAGGAATAGCTATTCCCATTAGCTGAACCACAATTGAAGCTGAGATATAAGGCATAATTCCCAATGCAAAAACAGAAGCCTTGGCAAACGCCCCTCCTGTAAATGCATCTAATATACCTAATAAACCACTACTGGTTTTACTATCTAAAGCTGCCAATTGATCGCCATCAACACCTGGTAAAATTACGTGTGCTCCGAAACGATATACCAACAATAATCCTAATGTTAGTATAATTCTGTTTCTAAGTTCGTCTATCTTCCAAATGTTGCTTAAAGTATCAAAAAATTTCTTCATGGTAAATGGTTGGTTATAGGTTTACTGCTTCTCCTCCTGCTGCTTCGATAGCCGCTTTGGCGCTAGCAGTAAATTTGTGAACTGTAACTGATAATTTAGCATTAAGTTCTCCGCCACCTAATATTTTTACTAGATCTCTTTTATTAGCTAATCCGTTGCTTACTAAAACGTTCATATCAACTGTATCAGTAACAACTCCTTTATCAACTAACTCCTGTAATCTTTTTAAATTGATTCCAACATATTCCTTTCTGTTGATATTTGTAAATCCAAATTTAGGAACACGTCTTTGAAGCGGCATTTGACCACCTTCAAAACCAATTTTCTTAGAATAACCAGAACGAGATTTAGCTCCTTTATGACCTCTAGTAGCAGTGCCTCCTTTACCGGAACCTTGTCCTCTACCAACTCTTTTTCCGTCTTTATGTACTGAACCTTTAGCAGGTTTTAAGTTACCTAAACTCATAACTACTATTGTTATTTTAAGCTTCTTCTACAGAAACCAAGTGTTTAACTTTGTTGATCATACCAAGGATGTTTGGCGTAGTATCATGCTCTACTACCTGGCCTATTTTTCTAAGCCCAAGAGCTTCCAACGTTCTCTTCTGATCCTGAGGACGTTTGATTTGGCTTTTTACTTGTGTAACTTTAATCTTTCCCATGGTAATCCTTGATTTATCCTTTAAATACTTTTTCCAGAGATATGCCTCTTTGAGCTGCTACAGTTTTCGCATCTCTAAGTTGTAATAAAGCATCAAAAGTTGCCTTTACAACATTATGAGGATTTGAAGAACCTTGAGACTTAGACAATACATCGTGAACCCCAACAGCTTCCAGTACTGCACGCACAGCACCACCAGCAATAACTCCGGTACCGTGTGAAGCAGGCTGAAGATATACTCTTGCACCACTGTATTTTCCTTTTTGCTCGTGAGGTAATGTACCGCTATTCAATGGAATTCGAACTAAGTTTTTCTTTGCGTCTTCAACGGCTTTAGAAATAGCATCGGCAACCTCTTTAGATTTACCTAAACCATGTCCTACAACGCCGTTTTCGTCACCTACTACAACTATAGCAGAAAAACCAAAAGCTCTACCACCTTTAGTAACTTTTGTAACTCTTTGCACACCTACCAAACGGTCTTTTAATTCAAGTCCGCCCGGCTTCACTGTTTCTACGTTTTTATAATTCTGATACATGTTTTCTTAGAATTTGAGTCCTGCTTCTCTAGCTCCTTCAGCTAATGATTTTACTCTTCCGTGATATAAATACCCTCCTCTATCAAAAGAAATGGTATCAACTCCAGCTTTTAGAGCTTTCTCAGCTATTGCCTTACCTACTAGTTTAGCAATTTCGCTTTTAGTCCCTTCAGCAGAACTAATTTCTTTATCTCTTGAAGATGCAGCAGCTAAAGTAACACCATTAGTGTCATCGATCAACTGCACATAGATCTCCTTATTACTTCTAAAAACAGATAATCTTGGTCTAGCCTCTGATCCGCTAACCACTTTTCTAATTCTGTTTTTAATTCTCTGTCTTCTTTCAGTCTTTGTTAATGCCATAACGCTAATTATTAAGCTGATTTACCTGCTTTTCTTCTAATTTGTTCACCTACAAACTTAATACCTTTACCTTTGTAAGGCTCTGGCTTACGGAACGAGCGAATTTTAGCAGCTACCTGGCCAACTAATTGTTTATCGTGTGAAGTAAGCTTTACGATAGGGTTTTTACCTTTTTCAGATATTGTTTCAACCTTAACTTCCGGTGCTAACTCCAAAACAATGTTATGAGAAAAACCGACAGCCAGATCTAACTTCTGACCCTGGTTGCTGGCTCTGTAACCAACACCTACTAACTCCAACTCTTTAGTAAATCCTTGAGAAACACCTTCTATCATATTGTTTAGCAACGCTCTGTAAAGACCGTGCTTAGCACGGATATCTTTAGAATCGTTAGGTCTCTCAAGTATTAATTGTCCTTCTTCTTGCTTAACTGTAATGTCTTTAACCTCTTGAGTTAATTCGCCCATCTTACCTTTAACAGTGATTACACCGTTATCGATAGCTACAGTCACTCCGTCAGGGATGTTAATTGGACTTTTACCTATTCTTGACATTTCTTCTTGTCTTTATAAATTAGTAAACGTAACATAAAACTTCTCCACCTACGTTCTCTTGCTGAGCTTGCTTACTAGTCATCACTCCATGAGAAGTTGAAACTATTGCAATCCCTAAACCATTTAAAACTCGTGGAAGTTCTGCATTACCAACATATTTACGTAAACCTGGTTTACTCACACGTCGGATCTTCTTAATTACAGGCTCTTTTGATACCTTGTCGTACTTTAAAGCTATCTTAATAGTACCCTGGGTATTGTTATCTTCAAACTTATAACTTAGGATATAACCCTGATCGAAAAGGATCTTTGTTATCTCTTTTTTTAAATTTGAAGCTGGTATTTCTACCACTCTGTGTCCTGCGCTGTTAGCGTTTCTGATTCTTGTTAAATAATCTGCTATAGGATCTGTATACATCTGTATCTATTTGCGGTAACAGTTTTCGGCTTAACACCGAACTTGCTACCAATTAAAATTTTTTACCAACTTGCTTTTTTAACTCCTGGAATCAATCCTTTGTTAGCCATTTCTCTGAACATAACTCTGGAAACTCCAAAAGTACGCATATACCCCTTAGGTCTTCCTGTTAATTTACAACGATTGTGTAAACGTACAGGAGAAGCATTTTTTGGTAATTTTTGTAGCGCTTCATAATCGCCAGCCTCTTTTAAAGCTTTACGTTTAGCAGCGTACTTATCTACCAACTTTTGTCTCTTAACCTCACGGGCTTTCATTGATTCTTTAGCCATGTCTTAGTTCTTTTTAAAAGGTAATCCTAATTCGCTTAATAATGACTTCGCTTCCTTATCTGTTTCAGCGGTGGTTACAAAGGTAATATCCATACCTGAAATTTTATGCACTTTGTCAATATCAATTTCAGGAAAAATAATTTGTTCCTTTACACCTAGGTTATAATTACCTCTACCATCAAAACCGGTAGCGCTAATCCCGTTAAAATCTCTTACACGTGGTAACGCGGTAGTGATTAAACGATCTAAGAATTCCCACATTCTTTCAGCACGCAAAGTCACTTTTGCCCCAATCGGCATACCTTTACGAAGTTTAAAAGAAGCAACGTCCTTTTTAGACATAGTAGAAACGGCTTTTTGACCGGTAATCTTACCTAGCTCGTCAACTGCATAGTCTATTTGTTTCTTGTCGGCAACAGCTGCACCAACACCTCGGCTTACTACAATCTTTTCAAGTTTTGGAACTTGCATTACATTTTCGTAACCGTACTCTTCTCTAAGAGCTGCAACAATGCGCTCTTTATATTCTGTTTTTAATCTTGGAATGTAAGCCATAACTAGATAACCTCATTAGATTTTTTAGAAAATCTCACTTTCTTACCGTCTCTCTCTTCATACCCTACTCTTGTTGTTTCTCCAGATTTAGGATCAATCAACGAAAGGTTAGAAATATGAACAGGAGCTTCTTTCTTAACGATTCCTCCTTGAGGATTTTGTGCACTAGGCTTAGTGTGTTTAGACACTAAATTAACACCCTCAACAATCGCTCTGTTCTTCTCACGATCTACAGTAACAACCTTGCCCTCTTCACCTTTGTGGTCTCCGGCAACAACTCTTACAGTATCTCCTGATTTTATTTTTAGCTTTGTCATCTCTACGTTAATGTATTAAAGCACTTCAGGTGCTAATGATACAATTTTCATAAATTGCTTGTCTCGTAATTCTCTTGCTACAGGACCAAATACACGTGTTCCGCGCATTTCACCAGCAGGGTTAAGTAATACACAAGCATTATCATCGAAACGGATGTAAGAACCATCAGGTCTTCTCACCTCTTTTTTGGTACGAACTACTACCGCAGTAGATACCTGTCCTTTTTTAACGCTTCCGTTCGGAGTCGCTTCTTTAACGCTAACAACAATCTTGTCGCCAACAGAAGCATATCTTCTTTTAGTACCCCCTAAAACTCTGATAGTAAGTACTTCTTTAGCTCCGGTATTATCAGCTACTCTTAGTCTAGATTCTTGTTGTACCATAATTTATTTAGCTCTTTCAATGATTTCAACTAATCTCCAACACTTGGTTTTACTCAATGGACGTGTCTCCATTATTTTAACTGTATCACCAATGTTGCAATCGTTCTTTTCGTCGTGCGCAACATATTTCTTAGTTTTCAACACGAACTTACCGTACATAGGGTGTTTAACTCGTTTTACCTCAGAAACAACGATAGATTTCTCCATCTTGTTACTTGTAACAACCCCTACTCTTTCTTTTCTTAAACTTCTTTTTTCCATCTTAAAGCAGAATCGAATTATTGTAATTCTCTTTTAGTAAGCTCTGTCGCTAACCTCGCTACTGTTCTTCTCGCACCTCTTAACTGAAGTGGATTCTCAAGCGGAGTAACAGCGTGAGCCAATTTTAAATCTGCATACTGTTTTTTAAACTCACCAAGCTTTTCTTGTAGCTCAGCAACAGACAATTCTTTAATTTCCGACTGTTTCATAATCATCTTTCAATTAATTAAGCTGAGTAATCTCTTGCTACAACGAATTTAGTTCTTACAGGAAGCTTTTGAGCTGCTAAACGTAATGCTTCTTTAGCAACATCCATAGGAACACCTCCAACTTCGAACATAATTCGACCTGGTTTCACAACTGCTGCCCAATATTCTGGAGCACCTTTACCTTTACCCATACGCACCTCGAGAGGCTTTTTAGTAATTGGCTTGTCCGGGAAGATTTTAATCCACAACTGACCTTCTCTTTTCATGTAACGAGTAGCTGCAATACGCGCTGCTTCGATCTGACGAGAAGTAATGAATTTTGAATCTAAAGACTTTATACCAAACATACCATTTGAAAGCTGATGTCCTCTTTGAGAGTTACCTTTCATGCGGCCTTTCTGCTGCTTACGGTATTTTGTTCTTTTTGGTTGTAACATTTTTCTTTACTTTAAAAAATTACTTTCTACGACGAGACTTCTTGTTCCCAGAACCTTTACCTCCTTGTTTCTTAGATAAACCTGTTAACGGTGAAAGTTCTCTCTTACCGTAAACCTCGCCTTTCATAATCCACACCTTAACACCCAATCTACCATAAGTAGTGTGAGCTTCCTCTAGAGCATAGTCAATATCTGCTCTAAATGTAGACAAAGGAATTCTACCTTCTTTATAAGCCTCAGATCTTGCCATTTCAGCACCATTCAATCGTCCTGAGATTTGAATTTTAATACCTTCAGCATTCATTCTCATAGCCGCTGCAATAGCCATTTTGATTGCACGTCTGTAAGAAATCCTGTTTTCGATCTGACGAGCGATACTCGCAGCAACCAGGTTGGCATCAAGCTCTGGTCTCTTGATCTCAAAGATATTGATCTGAACTTCTTTGTTAGTAATTTTCTTAAGCTCCTCTTTTAGCTTGTCTACCTCCTGTCCGCCTTTACCAATAATGATACCAGGACGAGCGGTGGTGATAGTAACGGTTACAAGTTTAAGAGTACGCTCTATGATTACACGTGATACGCTAGCTTTAGATAAACGAGCATGGATATACTTTCTAATCTTATCGTCTTCGGCTAATTTATCGCCGTAGTCGTTACCTCCGTACCAGTTAGATTCCCATCCTCTAATGACACCAAGGCGATTTCCTATTGGATTTGTTTTTTGTCCCATTGTCTACCTTAACTTTGCGTGTTATTATTAGCTCCAAGCACGATAGTTACGTGATTAGAACGTTTTCTAATTCTGTGTGCTCTACCCTGAGGTGCAGTACGAAGTCTTTTCAACATACTACCACCATCAACTTTGATCTCCTGAACGATTAGATCTGCGTCTTCAAGACTAGCATCTTCGTTCTTAGCCTGCCAGTTTGCAATAGCCGATAGCAATAACTTCTCTAAACGACCTGCAGCTTCCTTCTGGCTAAACTTCAAAATAGCAAGTGCTTTTTCAACTTTCTGACCTCTTACTAAATCCGCAACTAAACGCATTTTTCGAGGTGAAGTCGGGCAGTTATTCAACTTAGCAAAAGCTAAATTCTTCTTAGCATCTTTAATTTGCTCTGCTCTTTCTCTTTTACGAACTCCCATAGCCTCCTATTATTTTTTTCCTTTATTTTTTGCACCAGCATGACCTCTATAAGATCTTGTAGGTGAAAATTCTCCTAACTTATGTCCTACCATGTTCTCTGTTACATATACAGGAACAAACTGACGACCATTGTGAACCGCTATGGTTTGACCAACAAAGTCCGGCGTAATCATAGACGCTCTAGACCATGTTTTAATGACCGTTTTCTTTCCAGACTCTATATTAGCTTGAACCTTCTTCTCTAAACTATAGTGAACAAAAGGTCCTTTTTTTAATGAACGTGCCATCTCTTAATACTTTTATTTCTTTCTACGTTCTACGATATACTTGTTACTAGCCTTTGTCTTAGAACGAGTTCTATAACCTTTAGCTGGTAAACCTTTTCTAGATCTTGGGTGACCTCCTGAAGCTCTACCTTCACCACCACCCATTGGGTGATCTACAGGGTTCATCACAACCGGTCTAGTTCTCGGTCTTCTACCTAACCATCTGCTTCTACCTGCTTTACCAGATACTAACAATTGATGATCAGAGTTAGATACAGCACCAATAGTAGCCATACAGTCTGCTAACACCAATCTGGTTTCACCAGATGGCAACTTAACCACTGCATACTTACCTTCACGTGCCATCAACTGAGCAAACGCACCAGCTGAACGCGCCATTACAGCACCTTGACCAGGACGTAACTCGATACAAGAAATAATCGTACCAAGCGGCATATTTCTCAACGGCATAGCATTACCGATTTCCGGAGCTGACCCAGCACCGGAAACTACAGTTTGACCAACTTGCAAACCGTTTGGAGCAATGATGTATGATTTCTCACCATCCGTATATTGCACCAATGCAATAAATGCAGTTCTGTTAGGATCGTACTGAATAGACTCTACAGTAGCCTCAACACCTGTTTTAGCTCTTTTAAAGTCAATCACACGATACTTTCTTTTATGACCACCTCCTAAATAACGCATGGTCATTTTACCTCTGTTGTTTCTACCCCCTGATTTTTTTATCGGAGCGAGTAAACTCTTCTCCGGCTTATCAGTAGTAACAGCATCATAACCGTTAACTACTCTAAAACGCTGACCAGGAGTAACTGGCTTTAATTTTCTTACTGACATTTCTTAGTCTTTCTTAAATATTACTATATAAATCAATAGTATCTCCTTCCGCTACTTGAACAATCGCCTTCTTTATAGCATTGGTCTTCCCATGCTGAATTCCAGTTTTTGTGTAACGTGTTTTTCTTTCAGGACCGCAATTCATAGTACGAACTTTTTCAACAGTCACCCCATAAGTACTCTCAACAGCTTCTTTAATCTGAAGCTTGTTAGCTTTTGGGTTAACGATGAAACCATAACGATTATTCAATTCGCTATCAGCGGTCACTTTTTCCGTAATAATTGGTTTAATCAACACACTCATTTGGCTTCTTATTTACTTAAGTTCGACTCAATTCCTTCTAAAGAACCCTCTAAAAGCACTATACTGTTAGCGTTAACAATCTTGTAAGTACTTAATTCTGAGCTAGTTACAACTTCAGAGCTCTTTAAATTGCGTGACGACAAATATACATTATTATTTGTATCACCCAACACAAACAATGATTTTTTACCGGCTAACCCCAAAGCATTCAAAACGTTAGTGAAATTTTTAGTCTTAGGAGCGTCGAAATTAAAATCTTCTAAAACGATTACAGATTGCTCTTTTGCTTTCAAAGTAAGCGCAGATTTACGAGCTAATCTTTTTACGTTCTTATTTAATTTTTGTGTATAATCTTTTGGTCTTGGTCCAAAAATTCTACCTCCACCTACAAATACAGGAGACTTGATACTACCTGCTCTCGCAGTACCTGTACCTTTTTGCTTCTTTATCTTACGAGTACTTCCTGCTATCTCAGCTCTTTCTTTAGACTTGTGAGTTCCCTGACGTTGATTAGCCAAGTAACGCTTAACATCTAAGTAAATAGCATGATTGTTAGGCTCTACACCAAAAACCGAATCAGAAAGTGTTACTTTTCTTCCGGTTTCTTTTCCGTTTATATCTAATACTGCTACTTCCATTACTTCTGAATGATTACATAACTGTTTTTATGTCCAGGAACACAACCTTTAACAACGATAAGGTTCTTTTCTGGAACTACTTTCAATACCTTCAGGTTTTGAACTGTTACTTTTTCTCCACCCATTCTTCCAGCCATTCTCATTCCTTTGAATACTCTCGCAGGATAAGAAGCTGCACCAATAGAACCAGGAGCTCTAAGACGGTTATGCTGACCGTGAGTAGCTTGTCCTACACCAGCAAAACCATGTCTCTTAACAACACCTTGGAATCCTTTACCTTTTGACGTACCTGATACGTCAACAAACTCTCCTTCTACAAAGTTCTCTACCGTTACGGTATCACCTAATTTATAATCGCCTTCAAAATCTTGGAATTCAACAACTGCTTTCTTAGGAGAAACACCTGCTTTTTTAGCATGACCTAACTCGGCCTTGTTAGCACGTTTTTCTGCCTTGTCATCGAAACCAAGCTGAAGAGCTTCATACCCGTCAACCTCTTTGGTTCTGACTTGGGTAACTACGCATGGACCAGCTTCAATTACTGTACACGGTAAGTTTTTACCGTTTTCGTCGAAGATACTGGTCATACCAATTTTCTTACCAATTAACCCAGACATAATTATTATTTATTAATATTACTTATTTACAAAACTTCAGGGCTGAAAAAAATACGATCAACCCTGAAATCCATTTTTTCTCCGTTTTTCCCTTGCACAAAGCTCAGGACATGTAAACGATTCTTTAAATCGTCTTATGTATTATCACACCTTGATCTCTACCTCAACTCCACTAGGAAGCTCTAACTTCATAAGAGCATCGATAGTTTTTGAAGATGAACTGTAGATATCTAATAATCTTTTATAAGAGCTCAACTGAAACTGCTCTCTAGATTTTTTGTTTACGTGAGGAGAACGCAACACAGTAAAGATCTTTTTATGAGTTGGTAAAGGAATTGGCCCCGTAACAACCGCTCCAGTAGTTTTTACTGTCTTTACAATCTTCTCAGCAGACTTATCTACTAGATTATGATCGTATGATTTTAATTTAATTCTGATTTTTTGACTCATCTTTCTAATAATTAAGCGTTAACTCCTTTAGCATTCTTAATCACTTCTTCAGCTATATTTGAAGGAGTCTCCGCGTAGTGAGAAAATTCCATTGTTGAAGTTGCTCTACCAGAAGACAATGTTCTTAATGAAGTAACATATCCGAACATTTCCGATAACGGCACCTCCGCCTTAATAACCTTAGCTCCCGCACGGTCACCCATACTATTCACCTGACCACGACGACGGTTAAGGTCACCTACAATATCACCCATGTTTTCCTCTGGAGTTAACACCTCCAATTTCATGATTGGCTCCATAAGTACAGCACGTGCAGCTTTAGCAGCAGCTTTGTAACCCATTTTAGCGGCCAATTCGAATGAAAGTGAATCTGAATCCACCGGGTGGAAAGAACCATCTTTAAGAGTAACCTTCATAGCATCCATCTCGAATCCAGCTAAAGGACCATTTTTCATAGCCTCTTTGAAACCTTTTTCTACAGACGGAACATATTCTTTAGGAATGTTACCACCTTTGATAGTGTTTACAAACTCAAGACCTATTTTACCTTCTTCGGCAGGCTCCATTGTAAATACAATATCAGCAAATTTACCACGACCACCAGATTGCTTCTTATAAACCTCTCTATGATCTGCAGAATTAGTAATAGCTTCTTTGTACTCAACCTGAGGCTGACCTTGGTTAACTTCTACCTTAAACTCACGTCTAAGACGATCAACAATAATATCTAAGTGAAGCTCACCCATACCAGAAATAATAGTCTGACCTGAAGCCTCATCAGTTTTAACCTGGAAAGTTGGATCCTCTTCAGCCAATTTAGCCAAAGCAACACCTAACTTATCAACATCTGCTTTAGTCTTTGGCTCAACGGCAATACCAATTACCGGATCAGGGAAGTCCATACTTTCTAATACGATAGGATTCTTCTCATCTGACAAAGTATCACCAGTCTTAATATCTTTAAACCCTACAGCTGCACCAATATCTCCTGCTTCGATAAAATCGATAGCATTCTGCTTGTTAGAGTGCATCTGATAAATACGGGAAATACGCTCTTTTTTACCTGAACGCGTATTCAACACATACGAACCTGCATCCAAGTGACCTGAATACGCACGGAAGAATGCTAATCTACCTACGAAAGGATCGGTAGCAATTTTAAATGCTAACGCAGAAAACGGAGCCTTAGGATCCGGCTTTCTTGTAATTTGCTCATCCGTATCAGGGTTTGTACCTACGATATCATCCTTATCCAATGGAGAAGGCAAATATCTACAAACACAGTCTAATAAGAACTGTACCCCCTTATTCTTAAATGAAGACCCACAAACCATAGGTATAATACTAAGGTCCATAACAGCAGCTCTTAAAGCAGCGTGAATCTCATCTTCAGTTATTGAACTCTCATCTTCAAAGAACTTCTCCATTAAAGACTCATCATATTCAGCAACAGCCTCTATTAGCTCCGCTCTATACTGATGAACCTCATCTTTCATTTCAGCAGGAATCTCAACCACATCAAAGGTAGAACCGAAGTTATCTTCATGCCAAACAACCGCTCTGTTCTTAACAAGGTCAACAATACCTTTAAAATCTGCTTCATCACCGATAGGTAACACGATTGGCACCGCCTTAGAACCTAACATCTCACGAACCTGCTTACACACATTCAAGAAATCAGAACCTTGACGATCCATCTTGTTAACAAACCCCATACGAGGCACCTTATAGTTGTCAGCTAATCTCCAGTTAGTTTCTGACTGAGGCTCAACACCATCAACTGCACTAAATAAGAAAACCAACCCGTCGAGTACACGCAATGAACGGTTTACCTCTACAGTAAAATCAACGTGTCCCGGAGTATCTATAATATTGAAACGGTATGCATTTGCATCCGCAGTCGGCTTACCATTCTCCATTGGAAACTGCCACTCACAAGTTGTAGCCGCAGAAGTAATCGTAATACCTCTTTCAGCCTCTTGCTCCATCCAGTCCATTGTAGAAGCACCATCGTGCACCTCTCCAATTTTATGAGAAACCCCTGTATAGAATAAGATACGCTCCGTCGTTGTTGTTTTACCAGCATCAATGTGAGCAGCGATACCTATATTTCTTGTATATTTTAAATCTCTTGCCATTTTATTCTAGTTGTGATGTTAAAATCTAAAGTGAGAGAATGCTTTATTCGCTTCTGCCATTTTATGAGTATCAACTCTTTTCTTAACTGCAGCACCTTCCTCCTTAGCAGCAGCAAGGATTTCTGAAGCTAATCTCTGAGCCATTGATTTCTCGTTACGCTTACGCGCATAACCAATCAACCATTTCATAGCCATAGAAACTTTTCTATCTGGTCTGATCTGCATAGGAATCTGAAAAGTAGCACCCCCAACACGACGACTACGTACTTCTACGTGAGGCATCACATTAGATAAAGCATCCTTCCATAACTCTAAAGCAGTTTTTTCATCATCTTGTTTTTTCTGATCAACGATATCAATCGCATCATAAAAAACCTTGAACGCTACAGACTTCTTTCCATCCCACATTAGGTTATTTACAAAACGAGTCACTAGTTGATCGTTAAACCTTGGATCTGGTAAAAGAGGTCTTTTTTTCGCCTGTCTTTTTCTCATGTCTTGTTCTTAAAAGGTTATTACTTTTTGTCTTTTGGGCGTTTTGCACCGTATTTTGATCTACGTTGCGTTCTACCTTCTACACCAGCTGTATCTAAAGCACCACGAACAATGTGATACCTAACACCTGGTAAGTCTTTAACCCTTCCGCCTCTTACTAATACTATCGAGTGCTC
The DNA here is from genome assembly GCF_900116365.1 of Zhouia amylolytica. GTDB lineage: Bacteria > Bacteroidota > Bacteroidia > Flavobacteriales > Flavobacteriaceae > Zhouia > Zhouia amylolytica. The sequence continues at coordinate 203,649 of NZ_FPAG01000006.1, read as the reverse complement.
TTGGAGGTTGTGACCTTCTCCAGGGATGTATGCATTCACCTCATTACCATTTGTAAGACGAACCCTTGCTACTTTACGCATAGCTGAGTTAGGCTTCTTAGGTGTAGTGGTGTAAACACGCGTACAAACCCCTCTTCTTTGAGGACACGAATCCAAAGCAACCGATTTACTCTTCTTAGTAATCTTGGCCCTTCCTTTTCGTACTAATTGTGAAATTGTTGGCATAATTTACTTTACAAAAATTGTTTAAATTGTTAAAAGCCTCTTTTTAGAGGGTGGCAAAGGTAGAAATATTTTCCAACAATTCAAATCCTAAAACATTAATTTTCAATAAAGTTCCTTTTCATGTGAATTGCAAAACCGAAGCACCTCAATCTATTATTACCCAAAACAGCGCATCACCGAACCAAACACCATCTTGAAAACACAAAAAAAATCTCTTCGAACACCTTCGCTACAACATTCAAGATAAACCAAGGACTTGAAAGACAACTATTTACAATAAAAAAACATAATTAAAAAGCAAACACAAGCACCAAACCACTCAAACAAAGGATATTGAAATTAAAATTATTTAATTTTCTAACATTATATTTAACATTTTAACATTTATTATGTTAATTTATCAAAATATTAACAATAAAAAAGCGATAAATATAAAGAATAATCCTGATTTTTATAGTTAGAAATCAAATTATTAAATCATGGGAACAAAATTAAGCAAAGTTATATTGCTAATCATTTCATGCATGACATATATCTCCTTTGCGCAAGAAAAAACCATCACCGGTACTGTTACCGATGATTTCGGATCACCCTTACCTGGTGTTAATGTTTTGATTAAAGGAACTACCACCGGTACGCAAACCGATTTCGATGGTAATTACACAATTAATGCTAACGTAGGTCAAGTTCTGGTCTTCTCCTATGTAGGCTTAACGACCGTCGAACAAACAGTTGGAGCCTCCAACCAAATGAACGTCCAACTACTCGCCGCAGCAGAAGAACTCGAAGGAGTCGTAGTTACCGCCCTGGGTATCCGAAGAGAAAAATCCTCCGTAGGATCTGCCACCACAACCGTTAACTCGGAAGAAATCACTGAAGGTTCTCAAACCGACATTTCAAACGCTCTGAAAGGAAAAGTAGCAGGTGTGGTTATCTCAAACGCTTCTACCGATCCGGGTTCATCCTCAGGTGTTATCATAAGAGGTTTTAGTACCCTGGGAGGATCAAACCAGCCACTATATATTGTAGATGGCGCTCCTATCAATGATAACACAAACTTTTCCAACGACCTTAATGGAGGGTTCGACTTCGGACGAGGCTCAGGGGATATCAACCCCGAAGACATTGAATCCATTACCGTATTAAAAGGTGCATCCGGTACAGCTCTATATGGTTCAAGGGCAGCAAACGGGGTTATCATTATAACCACCAAACGCGGTGAAGCAGACAAGCTTAAAGTAGATTTTTCAACGAGTGTCTTCTTTTCAGATATGCTTAGAGCTCCTAAATACCAGGAAGATTTTGGTCAGGGTTGGGACGGGCAACATTTCCTAATAGAAAACGGTTCCTGGGGTCCAAGATTTGACGGCCGTGTAATTCCCTGGGGGAATATCGTTGACAATGCCCAAAAAATAAAACCATATAAATTCCAGGAAGATCAATTACGAAATTTCTTCGATATCGGAAACTCCCTCATAACGAACGTTGCAGTTTCCGGGGGTAAAGGAAGCACCACCGGTAGAATTTCATTTTCCAATTCTACCAGCGACGGTATATACCCTACAGAAGCGGATGCCTTCGAAAGAAACACACTTTCCTTAGGGTTTCAATCACAGGTAGACTACTTAACATTTGGAGGTACGCTTAATTATGTAAGCACCGACGGTAGTGCTGTTGCTACCGGACAAACATCTTCTGTTTATAACGACCTAATGCAAATTCCTACCGATTTTGATATCACGGAATTCAAAGATTATATTAACGATCCTTTTAACAACGTTTCCAATTACTACACCCCTTACGGAATTACAAACCCTTACTTCAGTTTAAATGAAAACGGAAGTGACTATAAAAAGGAAAGAATATACGGGTCACTGGATGTGAGCGTAGATTTTAACGATTGGTCAAGATTCACATACCGATTAGGTCTCGACCAGTACAGTGATTATTTAAAAATCTGGACTCCTATTATAGATGCAGAACCAGGAAGTCCAAATGATGGATCCAGTACAGAACAACCAGGTTCATATGGTGAAACCATTAATTTCGTAAAACAAATTAATCACGATATCCTATATAATATAGACCTTGATCTAACCGAGGATTTAAACCTTCAATCAACCATAGGATTCAACTACAACGAACGATACATTAACAGCTCTAACGCAACCGTATCTTCTCAGGACATTCCAGGGTTTTATGGCTTTACCAACTCAGCGAGCTCACCCGTAGTGAACTCCACAATTAGCAAAAGGCGACTGGCAGGACTTTATAATAGCACAAGTCTTTCTTTCATGGATATGTTATATTTAACAGTCAACGCAAGAAATGACTGGTACTCCACCCTTCCCGAGGAAAACAGATCTGTCTTTTATGGAGGTATCAATACCAGCTGGGTTTTCACAAGAACCTTCGAACCCTTAAAAAACATATTCAGCTACGGTAAAATAAGGGCTGGTTATGGAGAAACAGGTGTTGACACAGGCCCATACCAAATACTACCGGTATTTGTTGCAGGCTCTATAGACAACCAGGGTTTTAGAACACTACAGTTCGCAACCGGCGGCCTGAATGCTTTTGAGGTAGGTAACAGAGCCGAAAATCCAAACCTTGAACCTGAACGAAGAAAAGAGTTTGAAATCGGAGCGGAATTAGAGTTCTTTAAAAACAGAATCGGAATAGACTTTACCTACTACGATGCGAAAGTGGAAAATCAGATCTTAAGCCTTCCACTGTCTCCATCTTCTGGTTATACCAATCAAACCGCAAATATCGGTACCATCTCCAATAAAGGTATTGAAGCCTTATTGCGAATAGATTTTTTCAAAAACATAGACGGGTTTAACTGGACAACTACCTTCAACTACGGTACTAACGACGCCATCCTGGAAACCTTAGATGAACGTATCGATCAGGTAGCTCTGGGAGGGCTTAGCACCACCTCACTTATAGCTAAAGAAGGAGAACCATTAGCGCTACTGGAAGGTAGCGTTCCATTAAGAGACCCTAACGGAAATATCGTTGTAGACAATAATGGTGTTCCAATTGCCTCCTCCGTTAAAGAAGTCTACGGAGACACCCAATACGACTATACGTTAGGTATATCGAATGAATTCTCATACAAAGGTTTATCATTTGGATTTACCTTCGACATTCGTGAAGGAGGACTCATGTATTCAAGAACGGCAGAAATCACAAGGTTTACGGGTAACTCTATTACCACGGTCATCAACGACAGACAACCTTTTATCGTTCCTGGATCAGTGAGACAACTTGAGGATGGCACCTATGTGGAAAATGACATCGCAGTAGATACTGAACATATGGACGATTACTACAGAGCAACAGCCCTCGATAGAGAGAATGTGATAGAAAAATCATTTATCAAGTTGCGTGAAGTTACCCTTGGCTATAGATTCCCGGCCAAGGTTATCGAAAGAACCCCACTAGACCAGCTATCCATTATCATAGTTGGAAGAAACTTATTATTATTTACTCCTAAGAGTAATCAATATATAGATCCAGAGGTCTCTACCTTCGGTACCGACCTTAATAGCCAGTTTGGAGAATTCAGTGCCAACCCAAGTACAAGGAGTATTGGAGTCACTTTAAAAGCTAGCTTCTAATAAAGAATTATAAAATTGATAAAAATGAAAACATTATTAAAAATATTATTTTTCTTCGTTCTGGTGGTATCTTGTAAAGATGAGTTAGACATTAACACCAATCCTAACACACCTGCTGAAGTTGATAAAAGATACATCCTTACGGCAGCTGAAGGTTCATTAGCCACCATAATGGGCGGAGACCTTACGAACCTGGGCGGCTTCTTTGCCCAATATCACACGCAGGCACCGAGTGCAAGTCAATATCTAAATATAGACACCTATAATATAAATACCGACTATGCGAACAGACTATGGTCAGAGTTATATGCAGGTTGCCTAAATGACTTAAACTACGTTATTAATGCTTCCAGAGAAGAAGGCGAAACAGGTTCCGTCTTAATCGCAACTGTTTTAAGAGCCTACACCTTCCAGGTCTTAACAGATCTATTTGGAGATGTCCCTTATACAGAAGCCTTGCAAGGAAATGACAATATTACACCAAGTCCTGACGCAGGAGAATCCATATACCAAAGTCTAATCTCTGAGATCAACAGCGCCAAGTCCAACTACCTGAACAATCCTGTTGAATCGACCGTTGGCCAACAAGACGCAATTTATGAGGCTGATATGGATAGTTGGGTTCAATTCGCCAACACCCTTCTGTTAAAATTACATTTAAGAATGGCATACACCTCAAGCGCCAACCCTTCAGCGGTTAACACCTTATTAGCAGACGACAACTTTTTAACCTCCGATGCTATGTTTGCAGCATACGATGGAGAGATTAATAAGAGTCATCCTTTTTATGACGTACAAATAGACCGACTCGGAGACGTTAACAATGTTGCCAGTAATTCTTTGATGCAGTTTTACCTGATTCATTCAGACCCAAGGATCAGTTCCGTATACAGATTAAACAATGGTGCAGCCTTCAGAGGACTGGACCAGGGCGATCGGGAATCTTTTGTCAACGATCAGGCACAAGACTTTTCAAGACCTAATATAGAACCTCAAACTCCTGTTTACTTCATGACTGTCGCAGAAAGCAACTTTTTACAGGCTGAAGCCCTGATAAGATATTCAGGAGGAAGTGGAGCAGACGCTAAATATAATACCGGGATCGAAATGTCATTTATGACATACGGACTCAGTCCGGCCGATGCTCAACCTTTCATTGCTGCCGGCGGAGATTACGAATATGTTGCGAGTGGAGACATCGAAACTGCAGTCAGACAGGTAATGGTTCAAAAGTGGGCCTCCCTCGCCTACATCAACAACATTGAAGCCTTTTTCGAAGTCAAACGCACTAAGTACCCCGAAACTGTAGCTCCTGGAGCTCAAGACTATAGTATAGGAAATCTTATTTCGTCAATAAACTCAATACTTCCGGGAACACAAACGCCTAACTCAATGTTTTACCCAGATAGTGAGGTTACCAGGAACCCTAATTTGGTTCAGAAATCTTCATTATTGGAGAAAGCATGGTGGGATCAAAAACAAGAATAAAGCTATTTAAAAACAGAAGTCATGAAGATTTATATGAAACAAATAATAACTCTAATAACCGTTGGGATTATTGCTTTATCATGCTCAGAAAAGTCGCCTATCAAGTCTAACATTACCTATTATCCCACCTTCGAGGTGATTGACGGACCTTACATAATTACGGAATTAGGATCCGGTTTTACGGATCCCGGGGTAATTGCAAATGAAGGCGAAAATGAAATCCCTGTATCCGTAACCGGTTCGGTAGACCCAAACACCGAAGGATTTTATATTCTGGAATACTCAGCGACCAACTCGGATGGATTTTCAGCAACCACGACCAGAAACGTGATCGTAACCTCATCAATCGATGATGTGTTAAACACCGATCTAAGCGGCACCTATTGGAGAAGTAATAATCCGGACAGAGCCGCAGAAGTCACGAAAGTTGCCGATGGCTTTTACAATATAACTGACGCCTTCCCGCCTAATGGTATTGCTGTTGTCTTTGGACAAGTAAACGGCACCACATTAGTAATCCCTGAACAGTCTTCTGTTTTTGGAAGTGTAATTGCAGATGAATATACCGATCCGCAAACAAGCGCTTTCATCATAGACGATGCTACCATAGGATGGAACATGAGAGTCGGTGGATTTGGAGTTTTTGGCATAGAATTTAACAAACAATAAAGATCAATAGAGTCATGAAAAAGTTTCTTTTTATAGCAATCACAATAGTCACCTCCACGCTCTGGATTTCATGTAATGATGACGAAGGGTATGAGGATTATGATAATTTCGAAGCCGTAACCAAAGACTTTAACGGTGATTGGTTCATCATAGGATACTTCCCTGACGGGTCGATTGCCTACGGCGGAGGATATGTCTTATACACCACCTCCAATACGGCTGCTAATGATGAGAATTTCTGGATTGATGACCATGGAGCATTTTTCGAAATTAAAACTACCGTTCAAGCCGACCTGGATGACCTGGTGTTCTCTGGTCCTGAAAATGCACCAGAACTCATTACTGGCGGAACCGTCACCGTGAGTAATGGAAAAATCATTAAAAATGGCGGACGAGGATCAGCCACAGGAACTGTAGTTGACAGCATTTATTTTGAAGCCGAATTTGACTGGGACCCCGGTACTGTATATCAATTCGGAGGACACAAAAGATCCGGTTTCCTGGAAGACGAACATTAAAATCATCTGACGAACGATTTAAAAGCCATTCGCAATCCGAATGGCTTTTTCAATTTACACAAACATCCCATTATAACTTCTGCACAAAATAACCTATCGGAATAACCCACTAAGATCGAGCCCAAATTGCTCAAAAACCGTTACCAAAAACAGACCAGTCGCCCACGATTCAGTGGTTGAATTATTGCTAAAATTTAAAGTTTTATTAAAATTAAAATAACAATTCAATCATAATTAATCAGTTAACCTCATCAACAGAACAGCAAATACAACCCCAAAAAAAAGAACGCTTTCACCAAAATCACATTAACATCTCATTTTCAAACACTTAACTAAATAAAGACAACCAACACTTGTAACCTTCCCCCTAACCTCAATAAAAAAATTAATAATCTCCAAACAGAAAGCGTTTTACATAAAAGTCAGATACAGACTACAAACATGTCTGAAAAAAACACAGATTTAGCTTCATTTTAAGATGTAATTAACAGATTTAAGAAAAAAAAGTTGGATTTTTAACAACATTTTACCACTTTTGGCATCGACTAATTCAAATAATTTTACAAATGAGAACAAAGTTTAGTGGATTACTAACGCTATTCCTAGCGTTAGCGGTGCAGGTCGTTCTTGCACAAGAAAAAACGATCTCAGGTAACATTACAGACCAAGACGGTCTTCCGTTACCTGGCGTTAACATCCTAGTCAAAGGTACTTCTAATGGTACTCAGACAGACTTCGATGGAAATTATTCAATTACTGCGTCTACAGGAGAAGTATTGGTATTCTCTTATGTCGGAATGAAAACGACAGAAAGATCAGTAGGTGCTTCCAGCACTATTAATGTACAGTTAGAAGTTGCTGCAGAAGAACTGGAAGGAATTGTAGTAACAGCCTTAGGTATTAAAAGAGAAAGTCAAAGTATTGGTTTCGCTCAACAATCCGTTAAAGGTGACGACCTGGTACAAACCAGAGAAACAGACATTAGTAACGCCTTAGCAGGTAAAGTTGCCGGTGTTCAGTTTGTTGGTGCTCCAAGTACAGGTTTTGGTAACTCTCAAATTAGATTAAGAGGTAATTCAAATGTACTTTATATCGTTGATGGTATTAAAGTAAATGCATCTTCAGACATTAACACTGATGACATCGAAGAAATGTCTGTGTTAAAAGGTGCAGCTGCAACAGCACTTTACGGACCTCAAGGTATCAATGGTGTAATTATCATAACTACCAAAAAGGCCAAAGAAGGTGTAAGTTCAGTTACAGTAAACCACAGTTCTACGATTGAAAACGTTTACCTATTACCTGACTATCAGAATGAGTACGGTGGTGGTTACAGCCAGGACTTTAACACATTTACCTATGACCCTTCACAACACCCTGCAAGCTGGGCTTCTTTCGACGGTCAGCAAATGGTTGAATATTATGCAGATGAAAGCTGGGGACCAAGAATGGAAGGACAAATGGTTCGTCACTGGGATTCATGGATTGTAGGTGATCCTGAATTTGGTAAGCTTAGACCTTTTTCTCCAAACGGAAGCAACGTTAAAGATTTTTACCAGACTGGTTCTGTGAACAACACTTCTTTAACATTTGCTAAAGGTGGTGAAGATTATTCAATTAGAGCATCGATCCAGAACATCGACAGAAAGAGTGTTTCTCCAAACTCAGACAGAAACACGATCCAAGGTACCGTAAATGCTACCTTTGATATTACTGAAAAGTTAACTGCTTTTACAAACGTTAACTATCAGTTAAGACAAACTAAGAACTTCCCTGATAATGGGTATGGTAACTTAGGTTCAAACTTTAACCAGTGGTGGCAACGTCAGTTGGATATCGACAGATTGAGAGATTATAAAAGAAATGGTGAATTCGTTTCTTGGAACATCAATAGTCCTACCAACACCAGACCTCTTTTTTGGGATTCTCCTTTCTTCGAAGTTTATGAAAACTTAAACTTCCAGGATAAAAATGCATTCTTTAGTAAAATTGGGATGTCATATGAATTCACAGACGACTTTAATGCGTCAGTGGAAGTAAGAAGATCAATGAACACTTATGAATCAAACAGCCGAACTGGTTTTGGTGGACTAAGCGTTGAAGGTTATTCTGAAAGCGAAAGCACAGATAGCTTAGATGAAATTTTTGGTATCGCAAACTACGATACAGATCTTACTGATGCAATCGACCTTTCTGCCAGTGCAGGTTTCGAGATCGGTACATTTAACTACAAGAGCATCAATGCAAACTCTGTAGGTGGATTAACTACTGAAGGTTTTTACAGCTTAAATACATCTGTTGACAGACCTAATGTATCTAGCTACAGATCTAAGTCACAAAGAAAATCAATGTTCGCAAAAGCGTCTTTAGGTTTATTCGATGGTATCCTTTACTTAGACGGTTCAGCTCGTTTAGACTGGCAGTCTACTGCTTACGAAGAGGACAACAGAGTTGAAACTTATGGAGGTTCAGCGAGTTTCATCTTCAGTAAATTATTACCTGAAAACAACGTTTTAACGTTTGGTAAATTAAGAGCGAGTCTTGCTCAGGCACCTAACTTCCCAGGTGTATATGCAAACTCAGAAACTTACGCTGTAGGAACTCCTTACGGCAGCTATGGTGCGTTAACAACAAGATCATCTTACCCTAATCCATTCCTAAGAGGAGGTGTTAGAGAAGAATTAGAACTTGGTGGTGAAGTTCAGTTCTTCAGCAACAGAATCGGTTTAGATTTCACTTATTTCGAAAAAACAGATAGTGAATTACCTGTGCCGATTTCTCTTGATGGTTCTACAGGATACAGCTCTACAAGAGATAACCAGGGAGAGCAGTTCTATAAAGGTATCGAAGTTGCATTAAATGTTACTCCGGTTCGTACAGAGAACTTCTCATGGGATATGTCATTCAACATTGCTACTTTAAATCGTTATGTAAATAAAATCGCTGACGGTGTTGATGTAAACGTTCTATCTTCAAGCTGGAGAGGTATTCAATTACAAGAAAGAGTTGGAGAAGAATGGGGAGCTATTTACGGTAGAGCATACCAAAGAGACGACCAAGGTAGAATCCTTCTATCTAGTACAGGTAGTCCTCAATACGATACCAACCAATATTTAGGTAATGTATTACCAGACTTTACTGGGGGTGCATTCGGTACGTTACGTTATAAAAACTTTAGTTTCCAATTTAGCTTTGACTTCCAGAAAGGTGGTAAAGTATTCTCTGTTACGAGAATGTTCAACAACTACTCTGGTTTAGGTGCTGAAACTGTTGGAAACAACGCTTTAGGAAACCCGGAAAGGGATGCTATCGTAGGTTCAGGTGGATGGTGGTACACACCAGCCGCAGATGCTGGAGCTGATTCAGGTGGTATCTTGATCGAAGGTGCTGACGTTACCACAGGAGAGCCGGCTTCATATTATGTTGAAGCTCAGACATACTGGGGACGTTTATTCGCTCTTCACGAAAGATGGTTATACGATGCATCTTATGTAAAACTTAGAACTTTACGTTTAGACTACTCTATTCCAAGTGCCTTTATCGAGAAAACTCCTTTCTCTGATGTTAATTTAGGGGTATTTGCTAACAATGTATGGTTAATAGATTCTGCTATCCCAGGTCTAGATCCTTCTGAGATAGAAACGGCAAACGGTGTAAACTGGACAGAAGGTGGGCAGTTGCCTAACACCAGAAGTTTCGGTGTGAACGTAAAATTAACTTTCTAACATAAAGCTATAGGAAAATGAAAAAAATAAATTTAAATAAAATCTGGCTTTGTATTCTGGCTTTATCTCTTTCTTTTACAGCCTGTGATACAGTAGATTTTGGAGATATGAACGTAGATCCAAACAGCCCGACAGATGCTTCTTCTGCATCATTGCTTACCAATGCGGAAAGAACGTTAGACGGGATTGTTTCTTCTACTACAACGAACTGTTACGTTCAATATTTATCGAACGGACAATACGATGAGGAATCGAGATACCAAACTTTAAACTGGGGATTTAATGGCTTATATGCTACTTTGGTGGATCTTCAGAAAGTTATTGAATTGAATACGGATGAGGCTACTAAAGTTAATGCTCAGGCTTATGGTTCAAACGGCAACCAGATTGCTGCAGCAACCATCTTAAGAGTGTATTTACTACACCATATGACTGACAGATGGGGTATGATTCCTTACACTGAAGCGATTAAAGGTTTAGAAAATCAATATCCAAAGTATGACTCGCAAGAGTCTATCTACATGGGATTATTCGATGAGATCGACAGCGCTTTGGGAATGATCAACTCTGGTAACGGTCCAACTGGTGACTACCTTTTAAATGGTGATATGACATTATGGAGAGAATTTGGTAATACCATTAAAATGACCATGGCATTACGTTTATCTAACGCAGATCCTACAACAGGTTCAGCTAAATTCAATGAAGCGTATAACAATGCTATCTCTTCAAATGCCAACAACATTTACTACCCTTACTTAAACGAGGATACAAATGATAACTTTTATCAAGATCATTTCGTAGATCAGGGTCGTAGAGATTATTTAATTAGTGATGTTTTTGCTGATGCCCTAATTGGTTCTGGAACTCCAACTGTACCGGAAGATCCAAGACTAACGAAAATGGCTGATCCTGCAACTAATTCAGGTACTTATGTTGGTGCACCTTATGGGCAATCAAACTCAGCTACTGATGATTATTCATTCATTACCGCTGATATCATTACAAAAAGTGATGCTCCACTTTACATTTACACGTATTCTGAAGTATTATTCGCTAGAGCTGAAGCTGCTGCTTTAGGGTGGACTTCTGAAGATGCTTCTGCTTTATACGATCAGGCTATTGCTGCTTCTATGGAGCAATGGGGTGTAGATGCTACTGAAGCTACAGCTTACATTACATTAAACCCATATTCTTCTTTAGAAGATATCGCTTATGAAAAGTGGGTTGCTATGTTCCTTCAAGGATACAATAGCTGGGCTGAATGGAGAAGACAAAAAGCAATGGGTTATGAAAGACCATTGACTGCTCCAGACGATCTATTAAGTAATGCAACTGGAATCCCTCAGAGACACGCATATTCTGCTACGGCAGGAGCTCTTAACGAAGAGAATTACAATGCGGCTGTTTCTGCACAAGGACCAGATAACCTTGATACTATTCTTTGGATTAACCAATAAAAATAATTTGAATTCTTAAAAAAACCTGCTTGCTATAATCAAGCAGGTTTTTTTTGTATATTAACCACTATATACTCAAAACATTATGAAAAATTTATTTACAATTTGCTTAATGCTGCTGATCACATTCGCATCAGCACAAATCACTAATAACAGAGGTGCCTCATCAATTTCAGATGGTTTCACCTCAAGCCAGGTAGCTGCTAAAGGAAGTCCTTTCTTTCTTAAATCCTGGTCTAAAGGTAATGTTGTAGACCAAAATGGTAAGTTTCTGGATCAAACCCAACTTATATACAACACCTACAACAACCAATTATTCTTTAGAAAAAATGACAATGAAGACCCAAAGCTGGTTGATGGAAACACCTTCCCGGGTTTTGTTCTGAATCATGATAATAATACATATATCTTTAGTAAAATCAGTAGTTCAGAATTCGTTGATACAAAGCAAAAAACAAAATACTATTGCATCGCAAACCCACCATACAGAAAAGTAATTGTTGAATACAGCAGTGATTTTAAAGATCCAAACGCTAGTGGTTGGCAATCGAGCAGATACAATAATAAAGGAGGTGAATTCGATCAAGACACCAATGTATTCGTCATGAATAAATACGACAAATACGAGGAGGTTAAATTAAATAAATCTTCTGTGTTGAACTTTTTTGCAGATAAGAAAGATGAAATCAAAAAGTATTTAAAAGATAACAACATTAAACTTAAGGAACCTGCCGATCTTGTTCCTGTAGTTAAATATTATTACAGCTTATAAATACAGTTCACAACAAAATAATTTAAACCGACTCTATTCGAGTCGGTTTTTTCATACCTTTACGCCTTGAAATCAAGCTGAAGAAAGATACCAAAGTGAAAAAGGAATATCAGATATACGGGATAAGAACTGTTATTGAGGCCATAAACAGTGATAAAGACATCGACAAGATTTTTATACAAAAAGGATTGAGAGGAGATTTAATTGCTGAATTGGAAACCCTGGTTCGTAAGAATGGCATCAGTGCTTCCTATGTTCCTGTTGAAAAGCTTAACAGATTATCTAAACAAAACCATCAGGGAGTTGTTGCCAATATTTCTCCCGTAGAATTTCATAATCTTGATGATCTTGTACTCGAGGTTATAGAATCCGGCAAAACCCCACTATTTTTAATTCTTGACCAGCTTTCAGATGTTCGCAACTTTGGCGCGATTATAAGAACAGCAGAATGTACAGGCGTTAATGGAATTATCATTCAGAAAAAAGGAGCTGCCCCCATCAATGCAGACACGGTAAAAACATCAGCTGGAGCCGCATTTAACATACCTATCTGTAAAGTTGACCACATAAAAGATGCGATGTTTCAACTTCAGGCATCAGGTATTCAGGTGGTCGCTGCAACTGAAAAAACCGAGCAAATGATCTACGATATAGATTTCAAATTACCATCTGCGATCATTATGGGGTCAGAAGATGTTGGTATTTCACCGTCAGTTCTAAAGCTAACCGATCATAAGGCCAAATTACCTATGTATGGTTCTATAGGTTCCCTGAACGTTTCGGTAGCTTGTGGAGCCTTCTTATACGAAGTGGTTCGACAACGTTTATCATAACTGATCATCTTCACCGATTTCTTTCTTTCTGGTATAGTGATAATGGATACGTGTCCCAGCTTCTAAGGTATGCGTATTGGAATCGACATCCTTATCTAATTCACTTGAAGGAATAAAGTTTCCGTGCTCATCAAAGTGTCTTAAAAAAGGATCGTTATCCTCTTGGTATCCGTCCTCTTCCCACTTATATTTAGTTGCTAACGGTATACTTCGTTTTATGAACAACGCCATCAGTAGCCCTACCACAAATCCCGATAAATGACCTTCCCAGGAAATCCCATCCTCTATAGGAAATAAATACCATAGAAAACTCCCATAAAGAAAAACTACAATCAGGGACAGGGCGACTAAGCGAAAATATCGCGTAATGACTCCTTTAAAAAAAACAAAACTAACCAGGGCATAAATTAATCCGCTGGCTCCTATATGATAAGAAGGTCTCCCGATTAACCAGGTTAAAACTCCACTGGCAATGATTCCGATAACGATAACTTTGATGGTAATGTCCCGATAAAAATATCGAACCGCCATCAACATCACAAAAGAAGGTATTGTATTGTTATATAAATGTTCTATTGAGCTATGAATAAAGGGACTAAACAGAACACCCCTTAACCCTTTAAAAGTTCGCGGATAAACCCCATACGAAGTAAAGTCATAGCCAAAGCGAATTTCAAACCAATACACCAACCATATAAATAATACAAAAAATAATGGCAACGCTATAACGCTTGTATCAAATTTAAAATCATAATCTCGTTTCATCCTGGATTCCTTCTTTAATAAAACCTAAATATAAATGCTAAGTTTGCATTTCTGGGTTTTCAACACCTTTTTACAATTGAAATATAGTAATTTTAAAGCATGAATGAACCATTAGCAGAACGTATTCGTCCAAAAACGCTGGATGACTATATCAGTCAGAAGCATCTTATTGGCCCAACAGGATCGTTAACACAACAAATTAAAAATGGCATCATCCCATCTTTAATACTCTGGGGCCCACCAGGTACCGGAAAGACGACCTTAGCCAACATTATCGCTAATGAAAGTGGAAGACCCTTTTATACCCTCAGCGCTATAAGCAGTGGTGTTAAAGACGTACGTGAAGTTATAGAAAAGGCCAAGCAGAGCGGTGGTCTCTTCACAACTAAAAACCCTATTCTCTTTATTGATGAAATTCATAGGTTTAGCAAAGCACAACAAGACTCGCTCCTTGCAGCTGTTGAAAAAGGATGGGTTACATTAATTGGTGCCACCACAGAAAATCCAAGTTTCGAGGTCATCCCCGCCCTACTCTCAAGATGCCAGGTATATATTCTAAATCCTTTCAACAAAACAGACCTGGAAAACTTATTACATCGTGCTTTAATAAAAGACACACTATTAGCTAAAAAAAATGTTGAGCTTAAAGAAACGGAAGCCCTACTAAGACTTTCGGGTGGTGACGGGAGAAAACTATTAAATATCTTTGAACTAATCATCAATGCTGATGGCTCAGATCATATCGTCATCACCAATGATATCGTTCAACAGAGAGTCCAGAAAAACACCGTCCTTTACGACAAAACCGGCGAACAGCATTATGACATCGTTTCTGCTTTTATAAAATCAATACGTGGAAGTGACCCAAACGGGGCTGTATACTGGCTTGCGAGAATGATTGAAGGTGGTGAAGATGTAAAATTTATTGCAAGAAGAATGCTTATTGCAGCATCAGAAGATATTGGTAACGCCAACCCTACGGCACTGATTATGGCGAACAATACCTTTCAGGCAGTAACTACCATCGGCTATCCAGAAGCTCGTATCATTTTAAGTCAATGCGCTGTATATTTAGCCACATCTCCAAAGAGTAATGCTTCGTATATGGCCATTAACGAGGCAATTCAAAAAGTAAGACAGACCGGAGACCTTTCTGTTCCTTTACATTTAAGAAATGCTCCTACCAAACTAATGAAAGACATAGGTTATGGGAAAGACTATCAATACTCCCATAACTACGCAAACAATTTTGTGGATCAGGAGTTTTTACCGGATGAAATTAAAAACACTAAGTTTTTTGAACCTGGAAATAATCAACGAGAGAGTGCATTAAGAGAGTTTCTTAAAAATCGCTGGAAAGACAAATACAACTATTAATAAGCACTCTTCTCAGAAAAGACAAACAATCGTCTATCCCGGAACTACCCGTATAAAGAACTCAAGCCCGACAACCAAAGGTTACAGGTGTATGATTGACGACTCTATTCAAAAAAGAAATACACAAAATCTAAATATAATCAATGGTAAACCATAACAACTTAATAATTCTATGCCGGCTGAACCATGGTATCAGTTAAAGTAGCTATTGAAGTCTTTACCTAAACAAATACCTTAAGCAATTTACCTACAAAAAGCAAGGCATAAGACTACTTATTACATAGTTATCCCCATGTTATCCCCATATTATCCCCATATTATCCCTATGTAATCCTTATTCTATTATCTACATAAGCCAAGTATAAGCCATAAAAAAACACCGATTATACATCGGTGTTTTAACATATAAATGAATTGTACTAAATAGACTAAAACTTAATATCGAGCAATTCCTTTTTTAACTTTCCATCTTCATAAAACTCAAAATACCAATTGCTGCCATCCTTATATACAGTTCCACTTAATGAACCTTTTTGAGCAATGTACATATGTTGTTGGGAAGTAGCTTTTAAATACATAACTACCTTTGGAGACATATCTACCAATTGATATCCATTCTCTATTGGCTGCGCATATAACGTACCTAAAGCACTCTTACTTACCCTGGCCTCCGTATTAACCACTGCCGGAGTTACAGCTTCCTTTTCCGTTACAACAGGTTTCTCTACCTTAGCAGCAGGGGTGACAGGCGTCGCCGGGACAGCAGCTACGGTTACACTTTCTTCTTTAGGCTGATACTTATAATTAAGAGCTTTAACAGAAACAAAAGCTCTTTTTAAAGCCTCGTGATAAGCTCCTTGATACTCCTTAATCTTACTTTTTCCTTCTTCTGAAGTAAATATTACTCTGTCTCCACAATCTTTAAAAACAACATTCAATTTGGTGGTAAACAATCCTGAGTTATTAATCACATCCACCTTTAAACCCTTGCACGGGTCTAATCTAAGATCTGCAGGCATTTCGTCACTATACACCGCATTAAAGTTACCTTCCTCAAGCATAAACTTGGTAAGGGTGTTCAATCTGTATTTATTCTCTTCCTTTAAGAATTCATATTTTTTAGGAACGATCACATATTTATAATCATTTACCGAACTCTGAGCAAACCCATAAGCACTGATTAAAAATACAATCAAAAACTTTTTCATAAAACTACTTTTATTTTACACTCATTTTAATTCCTACCTGGAACTATGTAATTTAATCCCAATTGCACCGAAGCATTGTGCGCCTCAGCCAGATTTTCATATTCCAGTAGATTATCTGCTAAAATATAGAAATTAAATTTACCAATACGAGAAGAAATGCCAATTCCAAGGTTCGTATACGAAAATTTATCAATTGTATAAGTCGCCTTAACATCAAGGAAGTCTGTTAAACGTCTTTGGTAATAGGCCGTGAGTGCCGTTTGCGGATATCTTGGCCTGTGAATCATAAATAAATGCATTCCCACCTTGTTTACATAATCCCTGTAGGTAGCCCTGCAATCACATATTTTACCGCCAGGTCTTCCGAAAGAATAGGAAATACTGCTATTGAACTTAACTGGCCTTAAAGTAGTATAACGTGTTGAAGTTGTATCATAAAGATCTCTGAGATCATCCACCAGGTTTTGCCAATAATCGTATACATCATTGTTGTCATCTACCACTCCTGGAAACAACAACTCAAGCCCTTCAAAATCATACCTTCCGTTGTACGTATAATTTTTAACATCTTTCGAATGATGTATAAAACCTAAATCGAGGATACTGGCAGTTAACTTCCATTGATCATCTAAACGATAGGAAAAACCCAGGTCTACCCCCAGACCTAAATTACCCCCAAAAAAAGCACGTTCTTTAAATCGTTGATAAAGGTTGTCTGCTATATTATCTCCGTCTTCAAGGGCATCAATGATCTTGTACCCGGAGGTTTGTAATTCGAGATCCGCTATAATGGAATGTATATATTCATTTCGCTGGCCAAACTCGGTAAAAAAACGTCCTTTATTATTGGTTGACGAAACATCAGCAATACCTGAATAAACCTTAAGACGCCCTCCTAATGTAAAACGATCAGACATCTCACGCTGTATCCCAAAATGAAATACACTTACCAACTCAGCCTTAACAGAAGCGTGACTTAAATTAAAAGATTCACCGATATAATTCCGATTCCCATCATAAGCCAAAATAGCAAGGTCATTAGGCCAATAATTAAAATGGCTCAGTTCCTGATACCACCCAAAAGA
Source organism: Zhouia amylolytica (assembly GCF_900116365.1). Taxonomy (GTDB): domain Bacteria; phylum Bacteroidota; class Bacteroidia; order Flavobacteriales; family Flavobacteriaceae; genus Zhouia; species Zhouia amylolytica. Next base: position 185,898 of record NZ_FPAG01000006.1, on the reverse strand, counting down.
ATAGTAATTATCTTCATGCCATCCGTAATTCCCTTTAAACCCTCCATAAAGAAACTCTACCTGTTCATTTATGGTCATAATATCATTACTATCAGCCTTATTTATAACATTTCTGATTTTATCATTAATGTCAACACCATCATCAGCAAAAACATCATACACAGAAAAACCACTGGAGCCAGCATTAAAATACACTCCAGATAAAAAAGGTAAACCCACATGCCATTGGTAATTAGTGTCTGCGCCAGGGTTCTGCATTAACACCTGAGGTATCCTGGTAAAATCATAAAGTAATTGTTTGTTTTGGGTATGACCCAAAATAGCCGAAAGGAAAACTATGTACATAAGTCTACTCTTCATCAGCTATCTCCAAATATAAAGTTGCTGATGAGTTCATTGCTAACATTCCTTCCGAAGTCTCTGCTAATTGAGGAAGTCCATTATTTAGCATCACCTCTACTTCCATAATTAACAAATTGGTTATTTGTTGAAGGTTGGCACCGGTAAAGACTACTGTATCATCAATTTCAACCTGAGAACCCGAGGAAGCCGGTATATCATATTGCAAAGTACGTAGCACCTGCTGTTCCCCATCCAGTAAATTTATGGTAAGCGTAAAACTTCGGCCAATTGTATTCACAAATTCAAAATGTAAATCTGCCCTGACCAGGTTATTCACAGAAAATGAACTCGATAACGCATCCAAACGGGTAAAATCTGTTATGGAACTCACCTCACTTCCTTCCTCAACAAATTTATTTGCTTCCAAATCGAAGAAAACAAGACTACCTTCAAAGACAGGTGTAAGCTGAATGTCATTAATTTGATCGAAATCCACGTCCTTGACACAAGAACCTACAGATGATAGAAACATACATAAAATTAGTATTTTAAGTACAGTCTTTATCATATTTATAATACGTAGTGATTAGGCTTATATCTTAAAGATAATGCTTAATTTCCAACAAATTGGCTATTTTAACATCTTGGTCGTTAACTGCATCATTATGCACGTTGAAATGAATCGTATGCATCCCTACACTTTTTGCCCCTAAAACATCAGCCTCGTAATTATCCCCGATCATCACAGCCTGACTGGCCAAAACCTTAGCCATTTCCAAGGCATGTTCAAAAATTTTAGGATTCGGTTTTTTAACCCCTACACTTTCTGAATTGATAACATGTATAAAATAATCAGAGATCTTAGAATTATGTAATTTCCCTATTTGTACTTCAGCAAATCCATTAGTTATTATATGCAAATTATACGATGGTTTTAAGTAATCCAGGATAGGTATTGCTTCCTTAAATAAATGATTAAAACCTGGAAGATGCTGAATGTACTTATCTGATAGTATATAAATTAAATCATCATCGATTTTATAATCCAGCTCATCAAAGGTCTCTTTCAACCGACCATATCTAAGATTTTCTTTTATAATTCTCTCTTCCCTGTACAATTTCCAATACTTCATATTGATGGGCCGGTAACTGGCTAAAAAATCATCAAGTGACACAGCTACTCCATACTCAGATAAGATTTTATTAAAGGTTAATGCTGAGTTCTTTTCAAAATCCCACAAGGTGTGATCAAGATCAAAAAATATATCCGTAACCTGATCTTTCATTCGTCTTAATTTTTATTTGAAAACATTTCTGCATAAAGTTTCCACAGTTCATTCCTTGTTTGAGGGTTCAATACTTCATTTGAAAAAACGACTGTAAAGGTTCCATTTACACTCCGAACGGAATCCTCTAAAGCTAACAACTTCCGTTTAACATGTTGAAAATTAGCTGCATTTTGCATCAATACATGTGAAGCACAAAATGGCAGTACTTTTACGGGAAGTTGCTCCTCAAAACTTATGTCATAAAAATTAAACGGGGAACAGGTCCCTGCTCTAAAACCAGGATACCCAGAATATCCCATCGTATAATCCTCATTGAATTCGGCGTTGGTCATCATCCTGTAGCTTTCCGGTATATTGAGTCGGTTAAATCTCCACCGAACTCTTTTCACTGGTCGGTTAATAAAGTTGATCAGTCTTTTACGCTCCATTTTCAACATTTCAACATTATCAAAAGCCTCATATGAAGCCATCAAAGAAACAATACTGTAGTCTGCCACAGATTTCACCAACCTTCTGAAACTAGGATTATTAATTGAGATATTTTTATCATAGGTTGAATAGTCTCCCATCAGAAAAAAATATATTGCATGAATATTATTTTTCTTATGAAGCTGTATCAAAGCATCAAAATTATCAAATGGATCTTTCTTTACCCCTAATAAAACCTGAAAACGTTCAAAAACATCCTTAAGGTTAAAATATGCCAAATCTAACAAGGTTGATGCAATGGTTCTGATAATTCCTTTTTTCCTGTAATTATATAAAACGGGAACATCTACTATAGGGAAGGCCTGGTATATTCTTTCTTTAAATTGAAAAGATGGATAATGGGCTTCTAAAAATAATTTAAGTTTATCAACCCAAATATCAACAACCGGTAATTCTAAGAATTTATGTTTATAAGCTAAGCTTTCTTCCGCAGGATACCTTCCATGCTGATCTTTAACATGAGGAAGGTATTCTTCATACCTGCTTAAAAGGTAAAAGCTCGCAGCAAAAACATCAAACGGAACATGACTCCGCTCCGAAGTAGAAAAAAAGCATGGTACATCATCCCATTCCTGAACAACTACCTCAACATCTGATATTCCCTGCTCAAATAAAAGATCGTGAGCTCGAATAAAAAACTCGCCATTCAACTGACCCTTACTATAATTTATTTTAGGACCTATAAAAGCAATAAATTCTTCAGGGTCATTGGTAGTCCGAACGTCTACCAACAGCATTTTAGTAAAAATGTGTTTTAAGATATAATTTAATCTCGGCGTATTTTTTTCTGTGTATACAAGTATCATCTATAACATTCCTTCGTCAGCAAAACTAAAATACATTTTTTCAGTGACAATAAGATGATCTAAAACTTTTATATCTAAACAATTTGCTGCAACTTTTAACTTCATGGTAATTTGTTTGTCAGCTTCGCTTGGCCTTAGAGTTCCTGATGGATGATTATGCACTAAAATAATACATGTGGCTCCTATTTCAAGCGCATGTTTGAGGACAAGTCGCACATCTACCAGGGTTCCCGTTATCCCTCCTTTACTCAGTTGAAGTTTATAAACAACCTTATTCGAATTATTGAGATAAAGAATCCAAAATTCTTCGTGAGGCAATTCCCCGATAATTGGTTGCATGAGTTCAAAAACAGTTCGACTATTGGTTATTCTTTTCTTTTCTAAAGATTCTCCGGTACGCCGACGTCTTCCAAGTTCGAGGGCCGCAGCTATGGTTATTGCTTTGGCAGCTCCTATACCCTTGAAATCCATAAGCTTTTTAAGAGATAGTTTTCCTAGTTCATTTAGGTTATTTTCGGTAGATGCTAATATTCTCTTAGACAAACTTACCGCGCTTTCATCTCTACTCCCACTACCAATTAAAATTGCTATGAGCTCTGCATCTGATAACGAAGAACGACCCTTATATAATAATTTTTCTCGTGGCCTGTCATCTTCACTCCAGTTTTTTATTGAAAAATATGTTGAATTTTCTTTCATTTAATAAATATAGTAAACTAAAAATAAAGTTGTATTTTTCAGTGGTAAAGCAACTACAACATGAAATCTCTTTTTGATCCCGTTTCTTTGATAGAAATAAAAAACAGATTAAACTTAATAGACCAAACTTCATCCCCTAAATGGGGCAAAATGAATGCCGGTCAAATGCTTGCTCATTGCCAGGGACCTCTGAGACTTGCATTAAGTGAGTTAACTTTGAAAAGACCTAACGTCGTCGTTAGAAGTGTTGCCAGAATTTTCAGGTATAAATTATACGACGATAAAAAATGGGGTCATGGTATTCCAACAGCCAAAGAGTTCCTTGTAAAAAATGAACGGAATTTAGATAAAGAGAAAAACGCACTTGAAAATCTCATCGAAGATTTTCATAAAAAAGGAGCTGAGCACGAATGGCCAATTCACCCTATCTTTGGAAAATTTACTTCCGAACAATGGGGTAAAATGCAATACAAACATCTAGACCACCATCTAAGACAATTTGGTGTTTAATCATTAGGGCACATATGAAATATCCACCGAAAGAATTTCAAGAAACGAATTTTAATAATATTTTAAAAGTCATTGTCCAAAAGCCCCTGGCAACTTTAATCACGGTACAAGACCATAACGTATTTACCTCACATATCCCACTAATACATTACAAAACACCAAATCTTCCTTTTGGAAAACTAATAGGTCACATTGATATCTACAATCCCCAATTGAGCACCCTTAAAAATAATGCTAAGGTAACGGCTATATTCCATGGGCCGGATTCCTACATTTCTCCTTCGCTTTTTGAAAATGATCAATTACCTACCTGGAATTATATAAAAGTTCATGTGGAAGGGAAACTAAAACTGATTGAGGATAAACATGCTCTGAAGGCATCTTTAATAAAGATGACGGAGCAATTGGAAGCGTTCAGTTCGAACTACGTATTACCCGAAGACCATGAGAAAATGAGTAGTTTACTTGACTATATCGTTGGTTTTGAAATTGAAATAACAAGCTGGGAAGGAAAATTTAAACTTTCACAAAACAAATCAACACTGGAACAAAACAAAGCCACGGAAGCCCTTATTGAAAATATAAAAAATGATAGCTCATCGTTTATAAAATCCATTTTAGAGAATTTTAAAGGTTAAGACCTTAATATTTTGTAAATTAATGGATTATTAAGACTTTCAATCAATCCTGACCTACCTAATTATGCTTTCTCTTTAATTGTTTTAATGATGAAAGTTATCGGAATGCATATCAAATCTTTCTGTCTCGTTATAAGTTCGATAATGTTACTTCAAAGCTGCAGCATTTACAGATCGCAAAGTTCAAGTATCGATGAAGCGGTAACCTCAGGAGACAAAGTATTGGTGCTAAACGATAACCTTGAACGATTTCGATTTAAGAGACTCGTCATCGAAAAAGATAGTTTATTCGGTATTACGAAGAAAAATTCACGAGAAGCCAAGCGTTTATCTCAACTGGTAAACACCCCCTATTATGACCACTTCATAAAAATACACCTGCCGGAGAAAGATATTTACGAGATTCGCAGAAAAAACAAATCGCTATCTACTGTGTTAACCATAGCTATCCCAGTATCTGCATTTGCCCTGGCCATAATTTTAGCTGGGGATCCATTTGAAGATACAAGCATTTGGTCTGACTAAATTATCAGCTTTTTATCAGATCTTTGACCTCGTCGAAATTAAGTCCGCCATAATTCCCACTACTCATTAAAAGCAACGTAGTATTATCTAATTCTAAGGAAAACAAATACGATTTAAAATCATCCGGGTTAGTGAATATTTTTAAATCATCTCTTTGTAGCGCATCTGAAATTTGCGCTTCAGAAATTTCAGTTAATCCCTTTATTTTAACCGCATCCGGAGAATAAAAAACTACAGCTTCATCTGCTGCATCCAAAGCTCCTTTATATTCATTCAGGAAATCCGAATTCAAACTGCTATAAGTATGAAATTCAGCACAGGCAATTAATTTTCTATTTGGATATTGTTCTTTTACAGCCTTGGTGGTTGCGGCCACTTTACTCGGAGAGTGAGCAAAGTCTTTATAAGCTACTGAAGTAGCAGATTCTGCTATTTTTTCCAATCGCTTAGCAGCACCTTTAAAAGTAACTATCGCTTCATAAAAGTCATCTTCATCTACTCCCATATGCTGGCAAATCCACTTTGCACCCATCAAGTTATTGAGGTTATGTTCCCCAAATATTTCTAATGGCATTGGACCTTCAGGCGTTTCCAGATAAGTTTCCTCCCCTTCTACAAAATATTCAGGGGTTCCGTAAGGTATTTTTCGGATTTGATTTTCCGAAGCTTCTACTACCCTTTTCACTTCCTCATCTTCTTCATTGTAGTTAATACTACCTCCACTTACAATACTGTCTACAAATATTTTGAACTGTTCGACATAACCTTCATAGGTAGGAAAAACATTTATATGATCCCATGCGATACCACTTAACAATGCAATATTGGGTTTATATAGATGAAATTTAGGTCTTCTGTCTATAGGTGAAGATAAGTATTCATCTCCCTCGAGAACTATAAATTCATTATCATGCGTAAGGTGCACCATATTATCAAATCCTTCTAATTGTGCCCCCACCATGTAATCTACTTCAATATCGTGGTAATTTAATACATGAAGAATCATAGAGGTTATGGTCGTTTTCCCATGGCTACCTCCTATAACTACCCTTGTTTTCTCTTTTGATTGTTCGTATAAAAATTCCGGATAAGAGTATATTTTAACTCCTAATTCCTGAGCTTTTAACAACTCAGGATTATCTTCCTTTGCATGCATACCTAAAATTACAGCATCTAAATCGGAGGTTATTTTTTCAGGATACCAACCAAAAGTTTCCGGACACAGTCCTTTTGCTTCCAATCGAGACTTCGAAGGTTCAAAAATAACATCGTCACTACCGGTTATGGTATAACCTTTTTCAAGTAAAGCCAAAGCAAGATTATGCATGGCGCTTCCTCCAATTGCTATAAAGTGTATGTGCATATCATTTTTTTGCGAGCGTAAATATACTACATGTAATATGGATGTCCTTTTCCTGAAGGGAAAATATTTTTTGCAGTAATCAATTTAAAGAATTAACTTAACTGAAAAGTAACTATATCGTACAAAGAATAGTCCACCTTCTTTAAAAACACTCGAATGAAAAAAGTTATACTCCTGCTTATTATTATCCTAATACAACAATTCGCATCCGCCCAAAAATATGAAAAACATTGGAACAAAGTAGAAAATTACGAATTACAGGAAAGACCCAAAAGTGCCCTAGGAATTGTTGACAAAATCTATAAAAAGGCTACAAGAAAAGGAGAGACTACAGAAATAATTAAATGCTTCTTTTATCATTCTAAATTTATAAACCATCTAAAAGAAGATTCACAAGATGAGATTATTCGCGATATTTCTCAACTCATCCAAAATTCAAAATTTCCGACTACTGCAATTCTTGAGTCTATGTATGCAGAAATGTTAGATCAATATGCTGCTAAAAATCGATATAAAATCGGGAGACGGACTCAAACCGATTCAACAAACAATTCAGATGATTACAAAACCTGGGATCTCCAAACTTTGACTTCTGAAATTGAAAAACATTATAGAAAATCGTTAGCCGAAGAAGAAAAGTTAAAACAGCTTTCACTGACAGAATTTGAACTCATCCTAACTAAAAGCGATATGTCTCAAAAATATCGTCCAACTTTATTTGATTTTCTTTCACACAGAGCCATTGACTTTTATAGTTCTGAAAAGTATTATCTCAATCGCCCTAAATTAAGTTTTATAATAAATAACCCTGTAGCGTTAGGCGCAACAAAAGAATTTGCAAAAGAAACATTCGATACTTCAGATAGCATATTTTCTAATAGAAATACATTAATCTTATATCAAAAACTGGAAAACTTTCATTTAAAACAATCAGATACACTTGCTTATGTAGATGTACTATTAGAACGCTTAAATTTTGTACAACAAAATAGTGTGATTGAAAACAAAAAACTTCTATATAACAATAGACTTAAAATGTTAGCAGAAGAATTTGGTAATCATGAAGCAGCCGGTATTATCAATTATCAGATAGCAAACAACCTTTATAACACTACTACAAACTATAACAGTTCTAAGAATAATAGTAATCGTATAGATGCATTGAAGATATGTAAAAAGGTTATTCAAGATTTCCCAAAATCAGAAGGTGCATATTACTGTAGTTTTTTAAAATCGAAAATAGAAAATCCTGTTTTCAATTTTAAACTAGAAAAAAACAATCTTCCAAATCAGTCAATTTTATCTCAGGTAGCATTTAAAAACCTAAAACAAATCAATATTTCAATTTTTAAAGTAGGGATTAATGATATTCTGTATGACCAGAGTTTATATTATCGTAGTTACTTAGGGATGGATTCTATAGTTACAAAAGTCATTAAAAATTCTAAGCCTGTAAAAATAACGAGGTATCATCTACCAAATAAAAATGACTATTACGAGTATACTACTGAATTAGATTTACCTCAACTCGATATCGGAAATTATATAGTGGTTGCTAGCACAGAAGATATATTAGACGAATTTAAAGATGTGTTAGGATATGGTTCTATTTCTATTACCAACATGGCTCTTTTAACTAGAAACAACAATGATAATTTATTAGCTAAAGTAATCAACAGGTCAAGCGGAGAACCTATACCAAACATTAAGTTTTTGGTAAAAAAAGACTCAACGATATACAAAATCGGTTTAACAGATTCTAATGGAGAATTCAAGCTTAAAAAGGCTTTAAAAGAAAATTTAAACCTTAAATCCTATATATTTTCATCAAAAGACACACTCGTAGACAACTTCTCATTATATCGTTTATATAATAATCGTAGTGATGACGATATAGATGAGGAATGGACCGTAAAACCATATTTATATCTTGACAGAAGCATCTACAGGCCCGGACAAACAGTTTATTTTAAAGGTATTCTAACTCAAAAAAAGAATGGTATTTCCTCGATTGTACCCAATGTTTATGTAACGGTAACTGCATACGACACCAATTATAACGAAATAAAAGAATTTAGGTTAAAAACAAATGAATATGGTTCAGTGAGTGGAGAATTTAAGCTCCCCTCCCCTATTTTAACAGGCGAATTTACAATAGAGATGGATGAAGACATTAATCCTGATGGCGATGATGATCCTTTCTGGGAAGATGTAGATTATTTTGATTATATCGAACAAAGCTTTTCTGTAGAAGAATATAAACGTCCAAGATTTGAAGTAATTATGCACCCAATCACGGAAAGCTTCAAGTTAGGTGATAGCATTCAACTTAAAGGAAAAGCTGAAGCCTTTTTGGGAAGCAGTATAAATAATGCTCAGGTAAACTATACTGTAAAAAGAGAGACCGAATACAATTGGCTTCACAGGAACTATAATTATCAAAACCAGGTGATTAAAAATGGTTCGACAACTACAAACAATAGTGGAAATTTTAATGTAGATTTTATAGCTACTCCAGACAGTACATTTACTATATCTGAAAAACCCATTTTTAAATACGTTATTAATGTTGATGTTATAGATATTAATGGTGAAACACGAAATACTCAAACTCAAATGAGGTTGGGATATCATAACATAACTTTAGATTTATCTTTTAATGAAAATATGAAGGTTACATCTAAAGAGTCTATTAAAGTAGAAAGTAAGAATCTAAATGGTGAAGTTATACCTTCCAAAGGGACCTTAAAAATATTTAAGTTACAGCATCCGGAAAGATTCTTAAAAACCAGGACTTGGGAACTTCCTGACATTCAAACTTTAACCAAAGAAGAATTCATTTCAAAATTCCCATATATATCTTATGATAGTACTGAGTTAAAAGAAAACTGGAAGAAAGGCAAAATGGTTTTTGAAGCTCCTTTAAACACTGAAGGAACTTCAGAAATAAACTTAAATAATTTACCTGACTGGAATTTCGGATATTACGTAGTTACCTCTACAGCAGTAAATAAGCAGGGTGATTCGATTACGCTTGAAAAAAGGTTTACTCTAAAAGATAAAGAAGGAAAACTACCATTTGCCAGCGACCTAATTAATTATGAGATCGTAAACCATGATTATGCAAAAGACGGATATGTGCAACTTTTATTCAGAGCTGCTTTAGACTCTACATATCTTAACTTAAGTACTTTTCACAAAGAAGAAGCCATCTATGAGAAAACCGTAATTCTAAACAAAGGAAACAACATTATTAACATACCGATTAACCACCACATAAATGATAATATCAACATCAAATACTACGTAGTTAAGGATAATCGTTTCCTTAGTAACGCATTCAATATTTTTTGGCCAACATCTGAAAACCTTTTAAACATAGAAGTACTAACCTTTAGAAATAGATTAACACCAGATAGACCAGAAACATGGAGTTTTAAAATTACCGGAACTGACAAAAACTATGATGCTGAATTATTAGCTTCAATGTACGATGCCTCTTTAGATGAATTTAAAAAACATAATTGGAACACCAATATTAACTTTAATGAGAATAATTATTACTACATTCCGGGTATTAGTCAAGGTAATTATTTCTCTAACGAGTCTTTCAGAACATTTTTAAACAATAGTTACAACCACAGAATAGCTCCTTATAAAACCTACAGAAGTTTAAATTGGTTTGGTTTTGATTTTAATGGATCTGTTTATCTCAATAGAAGGTATCTGAGTAATCTTGCCAAAGAAAAAACTTTAAGAAATTCAGAAAAAAATTCAGTTGGTGCAAAGGTAAAAGGAGGCGCTATTAAAGGAGTAGTCACCGATTCTAATGGTGACCCACTACCTGGTGTTAACGTATTAATTAAAGGCACCTCTAAAGGAACAACAACAGATTTTGATGGTTATTTTACTATTGAAACAGAAAAAAACGATGTACTGGTATTTTCTTTTGTTGGTATGGTTTCTACAGAAGCAATTGTAACAGGCAACAACGTAAATGTTTCAATGACGGAAGATGCACAAAATTTGGAGGAAGTAGTTATTACCGCTTTGGGTATTCAAAGAGAGATGAATTTAACGGGCTCTGTTATGTCTTATCAAGTTGTACAAGATAAATTACAAGGTCAAGTAGCAGGTGTCGAAGTTCAACAGCTAAATGGTTCTGAAAACACTTTCAGAATCAGAGGTAATTCATCTATACAAAATGGTAATAAACTATTATATGTTATTGACGGAGTTCTTCAGAATGAAATTGACCTAACCATGAATCCAAGTGATATTGTCGATATAACAGTTATTAAAGGCAGAGACGCTACCGCTCTATATGGATCAAAAGGTGTAAACGGAGTTATTGTTATTACTACCAAAAAAGGACTTGAAGCATCACTAGCCGTTGAGCCTAGAGACAATTTAAAAGAAACTGCTTTTTTCTTACCTCATTTAACAACAGATAAAAATGGGGTGGTAAGTTTTAATTTTAATTCGCCACAAGCCCTTACCAAATGGAAATTAATGCTTCTGGCACATAATAAAGAACTAGCTGTTGGAACATTAGAAAAAACAGCTATTACACAAAAAGATTTAATGGTAATCCCAAACCCTCCAAGATTCTTAAGAGAAGGTGACACCATTACCCTTTCCGCTAAAATCACCAATCTTACCAACCAAACACTCAGTGGTATCTCTGTTCTTCAATTATTTGATGCAGTTAACTCAAAACCCGTAGATGTAGCTTTTGAAAACACATCTCCAAACAAAACATTTAACACCACATCTAAAGGAAGTACCAATGTATCTTGGAAATTAGCAATTCCTGAAGGTATTCAGGCTCTTCAGTATAAAATCATTGCTAAATCGGGCAACTTCTCCGACGGAGAAGAAAACATTTTACCGGTACTTACTAATAGAGCCCTAGTTACAGAATCTAAACCAATATGGGTAAAACCAAAATCTAAACAGACAGTGGTAATGGAGGGTTTAAAAGAGAATCAATCTTCTACGCTTCAAAATCATTTATACTCTTTGGAATACACCTCTAACCCGGCTTGGTACGCCATTAAATCTTTACCGTATTTAATCCAATACCCATATGATTGTGCCGAGCAAACTTTTTCCAAATTTTACGCCAACAGTATTGCATCTCATATTTTAAATAGTAATCCAAAAATTAATGGAGTATTTGACAGTTGGAAAAAAAGTAAAACGGTGAATTCACCTTTGGAAACAAACGAAGAATTAAAATCAATCTTAATAGCTGAAACACCCTGGCTTAAAGATGTTCAATCTGAATCGGAGCAAAAAAAGAGACTTGGAGAACTTTTTGACATAGCTAAATTAGCAGAACAAGAACTTTTCACTTTAAACAGATTAGACGATCTTCAGCTTAAATCCGGTGCATTCCCATGGTTTTCCGGTGGAAAAGCCAACAATTATATCACCAGGCACATTGTTGCAGGTTTTGGTCATTTAAAGCAACTCCACGTAGAACCTGAATATCAATACAGAATAAATGCATTGGTTGAGAAAGCAATAAAATACCTGGATAAAGATCTAGTGAATAACTTTAAGAAGTTAAAAAAATATAATAAAGAAGAAAGTAAAATTCATTTATATAGCGGTATAGCTCACTACCTGTATCTAAGAAGCTTTTATTTAACCGAACATCCTTTCAACTACGAGACAAAAAAGATTGTTGACTTCTATATTGAAAAAAGTAAAAAAGACTGGAAATCGCAAAACCTTTACACCAAAGGAATGATTGCATTATACATGCATAGAATGAAATTTAATCAAGTAGCCGACAACATTATGACTTCTTTACAAGAAAGTGCTGTTCAATCAGACGAAAATGGAATGTATTGGAAGGAAAACAAAGCAAGTTGGTATTGGTATCAATCTCCTATAGAAACACAGGCCTTACTCATTGAAGCTTTTTCAGAAATAAAATCAGATAGTAAAATTGTTGACGAACTTAAACTTTGGTTACTTAAAAACAAAAGAACCAACAGCTGGGATTCTACCAAAGCAACAACTGAAGCTACTTACGCATTATTGATGCAAGGTTCAGACTGGTTATCCGTCTCAGATAATACAATTATAACTGTCGGGTCTGAAAAGATTAAAACCAAAAAAATGGACATGGTTAAGAAAGAAGCCGGTTCAGGATATTTTAAACTGAATTGGAAAGTCGATGAAATAACTTCTGATATGGCTGAAGTTACTATAGCAAACAAAAGTGACATGACTGGCTATGGTGGTGTGTATTGGGAATATTTTGAAGATTTGGATAAAATTAAAACTACAGAAGGAACTCCTTTATCTATAAAAAAAGAACTCTACTTAAACACCAATACAGACTCTGGAAAACAATTAGTTCATATTAACAATTCTACAAATTTAAATGTTGGCGATTTAATTACTGTTAGAATTGAAATCACTTCTGAATTTGACATGGAATATATCCATTTAAAAGACATGAGAGCTGCTAGTCTAGAACCAATCGATGTATTATCGGAATATAAATGGCAAGACGGCTTAGGATATTTCCAAAGTACAAAAGACACAGCCACTCATTTCTTTTTTGATAATTTACCTAAAGGAACCTATATTTTTGAATACAATCTTCGAGTAAATAATTCCGGTGACTTTTCTAATGGTATTAGTACACTCCAAAGTATGTATGCTCCAGAGTTTAGTGGTCATACGAAAGGAATAAGATTAAAAATCCAATAAAAAAAATGTCTCAGTAAGCTGAGACATTTTTCCTGATTTATACTTCAACAGGATTTAATAAATCCCATAATCTGTCTTTGAGTTCTTGTATTCCTGTTTGAGCGACTGATGAAATAAACATATAAGGAACATCTTTCAACTGACCATCTAATTCAGCTTTCAGTTCTGTCTTTAATTCATCGTCAAGCATATCGCTTTTAGATATAGCTACCAAGCGTTCTTTATCGAGCAATTCCGGGTTATACCTTTTCAATTCGTTTAAAAGAATATCGTATTCTTTAGCCACATCATCAGCATCTGCCGGAACTAAGAATAATAGAATCGAATTCCTTTCAATATGTCTTAAAAAATAGTGTCCCAGACCTTTTCCTTCTGCAGCTCCTTCTATAATACCTGGAATATCAGCCATTACAAACGACCTGTAATCACGATACTCCACAATCCCCAAATTGGGTTTTAAAGTTGTAAACGGATAATCCGCAATTTTAGGCTTTGCTGCGGTTAAAACAGATAATAACGTAGACTTCCCAGCATTTGGAAAACCTACAAGTCCGACATCCGCCAATAACTTTAATTCCAGAATAAACTCACCTTCCAGGCCTTCAATACCCGGTTGAGCATAACGAGGAGTTTGATTGGTAGAACTTTTAAAATGCCAGTTTCCTAATCCGCCCTTTCCTCCTTGAAGTAAAACCTGCTCTTGGTTATCTTCCGTAATTTCAAAAAGTACTTCTTTGGTTTGAGAATTCCGAACAACGGTACCTAAAGGCACCTCCATTACCACATCTTCACCATCGGCACCTGTGCTTCTGCTTTTTCCTCCATCTCCACCATGGCCGGCTCTAAAATGCTTCTTATATTTAAAATGGATCAAGGTCCAAAGGTTAGGATTTGCACGCATGATCACATGCCCTCCTCTACCTCCATCACCACCATCTGGCCCACCAAATGCCACGTATTTTTCACGTCTCAAATGGGCAGAACCTCTACCTCCTTTGCCTGAAGAGGCAAAAACTTTTACATAATCGGTAAAATTACCTTCAGTCATCCCTTATCTATTCTGAGGAAATTATAAATCTCTAAGCAGATCGCTTATTTATCTTTCATGGTGTTAACAGCAACCAATGAATCAATCACTTTGCTTAATCGCTCGGTGATATCTTCTATAGTTCCAACTCCATTTATACTATGAAACTTATTTTGCTTCTTATAGTATTCTGTAAGCGGCGCTGTTTTCTCATTGTATTCAGTAAAGCGATTTCTGATCTTTTCCTCATCCTGATCATCACTTCTTCCACTTACTTTACCTCGCTCAAGTAACCTTTGAATTAAAACTTCATCATCAGCCTCTAAAGCAATGGTAGCATCTACCTGCATCCCTTCGTATTGCATCAACTCATCTAATGCCTTGGCCTGAGCGGTAGTTCTTGGAAAACCGTCAAAAATAAAACCAGCAGCATCAAGGTTTTTTTCCACCTCAGCTTTAAGCATGTTAATGGTAACCTCATCAGGAACTAACTCTCCATTATCGATATAAGTTTTAGCCAATTTCCCTAATTCAGTTTCATTTTTGATATTAAATCTAAACACATCTCCAGTTGAAATATGTTTTAAACTATACTTCTCTTTTAAAAAATTGGCTTGTGTTCCTTTACCTGCTCCAGGTTTTCCAAACAGCACTAAGTTGATCATTTTCTTCCTTTTTAATTGATATACTTCTGGTAAATTCCTTCCCAGTTCATCGTAATCCAATCCGTATCCTACAATGAATCTATTAGGAATTTCTTTTCCAATATAATCTATTTTTAATTTTTTCGTAAACGCTACGGGTTTAAAAAACAAGGTAACAATTTTTAAATCCTTTACCTTTTCTTTCTTCAGCAAATCATAGATAACCTCCAGGGTATTACCTGAATCAATAATATCTTCAAGCACGACTACTGATCGTCCTTTCAGTGACTGGTTAACACCTACCAGTTCTTTTACGGTTCCTGTTGATTCAGTTCCACAATACGAGGCTAACTTGATAAAACTTACTTCACAATCTCCATCATACTTTTTAACGAAGTCAGAAGTAAACATAAAAGACCCATTAAGCACCGATAAGAATACCGGAACTTCGCCTTCCATATCTCTCTTAAGATTCCTTGCCAGCTCACTTACAACCTCATCTAATTCAGTAGCTGTAACATAAGGAACAAAGTATTTGTCGTGAAGTTTTATCAAACCTGCTTAAAATTATAAAGTTGCAAAGATAACATATTGATTTTTGAATTGCGATTTTTAAACCGGGGTTTTAATAATTAACCGTATTTTTGTGCCATTATAAACATTAAACACAACAAAGTAGAGTTAGCTTTATGAATTATTTTTCTTCCGATTTTAAGCTTGGTATCCTTGGCGGTGGTCAACTAGGTAAGATGTTACTTTATGAAACTCGTAAATATGATATTTACACCCTGATCCTTGACCCCAGCAATGAAGCGCCCAGTAAAATTGCATGCAATGAATTTTACCAGGGTGATCTTATGGATTTTGATACCGTTTATGAATTCGGCAAAAAAGCAGATGTTCTTACCATAGAAATAGAAAATGTAAATGTAGATGCTCTAGAAAAATTAGAGGATGAAGGGAAAAAAGTATTCCCATCTCCTAAAACCCTTCGAACCATCCAGAACAAAGCTACTCAAAAACTGTTTTATAAAGACAAAGAAATACCTACAGCCGATTTTACAAGATTTGCCTACACTTCAGAAATACAAGCTGCTGTGCGAAACAAAACCCTCGATTTTCCATTTGTATGGAAAAGCGCTCGTTTTGGATACGACGGACAGGGAGTTAAGGTGGTAAAAAGCTATTCAGATCTCGATGCGCTTCCAAATGTAGAATGCATTGCAGAGGAAATGGTGCCATTTAAAAATGAACTGGCTGTTATAGTTGCAAGAAATCCTGACGGCCAAATCGCCGTCTACCCGGTAGTGGAAATGGAATTTCATCCTGAAGCCAATCAGGTGGAGTATGTTATATGCCCTGCCCGTATCGAGGAGTCAGTAGCAGAGGAAGCTCAAAGAATAGCACTTAAAGTTTCTGAATCCTTCAATCACGTTGGCTTATTAGCCGTTGAAATGTTCCAAACTGAAAATGACACCATTTTAGTGAATGAAGTAGCGCCTCGTCCACATAATAGCGGACACTACAGCATTGAAGCAAGTTATACAAATCAGTTCGAGCAGCATTTAAGAGCCATTCTAAATCTGCCGATGGGTAGCACCCAAAGTAAAGTAGCAGGTATCATGGTAAACCTGGTAGGTGCAGAAGGATATCAAGGACCCGTGGTTTACGAAAATATTGAAGAAATATTGAAACTGGATGGTGTTACTCCTCATATCTATGGTAAGAAAGAAACGCGGCCATTTAGAAAAATGGGACATGTTACCATCGTAAATGAGGATATGACTGAAGCCAGAAAAGTAGCCCAAAAAGTAAAAGAAACGATTCAAGTAATTAGTAAATAAAAAAATATGTCTAAAGTAGCAGTTATCATGGGGAGCACCAGCGATCTTCCTATAATGCAAGAAGCAATAGATATTTTAAAAGGATTTGACATTGAAGTAGAAGTGGATATTGTATCTGCTCACAGAACTCCTGAAAAGATGTTTGAGTTTGGTAAAACAGCTCACGAAAAAGGAATTTCAGTAATTATAGCAGGTGCAGGTGGTGCAGCTCATTTACCTGGAATGGTAGCTTCATTATCTCCACTCCCTGTAATTGGTGTCCCTGTAAAAAGCAGAAATTCAATAGATGGGTGGGATTCTGTGCTTTCTATTCTTCAAATGCCGGGTGGTGTACCTGTAGCTACGGTTGCCCTTGATGGGGCCAAAAATGCCGGTATCCTTGCTGCGCAAATCATAGGAAGTTCAGATAAATGTGTGCTCGACAAAATACTGGTTTATAAACAAGGATTAAAAGAGAAGGTCATTAAAGGAGCAGAAGAAGTTAAAAGCTAAACATATTAAAAAATCAACGAGCATTCTTGTTGATTTTTTTGTTTGCACCTAATTTCTTTAATTACATTTTTAATAATATCAAAGAAAGAATATTATATGAGTACTATA
The DNA here is from genome assembly GCF_900116365.1 of Zhouia amylolytica. Classification (GTDB taxonomy): domain Bacteria; phylum Bacteroidota; class Bacteroidia; order Flavobacteriales; family Flavobacteriaceae; genus Zhouia; species Zhouia amylolytica. The sequence continues at coordinate 168,390 of NZ_FPAG01000006.1, read as the reverse complement.
CTAAATAAGCCTTTTGACACTCCATATCAAACGGCTCCTTTTACAAAAATTAAAACCGAAGATTATCTTCCTTCAATCAAAGAGGAAATTGAAAAAACCAAAGCAGAAATAGATGCTATCACTGCAAATCCGGAAACACCCTCTTTTAAAAATACTATTGAAGCCCTGGAATTTTCTGGTGAGCAATTGGATAGGGTTACTGCTATTTTCTTTAACCTGAACAGTGCTGAAACCAATGATGAGATTCAAAAAATTGCGCAGGAGGTCTCTCCTATCCTTTCAGAGTTCAGCAATGACATTCGGTTAAACAAGGTCTTGTTCGATCGTGTAAAACATGTGTATGACCATCAAGATTCGCTTTCTCTAAATGCGGAGCAGAAAATGCTTCTGGACAAGAAGTATAAAAGCTTTTCTCGTAATGGAGCGAACTTACCAGAAGAGAAGAAGAAAGAACTTCGGGAAATCGACATGGAACTTGCTAAACTAAGTTTAACCTTCGGAGAGAATGTACTTGCGGAAACCAATAAATACGAGCTTCATATCACTGACGAAAACGATTTAAGCGGTCTTCCCGAAGGAGCCATTGAAGCGGCGAAACATGAAGCACAGATAAGGGATAAAGAAGGTTGGGTTATCACACTAAACTACCCTAGTTATATTCCGTTTATGACCTATGCTGATAACAGGGAACTCCGCAAAACCTTAAGTCTGGCATTCGGAAGTAAAAGTTTTCACGGCGATGACTTAGACAATCAGGAGATTATTAAGAGCATTGCCAACCTGCGATTTAAACGAGCTCAGCTATTAGGCTATAAAACGCATGCACATTTCGTTCTGGAAGAACGCATGGCAGAAACTCCTGAAAAGGTAACCTCATTTTTAGAGGATCTGCTTGTAAAAGCTAAACCAGCTGCTAAAAAGGAATTCAAAGAATTACAGGAATTTGCAAAAGAGATCGATGGGATCGATGAAATACAAAAATGGGATGGGGCTTACTATACTGAAAAATTAAAGCAAAAACTATTTGACCTTGACGATGAAAAACTAAAGCCATATTTTAAACTGGACAATGTTATCAATGGTGTCTTTGCTGTAGCCAACAACTTATACGATCTTCATTTTGAGGAAACCAACGATATTGACAAATACCACGAAGAAGTTAAAACCTTTAAAGTACATGACTCAAACGGGAATCTGATCTCTATCTTTTATGCAGATTTTCATCCAAGACCGGGAAAACGAAACGGGGCCTGGATGACTGTTTACAAAAATCAGTACATCAAGGACGAAAACAACTCTCGTCCGCACATCTCCATTGTGTGTAATTTCACAAAGCCGACAAAAACAAAACCATCCCTGTTAACATTCAATGAGGTTACCACCTTATTCCATGAATTCGGGCATGCTTTACACGGAATGCTGGCCAACACCACCTACCCTAGCCTTAGCGGAACTAGTGTTTATTGGGACTTTGTTGAGCTTCCGAGTCAAGTTTTAGAAAACTGGTGTTACGAGAAGGAAGCCTTAGACATTTTTGCAAAACATTATGAAACCGGCGAAGTAATTCCTATGGAATATGTGGAGAAGATAAAAGCATCGGCTAACTTCATGGAAGGCCTGCAGACCCTCAGACAATTGAGTTTCGGAATGCTTGACATGAGTTGGCACGGAATTGATCCATCCTCAATAAAAGATGTAAAAGCCCATGAGAACGAAGCCTTCGAATCTACTAAAATATACCCGGATACCCCGGAAACTTGTATGAGTACGGCGTTCGCTCATATTTTTCAGGGAGGATATTCTGCCGGATATTACAGTTATAAATGGGCAGAAGTACTTGATGCTGATGCTTTCGAACTATTTCAGGAAAAGGGCATTTTTGACAAAAAGGTAGCTCAACTATTCAAAGACAATATTCTTTCAAGAGGAGGAACAGAAAACCCAATGGAATTATACAAACGTTTCCGAGGGAAAGAACCTAGTCCGGATGCTTTGCTAAGAAGGGCAGGTTTACTTGAAAAATAAAGCCATAAAAAACTCCCGATTACGGGAGTTTTTTTATTTAATTTTCTATCTTTTTTCCTGCTTCAGACCACGCATTAAATCCTCCATCCAGATTAATTACTTTTTTAAAGCCTAAGGAATCTAAAATTTTACTGGCCCTTAAGCTTCTTCCTCCGGATCTACAGTAGAGGTATATTCTTTTCCTTTTGTTGTATGCCTGAATCTTTTCTACAAAAGCCTCATCGAGCACATTTACATTTTCAGCATTTGGTAAATGCCCCTCTCGATATTCGTCAGGAGTCCTTACGTCAATCAAAGGAAATTTGTCTGCTTTTTTCAGTTTATACTCTTCAATTGACTTGGTTTTAACTTGTGCATTGGCTTGATTTGAAAATAATATAAAACCGCACCCTAGCACAATTACGTATAATAAATACCTCATTATTGTTTTTAAGCAAAGTTACAAAACAATAATTTCTAGTTTTTATATAAATTTGAACAACTTAAAATTATCTAATGCCAAAAAACACGTTAAATCCTTCGGAATGGGTAGATCTGTATGCCGATTACCTCTTTAACTATACTATAGGAAGAGTTAACGATACTGAAATAGCCCAGGATTTGGTTCAGGAAACCTTCCTGGCAGCCCTGAAGTCGGCTGATAATTTTAGAGGAAATGCCTCAGAACGCACCTGGTTAGTTTCTATCCTCAAACGAAAAATCATCGACCATTATCGAAGAAGTAATTCAGCTAAAGGGCAGGCTGAAGTTAAAATAAACTTCCCCATTGGTTCTGATGAAAGTGAGGGAGACTGGCTTGAGGAGCGGGTTGCGGATAAAAGACGCATGAATATTGAAGATAGTATTCAAAACGAAGAACTTGGCTTGGCTATCCAGAAGTGCATTGATAAGCTCCCTAAAAAGCAAGCGGATGTTTTCACCATGAAAACTATTTTAGGAATGGATACCGAAGAAATTTGTAATGAGTTGAATATCACACCGTCTAATCTTTGGGTAATCATCCACAGAGCGAGAACGGCTTTGGCTTCTTGCCTAAAAAGCAACTGGTTTTAATTTATATAATGATGAAGAAAAAGTCTAAACTATTTATCAATTGTGATGAAGCAGTAATAATTTGCGATAAATCACAATACAATGAGGCCACTTGGCTTGATAAACTAAAATTAAATTTGCACCTACTTCTTTGCGGGATGTGTAAAAAGTACTCCTCTAACAATACCAAGTTAACTTCATTATGTTCAAAAGCGAAACTCAATGCGCTATCTAATGAGCAAAAAGAAGTAATGAAAAAAGTTATTGAGACAGAATCTTTAAAAAAACAATAGCAATAACCACCAAACTATTGGAATACCCTCAACCCAGAATGCACTATAATATTTTCCTTGATTCTCTTTTGCCAGGCCTACAAAAACAATTACCAATATGGTTACAAAGGCCAACACCAAATGCTCTCCAATATTAATTTCATCTTTCAAAAAATCAAACAAATAGAGCAATAGCATCAACAATATCCCGAACATTTTAGCCTTTCTAACTCCTAATAATTGCGGAATCGTTTTAAGGTTTTGAGCATCTCTACTCAAATCTCTTATCTCAAAGGGCACCATAACAGCCACCACAAACAAAAAGCGTTGAACTGTTTCCACCACTAAATCAGCTGTCATCTCGAGACGCTTATCCAGCACGGGTAATACAACGGTAATTAATGCCCAGACTGAAGCAACTATAAATACTTTAATACCTGTCAAACTTCTTATATTCTTCCCTATTTTACTGATTGGAATCATATACAAGGCTGAAATAAAAGTAAGGATTCCCAGCAACACCCAGGTCCGCAATGGCAATTTCATCATAAAATAGACTGCCCCTCCTGCACAAGCGAAGCTAAAGAACTGTATGATTTTAGTATACTTCCTTTTTACAATCAGGTACTTCTCTGCTCCTTCTGCATATTTCAGAAAATTATAGGATACGATTACTCCTAAAAGTATTGCAATACTCAGGTTTTCTTCGAAAGGGATATTATAGTTTATACAAGTTACCTGTATTAAGGCATATACTGCCAATGCTACATGAATACTAGCATCTATATAAAAATTAAAAATCGTTTTAATCCATTGCATCCCACAAAAGTAACGAAACTGTTAATATCCTTAAGCAGTGGTTTATAACTTTATGTTACAAGATTCCTAAAAAGGTTTTTTTTACCATTTTAATATGTACTTTTGCCGCACTAAAACAACACAATTAAAAAGGAAATGAAACCTATAGGATTTTAGTCATCTATAGTTAAACATTTTTAACTCTTGATTTGTACAATTCCGAAGGTTCCATGTGACTAAAACATATTAAACAACGAGCACATGAAAACAGATTCTTTTGCATTACGTCATATTGGCCCAAGAGCAACAGACATCGAACACATGCTAAAAACCATTGGTGTTGATAGCATTGAGCAGTTAATATATGAAACCGTACCGGATGGCATACGGTTAAAGAAAGACTTAGAGCTACCCGTTGGATTAAGTGAAAGCGAGTACTCTTACCACATGCTTCAACTGGCATCTAAAAACAAATTATTCAAATCATATATAGGACTTGGTTATCACGAGGCTTTCACCCCTTCAGTAATTAAGAGAAATATATTTGAGAACCCGGGATGGTATACGGCCTATACTCCTTATCAAGCAGAGATTGCTCAAGGACGTTTAGAGGCTTTATTAAATTTCCAGACCATGATCTGTGATCTTACCGGTATGCCACTTGCCAATGCTTCATTATTGGATGAAGCTACTGCTGCTGCAGAAGCAATGACCATGCTATTTGCCCTAAGAAGCAGAACACAGAAAAAAGAAAACACCCATAAGTTTTTCGTTTCTGAAGAAGTATTACCTCAAACACTTGCTGTTTTAACGACCAAGGCAAAACCATTGGGAATTGAGCTAGTTGTAGGAAACCACAGTGAATTCGATTTCTCAGGTGAATTCTTCGGATCTCTACTACAGTACCCAGCAAAGCACGGAGAAGTTTTAAGTTATGAAGACTTTGTAAAAAAGGCTCATGCTTCAGACATAAAAGTTGCTGTTGCAGCTGATATCTTAAGTTTGGTATTATTAACTCCTCCGGGAGAATTTGATGCGGATGTCGTGGTTGGAACCACCCAACGTTTTGGTATTCCATTAGGATATGGAGGACCACACGCCGGATATTTTGCAACAAGAGAAGAATATAAGCGTAACATTCCTGGTAGAATCATCGGTGTTTCTAAAGACAAAGATGGTAACCGTGCACTTCGAATGGCACTTCAAACCAGAGAACAACACATAAAAAGAGATAAAGCGACTTCTAATATCTGTACAGCGCAAGTGTTATTAGCGGTTATGGCAGGTATGTATGCAGTATATCACGGTCCGGAAGGATTAAAATATATTGCTAACAAAGTACATGGTTCTGCAGTTACTTTGGCTGGTTCATTAGAGAAATTAGGATTTGAACAACTTAACAAGTCTTACTTTGACACACTTTTAATTAAAGCTGATGCTGCTAAAGTTAAAGCTACTGCTGAAAGTCATGAAGTAAACTTCCTTTATATAGACGACAATCACGTAGCACTTTCTATAAATGAGGCTACTAATATTGACGATTTAAATGTTATTGTAAAGATCTTTGCTGAAGTAGCTGGTAAAGAAGCTGAGGCAATCACTGAGCTAAGTGATGTTTCTACTATTAACGGCACTAAAAGAAGTTCTTCTTTCTTACAGGAAAAAGTATTCAACTCGTATCATTCAGAAACTGAAATGATGCGTTATATCAGAAAATTAGAACGTAGAGATTTATCTCTGAACCACTCTATGATTTCATTGGGTTCGTGTACTATGAAGCTGAATGCAGCTACTGAGATGCTTCCTTTAAGCATGGCGCAATGGGCTAATATTCACCCATTCGTTCCAGTAGAGCAGGCTGAAGGGTATCAAACTGTACTGAAAGAATTAGAACACCAGCTTAACGTAATTACCGGTTTTGCCGGTACTTCATTACAGCCAAATTCTGGTGCGCAGGGAGAATATGCCGGTTTAATGGCTATTCACTCGTATCACGAATCGCGTGGTGAAGGACACAGAAACATCTGTTTAATTCCAGCTTCTGCCCACGGTACCAATCCGGCGTCGGCGGTATTAGCCGGAATGAAGGTTGTGGTTACCAAAACTGATGACCGTGGAAATATTGACGTTGATGACTTACGTGAAAAAGCTGAAAAACACAAAGACAATCTATCTGCTTTAATGGTTACATACCCATCTACACACGGGGTATTTGAATCATCTATCAAGGAGATCACACAGATCATTCACGATAACGGCGGACAAGTATATATGGATGGAGCGAATATGAATGCCCAAGTTGGATTAACCAATCCTGCTACTATTGGCGCTGATGTTTGTCACCTAAACCTACACAAGACATTTGCCATTCCTCATGGTGGTGGTGGTCCTGGTGTTGGTCCGATATGTGTAGCGGAGCATTTAGTAGAGTTTTTACCATCTAACCCTGTTATTCCTACAGGTGGAAGCAATGCCATTGAAGCTATTTCTGCAGCTCCATGGGGTAGTTCACTTGTATGCTTAATATCTTATGGTTATATCAAGATGCTAGGAGCTGATGGATTAAAGCAATCGACTATTAATGCAATCCTTAATGCTAACTACATCAAAAGTCGTTTAGAGACCAAATTCGATATCCTCTACACAGGAGAACGTGGTCGTGCGGCTCACGAAATGATCGTTGACTGTCGTCCTTATAAAAAGAACGGAATTGAAGTAGTAGATATCGCAAAGCGTTTAATCGATTACGGATTCCATGCTCCAACGGTTTCATTCCCGGTTGCAGGAACCCTTATGGTTGAACCAACAGAAAGTGAAAGCCGTCAGGAGCTAGATCGTTTTTGTGATGCCTTACTTTCAATCCGAGAAGAGATAGATACATTAGCAGATGATGAGGATAACGTATTAAAGAATGCACCTCACACCCTTCAAATGTTAACAGACGACGAATGGAAGCATCCATATAGCAGACAAAAAGCTGCTTATCCGTTAGAATACATTGCTGAAAATAAATTTTGGCCTTCGGTAAGAAGAGTGGATGATGCGTTTGGAGACCGTAATTTAATGTGTACTTGTGCTCCTATCGAAACTTACATAGAGGCATAACAATACTTTCAAAACACCAATAAACAAGAGCCCTTCAAAGAAAATTGAAGGGCTCTTTTGTTTTTCGAAAAGGAATCCTCATCTTGAGGAAATTAATTTGAACGTCGTATAATTTATTATGCCCGCATAATAAAACAAGTGCGAATTACCGAAATTTACATAAAATTAAACATAGCAAAATGGGAATTAAGATAAGTGGTACAGGGAGTTACATCCCTTCAGAAGTTTCATGCAACAGTAATTTTGCAGAACACGAATTTCTGGATAAGAATGGTGCTAAGTTTGAGTTTTCAAATGATATCATAATTGATAAGTTCAAAGATATTACGGGAATAGCGGAACGACGTTATGCCAAGAATCATTTAAATACTTCCGATCTGGCATATTTTGCTGCTGAAAGAGCTATTGAAAGTGCAAAGGTAGATCCGGAAACTTTAGATTATATTATTATAGCCCACAATTTTGGTGATGTCAGACACGGCACAGTACAAGGAGACACCTTACCGAGCCTGGCTGTTAGGGTAAAACATTCCTTAGGGATTAAGAATCCTAAATGTGTGGCTTACGACCTTATTTTTGGTTGTCCGGGTTGGATAGAGGGAGTGATCCAGGCGCAGGCTTTTATCAAAGCAGGAATTGCCAAGAAGTGCCTGGTTGTTGGTGCAGAAACACTTTCAAGAGTTGTAGACAAGCACGATCGCGATTCTATGATCTATTCTGATGGTGCAGGTGCTGCGATTATCGAACATACCGATGAACCAGGAGGAATTCTTGCCCATGAATCTGCTACTTTTGCCGCTGAAGAGGCTTATTTCCTATTCTTTGGGAAGTCTTATAATGCGTCTATTGAAGAAGACACCCGATATATCAAAATGCACGGAAGAAAGATTTACGAATTTGCTGTTACGGAGGTGCCGAAGGCAATGAAAAGCTGTCTGGAGAAAAGCGGTGTTGCCATTGAGGATCTGAAAAAAGTATTCATTCATCAGGCCAATGAAAAGATGGACGAGGCAATCATTAAAAGGTTTTACAGAGCCTATAAAACACCCGTTCCTGAGGGAGTTATGCCTATGAACATACATAAATTAGGGAACAGTTCTGTAGCTACAATCCCTACCCTCTTTGATATGGTCATCAACCAACAGCTGGAAAACCAACAAATCCAAAAAGGAGATATTATTATGTTTGCCAGTGTAGGTGCCGGAATGAACCTGAATGCAATTGTTTATCAATGCTAATTCATTTCGTTTAGTTGTTTATTAGCCTAATAAATTTTCAAAATCTTATTATTCATAAAGTTAAAGTGTTCGTTTTATTTTGAGTATTCGTAAAACAAGTTTACTTTTACGAAAACACATATCGAACCTTATTATGAAAAATAGATTATTTGCCTTTTCCATTATCTCTTTATTGCTCTTTAATTCGTGCACAGAGAAGGAAAACAAATTAGGTGATTTTAAACTACTGCCTACACCTCAGGAGTTTACTGTTAATGGAGCGAGTGAGCTGGCACCTTCTGATGTAACGTCATATTATTTACAGGCTGGCCTGGCCTTACCCAAGACAGAACTATCTGAAGAGTTGAGTGCTTCGGAAAGTCAAGCAGATGCCACACTTGAAATAAGTATTTCCACTGATCTCGACATGAATGCCGGAGGATATGAACTTGAGATCAGCAAAGACAAGATTCGTATTACTGCGAAGGACGAAGCCGGATTATTATATGGATTCGAAAGTTTAGAACAACTCATGATGGATGCCAATGAGCAGCAGGTGAATTTGCCTGTTTGCAGTATTACAGACTATCCGCTGTTAGCCTACCGGGCGATCCATCTCGACATCAAACATCATAGAGAAACCAAGGACTACTACTACAAACTCATCGATAAATTAGCTCATTACAAGATTAATGGGATTATTGTTGAGATGGAAGACAAGTTGAAGTTTGAGCAACAACCTGTAGTTGCTTCTGCGGATGCCTTTACTATTGAAGAGTGGAGCAAATTAAGTGACTATGCAAAGGAGAGACATATAGAGATCAGCCCCTTAATCCAAGGATTAGGTCATGCGTCATTTATATTAAAGCATGATGAATACAAAGCCCTAAGAGACGATCCTGAAAGTGACTGGGCTTTTAATCCGCTTGATGAAAAGACCTATGAAGTACAATTTGATCTTTATGAGGACGCTATTAAAGCGACTCCCCATGGTAAGTATTTACATATTGGAGGTGATGAAGTACACACCAACGGAAGAAACAGCGGTAAATCGGCTTTAGAGCTACAGCTGATCTGGTTGAATAAAGTAACTGACTTTGCTGAAAAGCATAATCGTATTCCAATTTTCTGGGATGATATGCCATTAAAAAATGCAGGAGTTTATGGCCCTACGCATAACACAAATTTTACGGTTGAAAAAACAGATTCATTATGGGCTGCTAATGGTCAGAAACTAGAGGACTTCCTGGAGCAATTCCCTAAAAACTGCATCTATATGAGATGGAGTTATACGAATCCGGAAATATACGGAAATAAGAAAGCCATGAAATGGTTTACTGATAATGGCCTACAGGTTATGGGCGCTACTGCCGGACAAACACGTTGGGTACTTATGCCACAAAACGAAAGCAATATTGATCCTATTAAATCCTTTGCGGTTTCTTCTATCAAGAACAATCTGAATGGGTTATTACTGACGCTTTGGGATGATGATTCTCCTCATTTCGAATTATTTAACCGTGGTATTTTAGCCTTTGCGGAATATACCTGGAGTGGTGATAAGCTGAATAAGGAAGCCATTAAATCGCTTTACAGACAAAGAGCATTTTCTAATAAAATGGCTGATAGTTCATATGCATTCATTGACGATCTTGAAGGACCGGTTGCTTATTGGAAAAATGCTTTATTAAAAGGAAACTCTCGAAACTATATTAGTCGTAACGAAGAAGCGAAGACCAAGGTGGTGATCGACCTGCCTGATGCAGAGGCACCTGGTAAGTGGTCGGAAGCGCACCAGGAACGTTTGGTAAAAGCAAAGGACGCATTTGCTGCCACTGAAAAAATAGCCCAACAAATTGAAAAAGCAAAAGCTACAGCCATTAGAAATCAGTATACACTGGAGATCTATGAACAAGTAAATAAGTTGGTTCAATTCACTACCGGCGCTCTTCTAACTCTAGAGGAGTATGACATGGCAACTGATGCAACAATCAAAGAAGCCTTAGCAAAAGAGGTTAAGGAATTACCAGCAAAGTTTAAAAGCTTAAGAGCAGAACTGGAAACAGTATACGGTAAGACTCGTAAACTCAACAAGCCGGACAATTATATTTTAGACCAGGATCATCATGTTCACCTGGCCAATCAGTCACTTAATTTTGACTGGCAGTTTTATGCTGAAATGTTGTTCCTTGAAAAAGTGAGCGAGGCTTTCGGAAAATAATTTAATTACGCATAGTTAGATGGTTAAACTGTGGTAGGGTCTACTTAATCCTATCACAGTTTTTATTTATATTGGGCTCTAACTGACCAATACCAACTGGCTATCATGCATAAACACTTTGCTGTTCTCGCTTTAATTTTCACTGTTTTAAACCTTACATCATGTAAAACAAAGGAGGAATCTTCCGTACCCCCACCTAACATTGTCTGGATTACTTCAGAGGACAATTCTAAACACTACATGAAACTTTTTGATCCCCATGGGGTTGCCACTCCGAATATTGAAAAACTGGCGGAGCAAGGTCTTAAGTTTAACCATGCCTTTTCTAATGCTCCTGTATGCAGCGTGGCTCGTTCGACGATTATCAGCGGATGTTATGCGCCAAGAACGGGCACTCAGTTTCACCGGAGAATGAAGCTGGTTCCTATGCCTGAACAGCTGCAGATGTTTACTGTCTACCTGAGAGCTCATGGCTACTATACCACCAATAACAACAAGGAAGACTACAACTATATTAAAGGTGACAGTGTATGGGACGAATCATCAAAAAAGGCTAGCTGGAAGCACAGAAAGCCCGGACAACCTTTCTTTCATGTTCAGAACATTGCTAATACCCATGAAGGCAGTTTACATTTCAAAAAGGAGCAATTGGAAAAACGACCTACGATCACTAACAAGGACAGTGTATTCGTATTGCCAAACCATCCTGACTCTGAACTTTTCAGATATACGAATGCTCGCTACCGCGACCAGATCGTCAAACTGGATTCATTAGTAGGTTCTGTTGTTAACGACCTGGCTCAAGATGGCTTATTAGAAAACACTTTTATTTTTTATTACGGTGATCACGGAGGCGTGCTACCGGGTAGTAAAGGTTATTTATATGAAACCGGGTTGCATGTTCCTATGGTTGTTTATGTTCCGGAGAAATACCAACATCTGGCGCCTGCCAACCATGGTAGCAGCATTGACGGCTTTGTAAACTTTATTGACCTGGCTCCTACGGTACTTAACTTAGCAGGTATTTCTATTCCGGAACAAATAGACGGTAAGCCTTTTATGGGAGATGGGGTAAACCTGACAGAGCTAAACACCCGAGATGAGAGTTTCGGATATGCGGATCGTTTTGACGAAAAGTACGACCTGGTGCGAAGCTATCGCAAAGGGAGGTTCAAATATATCAGAAGCTATCAACCTTTTAATTACGACGGCTTATTCAATGAATATCGTTACCGTCAACTGGCTTATCAGGAATGGAAGCAACGCTATGAGGAAGGCACTCTAAATCTGGCACAAGCTGCATTTTTCGAATCGCGACCGGCCGAATTATTATTCGACCTGGAGAGCGACCCCTATGAAACCAAGAACCTGGCTAACGACTCTGCTTATCAGGACACCCTTTTAACGCTGAGAAAAGGCTTAAAGAAATGGGTCACCAGAACGCCTGACCTTTCTTTCTTTCCTGAATTCTATTTAAGGCAAAAAGCATTTGATAATCCGGTGGCTTTCGGGAAGAAACATCAAAGTGACATTGAAACTTATATTGCCATCGCGGACTATTCGTTAAATCCTTTTGAAGAAGTCAAATCGCAACTTCAAACGGCTTTGAAAGCTAAGGACCCATGGAAAAGATACTGGGCATTAATCAGTTGCAGTGCTTTTGGAGCGGAGGCTCTTTCACTGGCCGGAACTATAGAGAACATTCTAAGCACCGACCCTGAACTTATCAATAAAGTAAGAGCTGCCGAATTTTTGGGCCTTACGAAATCCGAAGATCCAGCACCAGTAATGACGAAAGCTCTTTATGAAAGCACCGATCCGGTGGAAGCCTTGTTAATCATGAATTCCATTACCCTGATGCATGATGCTCCTTATACATATGACTTTAACATCGATAGTGATAAATTACAACCTGCGGTGGCTAAAGACATGGAAATAGGCAGAAGAATTAAATATTTAAAAGATTAATGAGCCAGGTGACAAAATCAATTATTGAGGCATTCATAATAAGGTCTGCCCTGATAATTTGTTCCCTAACGTTATATCTATTAACTTGTAACTGAGATTCATAATCAAGTATAATTTAAAGTAGCATCAAATGGTAGAGCAGTTAAAAACATTTACCAACAACGTGTTGGCCCTGGAGGTTATTGACGGGTTTACAGAGAACGACGAAAAGCTTTGTCAAAAATTTTTCCAGCAAAAAAGGGATGCAGGTTTCGACAGTATCAATGTTATGATCAAACTGGATGAGATGAAATTATCCAAGACAAGCACCAAAGCTTTCTTTGAAGATGTATTATGGTCTTTAAGAAACTATCAGCATATGGGGCATATTGCCATTGTAGCGCATTCAAAAATCTTAAAAGCCCTCGTACCTATAGATAATCTGTTTTTTGAGCGTGCCAGCAAGGGCAGACAAGAACGTTATTTTGATGTGTCTGAAATAGACGATGCGTATGCTTTTGTAAAAGGCAGCCGGAGTCAGTTTTTGCATTAATGCCGACGTCTTTATTTCCCTTAGGAAAATTATAAAATCCCCGTATTTGAGGTTAATCCGAAGAATTCCATATCAAATCATCAATTAATAGTATCTTAGAGGAAAATCATGTCTTTCTTAGGCATGTACTCAAATAAATAAAACGTTTATGGATTTAAATATTGCCGTCCTTATCGACGGAGACAACATCCCCTCTGCTTATGTAAAAGAAATGATGGAAGAGATTGCCAAATACGGGAATCCGACCATTAAACGTATCTATGGTGACTGGACATCCCCCAGACTTGGCAAATGGAAAAACATGCTATTGGAAAATGCCATCACTCCCATACAACAATACAGTTATACGAGTGGAAAGAATGCGACAGATTCAGCTATGATCATCGACGCTATGGACATCCTCTATTCCGGAAAGGTGAATGGATTTTGCCTGGTTTCCAGCGATAGTGACTTCACCCGACTGGCCACCAGGTTAAGAGAAGCCGGAATGCATGTATTAGGTATTGGGGAGAAAAAGACACCGGATCCTTTTATAGTAGCTTGCGACAAGTTCATCTATGTAGAGGTATTAAAAACCAACAACAAAAAAGAGACTGAAGAGGACAAAAGCAGCGCAAAAGATTCATTCGACAAGCTGACGTCTAAAGAAATTAAACTCATAGCAACTTCAATCGAGGATCTATCGGACGAGAGTGGCTGGGCATTTTTGGGTGATGTCGGAAATCTTATTCAGAAAAAGAGACCGAGTTTCGATTCCAGAAACTACGGTTTTCAGAAACTTACTCCACTTATTAAATCGACGGGAACCTTTGAAATCGAAGAGCGGGAAACTTCTAAAAGTCGTCATAAACTCATTTATGTAAAGAATAAAGAAAATACCAAAAGAAAGTCACGGTCTCGCAAAAATTAATGGTGACTCATTCGTACCGTTACTGCATGAAACTGGTAGTAAACTATTTGCATTCATTTCAAGATATTATATGTTTACCTCAACTAAGCTATTCTCTAAACTTTAAATAATTATGAAATGAGGCTGCCAAGACTATTCATGATCTGTATACTTCTAATGGGTATATTCCCAACAGTGGCACAAGGCCAGACAAAAGATCAACAACCTAACATTATTCTTATTGTAGCCGACGATCTGGGATTTGGAGATTTAAGTATAAACGGGAGCAAACAAATTAAGACACCATACATTGATGCCCTGGCTAAAAACGGCATACGTTTTACGGAGGGTTATGTATCTGCCCCAGTTTGTAGTCCGTCGAGAGCCGGACTTTTAACGGGTGTGAACCAGGTTGAATTCGGACATGACAATAACCTTGGCGGGAATCAACCGGGTTTTGATCCGGAATATAACGGGATGCCTGTCAGTCAAACCACCATTGCCGACCGTCTCAAATCATTAGGTTACGCCACGGGTATTATCGGGAAGTGGCATTTAGGGAAGCTCCCGCAATTTCATCCGTTAAAAAGAGGGTTTGATGAATTCTGGGGTTATACTGGTGGCGGCCATGATTATTTTGAAGCCTTACCTAATGGAAAAGGTTATAAAGAACCGTTGGAAAGTAATTTCAAGACCCCACAGGCCATTACCTATCTAACGGATGATAAAGGTGATGAATGCATTGACTTTATTAAAAGGCATCGCGATAATCCCTTCTTTTTATATGCTGCTTTCAACGCCCCTCATACGCCTATGCAGGCTACTGAAGCGGATCTTGAATTGTATAAGCACATCGCTGATAAAAAGCGTAGAACTTATGCAGCCATGGTACATCGCTTAGATGTGAATGTCGGCAGGATCATGGAGACTTTAAAAAAGGAAAAACTCGATAAGCAGACTCTGGTTGTCTTTATAAGTGATAACGGGGGACCGGTTACCACCAATGCGTCGAATAATGCGCCGTATCGGGGACAAAAAGGTATCCTGCTCGAAGGTGGTATTCACGTACCATTTATTATGAGTTACCCCGGTCTTTTGGAAAAGAATCAGACCTATAAGAATCCGGTATCGGCCTTAGACCTGGCTCCCACATTTGTAGCCCTTGCCGGGGGATCACAAACCATAGAAGCCGATACGTTTTCGGGAGAAAACCTTATCCCTTTTCTGCAGGGTTCTAAAAATGCAACTCCTGAACGTGAATTTAAATGGCGTTTTACCATTAGTGCGGCTATCCGAGAGGGCGACTGGAAACTCATCAGGCTACCGGACCGACTTCCACAGTTATACCATTTACCGACTGACGTTACTGAAGAAAACGACCTGGCACTGGAGCGTCTTGACATAACCAAAGCGCTTCTTAAAAAGCTAGGTGATTGGGATGTACAACTCCCCCACCCTGTATTTTTAGAAGGTCCGATGTGGCGAAAAAGACAAGTAAGCCTTTATGATTATGACTATATAATGAAGCAACCGGAGTAATTGGCTTTATCTGTATAGATTGATGAGAGAACTATACTGGTGAAGAGAAATTATGTATGTTTGTAAGCCATAGATAAAAACCATGTACGAGAACAGTTTTCCGAACAAACGATATAAGCACACCATTAGCTTTTTAAAAGAACACATCGATACTTCTGCCAAGATTTTAGATCTTGGTGTGAGTAATCCCTTCTCCGATATTATGCAACAACAGGGGTACAATGTTACCAACACCAAAGGAGAAGATCTGGACCTCCATACGGAAGCGGTTCAAGGCACTGACTACGATGTGGTAACAGCCTTCGAAATATTCGAACATTTATTAGCGCCTTTAAACGTTTTAAAAGATATTAAAGCCGATAAACTGGTGGCCAGCATACCGCTTAAATTATGGTTTGCTCCTGCATACCGCAGTAAAACTGATATGTGGGACCGTCATTACCACGAGTTCGAAGACTGGCAGTTTGATTGGCTGTTAGAAAAGGCTGGCTGGGAAATAAAAGCGAGGGAAAAATTCACCAATCCGGTTAAAAAACTCGGTATTCGTCCGCTATTACGTAGTTTCACCCCTCGTTATTATATGGTTTATGCTGAGCGTAAAAAGTAAGGTACTGTCGTCATGAAGTATTATGTAGTTATCCCTGCTCACAACGAGGAAGCGTTTCTTAAACTAACGCTTGACTCTGTAGTCCAACAATCCTTACTCCCTGAAAAAGTAGTAGTGGTTAATGATCACTCTACAGATGGTACCGAGCAGATCATTGACAGTTTTACTGTTAAGTATGATTTCATAGAGAAACTAAACACGACCTCTTCTACGCTGCATATGCCGGGTAGCAAAGTTGTAAATGCTTTTAAAAAAGGACTGGAAGTATTGGATGATGCCTATGACTTTATCGTAAAGCTAGATGCTGACCTGATCTTACCTCCTCATTATTTTGAAGGTATTGCGGCTATCTTCTCTGTAAATAAGAAGGTGGGACTGGCCGGAGGATTTGTTTATGAGGAAGCGGCGGATGGACAATGGTTGTTAAACCACCCTATGAACAAAGATCATGTTCGCGGTGCTTTTAAGGCTTATTCCAAAGACTGCTTTAAAGCAATTGGCGGATTACAAAGTAGTATGGGATGGGATACGGTTGATGAGCTCTTATGTCGTTATCACGGTTTTGACATTTTTACAGACGAATCGCTTAATGTAAAACACCTACGACCGACGGGGAAAGGATACAATAAAAAAGCGAAGTTATTGCAAGGGGAGGCTATGTATAAAATGAGGTATGGCTTTTTACTAACCGTTATCGCTTCGGCTAAAATGGCTATAAAACAACAGAAAGCCAAGGTGCTTATTCACAATCTCAAAGGGTATTTTCAAGCCAAAAGAAATGGAGCTCCTTTAATGGTGAATGAGGCTGAAGGGAAATTTATCAGGAGTTATCGTTTTCAGAATATTAAAAAGAAGTTATTTTAGCATTCACAATCAATGCTTTATGTATTTCAGAGGTCTTTTTGTTTTTTATCTACTACTTACTTTTTGTCAATCTCATGCGCAGAAGTCGGTGGCAATCACCATCGACGATGTGCCGAATACCAGAGCCTACGAAAAAGCTAATTATCAAACGCCTTTACTGGACCAGCTCGATTCGCTGAAAATTCCTATTGCAATTTTTATTAACGAAGGATTAATCTATAAAGGAGGTGCTACTGCCAAGAATTTTGCCCTTCTCGATGCCTGGAGTCAAAGATCTTATATTACGCTTGCCAATCATTCCTTTAGTCATTCAAGGTATTCTGAAGCCGGATTTGAATCTTTTTCTGAAGACATTTTAAAAGGGGCTTATATCACCCGCGAACTTTCTAAGAAATACGAAAAGTCACTCTCCTATTTTCGGTTTCCATTCAATGACTTGGGGAAGGACAGCTTACAGCACAAGCAGATAGCAGAATTTCTTTCTTCAAACAACTATACGATCACGCCATTCACTATAGAAAGCTCGGACTGGATGTTCAACTATATATATGAATATTACCTCGATAATAATCAGCCGGAGAAAGCTAAAGCGATTGGTTTGACCTACGTGGAAAAGACGCTCGAATATTTTGAGTTTTTTGAGGAGCTAAGCGATACGATCTACAACCGTGATATAAAGCATATCTACCTCTGTCATGACAATCCGTTGAATGCTGCTTATTTACCTCAACTGGTAAAGTTGCTCAAAGACAGGGGCTACGGTTTTATCAGCTTAGATGAAGCGCTGACAGATTCGATTTATCAGCAAGAGGATACTTATTATAAAAAATGGGGTGTTTCTTGGTTGTATCGTTATATGCCGACCCAAGAGGAGCGATTGCCATTTATGAGGAGTGAGCCTGATATGAAGGAGGTTATTTCTTTGTATGAGGGGATTCAGAATAAGTCGAATTAGTCCTTCGACTTTCGGTTCTTAATATTATTTTTCTAATGTTATTCCACATTTATTGGGGAATCTATTGAAGGAAGGAATTCGAAGTCCCTTGTCATTCCGTACTTGTTGCGGAATCTATTGAAGGCTGATAACTACCATTGAAGAGATTGCCACGCCTTACTATCGCAAGGCTCGCAATGACGTATCTCAATTTCTTACCCCTGCACACCTAAAGGGGAGAAATTGCTTCTCATGCTTTTTGTCATTCCGCATTTATTGCGGAATCTATTGAAGGAAGGATTCGACCATTACCTGGGAGAGGTTGTTATCTTTTTTAAGGGAAAAGGGTTTATATATGAAGCTTTAAAGTGGATTTCATGAAATCATGATGAATTTTTATTCACCAATTTACTTATTGCTTTATTTAAGAGTTCATGATTTGCTACGCAATTGCCCATCCAATGAAAACGAATCAAAAGAAAGGATGCCCGTCAAGAGGTATTTTTGCTAGCGCAAAACCAGAAAGCACTTTCATTCTTTTTTGCATTGCCAAAAAAAGAACCAAAAAACGCTAGGCTTAGGTTTTCGGCGATCCACTTAATTCTCATTCACTAAACCAGCCAAACTCACTTCGCAAGACGAAGCTCAGACAAAGGCTGGTTTTAACGCTCACTGCGATTAGTGGATCCTCGCCTGCCAAACCCTAGGGCAGGGTTTAAAATCTGGATTAATTCAAACCATTATAATCAAACCGTCATCGCGAACGGAACGAAGTGTAGTGCGGCGATCTTTTGAAGGATAGTTACTATTATTAAAGAGATTGCCACGACTTTCTATCGAAAGGCTCGCAATGACGTATCTCAATTTCTTACCCCTGTACCCCTAAATGGGAGAAATTGCTTCTCATGCTTTTTGTCATTCCGCATATATTGAGGAATCCATTGTCCAAGGCTTACCTTTTAGGCGAGGGTGCGGCACCACAATCGCTGTTGTAGTAGTATTTGTTCTACTTCTCTTTCGGTTATGCCACTGGAGACTACTCGTAAGATGTTGTCTACGTCTTCCATATCGAAATTGGCTTGTTTTACTCCATCGTGTAAAAGGAGTTTTTCGAGGATAATATTGGCCTGTTCTACAGAGGTAACACCTGTAGCAAAAACCATAATATCTAAAGTGGTTGCAGTGTTATTCATCATTGTTTTGTTGTTGAGTTTTACATTTTTCTTCCCACCGTTGTCTGAAATTTGACTTCCAGTGGGCTTTATAAGCCTCGTCATCCTTAGATGATTCATCTTTGTTACATCGCCAACCGTTTCCTAAGAATAATAGTTTAAATAGGAGCAACAGTCCGGCTGCCTGCCAATAGGTAATAGAGGTAACCCCAAACATATCAGGTATTAACCAGTTCCATAAGTGCATAATCACAAACACATACAAAGCGACGAGTGTAACTCCCAGAATTACGGCTCCGATAATTTTTAATGCTTTCATATTCTTAATCATTTAGTTCGTTATACAATAGTTGTAATTCTTTTTTTAGTGCTGTAACGGCATAACGCTTACGCGATAATATGGTGTTAACCGATACCTGTTCCTGTCTGGCTATTTCTGCCATTGGCACCCCCTCCATTTCATGTAACACAAAGGCATCACGCTGAGCTACCGGTAATCGGGCCAAGGCATTTGCCAATACTTCATAGACCTCTTCCTGCCACATCACAATCTCTTGTTGCGGTGGGATGTAGTCTTGCAGCCATTCAAAGATGTCGCTCGCTTGTTCTTCAGTATCATGGCTCCTGTTCATATCCGAAGCCAGGGTGGGTTTCTTTTTACGTAAGAAGTCGATGGCCTTAAACCTCGCTGTGCTATAAAGCCAAGAGGTCATTTTATCGATATCTTTTATTTCTTCGAACCCTAATACCAGGTTATAGAACACATCTTGCGCAATGTCTTTGGCATCTTCCTTATTAGGAATCCACTGTTTTAAAAAGTACACCAAGCGACTTTCCTCCTTTCGGGTAAGTTGTTGAATGACACTGTTTTTTTCTTTTTGATTCATGAATTGGTTGATGCGCTATACTATATAGTCGTTCGAAAAGCAGAAATATTTTAAATAGTATTGATTTTTATTCTTTTCTCTTCAAATATATCCCTATTTCATGGCATAATTTACCTGGTTCAACATGATTATCATCTATTTATACCCCATGGAAGGTATATATTAACCCTATGGTATCCATGCCTTATCTATGACTTATCTATGCCTTTGCACCGGGCCTAGAGGGTACAAAACTACCTTAACGGTAGGATTAAACCTATTTCATGTAGTGTTTTTCGTCGAAAAAAGATAAGATTTCATGGATTCGTTTTAATTAAGGGTTATATTAAACTATTCATCAACGCTAATTTATTGATTATGGGAGAAGTAAAAGGTCCGGTTCGGTTATCAGGAAGCATAGGAAACACCACCTATTACAACAAGGATGGAAAAACCTTTACCAGGAGGAGGACGGTCACCGTCACCGCGGATATGATCCAAACCTTGCCTAGTTTAAAGGAGGTAAAGCAGAATGTTTCAGAATTTGGAAAAGCTTCTTTGACTGCCAAATCAGTGTATGCAGCAATTAAGTATTTTAGTTATCAGGCTTCTGTAAACAAGTTGTATGCAAAGCTAACCGGGTTGTTCACAAGGATCATTAAGGAGGATACGTTATCGGAACCAGGTGAGCGCAGCCTTATTAAGGGATTAGGTTTCAGGAAAGGCTTTCAGTTATTAAAAGACTTCGCCCTGAATCCGGGCGCTCCCCTATCTACGAAATTACATGGTGAAATAATGTATGCTACTGAAACGAACAGTCTACATATAAAGAACCTTGAACCCTCCGATCGACTGAAGAAACGGGTTACCCACCTGGAACTGATGGTAATCGTCGTAGAAATCGACCTAAATACATACGAAACGATGGCTTACACCGGTGATGCTGTTGTTGTGCAGAAAGGGAAGTCGGATATGGGGGAAATTGTATTAACCTGTGACCCATTGGAACATCCGGAACGTTCGCGGTTCGTTATTTTGTGTTGCCAGGATCTTATAAAGTCGGAAGACAATTTCTATGACCGAAAGGGTAAAGACAGTTATGCCCTGCAGTTTGTTGATTTTAAAGTTTAATAGCCGGGCATTCAAAAATTAAGGAGGTGATATAATCGACCTCATAGCCGTTATTGTGAGGAATTATTAGATGTACCCCCTGACGGAAGTAAGTCCTACAAGAAAAACACTTCTTATCGTGTAAATTCCAGAACAAACTGTAAGGCTATTACGCTAATTATATCATAAATTTACTATATTGTCGATCATATTAAATTTGACATTACAGTTCCACCTATGACTTATTCTTGCAGTCCGACCTCAAGGCTTTTATTTTTAATATTTGGTTTATTTCTGATTACAACGGGTGTTTACGCTCAAGAGGATCTGACGGTAGATGAAGGGGATCAAGCCTATAATTTTATTGGTATTGACGAGGAAGGTAAGGAGATCGCTTTAGAGGACTATCGGGGTAAGCAATATGTATTATTGAATTTTACCGCCACCTATTGCGGACCTTGCTGGGGTACCTATAAGCAAATGAATCGCGTACAGAAAAAGTATGCCGAGGAATTAAAGGTGATTTCATTTCATTGGGACGATGCGAAAGCGCATTGGAAAAAAATGGCTGAGAAAGCGAAGATAGATTTTGAATGTACTTCTATATGGGAGGCGAAGGATAAGGCTAAGATCAGTGAAGTATATCAGATTGATGGCTGGCCGTATTTTTTCCTGATTGATAAAGAAGGTACGATCGTAGCGAAGTGGTTTGGGAACAATGAGAAGAAGCTCAACAGAAAAATTAAGAAATGGGTGTTATGAGGTTTAATTACCTAGGTTTAAGTAATCGATTCAGAAATTATGACCACAATATTCGACAAAAACGTAAAAACTAAATTTGACGTTGTCCCATAAAAATCTAATCACAACACCGCATATAGTTCATCACCACTGACTTTCCCAGAGATAAGCCACTCAGGATAAACACTATAAGACTTATTTTTTTATCTTAGTCTTCAACCAAGGTAACAAAACATATACAAAATCGTTGGCAAACCTTAATGAATACTACATGAATAATCTTAAAACCTTAATTTATTTATTACTATTTCCGACAATTATTTTAGCGCAAGAAAATAAACTTTCCTCAATTGATGGAATAGTGAATGAACTTCTTGATCAAATAACAATTGAAAAGGGAGAAAAAATGGATACTACCGCAATTAGAAATTTATTTCATCCTTCAGCAATACTCACAGTTGCCAATTCCTCAAATGCCGAAACTGTATCCATTGATGACTTCTTAATACTATTAAAAGATCCGTACTATGAAGAGGGATATCTTGAAAGGGAAATCTATAAAGTTGTCGATGAATACAATGGAATAGCACAGGTATTTCAAAGTTTCTATGGCAAGGACTCTGAAGGACTGGAAGAAAAGGGTATAAATAGTTATCAGTTGACTTACTATCAAAAACGTTGGTGGATTGTTAGTCTTTTATGGACCATTGAATCTGAAAACTTAAAAATACCTTCCAGATATTTGAGAAATTAAAATTAACATTGGCCAACAACGCCTGTTACAAATTTCTCAGTAACCAACTAAATTTAAATTCCTAATTTTAATAAAATAACAGGTTCTAATTATCATTGTTAAGCAACACCGCCAATACAGCTGATTCCTATGCAGGGCAGAGCGCTGCTTACCACAAAACTTTACAGGGTTTTTGACTCTGAGCCAATACAGTGTCATTAATCGCAACTATTAATAGCCGGAGCCGTTGTGCGTTACCTTTAAACAAGTATGATTTTTAAAATTTAAGTATTATGAAATATTGTCGGATATTATTGACCTGCATCGTATTAACCATATCCTTACAAACTTTATATTCCCAAAGCGGCAATAAATCGGTTTTTGTTTTAGTTCACGGGACCTGGGGTGGTGGATGGGCTTTTAAAGAGGTGGACTCATTACTTAGTGAAAATGGTAATATAGTTTATAGACCAACTCTTACCGGCCAAGGTGAAAGAGTTCATTTATCATCACCTGAAATTGGATTAAAAACACATATCACAGATATTGTAAATACAATTCTTTATGAAGACCTTCATGATGTTATTTTAGTTGGTCATAGCTATGGTGGAATGGTTATTACCGGAGTAGCTGACAGTATTCCAAAAAGGATAAAGAAACTTGTATATGTTGATGCAGTCATTCCTGAAAATGGTGAGAGTATTTCATCCATTTTCAAAATAAAAAATGAAGGTCCTTTTAGAAATGTAAATGGATATCTAATACCAACTTGGGTTGCAGAAGGACAAAAACCACCAAAGGATGTGCCTCATCCGTATAAAACTTACACAGACACCATAATTCTTAAAAACCCTTTGAGGATAAAACTTCCAACAACCTATGTCCTGACGGTTGACAAAGGTAAAGAACCAAAAAATGATGATTTTGCCTCTCAAGCCGAACGTGCTAAGGAAAAGGGATGGATTGTTTTGCAATTAGAAGCTGACCACAATCCTCAATGGTCTTCTCCGGAGGAATTTGTTAAACTGCTCCAGGAAATCGTCGAAAACTAAAAAAGCGAATGCACAACATCGTATAAAGTTCATTGCTCCAAACCTTCCTCTCGGAAAGATCTCAAAGATTTGCTATCTTCGGTTTACGGCGAAATATCCACGAAGATTTTATTCATGTAATATTGATGGTTAATCAGGTATTCATGGATTCCTTTGGTTTTTACGTAACAGAATCATAGCTAAACCATACGAACACCAATTAAAATATGACTGACACAAAAATTACTGCGAAATACGTATTAGCCAGCGCAGGGGCTGTACTCTTCACATGGCTTATTCATGAATTTACCCATTGGGTTACAAGTGAAGCTCTGGGATATGAAGCAATTATGACTCTCAATACTGTATCTCCTTTAACCGGGCAAGAGCAGACCGATTGGCATAAAATTTACATATCCGCTTCTGGACCTTTAATTACAATTTTACAAGCTTTAATTGTTTTTATGTTTCTTTTGAAAAAAGGTTGGAATAAACTGGTCTATCCATTGTTGTTCACTCCATTATACATGAGAGTCATGGCTGGTTTTTTTAATTTCATTAAACCTAATGATGAAGGAAGAGTCAGTGATTTTTTTGGTTTGGGACTTTTCACCTTGTCAATAATTGTTAGCGCAATTTTATTTTTTTTAGTGTATCGAATTTCGAAGAAGCACCAACTGAATTGGAAGTTTAATATTTTAACTCTGCTAGTAGTAATTTTTTTTAGTTCAATATTAATCATGGCTGATCAATTCTTGGGAATTAGAATTCTTTAAAGGTAAATACCTGTAAACAACAATGACTATAAATAATTGCTTGCTCTCGCCTATATCTGAATCCAGCAAGTCATCTGGAATCAGGGATTTTTATTTGGAATTATAAATCTTTAAGAAATTGATTACTATGAAAAAACTCATAATGCTAACAACCCTTTTATTATTTTCATTTTCACCATCGCTCATCGCCCAAGAAAATGATTTTATCAAAGAATATTTGGAACGACTTGAAACTTCAAAAACATATTTAATTCTCGTAGCAGAATCTATGCCTGAAAATAAATATGAGTTTAAAGCAACACCAGATTCAATGAGTTTTGCGGAAAACTTAATGCATATTGGTTGGGCCATGGATTGGCATAGTCAATCATTGATGGGAGGACGTGAAGCCAGAGACTGGAATACCGATACGGAACTCAAAGTGGATAACAAATCAAAAAAGGAAATGATTGCCAAAATCAGTGAGACTTTTGACAAAACAATAGAGTACATCTCAAATTTTGACGTGAATAGACTACAAGAAAGATTGGACTATTTTGGAGCAGACCGAACAAAAAGACAGATTTTATTATTGCTTGCCGATCACATAACCCACCACCGAGCACAAATGCTTGTTTATATGCGACTCAATGGACTAAAACCGCCGAGATATGTTTTGTACCAATAATACCAAATGAAATACATACATTTAACCTAATTCCTTTCACGGAATAATCCTGTGAACTGTTCCATTCCTAAATCATATATAAAACCGTTAGCACTAAACACCAAAATGATATGAAAAAAGTCTGTTTCATACTATTTCTTCTTTTAACATTCAATCAAGTCGTATCTCAAAGTACAAAAGAAGGAACATTATTTAATCATTCGATAGTTTTAAAATCTGATGTATTACAGGAAGAACGGGAAATCCAAATCTTCTTACCTGCCGACTACGAAAAAAATTCAAATAAATACCCAGTTCTTTATGTCCTGGATGGGCAACGTTATTTTTTAAATGGCATTGTGTTTCAGCAAAATCTTGTATGGCAAGAAATGGCACCTGAATTCATTGTTGTTGGAATAAATACAGATCCGGTAAAAAGACGCAACCTGTTTTATAAGGAGTCATCTAAATTTATTCAATTCATGGAAGAAGAATTGATTCCCAAAATAAATACCAGGTTTAATACCCTCGACGAGCGCATTTATTTTGGATGGGAAATGGCAGCCGGCCTGGGAATTCAAATCTTTGCCCAAAAACCTCATCTTTTTAATGGCTTTCTTTTATCGAGTCCGACACATATTTCTAAAGATCGCCTGGAAATGGCAGGCAAAATGTTGAAATCAGCACCTAAAGATGATATACAACTATATGCAACCTTAGGAACTGTTGAAAATTGGGCTGCAGCATCCATGGCTTCTTTAGATTCTATTTTTCAAAAGTATCCGGTAAAAAATATACTATGGGAATATAATCTTTCCGATAATGAGAATCATTATACCACTCCATTAACCACCATAAATGAGGGATTAAAATTATTTTTTAGTGACTATGGCCCACTAAGGTTTTATTCAGTCCAGGAGTTTAAAGATTTTGGAGGTATTGATAGTCTTAAAAAACATTATCAAACCAGGGGTGAAAAATATCATATTTCAGATGAGATTCATTCCGACACCAAGCACTATCTTCTGCTACAAGCTCTTAAAGAAAATAATTTTATACTCTTCGATGAGTTAATGACTGAAATCGATGGCAAAACTTTTATTAAGAATTACTATCGTCAGGCCAGATGGTTTAATAGATTTTCTGGTTTTTATACAGATAATAACCGGTTCACCGATGCTCTTGAAATAATAGAATCAGGTCTTCATAAATTTCCGAATGCATCCATTTTACATTTTGCCAAAGGGAATTATTACAGGATAAAAGGTGATTTTAAAGAATCAAGAAAATGGTATGAACAAGCTATTCAGATCGCAAGAATGAATAATGAACCTGAACTGGAAAAGTATGTTAGCGAAATAAAAAAATATAACAAGGATTAACAAAGTTTATAATTCACTGCTATGGAAATTTCCTTTGGTTCGTCCCTTTTTGCTAAATTAGTAACTCGTCCAAGTAACTATTCAAAAACTATCACGTTAGCAGAAAGTTGAAGGCTCAAAAACTTTTAACTGTAATGTAAACCCCAAAAAATAATTGAGTACTATCGAAAAGCTCTTAATACCGACAACCCTCTTATTTTTCATTTTCAACATCACTAATCGCCCAAGAAAATGATTTAATAAAAGAATATTTCGGACAATTTGAAACTTCAAAAATATATTTAATTCTCGTAGCAGAATCAATGAGTTTTGCCGAAAACCTAATGTATATTGATTGGGCAATGGATTGGCACAGTTCAGAGCGAAGAGGTTGACAAGATTAACTTGGACTTAAAGGTAAGGAACAGTCATAAATGACCGTCCCTTCTTTCTACTAATTTCTATTCTTATGTTTCTGCTTAACTATCTGTTTGATCATTTTCCCAAAGGCTTTTTCCTTCTTCCGTTTTTCATGAATTGTAGCAGAAAAATGAGCTTGCTCTCTTTCGAGTTTCATAAAGTTCTGGTATGTTTCTTCTTTCAACTCTCCTGAGTCTATAGCTGCAAGTATTGCACACCCCTTTTCAATTTGATGACTACAATCATTGAACCTACAATCCTCAGCTAACTCATAAAGCTGTTCAAAGGTTAGTTCTAATCCTGATGAGCTAGCTGTTATACCCACTTCTCGCATTCCTGGATTATCTATGATAATTCCACCTGAATCAAGAACAATTAACTCTCGGTGCGTGGTAACGTGTTTACCCCTGTCTATGGCCTCGCTTATTTCGCCTGTTTTCATTATGGAGTTACCAATTAGGTTATTCATCAAGGTAGACTTACCAACTCCTGAAGAACCAAGTAAACAATAGGTTTTCCCGGCCTTGATCATAGTTTTTATTTGGTTAAGTCCTTCACCTGTAAGGTTACTAACAGTGAATACCGGGATGTCCTTAATACGATGGCTTACTTCATTAAGAATATGATTTCTTTGTTCTTGCTCAATTAAATCAATCTTGTTGAGAATAATAACAGGCTCAATATTGGCTGAATGACAAATAGTGAGGTATCGCTCTAATCGATTGATATTGTAATCTCTATTAACCGCCTGTACAATCAGTCCATAGTCAATATTTGAAGCTATTATTTGCCTTTCACCATTTCTCCCTACTGCCTGTCTCTCCAAAACATTCATTCTTGGATAAACAGAATGTATTAAGCCTTTTGCCGTGTCATATTCATTCAGCGCTACCCAATCACCAACCGCTGGTAAGTCAGACCTGTTCTGAGCTGTAAACCTTAAGTTACCTATTAGTTCACAATCTAATTCGCCTTGTTCTGTTCGTACTGCATATCGCTCCTTATGCTCGAGAACCACTCTTCCTGTTTTAAAGGATTTAAGGTTATTCTCGCTTCTATATCTACTCAAATCCTGATTAAAACCTAAGTCTTTGATATTGTATTTTTTCATTGTTATTTGCTATAAAATTTAGTGTTTAAATGAAATGACAGTTGCCCATTACCCCATTTTCAATTTTTACCACAACTCTGGTCTATTGATTGCTTCAACACAATATACTTTACCTGAAATTGCCTTAATGTGTTCACTTTCCAATGATTGTGCAAGCCATCCTTCAGGATATGAAAGCTTTAATGGAGAAGGAATAATTTCTTCGGTTATGGGCTTATAGCCCACTTTTGAATAGAAATTAATATCTCCATAGGTAACCAATTGCTGAACGCCTTCTTGTTTCAGATAATCATGTGCAAAACGGATTAATCCCTGCCCTACACCTTTACCCTGCATAGAAGTCACTACTGCAGCTGGTGAAAGAAGCCAGATACAGATGTTACAATCTTCAAAAGTTAACTTTGAAAATATCACCCCACTAACTACTTGATCATCTTTTGTGGTTATAAAAACTCGTATGCCTTCATTAGGTGTATGTTCAAGGAACTGTTTTACTAAAGTTCCAATGTGATTACCTTCCTTTTCACTTTCCGAGTCGGTAAAAGTTTGTCTAAATAATGCGATGATCTCATTGTCTCGACCACCTCTATATAATGAATGTTTCATTTTTATCAATTTGAATATTATATAATTAAGAAGTGCTTTCAGACCTTTTCAAAAACCGTTAAGTATAATTACAATTAAGTTATCTGGCACCAAGTGCATCATGGTAGACCCCAAATGAGAATACAATCCAACAATAAAATAAATAGTGATTACACCCAAGCAGTCCCGGTAAGGTCACCGTTGCATAGGTTGTACGAGAAATATCGACAGTAATGAATTAAAATCTAATTCTATTTACTGTCAGTTATACCGACTCCTGAGCGTTTGCTATATGAAGAATAATAGTTTTCATAAAGGTGCAAAGATAAATTCTCTTTCGGTATTGACAAAATTAAACACCTAATACCTAGCCTGTTTAACAAAGTTTAAGATTCTATTGGTGCTATTACAATGAAATTTAGCTCGCAAAATAAAATTTCTAAATGAGCCCGTGAATCTCATAAATTCGATTCGCTTGCACCAGTTCACTGGAATAGCATAGAGGATACGACTATTCACTGGACAAGCTGGATTCCTCACTTAAAAAACAGATCTCTCAGGATAATTGAATAGATTCTTTTGGTTCTCCGGTTTGCTTACATTCAGAATAAAGCTAAAATCATTAACTTTAAAATCACAACTAACGGTAATGCAACCTGTTATATTTAAATCTTGATTTAAAACCAACCAAATTATGAAAACAAAAAATACGCTATTTATAGCTGTGACTCTAATTTGTCTCACCTTATCATGTACGCCTAAAACAGATTCGGATACTAAAAAATCGGAGGTTACAAAAACAGTTAATACATTTTACCAGTCCTTTGAAGAGAAAGACATCAATCTTATGTCTGATGTGATGGCACATGATGATAGTATGCTCAGTTTTGGCACAGCGCTGTTTGATATTCATAAAAGTTGGACGGAATGGGAAGAAAATCACATCGCGCAATTTAAAGCCTTTGATAGGGCTACAATCAACTCCACCAACTTAAATGTATATCTTAGCAAGAATGGAAATGTAGCCTGGTTTGCGGATATAACTAATTGGGAACTCGTTATTGAAAACGAAACCATCGAAATCAATAATGTCAGAATTACCGGAGTGCTTGAAAAGCGAGACAATGTTTGGAAAATTGTGCAAATTCATGCTTCCGTCCCTCAAGGATAGGGTAACTACTATTCTCAAAGTTGGAAATAAGAAATCGCTGTTCTGCCTTAATTTTGAATCTTAACAGCAATCGGGAAACCTAAATTATATGTTAAGTATTCACTTAAAAGTTAAGAGCGAACCCTAGTAAACATTCGCATACGAAACCGTTGGTAATAATTAAAAATATGAGTCTGAAACATCTATACGTTACCTTGATCATTACATTGTTATTTTCTTGCAAACAAGAAAATAAACCATCTGATTTTGATAAATTCACGGGTCGATGGGCGCTTTACCTGGTAGAATCCCAAGGCGATTCAAATTCCTTGTGGATACCCCGGCAAGACCATTATAAAAACCGAAAAGGGTTTATTCTTTATGATGGAAAAGGTGGAATGGGTGTGCACCACGTGATGGAAGGCTATGATCAATACATCTTTGAAGGAAGTGGCGGACTCGATAACTTAACGGTTAATGACTTAAGACATTTGGCTGACAATTTTGTCTATTTTGGAAAATATAAAGTAAATGACTCCTTAAAAATTATTGAACATCATATTGAATCAGCCAATTTTCAAAAGATGACAGGTACCGTTGCCAAAAGAAACTATCTATTCTCAGGCGACACCCTGATTTTAAATCCAATGACAAATAAATATCCAAAAACCCGTCTCAAATGGATTAAACTAAACGATCAAGAATAGTATAGCAGTTGTAAATAATTCCCAAATGAATTATCCTTACATTTATACTGTATCCTAACCGTAAGAAATTCAAATTACATAACATAACTGCGCTTAGACGAACTGAAATAAGAAATACAAACAGCACTCAACATGATTATCAAATCTTGGAACATCTTACTTTTTTTATTGATTTCAGTTGTTTGTACCGGGCAGGGAATACAAGATTTTAAACCCAAATTTAAAACATCAAAAAAGACAACTCATAAAATCCCCAAGGGACAGGCGCATACTTTTGGGTATTTGGAGGTATTGGAAAACAGAAATAACCCAAGTAGCAAAACCATCCAAATTCCCATCTACATCTTTAAAAGCAGAAGCGACCATCCTCAACCTGATCCAATCATATATACGGTTGGGGGTCCGGGTTCTACTACGATGCCATCAGCCCAGTATATGAAATATTATAAATATCTGGACGACCGAGACTTTATATTGGTAGAGCAACGAGGGAACTATTATGCGAGTCCTTCTTTAAATTGTCCTGAATGGTCGCAGGCTCTTAAAACCATAAACCTCCCTGATTTTGATGCTAATAAATCCGGTTCGCTTCTTAGGAAGGCGGCTAAAAGCTGTAGAGATCGATTGACTAAAAAAGGGGTTGACCTGAATGGGTATAACACGAACGAAATAGCTGCTGACATCAATGATCTGGTTACTGTTTTAGGGATCAAACAGTACAATCTGCTCACCATGTCTTACAGTACAAAGATCGCACAGGTATTAATGCGGGATTATGCACAGCGGATTAGAAGCGTGGTGATGGATTCACCTCTACCTTTGGAAGTGAACTATGATGAAGAAAGCGTTCAAAACCTATTAGAATCTGTGGACATGCTTCTTTCGGATTGTGAAGCTGACAAGCAGTGTAACAGTGCCTTTCCTAACCTAAAAACAAGATTCTATACATATCTAACAGAGAAGACCAAAAATCCGTTGGAAGTGCTTATTGAAAACCCGAAGAATGGAAAAACAGAAACCTTTTATTTGACAGGAAAGGATTTAATAACGGTATTTACCTCTGCATCCACTGGAGATGTCAGTAGTATTCCATTGGAAATAAACAGGTTGCTCAGAGGTGATTTAACTTCCATGAAAGAACAGCTTTTATATGTATTTCAAGAGCCTGGCAATGGTGCTGGAGTCGGGATGCGGCTATCGGTCTGGTGTTCGGAGGAACATCCATTCAACTCACAGGAAATTATTAAAGCCGAAACTTCAAAATATTCTCAGGTTGAGGGATTATCACCAGCTGTTTTCGATGATGAAATCTGTAACATCTGGAGTGTAAAAAGAGTACCTGACATCGAAAATCAACCCGTTAAAAGTGATATTCCTGTATTACTCATAAGTGGCGAATATGACAATGAAACCCCGGTTAAATGGACAGAGGCTATGATGACTAATTTAACAAACAGCTTTCACCTGGTCTTTAAAGGTTGGAAGCATACCCCAACAACTAATTGGGGAAATCAATGTGCGATGCAAGCTGCCAATGATTTCTTTAATAATCCATTTGAACAACCAAAACCAGATTGTTTTGAACACCTCAAAAGTCCTGAATTTAAAACGGAATGAATAATTGTTTGGAACATTCTACAACCCCAACTTAGCCCGCTAACTCATCGTACTCTGTTAATGAAATCTATTTGTTAACGTACGATCTAAGTTGAAAATCGTTAACTTTAGTAAAATAACTGACGGCTAAACAAAATCATTGGGAATCAATGACAATTTTGAATAAACAATGAATAAACCTGACATCATACTTAGACCCACAAAGATTTCGGATTTAGATATTTTGTTTGAATTCCAACTTGACGAAGAAGGTGGATACATGGCTGGATTCATGCCAGAAGACTCGACTGACAAAGTTGCCTACCTCAGCAAATACACAAAATTGTTGGGGGACCCTGAAGTTAATAATCAAACCATCACGGTTAATAATATCATAGTAGGAAGCATTGCTAAGTTTGTAATGGCCAATGTAGCAGAAATCACCTATTGGATTGATCGAAATTTTTGGGGACAAGGCATTGCCACCACAGCCTTAAAATCCTTTCTTAATGATGAAACTGCCAGACCAATTTTCGGACGAGTGGCTTTTGATAATTATGGTTCGCAGAAAGTATTAGAAAAATGTGGTTTTATAAAAATAGGCTCCGACAAAGGGTTTGCTAATGCCCGACAGATGGAAATAGAGGAATTCATTTATAAACTTGAAATATAAAAACGAAGAATCACATTTTATATTCCATTTAGGTTTTGGGGTTTCCATAAAAAAATCCAATTCGCTATAGCACAAAGACAAAATCAAACTTTAGACCAAAAATAGAAATCATGAAAAAGCTAGAATTCAAGATAGACATCAACGCGTCGGCTGAAAAGGTTTATAACACTATGCTTGGTATTAACAATATTGAAACCTATAACCAATGGACGTCCGAATTTAATCCCACCTCAACCTATGAGGGAAGTTGGGATAAAGGCTCAAAAATCTACTTTATCGGAACGGATAAAAATGGTAAAAAGGTTGGAATGATATCTGAAATTGCTGACAATATTCCTTACCGATTTGTTTCTATTCGCCATTACGGAATTTTAGATGGTGAAAATGAAATTACCGAAGGTCCTGAGGTTGAAGAATGGGCAGGCGGACTTGAAAATTATTCATTCCATGAGGATAACGGGGTGACAACGGTAGCCGTATCAACTGATGCCGCAGATGACTATCATGATTATTTTAACACCACCTGGTCAAAAGCCTTAAATAAGCTTAAAGAGCTAGCGGAAATTTAAAGGAACAACATTGTGCATCACACATTCTTAAGTTTCTCATCATAGAAAGTACTTTGAATTTTATAATTTGATGCATCCTGTATAAGATCCGATGTGATTTTATTTATAAAACATTAATAGTTATATTAGAGATAAATGAATCCTTTAGATTTTGTGGACCATGTCTTGTATAAAACTATAACGATTAGGAAAATGAAACTATACCTTACCATTCTTTCTTACCTTTTTTGCATTGCAATAAATGCACAAACATCTTTAACCAAAGAACTTAATGTCGTAAATGAATTGGAAGGCGTGGTTCTCTCCGGAACTTTAACGTTACCTGAAGGGAATGGCCCTTTTTTAGGCGTTGTCTTAATTGCGGGAACAGGTGAAATGGATCGAGACCAAACGTATCAAGGCCATAAATTTTTTAGTGTCCTGGCATATTATTTAGCGAAAAATGGAATTGCCTCGTATAGGTATGACAAGAGAGGGGTAGGAAAATCAACTGGAGAATTTGACACGGCTACCCTTAAGAGCTTTGCCTCTGATGCCAGGGCTGCTTTAAAGAATCTTAAAACAAATGTTAAAATAAGTAAGGTAGGTTTCGTTGGTCAGAGTGAAGGTACTAAAGTAGCTTCTATGGCAGCCCTGAAAAATGAAGATTGTAGCTTTTTAGTATTAATGTCTCCATACGCTCTTCCTTCAGACCAAGGTCTTTTACTTCAAACCCAAGCTATGCTCGAAGCCAGAGGAGTAGAAAAAGAAAAAATTCAAAAGCAATTAAATATTGAATCACAAATCTGGGAATTAATTAAATCTAGTGAGGATATTACTCAAATAAGAGGAAAGGCTAAAAAAATAATTGAAAATAATCTTAAAGATTATATATACATAAACAATAAAAATGAAGAGGAAATTGAAAAAGAGGTTGAAGAGAATTTAAATTGGTTTGTAAACTCTATAAATCTTGACGAAATGAGGAATTATAATGATGCGAACTTTTTAAATAAACTAAATTGTGATGTCTTTGCAATTACAGGAGATAAAGATTTATTTGTTGTTTATCCAAACGATTTTAATCGTGTAAAATCACTTCTTGAGTCCAATAACAACATACAAAGTACTTTTAAAATTTACCCAGGACTAAATCATTTATTTCAGAACTGTAGGACTGGATTACCCGAAGAAGTTGGTGAAATTACTGAAACCATTGATATGCAAGTAATGAGGGACATATCGCAATGGATAAACAAAAAAGGATAGCTTTCACCAACCTAGGCAATAATCTCTTACTCTTTATTGTGGAAAAAAATGTAAACAATCCCGATAGCTATCGCCCCTCTCGGGATTTCTATTTGGTTTGAATTTGCTAATCTATAGAACCCTGATCTTGAATTCGATTTTCTATCGTGCATACTAAGCCGAAAAACATTAACTTTAATACTTTAGTTTACTGACACTTATACGAACCCCTGGCACGCATTGGATAAAATTTAAATTATGACTTTAGAAACAGGAATCAGTTTATTGACTTCAATTGGCGTCATTATCTCAGTCATATTTCTCGCCATAGAAATTAAAAAAAACACACAAGCTGTGCGATCTAACTTTTACGACTCTTTTGCGAATTCCAACAGAGAGTTTCTAAATCAACTCATCGCCAATAATGATTTAGGGAAATTGTTCGAGAAAGGAACCAAATCATGGAAAACATTAGAAGAAGATGATAAGCGAACTTCGAATTATATGTATATCCAACTTTTTCGTATTTGGGAAAATCTGTACTATCAAAACAAAATGAAGGTTCTTGAGCCTTGGCTCTGGCAAAGTAATAAAAACACCATTGTTTCTTATTTTTATCTGAATGGCATTCAGGAGTGGTGGCAATTCCGAAGACAGTCATTTTCAAAAGAATTTGTTGATTTCCTGGAAAAATCGAAAAAGCCGACGAATGAAATTAAAGTAATTGAAGATTTATTGGCCACCGACAAAGAAGGAAAAATTCCCGCTAACTAAATATAAGTCCTTTAATTGCTCATTGTATATTATATGAATTCAAAGCCTTATTTGAAAAGATACCCGAGCTTTTCTCCTGAATAATTTTTAAAAACTAATACTTTAATCAATTTTAAACATACAATTATGAAAGAAATCAAGTATCCAAAATCCTTTTCTCATATTGGAATAACCGTCCCGGATATTAATAAAGCGGTTGATTTCTATGAGAGCGTTATGGGATGGTATGTAATTATGCCTCCATCAACTGTTAAGAAAGAGAGGGAAACTGCTATAGGACAGATGTGTATTGATGTATTTGGAGAGGATTGGGAGCAATTTGAAATTGCTCATATGTCGACATCTGACGGCATTGGAATTGAACTTTTTTCATTCCCACATGGAATTAAAGAAGCACCGGAATTCAATCCATTTAACACAGGACTTTTTCATTTTTGTGTCCAGGACCCTGACATAGAAAATTTGACAAAAAAGATTGTTGAGGCCGGAGGAAAACAAAGAATGCCTATACGGTCATATTATCCGAATGAAAAGCCATATAAAATGGTTTATGTCGAAGATCCATTTGGAATCGTATTTGAAATATATACCCATAGTTATGAATTGACCTATTCTTCAGGGGCCTATCAAGAGTAAATGAATGAGTATGCAACCAAAAATAAAACTGCCATTAACGCCGGCTGATAAGGTCATTGAATTTATTGGTTGGAGTGCATTGATAGGAATTTGGATCCTGACCTTACTAAATTATAGTACGTTACCAGAAACTATTCCGATTCATTATAATGGGGCTGGAGAAGCAGACGGATATGGGACCAAAGGGAGTATTCTGACCTTACCTATCATATCGTCATTTTTATTCATCGGGTTAACGATTTTGAATAAACACCCACATCTTTTTAATTATCCAGGTACCATTAACGAAGAAAATGCCGCTCAACAATATACCCTTGCAACCCGATTGCTACGACTTTTAAAATTGGTGATTTTAATCATATTCGGACTTATCGTATATCGAACCATTCAAAACGCAAACGGTATTTCGGACGGACTAGGAATTTGGTTTTTACCCATATCGATGGGACTTATTTTTATTCCTATAGTCTACTATCTGACCAAATCAATTCAATCGAACAAGAATAAAAAAAAGGTCTATAAGTAACAACTCATAGCTTAAACCGATATCTATAAATAAAATACGATGTAACATAATCAGTATCTCCTCGTCTTACTTTTATCGTAAAATGTCGTTTTAATGTACAAATCCATTATTCCTGTATTATTCTTACTTACTAATGTATCGGTTAAATCACAAAGTATAAAAGATTCAATCACTTCGGAGTTAACAGCGTTAAGTAAAAAAAGTTCGGTTGTTGGCTTTGGTGTAGCGATTGTAAACAGCGATAGCCTTGTCTATTCAGGGGGCTTTGGTTACGCTGATTTAAAATCCCAAATAGCCTACACTCGTTATACAGAGCAACCCATTGCTTCTATTTCAAAAACCTTGCTTGCCGTTGCCTTAATGAAAGCTCAAGAAATTGGAAAATTGAATTTGAATGATCCTATCAATAAACACCTACCGTTTAAAATTGTTAATCCGAATTTCCCAGGTGACAACATAACCATACAACAGCTTGCAAATCACACTTCCAGTATTCTTGATGGTGAAACATATTTAAATACGTATGTATTTAAAAAGAAGATCCCGCCGTTTTACACCCATTTAGCTGACAAGGATATAAAATTGGAAGTAGAAAAATGGGTTGAATTGCTCAATGCAAATGAGATGATGACGTTCAGTGAATTTATTAAAAAACAGTATGTGAGGGGACAAATATGGTATGATGAAAAGCAAAACTTTTCCACCAACAAACCTGGAAGCACCTATAAATACAGTAATATGGGAGCTAATATTGCCGCATATATAATTGAACAGGTATCGGGAGAAAGTTATACCAGCTTCATAAAAAAACATATCCTTAATCCGCTTGAAATGAATAATTCGGGCTGGCGAGGAAAAAGTTATGAGTCAAAGAACGCTTCAACCTTATATTGGTATGGACATCCGATTCCGGAATACGATCTCATAACGTATCCTGATGGAAATTTCATGACCAACGTGGTTGATTATGGTAAGTTTTTAAATGCTATGATTCGTGGGTATGAAGGTGAAGATAATTTATTAACCGCTGAGAGTTACAAGGAAATGATGAAAGATCCGGTTTCATCTGATTTTAGAAAAGGGATTTTTTGGAGTGTGGATTCAGAAAAAATTGGTCATAGTGGCAGTGATTTTGGTATTCTTACTCACGCTTATTTCTTAAGGGAACATAATATGGGTATTATCGTATTTGTCAACACCTCGGATACCAAGAACGGGACAACGGAAGTAAGAGATATTTACAGAACTCTTTTAAAGTATGTGAGGCTTACCCCATAAAAAGTTAATGGCTACCGCATGCCTCCTCATGAATCCCAATTTCTCTAAGAGGTTATAAATTTCCTAATCGCTAAGCATTTGCTAAATTAGCTATTTAAACCATGTAATAAATC
Source organism: Zhouia amylolytica (assembly GCF_900116365.1). Classification (GTDB taxonomy): domain Bacteria; phylum Bacteroidota; class Bacteroidia; order Flavobacteriales; family Flavobacteriaceae; genus Zhouia; species Zhouia amylolytica. The sequence continues at coordinate 130,586 of NZ_FPAG01000006.1, read as the reverse complement.
TTACAGAACAGTGTTGTTTACAAGTTAAATCGAAAGAATAAAAACATGAATAAGACTCTTGAAGTTATTATAATTGGTGGTGGTCCTGCTGGAATGAGCGCCGCCCTTGTATTAGGTCGCAGTAGAATACAAACACTTGTATTGAATACGGAGAGACCAAGAAATATGGTTACAAAACATTCTCATGGCTTTTTGACTCAAGATGGAAAACATCCTACGGAGATTTTTGAAACTGCCAAAAAGCAAATGGCCAAGTACCCGTCGGTGGTCTATAAAAACGAAAAGGCGTTGCAGCTAATATCTAATGAAAGTGGATTCCGCGTTGAAACAGAAAACGCTGTATACGATTCCAGAAGAGTCATTATCGCAACGGGACACCGTGATAATATCGAAAGCATTGGGATTAAGGGCCTGAAAGAGGTGTATGGCTCCTCCGTCTACCCTTGTCCATTTTGTGACGGTTTTGAAATGGCAGATAAGAAACTGGCTGTAATCGGTGATGCTGCAATGGCAACTATGTTCGCAAAAAAAATCAAGCATTGGTCTAATGATGTTATTGTATTTACCAATGGAGAACCGGTATTAGATGAGGCTATTGTGGAAAATCTTAAACTGAATGGTATCCCCATCATGGAGGAAAAAATCATACTGTTGAATTCTAACCATGGAATATTACAATCTATAGCCCTCGAAGGCGGACAAATCATCGAAAGGGAAGGCGGTTTTATACCTGATACGAAATCGACCGAGTATACGGATTTTGCCAAGTCTTTGGGAGTACCCAAAGAAGAAGGGTTTATGGGAATGGAGATTTACAAAGTTGACGATTCCAAAGAAACCGATATTAAAGGATTGTTTATCATTGGAGACGCCAGAACGGGATGGAGCGGAGTAGCTTCTTCGGTAGCGGAAGGCAGTGAAGTGGGCAAAGCAATTACCTTTCAAATCATCGATGAAAATTGGAAATAAAGCCCTGTAAGCTACATTCTCTTTAAATCAGTTAGATCATAGTTCAATTCACAGACCTTGCTCTCTTTTAAGTATATTTATATCAACATCTAAGTCAAAACATTACATTCAATCCAAAAACCATGAAACATCTGTTATACGTTTTCTCACTGCTACCATGCTTCATCTTAAGTCAGGAAATTGAATTTGTTTCAAGTTCGAGATATGTATTAGGTACCGACATGAAAAAATCGGCTTCGGTAAGTGCCGGTGATATTGATAATGACGGGGATATAGATATTATTGTTGCTAACGGACGGCATTGGCCTGAATATAATAAGGTATTCTATAACAGCGGGCACGGGATATTTACCGTATCTAAGTTACTGGACCATATCGCTGAAACCAGTTATGCAACAGAATTGGCAGATTTTGATGGCGACGGTGATCTGGATGTGGCCGTTGGTAATGATATGGCTCCCAATGCTCTTTACTTAAATGACGGCAAAGGAAATTTCATAAGGGCCGATCATTTTGGAAACCCATACTCCCCTACCCGGAACTTAAAAACAGCGGATATTGATTCTGATGGGGATATTGATATTTTAATCACCAACCGGGGAAAAGAAAACGAGATATGCTTAAATAATGGAAAAGGAAAGTTCACTGAAACAGTATACTTCGGAATAAAAGATGACTCAACCATCGATGTGGAAGTAGCTGACATAAATATGGATGGTAAGCAAGACTTAATTTTAGCCAATCGTGACGGTCAACAAAATTACATTTACCTGAATGATGGTGGTTTACATTTTAATCAAAAGATTCCTTTTGGCAATGGAACCGATGAAACACGATCTGTAGGGGTGGCAGACATTGATCAGGACGGTTATCCGGATATTATTACTGCGAATATCGAAGAGCCAAACGTTATTTACTTCGGGAGTAAAGAAATAAACTATGGTAGAAAAATGATTTTTGATCCTGCCTCCGACCCTTCCTATTCTCTGGATCTTGGAGATATAGACGGGAATGGTAGTATTGATATCGTTGTGGCCAATTCAGGGTCACCCAATAAGGTCTTTCTGAATTTTAATAAAGGGGCTTCGTGGAAGGAAATCAGTCTGAGCGATGAAGCACTTCATACCTATGATATCATTCTCGCCGATTTGAATAAAGACAACAGACCCGATATTATAGAAAGTAATTCGGATGCCATTAATTACTATTATCGCAATAAAGGCACCGGCAATTAAGGTGCCAGTTGAGCCTTACCTTAAACAATATTAGTGAATCGCTGCAATCTTTTAAAAGAAGGCTGTTATCTTTGGGATCCGTTATGCAAATGTTGTACTCCGGGTCTTAATACGCCATTATTCGGGGGATAGACCCCATTACAGGCAAAGACTGCAAACAATATAATTTTATAAACTAGCATGAAACAACACAACTACCAAGTCAAGGTTGAATGGACGGGTAATGAAGGAAAAGGCACCCTTAATTACAATTCGTATAATCGTAACCATACCATTATAGCTGAGGGAAAATACGATGCTATTTCGGGTTCATCTGATCCTTCATTTATGGGTGATAAGACCCGCTATAATCCGGAAGACCTTTTTCTGTCCTCGCTATCGGCTTGTCATATGTTATGGTATCTGCATCTATGCTCTTTACACAAAATCGTGGTGACCGAATATCTGGATCATGCTACGGGGGTTATGGAGGAAATGGCCAACGGTAGTGGAAAATTTACCGCAGTTACGCTCAACCCCCAGGTGAAAATAACTGATCCCAGTAACATCGAAAAGGCAAATGAATTGCACGAAGAGGCTAATAAAATGTGTTTTATTGCTAATTCCTGTAATTTTAAGATTGGACATAATCCGAACACCACAGTTGAATGAAGGATGCTTTCATGATACCCTATTACCGATACTTGCATTCCTTTAATATAGCATGAAATAAACCAAATAATTGTAGTTCCATTAGAACCATGAATATTGAAAAAACCTTAGATGAACTTGGAGCAATCTATACTCCTTTATCTCCTGAATGTCGCCAGGAACTAATTGCTCATTCAAACATTGAAAGCTTCCAAAAGCGAGATGTTGTAGTACGTGAAGGAGAATACTCCAAAAAGGTTCATTTAATTTTACAAGGTTGTGCGCGGGCCTATTATTTAAAAGACGGGAAAGATATATCGGATTGGTTTTCTTTCGAAAAACAGTTTATGGCCCCTATTGTGAGCTTTTTCAGCGATCAGCCAAGTCCTCATTATGTCGAATTTGTAGAAGATTCTATAGCACTTGAATTTACAAAAGACACCATGGATCTTCTCACTGCGAAACATCATGACTTCGAACGTTTTATCAGCAAGGTCGTTACTGAAACCATGCTCGGTCTCTGTGAACGCTTATATACGATTCAGTTTAACAAGGCAGAAGAAAGGTATACTCACCTGCTCAGCATTTACCCCGACATTATCAATCGGATTCCGCTAACCCATATTGCTTCTTATTTGGGAATTACCCTGGAGACTTTGAGTAGAATAAGAACCCCTAAAAAACGAATTTGATCTATATCAAATGATATGGCTTCGGTTACCCTGATCTTTGAAAAAAGATTTAAAAAATGGAAGCAACCAACAAACAATTAACATCAATTTGGGGCCCCTGGTGGGTACCTGTAAGAAGGTGGTTTTATCCAGCCTGGCTCATTTATGAAACCTCCTGCCGTTTTTACAATTACTCTATAGATGTTTACCTTTATATTCATCATTCTCAAGGCGGCATCACCACATATATTGGAGATACGGCAACACAAGTTTTAGCCATCCTTGGGGGGCTTGCTACCTTCTTGATTTGTACTGCGTTTTTAACCGCTCCTACCTCTTTTATCTTATTTAAATTCTTCGAAAAAGAGGGATTAACCGGCAGCATTCTGGAAACACAAATAAAAAGATTCCTCTAATTCTTCACCTACATTAAATACACTTATGAAAAGAATACTCATTATAAACGGGCATCCTGACAAGGAGAGTTTTAATTTTGGCCTAGCAGAGGCTTATAAGAACGGAGCTGTAAAGTCTGGCGCTGAAGTCAAAGAAATAAATATCCGGGATCTAGACTTTAACCCTAATCTTCAATTCGGGTATCGAAAGCGCACCGAATTGGAGCCTGATCTGATAATGGTTCAGGACCATTTAAAATGGGCTGAACATTTAGTTTGGGTTTATCCTGTTTGGTGGAGTTCTGTGCCTGCAATGATGAAAGGTTTACTCGACCGGGTTTTGCTTCCCGGATTTGCCTTTAAGAAAAGAGAAAACTCCTTATTTAGCGATAAATGTCTGACGGGAAAGACGGCACGTCTTATATGCACCTTAGACCAACCCGGATGGTACTATAAGTTGAACTATGGCAGCCCGAGTCATAATGCCCTGAAAAAAGGAACCCTGCATTATATTGGCGTTAAAAAAGTCGGTATCACCGCTATAGGCCCTATACGATTATCTAAAGATGAATTTAGATCAAAATGGTTGAAAAAAGTAGAAAGCTTGGGAAGTCAGCATAAATAACATGCACTAAAAACCAACTGAAGGTGATTAAATATGTTTTAATCACCTTCATGGTTCCGTCGTGAAAGATCTCACAAAATTTAGCTATCTTCATATTAATAAAAAACAGGTTTGATCGGAAGGTTTTATAAACCATTTATCAAGACAAACCTCAGGCAACATCTTTCGCATTAATTATACTACAATGAGCAAGCTACAAGACAAAATGTTTCTGGACCTAAGGAACAAGAACATATTTAACCAGGCCCAACAGTATTCCTATGAATATTTAGAAAGAATTTTTGACCGGGAGGTTTATCCGACAGAGGCAGCGCTGAAGAACTTGTCTGCTTTCGACGAAGAACTCCCTGAAAACCCTACGGAGGCTTCCAGCGTCATTGAACAATTAAACACTTATGGGAGTCCTGCGACAACCGCTACTTTGGGAGGAAGGTATTTTGGATTTGTATGTGGTAGTGTTGTTCCTGTAGGATTGGCTGCCAAAAACCTGGGCACTTATTGGGATCAGGCACCAGCCATGAATGTGCTCTCCCCTATTGGAAGCAAATTAGAATCGGTGGTTGAAAAATGGCTAATTAATTTATTTAATTTGCCGCAGCATACCTCTGCAGGTTTTGTAAGTGGAACCTCTTCCGCGAATTTGTGTGGTTTGGCTGCCGCCAGATATCGTATTCTGGAAAGAAATCAATGGGATATCAATAAAAAAGGACTAAGGAATGCTCCAGAAATCAGAATTGTAACCGGTAAACAAGCACATTCAACCGTTTTAAAAGCCATCGGAATATTAGGCTTGGGAACAGAAAATATTGAGTGGGTAGATGTCGACGATCAAGGCAGGATCTTATATGATTCGATTCCGGAATTAGACGCAAATACCATTTTGATTCTTCAAGCGGGAAATGTAAACAGTGGGGCTTTTGATGACTTTGACCGCATTTGCAAGAAAGCGAATAAAGTGGGCGCATGGGTACATATTGACGGGGCATTCGGATTATGGGCTGGGGCTGTAAATGAATTGAAGTACTTAACGAAAGGAATGGAGCATGCATCTTCATGGGCGGTTGATGGTCACAAAACGCTTAATACTCCTTATGACTGTGGCATTGTTTTATGCTCGGACCCGGAAGCTATGACCTCAGCGCTGCACATGTCTGGAAGTTATATCATTGAAAGCTCAGAAAGAGATGGTATGTTCTTTACTCCGGAAATGTCGAGAAGAGCAAGGATTATTGAGTTATGGGCCATACTGAGGCACCTTGGGAAACAAGGTGTAGATGAAATGATTTTAACCATGCATCACCGAGCTAAACAGTTTGCGAATGAAATCACACAGATAAAGGGGTTTTATGTGGAAAATGATGTGGTTTTTAATCAAATAATCGTTCGGTGTGACACCGATGAACTTACAGAAAGAGTTTTAGGTACCATACAAAAGCTAAGAACGTGTTGGCTTGGTGGTTCTTTGTGGTCTGGTAAAAGAGTCATAAGGGTTAGCATTTGCTCCTGGGCAACCACTGAACATGATATCACTACTTCTGTAAAATCATTTAAAAAGGCATTAGAAATTGTTAGAAGTAACTAACCATCACAATAAATAGGGATAAATGGCATATGATAATTTTTTAGCAGATCGCATCAGGCTTTCCCTTAAAGAGAAGCATATCTCTTTTGAGGAAAAGAAAATGATGGGAGGGCTCTGTTTTATGGTTGAGGATAAAATGTGTGTAGGAGTTGTTAAAGACAATTTGATGGCACGCATTGATCCGGAAATCTATGATAAGGCCTTACAAGAAAAAGGTTGTCGCGAAATGGACTTTACGGGACGCCCTATGAAGGGCTTTGTTTTTGTAGAACCTGAAGGGATCGATTTGGATCAGGATCTGAATTATTGGATTCAATTGTGCCTGAAATATAACCCAAAAGCTAAATCAAGTAAGAAAAAGTAGCCTTAAAAATTAGACCTCAACCGTATATGATGACTATTGACCATATTCTTGACCAAATATATGTGATTCCTGAATCCTCGAAGCAGACACTCAAAAAATACTTTAATGAAGTCAGTTTTCCGAAGGGACATATATTACTTCGGGCTGATACGGTTGAAAATTCAGCTTACTTTATCAAGAAAGGCATTGTTCGAGCGTATGCCAAAACACCTGATAACGACATTACATTTTGGTTTGGTAAAGAGGGTGATCCTGTACTATCAATGAATAGTTATGTTGCTAATAAAAAGGGGTATGAAGACATCGAATTACTGGAAGCATGCGAATTGTATCAAATAAAAACAACCGACCTTCAAAAACTTTTTGATAAAGACATACACTTGGCCAATTGGGGAAGAAGACTTGCTGAACAAGAGCTTGTAAAAACAGAGGAGCGACTTATTTCCAGACAGTTTCGGACAGCCAAGGAAAGATACCTAGATCTTTTGATCCAAAATCCCGACTTAGTAAGACGGGTCCAATTAGGGCATATTGCTTCTTATTTGGGCATTACGCAGGTCACTTTAAGCAGAATAAGAGCGAAAAAGCATTAAGGTTACATTTTTTATCATTTGTAAAATTTTTATTCAATTCCATTGCTGACCTTTGCCAAAAAATTAAGGAGATGAACTGGATTCTTTTGATTATTGCAGGTTTATTTGAGGTAGCTTTTGCTTTCTGTTTAGGAAAGGCGAAAGAAGCTACAGGAAATGAGATGTACCTATGGTATGGAAGTTTTATTATTACGTTAGTAATAAGTATGGCCCTTTTAATAAAAGTAACTCAACATTTGCCCATCGGGACTGCCTATGCTATTTGGACAGGAATTGGTGCTGTAGGAACTGTTATCATTGGTATTACAGTTTTTAAGGAGCCTGCATCCTTTTTTCGTTTACTATTCCTTACCACTTTAATTGGTTCGATTGTTGGGTTGAAAGTTGTATCCCATTAAGCCTTTTAGTATTCTATATTTATTTGAATTGGAACACCTCAGGATGTTACTCATTAATGGAATAACTTTGGACGCAACCTATGGCTGCTATTAACATCTTTTAGAAAACAGCTTTATGAAGTGTATTTTAAGTTTACTCCTGTTTGTACTCTTTATCGCTAGTTGTTCTAATAAAGATGATGGGATCGATTGTTCACTTTTTGATCCGGCATTTCCGGAATTAAACATACGTATCACAGATGAGGCAGGAAACAACCTCATTGAAAATGGCACTATTGACCCGGATAGCATTACGGTGACAGGTGATTTTTCCGGAGCGGGATTTCGATACATTCCGGCTATAGATTATGTTAGTCCAGATGCGGAAATACGAGCCTTTGATCATACTCTTTCGCTATATATACCCAGAGAATCGGAATTTCAGTATACCATAAACCTGAAGGATTACGAAGCCATTAATATAGATTTTACAGCCACCTTCACTAAAATCCCTTGTGACCTGTCTTACTACATCCCCTCAGAGGCTTTTTATGATAATGAGAAACTTGAATTACAAGAAATTTCGCCTCTTCAATTTTTGGTAATTATCGGGTTGTAAAAAAAGGATTGTCTCTTTCTATAAATATTTAGGCATTTATGTTTTTTTACTCATTAGTTTAATATAAGTAAAATTTGTAGTTTAGTTCCTCAATAAACCTAAATCCAACCAAACCATTTCAGGTTCATTATAAACGATTTATGAAAAACCTATTTTTAGTCTTTTTTACAACAAGTATATTATGCTCATGTTCGAACACCAAAAAACAAATTCTACCTGTTTCTTCTGAAACGCCAAGTGAGGCACAGCGCAAACAAATTGAACGTCAATATGGGATGTTCATTCATTTTGGGATCAACACCTTCCATGATATGGAGTGGACTGATGGCACGAAACCTGCTTCATCATACAAACCATCCGATATCGATGCTGATCAATGGGTAAAAACGGCTAAAGATGCCGGCATGAAATATGTTATTTTAATTACCAAGCATCACGATGGATTTTGTCTTTGGGATAGTGAATATACTGACTATGATGTGGCCAGCTCCGGAAATACTACCAATGTGATAGAAGCGGTAGCTAAAGCATGTAAAAAGTATGATGTTGGCTTGGGTTTATACTACTCATTATGGGATCGAAATAAAAATGGTGACGTAAAAAACACCGAACTGGACAGCACTTATAATTCCTATATGGTCAAACAATTAAATGAATTATTAGCCATTACCCAGAAACATGTAAATATTGTAGAATTCTGGTTTGACGGGGGTTGGGTAAAAGAAAATCATCGCTGGCCATTAGGAGACATATACCAAACCATTAAATCGAGAGAGCCTGAATGCCAAATAGGGGTTAACTGGTCTATTGGTTTACCGGAGGATCCGGATCATCACCCTGTGTATCCCGAAGACCAAAAAGAGGGATATCCGGTCAGGTATTTCCCTAGTGATTTTAGACTGGGGGATCCATATTTGCCGGGGAAGAACGATCCAAAGGTATTTACCCATAATGGAAAGCCTTATTATATGCCCTGGGAATCTACCATTTGCATAAGTCAACGTTGGTTTTACAATACGAATGACACCCTATTTAAATCTGTAGATGAACTGGTTGATTTATATAAGGTTGCTACGGCACAGGATAATATCCTGATCCTTAACTGTCCTCCAAACAGATCAGGCAAAATAAGGACTAAAGACATTGAGATCTTATCGGAGTTAAGAACGAGGCTAGACATCAAACCATAGTTCAGGAATTGGAGCAGACTTAAATTTATCCAATTAGACTATTGAGGTAAGTGGTAGTACTTTTATGAAATAATAAATCTGAAACTCGAAATTTACTCTTTTGTATATCGAGGTTGGTCGTGATGCCAACCAAAATGCTTATATTGTTGTTACACAACTAAATCAACTGATCTCTATACGTTTCAGGTCTATCTGGAAGTAACTAGTTTTTTATAATATTTCGACTAATTTTAATTGGATTAGCACCATGTCAAATGGCCGTAATTATTAAATGACGTATAAATGTCGTGCCTATGACACTTCATTCTTTAACCTTTAAATATAATTTTACGATGTATAAAGACAAACAGCAAATGATAGCCAAAATCGTAAAAGAACAAAGGATTCAATTAAATTATACACAAAAGGATTTAGCGGACATTTCCAATATTAGCCTACGCTCCATTCAACGTATTGAAAAGGGAGAGGTCACCCCGAGAATTTCTACGCTAAAAATTCTTTCAAAGTTTTTGAATTTCACCTTAGATGATTTGGACAACAATCAACTTAATGGTTCAAAAAAAAGAGTAACGTTTTTCAGGGAGGTCACCATTTCGATTTTACTAATATGTATTATTCTTTTGATAGCGACAGCCTATATCGCTCAATCAAAAACATTCCCCGAAACCGATTTTGAGCTTTTGATGTATTACTCTGTTGTAAATGTATTGTTGGGGGTTATTTTAATCAAGCTCTGGAAAAATAAAAAGATAGGTTTACTAACCCAGTCGAAGGGAAAAGTTTCATAATATGATCGGTATTCTTATAATCCTTGGTGTATCGTGGTTATTGCTACATTATTTTGAGAAAGAAAACCTAGGTGTCTTAGGTTTTCGCCCTGTCAAGAATGGATTACAGCAATTTATAATTGGATTAAGTTTTATCATTTTTCTTAAACTACTTTTCATTCTAATTGAAACCCAGGTTAATGGTATCTCCTGGAGCTTAAATCAATCTTTTGATTATCGCTCTCTTTTTGGTTCTTTTTGGTATCATTTAAAGTCGGCTCTAACGGAAGATCTTATTTTCCGTGCAGCTCTTTTATATCTCTTAATTAAACGATTGGGAATGTACCGGGCTATTTTTTTATCAGCGGTGGCTTTTGGTGTATATCACTGGTTTTCTTATGGCCTCCTTGGTTCCAGAATTATAGTTTTATTGTATGTATTACTCACTACTGGTTTCACAGGATATGTTTGGGGTTATACCTATGCAAAAACCAAATCTATACTGATGCCGTTAGGCTTTCATTTGGGTTGGAATTTTATTAATACCCTCTTTTATGATACCCAACCTTATGGACAGCTTTTATTTCAGGAAACTGGAAATATGGCATTACAAGAACCTTATCAAACTTACTTTTCACTATTTATTGGTTTTGCACCTTCGATCATCACCTTAATTTTTGTAAAATCAGTACTAAAGATACCTTCGATTAACAATCTATTTAATTCAGCATAGGAAAGGTTTAAGATGGTGAAGGGGCTTTTTTTACATGAAAAGGTCACTATTTATAATCTTCAACAATCCATTATTAGGAATCGGCAGCGTATTAATCTTTAAAATTAGTCAATACGGTCAGGCCTACCAGATCGCCCTTTTTATTATATTCTTCTTGTTTAACTAAGCCAACTCCCTTGGCATACCATAATTTAGAAGTGGTCTTTTTAGTAATCATCATTTTTGTTTCTGTGTGTTCCGTAACTACCATACAATCATAGGTGCCTGCCGGGACATTAATGGTTTCTTCGGCAACCACTTTTTTATTAAAGCTTTTCACCCCAAAATCCATCTTAACGCTCCCTGCCATGATTTCCATTTCCATAGTTGAATCTGGTAATTCTTGTCCTACCCTCATATTATTTGGCATCACTGAATTTGTACCAGTTACATTGGCTTCGGCATCAGAATCATTCTCTGATAAGGTAGCGGTGAGTTTTTCTTTTAATATTTTAAGGGTGTTGACGGTGATATTCCCTCCTTCACAAACAACTTCATATTGCGTATTTATTAACTCTTCTCCTTTATCATCTGTTGTTATTGTATGAACAACAGCTATGGTTTGTCCATCTTTTTCAAAAACCTCTTTAACTACATGTTGGTTTGTCGATTTTAATCTGTTCTTTTTATCGTAATTTTTTGTTTCGAACTGTATACCTTCTGTCATCGGATAATACCCTTCGCAATCCTGAGCCAGGCTTAATGAATATGATCCTATTAATAGGCCTATCAAAGCGATTCCTTTAATATATTTTTTCATTTTACGTTATAATTATAAGTTTCTAAAGAGTTTATTATTACCAAATCTGCACCCTATCATCCGGAGCAAGGTATAAAGAATCTCCAGGTTGCACCTTGAATGTATCATACCATACATCCATATTTCGCACCACTCCGTTGGCACGAAATTTACCGGGGCTATGTGGGTCTGTCATTGCTGCCTGACGTGCATAGGCATCAGTAGTTATCCAACTCCATAGTTGGGCATACGCAATGAAAAAACGCTGATCGCCTGTTAGTCCATCAATAATAGGGGCTTCACCTCCTTGTTCCTGATTGACATATTCTCTGTATGCGCTATAGGCTAAGGCCACTCCTCCTATATCACCAATATTTTCTCCTAAGGTTAAATTACCATTTAGATGTACACCTGGTATCGGTTCATATTTATTATATTGATCGACTAATATATTTGCTCTTCGTTCAAACTCATTCCTTGATTCTTCGCTCCACCAATTTCGCAATAGTCCGTTAGCATCCGACTTACTTCCTTTATCATCAAAAGCATGACTAACCTCATGACCAACTACCGCTAGGATTCCTCCAAAATTGGCGGCCGGATCTGCCTTTGGATCAAAAATAGGTGGTTGTAAAATCCCAATAGGAATAACCACATCATTCATTTCTGCCTGATAATACGCATTTACAACTTGTTCTTCGCGAAGCCATTCCCATTCGCGTTTAGGTTCTGTCAGACGGTTCAATTCATCATTTGCCTTCCACACATTTATTTTTTGAATATTGCCCACCAAATCATTATCCTTGAATTCAAGACTTGACTGATCAATTAATCTCTCTGGTTTACCAACTTTCCAATGTATGTTTTTAAATTTCTCAATGGCCTCTTTTTTGGTAGGCTCATCCATCCAGTCATTAGCCTCTAATTTTGCCAGGATAGCCTTTTTCATAAAATCTACCAATATATTCGCCTTTTCTTCAATTTCCGGGGTTAAATATTTATCAGAATACAATTTCCCCAACTGCCAGTTCAAAACCTGATTGGAGGCAGCTTTGGCTTTAGTTTCTAATGGACGTTGTTGCGGAATTCCCATTAGGGTTTTACTAAAAAACTCAAAATTTGCATTTTCAAAATCAGCAGAAAGCAGGGAAGCCATACCATTAATATAGTAAAACGCTGTAAGTGTTTGCAGATCTGCTAATGGGCAATTCCCATAGATTTCTGAAACTCCTTTAATAGCAGTATCGGTATGTACCACCAACTCTGTAATTTTATCCGTGTTTTTAGCTTCAAAAAAAGCATCCCAATCAAATCCCGGGGCGTAAGATTTTAATTCCTCAACTGTCATCAGGTGATACATTTTATTTTTATCACGCTGTTCTGTTTTAGTCCAAAGCTTCTGTGCCATAGCGGATTCCAGATCCAAGACGGTTTTAGCTCGTTTTTCAGGTTGATCGATTCCTGCTAATCTAAATATCTTTTCTATATATTCTTTATAGGCTTGTCGAATGGCCGGAAAAGGCGCATCTTTTTTTAGATAATATTCTTGACTTGGAATTCCCAAGTCTGCCTGTTCCAGATAATAAATATAGCGTGCCGTATTCTTAGAATCTAAAAATACCTGGCCACTAAAAATAGAAGGAATGGTTGGCAATCCCATCATTCCGGCTAATTCTGTACTTGATTTAGTTCCGAAGATTTTATCTAAACCTTCTTTTAAGGGTTTTGCTCCAAGTTCATTCCGAGTTAAAGTGTCTATATAGCTTTTATAAAAAGCCTTAATTTGTCCCTTAGGAGAATTGGATGGGTAATCACCTCCATTTACGACCTCTTTTAGAATTTCTCCTATCTGATCTTCGGCCCTGTAGATTACCTCTATCATGGTCCCATTATACGGAGTTCCCGGATACATTTCAGCAGTTTTATACCATTTACCGTTGGCAAATTCCGAAAAATCATCTCCCGGTGTTACGGTACTATCGATATGACTCAACATTAAACCTGATTCCAGATCACTTTCACCATCCTTCTTTTCCTTGACATTTTCTCCGCAGGAAACAAAAAGAAGTAACATTAAGCTTATAGCTAAGATGATGTGAGTACGAAAAAGATTCAGGAATTTTTTTAACAAAAATGAGGTTAAGAAAGAATTTTGGGGAGAAGATTTAATTCGTTTCATAACTTAAGGGATTAAATGAATAAATATTCTCCAATGAAGTTACTAAACTACTGAAAATACAATCAATAAACAAGATAAAAAACATTGACAATCAACAGTTTAAAACAAAAATTCTTGTTCTACTTATTGTTCTACAAAATTTATTAAATTCACATATATACATTTCGCTAAAGAACCCTATAACCTCAATAAATAAAAAATAGAAGAACATCTATATGACAAAATTATTTATAGCCTTTTCACTAATTACTTTAACTGGCTTCAATTCATGCAAGGGATCACCAGCTGAACACACTCAGACAGCACAAGAAATGAGTTCGAATACCACCCACAGCGATTCGACTGATAGCGTAATTGTTTATCGGACTGAAAATTTGATTATTAAGAGACTTTCAAAACACGTATATAAACACATTTCTTTTTTGAACACTAACGATTATGGAAAAGTAGCTTGTAATGGTATGCTCGTTGTAATTGAACAAGAGGTTGTAATTTTTGATACCCCTACCTACAACACAAGTTCATTGGAATTAATTAATTTTATTTCTGATGACCTTCATAGTAAAACAATTGCATTGATCCCAACTCATTTTCACGAAGATTGTGTTGGTGGGATTCCTGTATTTGAGCAATATCATATACCAATCTATGCCAGTAATCAAACCATAGAATTACTTGAGAAAAGCGGGAAAAAGTTTTCTAACCCAATTAATGAATTTGATGATAGTTTGAGTGTCGATATTGGAGATAAGAAAGTTTATGCAGCTTACTATGGTGAAGGTCATACCAAAGACAATATCATAGGCTATTTTCCTGTTGATGAGGCTATTTTTGGTGGCTGTCTTATTAAAAGTATTGGAGCATCCAAAGGAAACCTGGTAGATGCGAATGTCAATGACTGGTCAGAAACGATTCGTAAAATTAAATTGAAGTACCCGAAGGTGGCTATTGTAATTCCAGGCCATGGTACATGGGGAGATTCTGCATTATTTGATTATACCATTGAATTGTTTGATATAGACAAATAACTTATCAAGGTATATTAATCAGAAAGGTTGATGAGTATGAAATTTACCTACTTTTAGTAACATTTCAGATTTTAATGTGAGATCATATGCATATTGTTTAAACTTTAATAAAAAAATCATGAAAACCCTATTGTTATTCATTACATTAACATTCAGCTTTTATGGTAGTTATGCCCAACAAAACACCTTGATCTCAACGATGGATTTTATTGAAATTTTAAACAATAACGATCAAGAGGCTATTCATTACTATCAAAACAATTGGAAATTAATCAGGAATATGGCTATAGAAAAAGGTTATATTCATTCTTATGAAATTTTAGAAACTCCATATACTGAAGAGGCACCTTTTCATTTAATTCTCATTACCACCTATACCGACAAAGAACAATATGACAGCAGAGAGATCCATTTTCAAGAATTAATTAAGGAGAAAGGCCCCTTGAGTTTAATGAATGAAAAGAAGCCTGGCGAGTTCAGAAAAACAATATTTTCTAAAGAAATGGTTAGACATTGGGACTAATTCCTGTTACAATTACGGAGATGTTTAAATTTTGTTGGGCTATTTCTGATTAAATACTTCCAATCATAGCCAAGATTGTTATCCCTCTCAACCATTGTAGCAAATTCAGAACTGTATCGTCTAACATGAAAACAGTATTCTATGGATCCACTTGACAGAATCAAACGGAATAAGGCTTTCATTTTTTTGTACTGGTGTGCAAGGATTGGTATGGGAATCACATTTATAATATCCGGCATCAGGAAACTTCCAGGTGTAAAATTTACGACCCTGCCCATTGATAATCCGGTTGGAGCCTACTTTAATGCCATGTATGAAACCGGCTTTTATTGGAATGCTATTGGATATCTTCAAATAATTATCGGGGTATTGCTATTCTTTAACCGGTTTGTGGTGATCTCCAGTATACTTATGATGCCTGTGGTGATCAATATATTTTTAATTTCTATAGCTCTACATATGCAAGGCAACCTTATTATTACTTCAGCAATGGTTTTAGGAAATACATTTCTAATTCCATGGCATTTTAAAAACTATCGATCTTTATTTCTAAGACCGATCGATTAATTCCTCACCTATCATGAGGCTACTTTATGAAGTTTTGTCCCTTCTATCAAGGAATCAATAGGTTAAACTTCACATATCTTCTCGATTTATTTATTGGCACCTTACCCCTAAAATATTCACTTTCCGGGTATGGATATGTTTTCCGCATAGATGACGTAAAGATGTCGTATTGATGACGTCATCAATGCTTAGGAGACTATATAACTTTGTTTCAGTTATTTAAATTCATATGTTAATGGAAATGAAAATTAAAAAATCTCTATTGCGGCAAGCATTAGAGCTTGTAAAACCCCCACTCTTGATAGCCATTGCTATTACTCCAATTCGTTATTGCCTCGAATTAACCGGACTCTCTGAAAATATCATTTTCCTAATCGGACTTTTATGGTTTACCATAGGGGTTTCCATATACTGGGGGATAAAATTGTATAAGATAAGGAGGCACTATGTTCTTCTTTTATTTAGTTTGTGCATTCTTTCACCTATTTCAAGGATTCCGGTAGCTATTGCCTGGTGGGTTGATTCTCATTGGGGAATCGGTACTCATTATGGCCAATACTTTAGTAATTTTGGACAAGCATTATTGAATCATATTGTATATGGCTCATTTATTCAAATAATTCCCGGATATTTAGTTGGAGTCATTACTATTATTGTCATGCAGCGTAAAAAAGTAACTGTTATTAAGAATTAAACTATAGAAAATGGATAAGGACCTATTAGCCAACAGAGTAAAGGAATTAAGAAGCCAAAAAGGAATGTCTCAGGAGCTTTTGGCTGAAAAATCCGGTTTAAGTTTAAGGACCATTCAACGGATTGAAAATGGGGAGTCAAAACCAACGGGCGAATCTCTAAACAGATTAATTAAAGGATTAAATGTAAATCCGGATGAATTGATGGATTCCTCAATAATAGTTGACAAAAGATACTTAACATTTATGAACTTGTCCGCTCTGAGCTTTTTACTATTCCCTATGTTAGGAATATTAATACCTTTTATAGTTTGGAGCGCAAAAAAAGATAAAATCAAGGACATCAATGAAATTGGTAAAAACCTAATCAACTTTGAAATAACATGGACTCTGATTCTATTTTTCTTTCCTATCGTTTTGCTTATCAATTCAAAGGTTGGGGTTCTGAAAACTATTTCTTTAAGAACCTTTTTTATGACATTTGGACTTTTATATCTTATCAACTTAATTTTCATACTCGTCAATACCATTCGAATTAATAATGAAAAAAATGTCTTTTATCTACCTCAGGTAAAGTTTTTAAAATAGTGTGTCTTCAAAACCAATAATGTATCTTCACTATATGTTTCCGGATTCATTGCATACTTCTATTAAAATATGGTGTTAATTTTTATGCTAAGGCATGAAATGGTGTTGGTATATAATCTTTTCATTTATATCGAATTCATCTTCTTTTTAAGGGTTGTCGCACTATGGTTCAAAACTGATATTTATGAATTTTTTATAAACCATCCTATGATGACTTTGAATATGAAATTATTACGCTTCCTGCCCCTATGGTTGTTCTTTTTGGGATGTAAGGATAATACATCAAATAAAATTTCAGAAGTTCCTCCTGTAAAATCTAGTACCACTGATCACAACAATTCGCTTCCTCTTATGTTTGAAAAAGAAGCAACAGACACGCTATCCCATGCAACTTTTAATGGGGTAATTACTGAGTTCGTTTGGCAAATATATCAAGATAACCAAGGGCATTTTTGGTTTGGAACGAATCATAATGGAGTCCTGTATTACGATCATAAATTACTTAGGCAATTTACCTCCCAGCATGGAGTTGGGGGCAGTGCGGTAAGAGCGATCATCGAGGATAAGGAAGGCACTATATGGTTGGGAACATCGGAAGGTCTCACCAGTTATAACGGAAAATCATTTACCAACTATACGGTTACCGATGGGTTAGCCAACGATGAAGTCTGGACCCTGGCCATTGATAAATCTGGCACCCTTTGGGTTGGAACCGTTGGAGGAGTGAGCACGTTTGATGGAAATCAATTTGAAACCTTTAAAGTGGACAAAGCGAAGGTATCTGATCCAAAGCCGATGTTGTCTGAAAACAGAATCAGTGATATTCTTATCGATTTAAATGATCATATATGGTTCGTTACTGATGGTTATGGCATCAGCAAATATGATGGAAAAGGATTTGAATTTTTCACAGTAAATAACGGACTTCCCGATAACCATGTTGCGGATCTGCTACAAGATCATGAAGGAAATATCTGGATCGGCACCTATTATGGTGGCGTCAGCAAATACGACGGTCGGAAGTTTATTAATTTCACGAAAGACGGCCTTATTCAAGGTATAGAAGCTTATAACTTTTTGGAAGATAGCGAAGGTAATATTTGGTTTTCGGCAGAAAATCACGGAGTGTATCGCTATGATGGCAAACAGTTTGTTCTATTTACAACCAAAGACGGGTTAGCTACCAATGGCATTCAAAGCATTTACCAAGATAAAAAAGGGCAGATCTGGTTTAGTACCTGGAATGGGCTAAGTCTATACGATGGAAAGAATATCAGTAATGCTGCTTTAAAGGAACCGTGGGTTCAATAACTATCGTAAAAATTTATTCTCCTTCGAAATTAGCAGGACACATTTAAATCATAAGTTATGGCAGTTTTATTTATATTTACTCAGGACGATAAATAATTTTCAATTTTTAAATACCATCCGATAACACTCACCTTATGAAGTACTCTGTTAAGCTTCTGGCTTTGTTTTACCTCAGCTGTTTATCATCACTTTTTGGGCAGTCCGAAAACACCATACAACCTGTAAAGGAATTTAGCATTAATTCTACTATTCTCAATGAAGACAGAACATGCTTAATAAGTCTGCCTGACTCTTATCATGATGCTCATAACAACATGAGCTATCCACTGATAATTCTTTTAGATGGTGCTACCTTCTTTAAAACGGCCACTGGAACTGTTCATTTTATGAGCTCGAGGATCAACAGAAATTATTTAATGCCGGAGACTATAATTGTCGCTATTGAAAATATTGACCGTGAGCGTGATTTTACTGTAACGAAACTAAAAACTAAACGTCCGAATACGATGGGTGGAGGTAATAATTTTTTAGATTTCATAGAAAAAGAGCTCATTCCGTATGTTGACCAACGTTACCGAACATTACCTCACAGAACGCTTATAGGACATTCTTTGGGTGGCCTTCTCACCTTAAATGCCTATATGGACGAACACAGAAACTTTGACGCTTTTCTTTGTATAGACCCAAGTATATGGTGGGATGAGGAGACCATGAAAAGGAAAACTGAAATGGTCAGCTCATCATGCTTAAAAAAAAAGATATACATGGCCACCGCTAATCAGGGGGAAGCTAATTATGCCCGAAACAAAAAAAGACATGATCGTTTATATGCGTTGTTAAACAGCAAATCTAATGAACCGCTTCAATTTAAATTGGAGTACTTTGAACATGAAAACCATCGCTCGGTCCCATTATTGGCCTTATACAACGGTTTGAGATTTCTCAATAACGAAAATGAATAGATACCTTATGTAGGGATATTATTGGCTATGTTCTTTATAGCAGCTTCCTTGGATCGACTTACCTATCAAGCTTAAGCTGCATCTTTATTACAGTGTAGTCCTGCCGGGTTCTAACATATGGTCTCTTTATACCTGACAGGCTACTGATTAGGTATACTATTTTTAAAGGGTTCTTTTTTTAGTATATTTATGATGAAGGCTTTACCCCTCCTACTTAATATTTAATCGTTAATCATAACCGTTATATAACATCTTATCCCAAAAAAGTCCTGATGGTATGCGGCAAACCTTTATACAAGATCCGGATGGGTATTGGATTGAAATTAACGACGCGAATTAATTATTGGTTTTATAATTAACCCAAAGCCATTACAATAATCGGTGATAATGTGCTAAATTAGTAAGGTATTAATTCAACTATACAATTCAGAATTATTGTTATTGTACAACTTAGAACGCTTTAAATGATCCTAAAAAAACTAGTCCCGCTCCTTCTATCTATTTTTATTAGTTCACAACTTCTTTCACAAAATAAGGCTGTAAGCATTGGTGTAGTTGGGCTTACCCATTCACATGTACAATGGATTTTTGACAGTGAAAAAATGGGTACTATTAAAATTGTGGGGATTGTTGAACCCAATAGAGAATTAGCAGAACGTTATGCTCGCCTGAATAATTTTCCAATTAGTATGGTATATCGTACTATGGAAGAAATGATCGAGGCCACAAAACCAGAAGCCGTATGTGCATTTGGCACCATATATGACCATTTGGAGGTTGTTGAGAAAGCTGCTCCACGTGGTATTCATGTTATGGTAGAAAAGCCTTTGGCTGTAAGTTTAGACCATGCACAACGAATGCAATCCTTAGCTAAAAAGCACCGAATTCATCTCCTTACCAATTATGAAACCACCTGGTATCCTACCAATCATAAAGCCATGGAATTCTTACGTAAAGATTCTGTTGGCGCTATTCGAAAAGTTGTCATTCGCGACGGACATAAAGGACCCAAGAAAATAGGTGTTAATAAGGAGTTTTTAGAATGGTTGACAGATCCGAAAGAAAATGGAGGCGGTGCCATCACCGATTTCGGTTGTTATGGGGTGAATTTAATGACTTGGTTAATGCAAGGTGAGATTCCACTAACTGTTACAGCTGTCACTCAACAGCTGCAGCCTGAAAATAATCCCAAAGTGGATGATGACGCAACCATATTACTCAATTATGCCAAAGCGAATGCTACAATTCAAGCTTCCTGGAATTGGCCAATAGGACGAAAGGATATGGAAATCTATGGTTTGACCGGAGTTATTTATGCTGACAACCGACATAATCTCCGAATGCGCATAGCTGAAGGTTATGATGGTTACCAGGAAAGATCGTATGAGTTGGCGGAAAACGAAGCCCCTATGAATGATCCATTCTCCTATTTTGCAGCGGTGATACGTAATGAAATAACTCTTGAGCCCTATGATCCGTCTTCCTTAGAAAACAACATGATCGTTATGAAAATTTTAGATGCCGCTATAAAAAGTTCAAAAACAAACCGGACCATAGAATTAGAAAAAAGATGATTGAACTCAAAAAAATAATTTTTATCCTGGTTATTAGTTTTGGATTCCCTCATGTGACATGTGCTCAAGATATTAAAACCATAAAGGTCAAGGATAACCTTTATTTTGTAGGTGACAGGGCTTTCTCTTGTTTCTACATCACCGATAAAGAGGTTATTGTAATTGACCCTTTGGATTCTGCAAGAGCTGAAGCAACATTAACTGCAATTCGAGAAATAACTCAAAAACCTATTACCAAAGTTTTCTATAGTCATAATCATTGGGATCATATTCGTGGAGGCCAGGTATTTAAAAATCCGGAAACCACTTATATTGCTCATCGTGAGGCTAAAAATAATATACCCCCACATACCGATGTAATTACTCCTACAGTAGTCTGGGAAGGAGCATATAAGTCTTATGATTTTGGAAATGGGCAGGTTTTAGAATTACATTATTTTGGAGCTAACCATGGTGCGGGAATGACGGTGTTTCGATTTGCTGAACACAACGCCATTTTTGTGGTGGATCTGGTAGTACCCGATCGGGTATTGTATGCCTATCTACCTGATGCCAGTCCGAAAGCATGGGTTAAAAGTCTGGAAAAAATTCAGGAACTTAAGTTTAAAGAGGTATATATGGCCCATGTGCGTGTACAAGGAGACAGAAGTGATGTTACCTTTATGCAAAATTATTTCAGGGCGCTGTATGCCGGTGTAGAACAGGAGCTCAAAAAAGGGACTCCTTTTTTTGATATTCCTCATACGGTAAAATTACCATCATATAACCATCTAAAAAATTATGATGAATGGCTTCCTATGAATGTCTGGCGTATTCTGATGGAGCTATCGATTGGACAATAATTTAAAAATATGTAAAAGCATTAAATCCGGAACATGAACAGCTCGCAAATATTTAACAGGAACCTTTTAAATTTTGGAATCCCTTTAATTTTACTAGGAAGTCTTATTCTGTTAATGACGTCTTCGTCCATCATCATTAACGACACATTAGGTATGGCAATCTCCGCAGACCTGTTACTCACCATTCCAGCAATATATTATCTGCTTATTCGTAACACAAAGGTTTCTAAACTCACCGTGATTCCATTCATAGTTTTTGGGCTATTAGCAGGTTCTTATTTTCTACCCATTGAAAAACAAACCTATTTAATATTATTCAAAACCTGGGCTTTACCTGTAATTGAACTATCTGTTTTTAGTCTCATTATTATCAAAATTAGTCGTGCCATAAAAAAATTCAAGGCGTTAAAAGGTGATTCACCTGACTTTTATGATGTTTTGAGAAGAACCTGTTATGATGTGCTGCCCGGCAGACTTGTTTTACCCTTTGCCACAGAGGTTGCGGTGCTTTACTATAGTTTTATTTGCTGGAAAAGAAGACCATTGAAAGAAAATGAATTTAGTTATCATTTAAAAAGTGGATCTCCAGCTCTCATGGGGGCTTTAATTTTTATAATACTGATTGAAGCTGTTGCCATGCACTTTTTAATTGTTTTATGGAGTCACATAGCTGCCTGGATTCTGACAGGACTGAGTATTTACACGGCCATTCAGTTTTTAGGGTTTGTAAAATCGCTTTCCCAAAGACCTATATCTCTTGACGGTAGGCATATGAGCCTCCGATATGGCATTATGAATGAGACCCGAATTCCTTATTCCTGCATCAAATCAATACACATTTTCACCAAAGACCTCAAAAAAGACACATTGACCAGAACTTTATCTCCATTGGGAGCTCTTGAGAGTCACAACATAATTATCTATCTAAAAGACGTTCATACCTTAAATGGTCTTTATGGTATTAAAAAGGAATATAAAGTTATTGGTTTTCATATTGACGAACCACAAGAATTTGTAGTACAGGTTCAGCACCTCATTCATTCCGACGTCAAGTAATACTACTATTATTTATCTTAATTAAAGAATAACATACGCACTGTTATTAAATTAGATCAGGAAAGATAAATGTTATTGATTATCTTAGAGACAGAACAACCCCACTTCAATTCAGGAGGTTCTGATTCTAATATGCTTTACCCCATCAAATGGCATTTTAACAAGGTTGATATAAATTAACAGCAACATGGAGCGTATCATTAAAAACATCAACAACGTATGGATTGAATTCCAAAATAACGTCATTGATCATATCCCAAAGCTCATTCTGGCGATTCTTGTAATCCTTATTTTTGCACTGATTGCCAATACGATCAAGAATCTTTGCTTAAGGATTTATAAAAAAGTTTTTAAAAATCATTATCTGAATATTGAACGCATACTGGCCTCCACTTTTTATGTATTATTTTTTGCCTTGGGAATATTCCTTGCTCTCAACATTTTAGGACTGGAAAAACCTTTGGAGAAATTATTAGCTGGAGCTGGTATAGTAGGTATTGTTGCCGGATTTGCCTTTAAGGACATTGCATCTAACATGTTTTCCGGGCTTTTAGTAGATCTACAAAGGCCTTATAATATTGGTGATTGGGTAGAAATTGATGGAAATTATGGTGTGGTTGTAGACATCAGTTGGCTTACCACCAAGGTAAAAACCGTGCCCGGGCAAGAGGTTTTTATTCCCAATCAGATTATTTACAATGGCACCTTTACAAATTATTCAACATGGGGGAAGCGACGAATCATTTTAAGAAGTGGTGTGTCTTATGGAGATGATCTTGAGCGGGTAAAAAGTGTTGCCATGGATGAAGTAAAGAAAATTGAAGAGCTACTTCCCGAAGAGGGCATTGATTTTTACTTTACAGCCATTGGTGATTCAACTTATAATTTTATGCTCAGATATTGGGTACAGTTTAATTCGAATGATGACTATTGTAAGGGTATGAATGCTGTGATTATTCGCATTAAAAAACGATTTGAACAAGAAGGCATTTCGATCGCATATCCTGTTACTACACTTGACTTCGGTGTAAAAGGAGGAGTAAATTTATTCGACAAAGAAATTAACATAAAATCGTAATGTACAACTTGGTTTACCTTGTGTGTCATTTCGATATCAATATAGTTTTGCAGTCTACTTATTCAAGTATATAAAATAATCCTTACCTTTATGTCGCAAACGATTTAATCACTTACGATCACCAAATGAAATCTATTCAAAATTTCTTAAGAATACTACTCGGTTCCCTCATGGTACTTGCAGGTATAGGGCATCTTAGCTTTCAAAGAGAAGAATTTTTAGCCCAGGTGCCATTGTGGTTATCTAATGATCCTGCAATAATGGATTTTGTGGTGTTGTCTTCAGGGATTATTGAGATTTGCCTGGGACTTGCCATGGTGTTTTTAGTGAAACATAAGATTAAAGTGGGGATTGTACTGGCCATTTTTTACGTTTTAATATTTCCCGGTAATATTTCTCAATATACCCATGAAATAAATGCTTTTGGTCTGGATACGGATCGAAAAAGGCTTATAAGACTCTTTTTTCAGCCTGTACTTATACTGTGGGCCTTGTGGTCGACAGAGGCACTTAAACATATCATCAACAAAATAAAAGGATAATATGGAAACATTTTCATTTTATGACTTTGAAGCTGATAAACTAAATGATGAAAAAATTCGTTTAGATGCTTATAAAGATAAAACTGTTATCGTAGTTAATACCGCCAGTAAATGTGGGCTTACACCTCAGTATGAGGGGTTAGAAAAATTATATCAAAAATATAAGGACCAGGGGTTGGTAATCCTCGGATTTCCATGCAATCAATTTGCGAATCAGGAATCTGGAAGTTCCGATGAAATTCAGGAATTCTGTCAACGCAATTATGGGGTAAGTTTTCCGATGTTTGAAAAAATTGAGGTGAATGGTAAAAACGCCCATCCTTTATTTAAATATTTAAAATCTGAACTTTCGGGTGGGATTTTTGGCCGAAAAATTAAATGGAATTTCACCAAGTTCTTAATTGACAAAAACGGGAATCCTGTGAAGCGGTATGCACCAACTACGGTTCCTGAAAAGATGGAGAAAGATATTATAAAAATATTATGATGATGAAAAAAGATGTACCAGCGCTGTTTTTGGAGAATCAACTTTGCTTCCCTCTTTATGCTGCTTCGCGTTTTACTACGAAAATGTACACTCCTTATTTAAACATTTTAGGAATTACATACCCACAATATTTAGTCATGTTAACTCTCTGGCAATATGACCAGCAAAGTGTGAAGGAAATTGGACAACGCCTTTTTTTGGAATCCAACACCCTTACCCCTTTGTTAAAACGATTAGAGCAGAAAGAACTGATACGAAGAACTCGTTCACCTTTGGATGAACGCACTGTATTGATCTCACTGACGAATGCAGGGATTGAGATGAAGGAAAACGCCCAGGAGATACCTGATAAAATTTTAGCATCCTTTAATGAAGAATCAATTACCAAAGATGAATTCGAGGCTTTCCAAAAAACCTTATTCAAGTTAGTAGATGCATTAAATAGAAAAATCACGATTCAGGAGAAAGATGAATAATCTCAATTTACATGGATTCAATCTTTTAAGCTTCTTTTAAAATTCGTCTTATCCAGTTGTAAAAATTGCTGGGAATACATTTGTTCCCTTTTAATTATCTTTAATACTAAAACACTTCAACTTCAAGACGACCAATATATCCTGACCTCATTATGAAAAGCACCCATGAATATAAATTAAAGGCTTTTGTTCTTATTTTCATACTCATTAGTTTACCTTGCTTTTGTCAACCTAATTCAAAAATTCACACTACACAAAAAAATATTCAAACGAACCAATCGAGACCTTTTGTCAAATATACCTCTGGCATTCGTTCTGTTTTGGAGGATTCTAAAGGCAACACCTGGATTGGCAGTCATAGCGAAGGTGTCTGTTTGATCAGGAATGGGAAATTCAAATATTTCACCATCGCTGATGGATTGAGTGACAATCAAGTCCGTAATATTTATGAAGACCAACATGGACTCATATGGTTTGAATGTGGGAAGGGATTGAGTTTTTATGATGGTCAACATATAACTGTCTATGACCAAAGAAACTATGATTTTAAAAATAAATGGTCCCCAACTTCTAATGACCTGTGGTTTAAAGGAGATCTAAGTACAGGTTACAATGCACGTGAGGAGCAACCCGGAGTTTACCAATACGATGGTAGCACCCTTTCTTTTCGCAAATTCCCAATTGCGCCGAAAGGTGGAGAGGAAAATTACTTTTCAGTGACCACGCCATTTATCAAGGCAAAAAACGGGACCCTATGGTTTGGTACCTACGGAGCTGTTATAGGATATACAGGTTCAACTTTTAAAATTATAGATAACACTTACCTTGGTTTGAATGAGGCTAACGCTGCCTTACATATTCGAAGTATTATGGAGGATCGTAATGGAAATTTATGGATTGGAAATAATGGTATTGGTGTTTTCAAATATGATGGAAATAAAACGATCCATTTCAGCAAGCAACAATCAATAAAGAAAGATGATTTTAAGGGTAACACACTGGACAGGGTCTTTGCTTTAGGGGAAGATTCTAAAGGAAATATTTGGTTTGGAACGGTAAAATCCGGTCTTTGGAAATTTGACGGTATTTCATTGACAAATTTCACTGAAAAAGATGGATTCCCTTCAGGTCAGGTTTGGACCATCTATAAAACCATAAATGGAACATTGTGGTTTTGTGGTGCGAATCCGAGCGGGATCTATAAATTTAATGGTAAAACCTTTGAACGGGTATATTAATTATAAGTATTTACAAGTGAATTGATATTTTAGACCGTTGAAACATAAAAGTGAATCATCAAAAACAGTTCAAAAGCTCATGATCATTACTATCTTAAATAGGAACGCACCATGAAACCATCTAAAAGGATTCTTCCCGTTATTGTAATTTCACAGTTCTGCTGCACCTCTTTATGGTTTGCTGGAAATGGTGTAATGCGTGATTTAGTTATTAATTTCAATCTTAACGAAAGTGCTATAGGGCATTTAACCTCTGCCGTTCAATTCGGATTTATTATAGGTACGCTCATCTTTGCCATTTTAACTATTGCTGACCGATTTTCTCCTTCAAAGGTGTTTTTATCATCAGCGCTTTTGGGGGCTTTGTTTAATCTTGGGATCGTTTGGGAAGGAAATAGTTTTACCAGTATATTGAGTTTTCGTTTTTTAACCGGTTTTTTTCTAGCTGGAATTTACCCTGTTGGGATGAAGATTGCTTCTGATTATTTTGAAAAAGGCCTTGGCAAGTCTCTGGGTTATCTCGTTGGTGCTCTTGTGGTAGGCACGGCATTTCCTCATCTACTGAAAGACATGACCGGTAACTTTCCCTGGAAATCTGTGTTGTTGATCACCTCAACCCTTGCGATTGCCGGAGGTGTCTTGATGTCGGTTTTAGTTCCTGATGGTCCATTTCGCAAACAGAGTCAGCAATTGGATCTTTCGGCCTTTTTCAAAGTATTCAGGCAACGAGATTTTCGTTCGGCTGCCTTTGGCTATTTTGGACATATGTGGGAACTCTACGCATTTTGGACCTTTGTACCGTTGATGCTTCAAACCTACCTTCTAGCAAATCCGAATGCAGCATTTAATATACCATTTTTGTCATTCCTGATTATTGGAATTGGTGGGTTGGCCTGCATCATTGGAGGATATCTTGCGGAAGCCCTTGGCACCAAACGGACCGCATTTACAGCCCTTCTTTTATCATGTATCTGCTGCTTAGCCTCACCCTTGATTTTCTCTCTTAAAGCTCCTGATTTTGTTATAGCTTATCTTTTATTTTGGGGGATGGTAGTGATTGCTGATTCTCCTTTGTTCTCTACTTTAGTCGCTCAAAACAGTCGTCCTGAAATAAAAGGAACGGCTCTGACTATTGTTAACTGCATAGGTTTTAGCATTACCATAGTAAGCATTCAAATAGTAAATGTTATCAGATCCCTGACTGACACGAATAGTATTTATGCTGTATTAGCCATCGGACCTGTTCTTGGCTTAATTGCATTACTACCCAAAAGAAAGGTTACAGCCTGATTTTGACGCTTGAGCAGTGAAAAGCTATTTTTTGTATGTCGAATCTTATTTTAAAAAATCATCTTGTGATTTTCAACCCATTAAAATTCATTAGAGTTTCTTAAATTTATGACAGGGTAACTATTATCCAAATTACCCAACCTGAACTAATATTAAAAGCATCATACAGAAATGAATGTTTCTATAAAATTGAAATTATTAATCTTCTTCACCTCCACTTTATCACTGATCAGTTGCCAAAACGAATCGAAAATTGAAGGACAATGGGTTATAAAATCAGTAACCGTTGGAAATGAAAAAATGACTCCTGATGCACGATGGGTACGTTTTCATTCCGATTTCACTCAAGAATCAGGTAATGGGTGGTTGCAGCATTCTTTTGGCACTTATAACTTTGATAAAGATACGGGGTCCCTAACTATTATTAACACCAACGGAATCCATGATTCTAATGAACCATTTAAGGTTGAAATAGATAATAAATCCATGACATGGAATCGAATTCAGAATGGACAAATGGTTGAAGTAATTTTAGAGCAGGCTCTAAAACTACCCATGACTCATGGTGATGAATTATTTGGATTATGGAAATTAAATGAGGCAATTGGTTCAGGACCTTATTTTAAAGATCCTGACCGTATAATTGATGGTGATTATATATTTTTCAGATGGGACAAACGCTTTGTTATAAGTTCTGGTACAGTAAATATTAATGGGGTTTATAATGTTCACGGACATAAACCTGAGGTTGAGTTGATACCGTATGGTGCGCATCTTCAACGAAATTTTTGGAATATGAAAATTAATAAAGACACAATTACATTACAGCTTTTAAATACGGACAGTACTGTAACACGAACATTTAAGAGGATTCATGAATTCCCTGGCTCCTAAACCGATTACAAAAAGCAGGCAGATCATACGGAAAGCGCCTCTTCTTTTTACTTAAAAAAGATTCGATCACTTAAATTCGTTACCTTATAAATGAATCCCATAGGAATTGTATTTTCGTCAGTTGATGGTCAAACCAGAAAAATCTGTGAAAAATTGGCCAGTATCATTCGTCAGGAGGGAATTGAGGTAGACCTATGTTCCATTGACCAATTTCAAAAGCACCTATCGGATTATGAAATTTTCGTTATTGGCTCAAGTATTCGCTACGGGAAGCATCATCCTTTAATTGAAAATTTTGTTGTTAATCATACAGACCAATTAAATAAGATAAATACGGCCTTTTTTTCTGTGAATCTTGTCGCTCGTAAAAACGACAAAAACAGTCCGGATACCAATCCATATATGCAAAAATTCATTAAGTCAATTCATTGGTCACCCAATTTATTAGAAGTTTTCGCTGGCAGGCTTGATTATAGCATATATTCATTTACCGATAAGTTAATGATTAAACTTATTATGTTATTCACCAATGGTCCAACCAGCACAGAACACCCCATAGAATATACAGATTGGCAACGCGTCGAGAAATTCGCAGGAGAAATACTCCAACTTGGAAAAAGAACCAATCCAGACAGTACTGAATAACCATTTGAAAGGTATATTCCACTTATAATACCCTCTCAAATTTTGAGATAAACCAAATTTGATCTTAAAGTTTATGAAACTCTTCAACAACAGTACTGAAGATTCAAACCACCTTATTTAAACTAAATAATTAGTTAAAACTAATTATTTAGTTATATTTGTTTTTATCAATCAAAACCAACAACATGTATTTAAAAAAATTCTCTAAGACTTTTTCAGTGGGTCTTATTATGATTATGTTTTCAAATTGTCATTCATCGAAAAATATCACTGAAAAAAATGATTTTAAAACACCTTATCAATTTTCTTCTTCAATCGCCAATAAGGTTGCTAAAGACACTGTACCCTGGAAGCATCAATTATCGGCTGCAAACTATGCCAACAAAGGCGATTATAGAAATGCCCTTATTGAATGGGATTTGGCTATGGGTACCAGGGAGCGAAATTACAATTCCATTCAAATTGATTCTATAAAAGATTTGTATGCCACTCTAAATGCTAAAAAGTATATTATTGAAGAAGCTAAGAAAACCAATGTAATTATTATTAACGAGGCTCATCACAACTCTTTTCACCGTGTTTTTACAAAGTCTCTTCTTAAAGAGCTCTATGATCTCGGATATAGAAACCTTGGCCTTGAAGCTCTTGGGAATGGAGGTTACCTGGATAAAGAAATCAATATCAGGAAATATCCCATTCTCGAATCCGGGTATTACACCAAGGATCCTCAATTCGGAAATTTGATTCGTGAGGCTTTAGCTATTGGCTATGAGCTTTTTCCGTATGAAAATACGGGTGAGGGAAATGGTAAAGAGAGAGAGATCGCACAAGCCCAGAACATCCAAAAGTATATGAGCACCAAACCCAATGAAAAGTTTTTAATTCATTGTGGTTTTGAACACGTCCTAGAAGGGAAACATAAATCATGGGAAAAAGCCATGGCCTCACGTTTAACTGAATATACCGGAATAGATCCGTTAACTATAAATCAGGTGATTTATAGTGAAAGAAGTGATGTGAAATTCAACCATCCATTCAGGAAAGCTTTTGATATTGATGAATCTTCTGTTATTATTAACAAGACAACAGGTGAAGCTCTACCTCATAAACGTAGGGAAGCCTGGGCTGATCTTATTGTTTTACATCCTTTAACCTCCTATATTAATAACCGGCCACATTGGGTCTTTCAAGGAGCAAACAAAAATGTTTCCATTAACTTAAAAGATATTTCAATTGAATTTCCGGTAATGTTACTAGCTTATAAAAAGGGAGAGCCCATAGATTTAGCGGTTCCAATTGATGTAACCGAAGTTACGAATCGAAATCTGACAGGCCATCTAGGCTTGAAAAAAGGCACTTATGAGATTATAGTTACGAATGGGACGGAGTCTCTAAAGCTTGAAAAGCGAGTACATTGATTCTGAAAATCTCTAAGCTTTTTGCTTATTCATAAACCTGATTTTATTTTCCAGTATGTTTAACTTGTTCATTTTCCATCAAATATTTAGTTTTATCTATTGTTCAAAAAACTATTAAAGGCTACACATCGATGCTCAACCTCAACAAATTCATACTTGCCCTCCTATTCATCTCAAGTATTTCCACAATCGGACATTCTCAACAAAAAGAGAAATCCTCCTTGAAGATAATGACCTATAATATCTGGAATGGTTTTGACTGGGGTAAAGACATTGAGCGCAAATCGAATTTAACGGCATGGGTTAAAGCACAAAATCCGGATGTATTAGCACTACAGGAATTATGTGGTTATACTGAAGAACAACTTAAGGAAGATGCTTTGAAATGGGGGCATGAGTATGTAGCAATTTTAAAGACAGAAGGATACCCTACCGGAATAACTTCAAATCAACCCATCATTGTAAAAGATCGAATAAAAAAACCTTTCTGGCATGGTTTATTACATTGTGAGACTTATGGGATTGATTTTTATATAGTTCACCTTTCGCCTTCTGATGCTGATATCAGATTAAAAGAAGCACAGTACATTACTAAGCTTATTTCAGAGAACACTCATAAAAATTACTTAATCTTAGGTGATTTTAATGCCTTCTCCCCTTTTGATGCCTACTGGATGGAATCAAAGCCGGCTCTTAAAGATAGATCAAAAAGCAATGAAAAATACTCAAACCTAAGACTTGGAGAGTTTGACTACGCTGTAATTTCAAAGTTTTTAAGCATTCCTGCTATTGATGTTAGTATTAATACAATAATGCCTTCTAATAAAAATTTCACTTTTCCTACTCCGGCGTTAATTGGGAAATACAACAATACTGCTAATTCAATAATCAAAAACCGACAACGGATTGATTATATTTTTGCGAATCCGGAGTTGGCAAAAAAATGTATGAAGGTTACTTTCTTTAACCAAGAAGATACAAGTCTATTGTCTGACCATTATCCGGTTATGGCTGAATTCAATACTCAGAAAACACCTTAAGTTTCTTTATACTGATCCGGCTAAGGTATAGATGGTATGATTTTACTCAATTATTACTTTTTTTAAAATTTCTAAACAGTCGAATTTTAAGCGGAATTGACACACCAATTCTGGTTCAGGCAATTTGCCACCCATGGCTATGATTGTATAAAAAATAAAATGGTGATAAAAACTTAACTTTTGTTATCCTGTAAAAATCATTTCTGGGTTTTTAAAAGTTTTACCTTTGATCCTAAAATTAGACTTAGTGTTACAACAATACATAATTCCTATTATCAATAAGCCTTATCCGTATTTGTTTTATTTTAAACGAAATTTGGGGGTTGCTATTGCAATTGGACTACTTATTTCAATGATCAATTGGTTTGCCTTGGATATTGATCAGGTCAATAGCCAATTTATACTTTCTAAAATACAGGTTTGCACCCTGGCCGGTTTATCCAGTTTTTGCAGTATTTTATTTATCACAGAGTTGGTACCCAGGTTATTTTTCAATCCAATTACAAGGGAGCATTGGACCGTCGGCAAAGAGTTTCTTTTAATTGTTTCTCTGCTTTTCTTTATTGCAGTCTGCAATAACATAATGGCTTATATTATTGAAAAAGAACATCATAACACTAATCTTTTATTAAAGTTTATAAACGCTTCCTTTTATGTCGTTGCTGTTGGCTCGCTACCTACATTTTTGATTGTTTGGTTTAATTACACCCTTATTTTAAAACAAAACTTAAAGGAAGTTTCTTTATTCAATGAAGAACTACAGCGTAGGATTGATTTTACCAAAAACAGTGAAGGTGATGTTGTTAGGATTCAAACCAATAATAAAACTGAATTAATAGAACTCGACACTGATAAATTTCTCTTTGCAAAGGCCGATGGAAATTATATTGACTTGTATTCCAAAAGCACTAACGGGGTGGCCTGTAAACCCTATCGAATTGGAATTCAAACTTTAGAAAACGCTTTAGACAAATTTCCTTTTATCATTTGCACCCATCGATCGTATGTTGTAAATATTAAAAATATTAAGGCTACTGCCGGAAATGCTCGAAATTATCGGATTATTTTTAATGGAGTAAAGGAGGAGGTTCCAGTTTCACGAAATAAGTTTCAGGTATTTAAGGAAGCTTTTCTTTCTGAAAAGGTGTAATCAGGACTCAGATTACACCTTCATAATTTTATACTCCCTATTTCATATTTATAAAGAATAGCCTAAGCCAATCCCCAGAAAAAGTCGTGAATCAAAATCTGCAGGGCGACTTCTTCCATTGTCTAAAAATCCTTTTAAGGATCCCCATGCAAAACCACTAATACTAAAATCATTCATATTAATTCCAATTGATTGGGACAACCCATAATTAAAGTACGTATAGTTTTTCTTATATTTTTGGTAGACATCATGTTCAGGTATTCGTAAAGTTCCTTTTGATTTTAAATGGGTTAATCCGATAAATGGCTCAAGAGACACATAAAACTTTTTCTTTTGAAAAGGCTGGTAGCGTAGTTCATATACCATATATAGTCCATTGTCTTTGGTATAGCCATCTATTCCCTTCGTAAATAAATTATCGGTTTCATCTATATAGCTATTTTGATAACAAACCCCATAATAAAGGTCAAAATGCTTTTTTTGAAAAGCAGGTTTTTTCACTTTAAATACGAAACCAAAATTATCTCCATAGCTGGTATTTAGAATATCCTGGGTAAATAAAAGCTCCAACCTCCACTTTTTTTTCTCCGGGTATTTAACCGAAGACTGGGTTTGACCAATGGTTTTAAATGTAATTAAGGTTATTATGATGAATAGTTGATTTTTCATGAGGACTTTATTAAAATAAAATTGAAACTGAGTTTTCAAAGGTGACTATAGGACTATTTCTATGCGAGGTATTTTTAAGTCGTTCAAAATTTAAGCTGAACCCTGAATACGATCTACTCCTTAATTTTTCAACAAACGCATCATGAAACAAGTTTAAGGAGGCTCCTTCGAGATCACCCACAGCAAGAAACAATCTTATTTCCAAACCTTTAAAGGTATTATAATAATCCTGTTCCAAATCGAATAGGTAAGCATTGTACCACATGAGGTTGGAGCTGCCAGCAATGATATTATCGAACGGATTTGTCTGATTTTGCTGAAATAGGGTAAAGAGCGCAAAATACCCTCCCAAAGAATGACCAAACAGGGTTTTATCACTACTATGAATGCCCATATTAATTTCGACCCATGGAATGAGTTCGTTGTTTAAAAATTTAAGAAATGCCAAAGCACCACCTGAATCACCAGGGAAGTCTTTATCTTCAGGAAAAGAATAATCTGTACCTCGCTGATTTTTATCTGCATATCCAATTCCAACAAGGACTATTTTTTCCTTACTTAATCTGGCAATGACATTCGCTGCTTCATTGAAATAATCATCTCCATCTAAAAGAAATATTGTATGGTAATTATTTTCCGTATTGAATCTTTCGGGATACATAATGTTTATACGATATTTGGTTTTGGTGTATTCCGAAATGATGGAGAATGATTCATGTTGAATCTGCGATAATAATTCTTCTTTTGTACAACCGTTAAGGCTAAAAGTCCCTATAATAAAACTAAAAAGCCAGATAGTTTTCCAAATTTGTTTTTTCATAAAAATGTTTTTAGAATGAATTTTCAATAGGGTAAAATTATTCAGTTTAAAGGCACTAAAGGACTATAAAACAGGGCTTGGTGTGAAGGGTCGTAGTTTTGTGATGTAATGCCCATTTTGTTGAATAGGCATTTAGGGATATTTTTTTTAGTCTAATAAAAAAGGTGGTCCGAAGACCACCTTTAAAGGATTTTATAAGTATTAATAATCTGCTTAGGCAAGATCGAAACGATCGAGGTTCATTACCTTATTCCACGCTGCAATAAAATCGTGTACGAATTTATCTTTACTATCTGAACATCCGTAAACTTCTGCAACTGCCCTCAACTCGGAATTTGATCCGAAAATTAAATCGGCACGCGAGCCTGTCCATTTCAGTGCTCCTGAGTTACGATCACGACCTTCAAAAATCTCATTATCTTCAGTCACTGGTTTCCATGTGGTATCCATGCTTAACAGGTTTATGAAGAAATCATTGGTCAGCACTTCAGGCTGCTCTGTAAAAACTCCATGATCCAAACCATCAAAATTGGTGTTTAACACCCGTAAGCCACCCACTAGGACTGTCATCTCAGGAGCTGTTAGGGTTAATAGCTGAGCCTTATCGATCAATAATTCTTCTGTAGAGACAGGAAACTTTGTTTTACGGTAGTTTCGGAATCCATCTGCCACAGGTTCCAAATATGCAAAAGAATCAATTTCCGTTTGTTCCTGAGAAGCATCCATTCTTCCAGGTGTAAAAGGAACACTAATATCGTAACCTGCTTTTTTAGCTGCCTTTTCAACACCTACACAACCACCTAAAACAATAAGGTCTGCCATTGAAACCTTTTTACTTCCACTGTTAAAGTCTTTTTGAATATTCTCTAACACCTCAAGTACTTTGGCCAATTGTTTCGGTTTATTTACTTCCCAATCTTTTTGGGGAGTTAACCGAATTCTGGCACCATTAGCACCACCTCGTTTATCTGAACCCCGGTACGTAGAAGCTGAAGCCCAGGCGGTACTCACTAATTCCGATATCGATAAACCACTCTCTGAAATTATATTTTTAAGTGACTTTATATCCTCGGCATTAACAACCTCATGGTTTACCTCTGGGATTGGGTCTTGCCAGATCAAATCTTCAGCTGGCACTTCAGGTCCGAGATATCTCGCCTTAGGTCCCATATCTCGATGAGTTAGCTTGAACCAGGCACGTGCAAAGGCATCGGCAAACTCATCAGGATTTTCATAGAATCTTCTTGAAATCTTTTCATATTCCGGATCGAATTTAAGTGACAGGTCTGTAGTTAACATTGTTGGCAAGTGCTTTTTTGTATTGTCAAAAGCATCCGGTATGGCAGCCTCGGCATTTTTGGCCACCCATTGTATAGCACCTGCCGGGCTTTTAGTTCGTTCCCATTCGTAGCCAAACAAGTTTTCAAAGAAATAATTACTCCATTGGGTTGGTGTCTGTGTCCAGGTAACTTCCGGACCTCCAGTAATTGCATCAGGTCCTTTTCCAGATTTATAGCTATTCCTCCAGCCAAAACCTTGCTCTTCTATAGGAGCAGCTTCTGGCTCGGGACCTACATACTGACCTGGATCAGCAGCTCCATGTGTTTTTCCGAAAGAGTGACCTCCAGCAATCAAAGCTACTGTTTCTTCATCATTCATGGCCATTCTCTTGAAGGTTTCTCTTATATCGCGTGCAGCACTCACAGGATCACCATTAGCGTTAGGACCTTCCGGGTCAACATATATCAACCCCATTACCACCGCAGCCAAAGGATCTTCCAAATCACGTTCTCCTGAATATCTTTTATCTTCTAACCAATTAGTTTCGGAACCCCAATATACATCTTCTTCAGGCTCCCAAACATCTTCACGACCTCCTGCAAATCCAAAAGTTTTAAAGCCCATGGACTCCAAAGCTACATTTCCTGCTAACACCATCAAGTCTGCCCAAGAGATCTTTTTACCATATTTTTGTTTAATAGGCCATAACAACCTGCGTGCTTTATCTAAACTGGCATTATCCGGCCAGCTATTGAGCGGTGCAAACCTTTGTTGACCAGCACCAGCACCTCCTCTACCATCTCCTATTCTATAGGTTCCAGCACTGTGCCATGCCATACGTATAAACAAACCACCATAGTGTCCAAAATCGGCAGGCCACCAGTCTTGTGAATCAGTCATTAAATCATTTAAATCTTTTTTCAGCGCATCGTAATCCAGACTTTTGAATGCCTTTGCATAATCAAAATCATCACCCATAGGATTTGATAATGAAGAGTGTTGCCTCAGGATATTGACCTTTAACTGATTGGGCCACCAGTCTCTATTTCTAGCTCCACCACCGGCAGCTTTTTTAGGTGCCCCTCCAGAGAACGGACATTTACTTTCGCCATTAGAATTATGTGATGAATGACTCATGTGTTTGTTATTTTCCATTTTTTAAGGTTTTTTGAGTTCTATATTTTTCTTTCTTATCTATTCAAATTTACCATAAAAAATAATTATCGATTTTTAATTTCAATAGATTAAAACTATAAAATCATAATTATTATAAACGTCTGATTAATTTACGGAATTCTATCTAAAAGAGAAAGCGACTAAGTATGAATAAGTTATATTTATCAATTACTTAATTAATTGCTAACTTCACTTTACCGGTTATTTTGATAAGGTTACTAAAATCAACAAGATATCTTTACAGACGACTTTTCCACAAATGGATTCCTTCAGATATAGGTATATAGATAAGAAAAGGGTATATTCAACTGCTAAATATGAAATAATGGCTATGACTGTAAAGAAAATTCTATTTCCTTTATTCTCCGTATTTCTTCTTTATCGATCCTTTGATCTAATCAGGAATCTAATCAATACCCATCCTCAAGACTATTCGATTACAGAAATTTTTATTCTTTCTTTATTATTAGCCCTATTCATTACAGGGGTATTTGCTTTTACAGGATTTGCCTATGCAACCCACAAAATGCTTCCCGAAACCTATTATAAGGTTAAAAACAAAAAATTGACCAATAAATTATATGATACCCTCAATATTGCTTTCTTCAAGAAAATATTATTACTGTTCTTCTGGGGGCATAAAACACAAAGGAAAAAGTATTTTAATGGTAAACGAACCGGACTGCAGAGTTTCGTTTACCAAACCAAGCAATCAGAATTCAGTCACCTGGCATCTTTCATCATTATTCAAATTGTGGTTATAATTTTAATATTCCATAATTATGCACTTCTGGGGTTATTCCTGACTATTATAAATATTTTCGGGAATCTATATCCCGTTTTGTTACAGCGACACCACCGTATGCGCATTCAATCCTTGTAAATACTCACAGAAATTATCATTTACTTTACAATATCAAACAAACGATTGTATTTCTGATTTTTTAATTTATATTGTTCCTTTCTTTAAATCATAGTACTATATGCTTCTTAAATATTTACATCAAATTACGTCTAAACTGCTAATTGCATTCTTATTACTAACTTCCCTGCATTCATTTTCTCAGGAAGAAAACCAAAAATATACTCCTGTTACGGACCCAAAGGTGTCAGAAAAATTAACGAAATGGCAAGATCTAAAATTTGGATTAATGATGCATTGGGGCACCTACAGTCAATGGGGAATTATTGAATCCTGGTCCATTTGTGGTGAGGATGAAGAATGGATTAAGCGTTTTAGGAACAACGATAATTACGAGCAATATAAAAAAGACTATGAAGGTCTACAGCATACTTTTAACCCTGTAAAGTTTAATCCCAAGAAATGGGCAAAAGCAGCCAGGGAAGCTGGCATGAAGTACGTTGTGTTTACTACAAAGCATCACGATGGATTCGCCATGTATGACACTCAATATTCTGACTATAAAATAACCTCAGTCAACACTCCCTTTCACAAGCATCCGAAAGCGGATGTTACCAAAGAAATTTTTAAAGAATTTGGAAATGAAGGTTTTATGATCGGTGCCTATTTTTCAAAACCTGACTGGCACTCACCTTACTTTTGGTGGCCAGAGAATGCAACCGCCGATCGAAATCCAAATTATAGCATAGAGCGTTATCCCGAGCGATGGGATAAATTTGTTCAGTATACCCATAACCAAATAGATGAGTTAATGACCAACTATGGTAATATTGACATACTATGGCTTGATGGTGGATGGGTACAACCCTATACCGAACAGGAATTATGGGCTTACCGAAGTATGAAAGGTTTTAAGCAATTTAACCTTCAGAGTCAAGATTTAAGAATGGCTGAGATTGCAAAGAAAGCAAGAGATAAGCAACCAGGATTAATCGTGGTGGACAGAGCTGTTGAGGGCCCATACCAAAACTATATTACACCAGAAAACAGGGTTCCTGATCATGCTATGCTGGTTCCGTGGGAGACTTGTTATACGAGTGCAAAGGATGGTTGGTCATGGAGAAAAAGTCGGGAATATAAGCCACTAGGTAAAATTATTCACACCATGGTAGACATTGTTGCCAAAGGTGGTAATTTCCTTTTAAATATAGCTCCGAATCCCGAAGGAGAATTGGATCCGGAAGCTTATGAACTTATGGAAGGAATCGGAGCGTGGATGAACATCAATGGTGAAGCTATTTACGAATCGAGGGCTATTGCTCCCTTTCGTGAAGGAAAAATAGCACTCACGCAAAATCGTCATACAAAATCGGTGTACGCAATCTATCTCCCTGATGAAAACGAAAAGCAAATGCCTTCAAAAATGTGGTTATCTTCTATTACTCCTTCTCAAAATGCAACCATTACTTTACTAGGCACCAATGAGTCCTTAAAATGGGAAAAAGTCGGTGATGGATTTATTGTTGATATTCCATTAAAGTATCGTAAGAAACTGCAGCAGCAGAAAGCATGGGTAATAAAAATAGATGCTATTGATTGAGAGTTCTAAATCATTTAGTGTCATCTTTATTTCAATCTAAATAAAAAGGCCCTGTTAAAAACAGGGCCTTTTTATTTATTATGTCCCGTCCTAATATAAGTTGACACAAAAACGACTTATTTATGAAAGACAAGACGAACAAAGGGAACAAACGCACACAGCGCGATTATAACCTAGGCTTTAAATTAGCTGTGGTCTCGCAGGTAGAAAAAGGCGAGATGACCTACAAGCAAGCTCAAAAACACTACGGGATTCAAGGTAGAAGCACAGTTTTGGTTTGGTTAAGAAAACATGGTACCTTAGACTGGAGCAAACCAAACCTATTTATGAAATCCAAAGAAACACCTGCACAGAAAATTAAACGTTTAGAGCGTGAGTTAGATGATGAAAAACTAAAGAACAAGATTCTTAATACGATGATTGATATCTCAGACAGTCAATATGGTACCTCAATCAGAAAAAAGTTTTCATCTCAACAATCCAACGCATCAGGCAAGAACAAGAAGTGAGCCTATCACGTTGTTGCCGGTTGTTTGAGATATCTCGTCAAGGGTTCTATCAGTCCATAAAGCGTCAGGAGTCCCGAGCCAAGGAACTTGCCAAAATAAAAGCATTAGTACTTCAATTGCGTATGCAGATGCCAAGAATAGGTACGCGAAAGCTGTATTATCTACTAAGGGACGAGTTTAGGCTACAGGGTATAAAAATAGGTAGAGATGCCCTATTTACTTACTTAAGATCAGAAGCCTTACTTGTTAAGCCAAAGAAGAACTATACAAAAACAACCGATTCCAAACACTGGTTAAGAAAACATGACAACCTTATGAAGGATCAAGTAATCAACAGGCCAGAACAGTACTTTGTAAGCGATATTACTTATGTGAAATCCAGGAAGGCCACACATTATCTATCGTTAGTTACTGACGCCTACAGTAGAAAGATAATGGGGTATCAATTAAGTGATAACATGAATAGTGATAATGTGGTCAAGGCTCTTAAAATGGCCATCAACAATAGAGTAACCGACACTAAGCTCATCCATCATTCGGATAGAGGGCTACAATATTGCTCCGAGGTTTATCAAACGGAATTGAGAAAAAACAATATCAGACCTTCCATGACTACAGGGTATGACTGTTATCAAAATGCATTAGCCGAAAGAATAAACGGTATCTTAAAAAGTGAATTTTTAATTTATCAATGCAATAACAAGAAAGAACTTGAACTCCTGGTTAAAGAGTCTATTGATACTTACAATAATGTAAGACCACATTTAAGTCTTAACATGAAAACACCTAATTTTGTACATATAAAAAAACCAGAGAAGCGAACTACTCTGGTTTGATTTAACTTTTTTAAAAACTGTCAACCTATATTAGGACGACTCAATAAAAGAAATTCTAAACCAAAACAACATGTGGATTAGCAGACAATTTACTTTCTATTCTGTCCTTATCATTAAGTCCCAATAGCTTCTTCAAACCTGCTGTACTCTTATCTTGTGTTAAAGCCACCACATCTACCTGATAAGTATCTATGGCTTCTACAATTGAGTCATATTTACTTTTATAGCTCGATTCAGTAATCACACTAAAATCAGAGAGATAATTATATTCCTTTAGCAGCTCCCTTTTTAAAGGCATCAACACCGCAAGGGCATCATCTTCAAAAGTATCCCTCAAAGCAGAGATCATTAATTCTGTCGGTCGGTCTTTACATTTAGAAATATATAATAAAACCACATTTAACGCTTCACTCCTATACGGGTCTACAGTTTTCTTTAAATCAGTAATGGATATTTTTTTATCTGTAATTGGTATTAGTATGTTTTTCATTTTTAAAAATATTATTTTTAAGAAATAGCTTTTTGGAAGAAGCGAAGAGGAAAACCCCCTACAGTATCCTCTTCGCAGATATAATTAATAAACTGCCGATTTATTAATCAAACTAACTTTATTATTCAATAAGTAACATTTATAACCTAACTACCTTGAGCAAATTCCTTTAATAATGGATTTAAAAAACAACCCGCTACGGCTACCTGTAGTTAGTACACGTCTAATTAGGCACTCTTCTTAAAGTTACCAACTAACTTCTTGTGAGGTACTTCAAGTTTAGGCTTTTGTATGATCTCTCCATTCTTACCAAATTCAGGAATGTTCTT
Source organism: Zhouia amylolytica (assembly GCF_900116365.1). GTDB lineage: Bacteria > Bacteroidota > Bacteroidia > Flavobacteriales > Flavobacteriaceae > Zhouia > Zhouia amylolytica. Next base: position 88,906 of record NZ_FPAG01000006.1, on the reverse strand, counting down.
GAAATGACATACAATATTCTTTTCATGCGCAGTATTCTTAAAATTGTATATCACCTCCAAAGCATCATAATCAATCTCCTTGGTGCTCGATCCGTCTATTAAAACTTCTCTGTTTTCCGGAAGGTGCTCAAAAGTAAGCTGCAGACTAGCCTTATTCAAGAATGAAACATGCTCACTCAATTCAATTCTGATAAGCGGTTTGCTCTCCTTTTCCTCTTTTTCTTCTTTAAAGAAATATGGTACCTTATAGTTCGCTCTTAATACATAGAAGATACCTACTGACATACCGATCAGGATCCCAACAAGTAGATCCGTGAATAAAATACAAACAACAGTAACGAAGAAAGGAATGAATCTATCTTTACCTAATAAATATTGTGCTTTATATAATGAAGGTTTAGTAAGTTTAAAACCAACCATGATTAAAATCGCTGCAAGCGCAGACAATGGAATCATATTCATAACCATAGGAAAAACGGCTACAGCAACCAATAATAAAATACCGTGATAAACAGCCGACATCTTAGTACGGGCACCTGAGTCCAAGTTTGCTGAACTTCTTACAATTACTGCAGTAATAGGAAGTCCTCCAATCAAACCAGAAACAATATTACCAACCCCCTGGGCCTTTAGCTCAGCATTTTGCGGAGTTCTTCTTTTTAACGGATCCAGTTTGTCTATAGCTTCAACGCTTAATAAAGTCTCTAAACTTGCCACAATCGCTAAAGTGAAAGCCGTAACATATACCGTTGGATTCCCAAGTACTCCAAAGTTCGGTGCAGTAAACACCTCCTGAATTGAATCCATTTCAGAAATTATTGGAAGACTAACCAAATGAACCGGATCAATTGCTAGGTTAGGAGCTATCAAGCCAAATACCTGGTTAAGTACAATAGCCATAACTACCACTAAAACACCTGCCGGTATCCTCTTCAATAAGCCGTTGTTTTTGATGATTGGACGATCCCAGAAAATCATTAAAAATAATGAGAACAGACCAATTATTAAGCTACCTACCTCCATATGGGTAAAAGCAGCAAAGAAATCAGAGAATGTATTACTCCCGTCTGATTGTAGAAATTTCATATCCCCAAAAGCATCAGCGGTGAAACCAATCAGATAAGGAAACTGCTTTAAAATTAAAATCAATCCAATAGCTGCCAGCATCCCTTTAATTACCGAAGAAGGAAAATACAAACCGATAATTCCCGCCTTAAGAAAACCAAGTGCTAACTGAATTACCCCAGCTAAAACAACAGCCATTAAAAATGCCTCATAACTACCCAGGCTGTCTACAGCGTTTAAAACAATAACCACTAATCCTGCAGCAGGACCACTAACACTTAAGCTGGATTTACTCAACAACCCAATTACAATACCCCCTACTATACCCGAAATAAGTCCGGCGAATAAAGGAGCTCCGGATGCTAATGCAATCCCCAAACACAAAGGAAGAGCTACCAGGAAAACGACAATACTAGACGGAATGTCGTACTTAGCTGCCTTCACATAGGTTCCAAAAAAATTCTTCATAGTTTATTTTTATTATTACACGTTCTGATTTTTTTCGAATCCACACACAATGAAGTGATTAGAAAATAATTCGAACGGCAAGGATAACCAGAAGAATTAAGAAGTAATTAAAAAGGAGATTAGAGCGAGATTAGAAAAATTATTTTCTTACTATAATGTGCTCATCTCTATGAGGTAACACCACCTCAACCCGGGTTCCGGAATCAACCTCAGAGGTAATATTTAATTGTCCGCTATGCAATTTTACAATTCTGTAAGTTAATGGCAAACCTACTCCAAATCCCTTAACACCCCTCACGTTTGAGGCCCGGAAGAAGGGCTCAAAGATATTTTTAAGTTCGTCAGGAGGAATCCCTACCCCCTGATCAGTTATAATGACCACCACATTATGATCTCTGGCAGTAATTTTCACTGAAACATCCTTATTCATTGAAAATTTTGCCGCGTTGTCTAATATATTATTAAAAGCAACCCCAAGTAAACTCTTATTACCCTGAACCACCAGATCTTCAGGATTCGATGGCAATTCCGAAAAGTCAAAAATAATTTTACTTTCCGGATGTATATTATCAAAATCTCTTTGTACACCGATAACGAGCTCGTCAATCCTGACCTCCTCGATCACCAACCCCTTATCATCAAATTCAGTCTGCGCTAATTTCAATAACCCGTTCACCAGAATATCAAGCCTGATAGCTTCCTTTTCCACCTTAATTAATGAATTCCTGTACTCTTCCCCACTGCGTTCACGATTCAACGTAATTTCTATCTCTCCTAAAATAGCGGTGAGTGGATTTTTAAATTCATGAGAAGCACTACTTATAAAGTTACTTTGAAGATCAAAAGAAGTTTCTAAGCGATCCAGCATATTATTGAAGGTTGACGCCAGTTGCCCCATTTCATCTTTGTTATCATTATCCTCCAGGCGCATGTGTAAATTCGTGGCCGTAATCTTATTCACCTCCCTGATCATCTCGGTAATTGGGTTAATGACTTTAGAAGCATAATAACGCCCAAATAGATAGGTCAGCAAAATCCCAATCAAAAAACAAATAGCCAGGGTTTTACGAAGATTGGTAAGTTTAGCCTCTCCATAAATATCTTTCGCACTGAGCACAATGAGATAATGATTGCCCTTGTATTTCCGTAGCAATCCATAATAAAATACTTCATTCGGGTGATAGTGATATCGGGCAAATCCCCGCTCTATAGCAACCTCGTAAAATGTAGACGGAAGGTTCAAATCATTCTCTTCCAAAACCACCTTGTTAATCACATCAACAGCTAAAACCTTTTCTTCTTCTTCAGGCAAAATTTGCAAATGCTTTAACCTGATCTCATTATAAATATTCGCATTTAAGGCATCTTCTTCAAATAGAAACTGCGATGCGATGGTAGCCCGCTGACTTAAACGAAGGTAAAACTCGTTATGGGTATATTTTTGTGCAAAAAAGTAGATCAGTATAAACACACTGATTAAAAGCAAACTTGTTAATATGGTGAAATTTTGAGTTATTTTATCACGAACCTTCATAATCCTCTTTCATTATATACCCCATACCGATTACTGTATGGATGAGTTTCGATTTGTACCCCTTTTCAATTTTATTTCGAAGATAGTTTACATATACATCCACTACATTGGTCCCCATATTAAAACCAATGTCCCAAACACTCTCGAGAATGTCAATACGAGACAATACTCTTCCCTGGTTATTCAAAAAATACTCTAATAATCGGTATTCGGTAGAGGTAAGCTTAATTTCTTTTCCATTCCTTTTAACCGTTTTCGCATTTACATCCAACTCAAGGTCCGAGATCGAGAGTAGTTGATCGGTTTCAACAGACAGGTTCTTTCTTCTCGACAACGCACGTAAACGCGCTAAAAGCTCCTTAAACTTAAATGGCTTTATCAGGTAATCATCAGCACCGGCATCTAAGCCAGTAACTATATTCTCCGTAGTACCCAATGCTGTAAGCATCACTACAGGTACATCCGCAAATCCCCGCCGGCGAATCTCCTTAACGATTTCTAACCCATTAATTCCGGGCAGAATAATGTCGAGTACGGCAGCATCAATTTTTCTCTGCTTGAGTAGTTCTAAGCCCGTGGTACCATCATAAGCCAGAAAAACATTATAGCCCTCTTCTTCGAGTCCCTTTTTAATAAAGGCAGCTACATTTTGCTCATCTTCAATAACTAAAATATTTTTCATAGATAATCCCCCGGGGTTTCTAAAGCAATTTTATATTAAAATGTCCAATAAAGCAAAAATAGTTTTTATCCCTATTCTGTTTTCTGAAGAATTCTAATATTTTTGTCGCTAGACAATGAATTAAGAATTTTTTAAGACTTTATAACCACAAATAGTTGAAAAACTAAATTATATGAAAAAGATACTAGCGCCTGTTTTTGCAATAATCTTAATGGTTGCATGTAGTAAAGAAAAGAAGAACCTGCATATTACAGGAAATATAGACGGATTAAAGAAAGGTACCCTCTATCTACAAAAAATAGATAGCAGTGCTTTTGTTATCGTAGACTCCATGGTGGTTGACGGTGATGCTAATTTTGACTTTAACATTTTCATCGAAAGTCCTCAAATGATCTATTTAGCACTTGAAAAAGAAGATGGCATAAAAAACAATGACTTGCTCGAAATATTCGCTGAACCAGGAGAAATGACTGTGAATACCACGCGTAACTACTTTATAGCTGAAGCCAAAATAGAAGGCTCCGAGTCACACAGAAGGTATAAAGAATACCGTGATATGATCTCTAAGTTCAACGATCGAAACTTAAATTATTTAAAAGAAAGCGTAGAAGCCAGTAAAAAAGGAGATTCGGCTACCTTCGATTCACTACAAAACGAATCTGATAAAAATGCCAAAAGAAGATATTTATATACCTTAAACTTTATTCTTAATAACAAAGATTCATACCTGGCACCATACTTAGCCCTGACAGAAACATATAACGCCCGATTAAAATACCTTGACTCTATCAACAATTCACTGACGGAAGAGGTAGCGAAATCGAAATATGGTAAAGAATTAGACGAATACATTAAAACCATTCGTGAACAAAATAAAGAAAACGACAGCATACAAGAATAGCATTCGTTTTTATAACAGTACTTCAAAACCGAGCCCTCAAGCTCGGTTTTTTGTTTTTAAACATCTAAAGATGGTCACTGCAAAACCTACAACTGAAAACATAACATCACTGCAAGACTTGCGACAGCAAGACGTGGCAATCTCACCAAAGGGAGTCACCTGCCTCAATGAAATTGTCACGCATTTTACAAACTCTCGCTAAAACACTACCTACAAACAACTTAATCGATTGAATTTCACATTCAACCGTTTCAATGGTATTTCTAGAAACTTTCACCTAATTTAGAAATATGTTTAACTTTTTCTATTCCAAAAACTAAAGTTCTATATCATGAGCTGCCTTTTGGTTAGAATACATAAACAGATTTACTGTATAACTTAAAGACACAAGAACACAATATGCATTTGCCAAACCGTTGCGAGCATGTGATTTCAGAAAAAGCATTACATTATATCAAGTTCAATCAGATGAAAAGATTAATTTATTTATCATGCATGTTATTCCTGTATGGCCTTTTAGGAAGAGCACAGGAAACAGCTGAAAAGAATACTATCCTGATCATCAATGCCACTGTTTTTGACGGGCAAAACGAAAAGATGCAGGAGGGAATGAGCATTCTTGTGGAAGGCAACAAGATTGCAAAAATTGCAAAAACAATTAACATCCCACAAACAGCGCAGGTGGTGAATGCGCAAGGAAAAGTACTGATGCCGGGATTGATTGATGCTCACGCTCACCCAATGTTCGCCGGCATTAGTCAGCAGGCAGGCTTAACATCCCAGGATGGATACCTGAATCTGGTTGCTGCGAAAACAGCAGAAAAATTTCTAATGCAGGGTTTCACTTCCCTGCGAGAAGCTTCTGGAAATTCAATCAGCCTCAAATGTGCCATTGACCAGGGTTTATACTTAGGACCCAGAATTTATCCAACTGGTCCGATGATCAGCCAGACATCCGGGCATGCAGACTACCGACCTTCAACTTCAATCCCATATGATCCAAATGCCACATTGAGTTATATTGAACGTAGTGGACATGCGTTAATAGCCGACGGCGTTCCAGAAATAATCAAAGGTGTCAGATCAGTGCTCAGAATGGGAGCCACACAAGTTAAGTTGGGTGCAGGTGGTGGCGTTGCATCGATTTACGACCCCTTGGATGTGACTCAATATACTTTTGAAGAATTAAAGGCTGCCGTAGATGTGGCCGAAACCTGGAATACCTACGTAATGGTTCACGCATATACCCCAAAAGCCATACAAACCTCTCTCGGGCCGGGGTAAAAAGTATTGAACACGGTCAGTTGATGGACGAAGAGACAGCAAAAATGATAGCGGATAAAGGAGCCTGGCTTTGCTTACAACCTTTTTTAGATGATGAGGATGCTATTCCGTTTCCGGAAGGAACCCCCCAACGAACCAAGCAATTAGCGATGGTAGCAGGGACAGAAAATGCCTATCGACTTGCCAAAAAACACAATATCAAAACAGCATTCGGTACTGATGTCCTATTCGACGCAGAATTAGCTGCAAAACAGGGAAAACAGCTGGCCAAGCTCCAACGCTGGTATACGCCATTCGAAGTACTGAAAATGGCAACATTTAACAATGCTCAATTGCTCAAATTTTGCGGGCCTCGTGATCCCTATCCGGGTGAATTAGGTGTAATTAAAGAAGGTGCACTGGCAGATATGATTCTTGTAGACGGTAATCCTCTGCAAAACCTAGATCTAATTATCGATCCGACAAAGAACTTTGTACTTATTATGAAAGACGGGAAAATTTATAAGAATACCATTCAGTTTAAATAAAATTAACCATACGAATATAACACCTGGCAAACACCACGTCATTGCGAGACTTGCGATAGCAAGAGGTGGCAATCTCACCAAAGGAAGTCACTAACTTCTGTGAGATTGTAAAACTCCATCATCCCCCCTCCATAAAACACTCATTACTAACGACTTCCATTTTTAATTTCTTAACTTAGTAACGCATCCTTACAACAATACACTCACTAACCACTAGTGACAATAAAAAAACTGCGTTATGTCAAAAAAATTCCTAACCCTTATATTAACGACCTTGTCGTTGCTCATACTCCCTGGTTGCTCCTCTAACAAAGCCCTCATGAAAAAGTATGGAGATATTACCCCCGTCACATCCCGGGAAAACTCAAAAGTTGATGGATGGCAAAACTACTACTTCTCAAAAACCGATTGTAACTGTGTTTATGGTGACGAATTCTATATAGCCCTTAAGGAAACACCTTCACAATCCAACAACCTGATGATATCCCTGCAAGGTGGCGGTGCGTGTTGGCCGGGAATGATTCATTGCAAACCAAATACCTCAGAGGAGGACGTACTGATTTCAGATTTTACAACCCAACTCGATGATCGACTGACAGAAGATTGGAATCAAGTCGTAATCCCATATTGCGATGGCTCTGTTTTTATGGGCGATACAAAACAAGATTATAATGATGACGATAATACTGATCATTGGCATAACGGACTAAAAAATAGTGTTGCAGCATTGAAACTAACGCACAAGAAGTTCCCGAATACTTCAAAAATATTTCTTACCGGTTGCAGCGCAGGCGGATATGGAACTATTCTTCACCTCAGACTTCTCAGGGAACTTTACCCCAAAGCTGCCATATATGTGCTTAATGAAAGTGGACCGGGATTACTTAAACCCGATAATGAGTTTTGGGAAATGGTAGATGCTTCCTGGAACCTTAGTCAACTCATGCCCAAAAATTGTGATCCATGCGCAGGGCAACTTATCTATTGGTATGATGATATGCTGAAAGATCCTGGGATTAAAATCGGACTCTACTCGTCATATATGGATCAGGTTATTGGTCGTGATTTTCTGAAAATGACCCCGGAAAACTATAAATCCTTGCTCGTTAAGACTACAGACGACCTGAATGCAAAATACCCCGACCAGTTCAAACGATTTTTAATAAAAGGGAAATCTCACTGTGTTCGGAATCGTGACTACCAGGTAAATGGAATTAAATACTGGGACTGGGTAATGGCCTTTATCAATGAAAAAGAAAATTGGAAAGACATCCTTGAATAATAATAGGCCTCAACCTAACAGGGCTATCCAAAGCCTCCATTCGTAAACACCAAAAGAATATGCACTGTTAACGATCATAAAATTAAACTTAACATGAGGTAAATCCTATTCACTGGCTATGCATGTTACCCCCTAATGCTGGGTCAAAAACTTTCATGATCCGCCATTTCTAAAAATATCAATAGTTAAATTTTTCAAAATTAAGTTGTGCACGATTTAATCGTGTGATATATTTGCAGTGTTATTTTAATACATCATGTCAGATAAACTAAAATTAACGAACCAGGTTTGCTTTCCTCTTTACCAATTGGCTAAAGAGGTAATCAACCTATATCGTCCGATTCTAAAAGACCTCGATCTAACCTATCCCCAATACTTGGTCATGATCGTATTATGGGAAGAAGGCAGGCAAAATGTTTCTGAAATTGGCACAAAGCTTCATTTAGATAGTGGTACCCTGACGCCTTTACTAAAACGTCTGGAACAAAAAAAACTCATTCAAAGAAAAAGAAACCAGATAGATGAACGTATCGTGACGATCAGTTTAACCGGGCATGGAAAAAAACTAAGAGAAAAAGCAAGCTGTGTCCCAGATCAGATCGTAGCATCTCTGAAGATGACGACAAACGAATTACAACAATTGCAAAATGTAATTGGAAATATCTTAAATCAAATTAATAAATAGTAATGAAAACTATCTATACAACAGCTGCCAAAGCATCAGGAGGAAGAAACGGTCGGGTAAAAAGCGAAAATGGAGTTTTGGATATGGAAATCAGATACCCTAAAGCTCTGGGAGGAACAACCAATGATTACGCTAATCCCGAAATGTTATTTGCTGCAGGGTATTCAGCTTGTTTTGACAGCGCACTAAACCTGGTTATTAATAAAGCAAAAATAAATACCGGCCCCACCACAGTAAATGCAAAAGTAAGCATTGGCCAGATTGATAGCGGTGGTTTTGGTCTTGCAGTAGAACTGGATGTAAACATACCTGAGATCTCATTGGATGAAGCCAGATCATTAACCAAAAAAGCACATCAAGTATGTCCATACTCCAATGCAACCAAAGGAAATATCGAGATAAAACTTAATACAACAAATAATTAAATTAAAATAGAGATATGATGTCATTGATCGAAAATCTCCAGTGGAGACATGCAGTAAAAGCATTTGATCCAAACAAAAAAGTAAGTGAGGAAAATGTAGAAAAGATAATCGAAGCAGCTAGATTAGCTCCAACCTCATCCGGTTTACAACAATTTAGAGTGATCTTGGTTTCAAATCAGGAAATCAAAGAAAAACTAATTCCCGGAGCATTAAATCCGGAGTCTATGCGAGATTGTTCTCATGTATTGGTTTTTGCCGCTTGGGATAACTATACAGAAGAAAGAATCGACGAAGTATATGACTTTACTACAGATGAAAGAGACCTTCCACGTGGTCGATTTAGTAGTTATACAAACCAACTGAAAGAAATATATCTAAACCTTCCGGAAGAAATCAATTTTGCCCATACCTCCAGACAAACCTACATTGCATTAGGATTAGCCCTGGCACAAGCGGCTGAACTTAAAGTAGACACCTGCCCTGCTGAAGGATTCGACAATAAAGTAGTTGATGAGGTTTTAGAACTAGATAAATTAGGATTAAAAAGTGTATCCCTGATGTATATCGGTTACGCTGACGATGAAAAAGATTGGATCAAACCCATGAAGAAAGTAAGAATTCCAAGAGATGAATTCGTTATTGATGTAAAATAAGCTTAAGCTAAGCGGTATCAATAGTGAATCCTTTGGCTTATTTGCTACCAGGCCAGCTACTTTTCTTTGATCAAGCATATTATAAAAAAAAGTAGCTGGCTTTTTTATAAATTAACATCATTACCTAAGGACAATCAACCTTCACCGGTTCATTTCTGACTTTTACATATGAAAAAACTTTCAATTTTACTATCTTGATATCTTAAACCTGGCAGGTATATCAAACTGTAATAGGAAACGTTACTCTGGTAGAATTAAATAAAGAAAGTGCTTTCCCAAAATATTAAAAGAACACTAAAATGAACGTCGATTTTTTTCAATCCATCTATAACCATCCATTAATTAGTAAAATCGATTTAAAGGACATCATAAGTGAACACCAAAAGATCAGATTTTCAAAAGGTACCGTCTTTCTGGAAAATGGTAAAATGGCTAATGAATATTACTTAATTGAATCCGGGCTGTTAAGAGCATTTGTTCACGATTTAAATGGAAATGAAATCACAACGGATTTTCATGGTGAAAATGAAATTTCAATAGAAGTCTCTTCCCTTTTTCAAAGAATTCCAACAAACGAAAATATCGTCGCGCTTACCAATGGAGTAGCCTGGAAAATAGAATTTCAATCTTTCCAGGAACTATTTCATAAAATTGAAGGTCTTCGGGAATGGGGCCGCGCCTGGATGTCGAAACAATTATTTAGTTCAAAACAACGCTCAATAGATATTCACACCAAAAGTGCCACAGAAAGGTATCTTAACTTAATAAAAGATAAACCCAAAATCATTCAACAATCTCCCATTAAACATGTAGCATCATATTTAGGGATAACAGATACTTCCCTGAGCAGAATTAGAAAAGAAATACGAAGCGATTAATTTCCTGTCATATGACAGGAAAAATCCTAATTTAGGTTGTTACTTTTGAGAAAGATAATCTTAAAAATCAAAAATATGAAACCTGAAAATCCAGTAGTTTGGTTCGAAATATATGTGAATGACATAAAACGAGCACAGAAGTTCTACCAGGAAGTTCTCGACCTACAATTAAGTGAATTACCAACACCTGAGGATCTTGACGAAGAAATGCAAATGTTAGCCTTTCCTATGGACATGGAGAAAGATGGAGCAAGTGGAGCTCTGGTCAAAATGGAAGGAATTGAAGCCGGAGGAAATGCAACACTCGTGTACTTTAGAAGTGAAAATTGTGCCATAGAAGAAAACAGAATAGAAAAGGCAGGCGGTAAAATACTTAAATCAAAACAATCCCTTGGTCAATATGGCTATATGATTTTAGCTTCAGATACTGAAGGAAATATGTTTGGTGTTCATTCCCTCAAATAAAATGTCTCAATGGTAAAGTTGTCAAATGACTAAAATCACCGTAAATCCAGATTGTGGAAATTCACCAAAAATGATATTTCTAAAAAAATTTAATATCGCTTTTGCAAAAGGAAGTGTCGATTTTCTAATCGAAAGTGTAACTGACACCATTACTTGGAGTATAATAGGTGACAAAAAAATAGAAGGAAAGGAAAAATTTACAGAAGTATTAGAACTAATGAAAACCCAATTGGCTTCTGAATTAATAGTTCATCAAATAGTATCGCACGGAAAAGCGGGAGCCGTAAATGGTGTTTTGAAAATGCAAAACGGAAAAACTTACGCGTTTTCAGACTTTTACGAATTTAATAGCGCAAAAGGTTTAAAAATAAAATCGATAGCATCGTATGTAATCCAAATTTAATCATCAGGAAGAATCAGATTGCTTCCTTTGTAAAGTTGTGACTGTTCCATTTGATTTATAAATATTAACTTTGAGCTATGACCACAACTAGTAAACACGACGAGCGCATAGCCAATCTTACATTCGCCTCTGTATATCCACACTATATAACCAAGGTTGAAAAGAAAGGCAGAACCAAAGCTGAGCTGCATCAAGTTATCGAATGGCTTACCGGCTATGATGAAAAACAACTCCAAAAACTCATTGAGGAAAAAGTAACCTTTAAAGATTTTTTTCAAAAGGCTACATTAAATCCCAATGCCGAATTCATTAAAGGAGTTATCTGCGGCTATAGAATAGAAGAAATTAATACCCCACTAACCAAACAGGTGCGCTACCTTGATAAATTGGTAGATGAATTGGCAAAAGGGCGTAAAATGGATAAAATACTAAGGACACCATAAACCTACTTGGCAACTTCTGGCAAAGTAGACAGTTAACTTGGATGAATCTACTAAAGCATACACCGATACACCTTCTTTTATCTGACATAAAAGCACGAACAGATAAATCTCGATGAACGAGTTAAATCCTCAAAACCCTACCATTGGAACTTATACATAAATATTATAAAGACAATTTTAATATCTCAGACAGAGATTGGGAAGTCTTCGCCTCTAAACTGGAATATAATGAATTTCCCAAAAAGCAAACAATCCTTCAGGAGGGACAAGTGGAAAACTACCTTTCTTTCATTGAAACAGGATTGGTTAGGTTTTACATACCTAAAGAAGAAAATGAACTTACATTCGCCTTCGTCTTCAATCATAATTTTTTTAGTGCCTACGACTCTTTCCTTACGCAGTCACCATCAAAATATAGGGTCGAAACAATAACCGACTCCTCCTTCTGGCGTATTAGTTATAACGACCTCCAAGCGGTTTATGCAGAAACTGAAATCGGTAATCTAATCGGTAGAAAAGCAAGCGAAGAACTATTCATTAAAAAATCAGAAAGAGAATTATCCCTGCTAAACAAATCACCTGAAGAGCGCTATCTGGATCTCTTCTCGGAAAAACCCGAAGTCATAAAAGAAATCCCCCTGAAATACATTGCCTCCTATATCGGAGTAACACCACAAGCATTAAGCAGAATCCGTAAACGAATTTCTTAACCCAGGTTCATTGCTTCATAAAGGGAACATGGCGAATTTTACCCAAAAATTTGAAACCATGAAACCCTTAATTATTTTAATCATTTCATTCATCATTTCACTCGCTGCTATAAAACTCAACAAAAAACAGATAGATTACCAACTTGCAGCTCGAATTTCCATGTCTTGCATGCTCATCTTTACTGCCATCGGACACTTTATGTTTACCAAAGGAATGACGGCCATTATTCCAGATCCAATTCCCTTTAAATCACAAATGGTCATCGCCACGGGTATACTGGAAATTGTGTTGGCTATCACACTGTTACTCCCAAAGTTTCAACAACTGACTGCATGGATCCTCATCGTATTCTTTATACTCATAGTACCCGCTAATATCAAAGCTGCGATCCAACAGATAAACTACCAAACAGGCACCCTGAATGGCCCTGGTCCAACATACCTGTGGTTTAGAATACCTTTACAATTACTATTCATTCTGTGGATTTACCTATCAGCAATAAGAAAATAAAACCTTCATAAGATCCCTGGGAAAGTTCACAGGATTTCCTGGAGAAATTGAGGAACAAAGAGACTGAATTCGCAAAAGAGATAAAAAATCGACAACCGATCCTAAAACCTTAAGGATATGAAATAACCTATATTTTTAGTAACTTGTATATAACAAATACATGTATATCAGATGTTTGATTCATACAAACACTTTCTTGAAACACCGGGCTACCATAAAATTATAGGCGAGGATTATCTCATTGTTGAATTCAAATGCCCTATAAAAGAAGAACTGTTTGCTGCATGGTCCGAATGCCATAGTATCGTCTACGTGTTGAACGGACAAAAAAAATGGATTACTCCAGACAATGATTACCTCGTTCAAGCCGATCAATCCATTTTTATCAGAAAAGGAGCCTTTAAAAATCAACAGTACTTCGAAGAGAGCTTTTGTGTCCTGATGTTCTTTATGAAAGACGATTTTATTAAGAAATGTATCGAAAATGATATCCGTAACGAAACCACCGAATTGCATAAAATGGAACACCCGGAGGTAATATACCGTATCGATGTTACCGAAAGTTTACGGGTCTTGTATGAGTCATTTTTCTCTTACCTGAAAGAACCCAATAAAACACCTCAAAAGATTGTTGAACTAAAGTTCAGGGAAATGCTCATGAACATTTGTTTGAATCCAAAGAACAAAAACATTAAAAATGTATTATTTACCCTTGCTCAACAATCCGAATACCCGATAGAACAGATCATGGAGGAACAATATTTTTATAACCTGAATATAGAAGAGTACGCAAGGTTGTGCGGCAAAAGCCTCTCCACATTTAAAAGGTATTTTAAAAAAGCCTATAACACCACCCCGTCAAAATGGCTCTTATCCAAAAGACTTAATCTTGCTCGTGAACTAATGCTGAATACAGATTTTACCATTCAGCAAATTTGTTACGATTGCGGTTTTGAAAGTGATTCTCATTTTGTAAGAAGCTTTAAATCCACCTACGGCATTACACCTAATAAATGGAGAATACAAAAAACACCGGCTGCCAGTTAATAAAGATTCATCAATACCAAAATGAAGTAATGATGAATCTAAATTAATAAAACAATGTATGTTGGATCCAGGTTCCTTAATTTTGATTATTTAATTTTTTCCAGGCTGAATGGCCACCCTCTAAATTATGTACGTTCTTCATACCATGTTCCTGTGCGTGAATGGCCGCCATATAAGACATTACCCCACCGGTACAGCAAAACAAGAAAGGTCCGTCGCTGTTAAGGATCGACTCAGGATGATACTCCCTTTCCTCTATTTCCTTTTTAACCTGTTCAAGCGGAATATTAACAGCTCCCGGAATACCTCCTTGGTTTTCAATCCCCTGGGGAGATCGTACGTCGATAAGTGTAAAGCTCCCCTGAGCAATAATATCATTCAATGTTTCCGAACTTATTTGCGCTATAACCTCTTTAGAGAAATGCACCTTAGATTTTAAATTTTCCATGATGATAGATTTTAATTATTTAAATAGATATGGTTTCTGCCCCCTCAAGAATGAGTTGGTGCAAGGCCATAGACCCTACTAACTCAATACCATCGATAAGATCATCTACAGTGTACCCGCGCACAGCAGAACACGGAGGACACACCATTATTCTACACTTATTCGCTAATACCGTTTCGATCATATCCTTCATAGTTGGATCCTTTGGATTAAGATGCGCAAAGCTATAAGCTCCCTTCCGCACCCAATCAACTCCAGAACTCACCAAAAAAATACTTACTTCAAGTCCTGATTTAATTCCACCGTTAGCAATACTCCAGGCAACAGATGCTCTTTCGTCATCCATTCCCTTACTGATTAATACTACTACTTTCTTTTTAGCACTCATGATTTCTATTGTATTGATTTTTACTAATACAAAGTAAGGGTGAACGAGAAAGTTAGCGTGTCCTGAACAGTCCAATAAATTGACTCTCAGGGCCAAACATTAAATAAATGGTAATCACACCCTGACTTTCGGATAATATTCCCCATCAAAACTTTCAAAAAATCGCAAATAATGACCATTCAACGACTGAGAACAAAAGAGCGCTGAAAAAAAACTAATTTCATTGTCTTTCAGTCAATTGCATACAGCACTGTAACTGAATCCCTGAAAATAAAACCAACGTTACATTCGGCCCCTTTGGTCAGATGAAATTGTAAAAACAACCAAACAATTAAACCAATGAAAACAATTAAATTCTTCATCAGCCTATTTGTCATTAGCTGTACCCTCACGATCATTTCATGTGCAGACAACCAAAAAAAAGCAAAAGAATACCTCGCTGTCGATGAGGAAAGTCCTGAAAAAATAATCGAACGCGGAGCATACCTGGTAAATGCCATGGGATGTAACCATTGTCATTCACCAAAGAAAATGGGACCCAACGGACCTGAAATGATTCCCGAATTAATGCTTTCAGGATTTCCCTCCGATCGCCCCATTGTTAAGTTTAATGATACCCTAATAAAATCCGGATTTGCAATTTTCTATCCAGATCTGACAGCCACCGCAGGACCATGGGGCGTCTCTTTCGCAGCAAACCTGACTCCCGATGATACCGGAATAGGAACCTGGACCGAAAGTCAATTTAAAAAAGCATTTACCGAAGGAAAACTTAAAGGCTTAGATAATGGAAGAATGCTATTACCTCCTATGCCATGGCAAGACTTTAAACATCTCAAAGATGAAGATATTCATGCTATTTTTAA
This sequence comes from Zhouia amylolytica, assembly GCF_900116365.1. GTDB lineage: Bacteria > Bacteroidota > Bacteroidia > Flavobacteriales > Flavobacteriaceae > Zhouia > Zhouia amylolytica. The sequence goes on along the minus strand of NZ_FPAG01000006.1, from coordinate 73,241 downwards.
GTACCTGAAAAGTATCAAACCGGTAAGAAATATTGTGCCACCTGCAGTAACTCCGGATAACATGTAAATGAATAGATTACTGAACTATTTAAATACCGGAGCATTCAGTCCATTGTTATTCCGCCCTCGCTGTCATTCCGTACTTGTTACGGAATCCACTGGAGTAGTAAGTCGAATCCAACCTTTGTCATTCCGTATTCATTACGGAATCCATGCGAAAAGGAATCAGAACCAGAAGGTGTCACTCCCCACTTGTCACGGAATCTATTTAAAGTTTAGCCACTACTATTGATGAGATTGCCACACATTACTAGCGCAAGACTCGTAATGACGTAAAACAAAAAAAGCTTCCCCGTTTTGGAGAAGCTTTCATTTTACTTGAGCCGATAGAGGGACTCGAACCCACGACCTGCTGATTACAAATCAGCTGCTCTAGCCAGCTGAGCTACATCGGCATTGCGGCTGCAAATATAAACCTGAAATTCATATTTGCAAACGCTTTTTTATTTTTTTTAGCTAAGCTTATTAATTTTTTCAACTAAAGAATTTGCCTTAGCTTCCAACTCTTTGTTAACTGCCTTTAAATGAGCTTTTCTATCCTCAACACTCTTATCATTTATCTTCGTGATAAGTTCATCAAAAGAATCTACCGCTTCGTTGATAATTGCATCCCCCTCTTCAGAGTTTGGTTTATTAGAAGCGATCTCCCAAATGTAAACGGCTTCAATAATATCCCCTAAAACATAATTAATATCCTTTTTTAAATCTCTAATGCTAGCCATAACTGCTTGTTTTTATATTGATTGCAAAAATACGCTAATTTCTAAATATATACTTCTAAAAGTTTTGCGCTGTTCGCTTTTAAATTTACTTCACTAATTGCTGCAGGAATTAAAACAGTTTCTCCTTTTTTAACGGTTTCCTTGAAATCTCCGATGCTGATTTCAACTTCCCCGTCGACACACATATAAATAGTAAACGAATCTCTGTCTAATTTATGCTCCAACTCCCCGATAACATCCATATAACTCGTAGTAAAATAAGGACAGCTTACCATATTATTAGGAACATTCTTTTCTTTGGTATATGCTACCTTAAAATCATCTTTGGCTCGATAATCAATAGCATCTAAAGCTAATTCAGTGTGCAGCTCTCTCGTATTCCCGTCTTTATCCTTTCGGTTAAAATCATAAACCCTATAGGTTACATCCGAAGTTTGTTGAATTTCTGCCAACAAAATTCCGGCACCAATAGCATGTATCTTACCCGTATTAATAAAGAAAGTATCTCCGGTATCAACCTCCTCGTAGTTCAGAAGATCTAATAGCGTGTTGTTCTCAAGATGCTCGACATACTCCTCCTTTTCAACATCCTTATTAAAACCTACAATTAGTTTAGAACCTGGATCCGCCTGCATAACATGCCACATCTCCGTTTTTCCAAATGAATTATGACGCTTTTGGGCCAATTCATCGTTCGGATGTAATTGAATCGAAAGATCCTGTTTCGCATCTATAAACTTAATTAGAATAGGAAACTTAGACCCAAAACGATCGATCACGCTCTGTCCTAACAATTCCTTCCCCATAGTTTCAATAGCATCAGTTAAGGTTTTACCTGCCATAGCACCATTACTGATAACCGAAACATCGCCTTCAACATCACTCAATTCCCAGCTTTCTCCAACTAAATCGCCTTCTGCATCTTTACCTAAAACATCTTTCAACTTAGTACCACCCCAAAGGCGCTCCTTGTATATGGGAGTAAACTTTATTGGATATAAATTATTCATTATAACTAACTATTACTTTATTTAATTTTAAAACTACTTTTTTAACTTAAATCATGGCTTCAGGCCATTTGTATTCCTTTATTTAAATATCACTACAGGCAATAAAACACATCCTATCCACCACTGTAGGTAACAAAATTTCGAGGAGTTTCATAAAGAACAACCTCCAGGTCTAATTCGCTTTTAATACGATTTCTTAGCTTGTTCCATATTACAACTGCAATATGCTCTGCAGTTGGATTTAATTCAGCAAACTCCGGACAATCTTCATTTAAATTTTTATGATCAAAAGCAGATACAACTTCCACTTCTATAAGATCTTTAAGATCCTTGATATCCATTACATAACCGGTTTCCTGATCAATAGCCCCGGTTACACTTACAATCAATTCATAATTATGCCCATGATAATTCGGATTGTTACACTTCCCAAAAACACGATCGTTTTTTTCAAAGCTCCAATCTTTACGGTACAACCTATGGGCGGCATTAAAATGAGCCTTTCTGCTTACTTTTACTCTCATTTGGAAGTGTTTTGCAAAAGATGATTGTAGAATTTATCGAAGATAATTTTAAACCATTCCGTATAGTGACCAGGGTTTAAGGCCATGTCAGACTTAATATCCTCCAATGACATCCACTTCCAGTCAGCAACTTCATCAGGAACAATATTGGGTTCCTCATCGTAATAACCGATCATAACATGATCAAATTCATGCTCTGTCAACCCATTATCAAAAGGGGCCTTGTATATAAATGAAAAGATCTCTTCCAAATGATCGACCGTAAATCCCATCTCCTCCATCAATCGTCTTTTACCTGCCGCTATATTGCTTTCCCCATCACGCTGATGGCTGCAACAAGTATTCGTCCACAAGCCGGGAGAATGATATTTATGCAAAGCCCTTTGCTGCAACATGGTTTCCCCTTTTTTATTCATAATAAAAACGGAAAATGCCCTGTGTAACAAAGCTTTTTCATGAGCTTCGATCTTTTCCATAGAACCTATAGGTTCGTCCTTTTCGTTTACTAAGATTACGTGTTCTTTCTGCATAGCTTAAAGATAGAAAACAAAACTACGAAATAGCTTAATGCTTTCCTAAAAGTGTTTCACGGTAGATTGCAAATATTATTAGCGAATAAGTCTTCCAGAATTAGTAATTTTGCAAACCGATTAAATACCTCACGAAGATTAAGATATGAGTTTGATTAATGAGATTTCAAAAAGAAGAACCTTTGGGATTATCTCTCACCCCGATGCCGGTAAAACGACGCTAACAGAAAAACTGCTACTTTTTGGTGGAGCCATTCAGGAGGCAGGTGCTGTTAAAAGCAATAAAATTAAAAAAGGAGCCACCAGTGACTTCATGGAAATTGAACGTCAACGTGGTATTTCCGTTGCTACCTCAGTTTTAGCATTCAACTATAAGGACAAAAAAATCAATATTCTGGATACGCCGGGTCACAAAGACTTTGCAGAAGATACATTCAGAACACTCACCGCAGTCGATAGCGTTATTGTAGTGATTGATGTAGCGAAAGGTGTTGAGGAACAAACAGAAAAACTTGTTGAAGTTTGTAGAATGCGTAACATTCCTATGATCGTATTCATTAACAAACTGGACCGTGAGGGTAAAGACGCCTTTGATCTGTTGGATGAGGTTGAACAGAAACTCGGTTTAAAGGTTACACCATTAAGTTTCCCTATCGGAATGGGCTTCGATTTTAAGGGAATATACAATATTTGGGAAAAGAATATCAACCTCTTTACAGGAGAGAGCAAAACAAGCATTGAAGATACCATCGCATTCGATGATGTAAACAACCCAGAACTCGAAAAGTTAATTGGAGATCAATCTGCTGAAACCCTGAGAGAAGAACTGGAACTTGTTTATGAAGTATATCCGGAATTTGATGCTCAAGCTTATCAAAAAGGAGAACTTCAACCCGTATTCTTCGGTTCAGCCTTAAATAACTTTGGAGTACGCGAATTATTAGATTGCTTCATTGACATCGCACCGTCTCCAAGACCAAAAAATGCTGAAGAGCGTGAAGTAAAACCAAATGAAGATACCTTTACAGGATTCGTATTTAAAATTCATGCAAACATGGATCCCAAACATAGAGACCGTTTGGCATTTATTAAAATTGTATCAGGTACCTTTGAAAGAAATAAACCGTACCTGCATGTTAGAAATAATAAAAAATTAAAGTTCTCCAGTCCGAATGCATTTTTCGCTGAGAAAAAAGAAATCGTTGATGTGTCCTATGCCGGCGATATTGTAGGCCTGCACGATACCGGAAACTTCAAAATCGGCGATACACTTACCGAAGGTGAACAACTAAACTTTAAAGGAATCCCTAGCTTCTCGCCGGAGCACTTTAGATATATTAACAATGCCGACCCAATGAAAGCAAAACAGCTTAATAAAGGGATCGATCAGTTAATGGATGAAGGAGTAGCACAGTTATTTACACTGGAAATGAACGGAAGAAAGGTGATCGGTACCGTAGGAGCACTTCAATATGAAGTTATTCAATACAGACTGGAGCATGAATACGGAGCCAAATGTACCTATGAAAACTTCCCCGTACACAAAGCTTGTTGGGTAGAACCTGAAGATCCAAAGAATGAAGAGTTTGCTGAATTCAAACGAGTAAAGCAAAAATTCCTGGCCAAAGACAAGCACGACCAGCTCGTATTTCTGGCCGATTCCCCATTCTCTATTGAAATGATGAAACAAAAGTATCCTACTGTAAAACTGCATTATGTTTCAGAATACAAGTAGTACAAACAAAATAGACCATAAAAAAAGCCTCGCAAATGCGAGGCTTTTTTTATGCTTCTCCTGTCGGACCAAAATTCATTGGAATGGGAGGTTGTTCATATTCCTTGATTTCTCCATGGGCCTTCTCAAACCTGTCAACATTATCCTGCAAAGCCTTTAGAAAGCGCTTGGCATGCTGAGGAGTTAAAACAATTCTACTCTTTACTTTTGCCTTAGGCACCCCAGGCATTACACTAATAAAATCAACAACGAACTCAGAAACTGAGTGGTTGATTATTGCCAAATTCGAATAAGTCCCTTGAGCTGTATTATCATCGAGCTCAATATTAATCTGTCCTTGTTTATTTTTATCTTTTTCGCTCATAATCTAAATATACTATAAAAAACAAAACCCCGGGGCTACCCGGGGTTTTTTTATTGGAATTCAAATTATAAATTCACCTTAGCCTTGCCAGCCATTATCTCATTATATTCCTCCTTAGATCCTACGATAATATTATCGTAATCTCTCATACCTGTACCGGCTGGAATTCTATGACCAACAATTACATTTTCTTTTAATCCTTCTAAAGTATCAACCTTACCATTTACAGCCGCCTCATTCAGAACTTTTGTTGTTTCCTGGAACGATGCTGCAGAAATAAATGACTTCGTTTGAAGTGATGCTCTGGTAATACCTTGTAAGATCGGCGTTGCTACTGCAGGCACCGCATCTCTTGCTACTACCAACTCTTTATCATTTCTTCTTAGAATAGAGTTCTCATCTCTCAACTCGCGAGGCGTAATGATTTGTCCCGCACGTAAGTTCTCAGACTCCCCGGCATCCTCTACTACCTTCATACCGAAAATACGATCGTTCTCTTCGATGAAATCGAATTTGTGAATCAATTCATTTTCTAAGAAGTTAGTATCACCCGGATCGTTAATGATTACTTTACGCATCATCTGACGAACCACAACCTCGAAGTGCTTATCGTTAATTTTTACACCCTGTAAACGATATACTTCCTGTACCTCATTTACCAGGTATTGTTGTACTGCAGAAGGCCCTTTGATTTTAAGGATATCTTCCGGAGTAATAGCACCATCAGAAAGTGGCATACCCGCTCTAACATAATCGTTCTCCTGAACTAAGATCTGGTTAGAAAGTTTAACTAGATACTTCTTAACATCTCCTAATTTAGATTCAACGATAATTTCACGATTACCACGCTTGATTTTACCAAACGACACAACACCGTCAATCTCAGATACAACCGCAGGATTCGAAGGGTTACGCGCTTCGAATAGCTCGGTTACACGTGGAAGACCTCCGGTAATATCACCTGCTTTAGATGACTTACGAGGAATCTTAACCAATACCTTACCTTCCTTGATCTTATCTCCATCATCAACCATTAAGTGTGCACCTACTGGTAAGTTGTAAGAACGTAATGTATTACCTTTAGCATCTTTGATCAATAAGGTTGGAATAAGCTTTCTGTTTCTTGATTCAGAAATCACTTTTTCCTGGAAACCTGTCTGCTCATCGATCTCTACCTGGTAAGTTACACCTTGCTCAATATTCTCGTAAGCAATCTTACCTGAGAACTCAGAGATGATCACCGCGTTATACGGATCCCACTGACAGATCGCATCACCCTTAGAAACCTTCTGACCATCTTTAACAAAAATGGTAGAACCGTAAGGAATGTTATTGGTACCTAAAGTAATTCCAGATTTTTCATCGATGAATTTAACTTCAGCAGTACGAGATATTACAATCTCAGAAGCATTTCCTTCAGCATCTTCTCCGGTTACCAATTTAAGATCGTCGATTTCAACTCTACAATCGTATTTAGAAATAACTTTATTCTCTTCTGAAATGTTACCAGCAATACCCCCAACGTGGAACGTACGAAGTGTTAACTGTGTACCCGGTTCTCCAATCGACTGTGCAGCTACTACACCAACAGCCTCACCTCTTTGAACCATCTTACCGGTTGCAAGGTTTCTACCGTAACATTTAGAACAAATACCATGTTTAGCCTCACAAGTTAACGGAGAACGTACTTCTACTTTCTCCACTGGGGAAGCATCTATTTTCTTAACTACAGCTTCAGATATCTCCTCTCCTGCAGCTACTAATAATTCTCCACTAATTGGATCATGAACATCATTTAATGATACACGGCCAAGAATTCGTTCTCCCAGAGATTCAACAATCTCCTCATTCTTCTTCAATGGCTCTACTTCAAGACCTCTTAACGTACCACAATCTTCGATGTTAACAATAACATCCTGCGAAACATCTACTAAACGACGCGTTAAATAACCCGCATCCGCCGTTTTAAGTGCCGTATCCGCAAGACCCTTACGAGCACCGTGCGTTGAGATAAAGTATTCAAGAATTGAAAGACCCTCTTTAAAGTTTGAAAGAATAGGGTTTTCAATAATCTCTCCACCACCGGCAGTCGATTTTTTAGGTTTTGCCATCAAACCACGCATACCGGTTAACTGACGAATCTGCTCTTTTGAACCCCTCGCACCAGAATCTAACATCATAAATACTGAGTTAAACCCTTGTTGATCTTCACGAATTCGTTTCATTGCCAATTCGGTCAACATAGCGTTGGTAGAAGTCCATACGTCAATTACCTGATTATAACGTTCGTTATTGGTAATAAGACCCATGTTGTAGTTCATCATAATTCCTTCAACCTGCTCATTGGCATCATCGATCAAAGTCGATTTCTTATCAGGAATAATAATATCACCTAAACTGAATGATAATCCACCACGGAATGCAAAGTTGTATCCCATGTTCTTGATCTTATCAAGGAAATCAGCAGTGGTAGGAACATCGGTAGTTTTAAGTACGTGTCCAATAATGTCACGAAGTGATTTTTTAGTCAATACAGTGTTGATATAACCTGCTTGCTCAGGAACCATTTCGTTAAACAATACTCGACCAACAGTTGTTTCGATAATCTTCGTTACCAACTCACCATTTTCGTCTAAGTCCTTAGTACGTACCTTAACGTAAGCATTCAATGTTACGCGCTGCTCGTTATAAGCTATATTTACCTCCTCTGGAGAATAAAAAGTCATTCCTTGTCCCTTAACTCCATTTTCAGGGGTGGCCTCTCTACCTTTAGTCATGTAGTAAAGACCCAATACCATATCCTGAGATGGAACCGTAATAGGAGACCCGTTTGCAGGGTTCAATATGTTATGAGACCCTAGCATTAACAATTGCGCTTCTAAAATAGCCTCCGGTCCTAGTGGAACGTGAACAGCCATCTGGTCACCATCAAAGTCGGCGTTAAATGCCGTACATGTCAATGGGTGAAGCTGAATCGCCTTACCTTCGATTAATTTAGGTTGGAACGCCTGGATACCCAAACGGTGAAGGGTTGGAGCACGGTTAAGTAGTACCGGATGTCCTTTAATTACATTATCAAGAATATCCCAAACTACCGGCTCTCTTCTATCTATAATTTTCTTAGCCGATTTAACAGTCTTTACAATCCCTCTTTCTATCAACTTACGGATAACAAAAGGCTTATAAAGCTCTGCCGCCATATCTTTAGGCAGACCACACTCATATAACTTAAGTTCAGGTCCAACAACAATTACCGAACGTGCTGAATAATCCACACGCTTACCTAGTAAGTTCTGACGGAAACGACCTTGCTTACCTTTTAATGAATCCGATAAAGATTTAAGCGGTCTGTTTGATTCAGTTTTAACAGCAGAAGATTTTCTGGTGTTATCAAACAATGAATCAACAGCTTCCTGAAGCATACGCTTTTCATTACGTAAAATCACCTCAGGTGCTTTAATCTCAATTAAACGCTTCAAACGGTTATTTCTAATAATAACACGTCTGTATAAATCGTTCAAATCCGAGGTAGCAAAACGACCACCATCCAAAGGAACCAACGGACGTAATTCTGGTGGAATTACAGGAATCACTTTCATGATCATCCATTCAGGCTTGTTCTCTCTGTTCTTCTGTGCATCACGGAAAGCTTCAACAACTTGTAAACGCTTTAAAGCTTCAGTTTTACGTTGCTTTGAAGTCTCTGTATTAGCTTTATGACGAAGCTGATATGATAACTCGTTTAAATCTAATCTGTTTAAAATATCAATTAGACACTCTGCACCCATTTTAGCAATAAACTTATTCGGGTCAGAATCATCTAAATAAAGGTTCTCTTGAGGAAGTGTATCTAAAATGTTTAGATATTCTTCTTCCGTTAAGAAATCCATTTTGTTAAGTTCTTCTCCTTCTGGTCCCTTAGCGATACCCGGCTGAATTACTACATAACGCTCGTAGTAAATAATCATATCGAGTTTCTTAGAAGGAAGTCCCAGAAGATATCCTATTTTGTTAGGCAGCGAACGGAAATACCAAATATGCGCAATTGGCACCACTAAGTTAATGTGTCCTACTCTATCTCTACGTACCTTTTTCTCGGTAACTTCAACACCACATCGGTCACAAACAATACCCTTGTATCGGATTCTTTTATACTTTCCACAAGCACATTCGTAGTCCTTTACAGGTCCAAAAATACGCTCACAGAAAAGACCATCGCGCTCTGGTTTATGAGTACGATAGTTGATGGTTTCTGGCTTTAAAACTTCACCATGCGATTCTGCTAAAATTGACTCTGGAGAAGCCAAACCGATTGAGATCTTGTTAAACCTCTGTACAGTATTCCTATCTTTTGTCTTTGCCATGATATAAATGGTGATAATGTAATTTAATGTAAAAAAATGGTAGTGGGCATATGAAAGCCCACTACGTTTATTCCTCTAATCTGATGTCTAATCCAAGTCCCTTAAGTTCATGCATTAATACATTGAACGATTCAGGTAATCCTGGCTCTGGCATCGCTTCCCCTTTAACAATAGTTTCATACGTCTTAGCTCTACCAATAACATCATCAGATTTTACTGTTAAGATCTCTCGTAAAGTACTTGATGCACCATAAGCTTCAAGTGCCCATACCTCCATCTCTCCAAAACGCTGACCACCAAACTGGGCTTTACCACCAAGCGGCTGTTGCGTAATCAGTGAGTATGGTCCAATAGAACGAGCGTGCATCTTATCATCTACCATGTGACCTAATTTTAACATGTAGATCACCCCTACTGTAGCAGCCTGGTCAAAACGCTGACCCGTACCACCATCGTAAAGGTAAGTATGTCCAAATCTAGGTATACCTGCCTCATCAGTAAATTCATTGATCTCATCCAATGTAGCACCGTCAAAAATAGGCGTAGCAAATTTCTTTCCTAATTTTAATCCGGCCCATCCTAATACGGTTTCATAGATCTGACCAATGTTCATACGAGATGGTACCCCTAGCGGATTCAATACAATATCAACAGGTGTTCCATCTTCAAGGAATGGCATATCTTCTTGTCTAACGATTCTTGCAACAATACCCTTGTTACCGTGACGACCTGCCATCTTATCACCAACTTTAAGTTTACGCTTTTTAGCGATATAAACCTTAGCTAGTTTCATGATTCCAGACGGAAGCTCATCTCCTACAGAGATCGTAAACTTATCTCTTCTTAACGCTCCCTGAAGGTCGTTTAATTTAATCTTATAGTTGTGAAGAAGATCATTAACAAGTTCATTGGTCTTATCATCAGTCGTCCAAACACCACTAACTAAATGTGCAAAATCATCAACACCATTTAACATCTTAAGTGTATACTTCTTACCTTTTGGCAATACTTCTTCACCTAAGTCATTAAATACACCCTGACAGGTCTTACCATTTACCAGCGTGAATAACTTTTCAATAAGTCTGTCTTTTAAGACATCAAACTTAGCTCCATATTCAGCCTCTAATCTTGCTATATCTTCTTTATCCTTTGCTCTCTTGCGCTTGTCTTTAACAGCACGTGAAAACAATTTCTTATCGATAACAACACCGCTTAATGACGGAGACGCTTTTAATGAAGCATCCTTAACATCACCCGCTTTATCACCGAAAATAGCTCTTAATAATTTTTCTTCCGGAGTCGGATCAGACTCTCCTTTTGGAGTAATCTTACCGATTAGAATATCTCCAGGTTTAACTTCAGCACCAACTCTGATCATTCCATTCTCATCAAGGTCTTTGGTAGCCTCTTCAGAAACATTCGGTATATCATTAGTCAATTCTTCAGCACCTAATTTGGTGTCCCGAACCTCTAATGAATACTCATCGATATGAATTGATGTAAAGATATCCTCTCTTACTACTTTTTCAGAAATAACAATCGCATCCTCAAAGTTATATCCTTTCCATGGCATAAAGGCCACCTGTAGGTTTCTTCCAAGTGCTAATTCTCCTTGCTGTGTAGCATATCCTTCACATAAAACCTGGTTCTTAATAACTTTATCACCCTTCTTAACGATAGGCTTTAAGTTAATTGAAGTCCCCTGGTTCGTCTTTCTGAACTTTACAAGATCATAGGTCTTATAATCATCATCAAAACTCACTAATTGTTGATCATCAGTTCTGTCGTATTTGATGGTAATTTTAGTTGCATCAACGTAATCAACCTCACCAGAACCTTCAGCATTAATCAACACTCTTGAATCAGACGCTACCTGACGCTCCAATCCTGTACCAACAATAGGTGATTGAGGACGAAGTAATGGTACTGCCTGACGCATCATGTTTGATCCCATTAAGGCACGGTTCGCATCATCGTGCTCTAAGAATGGAATTAAAGATGCTGATATAGACGCTATTTGGTTCGGCGCTACGTCAGTATAGTCAATTGCTGTTGGCTCAACAACCGGGAAGTCACCTTCCTCACGTGCAATAACACGATCTTTGTCTATAGTTCCGTCATCTTTAAGCGGAATATTCGCCTGAGCAATCTTCTTCTCTTCTTCTTCTTCTGCACTTAAATAAAGGATCTCGCTAAGATCTACCTTACCTTCAGCCACTTTTCTATATGGAGTCTCAATGAATCCCATAGCATTCACCTTAGCAAATACCCCAAGTGATGAAATCAATCCAATATTCGGACCTTCAGGCGTTTCGATTGGACACAAACGACCATAATGTGTATAGTGAACATCTCGAACCTCGAATCCTGCTCTTTCTCTCGAAAGACCCCCTGGTCCTAATGCAGATAATCTACGTTTATGTGTAATCTCCGCTAATGGGTTCGTTTGATCCATAAACTGAGATAACTGGTTCGTACCAAAGAACGAGTTTATAACCGAAGAAAGCGTTTTAGCATTAATCAAATCTATCGGTGTAAATACCTCGTTATCACGAACGTTCATACGCTCACGAATAGTACGTGCCATACGCGCCAAACCAACTCCGAATTGTGTAGATAATTGTTCACCTACAGTACGAACACGACGGTTTGACAAGTGATCGATATCATCAACTTCCGCTTTTGAATTGATAAGCTCAATTAAATACTTAACGATCGTAATGATATCTTCTTTAGTTAACACCTGCTTATCCATAGAGATATCAAGTCCTAACTTCTTATTCATTCTGTAACGACCTACACCACCTAAGTTATAACGCTGATCTGAAAAGAATAACTTGTCGATGATACCTCGGGCAGTTTCCTCATCAGGTGGTTCAGCATTACGTAGCTGACGGTAAATGTGTTCTACCGCCTCTTTTTCAGAGTTGGTAGGGTCTTTTTGTAATGTATTGTGAATGATCCCATAATCCGACGTTAAACTTTCTTCTTTATGTAAAAGAATAGTCTTAACATTCGCTTCAAGTATGAGTTCAATATGATCTTTTTCAAGAACTGTATCCCTGTCCAAAACGATTTCGTTACGTTCAATTGAAACTACTTCTCCCGTATCCTCATCAACGAAATCTTCATGCCATGTATTTAAAACACGAGCAGCTAACTTTCTTCCTAAATATTTTTTAAGCCCTGTTTTTGAAACCTTAATTTCTTCAGCAAGATCGAATATCTCTAAAATATCCTTATCCCTTTCAAATCCGATTGCTCTGAATAAAGTGGTAACAGGAAGCTTTTTCTTTCTGTCGATATAAGCGTACATAACGCTGTTAATATCGGTAGCAAACTCTATCCAAGAACCTTTAAATGGTATTACCCTTGCAGAATATAACTTGGTTCCGTTTGCGTGAAATGATTGCCCAAAGAATACCCCTGGAGAACGGTGTAATTGAGATACCACAACTCTTTCAGCTCCATTGATAACAAAAGTACCACTAGGAGTCATGTAAGGGATGGTCCCCAAATATACATCTTGAACTATAGTTTCAAAATCTTCGTGCTCCGGATCTGTACAGTACAGTTTCAAACGTGCTTTTAATGGCACACTGTATGTAAGACCTCTCTCAATACATTCCTGGATACTATAGCGAGGAGGATCAATAAAATAATCCAAAAATTCAAGTACAAATTGATTGCGGGTATCAGTTATGGGAAAGTTCTCCATGAAGGTGTTATACAATCCTTCATTGGTTCTCGCTTCCGATTTAGTCTCAAGTTGAAAGAAATCTTGAAACGATTTAATCTGAATGTCTAAGAAATCCGGGTATTCCGGAGTATTCTTAGCAGAAGCGAAATTAATTCTATCAGTCTGATTTGTGAACATCAATGGACAAAATTTTGATTAAAGTACCTTAGTGTAATATACGCATATATTTATATACGCAAAAGGGTTTAGGTCTTGAGGACATTTCTCCTAAGACCTAAACCGTAAGTTTTTAGCCTGGTATGCTTACTTAAGCTCTACTTCAGCTCCGGCTTCTTCTAAAGACTTCTTAAGACCTTCAGCCTCATCTTTAGCTACACCTTCTTTGATAGCTTTTGGAGCGCCATCTACCATCTCTTTAGCGTCTTTAAGACCTAAACCAGTTAATTCTTTAACTAGTTTAACAACTGCTAACTTAGAAGCACCTGCTGACTTAAGAATTACGTCAAATTCAGACTTCTCCTCAGCAGCACCAGCATCTCCACCAGCAGCACCACCAGCTACAGCTACAGCAGCAGCAGCAGGCTCTATACCGTATTCCTCTTTTAAGATATCAGCTAACTCGTTTACTTCTTTAACTGTTAAGTTAACCAATTTTTCTGCAAAATCCTTTAAATCTGCCATTTTTCTATCGTTTTAAAATTTTAAAATATAAATATTATTAAGTGCGTACTTATTCTTTTTCTGATAAAGTCTTAAGAATACCAGCCAATTTACCACCACCTGATTTAAGACCGCTAATAACGTTCTTAGCAGGCGACTGAAGTAATCCAATGATATCTCCAATAACTTCTTCCTTAGACTTGATGCTAACCAAGGCATCTAATTGGTCATCCCCTACATAAACTGCCTCTTCAATAAAAGCACCTTTCAATAAAGGCTTCTCAGATTTCTTTCTAAACTCTTTGATAAGCTTAGCTGGTCCATTACCAGTTTCAGAAAACATTAAAGAAGTATTCCCTTTTAATACAGAAGGAAGATCTCCGAAATCTTTATCAGAAGCTTCCATTGCTTTAGTAAGCAATGTGTTCTTTACAACTGCAAGCGTAATATTCGCTTTAAAACAAGCTCTTCTTAAATTAGAAGTAGTTTGTGCATCTAAACCTGAAATATCTGCTAGGTAGATGTTTGCGTTATCAGCTAACTGTGCAGTTAAATCTTCTATTACTGTTAATTTTTCTTCTCTTGTCATGCTTGAAAAAAATTTCTAACTACCAATTAAACTGCTTTCGGATCTACCGGTACACTAGGACTCATAGTACTAGAGATATAAATACTCTTGATATAAGTTCCCTTAGCTGCAGTTGGCTTCAATTTGATTAATGTTGAAATTAATTCGTTCGCGTTACCTGCAATTTGCTCTGGTGAAAAAGAAGCTTTTCCAATAGCTGCATGAACGATACCAGTCTTATCAACTTTAAAATCGATCTTACCAGCCTTAACTTCTTTAACCGCTTTAGCTACATCCATAGTAACGGTTCCTGTTTTTGGGTTAGGCATTAAACCACGAGGACCTAAAATACGACCTAGTGGACCTAATTTACCCATTACGCTTGGCATAGTGATAATTACATCAACATCTGTCCAACCGTCTTTTATCTTTTGTAGATACTCATCTAAACCTACATAATCTGCTCCCGCTGCTTTAGCTTCCTCCTCTTTGTCCGGAGTTACTAACGCAAGTACCTTAACATCTTTACCTGTTCCGTGTGGAAGTGTTACAACACCCCTAACCATTTGGTTAGCTTTACGTGGATCTACACCTAAACGAACAGCTAAATCTACAGATGCGTCGAACTTAACATTAGTGATTTCCTTAACTAAAGCTGAAGCCTCTTCCACAGAGTATAATTTACTTCTGTCTACTTTTGCTAAAGCTTCTTTTTGCTTTTTTGTCAATTTTGCCATTTCTAGATTCTTTTAAGATTAAAAAGGCTTATCACCTGTTACCGTTATACCCATAGATCTTGCAGTACCTGCAACCATGCTCATAGCAGACTCTACAGTAAACGCATTTAAATCTTGCATTTTGTCCTCTGCAATAGTCTTCACCTGATCCCAAGTGATCTTTGCTACCTTTTTACGGTTAGGCTCTCCTGAACCACTTTTAATCTTAGCCGCTTCCAAAAGCTGAACTGCCGCTGGCGGTGTCTTTACGACAAAGTCAAATGACTTGTCACTATAAACCGTGATAACAACAGGTAAAACTTTACCCTGTTTGTCCTGCGTACGAGCATTAAACTGCTTACAGAACTCCATGATGTTAACTCCGGCAGCACCTAAAGCGGGTCCAACCGGCGGCGATGGGTTCGCTGCACCTCCCCTAACTTGTAGCTTAACTACTTTACTTACTTCTTTTGCCATTGTTATAGTTCAATTTAAAACAATTACGTTCGCCTAATTATGGAAGCTAGGCGAATCTATATATGCGTAACAAATTAAATTTTCTCCACTTGCATATAACTCAATTCCAATGGTGTCTTTCTTCCAAAAATCTTAACCATTACCTCAAGTTTACGCTTCTCTTCATTTACCTTTTCTACAGTACCATTAAACCCATTGAAAGGACCATCAATAACTTTAACAGTCTCCCCAACAGTATACGGTATTGCTACATTATCAGTTTTTACAGAAAGCTCATCAACCTTTCCTAACATTCTGTTCACCTCAGATTTTCTCAAAGGCACAGGATCTCCTCCCTTTACCTCACCAAGAAAACCGATCACTCCTGTAATAGATTTAATAACGTGAACCACCTCACCACCCAGATTGGCTTTCACCATTACATACCCCGGAAAGTAAACGCGTTCTTTATTTGTTTTTTTGCCATTTCGGATCTGAACCACCTTCTCGGTAGGAACCAATACCTCTTCTACGTAATCCTCAAAACCAAGACGAGAAACCTCATTTTCAATATAAGATTTCACCTTGTTCTCCTGACCACTAACAGCCCTAACTACATACCATTGTTTCTTCAAGCCCTCTGCCATCTTCTTTCTGGTTTAACCAATTAAATCAAAATACAGACCAATCAACTTGGTAAATACCGTATCAACACCCCAAGTCGCTAAAGAAAACAAAATAGAAAAAACAGCAACCGTTACCATTAATTTCTGAGCATCAGCCCAGGTTGGCCAGGTCACATTGTTTTTCAACTCATCAAAAGATTCCTTTATGTAGTTTATTACTGTCATAGCTTAAGTCTTTCTAGCACGGGTGGAGAGATTCGAACTCCCATCAACGGTTTTGGAGACCGCTATTCTGCCATTGAACTACACCCGTATTCAAGTTTTAAGGCATCCGCATGCAGACACCTTAAAACTATATATATTGTGAAATTAGTCTAAAATTTCAGTTACCTGACCAGCACCTACAGTTCTACCACCTTCACGGATAGCGAAACGTAAACCTACGTTACAAGCCACCGGGCTTAATAGTTCAACCGTAATAGTCAAGTTATCACCTGGCATAACCATCTCAACTCCGTCAGGAAGTGAAATTGTACCAGTAACGTCAGTTGTTCTTAAATAGAACTGCGGACGATAGTTGTTGTGGAACGGAGTGTGACGACCACCTTCTTCTTTCTTAAGAACGTAAACCTCAGCTTTGAATTTAGAGTGAGGAGTTACAGAACCTGGCTTACAGATAACCATACCTCTTTTGATATCGGTCTTCTCAATACCTCTTAATAAGATACCTACGTTATCACCAGCTTGTCCTTCATCAAGAATCTTACGGAACATCTCAACACCTGTAATAGTCGATGTAAGCTTCTCAGCTCCCATACCGATAATATCTACTGCATCACCAGTGTGAGCAATACCAGTTTCGATACGTCCAGTTGCAACAGTACCACGACCAGTAATTGTAAATACATCTTCAATAGGCATTAAGAAATCCTTATCAACGTCACGCTGAGGAAGTTCAATCCAGTTATCAACAGCTTCCATAAGCTCCAATACTGTATCAACCCACTTTTGCTCACCGTTAAGTGCACCTAAAGCAGAACCTGCAACTACAGGACCATTGTCACCATCATACTCGTAGAAAGAAAGCAATTCTCTTACTTCCATCTCAACAAGCTCTAAAAGCTCCTCATCATCAACCATATCAACTTTGTTCAAGAATACAACGATTCTTGGAACACCTACCTGACGACCTAATAGGATGTGCTCACGAGTTTGTGGCATTGGACCATCTGTAGCAGCCACTACCAAGATAGCACCGTCCATTTGCGCAGCACCAGTTACCATGTTCTTAACGTAATCGGCGTGACCTGGACAGTCAACGTGTGCATAGTGACGATTCGCTGTTTGATATTCTACGTGTGAAGTATTAATTGTAATACCTCTTTCTTTTTCTTCCGGTGCGTTATCGATAGAATCGAATGAACGAGCATCTGAAAAACCAGCATCTGCCAATACCTTAGTAATTGCAGCAGTTAGGGTAGTCTTACCGTGATCTACGTGTCCAATAGTACCAATATTTAAGTGCGGTTTGGAACGATCAAAAGTTTCCTTTGCCATGATTTAATAATTTTAATCTTAGTTATATATTAGTGTTCAATAATAAACAACACATGAGCCAACGACGGGATTTGAACCCGTGACCTCTTCCTTACCAAGGAAGCACTCTACCCCTGAGCTACGTCGGCTTGAAAATTTAAAAGAGCGGGAGACGAGATTCGAACTCGCGACATTCAGCTTGGAAGGCTGACGCTCTACCAACTGAGCTACTCCCGCTTATTAAACAAACAACTCAACAATAGAGTCGTTAACATTATTTAGTGGGGAGAGCAGGATTCGAACCTGCGAAGGTAAAAACCAACAGATTTACAGTCTGTCCTCGTTGGCCGCTTGAGTATCTCCCCAAACCATTATTTTAATGAACTTTCTCTTTATTTTCTATTGAGCCGATGGAGGGACTCGAACCCACGACCTGCTGATTACAAATCAGCTGCTCTAGCCAGCTGAGCTACATCGGCAAACACAATAAAAAAGTCCGCTATTTCTAACGGACTGCAAATGTATATATTTTATTTTTTTTTCAAAACAAAATATCTAAAATTTTTATTCTAGATGTGAGCTCTTAACTTTTCTTTACGTTTTACCAACACCCGCTCTAAAGAACTGACAGCACTATCTACCGCCTCCTCAAAAGTCTTACACTGCTTTTTAACCATAAACTCATCTCCCGGGACATGAACTTTAACCTCTACAATTTTATTTTCCTTTTGACTCGTCTTCTGCACTTTAAGGTATACATCCGAATGGACTACCCGATCATAAAAAACCTCTAGCTTATCCATTCTTTTCTGAATGAAATCCACCAACTTTTGGTCTGCTGCAAAATTAACAGATTGAGTGTTTACTTTCATTTCGTTTGATTTTTTAAGGTTAAACAAATAAAACGGGAAGAATTAAATTTAATTGTTTCTGGGGTGTGCTTTCCCATATGCCCTCTTCAACTCCTCTATACTATTGTGCGTATACACCTGAGTCGATGCCAGACTGGAATGCCCCAGTAATTCTTTCACCGCATTTAAATCCGCACCTTTATTTAGTAAATGAGTAGCAAATGTATGTCTGAGAATATGTGGACTCTTTTTTACTTTCGTAGATGCTTTACTAAAATAATTATTTATTACTCTATAAACAAACGTTTCATAAACTTTATAACCCGATTTTAACAAAAATAAAAAGCCTCCTGAATCCGAATGCTCCACAACCCTCTTATGCCTCAAATAACGCTGAAGAGAATCTTCCACAAATGGCAATAAAGGAACATAGCGCTCCTTATTTCTTTTACCCAATACCTTAATAGTTTTCCCCGAGAGATCTAAATCACCTTCCTTTAAATTAATCAACTCCGCCCGCCGTATTCCCGTACCGTAAAACAATTCAATCATTAATCGATCCCTCGTAGCCTCAAACGTATCCTCCGGCGATAAAGATTCAAAAACCTTCATCATCTCCTGTTCAGAAAAAGGAACCTCTACTTTTTTTGATGTTTTAAGAGCCCTGTGCTTGGCTAACGGATGGACCTCTATAACCCCTACTTTAATTAAAAATTTATAGTAAGCTTTTAAAGACGATATCTTTCGGTTAACCGACCTGTTTGCAACACCTCGTTCCACCAATTCAATAATCCAGGAACGAATCTGTGAATAATTCACCATATCGATAACACCTTCTCCAAATGCTTCACTACAATACGAAGAGAATTCCTCAAGATCATTCAGATAGGCAGTAATAGTATGAACTGAATAGTTCTTTTCTAAAGCAAGATAATCGTGAAATTTTTTAAAAGGCATAAAAAAACCGTTATTAAACAAAGTTAAAAAACTTTGCCCAATAACGGCTTAAACATTTACATCAATAAGACTAGATCTCTTCCTGATCTCTTAATCCCTGAATGTATTGTGCTTTTTGTATTTCAGCTCTTCTTTCAACAGAAGGTTTTGTAAACTGCTGTCTGCCTCTTAGCTGACGCATAGTACCTGTTCTATCGAACTTTCGCTTATAACGCTTTAGCGCTCTGTCTATATTTTCTCCTTCTTTTATTGGTATTACTAGCATGCTCTACACACCTCCTTTCTTTTAGCGCGGCAAATATACTAATTAATCAAAATCGCGCAACTAAAAAAATAAAAAAATAAACTACCCTATTTCAGCAGGTTACGAGAAATTACTAATTTCTGTATTTCCGTGGTTCCCTCACCAATGGTACATAGCTTAGAATCCCTATAGAATTTTTCAACAGGAAAATCTTTCGTATAACCGTACCCACCATGAATCTGAACCGCCTCGTTAGAAACCTTCACACAAACCTCAGAAGCATACATTTTAGCCATCGCCCCAATCTTAGTCATCTTGCGACCAGCATTTTTTTCAAAAGCAGCTTTGTGCAATAATAGTTCAGAAGCTTCTATTTCAGTAGCCATATCAGCCAACTTAAAAGAAATCCCCTGAAATTCCGAGATAGGCTTACCAAATTGCACACGTTCCTTCGAATACTTAAGCGAGGCCTCATAAGCTCCTTTAGCTATCCCAAGAGACAGCGCCCCTATAGAAATACGACCACCATCCAAAACTTTCATGGCCTGTATAAATCCATCACCCACAGCTCCTAATCTATTGGCATCAGGAATTCTACAATCTTGAAAAATCAATTCGGCAGTTTCACTGGCACGCATTCCCAGTTTATTCTCCTTCTTTCCACTTGAAAAACCAGGCGTTCCCTTTTCTATTACAAAAGCCGTCATTCCATGAGAATCACCTTTCTCTCCGGTGCGTACAACAACGACAGCTATGTCACCGGAAATACCGTGAGTAATAAAGTTTTTTGCTCCATTCAACACCCAGGCATCACCATCCTTAACCGCAGTAGTATTCATACCACCTGCATCAGATCCTGTATTGTGCTCCGTAAGCCCCCAGGCTCCTATCCATTCCGCAGTTGCAAGTTTAGGCAACCACTTGGCTTTCTGCTCTTCATTACCAAACTCCAAAATATGATTGGTACATAAAGAATTATGTGCTGCCACCGAAAGACCGATTGCAGGATCCACCTTAGATATCTCCTCTATTATAGCAACATACTCGTGATATGAAAGCCCTGAACCACCATACTGCTCTGGAACCAAAACTCCCATAAAACCCATCTCTCCTGCCTTCTTAAAAACATCAACAGGAAAAACCTGAGACTCATCCCACTCTAATACATAAGGTGCTATATATTGTTTAGCAAAATCTCTGGCCGAATTAGCCACCATTTCTTGCGTTTCGGAATAATCAAAATTCATTGTTTTTGCCAATTCTGTATTCATTGCGTCAATACCTTTTATTCAATCTCCAAATATACTTGAATTAGATTTATTTTTTCTGAAGGAAAACCTTGAATTTTTGTTAATTCCTTTAAATCCCTGATTTTTCCCCTTTTAGTCCGGTAGGCAACAATTGCCCGAGCGCAATCATAGTCAATATACACATTGGAAGCCAATTGCTTAACACTCGCCTCATTTATATTGATTTTCCTCACGCCGGAAAGGTCATCAATTTCAAAGGCCTTAATGATTCTCTGAACAACCAAACTATCCAACCCATAAACCTCATACAACTGCGCCTCCTCAACAAAACCTCCTAAAAGAGCTCTGTATTTCACGATACGTTTAGAAAAAACAGCACCCACTCCATGAACCCGGGTCAAATCAGCAGGAGTCGCAGCATTCAAATCCTGCTTTTGAACTGTTAACCTCAAAGGCCTTTCAATATCCTGACGCTCTCTAAATCTATACGTGTCATTCCATTGTCGAAACTTCAATTGAGAACGTATAGCCAAAACTGCGGAGTCCGAAACTTTGGTAACTTCCTGAAATGCCTCAATCGAGTTCACAAAAGCATTCGTAGCTCTGTAAGCATACAATCTATCCAGGACCTCCGGATCTAATCCCAAAACATAACCGCTATAGTCATCGAGATAATTCGGATCGTATTTATAAAGAATACCTGAATTTAATGGAGATGCAATAGGCAAAGAATCATGATATAAGGACCATGACTCCGAAGGAATGTTCGAAGAAGTCCCCTTCATATAACCTGCGGAAAAGAAATAATAAATTCCCTGAAGGGTAAGAATAATAAGAATCAAAAAAAACATCCCATTTCGTTGGTTTTTATTCAACCTGAAATGGGATGCCGTTTTCATATATACTTTTATTTAACTCGCAGCCTGCTGTGTGTCCGGAGTTTCTTTTTGTTGTTGTTTTCTAAAAAGCTTATTGCTCTTCAATTTAGCCCAATACTCATTTAAGTCTTTACGTACCTCACCACTCATTATATAAAGACCGATAATGTTCGGAAACGACATGGCAAGAATCATCATATCTGAAAAGTCAAGAACAGCCCCTAAACTCACTGATGCACCGACCACTACAAACACTAAAAATAAAAGTTTGTATGCCAATTCCGTACGTTTACTCTTTCCAAATAAATAAGTCCAGGCTCTCATCCCGTAATACGACCATGAAATCATAGTAGAGAAAGCAAATAAGAACACTGCAATAGCCAACACGTAAGGGAACCACGATATTACACTACCAAATGCAGTTGATGTCAATTCGGCCCCGGCTACCCCGGTAACCTCATGCATCCCTGTAAAAATAAGCACTAAAGCAGTTAAGGTACAAACTACTACGGTATCTATAAAAGGCTCTAATAAAGCCACAAACCCTTCAGATGGTGGATGGTTCGTTTTAGCAGTACTATGCGCAATTGCCGCCGATCCAACTCCAGCTTCGTTCGAGAATGCCGCACGTTGAAAACCTACGATCAATACACCTATAAATCCACCTTTAAGTGCACTAGGACTGAAAGCTCCATCTATAATGGCCGAAATTGCAGGACCTACGTTTTTAATATTGAATATTATAACCGCTAAGGCACCCAAAACATAAACAGCTGCCATAAACGGAACAATTTTACCTGTTACATTTGCAATACTCTTGATTCCACCAATAATTACAACACCTACAAGAATCATCACGATTAATCCAAAATAGAATCCGTTACCCTCTAAAGCTGGTAATTGACTGGAAAGAATTGCAAATGATTGGTTTGCCTGAAACATATTTCCGCCCCCAAAAGAAGCCCCAACACATAACACAGCAAAAATTCCGGCTAGCACTTTTCCAAACCCTTTAAGGTTTTTCTTTTCAAGACCATAACGAAGATAGTTCATCGGTCCTCCAAATACTCTTCCATCAGGAAGTATATCTCTGTATTTTACACCTAAGGTACACTCTACAAACTTAGATGACATCCCTAGCAATCCTGCAAGAATCATCCAGAAAGTAGCTCCGGCTCCCCCTAAGGATATCGCCACCGCAACCCCGGCTATATTTCCTAATCCAACGGTAGCTGAAACTGCCGTAGCCAATGCCTGGAAATGGGTAATCTGCCCAGGTGCATTAGGATCATCAAATTTACCTTTTGCTAAGTCAAGTGAATGCCTGAAACCTCTTATGTTGATGAATCCCATTCTGAGTGTAAAGAAGGTAGCTCCTAAAACTAACCATACTACGATAAATGGAATACTGCTGGTTTGCTTATCACCATTAGGATGCAACAATGGCACCTTTTCATCATATTCTATTTTTGCAAAAACATCCGCGTTAGTTTCAATAACATGCTCTGGGTTGTCTGCATTGTAAATAATTTGACCTTCCTTAACCAGGTGATTCAACTTTCCACTTACACTAGCCGTTACTGTTTCATCTTCTCCGGTACGTTTGGAAACAATGGCAATTTCATCACCTTTATTTACATGAACCCCTTCATTGATCAACCACTTCTTTAAAGTATATTTATTCGTGGTTCGCGCATTCCAGCTTGGTATACCTACCATTTTAGCATCAGCATATTTCACCGGATCATAAATTCCAATGGCCGCAAATGGATCCCAAAACAAGACAGAACCAAGCGCTGCTACTGCCGGTGTCATCGTACTATTAAAAACCTCAGTTATCGCTCTGGTAGGCACTTCATACTCCTTGGTTACCGAAAGCCCATTAGCATCTGTTACCGTAACTGAATAGGGCACTCCCTCCGTTAATCCGGAAGCAATATTAGACTTTAATGAGGTCGATTGATTACTCCACTTGTAGGTATAAGGCTCTTGCCCTCCTTCTACTTTAATAGATATTTGTCCGTCATTTATAATTTTGGAAGGGTTATCTATTGTCTCCGTTACCGTTAGTTCTTGCGCAAAAGAAAAAGCGGTCACAGTTAACATTATTAGCAAGAGAAAAGGTTTCTTCATAATGTAATTTTTCGTTAATTTTAGGTTAGGATTTGTTAAACAGGACGCCAATATCTTAAAAAATATCATCCAAGACAAATTTTAAGTGTTATAACTAAAGCCCCTTTACATTGAAAATCAATTCAAACAACTCGAGAATTCACTGATTGAAAACCTTAAAACGCCTGCAACCTCACTGATTCTACCTTCGAATAGAAAGCTATTTATAAGTTACTTTCAACAAGATAAAAACAAGCTACCTGGTTATGTCGATAAGGAACAACAGTGTACTACACAAAGCTTTCTTTTATATTAAACATTTCATTGAGCTTCTTTATTTGCTCCGGTCTGCCCAATACCACCAATTTGCAATTAGGAAGCAATTTTGTATCGCCCTCAGGATTAATAATAAAGTCTCCTGAAGCTTCCTTATACCCAATCACCGTACACCCGGTTACACTTCGCAAATTCAAATCTATAAGTGATTTATACTTGTATTTTTCAGGCAGATCATCCATAGAAACTTCTTCTAAAGTAATAGTATCCTTCCCCTCAATAGCTAGTTGTCGAACAAATTCAACCAGATCGGGTAACACGACCAAAGAAGCCATATGATCTCCCCCTATCTTATCCGGCATTATGGTCCTGTCAGCTCCGGCAAGGGTTAACTTCCGTTGAGACGACTCTTCAGAAGCCCGGCTGATGATGTTTAACCCCTTATTAAGCTGACGAGCCGATAACACCACAAAAAGGTTGTCGGCATCATTCGGCAAGGCAGTTATCAATACCTGGGCTTTTTCTATTCCGGCTTCAAGCAACACCTCATCTTCATTAGCATTCCCCAGAATAAACAAAACCTGATCATCCTGCTCCTTTTCTATAACTTCCTCATTACTCTCTATCACAACAAATGGTTTCTTATATCGCAATAACTTAAGAGCCGCTTGTTTTCCATTTCTACCATAACCACATATGATAACATGGTCTTTGAGTTGATTGATTTTTCGTTTCATCTTTCTAAGTTTTATTTGCTGAACCGTACTCCTAACCAATAGAAATTCTGTAATAATTGATATGGCAAAAGCAAAAATGAATACACTGGATATAATTAAAATTATAGTAAAAATTTTTGCTTCCCCATCCAAAGGCCTAACCTCACTAAATCCAACAGTTGTAACGGTGATAACCGTCATATAAACCGCATCGATCCAGTTGTATTCCCCAAAATAACGGTATCCAAAAATCCCAAATAGAAAAACAAACACCAGTAGTGCAATAGCGATATAGAATTTCGACCTGAAGAGTTTAAACATAAATCCTATAAATCAAAAACAGACGTACGCTTGGTATAAACTAAATCTTTTAAACGCAACCAAAACGCGAGATTTAAATACACAATAAACCAAACCCCCAGCGTTGCAAAGGAGGCATATATAAAAAACAATCTTACATTCTTAGCCTTAACTCCCATCTTTTCAGCCAGACGAGAGGAAACTTCAAATCCGTGTTTTTCAAAAAAATAACGTATGTTGCTTATGTTGTTCATCGTGGTAAATATAATAACTATTCGTTAATTAATTTATTTCCTACCTCACATTGAAGACATTTATTCTTCCTGCAGTACTCAGTATACAACTGTAAAAGCGATTGACTCCTGAATGCATTGGGTACCTTAACTCCTAATTGGGTAAACTTGACTATTATAGAATTCTTTTCAGGAAGAAGTGCCTCCATCAATCCGATAAGGTCCTCATCAAAAGACGCACCTGCATATTGGGCATATTTAAATTTCAAAGGAATGACCGTGTTGATAATAATAAGATCTATAAATGCCTTGGAAGTCCTTTTTTTGGATTTCTTAGGTGAAGGTTTGTCAAAAGTATAATGTGTATCCCAATAAGGCCCGGCAACGACATCAAATAATTCATAAAAGGCCTCTTTCGTGTTTGAGTCCATAATCTTTGAAAACAGATGCACCTCCTTACTATATAAATGAGCAATTTGAGACAATCGAATCGTTGGAAAGTTCAGCGGACGAAGCCTGTGAAATTTAGGGGCGATAACAGCGCCTGAACTTAAACCATATTTACGCTGCTGAAAGCGAAACAACTTCTTTAAATCTCTAAAATAAGAATCGCTATATTCCCCTTCCAATAATCCTGTCATTCCAAATAAGAATGACTCAAATGCCGTATAATCATTTTGCATTTTTCGGATAACCCTGTGATTAACTGCCGTAGCGACACTTTCAAATGAATCGGCATTTATAGCAAATCCAAAGTTACGCATTAAAACACGAAACAAAGTTGCCTCCCAATCATTGCCATTCTGCTGCAGACAACCTTCAATGAATGCAGATTTCGATTGTAACCGCGTAAAAAAAAGACGTTCAAGCCAACGCCCCCATAAAAAGTGATCAATCTCATGAATACGAGTCTCGCAATTAATAAATTGCTTTTGAGTCTTTATAAGTTTCTCGTAATTACTAAGAGTAACAAAACCAATCAAAGGCTTCATTACAAGCACAGGAATAATTCGTCCATCATAGGAATAAACCACCACGTCATCTTCCCAGACCACATGCAATATCACATTTTGATAGTTGTGATCTTTTTCATGACCATGTACATACCAATCAGATGCATTTACATGTATCTCCACATTCCCTGCCCATAGCTGACCATCTATTTCAATCTTTGCATTAAAAAAATCAGGACCTGCATCATGATTGTGAACACCTACCGATATAACCCTGATTCGGCCATTTGTAGCATGGTACACTCCATTCAAATCAAACTTCCTTAACTTCCATATATAATGCAAGAACTGCTCATTCATGCATTGAAAATAAAAAATCCCGTTTAAAAAACGAGATTTTTTGTAAGAAAATTTTTATATTTTAACTTATTCCACTACTTCTCCTTCCCATTCATTAAATCCGCCAAGCAAGTTGTAAGTACTTTCAAATCCTAACTGTCCCATCAAGGTACAAGCCTGACCGCTTCTATTTCCCGAACGACAATACACATAGTAATTCTTAGACTTATCAAGCTTCTCAACCTCATCAATAAACCCTTGACCCATATAAATATCAATATGTACAGAATTAGGAATATACCCATCCTCTACCTCTTCATCAGTTCTTACATCAAGGATAACAGCGTTATCATCTTTCTCTAATTGTTCTACCCACTCTTGTTGTGTTAAATCTGCCATTTTTTATTTTTTTTCAAATGTAATATTTATCTATAAAAAAACCGAGATGTTACATCCCGGATCTATTAAATTCATTTATCTATTTATTAAACCTTTATCGCACAGCCAATAGCCTTGGTGGTTGTTATCTTTATTTCCTCACCTGCCAACATAGCCTCGACAGCATCCTCGACGTATTTCGTCTCCACCTGGGAAGCATCTTGATAATTATCATCAATAGCCCCAATATACCTAACTAAATATCCTTTAGAAGTATTCTCTAATAAAAATACGTGAGGAGTTCTGGTAGCACCATACTGCGGAAAAATATCCTGCTCTTCATCCAACAAATAAGGAAAAGTAAACCCCTTATCCGCCGCTCTCTTTTTCATTTGATCAAAACCATCTCTTGGTTGTAGTTCCGGATTATTCGGGTTAATCGCTATAACAGGTACCCCGAGCGATTTATATTTCTTGTCCAAAGCAATAATGCGATCTTCATAAGCAACAGCATACGGACAACTATTACAGGTGAAAATTACCAGGAAACCCTTGGCTTCTTTATAATCTTTTAAAGAAACCTTTTTCCCATCGATATTTTTTAATTCGAAATCAGTAGCATAATCCCCAATTCCATACCCCGAATCATTTATCGTAAATGCACTCGTTATAAATACTAATAAAATGAGTGAAATGGTTTTTATTGAAGTCTTCATAATCTAAAAAGTGGTTATTCGTTTATAAGCTGGTCGATATTCGCTTTCAATGCTTCATAAGTCATAGTATCCTCAAAAAACAATCTTTTATCCTTCGTATAAATAATCGTAGCCGGAATGGCGCCACTCCATTCAGCATTTACTTTGGGAATCCATACGTTTTGCTTCGGATCATCCAGCAATACAACTTTCGATTGTAAATCGTGTTCTTTGACAAAAGGAATAAGGTTGGTTCGCAACATCGTTGGAAAATCTAAACTCACCAACACTACCTCCACATCTTTATCCTTATATTCCTTTAAGATCTTTTCAAAACCAGGCAACTCCTCTACACATGGCTTACACCAGGTGGCCCAAAAGTTTATAACGTAAATTTTGTCATCTTTAATATGTAAGTAAGGCTCTAATTCATCAAAATTATAAGTCTTAACCGACAAACTATTTGCATCAGCCGCCAAATCAGCAATGGCAACATCCTTGTTTTGATATTGTCCTAAACCCTTGTTTACTATTAAAAATACAAAAAATAAAAAAACAACTCCATTTTTCATCAATACTATAATTTAATTTATGCCAATAGCACACAATTTGATTATATCTCACCTACAAAATAAAGACATAGAATATCAACACATTACCTCTTTAACAAAAATTTATCACCACAACACTTGTATATACAAATATTTACATTACATTTGTACCAACAAATTTTGTCAATACAATTGAAGATAGAGGAAATCATAAAAACAGAAACAATGTCTGACCACACAAAAGCGGTAGTCAATTTGGTTTATACAGCAAATATTATAAGTGATAAAATAACAGATGCACTTAAACCATTTGACGTTTCCACTCCTCAATTCAATGTGCTGAGAATACTCAGAGGTCAAAAAGGAAAACCGGCGAACCTCTCGACCATCCAGGAAAGAATGATTCACAAAATGAGCAACACGACTCGTTTGGTCGATAAACTAATTGATAAAAATTTTGTAAAACGTCATACCTGCGAACAAAACAGAAGAAAAGTAGAGATCTTTATCACTAACGATGGACTGAACGCTTTAATTGAAATGGATAAAGCAGTATGCGAAGCCGAACAGCAGATAATTGTCGAATTAAGTAAAGAAGAACTTAACACCCTCAATAACCTGCTGGACAAACTTAGAGTATAAAAAAATTTAAATAAACATTTGTATATACAATTATAGTAAACACAATTATCATGAGTAATATCATTGAAAATCTTAAATGGAGATATGCGACTAAAAAATTTGATCCGTCAAAGAAAATTAGTCCCCAGGATTTAGAAACACTAAAGGAAGCTATTCAGTTATCCGCTTCATCATACGGATTACAACCATACCAGGTGCTAATCATTGAAGATCAGGAAATCCGTGAAAAGTTAAAGCCGGCAGCTTGGAACCAAACCCAAATAACTGACGCATCGCATTTGGTTGTATTCGCCAATAAGGTTAACTTAAGTCCAAAAGACACTGAAGCCTATATGAATAATATCAGTGCTACCAGAAACATTCCGGTAGATAGCCTTAACGGTTTTAGCGAAATGATAAATGGGGTGGTAAACAGTCTTCCTGAAGACGCGAAGGCAGTTTGGACTTCTAAACAAACCTACATCGCTTTAGGTAACCTATTAGCTGCCGCCGCCGAACTCAAAATAGACTCATGTCCTATGGAAGGCTTTGAAGCAGATAAGTTCAATGAAATTCTCGGACTGAATGAAAAAGGGTTAAACGCAGCCGTAATTGCACCTGTAGGTTACAGAAGTGAAGAAGACAATACCCAGGAATATATAAAAGTAAGAAAACCAAAAACAGAATTATTTACAACAATTTAAAACACGAACAAAATGAAAAATTTATTAGCCATTACCTTAGCTTTAGTAGTTGGAACTGCTTCTGCTAATTCAATCGAAACTGAGAAAAAAAGTGTAAATGCAGAAAAAAGTACCGTAACCTGGAAAGGATATAAGGTTACCGGTTCTCATGAGGGAACCGTAGCACTAAAGGATGGTCACTTAGAATTCGACGGTGACAAACTTACCGGAGGAGAATTTGTAGTTAATATGACTACCATTGGGTCTACCGACCTTGAAGGAGAATGGAAAACAAAATTAGACGGACACTTAAAATCGGATGATTTCTTCGGTGTTGAAAATCACCCGACCTCTACTTTAGTATTCAAAAATGTAAAGGCTACTGGTAAAAACTCATACGAAGTTACCGGAGACCTGACGATAAAAGGAATTACAAACCCCGTAACCTTCGATGTATCTGTTTATGGCAGCAAAGCAACTGCTACCCTTAAAATAGACAGAAGTAAATACAATGTTAAGTATGGTTCAGGTAGCTTTTTTGACAACCTGGGAGATAAAACCATATATGACGAATTTGACTTGGTTGTTGATTTAGAGTTCTAGACAATCAAAGGTGGTTGGTTTGAAAGCTTCACTTTATTCGTATAGTGGAGCTTTCTCTTTTTGTAACAGCTTCATACTTCTTTTGTTATTTTTTTAAAACCCGTTTGAAAATTAAAATTTCATTTCTATATTTGACCCCATATTCAAAACGAGAATGAACAATATTTTAAACAATACTTGGTGGTGGATCAACTTACGTCAGACGTCGTGAGAGGCACCGCTATAGTATAAATTAAAACTTAATATACAAAAAGGCTTGTCAAACACGACAAGCCTTTTTTGATTTTAAAAACATTTGAAATTCATTAAACCATATGAAAACATATAACTTAACAACGCATTACAAACAAATACTTGCCGATACCATTACCCCGGTGAGTGTCTACCTTAAAATAAGAGATCGATACCCAAATAGTATCTTGCTCGAAAGTAGCGACTATCATGCTAACGATAATAGTTTTTCATATATATGCTTCAATCCGATTGCCTCGATTAATGTGGCCAATGAAATCATTACCAAACAATACCCGGACGGCACAAGCGAAGAAATAGCAATCGACAAGCAAATAAATGTCCCGCAGGCCATAGAAGAGTTTGCGCAACAATTCAAAGCAGAAAAAAACGGATTCAAATTTATAAATAACGGACTGTTCGGATATATAGCTCACGATGCCGTTCGTTACTTCGAACAAGTCGATATTACGCAAAAAGAAGACCACCTCAATATCCCAGATATCTATTATGCTATTTATCAAAACATCATAGCTATCAACCATTTTAAAAATGAGGCCTATATATTTGCTCATTGTTACAATTCAGAAAATAACATCCCGCAAATAGAACAACTGTTAAGTTCGAAGAACTTTGCAACCTATAACTTCAATAAAGAAGGTGACCCGGTTTCAAACCTTACCGATAATGAATACAAAGAACATGTAGAACTAGCCAAAAGACATTGTGCCCGTGGCGATGTATTTCAACTGGTGCTAAGTAAGCGTTTCTCACAAAAATTTAAAGGAGATGAATTTAACGTTTACCGAGCCTTGAGAAGTATTAACCCTTCCCCTTACCTGTTTTACTTCGATTACGGAAACTTTAAAATCTTCGGAAGCTCTCCGGAAGCACAACTGGTCATAAAAGGTAATAAAGCCGAAATTCATCCGATAGCAGGTACCTTCAAACGTACCGGGAATGATGAAAAAGATTCTGAATTAGCCAAAAAGCTGGCTAAGGACGAAAAGGAGAACAGCGAACATGTCATGCTTGTTGACCTTGCCAGAAACGACCTGAGCCGACACGGAAATAACGTAAAAGTTGAAACATACCGAGAAGTTCAATTCTTTTCGCATGTCATTCACCTGGTTTCCAAGGTTACTGCAAAGAAAAAACCAGATACCCCGACTATGCAAGTCGTAGCCGATACATTTCCGGCAGGAACCTTAAGTGGAGCACCAAAACATATGGCACTGCAACTCATAGATAAGTATGAAACCATCAACAGAAACTTCTATGGAGGAGCTATTGGCTTTATGGATTTTCACGGCAACTTTAATCATGCCATCATGATCAGAACATTTCTAAGTAAAAATCACGAATTACACTATCAGGCAGGCGCCGGACTCGTTTCAGCATCCAACCCTGAAAGCGAATTACAAGAAGTCTATAACAAACTTGGTGCCCTGAACAAAGCACTCGATATGGCAGAAAGCATTTAACACAACTACTGAATACACATTCAAATGAAAAAGATATTAGTCATCGATAATTACGATAGTTTTACTTACAACCTGGTACACTACCTGGAGGACCTCGATTGTGAAGTAATCGTAAAACGAAATGATCAGCTTACCCTGGAAGAAGTAGAACCCTTCGAAAAAATTGTTTTATCACCAGGACCGGGTATACCCGATGAAGCAGGGCTTTTGAAATCAATCATAAAAAAATATGCTCCCACAAAAAGTATCTTTGGAGTATGCCTGGGAATGCAAGCCATAGGAGAGGTTTTTGGAGGAAAATTAATCAACCTCGATAAAGTATATCACGGGGTGTCTACCAAAGTCACCGTAGTCGAAGATGATCTGCTTTTTAATGACCTTCCCAAAGAGTTTGAAGCAGGTCGATATCATAGCTGGGTAGTTGACCCTAATCTGCCCGATGTACTGAAACCAACATCTTATGATGAAAACGGACAAGTAATGTCATTAAGACATATCGAATACGATGTCTCAGGAGTCCAATACCATCCTGAGTCGGTTCTAACGCCTCATGGTAAAAAAATACTGGAAAACTGGGTAAAGTCTTAACAACGGTTTCCTGTTAATTATTGCTGAAAAAGGAACCCCGATAAGCTTAAACAAAACAGAATATACCCGTAGTAACTATGGGATGATAATGAAGAAAACATGAAAGAAATACTAAACCGACTTATTAACCACGAAACCATTTCAAAAGGTGAAGCTAAAAATGTACTGGTAAACATTTCCAAAGGAGCATACAACACTAGTCAGATTGCAGCCTTTCTAACCGTTTACATGATGCGTAGCATTACCATCGAAGAACTGGAAGGATTTCGTGATGCACTATTGGAACTTTGTGTTCCAGTCGACCTCAGCGAATTTAATACCATTGATATTGTAGGGACAGGCGGCGACGGAAAAGACACCTTTAACATATCGACCCTATCCTCTTTTATCACTGCTGGTGCAGGTATTAAAGTAGCTAAACACGGTAATTATGGGGTGTCCTCCAAATGTGGATCCAGTAACGTAATGGAATACCTGGGTATTAAATTCACAAGCGATCAGGATTTCATAAAAAGATCTGTAGATCAGGCCGGGATTACCATATTACACGCTCCGCTCTTTCACCCCGCTATGAAAAACGTAGCTCCTATACGCAGAGAACTAGCCGTGAAAACCTTTTTTAACATGCTGGGCCCCATGGTGAATCCTTCATTCCCTAAAAATCAATTATTAGGGGTTTTCAATTTAGAACTGGCAAGAATGTATAGCTACCTCTATCAAAACACCGATAAAAAATACAATATCATTCATGCCCTCGATGGATATGATGAAATTTCATTAACAGGAGCCACTAAAGCGATCGGAAACCAAACAGAGAAAATGATCACCCCGGAAGACTTTGAAGTAAATGCCGTGGCAGCATCCGACATCTATGGTGGTGGCAGCATCGAAGAATCAGCTAAAATCTTCATGAACATCCTTGAAGGTAAAGGAACCGAAGCACAAAACAATGTGGTATGTGCCAATGCTGGTATGGCCATTGCAACGGTAAACGACCTATCACCTGTTGAAGGTTTTCATACGGCAAAAGAAAGCTTGATGGCCGGAAATGGATTAAAGGTTTTGAAGACCCTGCAAGAATTAAGTAAGTGATAGGAGTCGGAAGTCAATAATAACAACAACACATGAATATATTAGACAAAATAGTCATTGATAAAAGAAAGGAAGTCGATTTGAAAAAGCGCCTGATTCCTGTTTCACAACTGGAAGCATCAGTGCTATTCGAAAGACCATGTAATTCGCTGGCAACACTTCTCAAAACGAGTAAAACCGGAATTATAGCCGAACACAAAAGACGCTCACCTTCTAAATCCGTTATTAATCAAAAAGTTAGTGTCGCTGAAGTTGCTGAAGGCTATAGTAATGCGGGCGTATGCGGAATGTCCATTCTTACCGATGGTAAATATTTCGGAGGATCCCTGGACGACCTCTTATTAGCCCGGGCATCAGTAAACACTCCTTTGCTAAGAAAAGAATTCATTATCGACGAATACCAGCTTATTGAAGCCAAAGCCCATGGTGCAGATGTTATTCTTCTGATTGCGGCCATCCTGAATAGAAATGAAATATCAACACTTTCTAAGCTCGCTAAAGACCTGGGATTAGATGTTCTTTTAGAAGTTCATAATGAAGAAGAATTACATAAATCCATCATGCCTACCCTTGACATGCTCGGTGTAAACAACCGAAACCTTAAAACCTTCGATGTCACTATTGAAACCAGTAAAAAGCTATCCGCTTTAATCCCTGATGAATTTGTGAAGGTTTCAGAAAGCGGTATCAGCGCGATCGAACCCATCAAAGAATTACAGGAGTATGGCTATCAAGGATTTTTAATCGGGGAAAACTTTATGAAGACCGAAAACCCTGGCCAAAGTGCCTATGAATTTATTAAAGCTCTTGAGAAATGAAACTGAAAGTTTGTGGAATGAAATATCCGGATAACATGACAGCCGTTGCTGCTTTGCAACCAGACTATCTTGGCTATATTTTTTATAGTAAATCTTCCAGGTATTTCGATAGATCAATACCTAATATTTCTGATAACATTCAAAAAGTCGGAGTATTTGTTGATGCATCAGAAGCATATATTTCAAATAAAATCAATGAATATGAACTCAATGCAATCCAACTTCACGGTAACGAAACTCCCGAATTTTGTAAAGAGTTAAAAAACAAACTCGCATCCGAAAGCAAGTCAGGAGCACCTTCCCTCATCAAGGTATTTTCCATAAAAGACACTTTCGATTTTAATGTCCTGAAGGCCTATGAACCTTATGTCGATTACTTTCTTTTTGACACAAAAGGAAAACTGCCGGGGGGCAACGGCTATACCTTCGATTGGTCGGTTTTAAAACAATACCCCTCACAAAAACCCTACTTCCTAAGCGGAGGAATCGGTCTGAATGAAATTAACGAGGTACTGTCATTTCTTAGCAGAGAGGAGTCAAAATATTGCTATGCCATCGATGTGAATAGCAAATTTGAAATTGCTCCCGGACAAAAAAACATAGAACAACTAAAACAATTCAAAGATAAATTAGGT
Organism: Zhouia amylolytica; assembly: GCF_900116365.1. Taxonomy (GTDB): domain Bacteria; phylum Bacteroidota; class Bacteroidia; order Flavobacteriales; family Flavobacteriaceae; genus Zhouia; species Zhouia amylolytica. The sequence goes on along the minus strand of NZ_FPAG01000006.1, from coordinate 38,182 downwards.
GACTTCTTAAAAAGCCACCAGAATGAAAACATAAAGCAATGAGTTATCACGTAAACGAAAAAGGATATTATGGAGAGTTCGGAGGAGCATTTATTCCTGAAATGCTGTATCCGAATGTAGAAGAGTTGCGTCAACAGTATTTAAAAGTAATGGATGAACCTTCATTTAAAGAAGAATTCAATCAATTATTAAAAGATTACGTTGGTCGCCCGTCACCCCTGTACTTCGCTAAGCGAATGTCTGAAAAGTATGGAACAAAAATTTATCTAAAAAGAGAAGACCTCAACCATACCGGTGCACATAAAATCAATAATACCATCGGACAAATCCTCATGGCAAAGCGCCTGGGTAAAACCCGTATTATTGCAGAAACCGGGGCTGGTCAGCACGGCGTAGCAACGGCTACCGTGTGTGCCTTAATGGGATTGGAGTGTATTGTCTATATGGGAGAAATTGATATTGCAAGACAAGCACCCAATGTGGCGCGTATGAAAATGCTTGGAGCCGAAGTACGCCCGGCATTATCAGGAAGCCGTACCCTGAAGGACGCTACCAATGAAGCGATCCGTGATTGGATTAACAATCCGGTAAACACCCATTATATTATCGGTTCTGCAATCGGACCCCATCCGTATCCAGACATGGTAACCCGCTTTCAAAGCGTAATTTCAGCCGAAATTAAAACCCAGTTGAAAGAAAAAGAAGGTCGCGAAAATCCCGATTATGTGGTAGCATGTATTGGAGGAGGGAGTAATGCCGCCGGCACCTTTTATCACTTCTTAGACGAAGAAGAAGTAGGTATCATTGCAGTCGAAGCAGCCGGAAAAGGAGTTCATTCAGGAGAAAGTGCTGCAACCTCAGTACTAGGCCATAAAGGAATCATTCATGGGTGTAAAACTTTGTTAATGCAAACAGACGACGGACAAATAACAGAGCCTTATTCAATTTCTGCAGGTTTGGATTATCCGGGCGTCGGACCTATGCATTCTCATTTGTACGCAACAGGCAGAGCCGAATTTAAAGCTATTACCGATGCAGAGGCCATGAAGGCAGGTCTGGAATTATGTAAGTTGGAAGGTATTATCCCTGCCATCGAAACCAGCCATGCACTTGCCATTTTCGAGAACACAAAATTTAAACCTGATGATATCGTAGTAGTAGCACTATCAGGAAGAGGAGACAAAGATTTAAATACATACATTGATTACTTTGGTTTATAAAGAAGAACACTCATGTTTACCATGAGATTCAAAAATCAATGATCAATACCCAATACGTATAAAAATGAATAGAATTCATAAAAAGTTAGAAGAAGACAAGAAGTTACTCTCTATATATTTCACGGCAGGTTATCCCGACCTGGAAGATACCGTTCCGATTATTGAGCGATTACAAAACAACGGGGTCGATATGATAGAAATCGGATTACCGTTTAGTGACCCGCTTGCCGACGGACCAACCATTCAGGAAAGCTCTACCAAAGCTCTGAAAAATGGGATGACGACGAAAAAACTGTTCGAACAACTAAAGGACATTAGAGAAACGGTACATATTCCACTGATCATAATGGGTTACTTCAATCCAATGATGCAGTATGGTGTAGAAGCATTTTGCGCCAAATGTGCAGAAATAGGCATTGACGGCCTCATTATACCCGATCTTCCCGTAGATGTTTATGAAGAAGAATACAAAGCCCTATTTGAAAAATACGGACTCTCCAATGTCTTCCTTATTACACCACAAACCTCAGACGAACGTATTCGTTTTATAGATTCGGTTTCAGACGGTTTTATCTACATGGTAAGCTCTGCCAGTGTTACTGGTGCCAAAAACACCTTTGGTGATGTGCAGACGCAATATTTTGAGCGTGTCGATCAACTCCAACTTAAAAACCCTCAAATTGTAGGATTTGGAATTAGTAATAAAGATACGTTTAATGCTGCCACGAAATTAGCAAAAGGTGCAATCATCGGATCTGCCTTTATTAAAACACTGAACAGTAAAGGAATTGATGGAATCGAAGAATTTGTAAAGTCTATTCGTTAATAATTTGACTTCAATTACCTATTTTATTAAATTGTAGCTAAACCAATAAAAATTTATAAAATGGGTAAAGGAGATAAGAAAACGAAACGGGGCAAAATCCATATCGGGTCTTATGGAAGACTGCGCCCTCGAAGAAGCAAATTCAAAGTAAAACCAGACCCGGTAAAAAGTGAAAAAGTAAATCAGAAGGCTTAACCTCTGAAATACTTGGCATATTGAACAACCCTGAAGTCAAGTGTATTGATTTCAGGGTTTTCTTTTTTCATGCGTTTATAATCTTGCAATGATCCCACAGCCCTGTTCGCTGCACCCGAAGGAGAAATCAATGAAACCGTTTTGATTATCCTCTTTCCCAATTGAAGATTATGTATTCTGGGCACATCCCCTGAAACCTCATGCAACACCTTACCAGTACCTTTCAAATGTTTTCTAAAAAAATATTCGGGTCCATTCTTACTATTACCGCCCATGAACAATAACGTATCAATCACTTCATGGACTTTTAAGATCTCCAGTAAATCACGCAACTCGATATCCTGCATACCCAAATCAGAAGCATCTACTTTCGCTCTATAGGCCCTCTCTACGATATCACATATACCAATTTTGTGTTTTACTAAAAACGCTTTTCGCTCTTCAACAGCCTTATCGGTAGTTTCAAAACTGAGATTCAAATCAAAAATTCTGTCCAGAATAGGCCATAAATAACCATCACGACTCCCATAACAAAAATCTACATCCCCGGCTTTGAATTGCCCGGTCGTAAATCTTGGAGGCGGCAATGTACCCACGATCAGTTTCGTAGCCCCCTTAGGGATAAATGGCTCATATGGATGTTGATGCGTAAACAATGCTATACCAAAATACTATTAAAATTATAAAATCCTAAAATTTGTCATTCCGTGCTTATCACAGAATCCATTCTCCTCTCATCATTCAAACCCATTGTCCTTCCACCCCCCCCTGTCATTCCGCATTTATTGCGGAATCCATCACCCACTAGGCCTTCTTCGCTCTCATTGTCATCCTATGTTTGTAAAGAAGATGGGATGACATTTATTCGAGGTTTCTTTTATATCGACTGTAATCAAGAACTGCGAAGCACATCACGAACACCTAATTTACAATTAAAAAAAGGTGAGTAAATAATGAGCGAAAAAACGAAAGTGCGAAACTTGTTTCAGGCATGTAGTTTTGAGAGCGAATGGTGCGATAGCAATTTCCTATTACAGTCTTGAATTTTTTGGTTCGTTTTTGTTTCAAGAACTGCAAAGCACATCATGAGAACCTTTAAAAAAAATAGACAACCGCTCGAATACAAAAATGAACAATAGATTATAATATTACATCCCATCATCACGAACGAAACAAATTAAAGTTTGACGATCCATTGAAGGATGGTATTTAACATTTAGAGACTGCAACCCCGATCATTATCCTTCTCACCATAACAGAATCCATCCACCTGTCATTCCGCACTTGTTGCGGAATCGCTTGATTATATTTCTAATCGGATTTAAATGAAGGTTTTCATGAAATAGCTGTGGCTCAAGTGGAAGTGCGTTAGCGATAGCTAACAAAGCATAGGGCCAAGCGTTAATAAAATGTATAGTATACATTTTTAGCGAAGGAGCCAGCCGGCGCCAGGGAAGATTGGTGCGATAGCAATTTCCTATTACAGTCTTGAATTTTTTGGTTCGTTTTTGTTTCAAGAACTGCCAAGCACATCATGAGAACCTTTAAAAACAATAGACAACCTCTCGAATACAAAATGAACAAGGAATATAAAATTATAAACGAATGGTTATAGCAATGACGAAACACAATTTCTTACCCCTACACCCCTAAAGGGGAAAATTGTTTTTTCCTTTATGTCATTCCGCACTTGTTGCGGAATCCATAAACAACGCAATCACAAAACAATACCAACCAACTACCGTATAAACATCAATTCATTTTCCGAAGACATCTCCTCACTATAACCATAACCCTCATAATTAAAACCCTTCAGCGCTTCAATAGTGTCCACATCATGATCTATAATGTAACGAGTCATATACCCTCTGGCCTGCTTAGCATACGTCATAATCGTTTTATACTGACCATTTTTAAAATCCTTAAAATTAGCCGTGATCACAGGTACCTTTAAAGCCTTCTTATCGATGGCCTTAAAATACTCATTACTTGCAAGGTTCAAAAACACCTCATCATCCTCCAGCTCCTCGTTAAGAGCTTTAGTTATTTTTTGCTTCCAGAATTCATATAGATTCTTGTTCTTCCCAACCGGAAACTTAGTCCCCATTTCCAATCGGTAAGGTTGAATCAGGTCTAATGGCTTTAAAATCCCGTAAAGACCAGAAATTATACGCACCGTATCTTGTAATTTATCCAGCTTTTCCTCCGGAATTTCATAAGCATCTATCCCACGATAAACCTCTCCGCTAAATGCATAAACAGCCTGACGGGCATTATCCGGGGTAAAAGGCAAACTCCATTCTTGATTTCGCTCATAATTCATTTGCCCCAGACTGTCAGAAATACTCATGAGCTTCGAGAGACTCCTGGCAGACTTTTTCTTAAGCAATTTGTTGATACGTTCCGCTTCCCCCAGAAAACAAGCTTCTGAATTTATGGCCGTTGGAACATGCGTTTCAAAATCAAGTGACTTTGCTGGTGATATAACTAATTTCATTCCTTATCTGATATTAAAATTATTCCGTTTTTATATTCAAAATTATAGTCCCCGACAACTTGAAGATCGGTCACAGCAATGTCGTCTCCTGTGGGGAACCATTTTTTTTCATCTTTATTCACTAAAATAAATAACCCCTCTTCATCTCCGGCTGCACAAAACTTGGCAAAAGACCCGTCGAAAACCGGTAATTCCTTTTGTTTATTCAAAATAAAATAGATGCTTTCAATCTCCGTGGTTGCAATTCCAACTTCACTAATATGGAGAACACATGTACTTTGAAAATCTGCTATCCTATCTACATTTAAATTTCTTCGGGCAATGAATTCAACAATATTACGATCGGCATCATAAAAATATAAAGCTCTCGCATTCCAACTCGAAAAATCGATGATTTCCTCACCCTCAAAAGGTAATAAAGTGACCCGCTCCTTCAACCAGGTTAAAGCCTTATTTTCACTAAAGGGGGGAATATTAAAGGCAAAATGATAAGGCTTTGATGTGGAGGCTTCCACGAAACTCAACACACTACTTCCTGCTTGAAAAGAAATTTTACCCGGACTATCCGCCAATAATGAAAATTCCAACGTATCCCGATAAAAAGATCGTTGCTTTTCAATATTTGTAGTGTATAATATGAGTTCTTTAACCTTCATTTTAACTGAAGATAAAGTTAAGACTCAAAGCCATTTTTAAGAAGAATTCCTTAAATTTTTATCTTATTTAATAATAATGATTATCTATTCAAGATCTTTATGCTTCGCATAATGACGCCACTTATCAAGACAAGCTACCATATCTTCCGGAAGCTCAGAATCAAAGCACATAAATTCACCCGTTACCGGATGTTCAAACCCTAAGGTTTTTGCATGCAATGCCTGACGTGGAAGGATTTTAAAACAATTTTCTACAAACTGCTTATACTTCGTAAACGAAGTTCCTTTTAATATTTTATCACCACCATAACGAGCATCATTAAAAAGTGTATGCCCAATATGCTTCATATGTACACGGATCTGATGCGTTCTACCCGTTTCCAGTTTACAAGAAACCAAAGTAACGTATCCCAATCGCTCCAACACTTTATAATGAGTTACAGCTTCCTTTCCATGACTGCCATCTTCATATACATCCATTTGAAGACGGTTCTTCTTATGACGTCCAATATGACCTTCTACAGTACCTTCATCCTCATTAACATTACCCCAAACCAAGGCAACATACTCTCGCTCACTTGTTTTTTCAGCAAACTGATTCGACAGGTGATTTAAAGCATGCTCAGTTTTAGCGATCACCAGGAGTCCGGTAGTATCCTTATCTATTCTATGCACCAATCCGGGACGGTTATCACTGTTGGCAGGTAAGTTGTCAAAATGATATACCAAGGCATTAATTAAGGTTCCCGAATAATTACCATGCCCGGGATGTACCACCATACCAGCAGGTTTATTCACCACCAGTAAAGTATCATCTTCATAAACAATGTCCAAAGGAATATCTTCCGGAGTCAACAAATGTTCATAGGGAGGATACTCAAAAAGCACCTTGACTACATCATTAGCCTTAACCTTATAGTTCTGCTTTACCGGTTTACCGTTTACATGAATATTACCATTTTTAGCAGCCTGCTGAATTTTATTACGTGTAGCATTCTCTATAAAGTTCATTAAAAACTTATCAACTCGTAATGGGGTTGATAACTTTCCGGCGTCAAAGCTGTAATGCTCATACAATTCATCATCCTGGTTATCCAATTCATGCTGATCCTCTTCCCTCATGCTATTATTTATTACCGTTTCCACAAACTAAATCTATCTTCGATTTCTTTGGAAGTAAATCTCCAGGCTGAATATCCTTACCCTCAAATCTAACACCCAATACCATATCCTTCCCAATATTATCAACATAAGTAACCTCTCCTACTTCCAGTCCTACCGCTTTTATAATAGAAGTAGCGGTACGAAGCGTTTCCTGAATCACTTTAGGAACACTCACCTTACGGTAACCCGATGGGTTTATAGTTAAATATATTTTTCTACCCTCCTTCACCTTATTTCCCGCAGGTGGATTCTGTTCAATAACCGAATAACGCGGATATGCCGGATTAAAATTAGTGGAATCCAACACCACAAAATTAAGATTTGAATCTTCTAAAACCTGTTGCACCTCATTGATCGTCTTTTTAGATAGATCAGGAACTTCGATATATTCACCGTGATTAGTAGAAACTTTCAACCATTGCATAATTCCAAAAACCAAAAGAATCAGTACTACAACAGCCAAACCTAATTGTTTTAAAAATGACTTACTGGCAACAAATTTAATTAAACTCATAATTGTTATTTAAAGGGCAAACGAAGATAAACTATTTATTTCGGCGCTTTTTATTATAAAATGCAAATTTGTAAAATTTAGTCTACAAATATCAACTTTATTTTAGGAAATATATAAAACTGTTTTGATATGAATAGTTACAATAATAAATTGATATTTTTGTTTAACGTATTATTAATCGTTTTGGTACATGCAAAAGAACATAGCCATTATCATGGGCGGATACTCGAGTGAGTATATCATCTCACTACAAAGTGGAGATGTAGTTTATAACTATCTTGACAAAGACAAATACAACCTTTATAAAATTCACATCTATAAAGAAAAATGGGTATATGTAGATGAAGAAAATATTGAGATCCCTGTAGATCGAAATGACTTTTCAGTAACCATTAATGGAATAAGAATCACCTTTGATTGTGTCTTTAATGCAATTCACGGTTCTCCCGGAGAAGATGGTTATATGCAGGCCTATTTTGAACTGCTAAGAATACCTATTACAGGATGTGGTTTTTACCAATCGGCCCTAACCTTTAATAAGCGCGATTTACTTTCCACCCTGAAACCCTATGGTATTAAATCTGCTGAAGCCTATTATCTAAACGAGGGAGATGAAGTCAATGAAGATGAAATCATCGCCAAGGTCGGATTACCATGCTTTGTCAAAGCCAATAAAGCCGGAAGTAGTTTTGGAATCACAAAGGTCATGACCAAAGACGAACTGGCTCCAGCAATTGAAACCGCCTATAATGAAGACGATGAAATCATCATAGAATCCTTTTTAGATGGCACCGAAGTTTCTGTAGGGGTAATCACCTATAAAGGAGAGATCAAGGTCCTGCCGATCACTGAAATTGTTTCTGAAAATGATTTCTTTGATTACGAAGCCAAGTACCTCGGAAAATCACAGGAAATCACCCCGGCTCGTATCCCTGAAGAATGGACGGAGAAAGTGGCAGCAACCGCGAAGAAAGTATATCAAACACTCAAAATGAAAGGATTTAGCAGAAGCGAATACATCTTTGTAGATAACGAACCCTATTTATTAGAATTAAATACAACCCCTGGCTTAACAGAAGCAAGCATTCTTCCACAACAGGCCGAACATGCCGGCATCAGTTTATCAATGCTCTTCGAAAACGCCATAGAAGAAGCCTTAATTCAAAAATTGTAACTTTATGTAATGAAGTAAGTATTGATCTTTAACGTAAAACATCACGAAGAAAAATACGAATTTCCACGGGTGAATAATTTTGAAAAAAATTCACTTTAAACAACTTAAAAAAATCAAACAGATGAAACGAGCTGTTTTCCCAGGATCATTCGATCCGATTACATTGGGACATTATGATATCATAATGAGAGGGGTTTCCCTTTTCGATGAGCTTATTATTGCCATAGGTATAAATGCAGAAAAAAATTATATGTTCACACTCGATGAACGCAAACGATTTATCGAAGAAGCTTTTAAAGATGAGCCCAAAATAAAAGTCATGACCTACGAAGGCATGACAGTCGATTTCTGCAAACAGATCGATGCGCAGTTTATTCTCAGGGGACTCCGAAATCCTGCCGACTTCGAGTTTGAAAAAGCCATTGCCCATACCAACAGAAAACTATCAGAAATAGAAACAGTGTTTTTACTTACCTCCTCTGGTAAGTCATACATTAGCTCTTCCATTGTTCGTGACGTCATAAGAAATGGAGGAGATTATACCGGACTGGTACCGGAAACAGTTCGCTTACAACTCAAATAGCAAGAAAGTGGTTATATATACAACAGCAGATTAGGGCTCCCTTACCTGCTGTTTCTTTTTCGTTACATACCGAATCCATTAAATTCCGACAGCTATCGAAAACCCGGAAACGCTAACTTTCACTACTTTATAATCAGATCCTCTGCCTCATCATATCCCCCCTCAAAATCGTTGTCCTGTATATCGTAGTTAATGACCCGCTCGAATAAAAAATTTGCTTTATTCCAATGAAAAGGACTGTAAGCGGTGTTCGTATCTATTACGTTATTTCTAAACGTGATGCCATTAACAGATTTTGCATAAAGAATCGGACTGTCGAAGGTTTCAAAATAATTATCCTCAATAACGATCTTATCCCCATGAAAATAATTTTCCTGCGCTTTCGGGTTTGGAATCTCCGGATATATAGAAATCACGGCATTGGTAAATTGATAATAACTGGTAAGGGCATTGATAAACTTATTATTTCGAATAGTAACATCGGTACAGGATCCGGTCTCATACCAACCATTACAATCGCCACACAACAATATGGCCGTTCCCGAGGTATGATCAAAGATATTATTTTCAGCTACCGTTTTTAATGGCGTGCTGAACAAAGCGCCACGAGCCCTGTTGTTACGAACAATGTTGTCCGAAAAGACGACTTCCGGAGTCCATTCGAGGTTTTCAATACCAAAAGCTTCCGTGCCGTTAATCTCCTGTGGAATCACGTCCTTGAATTCGATCTGAAATTCTTTCGCCCCCAGGTTCGTCTTACTATCCAAAGGCTTTATAGAAGCAATGGCCGTTTTCTCATGCAATACATCCATCGTGTTCGCTTTTACAAACTGAACCTCATCTCCCGGATAACCCCAATCAAAACCCCAGGCCTGCGAATGCATATATTTAGCATTCACTATCTTCTCAGAAACCCTTTTAGTAACTTTTAAATAGGTGCCATGTACATTAATAGCGTCGTCCATCATATTTTCATACAAACCATTCTTAGAGATAATCACCCCCTTGCATCCCGAAAAATGCGTTGCATCCGCCTGAGTCGTAAAATACCTCGGATCATCATCGCCCCTTAACGCAACATTAAAATTATTAAGATTGATATTCGCTGTCATTTGAGCTAACAACCCCATACCCTCTGCATAATGCACCGTAACCCCATCTAAAGAGACGTCATTACTGTATTGGACAAAAATTCCCGGCGAAGGTCGATTCCAGGTGCGCATTACAATCACGGTTCCCGGAACTAAACGCGCGTCATCCCAGGGAGCCTTGATCAAATGAGGTGCAACCTCAACAATTCCTTTTACACCCATGCGAATATCACCGGTCTGATAAAGAATTCTTTTGGTATCTTTTTCAAAAGGGATTCCGGCTCCAGGCGTATGCTCCCAGCCCCTTCCCTTAGTGAATAAGACACTATCCTTTACACTATAAGACACCCAGGGCGCCAACTCATAGGTAATGCTTTTATTAATGGTATCATTCTCGACTATAGTAGCCTGAGCAATATGCGGATTTTCAAAATCTATGGAAAAATTTTTTAAAGTGATACCATCACATGCTGAAACAGCCATGGGCAACATTCTTCCATGAAAGATGAAGGAGGAATTTCCTCCGTCGAGGGTAACCTGTTTTAATCCATCAAAATTAAAAGCAGTACGCCTTGTCTTTACCTGGTCGTGATTCGAAATAAAATACAAGGTAGTATCGGCCGTTTCGGGAAAAAACTCATAACGTCCCTCGTCAAAGTTGATAACGATCTCTTTTCCCGGTTTAGAAGTCTCGGCAATTTCCTTTAAAGCATTAGCCAAAAGACGAGAATTATCAAACCCAGGTTCGGCCTTCAGACCAAAATCACTCATATTAAACACCGTCGTCTTACTGCAGGAAACAAAGAATAATGCCGACAACAACAGCGACGACACCAAGGAAGATTTAACTAGCCTCATAATGTATTAATTACAGATAAATTATTTTTAAAACACCTACAAACCTATACAATCATAAAGGTATATCAGTACATAACAGACTGGTTTTTTAACGAGCATAAAACAGATTATTCTCAAAAGTTATTTGCGAATTGAAAAATAGATCAAGAACTTTTAATAAAAATAATGGTATCGAATTGATCTCCAGCCCACTTTCGACAGAGATATCCCGAAGTATTAATCGCCCACTTCAACCTCCTTTCCCACCAAAATGTCATTCCGTGCGTGTCTCGGAATCTACACGATGTCATTCCACATTCATTGCGGAATCCATCCCCATCAGGAATCCACCCCCATTGTCATTAAGCATTTATTGCGGAATCCATCTCACTTTTGTCACTCCCACTCCATGTCATTCCGCATTTATTGCGGATTCCATCCCCCATTAGGCACTCCAAATCTATGTCATTCCGTGCTTGTCTCGGAATCCATTCCCACTAGGCTTTCATTCTTCTCTCACTGTCATTCCGCATTCATTGCGGAATCCACACCATGTCATTAAGCATGATCACATGAAGTGGCACCCCTAAAACCACGCTAACCTCATACCACCCTAACCAACAAAAAGAGTCCTGTGTAATCACAGGGCTCTTTTTGATTTAGATCATCAGGTCTATAAAAGTTTATATTCCGAAAGTGACTTTGGAAATTCTTCAGGATTCGCTGCCAGATGATAACGCGGATCATCAATAGCCTCCACGATCACTTCCCTGAATTTCGGACTAGCCTTATATAATAATGCTTTACAATCCTCACTAAGATGCTTCAGTCGTATCGATTTACCTTCCGCCTCGTATTTTTCAACCAGGTTAAAAATAGCTTCCAAAGCAGAGTGATCACTTATTCTTGATTCGACAAAATCTATTTCCACCTTTTCAGGATCGTTCTTTACATCAAATTTATTGTTGAAAGCCTGGATACTTCCAAAGAACAAAGGTCCCCAGATCTCGTATATTTTAGTACCGTCTTCTTTCACTCGCTTACGAGCCCTGATACGTTTAGCACTTTCCCACGCAAATACCAATGCAGAAATAATAACTCCAACAAATACGGCGATAGCAAGATCAAATATCACGGTAACGGCAGATACGATCACCAATACAAAGGCATCCGACTTTGGTATTTTTCTAATGATTCTAAAACTAGACCAGGCGAATGTATCGATAACCATCATAAACATCACCCCTACCAAAGCAGCAATTGGCACCTGTTCAATCAATTTATCTGTAAATAAGATAAAGGTCAATAAGGTTAAGGCCATCATCACACCAGACAATCTACCTCTACCCCCAGCTTTAATATTAATTACAGTCTGACCGATCATACCACAGCCTCCTGTACCACCGAAGAATCCGGAAAGAATATTACCTGCTCCCTGAGCTACACACTCGCGGTTACCATTCCCCCTGGTTTCGGTCAATTCGTCAACCAGGTTCATCGTCATTAAAGTCTCTATCAAACCAACACAGGCAGCCAAAAATGCATAAGGCAATATAAACGAAAGCGTATCCATATTAAAAGGAAGATTTGCCCACAATTCCATATTTGGTGTTGGCAACTCCCCTTTCAGACCAGTTCCCCCTCCTTCAATAATATAAGAACCTACCGTAGAAACATTAAGATCAAAACCAACCACCACAAAAGTCGTTACAAGAATTGCCGTTAATGCCGCAGGTAACTTCTTAGTTAGCTTAGGCAAACCCCAGATAATTCCCATGGTAAGCAATACCAAACCAATCATGGTGTATAACTCGGCACCATGCATAAAAGTACTTATGTAGGTCTTCACACCATCAGCAGTAACCTCCAGAGTTTTATGAGAAAACATTTTTACCTGCGCCCAAAATATTACTATGGCAAGACCATTCACAAACCCTAACATCACAGGATGTGGAATAAGACGAACGAATTTCCCAAGTTTAAAAACACCGGCTAAAACCTGAATAACCCCCATTAAGACCACACAAGCCATTAAATAGAAAAAGCCCATATTCTCTACAGGCTGATCAAACAACATCCCCTTGGTATGACCTTCAGAGATCATACTAACAAAAATAACCGCAACAGCACCAGCAGCTCCGGAAATCAAACCCGGCCGACCACCAAAAATTGCAGTGATCAATCCAATGATGAAAGCTCCGGATAAAGCCATTAAAGGATCTATTTGCGCAACAAACGCAAAAGCCACAACCTCTGGTATCATAGCTAAGGAAACCGTAATTCCGGCTAAAACATCATCTTTAGTGTTGGGCATTATCTTTCTAATAAACTCAGTCATAATGGGTTAGTTTTAAAGGGCGCAAAAGTACTATTTATATATCACCCCGCAAAATAATCGCATTATCAAAAGGTTTTCTTATTACTTGTCATTCCCCACTCCATGTCATTCCGTGCTTGTCACGGAATCCACACGATGTCATTCCGCACTTGTTGCGGAATCCACTTTTTCGTATGGTTTCTAAATACCTATTCCAAGGATTAAAATTATTCCCAATGATAATCTTCATTCAAACACAATTCGCTATTCATTTCTTTTGACCACCCAAAAGAAACGAACCAAAGAAAAGGGCGCCCGTCGAGAGGTATTTTTGCTATCGCAAGGCTCGCAATGACATTTGTTTGGGGTTTCCTTTATATCGACTGTAATCAAGAACTGCGAAGCACATCACGAACACCTAATTTACAATTAAAAAAAGGTGAGTAAATAAAGAGCGGAAAAACGAAAGTGCGAAACTTGTTTCAAGCATAGGGCCAAGCGTTATTAAAATGTATAGTATACATTTTTAGCGAAGGAGCCAGCCGGCGCCAGGGAAGAATGGTGCGATAGCAATTTCCTATTACAGTCTTGAATTTTTTGGTTCGTTTTTGTTTCAAGAACTGCGAAGCACATCATGAGAACCTTTAAAAACAATAGATAACCTCTCGAATACAAAAATGAACAATAGATTATAATTTGGGAGATCTTATGAAGGTTGGTGACTTCTTTTGAAAAGATTGCCACGCCTTGTTAACACAAGGCTCGCAATGACGTAACACAAAATAAATTCTTACCCCCTAACCCCCTAAAGGAGGAAATTGTTTTTTCCTTTATGTCATTCCGCACTTGTTGCGGAATCCATTCCCACTAGGCCTTCATCGCTCTCATTGTCATTCCGCATTCATTGCGGAATCCATCCCCCACTGGGCACTCCCACTCCATGTCATTCCGCACTTGTTGCGGAATCCATCTTCGTTTTTGCCCGCTCAAATTCCTCCAGGCAGTCATCCAATGAATTTCCGTTAACATGAATACATTCACAAAACTCAAACCCCGACTTTTCATTTGCAGTCCCTTTAAATTGCTTCTGACAATCCGACAATGAGTTCCTTGGCATCACCTCATAACCAAACTCGGCAAAAGCAATGGTCAAAACAACAGTTAGGAAAACCCCCATAAAAAATTTCCATGGGAACTTAGTGGAGTATTTTTTTGGCTTCTCAAAAATCCCGATTGCAGAAAACTGCTTAATCGGTAAAATAAATCTTAACCGGTCATAATTCCAGACAAGAAGAAAGATGTTTGCTAATACCATCAAAGGAGAAGTCACAAAAGAACCTTCAAACCGTACTGCATACGAGAGCACCCAGATATTGAATATAATTGAAAAATAAAGCAAGGCACCCAAGGCAACCGTTCTGGGGATTAACAACAAAATAGCAGCTATTACCTGGGCAACCCCAATAAAAGTATAATAGTAACCCGTGTGATGCAAGGCTTCAAGATAAGCCCCCATCGGATGCACAACCGATAACCCGCTCGCAAACCGTTCACCAACTATCTTTACCATCCCGGCAACAATAAACGCAAAAGCTAAACTTACGCGACAAAAGATGGAAAACAACCAATACCATCGGTTGCGCTTTACCGTTAAATAAAATTGTTCAAATTGTAATAACGTACTCAATGGCTAAAATTGGAGGTTAATAAGATAAAACATCACCCTAACGGTTCACTTAAATAAAACTTTTTATGATTTCGGGATGAATATAACCCACAGGATTCTTTCCGCCGAACTAAATTTCATTGATATGAATATAGCTAAATTTTAATTCACTTTCATGAATTTTAGATTACTGAAATTCTGACCATTCAAAACAAATCCATTTACCTTTCCTTCAGAGTTGAGCTGAAAATCCAATTCCCCTAAGGGATATTGAGCATAAAAGCTGTTTTTTGATAGTGGAGTTAAAATAATTTCACCATTTGTTAGATGCTTTGCCACAAGATGGTCTTCGATTATTAATAGCTCATAAAACACGTTGAATTCCTCATTTTTAAAAACACCAACATAAGCCTCCAGTTCTTCTTTACTAAAAACAGGTACATTAAAATCTATTTTTTCGCAGTGATAATTCATATCACTGATTCGAAATTCCAGAGCGTTTGGGTGAAAAGTAATAAACGAAAATGGTAGAAAGAATTCAAATTTGCCTTTACCAACCGAAGAAAGAGGCTGTTCTACGCCCTCAAAGTAGAGATTTTTCCCTTTTGCCTTAAACGTCCAATACTGTCCGGGTTGAAACCTGTAGGTTCCTGCATATGTTTTTAACGCTTCTTCAGTGTAAGAGATTTTTTCCGCAGTAGGTTCTTCAAAATAGGTTCCAAAATACAATTCTAATATATCGTAAATTACATGCAGACAATCAAAGCTTTGCTGATTACCTAATGTGATGATTGAAAAATTATGTTCAGGCACATGCAAAACATATGCACGATATCCCGCAGTTCCACCACCATGAAAAACGAATTTTTGCCCCTTGTAAGTTTCAGTATAAAGTCCTAAGCCGTAATTTAAATCCCCGGTTTTAGTAATAGATATGGTCTTTTTTGATAACCGATTGATTTGATTCTCAGAACCTACTATAGGATTTTGAAAATTTTTCACCCATTTGATCATGTCATTCAATGACGTATGCACATTAGATGAGCCACTTTCCATCTGTCTGTTTGGATATTCCATATACGCATTACCCCTCTTTGAGTATGCTATTGCGATATTATTGATAATGGCGTTGGAGTTATCAATTACATCAGTATGAGTCATATTGAGTGGTTTAAATATCTTTTCCTTTATAAGGACTGGGAATGGCTTTTTGTAAACACGTTTTAAGATCTCAGCAAGAAGCATAAATCCGGAGTTTCCATATTGATATTGTGTACCAGCTTTAAAGTTGACCCGTTTTACGTGCAATAAGGTTTCTACTGCCCGGTCGTTACGCATTGGCGAAGACAATCCAAAACCTATCATAGCCATTACATCAGAGTAGTTTGGCAAACCGTGAGAATGATTCGCAAGTTGCTTGATAGTAATTTTATTTGGAAGATGCTTTAACTCTGGCAGGTACTGTCTGATGTCATCATCCAACTTAATTTTCCCCTCTTGCTCTGCCATAAGAGCCAATAATGCTGTAAACTGTTTAGATACAGAAGCAATATTAAAGGCAGTCGTATCAGTTATTGAAAGCTTATTGGAAAGATCTGCCATTCCTCTCGAACCCTTATAAATAACTTCTCCATCTTTAACAATTCCAATGGCCATTCCAGGTTCATCAGGATTGCAGTATGATTGAAAAATAGAATCAATCCTGGTGTAGGGTACCCGTTCAATGGCATTGTTTTGGGCTAAACTAAATGTAGATAACGATATT
This sequence comes from Zhouia amylolytica, assembly GCF_900116365.1. GTDB lineage: Bacteria > Bacteroidota > Bacteroidia > Flavobacteriales > Flavobacteriaceae > Zhouia > Zhouia amylolytica. Next base: position 21,677 of record NZ_FPAG01000006.1, on the reverse strand, counting down.
AAAAGTGAGAAAACAATAAAAACTTTATGATTCATGTTGATATAACTTTTGTTCCGGACAAAAGTGAATCATAAGGCTATAAAAAGAGTCCGAGTATCGGAAATCGGACTGCTTTTTCATAAAAAAAAGAGTTCGATTTAAAGTCAGACCATTGTTAATTCATTGATTTTCTGTAGGCCGTGGGGGTTTGGGAGGTCTGTTTTTTAAATGCCGTGTAAAAAGATGATTTTGAATTAAAACCTATATCATACAATATTTCCAGAACAGTTAAATCCGGATTTTCCTTTAAGAGTATCTTGGCTTCATTTATTCGAAATTCATTGATATAATCAAAAAAGTGTTTTCCTGTTTGTTGGTTAATAAGTTGCGAAAGTTGTTTCTCCGGAAGATTTAGAAGCAACGCTAGTTTTTGTAAGCTAATTTCGGAGTCCAGGTATGGTTTTTCAGAAATCATATAGTTGGTAAGTTGCTCCAAAGTTTGTTCGACTTCAGTATCTGATTTTTCTTTGGATTTAAGGAGGCTTAAATTTTTGTCAACTCCCAGGAATAAACTGGGCCTGTAAAGCGCTTTTAATACAAACCAACATACAACAAACAAGGCAAAAACAAATATCAACAAGTTTAAACTCGTTAGTAATATGTCATTTTCTCCATTTGGGATAAAGCCTCTTAGTAAGACAAAACAGCTTCCGATTAAAAATAAAATGGTGATTTGCAACAGCCATTTATAGGTGTTGTAATGATTGGCGGAATAGTTTTCCTGATATAGTTTTTTGAAATGACTCAAAGTGAATAATACAGCAACCATATAACTATAGTACTGTACTTTATTTATTATCTCATAAAGCATATAGTTTTCAGCAGAAACAGAAGTAGCCATCAATAGTATAAACATACCAAAAAATAAAAGGGCATGTAGTAAGTGCTTTGTTTTTAGATTGAAGTTGAAATAACAAACAGATTGCACATACAAATAGAATAATGGCATTTGTAGCAAAACCGAAGCGATTTTCAGACTATTCCAGGTAGTATTTTGAATCGATAAAAACAGTCCTGAAAAGTCAATAGCAGTAACCAAAAGAAAGGCTGCAAACAGGTAGTTAGATAGTTTTTTTGAAGACTTGACAGTAATCAAGAAAATGGACATCAAGATCATTAAAAAAACGATGATTTTTCCAATGTCACTTATAAGTTCAGTAATTGTCAAATTAGTTCATTTTATAGTGTTACTAACGGTTTAGCTATATGCATTAACATCCCGAAGGGCGCTATGATTTCATAGCCATGGTTAGGTGCAACTATTATTAATCAAAGATTGTTTTCCAATGGTCTGAAGAATTTGCCTTAAAGCATAGCTTTATTTGCTCTTCCGTATTTTTTTCAGTTGCAAGTACAGGTAAACTATCTACTGTAAAAAAATTCCGTTCAATTGTTTCAATATTGGGAATAAATTCAACATCTTCTTCCAAAATCTCACATCGGACAAAAACTTTGCAAACACCATAAGCATATAAAGGTTTATTATGATTATTTCTGTCCTGAACCGCGATTAGATTTAAAGGTTTAACGTTAAATCCCGATTCTTCTTTTACCTCTTTTATTGTATTTGATTTTATTGATTCGTTAACATCAACCCATCCACCTGGTAAAGACCAGGTGCCATTATTCTCCTTAACCAAAAGGATTTTATTATCTCTAAAAATAGCTGCTCTTGTATCAAGTTTTGGTGTTTGAAAACCTGTTTCATTGCAAAAAACGTTTTTTACTTTGTCCAGGTTCCACCCAGATTTCAAACTCATTATTTCCGCTGAAATTTCTCTTATCCTTTCAAATCTTTCCAAGTCAAAAGGGTCTTTTGAATAAGTAATTCCAGCTTGAGAAATAAACTGAAGCTCAATAGCCCATTTCAACCAAGGGTTCTCTTGGTCAGAATTGTTATTTTCAATCATATTTTTGATTTCATTTTCAAATATTAGCTAACGTGTTTGGCTATGATTCCGTTGCCCAAAATCCCAAGGATTCATGAATACCTAATTTACCAATCAAGATATGATGAACAAAACCCACGAGGATTTTCCGCCGTAAACCGAAGATACCATATTTGAGAGGACTTTCCACAAGAAAAATCAGAAGCAATGAACTATACCAAAAGTTGTATACAGCCTTTAACCTTGCCAAATTTCAAATTTTGTTACGCGATCATTTTTAAATTCAAAAGTCAAAGCCCCTGTATTAATTCCATGCCCTGTCAAACCCAGATAGTATCTCATTTCGTATTTCGTTTCCCTAGTTGGTTTTCCTAGTAGTTGTTCTATTTCCTTCCTGGTCTTTCCTATTAAATCATAGTTTTGAATTAAATCATGAGTCATATTCCATCTTACTCCAAACGATGATTCAGTATCTTCCCAATTAATCCATTCCCTGCTTACAAATTCAGTCCGGTTGAAAAAATCATTGATACCAGGTTTTAATGCTAAAACCATTACAGAAATAACGTAAATTATGCCTGCTCCAATCAATAATTTAAATATCAGTCTAATTACTTTCATCTCAAATTACACACATAGGCATTAATCAATCCTTTTCATTTCAACCCAAAATGGGAAAATGTTTTTTGAGCCAATAGCATAGAATGGTATCAAATCGCAATCCATTTCTGAAAAGAAGACATTCTTCATCTCAATGATATCTGTCCCCTCTTTTTTATTTAGTACGTGATTTACCAATCCATTGGTTTCTAAATACATCCTGCCATTTGCTTTAACCGGCTTAATAAATTTAAATTTTATATCGTAATATCCTTTTTCTATGCTAACCCTCCATTTGCCATATAGTTCTTCTTGATCCCAAATTCTGCGTTGTCCTCCCGCGTCATTCCTGTTTAGGATAACAGGATTTTCATGGGTACTTCCGATAATAATCCGAGGATGTTGAATGAGATTTTCAGAGGCAATTAATTCATTATAAGTTTCATGGAGTTCTTCCTTAAGATTATTTGCAATTGTTTGATTTTCTAAAACGATATTATTTTGTTCGTATGGATCCTTTTCAAGGTCAAACAGTTCAAAGTCCTTAATCGGGGCATTATAATCTGTCTTTCCTACCAGTTTATAATTTCCTTTTCGCAAGGCCATATTATAATTAAGTTCAGGATAACGCCTTGTCCAGTAAAAAAATAACGATCTGTTATCCCAATCACCCCCCTTACCCTTAATAAGCGGGAGTAGACTTTTACCATCAATCTTTCTTTCAGTGGGCAATGGAACATTGCATATCTGTGCGATAGTCGGCAAAACATCAATATGAGCAGCCATGGTTTCAATATCTTTCTGCTTCTCAAAAGAGGAATATTTAATATAAAATGGTACCCGAACACCCCCTTGATAAACATCCCCTTTCCGACCTCGCATGCCACCTACATATCTTGTTTGTTGCGGACCATTATCAGTCATAAAAATAATGAGTGTATCATCTGCAATATTTAAGTCATCTAGTTTTTTTAAAAGTTTACCAATATTGTCATCGATGTTTGTGACCATTGCATACACTTTTCGGGCATCCTCTTTATCTTTCTCTGTCATTTCCGAAAAGGGCCTGTTATCGTTCTCGAAACCAGATGCCGGGTCAATTCCTCTATATTGTTGATAATACTTATCCGGAACCTGCAAAGGAGTATGAGGAGCGTTAAAAGCGAGATAACAGAAAAAGGGTGCTTCATTATTTTTTTCAATAAATTTTATAGCCTCTTCTGTGAAAATATCTGAGCAATAACCCTTGTAGGCTTCTTTTTTATTATTGTGCCAAAGTACAGGATCAAAATAACTCTTATCCCCTTTAAAATAGGTTGTAATATCACCAACTTGTCCCATTCCGCCGGAAAGGTGGATCAGAGATTCATCAAAACCCTGATCACTCGGTCTGCTCGGGTAATTATCACCCAAGTGCCATTTACCAAAAACCCCGGTTTTGTAATCAGCTTGTTTTAGCATTTCAGCAATAGTCACCTCGTTTGATGCCATTATTGCTCCCCCGTTATACGTATCTCTTACCCCTGTGCGCAACGAATAGCGACCGGTCATAAGACTTGAACGGGTTGGGGCACATACCGGAGAAACATAAAAGTTATTAAAGCTAATACTTTCAGTTGCCAACTTATCAATTACGGGAGTTTGCACATGAGGATTTCCAGTAATACCAAGGTCCCCATACCCCTGGTCATCGGTAATGATTATAATAATATTTGGATGTGATTTTTCCTGGGCAAAACCCATTACAGAAAACAATAATAAACAAGATGATACTGCCAGAAAAATATGTTTAATTTTCATATCCCGATTTTATTAGGTTTTCTTGTAACGAATCGTATATCCGTCAGTTAAGGTTTTAAAATTAATTATTTTTCGCTTAAGCACCGACACTCGCAATTCCAGGTGGACTCCAGCCTGCCCCTGAGCTCAGCCAAAGGAGAGTCGAATCCGCCGACACGAGCCCAGCAACTGATGTACTCCTAAAAAGAATATGTCTTGAATAAATTGCACTTACACATCGTTACCTGCTGTTCTGTTCCCTTTCCAATTTTCGAATGTCATTTCAAATTTTATCTCTCCTTTTCCATGAGTTCCGACTTCGGTCCATCCCGCTTTTCTATAAAACATCTCTGCTCTGGTATTTGGTGCAGTTCCCAACCATACATTTTGATAAGTCTGATTAAAATACCAATCCAACATTATGTCGTGCAATTTTCTTCCAATGCCTTTCTCGCTATAGAATGGATGTACAAATAGAGCCCAAATATTATGTTCTTTTAGATCTACAATTGAAAAACCGACAATCTTATTATCAATTTCGCAAACCCATCCTTTTCCCCTTTTCGTTATAAAATCCAAACAATCATCATCCGTTACTAAATCAGGGTTTGATAATGTATTTTCGGCCACAGAGTTTCGGACGATTTGAATTTGTTTTATATCGGCTTTATTTGCCTCCCTAAAAGTCATTGCTTTATCCATTTAATGTTCGGTCAGTAACACGCGTAAAAGTCCGGTATAATGGTTAGTTGGGATTAAAGTTAATATTTTTCGCTTTAGGACTTGCGTTAGCAGTTTTGTGTGGATTCTGACAACCCCGCCGACACCACCGCAGCGACTGATGAAGACGTATAAAATAATATGCCGTAAATAAATTGCATTACACATCTTTGGGCAAGGTATTTTATTCAATTATTCGCTTCGGATAGATATTTTTTATTTCAGATTGCTGTTCTTCAATCAGTTTGTCGAATTCCGTTTTATATTTTTCTATAGCTAGTTTATTTCTTAAATATTGGATCTCTCCTACAATCGCATTTTGTACGTCAATATAGTTTCGATACATTGTTGCTCTGTCTGTTTTCCATAAAATCACAGATTCCGATTTAAGTTCGGATTCGTATTCCCGGACGAGCTTTTTTAAATCATCGAGGCTTACTTTCTTTTCGTTTACAAAGATTTGATTTTTATCATCAAGGGTTATTCGTAAAGCCTTTGTCAGATCAACTTCTGTCTGGTCGCTTTCAAAATCCGACAATTGCTTGTTCATTCCGGAATTTGTATCAATTATGCTGAATAAAAGAAAAGTCCTTAACTTATAGAAATCGAGCTCTAAGTCCTCTTCTGTCAGCACTTTTAAAAGGCCTTTCGCAATTGCATCAGGTTGGAAATTACCAGAATATTGAGCCTTATCAATTACTTGTTCGAAACCTTTGAGTTTAGTCATATCATATTTGGCAGAATCCTTAACTATTATTTCTTTGCATTTCTGTGCCTCTTCAAAATTAGGTTTTTCAATTTTTTGTAATTCCACTACAAAGAATTTGGATGGAACTTTGTCAAATTCCTTCTCGTCTGCAATGTCCATTAAAAGTTGTCGATAGCTTTGCCCGCTATTGTCTGTCAATATTTTCTCGTCAATTAACAAGTTTTCGTAGTCAGAGATTTGTTTCTTGTATGCTATACCATTATCAGCGAAGGATTGAAATGCACAATCCATTATTAAATTTTCAATCCGTTCATTTTGTGCAACACAAGAGGTAAATAGAAACCCGATTATTATATTTAATAGAAAGTTTGTTTTCATATGCTGCCCAACGGTTTGGCTATGATTCCGTTACCCAAATCCCAAGAATTCAAGAATACCTAATTAAACAATCAATAAATCATGAATAAAATCCGCTAGGATTTTCTACCGTGACCGCAAGATAGCAAATTGCAATGCATTCCAATTAGGAATTTCAGCCACAATAAGTTATACACGGAGTTATATGCTGGCCTTTATTAATTCTTCAAGTTCATTTTCACTTGGTCTCGGTGCATCATCGTCAATTATTTTTCCGTTTCTATCAAAAAGAAGATACCTCGGAATTGTCTTAATCCTAAAATTTTTGTACAGATTTGATTTCTCCCAATTTGATATTATATAGTTTCCTTCTTCTTTTGAAAGGTTTTCTAATTTTGATGCCCTTACCCAAGCTGAATAGTCCTTATCAATCGAAATTTCAATAATTTTAAGTTCTGTTTCATTAAACTTTGATTTTAAATCTTTTAAAAATGGCATTTCTTTCCTGCATGGCGAACACCAACTTGCCCAAAAGTCCACTAAAACAATTTTTCCTTTATGTCCTGAAAGCACTTGTTCGAAAGTCAATTCGTTGTCGTTGACGAGATTAGTCAACAGCCCTGCAGTTCTATTAGTTGCGTTTAATTTTTTTGAGTTCGCCTTTTGATTAGCAACAACAGAATTCCATTTGTTTTTTAATTCATCATTTTCATTAGCAGAATTAAACTTGGTAAGATACTTGTCAAATTTAGGCTTTTCAACGAAAAAAATACTTTTAAGATATGAGTCCAATAGAACGTCTTTTGCGGATTTATTCAAAAATGTTTCGTGTTCATTAACAAAGTCAAATAGAACAGAATTCTTAACTCGTTTATCTTCATTAAAATATTTGTATAACATCAATGCCCTCAAAAAACTCACATATTCTTTATTGTTAAGTAATTTATCTTCATTAAGTTTAACACCTAAACTCTCAATTTCTAACTCTAGATTTTGATTTTTTGCTTCTCTTATCCTGGAAGTAGCAAACTTTAATTTTTGATTAATTCTGTTTGTTGAATAAAATTTATCTGATATGCTATTATTAGACTTTAAGCTATCCAGTAATTTAATTGAGTTTTTGTATATTTTTTCTGAATCATACTTGTTATTTTGAAATTTATTTTCATCTATTACTATTGCTTTGCTTTTTAAATTGTAGCTGTATAAAATATAATCGAAGTTGGTTTCACTCCACCTTCTATTACTATTCAACAATGTAAATATCGGATAATCAATTTGTTTCGATTGGTTAACGTCTATTTTTTTAATTGCGATTAAAAGGCTATCTCCTTTGTCAAGTTGTAATTCATAGAAAAATGAAATGAATGGGTCTCCACCAATAATTTTTACAGTATTTTGTATTGGTATTGTTACTGATGTTCTATTTTCTTTCTTTCCGAGATATAGCATATCAGGATTGTCCTGCATTTCATCCACGAAAAGGTTAGTGAAAAATGAATTTATAGTGTCATTTACACTTATTACAACCTCATTCTTTTTCTTAATTTCCTTTTCTTTTATAATTGAAATTTCAGAACTAATTTCTTTCTTTTTTTCTTGACAGCTAAATACTGTTAGAATTAAAAATGTAAGTAGGATTTTTTTCATAGGCTTGCATATAGCAATTGTATAAACACCATAGGGTGTTTATTTTATATATGTTCACCTACAAATCTAATAGATTTATTTGACAAATCTGTTTCTTGCTATATGGGAGGATAGGCAGTAGCTCAAAGTCCTATGCTACAAACTATGATAACGCAAGCCAGACTCCAGAAAAGAGGGTATCTTAGTATCGTATTGTACTGCAAAGGTTAATATTCTTTTTGAACTGCCTTTTATGCGACCCGCTTGGTTTATCCTGAGCGACAGCCGAAGAGTACGCTGGTGGCCTCAGGGTTTTGTTTCTTTTTTTAATAAGGACTTTATGAATATAAATATTTGAGAAGCTCACTTCATTTCTCTCCGAAAGGCAGGTTAACTAGTTGATTCGATGCCTTTTAACCCCTTCGATGGTATTGTCATTCATATTTATAATCATTTTATCACCATTAAACTTGATTTTCAATTCATTGGTATAGGTTAGCATCAAAAGGTTAGCCTCTTCGGCTAATAACTCATCGTCTAAGAATAAACGACCATCAACTTCATGTAAAACAATTTTAGCCCGTTTAATTCCCAAGTGCTTAGTGAGTTCTTTTTTGTCGAAAATATAAGTTCCAATTTGCCTTTTATAAGAATTGGGGTTAGCTAATTTGTTTTCAGAAGGTAATACTACATCTTTATTTGTGATAGCAAGATATAAATCACGTAATAGCTGAAGTATAGGCGTATTTCCCCAGTTTGACGTTATTCCTATAAAGCCTCCGGATTCTGCCATTCTAATAATTACACTTTTGGAGCCATAACCGCTACCGGCTGCAAAATATATCTTTTTATCGCCGAAATATTTAATGCTCCAGGTATAACCTTCAAAATCATTTTCACCACTTTGTACATGAGCCTTGAACATCATGTCAACATATTTTTTACTAAGAATTCTATAGTCCTCCAAACCCTGTACGAACTTAAAAAGATCCGAAGGATTTGAGTAAAGGCCACCTCCCGCATTATCTCCATAATGCTTACTTCTTTGAGCAAACTCTAATCCATTCGAAGAAATTCGGTATGGTACCGCAAGGTTTGAAACAACATTCCTTCCTCTATAATAACCTGTATTATTCAAGTTCAAGGGTTGAATGATGTTTTCGTTAATAAATGCTTGGTAAGACATGCCACTAACGTTTTCGATAATAGCACCCAATAAAATGATGCCAGCGTTAGAGTATTCATATCGCTCTCCAGGGGTAAAAAGAAGGGTTTGTTTTTCGACAAGTTCGACTTGTTCTTGGAAAGTCAATTCATCATGTGGTTGAACACCAGATTCTCTCGAAAGACCTGAAGTATGCGTAAGCAAATGATGCACGGTTATGTTATCCGCCCAATTGGTTTCTAAATTAGGTAAATATCTTGCAACAGGTGCTTCAATGTCGATCCTACCATCCTCGATTAAAATCAAAATTGCCGTAGCCGTAAATGTTTTTGAGATTGAATTTATGGAGAATCTTGTATTAGGTGTATTCTTGATTTTAAAGCTTCTGTTAGCGAGCCCGTAACTTTTCTCAAAGGTGTTATTATTGTCTGTTATAACTTTAACTGTACCTGAAAAACCAAATACTTTTTCGTAAGCTTCTATGGTCAAATTTAGCTTCTCATTCATACTTGTATCCTGACAAAACCCAATATTCAGGCTTGTTAAAAAGATTGCAATGATGATGAACTCCCTCATGATTTTTTATTTACATGCAATTACATAAACACCATATGGTGTTTATTTTTAATATGTTTACCTACAAATCTAATAGATTTATTTGACAAATCTGTTTCTTGCTACATGGAGGATAAGCAGTAGCTCAAAGTCCTATAATACAAACTATGATAACGCAAGTCAGGCTCCAGAAAAGAGACTATCTTAGTATCGTATTGTACTGCAAAGGTTAATATCATTTTTGAACCGCCGTTTCCACCACCCGCTTGGTTTATCCTGAGCACAATCGAACGGGAGTCGAATCCACAGGCACGAGCGCTGCGTAATGGCGTAAGCAAATTGCGGTTATATGTTGTTGGCTGTAGTTATTTTTTATATTTTATTTTTCTGGTAGAAACTTGATACTTTCTTTTTTTACCATCAAGATATTTATACCAAGTTTTTTTTATCCAATTGTTGAATTTGTCATACTTATATTCATATTCCTTTCCATTGGACTTTATTAAATCTCCAAAATCATTATAGACAAGATCATTAAATTTCCTTTCTTCAAAATTAATTCTCATTTCATTTGTAGAAAGTGTCTTTCCGTTTTCATCGAGAACAGATATTTTAACTAAATTTTTGTCAAAATCATAGGAAGCAAATTCGACTCCATTAAAATTTGAATTTAATTCCTTTAATACTAATTGTATAGGATATCCTTGGTCATTATTCTTTAAAGAACTAATCCTAAACGGTTGGTTATTGACATTTTTATCAATTGTCTCAATTAAATAACCTTTTTCGTCATAAACGTACTCTGTAATTTCTACCGAATGGCCAATTACTCTATTCCAGGTTTCAAATTTTCTGGTAATACTTTTAGCATTTGTTGAGTCATAAATGAAGTTTAATCTTGCCTTGATATTTTCTTCATTATCATATTTTATTTCAGATACCAACATATTTTGAATATTATAAGTCGAAACTGTTTTTAAAGTTTCCATTACATTTTTTCTGTAATACGTTGTCGTGGTAGTTATTTCGATAATATGGGGTTTTTCTCTAATATCTGGTTTACGATCATGACTTAAGGCGGTCGCTATACTTTGAGCGGAACAATTGAATCCGATAAGCACCATGATTGTTCGAAGTAGGTATTTTTTCATGAATTTTAGAATTACTGCCAACGGTCTTGTATATGAAAAGTAGCGGATTTTACACACGAACTTTTCGGATAGTTACTGACCTTTAATTTATTCATTTTGTTTGATTAAGCGATTAAACCGCTATTTTTTATATATGTTGTAAGCACCAGTTTTTATTTTTATGCAACATTTTTAGCAAGTTCAATTACTTTTTTAATCGTGTTGTTCAGTTCCTTTTTTCGCCAGTTTATGTATAAATCTATTTTTTCCTCTAATTCTATAAACTCAACATTTTCTACTTGTGCCGATTTAAATGACAAAGGTAAAATTGAGATTCCAAGCCCTTTAGAAACGAGGTTTATTATCATACCTCCAAAGTCCGATTCAATTATGATTTCGGGTTCGATTTCATTTTTTGAAAACCACGACCTTAATAACGAAGCAAAAAAAGTGGTTTGGTGTAAACCAGAAATAATGAACTTTTCGTTCTCTAATCCAGCTTTGTCTTTTTTGTTTAACCTATGGTTTTTAGGAACAACCAAACATATTGGTTCAGAATAAAGTTTTTGAGAGTCGATATTTGCATTTTTGATTTTGTCTCTACTAAATGCTATGTCGGTTTGAAAGTTTAATAAAAGCTTTTCGTGATTTTCGTCTGTCGGTTCCGTTAATTCTATTTTTAAATCGGGTAGATTGTTGCTTAAAACCTCCAAAAAAATTGGTAAAAACTTATAAGCTATAGAACCCGGATACGATATAGAGATAGTTCCCGCTTTTCCTTCGTCAATTTTTTTTGCATGCCTTATAATTTGGTCAAACTCGTTGATTTTCTCTGTCCAATGTTCTTGAAGAAATTTACCCGCATTTGTAAGCTTGACATTTCTTTTGTCCCGTTCAAAAAGTTGTATTTGTAATTCATCTTCCAAAGCTTGGATTTGTCTGCTTAATGAAGACTGTGATATAAAAACTTTCTCTGCCGTATTCCAGAAATGAAGCTCTTTGGCAAGTGCTAAAAAATATTTTATTTGTTGAATCGTCATTAATAATGCTGTTTTTGCATTAGATGATCAATAATATGTATTTTTTTAAGTATATCAAAACTGTTTCTTTGTTGATAATATTTTATTAATTCTAAAAGATTGAACACAATGGGAATTGAAAATTTAATGACATTTATAGTAACGGCTTTGTTATTTATTATGACACCTGGAATTGACACGGTTTTTGTTTTAAATAAGTCAATTGGTCAAGGAAAAAAGTCAGGTGTTTACGCTTCTTTTGGAGTAAATGCAGGTGTTTTGGTTCATACATTTTTTGCTGCATTAGGTTTGTCGGTGCTTATTGGAAAATCTACTTTCGCATTGACTTTAATCAAATTTCTTGGTGCAGGATATCTGATTTATTTGGGATTTTTAAAGTTGAAGAACAAAGAGGAATTTATTCCAACTGATAAAAATAAGTTAAACAAAAATTCAAAAAATGATTTTTGGACTGGATTTTTAACTAATGCTTTAAATCCGAAAGTTGCATTATTCTTTCTAGCTTTTTTTCCTCAATTTATTAATGTAAATCAAATGGATAATCCTATTCCGTTCCTATTATTGGGCATAACTTATGCCTTAATCGGGATTGTATGGTTTTTGATATTGACATTATTCGCAAGTGTTTTCAGTCAAAAGTTAAGAAGTATTCCTAAATCAGGACGTTGGTTAAATAAATTAAGTGGTTTGATTTTTATAGTTATGGGAATAAAAATAGCATTAGCTAAAATTTAAATTTTCGCCCGATTTCATTATTAATCGGGTGTTTATTTCAAATTGGCCACAACAATTCCATAAACACCATATGGTGTTTATTTTTAATATGTTTACCTACAAATCTAACAGATTTTTTCAATAAAACTGTTTCTTGCTACATGGGAGGATAGTTAGTAGCTTAAAGTCCTATGCTACAAACTATGATAATACAATCCAGGCTCCAGAAAAGAAGGTATCTTAGTATGCTATTGTACGGAAAAGGTTAATATTCTTTTGAACCGCCGTTTCCACCACCCGCTTCGTTTATCCTGAGCACAATCGAACGGGAGTCGAATCCACAGACACGAGCGCAACGACTGATGAACTCCTAAAAAATAATATGCGGTGTTACCTACTAGCTTTTATTTTTTTCGTGCCAGGTTTTATTTCAAAATTACTGTTCAAATGAAATTTCCAAGTGTCGGTAAATTCTAAATAATATTTTCCGTCCTCTGTGGTCAAAATAAGTCCATCCCAACCTCCGGCGATAATAAATTCCTCCCAATTTTCAATAAAATCAGTTGATTTAACTCGAATAATTGGGTCTTCCCAAGATAGCCAAGTCAAAAGTGTCTCATATCTGGATATTGGACTTTTTTTTAGCCAATTTTTAATTTCCGTCTCATTATTCTCATAATCGAAGAAGAATTGAAAATGATTATTCGTTAAATTCCAATCAATTGTTGAGTGGTCATCGTCCCAACTTTTTCCGCCAACTTTAATTCCAAGCTGTTTTAATAAATTCTCAAATCCACCATTTTTTCCTTCCTTTCCATATGATTCAAGAAAAGTAAGATGTTTGTGAAGGAAATGCTTTTTATTTTCTAAGATGCTCATTTTTCAAATTGGTGCCAACGCTTAACTAAAATGAGTCTGCTGCCCTTGCTAAAATCACGGGAGTTTCTGGTTTGTAATATCATATCAAATGGCTTGGTTTGCATCTTCATTTTAGTGTCTGTTACCTTTCGTTATTAAAGTCCAAGCTCATCCATTCGTTTCTTTTCATACCTGCTGTCTTCTGCCGGATATCTAAGTTCATCTTCGTATTTTCCAGAGTCTTTAGCCAAAGCCCAAATTAAGCTTTCTCCTGCATGGTTAGGAGTTTGTTCATAAATAGAATCTTTAAAAGCCTCATCGGCTGAAATCACATTCCAACCTTTTGATTTAAACATTGCGATAAGATCATCTAAGAAAAGTGCGGCTGCAAGGTTGTGATGAAGAAGTAGCGTATGGTTGATATGTCGACCTGTAAGCTTTAGCGACAAGTTTTCATAGTAGTTAGCACGTTCAAATAGGTGTTCCAGATAGAAATCCTTGAAATCTTCAATATGGGCCTTTGGGTTTTGATTAAGTCTCTTTCTTAATCGACTGTCAATATACCAGTCCGACCCATCAATTGTAACATGACCATTTTTATACCCATAGTATTTCATGATTTGCCGAATACTATCTACTTCAGTTGTTGTGTTTCCTTCCTTTAAATATGGGAATCTGAATAGTTTGGTGTAGTTACTCAAGGAATTAATCAAGGAGTCAGCCCTTAAAAGTTCTATTCGAAAATCTTCTGCATTGATTTCTTCTCTATTAAAATTCGGATGCGAGTGAGTGTGGTTAGCAATAAAATGCCCTTTGTTGTTCCATGTTTCTAAAAGATGCCTTCCCTGAGCATTAGACTTTCCTTCGGTTTTGACAAAAAATACCGCTTGGATTTCAGCATCCTCCAAAGCACTCAAAATCATATTATTCCATTCTTCAAACTCATAGCCAGCACGTTTCGACATGCTGCCGTCATCGAAAGTGAAGCTTATGGTTGGTTGAGCAATTGAAGTTAATGAAGTTATAAATGTTAATACTAGAATAATATATTTCATGGTTATGGTTATGAAAGGTAACGTGTTTGTATAAGAGGCGTTGCGTGGTTTAGCACTTAACTTTACAAGTACACACCAAGCTGAAAATCCCGGAAGATTTTCAGAAGTAGGCGAGAACAAGCAATTTCTTATAGCCATTATTGTGTTCGTACTTTTTTATTTCATCAAGAAATTCAGTTCTTCACAAGTTTTAGTCGGCACGAATTCAGTCAACTCGTAATTCGCTAATTCATTTTTCTTGAAAGGGTCTTTTTCAATAATTTTTTCCAATTCTGATTGTAATTTAACATTAGACAGAATTATTCCTCCTGTTCTTGGAATTTTTCGTCCTGAGGCGAGAAAATGTCCTAATTCATATTGTTCATTTAGAAATTCAATATGTTCAATCAGAAATTGGTCAATTTTTTCAAGTTCCGTTTTATAAGTCAGATTTATAATAAACATTTGTTTTTCAGTTTTTTTGTCCGTTTTAAATTCAATTTACGTTCTTCGGGTATGACACACAACGGTTTGGCTATGGTTTCGGTACGTGAAATCCAAAGGATTAATGAATACCTAATTAAACAATCAATATATCATGAATAAAATCCGCGAGGATTTTCCGCCGTAAATCGAAGATAGCAAATTTGCGAGGACTTTCCGAGAGGAAGGTCAGAAGCAATGAACTATAGCCGGTGTTAGCTAACGTTTTTTAATCAGTTTTATATTTTCTTCAGTTGTCGTTAAGATACTAAACTTTTTATTTTCTTTTTCTATAGTTCTGTCGATAATCATTATGCTGTCGGTCAGCTTTTTTATTTTCCATAGTTTCTCAACCTTATCCAAATCACTTTGTAATTCCAGGGTTAAGAATTCTGTTGTATTACTGATGTCAATTCCAGATTTGGAAACTTGATAAAAATATGATGCAGAAATAGTATCGCCTTTAATTTCATAAAAAGGTGGGTATTGAAAATCACTTTCGGTTATTCCTGGTGGTGCAGGTGGTAATGGTGGCTTTACTATACTGTCATTAAAGAACAAATCATAATTTTTTTCCTCAATCCAAATTCCATTTAGCAACTCTTTATTCCATTGAAGTTGTCTTTTCTCAAGAATGATTTCATAGTCCTTTTCGGATATTAAAAGTCCTTTTAGAGTGTTCTTATCAATTTGCTCAATTGCAATTACTCGACTGTCAAAAACTAATATATTGTTATTCTCAAAAGATGCAATTCGCCAAGGTAAACTTCTATCATCATACTCAAAAACAGTAAATGTAGAGTCTTTGAATTCAATAGTAATCGTGTCCTTTTCTCCAATTGAAGACATATTGAATGTATTTCCTCGTAATTCATTTGCAGTGTCAATCCGTTCAATGTTTTTTTGACAACTAACCAGTATCAAAATAAGAAGTAAAATTGTGGTCAGTTTGTTCATTTTCAAATGTTAGCTAACAATTGTATAAACACCATATGGTGTTCATTTTTAATATGTTCACCTACAAATCTAACAGATTTTTTATTTTAATTAAACTATTTCTGGCTATAGGAGTGTAAATTTCTGTAGTTTTGGTGCTGTTATGCTCTAATAGCAACTGAATATATCTTAAGTCAGTTCCATTCTCCAGTAAATATATACAGCTCTCGGCCATTGCCTACAATTTGAAGAAGTACCTGAAATTTATAGAAAAACATACAAAAAGTGGAGCAGCAAGTATGCAAGGCGTCTGTTTTGTGCTAAAAGTACTCCTACGATATATTTCACTTCTTTATAAGCCTTTATTTTAGTTTGCAACGAAACTAAAGCGTAAAATAAAAGCCCTTTTAAGAGCTTGTTTAGATATTGTATTTATGCAATTAATCATTTGTGCAACGACTACATTTGTTGTAGCACGTTTTTATTTTATTTTTTCTTTGTCCACGAGTTCTGAAAGATTCGTGCGGTAATACTGTTTTTCGTTGGTCTTGTCTTCAGGGACTATTTCGAATGACTTTGATTTAATTTCAATTTGATTTTCTGAGGTTGTAGAACTTCCTAATCCGAAAAATGACGAATTATTGAACCCTACCAATTGCTCTTCCAAATTCTTACCATTCACGTCTACCACGATTGGTTTTGAATAAGTGTGTTTGAATGTCCATTCGTTCAAGTATCCGATTCCATTTGAATCTAAGGTCAAAATGTTTTCGGTCACATTCGATTTTATGAGACTGACTTGTCCCGTATAATTCTCAGGTACGACAATTTTCAAAGTCGGGGAATAGAGTTGGTAATGGAAAACGGCAAATGCTATCGTTGTAATTGTGAAATAAACGGTCCAAAACGGAAGTTGCTTTAAAATCAATTTTGTCAGCCAACTCAAGATAAATCCGCCAACCAAAATCAAGGCGATTAACATTCCACCAAGAAATAGTCCTGATAAAATCATTCCGCCCGGAACTTCTGTCAACTTGTAAATCAAAGTCGCTAAAAGTCCCAATGAAATTAGTCCTGTCGATATTTTCATATTTCGGTTCATTTTAATGTGCTACAACGGTGACGGTATATTGCGGGCGGTATTAGAAACTACTTACCTTTCTACCGTTACGAACCTTAATAGGTATTGCAAACCTTTCAAGTTGCACATCCCTACCGCCTGAAATATACCGTATGTGGTATGCAGGTGTTTGCTTGTATTTCATCTGTTAACAATTCAATAATTATCTTTTACCCAGTCTGCTGCATGGCCTACATCTTATTCAACTACAGAAATGGCAAAAGTCTTGACCCAACCTTCTACATCAACAGTCTCTTATCTTATCTTCCCTTTACCTCACCGGATTACGAATGGCCTGCCCGGGATAAACGTCTTTGAGAACTTTGGAGTCCTTGACCACAATATTACCATTAACGATGACATAGGGAATGCCTGTAGATGGCAGCGTGTTCTTGCCCTCTTCCGCAGTGGCATTGTCTTGTACCGTTTTTGGATCGAAGATGGTGATATCCGCTGTTGCTTCTTCTTGAACTCGTCCACGGGTTTTGAATTGAGGTACCGTAGATTCCAACCACTTGGCTTGCAGGTACGACATCTTGGCAATAGCTTCCATCAAAGAGATAGGATTTTCTTCACGTACTATTCGCAACAGCTTTGCGTGTGCACCCGCACCACGAGGGTGACCCTTACCAACTCCATATGGTGTATTCCAGGTTGGTTCTTTACCATCAGGCATGATGAAAGGAATGGCATCGTTTCCCAAAAAAACACCGGGGCGCTTTAGTGCCTCCATCATATCTTTATCTTTTTGTGTGTAAATGAGAACACCCGTTGAGGGTGCTTCCTTGCGAAGCTTGGCAAACGATTCAGCCGTTTGACGTTGACCTGTCTCGGTGACGACAATATCGGAGGGGTCCATTCCGATCCGCTGCTCGTAGCCAGGTGCAAGGTAATCGGCACCGGCGTAAGAATTGGCAAAAGTATAGGGGTAAAATTCAGCAACCACATTCATTCCTTGTCTCCGAGCCTCGTCGATTACATCCAGACATAACGGTGTTAAACCGAGGCAGTTACTCGGTACATGGTGCACTAACAGCGGAACGTCGTTCATCTTTGCAGCTGTTAACATTTCTTCAATTCCTAGATATCCACTGGGAGGTAACTGTGAGAGAAAGCGAACGTGCGTCGTAATGAAAGCGTTATATTTTTTTGCCAATTTGGCGAGAGCCATGATTTCCGGCCCGCCCGCTGAACTGTAATAACCTACCGCGAACCCAATTCCCAGACCTCCCTGTTTCAATCCATTCTCGATCGCCTCTTCTAGGGCGGGCAGATCTGCCGGATCGTAGGTCTTGGTCTGCCAGTGTGAACCATCCTTCATGGTTTCCTCCAGCGCTCCTGTATACATGGCCCTACCCTTGGGATTAACCTTATCCAGCACAGCCATGCGGGCAAAACCATGACCAACAGTTGCACCATAATTGAGTTGAGCCCTGCCTTCAAAATATTGATAAAAATCCTCTACAGGGAAGGCACCAAGCTCCAGTTCCAACGCCGTGGTGATACCATCGCGCAAGTAAAGTTTAAAGGCGAAAAAGTCCTGCCCGTGGGCGTGTGGTTCTATAAATCCCGGAGCGACAACTAAACCTGTGGCATCAATGGATTCTTTCCCTTTAATTTCCTTTTCTGTAATGACGGCGATTTTTCCATCCTCGATACCCACATTACGAACAGCATCGAAATTGGTTTCCGGGTCCATAACACGGCCATTAAGGATTACCAAGTCATACTCTTGTTTTGATTGATTCTGGCAGGATATACCCAGAATAACAAACATAAGTGCCAGCACAAATAATTTAATGTTTGTTTTCATCTCTTTATTTTTTCTAAATTATTTTGTTAATCACTTGCCTACAACAAATGCACAAACACCATATAGTGTTTATTTTCAATATGTTTACTACAAATCTAACAGATTTTTTCAACAAAACTGTTTCTTGCTACATGGGAGTATAGGCGGTAGCTTATAGTCCTCTGCTACAAACTATGATAACGCAATCCAGGCTCCAGAAAAGAGGGTATCTTAGTATGCTATTGTACTGCAATGGTTAATATTCTTTTTGAACCGCCGTATACACCACCCGCTTGGTTTATCCCGATCACAATCGAATAGTAGTCGAATCCGCCAACACGAGCACAGCCAACTGCGCGTAATCAAATTGCGTTTTACAATGTTGGGATCAGTTTTTCAATCAGTCCAATGATTTTGTACATCTAAAGCCATTTCTCTTACTTTTTTGCTTTTATCACTTAAACCTAAGTCAATTATTTCATTCTTAATTTTCTTCTGTTCGAACCCTTTCATTATCACGACAGTATTAAATCTTGTTCGCCATTTACTGTCCTTAATACCATTATAGATTAGTTTTTCAACTCCATTGATTTTTCCGGTCATCAAGTTAATTTCCTTTCCAATAATATCGTAAAAAATTGCAGTCCAAGAATTTTGAAGTCCTTCATATAGAATCTCAAATTTTTCATTATCCAACTCACTTGTGTTCCAGACGGCTTCAATGGTATTTAGCAGATTAATTATTTGGTCTCTGTTCTTTTGATAAACGTGGTTCAAGTCAGACTTGGGATAGTAATTATCCAATTCCCTTAACTCATTATCTGCTGAATAATTTCTTGTCATTCTCAAATTGGTGCTAACGGTTCTGTGTATGATTAGTCGTGGCTTTCTATTCACTAACTTTTCAGATTAACACTGACCGTTGTTTTATGTTTACACTTTATTTTATCACTTAAACCGATAGTACTTATACACCGTGTGGTAGGCAGTGATTTATTTCTATTTATTATTCTTAATATTCAACGATTTTTGTTTTATCCAATTAACTGAAATGCTTATCGGTTCGCTCTTATTGGTATTATGACCTAGTGATGGAAACAAAACATACTCAAATGGTTTGTTCTCTAATTTCAAATTGTTAAGATGCTCGATACACATTTTCACAGGAATTTGAATATCTTTTTCTCCAAAAACCCAAAGACCAGGAATTGAAAGAGTTTTCAAAACCTCTTTTGGGTCAGTAGCTTCAAATTGATATTTGTCGGGGTCGTTTTTGATATGTTCGCGAGCGTCTTTTTCGGTATGATTATCCCAAAAATCTGTTCTCCCGTTTGTATAAAACTGAAACCTTAATTGTTCAAGAGTAGTTATTGTTGGGCTACTTAATAACACCATAAAATCGACCAATGAATTTTCACTTGCAACAATTGGAATTATCCAACCGGCTTGACTCGCCCCAATTAGTCCAGTAGGTAAATTTCCTCCTTTTTTATGTATTAAGTTAACAGCAGAACTTGCATCTTTTGCCAATAGATTCAGATTTTCAACACTGATGTTATTCGTTCCTACTTCAGGCCCAGCATAAACTCCACCAGATTCTCCAACTCCGCGTTTATCATAGGTCAATACCAAAATATCATTTTCAGCCAACAATTCAGCGAATTTGGTCATTCGAGGTACTTGGTCAGAGCCGTGAACAATGACAACCGCTGAATGCGGATGATTAGGACTATAAATTGTACCTGCCAATTTAACTCCCTCACTCTCGAAAGTTACATTTTCTGTTTTTATAGAAACATTCAAGTCAGATTTATCTTGAGGAGGTATCGCCTTTTTTTGTTCAACTGATTTATTGCAACCAATTGTTGTTACAAATAGGGTGAGTAATAAAAGTCGGCTTGTTAATTTTATCATATAGTTCGCTTCAAAGTTTTGGTCGTATAGCTTACAACGATTTTGTGTATGGTAAATTGCGGGTTGTATGTCCGAGAATTTCCATAGGAAAATAAAAGTGTCCAAATACACACTAACCTTTTGATTTAGGATTAAACTTAAGCATTATTTTTATAAGGTGTTGTAGTGCGTTTTGTTATTTGTTTTTTAATTCAATTATTTC
The DNA here is from genome assembly GCF_900116365.1 of Zhouia amylolytica. GTDB lineage: Bacteria > Bacteroidota > Bacteroidia > Flavobacteriales > Flavobacteriaceae > Zhouia > Zhouia amylolytica. The sequence continues at coordinate 1,012 of NZ_FPAG01000006.1, read as the reverse complement.
TTTTTCAAGTCCCAAAAGAACCATCTCATTCAGAAATTCATGAACCTCAAAGTATTGGTTCCATTGGTTGTCATCCCAAGAGTCTTTTTGTTTGTAAAATATCCCATGTGCTAAAAGATTCCTTAAATCTGATAAATTACTCTTTTTTCCTCCTGTACTTTCTATAAGCTTTTTTAGGTTGTCTTTAAACAAGACATAAACAGGTTCTTTTCTATCATATACTTTTGTGCTAAGTTTTTTTAAACTTTCGGCTAATCTATTTTTACTATTAATGTTTTCAATCCAATGTTGTTCAATGAAAGACCATAAAGCTAATTCGCTTATAAAAGTACTTGATTTTTTAATTTCTCTTAAATATTCGAAAATAGCTAAATATTCAATTAGGTTTTTTCGGTAAATACTTTCAGTAATGTTTATGATTGTTATAAGTTTATTGTTTGTTAAATTCTCTCCACCAATTGATTCGTAATGTATAGGAGTTGCAGGTTGTTTAATTATATCCCCATTTTCAAGTGTTACAATAATTCCCGTTTGAGAGAGTAGAGAATTACAAAATGATTCTGCAACAGATTTTAAAATCCTTGCAAGCTTATTTCTATTTTCACTATCAAATTCTGAATTATTAAATATCCATAAACAGTGGTCATAAAGGCTTACATGATGATGTGACATTTGATAAAACTTAGCTCCTAAGTCTTTTACTGGAGATATGCCATCAATGACTTCTTTAGATGTATAAAAATTCCAATTTCCATGATTTTTAATGTCTATGTCATTTTTTAGAGGATTTAAAATCCAATAAGGAGAATATTTATTCATATCATTTCTTAAATTACCTACAAAAATTACATAAACCCCATATGGCATTTATATTTAATATGTTCACCTACAAATCTAACAGATTTTATATTTTAATAAAACTATTTCTGGCTATAGGAGTGTAAATTTCTGTAGTTTTGGTGCTGTTATGCTCTAATAGCAACTGAATATATCTTAAGTCAGTTCCATTCTC
>NZ_FPAG01000005.1:337009-351432 GCF_900116365.1 Zhouia amylolytica | reverse complement strand
AAACTCTTTTTCATTCCGACCAAACTTTTTTTCATTTATTTTTGAAAAATTTTTCAGGCCTCTCATTCCTCTCTACATCGCCAATTTCTCTATGAACTTGCGCCCTTTAAAACTCGGTATTTCGTGTCTCGCAAAGCGGCTGCAAATGTAAAAACTCTTTTTGTTTCCGGCAAACATTTTTTTCAATTTTTTTTGAAAATTTTTGTCTCCCTAATCTTCTATATCCCGCACTATGTCTATGAACTTCGCTTCTCTTACTACATTACCTCTCTCTCAAAGCGGGTGCAAATATAGAGCCTTTTATTTCAATTCTCCAAACTCAAAACCAAAGTTTTTTCAATAAAAACAATCGCTTAAATCTAAACGATTGATAAACATAATATTACACCGGTAAATTTTTTGAGGAAAGCTAAGTTAGCAAAAGTATTTTAGTTACACAACTATTTTTTACTATTGTCTATTGGTCCATTTGTTAGTTAATGTGGCATAATCAAAATCCAATACTGAAGGCTGCCTGGGTATCCTATTTACAGCGAAAGCCCTTTGTAATATATCTTCTATTAAATAATCTTCGTGATTAGATTCCGGATGATACTCCTCCTTTAAAGATATATCAAACATGCTTGCCGTGGTATTATACCAAAAAGCTCTCCACCCACTTCGAAGATCCTTGACCAGATCAAAAGTGGTAATTCCAGTTTGACGATGTATTAATTTAACTAAAATCTGTCCTTCGGTCCTCGTAAGCTTTTTTAACTCTTCCGTGAACTCCTCTTCCATATACTGTTGTAACATCTTAGTATACTTTTTGCGCTTGCGCTTAGATTCGATCTGATCCAAACGTTCATTTAAAGACACAAGGCGTTCAGCTGCTAATTTTGCATACGGATATACCTTAATTGTTTTCCTTTTTAATATATAGTATTGCACCCTCTCCTTTCTGTCTTTAAACCTTAAAGGTTGGAAAACATAAACAGGCTCGAGCGCAATCTCAGAAACCGGTATTGTGTCACCATCTATAAAGTATAAGGTTTTGGCTGTATCTATTGGTTTCTCCACCTGAGCGTACACCATAAATACAGAAAACATCAACATATAGAAAATGACTCTCTTCATCATTGCAAATTAAAATCATTCAAAAATAATAAAATACCTAGCCTTAACTATTAAATGTATGTGAATATTGCTAATTTCGCTAACTAAATTTTTGACTTATGGCGAAAAAGAAAATCATCAACAAGAAATCAATCAACTTCTTAGAGAAATATCTAAACAATGCTGCCCCTACCGGATACGAATGGGAGGGTCAAAAAATTTGGATGGAATATCTAAAACCTTATGTGGATACTTTTATAACTGACACCTATGGTACAGCGGTTGGAGTTATTAACCCCGATGCACCATTTAAAGTAGTTATAGAAGGACACTCAGACGAGATATCCTGGTACGTAAACTATATTACGGATAATGGACTTATATATGTAATAAGAAATGGAGGTAGTGATCATCAAATAGCACCATCAAAAGTTGTTAATATCCATACAAAGAATGGTATTGTAAAAGGTGTGTTTGGTTGGCCAGCTATTCATACACGTAATAATGAAAAAGAAGAAACACCAAAATTAGATAATATCTTCATCGATATCGGAGCCAAGGATAAAGAAGAGGTTGAAAAGATGGGAGTGCATGTTGGTTGTGTTATCACCTACCCTGATGAATTCTTTGTGCTGAATGAAAATAAGTTTGTATGCCGGGCGATTGATAACAGAGCCGGTGGTTTTATGATCGCCGAAGTAGCACGATTACTTCATGAAAATAAAGTTGAACTTCCTTTTGGATTATATATTACCAATTCCGTTCAGGAAGAAATAGGATTACGTGGTGCTGAAATGATCACTCAGACAATCAAACCGAATGTGGCTATCGTAACGGATGTTACTCATGATACCACAACTCCAATGATCAACAAAAAGAAACAAGGGTTAGCGGAAATAGGAAAAGGTCCGGTAGTGTCATATGCCCCTGCTGTACAAAACAAACTTCGGGAACTCATTATTGAAACAGCTGAAGAAAAGAAAATACCTTTTCAACGAATGGCTGCTTCGAGATTTACAGGAACAGATACTGATGCGTTCGCATATAGCAATGGCGGTGTAGCTTCTGCTTTAATTTCTTTACCTTTACGTTACATGCACACTACTGTAGAAATGGTACATAAGGAAGATGTTGAAAATGTAATACGTCTTATATATGAATCGCTTTTAAAAATAGATCCAAATAAAAGTTTCAGCTATTTTGAATAATGGACGAATATGTAGACATATTAGATGATAAAGGGAATTACACTGGTAAATCACTATTAAAATCTGAGGCCCATCAATTGGGCCTTTTTCATCCTACTATTCATGTTTGGCTTTATACTACCATTGGAGAGGTTTTAATCCAGAAGCGCGTTGCTACCAAAAATACATTTCCAGGATTATGGGATGTATCGGTTGCTGGTCATATTTCGGCGGGCGAATCAATCCTTACTTCTGCGATCAGGGAGGTTGAAGAAGAATTAGGATTAAAGCTCAATGAATCGGAACTCCTTAAAATCGGGACACATAAACATATCAGTACCCACGGTACTATTATAGATGCAGAATTTCACCATATATACATAGCTAAATTAAAAGTTCCAATAGACACCCTGACTCTGCAATCATCAGAAGTCGACGCTGTCAAACTAATACCTTTGGAAGAATATACCACTGAGATCAGCAAAAACAATGCTACCAACTACTACGTCGTATTGGACGAGGCATATTATGAGTTAGTTTTTAAGCGTTTGCACCAAGCTATAAAAATGTAACAAAAACATGCTTTTCAAGCAATTGCTTTTTAAGTACTTTAGTGCCTTAAAACCAACATGGATTTTCTTAATCAGAATTATCTCAATATATGATTAACAATATTTATGTGAGAGCGCAACGGCAACAAGTGCATATGAATTTTTTGCACCGTTTTCCGTTGGGCAGAAATTTTTAAATACATGAAAAACACCATTGCTGAAAGAGTCGCTGACTTTTTGAAACGTTATCCACCATTTAATTTGCTCAACAAAGAGCAGCTATTAGAAATTTCAAGACAAGTTCGTATTATCTATTTGGAGAAGGATAATGTGGTCTATAAACAAGAAGATACCGGACATGATCAGTTTTATGTGGTTCATAAAGGGGCTGTTGAATTAAAGCGGGAAGAAAAAGAAAAGGTTAAAACCGTTGATCATTGTGATGAAGGTGATATTTTTGGTCTTCGTCCACTTTTTGCCAATGAGAATTATGCAATTACAGCTATAACTGAAGAGGAATCTATTGTATATGGTATTCCTATCGACATTTTCAAACCGATAGCCACTCAAAATTTAAACATTGGTAATTATTTATTAGAAAGCTTTGCCTCCAATACTAAAAATCCATTTTCCAAAGAATATACGAATAAGCTTTATTCAGATGATGAAATACTTCTAAAAAATGATCCGGAGATTTTCGATTTACAACCGGTGAAGTATGTTAAGAAAGTTATATCCGCTAAACCATCATCTCCAATAAAAGATGTAGCTCAATTAATGTTTGATAAAAAGGTGAGCTCAGTTGTCATTAAAGAGAATGGCTCCCCCCTTGGAATTGTGACGGACAAAGATTTTCGAAACCTGGTAGCTACTGGAATTGTTCCCATAGAAAATGAAGTTTCAAGAATAATGTCTTCTCCTGTATTGTGTTACCCTAAACATACCACCATAGCCCAGGCACAAATTAGCATGATGAAACACAATGTCAGTCATTTGTGTATTACGAAAGACGGTACAGCAAATTCAAAGGTGGTAGGAATCGTATCTGATCACGACATTGTTCTGATGCAAGGTAATAATCCTTCAGTGCTCATGAAGGCTATACAAAAGGCGAGCAGTACCAAAAAGCTAAAGAACATCCATAAAAAAATACGCGTATTACTAAAAGGTTATATCGCACAAAATATTCCCCTTACTCATATTACTAAGATCATATTCGAACTCAATGATGCAACTATTAAAAGAGTTATTGATCGTGCTATAAGTAAGATCGGTGAACCCCCTGTTAAGTTTGCATGGATCTCCCTTGGAAGTCAGGGAAGGAAAGAACAGTTACTACATACTGATCAGGACAATGCAATAATTTTTGAAGATGTCCCTGAATATAAACTGGAAGAAGTAAGAGCCTACTTTTTATTGTTGGCTACAAAGGTGAATAAACGTTTAAATATTATTGGATACGAATATTGCAATGCTGAAATGATGGCCCGTAACCCCAAGTGGACGTTAAGCATTTCTGAATGGAAAGATCAGTTTACAAGATGGACAACCACTGCCGGTGATGATGAAATTCTGCTTTGCTCCATATTTTTCGATTACGATATCTCATATGGAGATTCATCTTTAACCACAAGTCTGGCCGACCATATTTTCGACATTACAAGAGATAATCAACGGTTTTTATCAATGTTAGGTGTCAGCGCATTAAGAAATCCTTCACCCATGGGGTTCTTCAGACAGTTGTTAGTTGAAAAAGATGGTGAATACAAAGACTTCTTTGATCTGAAGAAAAGAGCACTTATGCCCATTACCGATGCAGGTAGACTGCTCATACTTCAGCATCGGGTAAAGAACATCAATAATACTGCTGAACGTTTTGAAAAGTTAGCTCAATTGGAGCCTGAGAATAAAGACCTGTACTTATCCTGCTCTTATGTTGCCAAGTCCCTTTTAAAATTCAGAACCAAACATGGATTAATGCATCATGATAGCGGACGATACATAGAGCTTGCAGCACTCACAAAGGAAGAGAAAATGAAATTAAAGCGTTGCTTTAAAATCATTACTCAAATTCAGGAATTAATTAAATTCAGATTTAATTTAAGTCACTTTCTATGATCAATTGGTTTACAAAAAGAAATAGAGAGGAACTGCCTGATTACTGGCGGACATACGAGGCACTTTTCAAAGAAAAGCCACCCCAAACACTTAAAGAAACTCGATTTGTTGTTTTAGATACCGAAACTACGGGTTTTGATTTTAAAGAAGATCGGGTATTATGTATAGGCGCCGTATCACTTATAAATAATACTATTGACCTCTCTGAAAGCTTTGAACTCTACATCAAACAGGATCGATTCAATCCTCAAACTGTAGCTATACATGGTATTATCAAAAATGAGAAGGTAAATATGCTGGATGAAGATGAGGCCTTAAAACGATTTTTAAAATATATTGAAAATTCTGTTTTGGTAGCCCATCATGCTGGATTCGATATCGGAATGCTTAATCAGATTTTAAAAAGAATGGCATTGCCCAAACTTAAGAACAAGGTTTTGGACACCATGATTTTGTACAGAGCCACAAGAATAACTTCAAATCTCATTGATCAGGAAAAAAACTATAGCCTTGACGAGATTGCTGAAAATTACAATATTGAGCTTCAAGATCGTCATACTGCTGCTGGTGATGCCTATATTACAGCAATGGCCTTTATTCGTATCGTCGCCAAACTAAATAAAAACGGAAAACTCACTCCTAAAGATCTATTCAGAATTAAATGATAGCTTCAAGTTGACAGTTATCGGTATTGATCAGTTAAAAATTTAGAAGTTTACACCAAGAAGCATTATTTTTATACAAATGATTAATGTTTACGCTGAGAAATTAATACGATCTATAAAGGATAATAGTCATCTTATAAATAAAAAAGAGAATGTACCATACCACCATTTACTAAAATTACATGATTATGAAAAACTTATTCTTAACAACAATTACATTTCTAATCGTGCTATCTGCACCTTGTCTATTAAACGCTCAAAATGAAACCATAGATAACTCAATTCAGAAAAGAACACAAGAACTGAATCAATTCTATGATATTTTAAGCAAAACGGTAAAAAAAGGAGATTTTGAGGGATATTCCAACTTATACCATCAAGATGCCGTTGTTGTTTTTACTGCCGGTGAAGACAAAAAGAGTGTTCCAGTCATACAAGCCTTAAATAAATGGAAGTCGGGTTTTGAAGATACTAAAAGTGGCAAAGTTAAGGCGCAAGTGGAATTTAGGTTTTCACAAAGGGTCGGAGATGAAACCACCGCTCATGAAACAGGAATATTCCATTATCAATCATACAATAAGGCCGGCGAGGTAATCTCGAACTATTATGGTCATTTGGATATGCTATTGGTAAAATTAGATAATCAATGGAAAATGATCATGGAACATCAAATTAGTGATGCAACTCCAGAGGAATGGGATGCCCTATCGCCGGAATACTAAATTATAACTCAAGACAACTTCAATGTGGTACTATCTCCACTGAGGTTTTGAAAACCTGAAATATGATCCTTAAGAGGATTGATGGTATTAAGAAAAAAAAGGAAAATCGTTTAAACCATGGGGTTTGAATTCCTGTATTAAACTTGTCAAATTAAAAACCTGATACATTTCAAGATAGAACGTATCAGGTTTTTTCAGTTATTAACCTTGGGAATTTTTACTATTTCAAGAAACAATAGCTTCTTCCATAATGCTTTCCACCACATCAGGGTTTAGCAAGGTTGATGTATCTCCCAGGTTAGCAGTATCTTTTGAAGCAATCTTACGCAGAATTCTTCTCATGATCTTACCACTACGTGTTTTTGGCAGTCCTGTAACGAACTGAATTTTATCCAATTTGGCAATTGGTCCGATCTTATCCGAGATTTGCTGATTAATTTCTTTACGTAAATTATCTCTGTCACGGCTTTCACCTACATCCTTCAGCATTACATAACCATACAAAGCATTTCCTTTCACATCATGCGGGAAACCAACAATAGCTGATTCTGCAACTGCAGGGTGTTCGTTAATGGCATCCTCTATAGGAGCCGTACCCAGATTATGTCCTGATACTATAATAACATCATCTACCCTTCCGGTGATTCTATAGTACCCTACCTCATCACGCAAAGCGCCATCTCCGGTAAAATATTTATTTTCAAATGCACTGAAATAGGTGTCCTTAAATCGTTGATGATCTCCCCAAACACTTCGAGCCATTCCCGGCCAAGGAAATTTGATACAAAGTCTACCATCTACCTGGTTTCCTTTTACCTCTTCTCCATTTTCATCCATTAATGCAGGCTGGATTCCCGGCAGCGGTAAAGTAGCATATGTTGGTTTAGTAGGGGTAACATAAGGAATTGGTGATATCATAATACCCCCTGTTTCTGTTTGCCACCATGTGTCAACAATTGGACATTTCTTTTTACCTACATGGTTATCATACCAGTGCCAGGCTTCTTCGTTAATAGGCTCCCCTACCGATCCTAATACTTTTAATGAAGACAAATCATACTTTTCAACAAGTTCCTGATCTTCTTTTGCCAGGGCTCTGATTGCTGTAGGTGCCGTGTAAAATTGGTTTACCTTATGTTTTTGAACGATTTCCCAAAACCTGCCGGAATCCGGGTATGAAGGAACTCCCTCAAACATTACTGTGGTAGCTCCGTTTGCAAGGGGACCATAGATAATATAACTATGTCCTGTAATCCATCCGATATCTGCTGTACACCAATACACATCGTCTTCTCTGTATTGGAAAACATTTTTAAAAGTATATGCTGTATACACCATATACCCGCCAGTTGTATGCATCATTCCTTTGGGTCTTCCTGTCGATCCTGATGTATATAAAATAAACAAAGGATCTTCGGCATCCATAATTTCAGAAGGACAATCATCACTGGCAGCATCCAAAAGTGGTTGTAGCCATTGATCTCTTCCCTCCTTCATTTCTATATCAGAATTAATACGCTTAGCAACCAGTACGGTTTCTATACTCGGACATTCTTCTAAAGCAGCATCTACAATTCCTTTAAGATCGATAGTTTTACTACCGCGATAACTACCATCAGAAGTAATAACCATTTTACAGGTAGAATCATTTATTCTAGTTGCTAAAGCCGTAGAAGAAAATCCTGCAAACACCACTGAGTGAATGGCTCCAATTCTTGCACATGCAAGAACGGCTACAGCCAATTCAGGAATCATCGGTAAATAAATACAAACACGATCACCCTTTTCAATTCCCTGCTCCTTTAAAACATTAGCAAATTTAGAAACGCGTTGATGTAATTGCTTGTAAGTAATATGTTGCGCCGCTTCCTTAGGATCATTAGGTTCCCACAAAATTGCCGTTTTGTCTCCTCTAATATGTAAATGTCTATCGATGCAATTTTCAGTAATGTTGAGTTTTGCATTTTCGAACCATTTAATTTCGGGCTTATTAAAATCCCAACTCAGGACTTTATCCCATTTCTTACGCCAAAGAAAATGTTCTTCGGCTACCTCTTCCCAGAAGTTCTCCGGTTCTCTTACAGACTTTCTGTAAACATGGTAGTACTCATCAAAACTTTTAATGTGATAGTTACTCATTTTATGCGCTATTATTATATTTTCAATTTAAGTCGCATAAATTTATAAAAATGACTAAACTATCATAGCAAACAAAGGGTTAAAATTAGAAAAAGCCACATTTTAGTGGCTTTTTGTTAAAAGAGGTTTTCAATATGGTCGAATGAATGCGTTTCTTGTGAACCTTCCTTCATATCTTTCAACACAAAGGTTTGTTCATTTAATTCCTGTTCGCCTATCATGATTACTTTAGGAATATCACGCTTATTTGCATATTTCATTTGTTTATTCATTTTGGCTGCGTCAGGATAGAGTTCGGCATTAACGCCTTTTGATCTCAAAACCTTAATAGCTCTCATAGCCTGCAATGCCTCCTTTTCTCCAAAATTAATGAATAATACATCCAATTGTTTTGAAACAGTTTCCGGGAAAAGGTTTAATTCTTCTAATACCAAATAAATGCGATCCAATCCAAATGATATCCCTACTCCGCTTACATCTTTTAATCCGAATATGCCTGTAAGATCATCGTAACGGCCACCGCCGCCAATAGATCCCATTTGTACTCCTTCCGGTGGTGCTACTTCAAAAATGGCTCCTGTATAGTAGTTAAGGCCTCTTGCCAGGGTAACATCTATATCCAGAGATGCAGACTTTAATCCCAGTGATTCGATAGCTTCAATAATAAATGAAAGCTCTTCTACCCCTTTGGTACCTTCTTCAGAACTACTTAGTAATTCCTTTAGTTGTTGTAATTTTTCTTTATTGCTTCCTGTAAAACCAAACAAAGGCTGAACTTTTTGTATAGCTTCCTCGGCGATACCCTTTTGAAGCATTTCATTTTTCACACCTTCTTCTCCAATTTTATCAAGTTTATCCAGTGCAACGGTAAAATCAATTAATTTTTCTTTAGCACCAATCACCTCAGCAATACCTGACAAAACCTTTCGATTATTCATTTTAATGGTTACACCATCTAAATTAAGGCTTGAAAAAACTGCATCATAAAGTTGTACAAACTCTACCTCCTGCCATAATGACTTTGATCCTACCACATCAGCATCACATTGATAAAACTCACGGAATCTACCCTTTTGAGGCCTGTCCGCTCTCCAAACCGGCTGCACCTGATACCTTTTAAAAGGGAAGGTAATATCATTTTGGTGCATCACCACATACCGTGCAAATGGAACAGTAAGATCATAACGTAATGCCTTTTCTGTAATTTTCAAGGCAATCTTATTTGCATCTTTGGTTTGATAAAGATCATCACGAACTTTTGACAGGTAGTCTCCTGAGTTCAGGATTTTAAAAATTAGACGATCTCCTTCCTCCCCATACTTACCCATTAAGGTATCCAGGTTTTCAAAACTAGGTGTTTCAATCGGTTGAAACCCGAAAGTTTGAAAATGCCTTTTGATGGCATTAATTATATAATTACGTTTTGATACTTCAGCAGGTGAAAAATCTCTGGTTCCTTTAGGTATGCCTGGTTTCTGTGCCATTATGCTTTAATTTCTTAATTTAATATGTTTTGGATTGATTGATAAAACTATGGAAGTATCTTCTCGAGGTAATTATACAAATCTCCTTTTGTAATTACCGCTCCCTCTTTTATCAATTCAAATTTATCCACATTCTTTTCTTCCGAATACATTTTTGAAGCTGTCATCATCTCCACCTCATCGCCTAAAAAGTTTTCTTTAAACCATTGAAACCCTTCACCAGAAGTTAAATCAATAGCTTTATTCAAAACTCTTACAGCTATCAATTTCATTTCTTTATCAGTTAAATGGAAAAGAAACATTTGCGTTGGTGAAACATTTTCCAAATACTCCACCTTGGATAGAACCCCCTCCCAGATTAAATCACTGAACACATCCAATTCTTGTTCGGCTGTTTCCGGTTTTTCTTTTTTAATGCTTTCCCATTCATCAGCTGTAATGGACTGTGTTGCCAGAAAATTAATAAATTCCTGGTGTAATTCTTCAAACTGTTCTTTCGTAAGTCTAGAATACTTCATTCGGCTTAAAACTTCATTTAATGGCGCAAAAATAAAGACCAGAGTTCGATTATTAAAGCAAAGTCAATATTAAAATAATAGGAACCAAGTAAAAAGGCCGTACAGATAGTACAGCCTTTTAAAATTAAATCGAAAATACTTAATTAAAAATGTATCGAATACCAAACTGAGCTTGCCATCTGGAAGCCAAACTGGAATCATATACAAAGGTATCTGTTAAATCAGGATTAAAGGTGTACGTAGGTACATTATTCGCATCCACGGTAACGCCCAATGGTTGTATGTTGGTAGGTTGCTGAATTAAGCCCCAATCTGAACTGATTAAATTTCCAACATTTAATATATCGAAACTTAATTGTATGGTGTTTGTTTTATCTTCACTAACCTTAAAATTGTAATCCTGAAGAATCTTAATATCCCATCTTCCTCTCCAAGGGGCTAAAGCGCCATAACGCTCTGCATACGATCCACGATTATCACTCAAATAATCATCTTGACGAATGTAATTCTCAAAAGCCTCTGCCTGTCCGGCACCCGAAAAGTTCATTTGTCCGACCTCCGCTGCTGTTGGTATGTAGATCAAATCGTTAAAGTTAGAACCATCTCCATTAATATCACCTCCATAGGTATAGTTAAACCGTCCTCCCTGGGCATATTCGAAGAAGGAAGAAATGGTGGTAGCCCATTTATCATTACCATATTTAAATTGCTTCGATAAAACCCCTATAATTCTGTGTCTATCTCCATACTTAGAAAATCCAAGCACATCATTATTGGCATTGCCAACTACGGGGTTTGCCACAAAGGCATCACCTGTAATTTCAGCTTCAATTGAATTTACATCTTTAGCATTTAAATAGTTATAAGCAAGACTTGTATATAAGCCATTGTCCCAATTCTTTTGAGCTTTTATTGACGCATTCCAAATCCTTCCTTTATCAGAATTGGTAAACACATAAGCATTATTAGCACCTATATCATTCGAGGTATAGATTTCTCGGTTATCCACACCTACCAACTGCCCGGTAGGATCCTTTAACCCCCAATTCTGCACATGAGCCCCGTTAATATCTTTAGTATAGGAAGCATCCAGCGTTAATGTAAGACCATTTTCCAATCTATGGTCAACCCCTAAACTGGTTCTCCATACTTGAGGCCATTCATAATCAGGGTCGGTAATTTGGAAAAAGCCCTGATCTGCTCCACTTACCTGATTACCAATCCACACAAAAGGGAAACGTCCGGTAAAAACCCCTGTTCCTCCCCTTACCTGGGTGGTATTATCATCCATCACATCCCAATTGAAACCAACTCTCGGTGAAAGCAACCATGCATTTGATGGCATTTTAGTCGAGTTCAACAAAACTTCCTCTCCGGTATCAGGGTCGTAATATATAGTATTCGGGTCTACAGTTGCTCCATTATCGGTGTCGATATATTCCTGTATTTTTTCTGAAGTATCAAAATATAGTGGTTTATCGGCTCTAATTCCGAAAGTAACCTTAAAATTGTCCTTAACATTCCATTCATCCTGAATATAAAAAGCCAACTGACCTACGTTAGTCTCAGATAATTTCCATCCACCGTCGTTACCAACTCCGGAAGCATTTAAAGCTGCATACCTGTCTTTAGCAAATTGCAGGTTTTGCACCAATACACCATTAGGGTCATTGGCATCATCCAGGAAGGTTTGAAGGGATGGATATGGTCCACCAAAACCAGGGATATTGAAGGTTCCATAATATGGAAACGTCCCAAAGTTGTCATAAGCAGCCAGGTTAAAGGAATTATCAAACTCAAACTTTTCGAAAGAAACTCCAACCGTAAAAGTATGCTCTCCGACGAAAAAGTTCATGTTGTTAGTTACCTGAAAAACTTTTTGATCTAAACGGTTATGAATCGAAAAAGGTTCATGACCGGCAATAATATAATTAGATCCGGCACCATCCTGAATGGTTATTACAGGAGCAGGTTCAGAAAATGGGTTTCTAAAGTCATCGAAATGCGTATATCCCATTTGCAGTTTATTTACTGCCTGATCTGATAAGGTAGAATTCAATTCCAATTGAAAAGATTGAATTCTGTTATTGATTTCATAGCCTGAATTTTCAAATTGAAGGGTTGATGCACTTGGACCTCTAAATCCTAAGGCAGTTGGGTGTGCCGGTTTTTCTTTGGAGGCATCCAAAAAGTTATATATAAAAGCTAATCTGTTCTTGTCGTTGATATTCCAATCTAATTTAAAAATACCCTTAGTGGATTCGGAACCAAAAGTGAAGCCTTCATAAGCTCCTGTGTCATACCCTAAGCTGGACAAAGCGTCGGAAACGGCTATTAGATCTTCAACAGTAACTCTTGATTCATTAATAGCACCTGTTCCTCGGTTTGGAACAAACGAAGAACCTAAATCAGATCGCTCATCCCTTTCAAAATTTGCAAAAAAGAAAAGCTTATCTTGAATAATCGGTCCTCCAATGCTAAAACCATATTGATTCTGTTTCAAATCTGGTTTAAACACTTTATCTCCCTTTATTTTACCTCCGGTTAGATCTTCAGTTCTAAAGTATCCATAAGCAGTTCCTTTAAATTCGTTCGTACCACTTTTGGTAACGGCATTTACAGAAGCTCCTGTAAATCCGGATTGTGTAACGTCATATGGAGCGACCGCTACTTGTATTTGTTCAATAGCATCTAAAGAGATCGGTTGCGCATCTGTTTGCCCACCAGGAGTGGCGGCATCTAATCCAAAAGGATTTGTAAATATGGCACCGTCTAACGAGAAATTATTGTATTAATCATTTCTACCTGCAAAAGATCCTCCACTTGCGGTTGGTTCCAACCTGGTAAAATCCTGAGCGGAACGGGAGATTGTTGGAAGACGGGTGAGTTCTCTCCTTCCTACACTAGTTTCCGCACCGGTCCGGTCTTTACCAAAGGTACCGGTTGCATCTCCGGTAACTACCACCTCTCCAAGCTGCTCACTGGTCTCCTGAAGGGAAATGTCTAAAGTTTCAGACTTACCGAGTTCGAGATATACATCAGTGAGTTTGTGATCCTGAAAACCAACATAGGTTATGGTAATCACATAGGGTCCGCCAACCCTCAAGTTTAATAAATTAAAACGACCATCAAAGTTTGTTGCCGTACCATATTTAGTTCCTGTAGGACTATGGATAGCAACGACACTTGCTCCGGGCAAAGGTTGTCCGTCCGGATCGGTAATCAATCCCTTAATATTGGAAGTCGTAACCTGTGAGAATACTGCCAGTGTTGAAATGAACAACAGGCAAAAGAGTAGGATTCTTTTCATTTGATTAATTTGTAGTTAGTTTATTGTTTTTAAGTATGTAAATCTATGATAAACACCTAACTAATATAAAACTTTTTATTAACATACCCTTAACGAATCGCTTTCTGAATGCCATGCAATCAGATATACCGTGCTGATTATCAAAAAGTATCAAGCTCCTACCCTGACTTCAGGTTTACGATATGGCTATTATCATTTATATACACTTTAACCATGCCTTATCCATGCCGTATCTATGCCGTATCTATACCTTTGCATCGGGCCTAGACACTTTTATCCATAAATTTCCTACCAAGGAGAATACCCTACAATTACTATATTTTTAAAGACAAGATCACCCACATTTGTTGCAGAATCTATTAGACTAGGGAGGTAAAACCAAAACGGGGCATTCAAAACTCTTTACGGAATCTATTCAATTTGTCATTCCGCACTTGTTGCGGAATCTTTTATTCTATGTTTGATCCACGCTTCCATTACGGATTAAGTACAATCTTTACATAAACACAAAAATTGGACATAATCCGTCTTTTTTATTTTTATCCCGTCCGAAACAAGATGTTTGCAAAACGGTATTTAATTAAGAAATCAAATAAATTCAAACGGGTTAGCTGCGCTGATCCGGAGTGAGGGA
>NZ_FPAG01000005.1:0-336477 GCF_900116365.1 Zhouia amylolytica | reverse complement strand
AGTCTTTTTTCTTTTTATCCCGTCCGAAACAAGATGTTTCTTCCGGGCTTAAAAGAAAAAAGCCTTCAAAGAAAACTTTGAAGGCTTTATCGGGTGGAAGACCGGGTTCGAACCGGCGACCTCTGGAACCACAATCCAGCGCTCTAACCAGCTGAGCTACAACCACCGTCTTTATTGCGGATGCAAATGTATAATATTATCCGATTTTACAAAAGGTTTTTTTATAAAAATTTACACTAAATCACTTAAACTATTGACTGCCAAATATCTCTCAACAGTAAAACCTTCGGCATGTTCAACGCCAATGAGCCTTCCCAGGTCTCTTGCGCGGTAATTAACGCTATCAAAAAAGTTTGAACTACTTATTGGCGTTTGCGGCTCATCACTCTCCGGGTCGAAAAATTGAGAGGCATAAGCTTCTATAGCGGCTATTTTTGTACCGATAAAACCTGAAACATCAACCACAAAATCGGGCTTTAAATTTTTCCATTGGATATAGTGATAAACATGTTTTGGTCGCCATGCGTCCTGCCATTCATCATCACCATCAAATTTAGTATCAATTTTTCTTAGACCACTTAAAAAGCAAGCGTCACTTACAAGCTTACTCCCTTTACCATGATCAATATGCCTGTCATCCACAGCATTACACAAAACGATTTCCGGACGGTATTTTCGAATCATTTTAATGATTTCTAATTGATGATCTTTGTCGTTTACAAAGAATCCATCAGCAAATTCCATATTCTCTCTAACTACAGCTCCTAATATTCTGGCGGAAGCAGCAGCTTCTTTATCCCTGATCTCGGCGGTACCCCGTGTTCCTAATTCTCCTCTGGTTAAATCAACGATACCCACTTTTTTCCCTGAGGCTATTTCTTTTGCAATGGTTGCTCCACACCCTAATTCAACATCATCAGGATGGCTACCGAATGCCAGTATGTCTAATTTCATTATTGTTTATAATTAAGTAGTAACTGTTTGTTTTTTCACCTTAGCAATGGCGTTTTCTATATCTGCTATAATATCATCCCGATGCTCTATCCCTACGGAAAATCGCAACAGGCGATCAGAAACACCTTGAGCCATGCGCTCTTCAGCACTTAATAACGCATGAGACGTTTTTGTAGGCGACACAATAGTACTTTCAACACCCGCAAGGCTCATGGAAGGCTTAATCAGCTTTAACTTTTTAACAAAAGCAACCGGATCTATATCTTGAGACAATTCAAAAGACATCATTCCACCGAAACCTTTCATCTGTTCTTTAGCTAATTCATACCCCGGATGTGACTTGAGCCCCGGGTAATATACCTTCGTAATATCAGGTAACTTTTTAAGATGTTTTGCAATCTGCTTGGCATTTCTGTTTTGAGCTTTTACACGAATCCCTAAGGTTTTGATACTTCGTTCCAAAAGCCAAACAGTAAAATCGCTAAGTGTTCCTCCGAAATTAATAGCAACCCCATGAATCTGTGCTATATGTTCCGAAGAGGCACAAACTGCTCCTGCAAGAATATCACTATGCCCCCCTAAATACTTCGTGGCACTATGTATAACAATATCAATACCAAAGTCAATTGGATTTTGATTCACCGGACTCGCAAATGTATTATCGATCATAGAAATCAAATTGTATTTTTTAGCCAATGAGGCGACCATTTTGATATCTACTACAGAAAGTAACGGGTTGGAAGGCGTTTCTATATAAATCACCTTAGTATTGGGCTGAATGGCATTCTTAAAATCCTGCTCCTCCGAGCCTGAAGTAAAAGAATACTCAATACCAAACTTATCAAATTCCTTAACAATAAGATTATGGGTACCTCCATATAATTGCTTTTGCATTACAATGTGATCTCCTTTTTTAAGGAATGCAAACAGCGAGGTGCTGATAGCTGCCATTCCACTACTAAAAATTATAGCATCCTCAGCATGTTCTAAAGCCGCTATTTTCTTTGACAGTGCCCTTTGGTTAGGAGTATTAAAATTACGAGGGTATTGCTTTATATCCATATTCTCATATGCATATGACGTACTCATATATAAAGGGGAAATAGCTCCTTTGAACTGTTCATCCTTTATTTCTCCTGTATGGACACATATCGTGTTTAGCTTTAAGTTTTTTGATTTCATGTAGTTTATATTATCCTGTGATCAAGTAATCTTGTTGTACAGTAGAGGGCTTCAATGATTTTATTCTGTTATTAACCTATTACCCTTTGATCCAATCTGTGATCTTTTCATCGATAGGGAGTGTTTTCGGTTCAATCACCTCTACCAGATGTCCTTCTTCATCAATCAGATATTTTTGGAAGTTCCACTGCACTTCTGAATCTTTTAAACCATTTTTAGATTTCTGGGTTAAGAACTGATATATAGGATGCATATCTTCACCTTTAACCGATATTTTAGTCATCATTGGAAAGGTTACACCATAATTCTCCTTACAAAAGGATGCAATTTCTTCGTTAGATCCTGGTTCTTGTCCTCCGAAGTTATTTGCCGGAAAACCTACGATAACAAAATTGTTGTTTTTATAGGTGTCATACAACTCCTGAAGGTTTTCATATTGTGGGGTCAGACCACATTCACTAGCAGTGTTCACTACCATTATTTTTTTTCCTTTTAGAGAAGCAAAATCAAAGGGCTCCCCATATAAATCTTCTACTTTAAACTGATAAATATCTTGTTTTTGCATCGTTTGTTCTTTAGTATCTGTTGCCTCCGCAACGTTTTCTTTTTGTTTATCATTTGATTTACAACTTACTATAGCTATCATAGCTATGATCAAAACTAATCTTTTCATACCTTTTATATTTTTCCTTAAAGTTAAGAAATATGGCAGAAGGTTCAAGTAGTTTAAAAAAAGTTTGTGATTTACTTTTTCACCCCTAAAGAATCCATAATTTATTAAAACAATCTTTTATGTTTTGTTTAAATATTTCAGCATTTTTGTGCCAATTAAAGGTTATTTATTAATCCATCGGATTTATCTACGACCTCACAAATTAAAAGTTCGTATATGCAGTTATTATCATATGTTTTAAAACACTCACAATTACCGGAAAGAGGGGTTGCCAACACACTAAAACTTCTTGACGAAGACAGCACCATTCCGTTTATTTCTCGCTACAGAAAAGAAATGACGGGAAATCTCGACGAGGTACAGATTACTACCATTGCGAAGCTAAGGCAAGGTTTTGAAGAGCTTGAAAAACGCAAACTTACTATTTTAAAAGCCATTGAGGAGCAGGAAGCTTTGACTCCTGCCCTTAAAGAAAAAATAGAACAAGCTGAAAACATTACTTTATTAGAGGATCTTTACCTGCCTTATAAAAAGAAACGGAAGACGAAGGCATCTATTGCCAAGGAAAAAGGACTGGAGCCTTTGGCTAAGATCATCATGAAACAACACGATGACGATGTTCCCGGAACTGCTGAACGCTTTATCAATGATCAAGTAAAAAACAGCAATGAAGCCTTACAAGGTGCCAGAGATATTATTGCGGAATGGATTAATGAGAATGAATGGGTGCGCAACAAGCTACGTCGCCTTTATTCCAGAAAAGCTATTATAGAGACCAAAGTAGTAAAGGATAAAAAAGAAGATGAAGATGCTCAAAAGTACCAACAATACTTTGAATGGAGCGAACCGCTAAACAGAGCTCCCTCACATCGAATACTGGCTATGCTTCGTGCAGAAAACGAAGGTATTGTACGGGTTAAAATTCAGGTAGATAAGGAAGAGGCCTTAGACCTCATCGATGGTGTTATTATTAAAACCGATGTTGATAGTTGTACTGATCAGGTTTTCATTGCCATTGAAGATGCCTATAAACGTTTACTCGATCCTGCGATTTCCAATGAAGTTCTTAAAGAAGCTAAGCTCAAAGCTGATGAAGCAGCAATTAAAGTCTTTTCAAGTAACTTACGTCAATTGTTACTCGGTGCCCCATTGGGTGAAAAACGTATTCTGGCCATTGACCCCGGTTTTAAAAGTGGTTGTAAAGTGGTTTGCCTGGATGAAAATGGCGATTTAAAACATAATGAAAATATCTATCCACATCCACCTCAGCGGGAAACTACCCAAGCCATGAAAAAAATAAGATCGCTGGTGAATGCATATAACATTGAAGCCATCGCTATAGGTAATGGTACAGCTTCAAGAGAAACTGAGGCCTTTGTAAAAAAAATCGGCTTTGACAGAGATTTACAGGTATTTGTAGTTAACGAAGCGGGAGCTTCGGTATATTCGGCTTCAAAAATCGCTCGTCAGGAATTCCCGTCATACGACGTTACCGTAAGAGGTGCGGTATCCATAGGTCGGAGATTGGCTGACCCCCTTGCTGAACTGGTTAAAATTGATCCAAAATCAATTGGAGTTGGGCAATACCAACACGATGTAGATCAAACCAAACTCAAAGAAGAGCTTGACCTGGTAGTAATGAGCTGTGTAAACAGTGTAGGGGTTAATGTAAATACAGCTTCTGCTCCTCTCCTAAGTTATGTTTCCGGTATTGGCATTGGTTTAGCGGAAAATATTGTTAAGTATCGCTCCGAAACAGGTGGTATAAGCACGCGTAGAGAACTTTTAAAAGTTCCAAGACTTGGAAATAAAGCTTTTGAGCAAAGTGCTGCTTTCTTGAGAATTTCAAACGCTCAATATCCGTTAGATAATTCAGCTGTCCACCCTGAAAGCTATAATATTGTCGAGCAGATGGCCAAAGATCAAAAAGTTTCTTTGGACGATCTTATTGGGAATAAAGAGCTTATTCAAAAAATAGAACTTGAAAATTACACCAGTGATACGGTTGGACTACCTACACTTACTGACATCATTAAGGAATTGGAAAAACCGGGACGTGATCCGCGTAAAAAAGCCAAAGTCTTTGAATTTGACCCAGGATTAAAAACTATTGATGATGTTAAGGTTGGCATGAAGGTACCGGGTATTGTCAACAATATAACCAACTTCGGATGTTTTGTAGATATTGGTATAAAGGAAAGCGGACTAGTTCATATCTCTAAGCTTGCCAACGAATTTATCAGTGATGTAAACAGTGTTGTACAACTTCATCAGCATGTAGAGGTTAAAGTAATTGAAGTTGATGCGAACCGTAAACGTATACAACTATCTATGATAGATTAACAATGAGATCTTTTTATAAACAGTTATAGTCGATTCCAGCGCAGTTGAAATTAAATAAATTCTAACTGCGCTTAACCGACTCATTTATCAGTATTATACTTTCACTAATTTCCACTTACCCTTCTTAAACCAATAGATCGCTACCAGCGCGATCAGTGATTCTGCAAGCATTATTCCCCAAAATACTCCTTTTGGACCCCACTCCATGGTAAGCGCAGCAAAATACGCAAAAGGCAACTGGAACATCCAAAAGCAAAAGAAATTTATAATCGTTGGTGTTTTGGTATCTCCTGCTCCATTAAAAGCATTTGTTAAGGTCATCCCATAGGCATATAACACATAACCTGCTGCTACGATCTGTAAACTCATGGCTCCATACTTAACTACCTCGGGCACCTCACTAAACCAGCCTATAATCGATCGGGCAAAAAAGAGATATAATACAGAAACAATAATCATGAAGTAGGCATTATACTTACTGGTTTTCCATACTGAAATTTCTGCCCTTTCGGGTTGATTTGCTCCCAGGTTCTGACCAACCAGGGTTGCAGCAGCATTACTCATTCCCCATGAAGGCATTAGGGTAAACATCATGATTCGAATAGAAATGGTATATCCGGCCAGGACCTCACTACCAAATTCACTCATGATTCGCATTAAAAATATCCAACTCGAGGTACCGATCAGGAACTGCCCTATTCCTCCGAGAGAGACTTTTATTAAACGGAGCATAATCTGCGTACGTATAACCAGATCTTTAAATGCCAGCTTTATACGTGTAGCTCCATAAAATAATACGAAGAGCTGAAAAACTACAGCTGTTCCACGTCCTATAGTAGTTGCTATGGCAGCGCCTGCCACTCCATATTCGGGTATTGGACCAAGCCCGAAAATGAAAATAGGATCGAGAATAATATTTAATCCATTAGACAATACCAGAGCCCACATGGCCATGGAGGCATTTCCAGCACCCCGGAAAATAGCATTGATAAGAAATAATAAGACTATTGTTATATTACCTCCAAATAGAATTTGAGTATACCTATACCCCTCCTCTACAAGATCGGATTCTCCACCCATGAGTGATAAGATCTCTTTAGGAAATACAATTCCGATGGTACTAACTACGATAGCTACGAGAACACCGAGAATGATAACCTGCACAGCAGCCTGATTCGCTCCAACATGGTCTTTCTCACCTATCCTTCGGGCTACTATAGCCGTAGCAGCCATACTGAGTCCGACTGCAACTGCATAGACCAGGGTGATTACCGATTCTGTAAGTCCGACCGTTGCCACAGCATTGGTACTTACCTGGGAGACATATGCTATATCGACCAAAGCGAAAACAGATTCCATACACATTTCAAGTATCATGGGTATGGACAGCATAAATATAGCTTTTCGGATACTTCCTTTAGTGAAATCCATTTCCTTACCGGAGATGGCATCTTTTAATAGCTTTAAAAAAGAAACTAAATTAAACTTGTTTGATGTCATTAGAATGAGCGATTGATAAATTAAAAATAATAAATTCTTTAACGTTGGTCTGGGAGTTATTGTGCCAATAAAAGGGTATAAAAAGAAAATCTTAACCCATTTCTGGCAACCTTTAGCATTGAAAATCCATCAACACTATTAACCTATTATTTTCGCTCTGGAAATCATAATGAAACAAAGGTGCTGCTTTTTTTAAAAAAAACAACACCTTTGACAAAAAAAATTAAATGAGCCTTTTAAAAGGTTCGTGTTAAATTAAATCCGAAGAAAAAATCACCATCCCCCCAATCTCCTGAGGCATGGGATAAAAATCCACGTTCCATCATTCCTTCAGCATTGGTAAAGTGCATTTGAAAAACATGCCCTCCAGTTTCAAGATCAACTCCTATTGACAAAGGATTATGAAAAGGAGAAGAAGGGGTTCTGTTCGTATGGATTCCGTAATCCATATTAATACTCCAACGATTGGCTATTTTATATCTTCCGCCCATACCCATAACAAATTGGTTTTCATGTTGTACCAAGGGCGACGGGTATGCCTCATACAGGTATGAAGGTGCTAACTCTAAAGACAAGCGATCGTTGAATTTTCGGGAAATCAAAATTTGCTGAACGTAAGACAACTTATCCCCAAATGAAATAGCAGGGTCTAAATCTTCGTCATAAGACGTATTAATTCCTCCAACTGAGTATCCGCTAACAGTAACAGGGAAACCACCTTCCCTCTGAGTTAACAACCTGTACTTAAACTGAATATCATAAACTTTTTGAAATGAACTTCTCGAAATTCCGATGTTAAATTTATCCGATATACCATAAATAAACTGTATTCTGGTTACCGCATTATCAAGTCCGAAAAAATCATCTATGCCATTCTTAACACTGCCGAATCTATGAGAGACTACAAAACGAAACTCTTTGGCTGCTGCCAACTTGGTTGATTCAAAATTTACGATCTTGAGCGATTTAAATGCCGCCTCAGCATCATTTAAAGTGTCAGTTTTATCTATTTCTTTCCAAATATCATCTTGTGCACTAAGTGATTGAAAGGTTAATACCAGAACACAAAAAATTGAAAGTGTCGAATGAAGTTGTTTTGTTCCTCTTTTTAACAAAAAAGTTAACTGGTTCTTCGGTTGGGGTCTACTCATATTTATTCAATTTTAAAAACCAAATCTAATAAACTTCCGTATATGAATACAAACACTGTTTAACATTTTTTTAATATTTTTATACAACAAATTAATTAATTAACCCCTGAACTATGAAAAAATTAACTTTTTTATCAAAAACTACCACTTTATTACTTCTTAGTATTTGCCTATCAAGTTGTTCCAGTACAGATGATTCTGCTATGGAAAACACCCCTGATGAAATTGATGGTAGCAGCATTACCTATGAAAATACCATTAAAGGTATTATGACCAGCGAATGCACATCGTGTCATGGCAGCACAACGAGTCAAGGGGCTCCTATGTCATTGGTTACTTATGCGCAGGTAGTTGATGCGGTAGATAACAGAAATCTTGTTGGCCGTATTGAAAGTAATACCAACCCAATGCCACAGGGTGGAAAAATGTCCCAAACTAAAATTGATCAGATCAAGGCTTGGGTCGCTAACGGAACCCCAGAAAAGTAATGAAGTCAACTAAACTAACATACAGGCTTTTAATAACGGTCCTATTTGTGTCTATGACTACTATAGCTCAAAGCACCTACAAAACCACTAAAGGTATTATCACCTTTAATGCTTCAACTCCTTTGGAAAACATTAATCCGACCAATTCAAAAGTAAATGGAATTTTAAAAGATGATGGTGCCTTTGGAGTTGTAATGCTCATTAAAGAATTTGAGTTTTCAAATAAGCTAATGCAAGAGCATTTTAATGAAAACTATATGGAATCTGAAAAATATCCAAAGGCGTATTTTAGTGGTAAAATTAAAAACCTAAACTTAGAGGAACTGGATAAAAGTACAAAGGAATATCAGGTTGAAGGAAAAATAACGATTCACAACGTTACAAGACCACTTTCGGCTGTTATAAAATTAAGTCGGGAGCAAGGAGGTATTAAAGCCTCTTCAGCCTTTACCCTCCTTACCAAAGATTTCGACATCAAAATCCCTAAGATCGTATTTACAAAAATTGCAGAAGAAGTAGCGGTTCAAATAAACTTGATACTGGAAGAATAATTGTCGAAGAAGATATTTCAAATTCACAATATTCCTGTGGTATATTTTGAAATTATAAAAAAAGGAAAGCATTTTTTAGGCTTTCCTTTTTTATTTTAAAGGATATTGATTCACCCGATCTTTTTATTAACCTTTGTGTTTAATACTGAAAAAAAAGAGCATGAACTCGAATTTAAAGAAAAGGGTTGCCGTTAGCGCTGTATTTTTTTTAAGCGGACTTTGTTTTGCCAGCTGGGCAAGTAGGATTCCGGATATTAAAAATACCCTTGGACTCAATGAAGGGCAATTGGGAGGTGTATTATTAGGGCTTCCTGCCGGATCTTTGGTTGCTCTTCCTTTGGCTGGCTGGATGGTACATCGTTACGGAAGCAAAAAGGTCGTAATTCTTTCTGCAATATTATATGCCCTTTTCCTTCCGTTACTTGGTCTTGCCGATGCAGTAATTGAATTGATCGGGGCTGTAATTCTCTTCGGTCTAGTTGGGAACTTAACAAATATAGCGGTTAACACTCAGGCCGTAGGTGTAGAATTTCACTATGGAAAAACAATCATGGCTTCCTTTCATGGCTTATGGAGCCTGGCCGGATTTGTAGGAGGTGCAGTTGGAGCAGCAATGATCGATCTTAAAGTCACGCCATTTTATCATTTTTCTATCGTTGGGGCGTTATGTTTACTTATTATCTTTATGGCATACCGGAATATGTTATCAGAAGATATTAATAAATCGTCTGAGCAAGGATTGGTTTTTAAAAAACCTGATAAACTATTATTAAGAATAGGTATTATAGCTTTTTGTGGAATGATGTGTGAAGGATGTATGTTTGACTGGAGTGGTGTTTATTTTGATAAAATTGTTAATGTGGATGCAAGTCTTACCACCCTGGGGTATATTGCTTTTATGAGTACTATGGCTTCCGGAAGATTTGTAGCCGATTATTTCACTCAACGTTTTGGAGCTGTTGCTTTATTACAATTTAGTGGGATTTTAATATTCTCTGGTTTATTAATATCGGTATTGTTTCCATCTTTAATATATGCCACAATTGGATTTTTATTAGTAGGTGCCGGCACCTCTTCCGTAATTCCTTTATCTTTTTCGATCGCTGGGAGATCCAAAACCTATAGTCCGGGAATTGCTTTAGCCATGGTATCTACTATTGCCTATTTTGGATTTTTATTTGGGCCTCCTATTATTGGATTTATTGCCGAAGAATTTAATTTGAGATTCTCTTTCTCACTCATCGCTGTAGTAGGTGCGTTAATTGCTGTTTTAAGCTGGACAGGAAAGCCTATTTTAAAACCAGCTTCAAATACTACTAAAATGTAGGTTGTGAAAGATTTTTATCATTTTTTAAAACAAAACACTCGTAATGTAAGCTTTGGATGGGTAATGACTTTTTTATCCAGTTTTGGGCAAACATTTCTAATTTCGCTGTATGTACCGGAAATCATTAGGTCCTTTTCACTATCTGAAGGGTCCTTTGGAGGTATTTATGCCCTGTGCACCATGACCTCCTCTGTTATAATGCTTACGGTAGGGCATACCATTGATCATAAGCCTGTAAAAAAGGTAACTGCGCTTACCATCACCGGTGCAGCTGTTTCTTGTTTTATTCTTGGCGTTTCACAAAACCATATCGCCCTTCTTTTTCTGGCTTTAATAGGATTGCGACTTACAGGTCAAGGATTAATGACACATATAAGCATGACCGTAATGTCTCGATACTATACTGCCGACCGAGGTAAGGCCTTAAGTGTCTCGGCATTAGGTTTTTCTGTGGGAGAAGCTATTTTCCCCATCATAATCTCCACGCTCATCTTATGGTATGATTACCAAATAGCAGCCCTTGTATCCGGTGGTATCCTATTGTTGTACCTAATAAGACTGAAATTTATAAAACTCTCACATTTTGATGTGACCTTAGATGACCACAAGCCTTCAACCCTGTCATTGATCAAAGATTATAAGAATCTTATTGGAGAAAAGAAGTTCTTGATTATGATGCCGGCAAGCATATCTGTTGCCTTTGTTTCAACCTCCATTTTTTTCTATCAATATGTCTTTGTTGAACACAAAGGCTGGTCAGTATCATTATATGCTTCATTTTTCACCGCTTATGCCATTACCCGTTTTGCCATGTCAATACTTGGTGGTTATTGGGTAGATAAATTTACGGCCCGTAAAATGTTCCGTATCTACTTATTGCCTATGACCCTCGGTATGCTTCCTTTAGCCTTTATGAATAGTATTTTAGGAGCACTTATATTTTTAATTTTAGCCGGATGCTCGGTGGGTATGTCTGGTGCTGTTACCACTGCCGTTATTGCTGAGATTTATGGTGTTAGAAAAATTGGCGCCATTAGAAGTTTATTTACCATGTTTATGGTATTAAGTACTGCTCTGGGACCATTTTTAGTGGGACTTATGATTGATGCTAAGGTCGAATTTTCCCGGATTATACTAAGCATGTTCGCCATCATGTTATTTTCACTTATCAATGTACAACGTATCAAAAAGGTTCCTTAACACCTTAAAATCATAGGATTTTCCCCCTTTTTAACGATCTTTGCTTGTCTTTTTAAAAATATATTATGATTTTTAGATAATCAAACAGACAAAGTGCTTTTAATCAACATTGTAACTTATTCCAGATTGCAAACAAAACAGCTATCATCTAAAAGAATTCTTATTGCATTTATTGCAATCATTTATTCTTTTTCTTTAACTGCACAGGAAAGAACTTTTGAAGAGGATCTTAATTATGTTTTGAATAAAAAGTTTACTTCGGCGGATTCCCTTGCTAAATATGTAATGAAGTATAGAAGGGACACTTTAAAAATGCAAACCTTATTAAAGGAATCGAATCAAAAAAAATATTTTGAGGGAGCATCATTCGCCAATAATGTCTTAGGAATTTACTTTAGAGATAAATCGAAATATGAAAAAGCAATTGACTATCACAAGACAAGTCTGAACATTGCAAAAAATATTGGTAATGATGAGCTTACAACCTCTGCATTGAATATGCTTGGGGTTGTTTACAGAAGAATGGATCAGGTTCGTATGGCATTAGATCGACATCAAATGGCCTTGAGCATAGCGGAAAATAGTGATGTTAAAAGTGAACACATAACCAAGTCAATTACCATCTCCTACAACAGCATCGGTAATATCTACCTAACATTAAAACAATATGAAAGTGCTGAAGAATATTTCAGGAAAGCTTTATCCCTGGAAGAATTTATTCATAGCAAGTTAGGCTTAGCTATTAATTACCATAATATTGGGTACACCTATGAAGCACGAGAAGTTTTTGACCAGGCTCTAACCTACTACAAAAAATCACTAGCCTATAACAACGAGATCGATTCAGATTTAGGAAGGGTTATTTGCAACAACAGTATTGCACAGGTCTATCTCAAACAAGGGAGTTTTCAAAAAGCGCTGGAACTTATAAGGACTACCCTAACAACATCTGTGGAAATCGGAGATCCCTATTATATAGCTATGGCCAATATAAGTACTGGTTGGGCGAATCAGGAGCTGGGTTATTATAGCAGGGCCTTGCACCACCTAAATAAGGGATTGAAAATTGCCAAAGAAAATAAATTACAATCTTTTGAAGCAGAGGCCTATAAACATCTTTCCAATTTGTATGCTTCCCGAAACAACTATAAAGAAGCACTTGGGTACAATCGATTATATCAGGAAAAAGAGGAACAATTTCTCAATGAAAGCAATCAACGCTATATGTTCGATTTGCTTACCAAATATGATGTAGAGAAAAAGAAAGCGCAAATTGAACTTCTTGAAAAAGAAAACGAAATTGTAAATATTCAACTAGAGCAACGGAACAAGATTTTTATGTTTATTTTCATGTTCTCGTTGTTGACCATTGCATTTTTGGTTATTCTATTCCGCCAAAAAAAGCTGGCTGGTGAAAAACGTTTTTTAAGTTTGGAACAGAAGCTTTTACGACTTCAGATGAATCCACATTTTATTTTTAACTCCCTGCTCTCTATAAAGCTTTATATGCTTAATAATGATAAAAAAAGTGCAGTTGCCTATCTCGATCAGTTTTCTAAATTGATCCGCACCATTTTATCAACATCAATGGAAAAGGAAATTTCCCTGGCTGATGAGTTAAAAACAATGCAATTATATGTAAATATCGAGAATATTCGCTTGTGTAATGAAATTGACTATAAGGTATCCATAGATGAGAGTCTGGATCTCGATAGTATCAAAATTCCTTCATTAACTCTCCAACCTTTTATCGAAAATGCTTTATGGCATGGATTGTCTGCCAAAGATGGCTATAAGTCTTTAAACCTTACGGTTCGAAAGGATTCTAATGATTATGTAGAAATTAGCATCCTCGATAATGGAATCGGGCGCGAACGTACCATGAAGATTGAAACTGAGAAAAAGAAGAACAATACAAAGTCTATTGGCATTGCCCTAACAAGGGAACGACTGGCTAACTTTTCTAAAAATTTTGCCAATATGCACAGCCTGAATATCATTGATTTATATAACAATAATAACCCTTCAGGTACACAGGTTATTTTAAAGATACCGGTGCGTTAGGAAAATCCATTCTATATTCTTCCATACTGCCATAAACCTTAACTTCTATTAATCGATTAATTAGGTAATAGTTTTTTTCCCTATAAACATTTCTGATTAAATAAGTGCCCCGCTAATTGTAAAACTTACACTTTATTACTTAAGTCAGCCCTCCAATATTTCTCTAAATTCTTTTCATGTTCAAAAGTAAATCCAAGCTTTCTTTTTTGTGACTTTTAAGTTAACACATAACCACAAAGTCAAGAAAAGGTTAAAAGCTAATTAAACAGTCTAATTGAACTAGGTAGTTTATGCGTTTGATGTGACTTATTGCATGAAACACCGAAATATATGTCATTAAAAAAAGAATACTTTTTACACCTGCTTAAAAAATATAATGATGGGTCCTGTTCATACGATGAAAAAGTAATCATTGAATCATATTTTGATAAATGTCAAGATCATAACATTCTTCTTAATGATTCAGAAGTCTTTATTAAGAAAAAAATCTACAAAGGCATCAAAAAGGAAATTTCCAGGAAGAGACTTCGTACATCTCTTTTACTCCCCAGGAATATTTTAAAATATACAGCAAGTCTTTTATTCCTTCTAAGTTTAGGGTATTTCATAAACGAAAACCAAGAGCTCAAAACTCATATAGTATACACGAAGTTAGGTGAGAAAAAAGAGGTCTCATTACCTGACGGCACATTGGTATTTCTAAACTCAGGGAGCCAACTTTCTTATCGAAATAATTATAATCAAACAGAAAGGAATGTTAAACTACAAGGGGAAGCCTATTTTGATGTTCATAGAGATATAAACAAACCTTTCACGGTAGAGACGAATGAATTTACAACCAAGGTTCTTGGTACTTCTTTTAACATAAAAACTCCAGATAAAAATAACAAAGCTACAATTGTAAGTGTCACCTCGGGAAAGGTTAATGTGTACAACCTTAAGCACAGAATTGATGAAAAACTAATTAAAAATGATCAATTATTATATGATCATTCGAGGCAACAATTAGAAGTAAATCATCAACATGACTCAAAATTAGATGCGGCTTGGAAAGAAAATATAATTGCTTTAAACGGAAACAATCTGGAAGCTACAGCTCATGTATTAGAGAAATGGTTTGACATCAATATCATCATATCCGATCCGGCTCTAAAGGAAATAAAAGTAAATGGTAAATACATTAACCCAAGTTTGGAAGAGGTTTTAGAGAGTTTAAAATTTTCAACTGGAATCACTTATTCCTTTTCAGACGAAAAAACAATTTATTTAAAAAAAGACACCATGAACAAAATTAGAAGTGAATAATAAAAAGAAAGCCTTTCCTGCTCCAACAAGAAAGGCTCATGAACATCTAAAAAGTCAGTGAAAAACTTAATAGAATACATTTTTAAAAATAATGAAAACAAAAATACAAAAAATACAAATCAGGAATTTAAACCCTATATTCTTGATCATATTTCTTTTTCTGATACCAATCTCAATTCCTGCTTACGCATATCCCAGTGCTGAGAATGGGATTTCCATCTCCATAGAAGAAAAACATTTATGCGACATTTTAAGTACTATTGAGAGTCAATCAGAAGTAACTTTCATTTACAATGAAAAAATAAAAAAACTAGCTAAACGTAAAACCCTCAATTATCAAAATGAAAAACTCGATGTAATTCTCGAAGATCTTAGTAAAATTTTTCAAATAGAATTCAAGCGAATTAATAATACAATTGCCGTAAACATCAAAAAAGTATCTGAAAATGAAGTAGTCGTTAACGGAACCATTACCGATAAAGATGGTATTCCTCTGATGGGAGTTAATGTAATGATAAAGGGAACTTCTAATGGGGTTACAACAGATTTTGATGGTAATTTTAAATTAGCAGCGCCTGCAGGAAGCGTCCTTGAAATTACGTATATCGGGATGAAAACGATATCAGTTAATGTTTCAGCCAGCGATAACACATTTAATTTAATTATGGAAGCTGAACAAGAAATGTTGGATGAAGTTGTAGTAATAGGTTACGGTGAAAAAAGTAAAGAAACACTGATCGACGCGGTTAATAAAATAGATCCCAAATCGATTGAAGAAAGGCCATTATCAAATGCTGCAAATGCACTTCAAGGAGTTAGCCCCGGTTTAAACATAACACAATCAAGCGGAAAACCGGGAACCTCTCCACGAATAAACATTAGAGGATTTACATCTATAAATGGTGGATCGCCACTCATAATCGTAGATGGTGTTGAAGGGGATATTAATAAACTAAACCCTAACGATATTGCTTCCATAAGTGTCTTGAAAGATGCCGGAGCCTCTGCAATCTATGGTGCACGTGGAGCTTTTGGAGTTGTATTAGTAACGACCAAAAAAGCTAAAAAGGGTAATCTTACAGTCAATATAGGAAATACGACAGCGTTTAGCTCCCCAACCATTAACACTAATTTCGTGACGGACCCATACAGGGCCGTAACACTTGTTGATGAAGCATTTAGAACTGCAGTTGGGAGGTCGTATACTGGATATTCTGAGCAAGATTATCAAGCTTTACTCGAGGTCTCTAAAGACCCTTCAAAGGCCAGGGTTATACAAGACATTCGTAATGGTAAAGAACAGTATATTCATTATGGAGCTACTGATTGGTGGGATTCTTTCTTCAGAAAATCTTATCCCTCTTATATTACCGATGTATCTGTTTCTGGAGGGTCTGAAAAGGTAAAAGGTTATTTTTCTTACCGAAACTATCAAGCTACTGGAATATTAAAAGTTCAGGACGATATATTCAAACAATACAACCTCAGAGGTAAAATTGATATGGAAGTTAATGATTGGCTTAGCTTTACTAATAACATGCAGTTTAACAACACTGATGATGTAGAGCATGGTGGTAGTCAATATGGATATCGGAGTATTTGGGGAAGTCTAATTTGGGTACATGCTTTGCCTTCTTATGTCCCAGTAAATCCAGATGGTTCATCTCTATGGAGAACAGAATTGAATAACTATACTGTAGGTGATGGTGTTTACGCTTCTCTATTACACGGTAAATCTAAACAAGTTACTGATCAATCAGAATTTTCAAATATTGTTTCTGCTCATATTAAACCTATGAACGGCTTGGAAATTACGACCAGCTATGCTATTAGAAAAGTTAACTTTAATCGTTTTCAAAGGTCAACACGAATTCCATATTCCATTTTTGTGAACAACCTGGCTACATTTGGTAATGACAAGATTACCGAGTACAACAATCAATCGAGTTATAATGCTTTTAATATATACGGAGAATACAAAAAGCAATTGGGAAATCATTCATTGAGTGGTATGGCCGGATTTAACCAAGAATCTTATTTTATAAAAAGTATTCAAGCCAGTAAACAAAATAGTATCTCAGATGATCTTAATTCACTTGGATTAGCAACTTCGAACCCGGAAACCATGGGAAGTGCTTCTGAATGGGCACTCCAAGGGGTCTTTTATCGATTATCATACGACTACAAGAAAAAATATTTAGTTGAAGTGAATGGTAGATATGATGGATCTTCCAGATTTCCGGAAGCTCATAGATGGGGATTCTTTCCTTCTGTTTCAACGGGATGGATTGTAAATAGAGAAAACTTCTTTAAAAATATAAATACCCTAAGCTTATTGAAATTGAGAGCATCTTATGGATCACTCGGAAATCAAAACGTCGGAAACTATGCATATATACCTACCCTGAACAAAGGTATAAACTCAAGCTATGCCCTGGATGGTACATCCTTAGGTTACATAGAATCTCCAAGCCTTAACCCTAACCAAATTACCTGGGAGAAGGTAAAAACAAAAAATCTTGGTATTGACCTGGGCTTTTTTAACAATGCTCTGACCACAAGTCTGGATCTGTTTCAAAGGGATACAGAAGGCATGTTAACTGCGGGAGCTACTCTGCCAAGTGTTTTAGGGACTCCTTCTCCTCAAGAAAATGCAGCTGATCTCCGCACTAAAGGCTTTGAACTTTCTTTAGGATATACGAACAATTTCATGTTAGGAAATGCACCATTCGAATTTTCAGTAACCGGTTCATTATCCGACTCCAAAACAGAAATAACCAGGTTCGACAATCCAAAAAACAGCCTGCTAGATTTTTATGAAGGCATGACGATTGGTGAATTATGGGGGTATCACATTGACGGTTTATTTCAGTCAGAAGATGAAATTCAAGGGCATGCAGATCAAACGCGTGTTTCGAACCGTATTATGGCCGCTGGAGGATTACAGCCAGGAGATGTGAAATATATTGACCTTAATGGCGATGGCGTAATTAATGAGGGGGAAAATACTCTAGACAACCCAGGTGATCGTAGTATAATTGGAAATACGGCTCCTCATTATTTATACAGCTTTAAAGTAAGTGGTTCCTGGAAAGGATTCGATCTTTCAGCTTTCTTCCAAGGGGTGGGCAAACAAGATTGGTACCCACATAGAGACTCCAGGGCATTTTGGGCTATGTATAACAGACCTTATGATTCTTTTATAAGAAAAGATTTAGCAAACAATATTTGGACACCAGAAAATACAGATGCGTATTTCCCACGTCTTTTCGGATATATTGCATTATCAGATAACGATGCCCTTGGAGCTGTTAACAATAGATACCTTCAAGATATATCCTATTTAAGGTTAAAAAACTTAAGTCTGGGATATACCCTTTCGGATCAAGTAATGGAAAAACTACCGATATCAAAATTAAGGATCTACTTTAGCGGTGAAAACCTATTTACTTTTACAAAATTAACGGATTATATAGACCCGGAAGCTGCGAGTAATTCCGTTAATCTTAATAGCCCATCAACTTCGACGAACAGAAGTACCGCGCAAACAGTTCCTTTCTCTAAGATATATTCAATAGGGATGTCACTTCAATTCTAATCATAATACCATGAAATACAAAACAGATAATATGAATTATATGAAAATTAATAATTGTTGGTCAATACTTATGGTCTTTTTTGGGCTTATTAGTATTGGATGTAGCGATGAGTATTTGAATAAAGAACCACTATCTGATGTTACTGCTGAAAACTTTTTTCTAAAGGCTAGTGATCTAGAATTATATACTAATGGATTTTACAGAATGTTTCCGGAAAGTTCCATTTACAGTGGTGATGCTAAGGCGGACAATATAATAACCACAACCTTAAGTGATGAAATGAGAGGTACACGACTTATTCCAACCACAGGTGGAGGATGGAATTGGGAATACCTGAGAGACATTAATTTTTTTCTGGAAAACTACCAAAAATGCGATGATGAAAATGCTAAAAAGCATTATGGAGGTATAGCCCGTTTCTTTAGAGCTTACTTCTATTTCGATAAAATAAAACGCTTTGGAGATGTTCCTTGGTACGATTATACAATCGATCCGTCAGACGTTGAGAGTTTACAAAAACCCAGAGATAATAGACAATTTGTGATGGATCGAATTTTAGAAGATCTTGATTATGCAATAGAAAATCTAAATGAGGAGGTTCAGGCTTATCGAATTACCAAATACAGTGCTTTAGCCCTTAAGTCGAGAATAAGTCTATACGAGGGTACATTTGAAAAGTATAGGGGAATTACTGGTTATGAAAAATATTTACAATCATGCATAGATGCTTCTGAAGAATTAATGAATAATGCTCCCTATGGCGTTTATACTACAGGTAATCATTCAAGTGACTATATGGACTTATTCAATTCCCTTGAAACAGAAACTAGTGAAGTTATCTTAAGCAGACAGTTTACACAGAGTTTAGCCATTGACCACAATGTAAATTATTACACCACAACCTCATCGTACGGAAGACCTGGCATGCCTAAAGACATGGTTAATAGTTACTTAATGAAAGATGGTTCAAGGTTCACTGATAAAGCTAACTTCAACCAACTTTCCTTTATCGAAGAGGTTTCTGACAGAGATCCTCGCTTATCACAGACAATAAGAACACCGGGGTATCGTAGAAAGGGCGAATCCTTAAACATTGCACCTAATTTAGGTGCAACAATGACAGGTTATCAATTAACCAAATTTGTTACTGAACCTATGTATGATACCTACGATGAATCCGTAAACGATTTACCAATCTTACGGTTCGGTGAAGTTGTTTTAAATTTTGCTGAAGCCAAGGCTGAGCTTGGGACTATTACTCAAAGTGACCTTGATAATTCAATACAGATGCTTAGAAACAGGGTTGGAATGCCACCCTTAATATTAGCTGAGGCAAATTCAATTCCTGATCCATATCTTGAAAATCAATACCCTAATGTTAATGGAACCAACAAAGGATTAATCCTAGAAATAAGGAGAGAACGACGCATTGAACTTTATATGGAAAATCATAGATGGGATGATATCGTAAGGTGGAAGTCCGGTCAGACTATAACCCAACCATTACGTGGATTGTACTTTCCGGGGACAGGGTCATACGATCTCGATAATGATGGTCAGATAGATGTTGTTTTATTTGAAGGAGATACTCCTGGAAACCAAACTGCAGGTATACAATATATTAAATTGGGAGCAGATATATTTCTGGACGAAAACAATTTAGTAGACCCTCAACCTGACTTCAATAATCGAACCTTTGATGAAAAAAGAGATTACCTATATCCTATTCCAAGGGTTGAACTTCAATTAAATCCAAGTCTAACACAAAATCCTGGATGGGAATAAAAACTAAAACGATCATGACAAAATTCGTCACAAAATCAGTCATACTGCTAACGTTTGTAGGTAGTATACTTGCTACAAAAACACAAGCACAAGAGAAAAATTTATTAAAAATTATGTCCACAAATATACGATATGCCAGTCCGAATGACGGTATCAATATTTGGGATCATCGTAAAGACTGGCTCTGTAACAGTATTAATTTTATGGACATTGACGTATTGGGAGCTCAAGAAGTTATTGATCGACAGTTGAACGATATTAGTAATCGTTTACCCAAATATAAATTTGTTGGAATTGGAAGGAATGGAGGTAAAGAAGGTGAATACTGCCCAATTTTTTATAAGAAAGAAAAATATATACTTTTAGAAAGCAATACATTCTGGTTATCAAAAACACCAGAAAAAGTTAATTCCAAAGGATGGGATGCCGCCTTACCCCGAATTGTTACGTATGTTAAACTAAGGGACAAACAGTCCGGAAGCGTCTTTTATTTTTTTAATACGCATTTTGATCATAAAGGTAAAATGGCCAGATTAAAAAGTGCTGAGCTATTAACTAAAAAAGCTAAACAAATAGCGGGCAAGCATCCTTACTTCATTACTGGGGACTTTAACCTTACTCCTTCCTCTCAACCTTATAAAATACTTACAACATCAAACACTGATGGATATTTCTATGACACTTATATGAATACCGATCAGCTATATGGACCTGATTATACATTTAACGGATTCAAAATTGAGCCTGATAGTAACAAAGAGCGCATAGATTATATTTTTTATCGAGGTAATATTACGATTTTAAAACATCATGTACTTGATGGTCAAAGAGGTTCGAAATTTATCTCAGACCACTTCCCTATTATCGTTAATGCGGTCATTAACTAATAACTTCACTCCCCTGCATTTAAATGCAGGGGAGTATTAACATTAAACTAATCATTTTCATAACGCAAGGATAAAGCATAGATAGCTTTTCATTAAAAGCATGAGTATAAATTTATACTCTAGATAATTATTAAGTCCATGGGTCAGTCTTACGAGGATACACTTTTAATTAATTTACTACAACAACAAAGTCCCAAAGCTCTGAAGTATTTTTATGAGAAATATTGGAAAAGAATGTTTGTTTATGCCCATAAAATAATTGATAATCAACAGACATGTGAAGATATTGTGCAAGAAATTTTTATCAGTCTTTGGAAAAAAGCCCCTGAAACAGACATCAGAAACATTGAGGCTTATTTATTTCAAGCCTTACGTTATAAAATTTCGAATGCAATTAGAAATTCAAAATATATTGAACTTCGAGATGACATCCTGGAAGATTTACCTACGTCCAACAATATTAAAGATCATGTGTATTATTTAGATCTTGAAAACCAAGTCTTAAAAACAATGGAATCCTTACCCCAAAAATGTCGAAATGTGTTCTATTTAAGCAGAATTAAAAATTATAATAACCAAGAAATAGCACAACAACTAAATATATCAGTTAGAACGGTAGAAAACCATATTAATAAAGCACTTAAACATTTTAAATTCCATCTTCAGGAATATTCAATCTACGGCGGGATTATCCTATTAGTTTACTATATACTTCAACCCTCATTTTTATAAATAAAGATAAAACACCTTTAGCAACAGGTATTTCCTTATTACATCTACCATAAAAAAAGCCGCTAAAAAGCGGCTTTTATATCTTTATAATCTATTTATTTCTTCACCTTAACGCCATTCCCATTTTTATAGTACTTCTTACCTTTCCAGTAGCTAATAGCACCTATCACAGCTACCACAGCCACACTATAGTAAACAAAGTTAGGTGTAATCACTTTATCTCCACTTGCATAACTATGGAGTCCTGATAAATAGAAGTTCACTCCAAAGTATGTCATCATGATACTTGCATAAGCTAAAACACTTGCAAAATTAAAGGCCCAACGTCCTCTTAATCCAGGTACTAATCGCATATGAATCACGAATGCATAGACCATAATACTTATAAGTGCCCAGGTTTCTTTAGGATCCCATCCCCAGTATCTACCCCAGCTTTCGTTAGCCCACTGACCACCCAGGAAGTTTCCGATGGTGAGCATCACTAAACCTACCGTAAGCGCAAGTTCATTGATAATTGTTATTTCTTGTAAGGCCAACTGCATCTTTTTCTTGTTCTTTTTACTGGTAAAAATTATAAGTAACAAAGCAACCAACCCTAATATCATTCCTAAAGTAAAAGGACCATAACTACCTACTATAACAGCAACATGAATCATTAACCAATAACTATTCAGTACAGGTTGAAGATTTGCAATAGAAGGATCAAGCCAATTCATGTGAGCCCCCCACAGAATTATTGCGGTAACAAAAGCAGTGGCAGCAACTGTCATATCACTTTTTCGTGCAAATAACAGTCCCATACCCATGGTTGCCCATCCTACATAAATAACACTTTCATAGGCATCACTCCAGGGAGCATGACCACTTATATACCATCTAAAAGCCAGGCCTGCTGTTTGCAATACAAACAGGGCAAACAACACATACTTTCCTCCGGTAATGAACTTTTGAGTCCATTTGGCATCTTTAAAAATCTGTGTGATAATCAAAACAAACATCAACAATCCTACTAATAAATAGTACATCATCAATTTCTGAAAGATGTTGATCTTGTTATAGAGAATTTCCGCTTTGATTTTATTTTCAGATGGTAAAACCTCTCCTCCGTAATTTTTTTGATTTTGCTTAAAAGCCTCGAGCATTTTATCTGCTTCAGCATAATCGCCAGTTGTTTGAGCCTGACGTAACATCATCAAGTAATATGGTATCGAGTTATTAATGAAATTAGCATAAAGGGAATCCTGTACCTTGAATTGACCTGTATTGAATTCAGTTCTCGAGATCCATTTATTATTTTCATTATCAGTCAATGGGAATATTTTTAAAATCTCCCCACTTAAGGCCCTGTTTAATAACCCAAGTTTCAAATCAAATTCTTTAAAAGCTTTTTGAAACTGGTTTGGTGTATTTGTAGCATAGGCCTCCTGTAAATAAGGAGCTAACTTATAAGTCCCTTTCTGATCAAAAAAATCTGTGGCTCTCACAAATTCCTGTTCAGAAGGCACCCCAATGATCTGACGTATACTATCATTCTTTTTGGTTACGTAAATAAAATCTACATGATACCACAGCGACGGGTTCTTCATCATGGATAGCATCACTTGATCCTGATCCATACCTTTAAAAGTATTACTCTTGTGCAACTTTCTGAACATCTCAGCAGCAAAAGTATTGATAGGCTTCATCCGGCCTCCATCATCCTGAATCACCAAACGACCAAACTTATCAGCATGTTCTTTGGATACAATACTTGAATTCAGCACCGAGTCTACCTGTGTACTTGATGGTGTTAAATTATGTGCATGCTGGTCTTCGGCGGTCGTATGCACATGTTCTTCTGTATGTTGATGAGATTCCTGAGCAAACCCATTAAGCATGAACATAAATGCTAACATTCCCGTTAGTGCTGCTTTTTTGCTTTTGACCTTCTCCAGTTTTTTTCCGAGTTCTCTGAAGCGGGTTTTACCGAAAAACATGATTCCCATTAATCCTGCATATAACAAGAAATAGCCAATATAGGTTATCCAGGTTCCCCAATAGTCATGATTCACAGAGAAAACCGAACCTTTTTCATCAGGATCAAAATTTGCCTGGAAAAATCTATAACCTTTGTGATCCAATACATGGTTCATATATATATGGTAATCGAATGGACGTTCATCCTGAACCGTTACCTTACTTTCAAATGATGCATATCCTTTTTCGGTACCTGGGTATTTTTGAGCAATAAAATCGTTTAATTTAATACTGAACGGTAATTGATGACGTATTGAGCCATATGACAAATGAAAATCGAGTCCACCCAATTGTATCGTTTTAGGATCATTAATAAACCCTCTCCCTCCTAACAATTTCACTTGTTTGGTTTCATTACCAACGGTTACATCTACAATGACTGCATCTTGCATATTTTCATGCTTCTCTTTGGCCTCTACAACGCCATAATGCCCTTTAACCGGAGGTTCTGGAAAAACGAACTGCATACCTGCAGTAGAATAGAGCGATCTCATTTGAAGTGTTTGTAAGCTATCTTTTACCAGTTTTCCCTGGGCCTGATCTGCCATACGCATATACTCTCCTTCAAAAGGCGATTTAATAGTACTTAAGGTATCAGTAATATTTATGTTAATAGCACCATCTGTAGGTTTGTTGAATGCAAAAAGAACATTATGTATACTTGAAATCTCTCCCTCTTTCAAATAGTGATCATGACGCTCACCTCCACCTGCTTCAACAATCTTTAAATAAGTATCGCCATTTTCATCTTCGATCAAACCTTCTTCAGCTCCTTTAATAAAACCTGCATAAGATATTTTAAAAGGCTGCCCGTTGAAATCCGATCTCCAAGGTAAACTTGATTTTTCCGCTTCTGGAGTTAGTAACACCTCTTCTTGCAGCATTTTTCTTCGCATTTCTCCATTCATTTCACCATCTACCATGGCTGACAAATAGGTTTTGTGCGTTAAAATATAATCAACCGACTGACCTTCTCTTACCGGCATCATCCCCTCAAAACTAATATAGCGGGTAACAAATGCTCCTGAAATGATTAATATAAAAGACAAATGAAGTAATAAAACCGGCCATTGTTCCCATTTAAGAAGTTTGTACTTCTTAATATTTCCGATAAAATTTATTACAAAAAGTACCATAATGACTTCAAACCACCAAGCATTATAAATCCAGATGCGGGCAGTATCTGTACTATACCAACTCTCGATAAATGTTCCGAATGCCATGGCTACGGCAAAAACAAAAAATAAAACAGCCATTAATCGTGTAGAGAAGAGTGTTTTTTTAAGAAGGTCTACCATTGAAGTAAAAATAAGTTTCTGATTCGAATTTCAGTGTGCAAAAATAGGGTATATATATGGATTCTCATAGATATTAACAATACTTAAAGAATCATTTCTTCCTAAGTGACAAAAGATTAAAATGTAAAGTTCTGTAAGGTTTTTTGTATCTTTAATACTAAAGCTGTAACTACTTCCTTTTCTTTAGAACCTATAATCAACATTTATAAACTTTAAAAATGGACAGGAAGTCTTTTATTCAAAAATCATTGGCGGCAATGTTTATTGCATTACCGGCCTATGCCTATCTGAGCTGTTCATCCG
This sequence comes from Zhouia amylolytica, assembly GCF_900116365.1. Classification (GTDB taxonomy): domain Bacteria; phylum Bacteroidota; class Bacteroidia; order Flavobacteriales; family Flavobacteriaceae; genus Zhouia; species Zhouia amylolytica. Next base: position 311,119 of record NZ_FPAG01000005.1, on the reverse strand, counting down.
GCTCTGATGATAGTGGAAGCCCTTCCCCAAATCCTGATCCTACGCCTGACCCAACAGCCAATTGTCTTCAAAATGGCACCAATTCGTCCATCGGTGGAAATCATGGACATACTTTAACCGTGTCTAAAGAAGATGTTGAAGCTGGTACAGAAAAAACCTATAACATTGAAGGTAGTGCCGATCATAATCACACGGTAATCATCACGGCATCAAACTTTAGTTCGTTAAAAGGTAATGATTCTATAACAGTTACATCTTCTAGCGATGATGCCCACACACACTCTATTACTGTATCTTGTGCGTAAAATTTAAATTGGCTCCCTATCGCTATGGAAGCTGTTAGTGCGAGCGCAGTCGAGAATTATTTTTAATATCGTATGAATACGTTTCGACCGCGCTCGTATTAATAATTAATTTTCTTAAACTCATGCGTGAAGTTCCTTTCAGATTCTTTATTATTTATACCTATACATAAAATAAATTAGTATGCTTAATTTAGCAGCATGACAACAGTTGCACTCATTGGGGCTGGCAATTTAGCCACGCACCTGTATAAAGCATTTCGCAATACGGAAGACATCGAGGTTGTTCAGGTTTACAGCCGGAGTGAATTAGGGTCGGTTTCAGATGAAATGAACAACCGATGTATCCACGATTTACAAAGTTTGACTACAGCCGATATTTACATTATAGCTGTTTCAGATGATGCTATTGCCGAGGTTTCTAAGCAATTACCCTTTACAGACCGTCTGGTTGTACACACTTCAGGCAGCATGCCCATAGAGGTTATTGAAAGAACAAACAAAGCAGGAGTTTTTTACCCTCTTCAGAGTTTTTCAAAAGAAAAGGAAGTAGACTTTCAACAAATTCCATTGTGTATAGAAGCTGAAAATGAAGAAGATTTGAAGGTTTTAGAAAAACTTGGACGTGCTATATCACCCAAAGTGTTTCATATCAACTCTGCACAACGAAAGGCAATTCACCTGTCTGCCGTATTTGTCAATAATTTCACCAATCACCTGTATCATATTGGAAGTGAGATTTGTAAAGAAAATAATATCCCATTTGAAATTTTACATCCGCTTATTGAAGAAACGGCAAAAAAGATTCAGACAATGAATCCAAAAGAAGCGCAAACTGGTCCTGCAAGAAGATCTGATCAAAAAACCATAAATTCGCAACTTCAACAATTATCAAATAAATCTCAAAAAGAAATATACGAGTTAATGACTCGTTCTATAATAGCATTGTATGGAAGAGAAAAGTTATAAAGAGTATCTGGAGCATATTACTACTTTTATTTTTGATGTAGACGGTGTTTTAACAGATGGCACCGTATTAATTATGACCGATGGACAAATGTTACGAAAAATGACTACCCGTGATGGGTATGCATTGAAAACAGCTGTTCAAAAAGGTTATAATGTTTGTATCATTTCAGGAGGTAGCAACGAAGGAGTTCGTAAACGTCTGCAAGGTCTTGGAGTAACAGACATTTATCTGGGAACTCACCATAAAACTGAACAAATGGATGAATACATGGACATTTATGGAATCAAAGCTGAAAATGTCATGTATATGGGAGATGATATTCCTGATTTGGAGGTGATGAAATTGGTTGGGCTTCCTTGTTGTCCTAATGATGCAGCTTCTGAAATTAAAGAAATTTCAAAATACATCTCTCACAAAAAAGGAGGTAAAGGCTGTGTAAGAGATATTATTGAACAAGTTTTAAAAGTTCAGGGCAAATGGAATGGTGAGGATGAAAAAGATGCTCAATATGATTAATTAATAAATTTTTTATGCTAAACGACCTCTTAAAAAACCATCACCTGATTCTAGCTTCCGGCTCACCAAGGCGTCATAAATTTTTTAAAGATTTAGGACTTGATTTTGAAATTCGATTAAAACCTGTCGAAGAGATTTGCCCGGAGAGGCTTCGTTATAGCGATATTCCTGATTTTTTAGCGCAACTTAAAGCCCTGCCTTTAAAAGACACTCTTAAAGAACGGGATATATTAATCACCTCAGATACTATCGTCTGGCATCAAGGTAAGGCTTTAGGAAAGCCCGGGACTGAAAAAGAAGCCTTCGAAATGCTCCGTTCACTATCGGGTGAAGTTCACGAGGTGATAACCTCTATCTGTTTTACAACGCAACAATTGCAAAAAACGGTTAACGCCATAACGAAGGTTTATTTTAATGCACTTACTGACGAAGAAATATACTATTATATAAAAAACTATCAGCCTTTTGATAAAGCAGGAGCTTATGGAATACAAGAGTGGATCGGTCTCGTAGGAATAAAAAAAATCGAGGGTTCTTATTTTAATGTCGTAGGTTTACCTGTACATTTGTTGTATAAAACTTTAAAAACCATCGTCGAATAACTCATATGGACGTATTCTTAACCACCTATCGTGAAGAAATTTTACAAACACTGATTACCATCGTAATTTTAGTGATTGTGCGTTTTATATTTCATAAAGCAGCGAAAAAGGTTGGTGAGCTTAGTGACTTTAACACCGCACGAACTACTCTGATAATTAAATACATCAATGTTTCCCTGTCTATAATGCTCGCGGCCATCTTGAGTTTGATATGGGGGGTTAACTTTAATGACCTTGGTCTTATTCTATCTTCCGTTTTTGCGGTAATCGGTGTTGCTCTTTTTGCACAATGGTCGATTCTTAGTAATATAACTGCGGGGGTCATTCTGTTTTTTTCATTTCCGTATAAAATAGGAGATCGTATTAAAATACTTAATAAAGATTTTCCAACAGAGGGAATTATAGAAGACATCAAAGCATTCCATATGCACTTGCGTACTGATGAAGGGGAACTTATTACCTATCCCAACAACCTTTTTCTTCAAATTGGCGTTACGAAAATTGAAAAAGACAGCCAGGATGATGCTATTGACAGCATTTAGTTAAAGAATTTCTAAAACAATAGGTTTAGGTATCATAATTCCTATATTTGGAAGAGTTACACAAACCAACTTTTATGCGAAAAACTATACTTTTTCTTTTTGCTGGTCTATTATTTGCATCCAATTTAATTGCTCAACAACCAAAAAAATATAACGCCACAGAAATTTTTGAAGCCATTCAAAAACTTAACTTTTTAGGTTCCGCCCTGTATATTGCAGCTCATCCTGATGACGAAAACACACGACTGATATCTTATTTATCAAACGATTTAAAAGCTCGTACCGCTTACCTTTCCTTAACTCGTGGAGATGGTGGGCAAAATCTCATTGGCCCTGAGTTAAGAGAACTCCTTGGCGTACTTCGGTCTGAAGAGTTATTGGCCGCAAGAAGAATTGATGGTGGTGAACAGTTTTTTTCGCGTGCGAATGATTTTGGCTACTCAAAACATCCGGATGAAACACTGGCCATTTGGAATAAAGAGGCGGTTTTATCAGATGTGGTGTGGACGATACGTAATTTCAGACCCGATATTATTATCAACCGATTTGATCATCGATCACCCGGTACCACCCATGGCCATCATACCTCCTCAGCAATGTTAAGTTTTGAAGCTTATGACTTAGCAGCGAACCCGGATAAATTTTCAGATCAACTTAACTATACCGCTCCCTGGCAACCCAAGCGTTTGTTTTTTAACACCTCATGGTGGTTTTATGGAAGTCAGGAGAACTTTGAAAAGGCAGATAAAACCAATTTATTAGAATTTGAAATTGGTAATTATTACCCACTACGCGGAGTTTCCAATAATGAAATAGCCGCCTTAAGTAGAAGTCAACACCGCTCTCAAGGTTTTGGCAGTATGGGTTCAAGAGGAAGTCAAACTGAATACCTGGAATTCCTCAAAGGCGATATGCCTAAAGACAAAACCAATTTATTTGAGGGTATTAATACCACTTGGAGCAGGGTTAAAAATGGTGAAGCTATTGGGAAAATATTAGGTAAGATTGAGGAGAACTTTAATTTTAAAGATCCATCCTCTCATCTACCCCATCTTTTAAATGCCTATGGACATATCAATAAAATTGAAGATGACTACTGGAGAGCTCTCAAATTAAAAGAGATCAAACAAATCATTACCGCTTGTGCAGGACTATACCTGGAAGCGGTTGCAAATGATGTTTCTGCCAACCCGGGAGATCAAATCACCCTTTCAATCGAAGCCATAAACAGAAGTGATTCCGCTATAATTTTAAAAAGTATCAGCACCAATCTGAACAATTCTCAACAAGGGCTTAACACCCCGCTCAACAACAATGAGAAACAAGACATCGAATTGGAAGTTGTCTTACCTGATACCTTATCGTATACAGCTCCTTATTGGCTTACAAAAAAAGCTGAGTTAGGCATGTATATGGTAAAAGACCAAAACTTAATAGGGAAGCCTGAAACACCAAGAGCCCTATCCGTAACCTTTAATTTAGTATTTGATAATTCTATTACCCTCCCAATTGTAAAAGATGTTATTTATAAATATTCTGATCCGGCCAAGGGAGAAGTTTATCAACCATTTGAAATTTTACCCCCTGTAGCCGCAGCATTTGAAAACAAAGTCAATATCTTTTCAGATGCACAACCGAAAGACATTTCCTTAAAGGTGAGAGCAGTTAAGGATAATATTACAGGTATAATTTCTCTAGACCTGCCGGAAGGATGGGAAGTACATCCGGCAGTTATTAATTTCAATATCAAGAATAAAGGTGAAGAAAAAGCAGTAACCTTTAATGTTACTCCGCCTTCAAATGAAAATGTCGCAACCATTAAACCTCTCGTGCGGATTAATGGAGATGCTTATTCAGGAGCTTTAACCGAGATTGCTTATGATCATATCCCTACGCAAACCGTCCTCATGCCATCGGAGGCGAAGGTAGTTCGTATAAACATTGAAAAAGCCGGGGAAAATATTGGATACATTGTTGGTGCAGGTGATGCTGTGCCTGAAAGCTTACAGCAAATTGGTTATAATGTAATGACTATTGCACCAGAAGACATAAATGCTGAAAATTTAAAACGATTTGATGCTGTAGTGGTTGGAATCAGAGCCTATAATATCGTGGATGAATTAAAATTCAAACAGTCATTTTTATTGGAGTATGTTAAGCAAGGAGGTACTGTTATTGTTCAATACAATACCACCTGGAGGGGCGGTGACTTTCCTGTTAAAAACCTAGCTCCTTACGAACTAAAACTTTCGCGAGACAGGGTAACTGACGAAAATTCAGAGGTAAACATTATAGCAAAAAACCATTCTTTAATAAATTTCCCTAATAAAATTACCCAAAATGACTTCAATGGATGGGTACAGGAAAGAGGATTGTATTTCCCTAATCAATGGGGAGCAGAATTTTCTCCAATTTTATCCATGAACGACAAAGGTGAATCTGCTAAAAAAGGAAGTTTGTTAGTCGCTCCTTACGGAAAAGGTTATTATATTTATACGGGACTTAGCTTCTTTAGAGAGCTGCCGGCAGGTGTTCCTGGTGCATACAAATTATTCACCAATATGTTATCAATTGGTAAGGAACAGGTTAAAACAGACGATAAAAAAATTAAAGGTTAATAGATGCTAGATAAATTTGAATGGAAAAAATGGTACACCTTAGTATTGGTTGCCAACGCTATTTATATTATTGTTTTTTACCTAATAATGACCGGGAATCGCTAGTTTATGGAAGAAATAGATTGGATTGTATTATCGGGGACATTATTATTTATTGTTGGGTATGGTTATTGGAAAACCCGCGGGAGTAAGAATGTAAATGATTATATTCTTGGTGGTAATGAAGCCAAATGGTGGACTGTAGGACTATCCGTAATGGCGACTCAGGCTAGTGCTATCACCTTCCTCTCTACTCCGGGTCAGGCATTTCATGATGGTATGGGGTTTGTTCAGTTTTATTTTGGACTTCCTCTGGCCATGATCATCATATGCATGGTGTTCGTTCCTATTTACCACAAACTAAAAGTATATACAGCCTACGAATTTCTGGAAAACCGATTCGATTTAAAAACCCGATCCCTGGCCGCAATTCTCTTCTTGATTCAACGCGGACTGGCTGCCGGTATTACCATTTTTGCTCCATCTATAATTCTTTCTGCTGTTTTGGGCTGGGACTTGAAAACACTCAACCTGATTATTGGGGTATTGGTTATTATTTATACTGTTTCAGGAGGAACAAAGGCTGTTAGTGTTACCCAGAAACAACAAATGTTTGTAATCATGACCGGAATGTTCGTGGCTTTCTTTTTGATTTTAAGCTACCTTCCAAATGATATTACTTTCTATAAAGCCTTAAAAATTGCAGGAGCCAACGATAAACTTAATATTGTCGACTTTTCATTCGACACCTCGAGCAGGTACACCTTCTGGAGTGGAATTACAGGAGGATTGTTTCTTGCTTTAGCATATTTTGGAACAGATCAAAGTCAGGTTCAACGATATCTTTCGGGAAAATCAGTTCGGGAAAGTCAACTTGGACTTATATTCAATGGACTTTTCAAAGTTCCTATGCAGTTTTTTATACTGTTGGTAGGGGCTATGGTATTTGTTTTCTATCAATTTAATCATGCGCCTTTAAATTTCAACCCTGCTGCCACGGAAGCCGTATTGAAATCAGAAAAAGCTGAGGAATACAGATTGCTGGAAAAAGATTATCAAAAGCTTGAACGAGAAAAAAAGATCGCTCAAGATCATTTCGCATCCGTTTTGGATGTAAAAGATTTTGATATGACCATGAAGGCCAAAGAACATATTCAAGAAATTAATAAAAAAGAAAAAGACTATCGCAATTCAGCAAAAGAAATTATAAATACCGTAGATAAAGATCTTGAAACCAATGACAAGGATTATGTATTTATCCATTTCATTCTGAATAATATCCCTAAAGGACTGATTGGTTTATTACTTGCCGTAATTTTATCTGCTGCCATGTCCTCAACTGCATCTGAATTAAATGCATTAGGAACCATAACTACTATTGATTTATACCAACGGTACCAGAAAAAGGAACAGACTGAGAAACACTACCTGAATGCTTCGAAGTGGTTTACTTTGTTATGGGGTTTTATAGCTATTATGTTTGCTAACTTCGGATCGCTATTTGAAAACCTGATTCAATTGGTCAATATTATAGGGTCTATATTTTATGGAAATATATTGGGCATATTTTTAATTGCCTTCTTTATTAAGTTTATTCGGGGAAACGCTACTTTTATTTCAGCCATTATCACTCAAATAGTAGTTATTGTTACGTATTATTTCGCCATTGGCATTCAGCCTGAAGGTGAAGAAATGCTAAGCTATTTATGGTTGAACTTCATAGGTTGCATCCTGGTTATTCTTATGGCTCTTATTTTTCAGCTCATATCACCAAAGCGTCGTAATGCCTGATACAGATCATAAAATACGATGGGGTATCATCGGGTTGGGGAATATAGCCCAATCCTTTGCAACGGATTTACTTACCGTTAGCAATGGATGTCTTCATGGTGTAGCCTCCCGGGATCTAAATAAGGCCCAGGAATTTGCTAAAATGCATCATGCTCAACACGCATATGGCTCTTATGAATCATTAATTGCCGATGAGCAAATTGATGCGGTATACATCGCTACCCCGCATACGCATCATAAAGAATATACCATTGCCTGTCTAAAACATAAAAAAGCCGTGTTATGTGAAAAACCCTTCGCGATGAACAAAGATCAGGTACTGGAAATGATCGCAACTGCCAGGGAGCACGATGTTCTTTTAATGGAAGCACTATGGACCTATTTCCTACCTCATTATCGCTATGTTTTAGATCTTATTAACCGCAAAGAGTTTGGAACGGTTCAAAAACTGGAAGCCGATTTTGGATTTAGTAGTGAATTTGATGCTGACTCCAGATTGTATAATAAAGATCTCGGAGGTGGAAGCTTGTTAGATATTGGTATTTATCCTGTATTCATAGCCTTATCTGCCTTAGGAATTCCTAAAGAAGTAAATGCATCGGCTAAATTTTATAAAAATGGAATTGACACTGAATGCAGTGTTAAGTTTACTTATAATAATCGGTCTGAAGCATATTTACATAGCACCATTATTAAAGATACACCTACAACCGCAACATTCTATTGTGAACATGGTATAATCAAAATAAATGAAGGCTTTTATGGCCCTACCACCGTAACAATCGAGGCAAACAACGAACAAAAGACGCTCGATTTTGGATACACCACCAAAGGCTTCAGTTATGAGATAGCTCATTTCAACCAACTCCTTTTAAAAAATAAAAAGGAAAGTCCAATTATGACCTACGATTTTAGCATACAATTAATTAGTCTTTTGGACGAGATCAGAAAGCTCATAGGACTTGAGTACCCTGTATAAAATTATACTATAAAAAAAAGCATCCGTGGAATCCACTGATGCTTTTTTTTATTTACAGAACATTTTATTTAAGCATCCTCTAAAATTTGGGCTGCATGATCCTTTGTTTTTACTTTGTCGATCACCCTTTCCACTACCCCATTTTCATCTAAAATAAAGGTCTTTCTGTGGATTCCATCGTATTCTTTCCCCATGAACTTCTTAAGCCCCCAAACTCCAAAAATATTAATGACTTCCTTTTCTTCATCTGCGAGTAAAGGGAAAGGAAATTCATATTTGTTTTTAAAATTAGATTGACGCTTTTCAGAATCGGCACTTACTCCTAACAATTCGTATCCCTTATCTTGTAATTCTTTATAATGATCTCTTAGATTACAAGCTTCTGCCGTACAGCCTGGTGTACTTGCTTTTGGATAAAAGAAAACAATCAGTTTTTTACCTTTAAAATCAGATAAAGACACCTTATTTCCATCTTGATCGTTTACGGTAAAGTCTGCAACTTTATCTCCTGGCTTTAATGTGTTCATAAGCTATTTTTTTTAAGTTTTTTCAAAATTAAAGAGAACTAATTTCTATAAAAATTGCAAATTTGTTCTTCAGCATTTCCAGCAAATTTATATAAAACATGACGAAAGCAGAAAAAGTTGACTTTGTAATTGAAAAACTGGAGGAATTATATCCGAAAATTCCAATTCCTTTAGATCATAAAGATCCCTATACCCTCTTAATTGCTGTATTGTTATCAGCTCAGAGCACCGATGTAAGAGTCAATCAAATTACTCCTATCCTTTTTGACCGAGCCGACAATCCTTATCAAATGGCTAAGGTTCCTGTAGAAGAAATCAGGGATATCATTAAACCTGTCGGACTTTCACCTAAAAAATCTAAAGCCATTTCTGAATTATCACAAATACTCATAGATAAGTATAATGGTGAGGTACCACAAGATATAGATACTTTGGAAACCCTTCCTGGAGTCGGACACAAAACAGCGAGTGTAGTGGTAAGTCAGGCTTTTGGTATACCTGCGTTTCCTGTAGATACCCATATACATAGATTAATGTACCGCTGGGGGCTAACCAATGGTAAAAATGTCGTACAGACCGAAAAAGATGCCAAAAGGCTTTTTCCTGAAGAAAAATGGAATTCTTTACATCTGCAGATAATATGGTACGGCCGACAATATTCGCCAGCAAGAGGATGGGATTTGGATAAGGATATTATCACGAATACAATTGGCAGAAAGACCGTTATACAAGACTATTATAAAACAAAAAAGGCCCGCTAATAATAACGGGCCTTTTTTGCTACACAGTCATTTAGTTTAAAATATTTTCAAACTGAATATCTTTGTAGTTAATAACACTTAAAGCTCTAGAGTAATTCAACAGAAAATCTATTGTCTCTCTATTAGGTTTTAATTCTGTGGTGTTTGAAAATTCTTTTGAGTAAAAATTTGCCATATTGATCTTTTAAATATTATACCTTATCAACGTGGCTACTAATGCTTTATTGTTTTAATTCGTTAAAATAATTTTATTTTTCTCAATTATCTTTCGCATATTGATTATTGCATAACGCATTCTTCCAAGTGCCGTATTAATACTCACTCCTGTGGTTTCTGCAATTTCTTTAAAACTCATATCCTTGTACATACGCATAATAAGCACCTGCCTTTGATCGTCGGGTAGTTCTTCGATTAATGCACGAACATCCTGCTCAACCTGATCTTTTATAATTTGCCTTTCTGCATTCAAGGAAGAATCTCCCAAAACGGAAAAAATATTAAAATCGTCTGTTCCCTCAAACTTAGGCATACGTCCATTCTTTCTAAAATGGTCAATTACCAAATTCTGAGCAATACGCATTACCCAGGGGACAAACTTACCTTCTTCGTTATATTTTCCTTTTCTTAAAGTTCGAATAACCTTTATAAAAGTTTCCTGAAAAATATCTTCAGTGATGTCTCGATCGCATACCTTTGAAAAAATGAAGCTATAAATTCGTTGAGAATGTCTGTTAATTAGAAGTTCTAATGCTTGTTCTTCTCCTTGTAGGTATCGTCTAATAAGGGTAGAGTCTTTGGGTAATTGTTCCATACAAAATTACTTTTTTTTAAGATTAGGGCTTATACTACGTACTTTAACGTATATGTAATAAAAAAGTAATTTTGTTAAATAGGCGTGTTTGTTTAGACGGTTAACTACTCAAATATAAAAACATATTCTTAAAAAACACAAATTTCACAGCTACTTTTTAACATTTTTTTGTTTAGCCCAGCTGCTTTTAAAGCAGGAAATAGATCATTATCTTTGTGGTTTTCATCTATTTTCAATTTTAAATCCATGAAAATGGTATTTACTTTTTTTTGAAAACTATTATGACCGATATACTTACGTTAGACCCGAAGCAGAATATAATTATTAAAGGTGCCAAACTACACAACCTTAAAAATATAAATGTTGCTATTCCCCGTAATAAACTTGTGGTTATCACAGGCCTGTCGGGATCGGGTAAATCGAGCTTGGCATTTGACACACTTTATGCCGAAGGACAAAGAAGATATGTAGAGAGTCTTTCGTCATATGCAAGACAATTTTTGGGTCGTCTGGATAAACCAAAAGTTGATTATATAAAAGGGATCGCTCCGGCTATTGCCATTGAACAAAAAGTAAATTCAACAAACCCAAGATCGACTGTAGGGACTACTACAGAGATCTACGACTACCTGAAACTCTTATACGCACGTATTGGAAGAACCCATTCCCCTGTATCAGGCAAAGAAGTAAAAAAGCATACTGTAACTGATGTCGTAGATTATGTAAAACGCTATAATGATGGTAGTAAGTTACTTTTAATGGCTCCGGTACATATACCTGAGGATAGAAGTATGCTTCAGATGCTCAAGATATTATCCCAGCAGGGTTATGCAAGAATAAAGTATAAAGGTGAAGTCGTACGGATCGATACTATTGAAGAAGAAATTGACCATGACTTTCTTTTGGTGGTGGATCGTGTAGTGGTTCGAAAAGATGAAGATTTCTTCAACCGACTTGCAGATGCTGCCAGTACCGCATTTTTTGAAGGGAAAGGCGAATGTATCATTGAAGAACTACCATCTGGAAAGCAAACTCATTTTACAAATAAGTTTGAACTGGATGGTATGCAGTTTCTGGAACCAAATATTCATTTGTTTAGCTTTAACAACCCATATGGTGCCTGTCCAACCTGTGAAGGTTATGGTGATATCATAGGGATTGATCAGGATTTGGTTATTCCAAACTCAGGACTTTCCGTATATGAAAATTGTGTATTCCCCTGGCGAGGAGAAAGCATGAGCTGGTATAGAGATCAATTGGTTAATAATGCTTATAAATTTGATTTCCCTATTCATAAACCATGGTTTGAACTTTCTGAAGAACAAAAAGAACTGGTTTGGAAAGGAAATAAATACTTTGTTGGACTCAATGAGTTTTTCTCTGAGCTGGAAGAAAAGAGTTATAAGATCCAGAATCGGGTAATGCTTTCACGATATCGTGGTAAAACCAAATGTACGACGTGTCAGGGTAAAAGACTCAGACCAGAAGCAAATTATGTAAAGATTGGCAATAAAACCATTACCGACCTAGTAGAAATGCCTCTACATACCTTAGCTGCCTTCTTTTCGAATTTAAAATTAAATAAATACGACTTACAAGTGGCGTCACGCCTATTAAAAGAAATCAACAATCGCCTGCTGTTTTTATCGAATGTTGGTTTGGATTACTTAACGCTTAACCGTAAATCTAACACGCTTTCAGGAGGTGAATCACAGCGAATTAATTTAGCTACATCCCTAGGAAGCAGCCTGGTAGGATCGATGTATATCCTTGACGAACCTAGTATAGGATTACATCCAAAGGATACTGAAAAACTCATTAAAGTTTTAAAATCTCTTCGAGATCTGGGGAACACCGTTATTGTAGTCGAGCATGATGAAGACATCATGAAGGCCGCTGATGAAATTATTGATATTGGTCCTGAGGCAGGGACGCACGGAGGTAATGTAGTTGCTTCAGGGGTATACAATGAAATTTTAAAAAGCGACTCATTAACCGCCCAATATCTCAATGGACAATTAGAGATAAAAGTTCCTCAAAAAAGACGTTCTTCTAAAGAATATATTGAGATTATAGGAGCAAGAGAGAACAACTTAAAGAATATAGATGTTACATTTCCATTACAAATGTTAACCATGGTGACAGGCGTTTCGGGTAGTGGAAAAAGTACTTTAGTCAAAAAGATTTTATACCCGACAATTCTAAAAGAAACAGGTGGCTATGGTGAAAAGGCAGGACACTTCTCTAAAATTGGCGGAAAATACAGTTCAATTTCTTCAGTAGAGTTTGTGGATCAAAATCCAATCGGAAGATCCTCGCGAAGTAATCCGGTTACCTACATAAAAGCATACGATGATATTCGCGGTCTTTTTACAGATCAGAAGTTGGCTCAATTAAGAGGTTATAAACCCAAACATTTTTCATTTAATGTTGATGGTGGTCGCTGTGAAACCTGTAAAGGTGAAGGTGAGGTAACCATCGAAATGCAATTTATGGCAGATGTACACCTGGAGTGTGAAACTTGTAAGGGCAAGCGATTCAAAAAGGAAATTCTCGAAGTTAAATTTGAGGATAAAAACATCGATGATGTATTAAACATGACTATAGATGATGCCATTACCTTCTTCCATAAGTTTGATCAATCGAAGATTGTTAATAAACTTCAACCACTTCAGGATGTTGGATTAGGCTATGTAACACTTGGACAAAGTTCATCAACGCTTTCAGGAGGAGAAGCTCAAAGAATTAAGTTAGCCTCATTTTTGGTGAAAGGAAATTCGAAGGAAAAAACATTATTTATTTTTGACGAGCCAACTACGGGATTACATTTTCATGATATACAAAAGCTTTTAACATCCTTTGAAGCCTTAATTGAAAAGGGGCACTCTATCATAGTTATTGAACATAATCTCGAACTCATAAAATGTGCAGATCACATTATCGATCTTGGTCCTGAGGGAGGTGAAAAAGGAGGCGAATTAGTTGCCTGTGGCACCCCTGAGGAGGTTAGTTTAAATAAAAACAGCTATACAGCAACCTACTTAAAAGAAAAATTAAATTCATAATTCATACATGATTTAAATGAAACCGATTCCATTTAAAATACCCAAATCTGAGAATTCTTCCTTAAGAGTTCAAATCGATGAAGGATTACACTTTTATGATCGGCTTCATTATCATTCGGAGTTTCAAATTACCACTATTGAAAAAGGTGAGGGTATTTTGTACAGTGGTAATAATATGACCCAGTTTAAACCTGGTGATACTTTTATATTAGGCAGCAATATTCCGCATTTAATGAAAAGCGCAAAGCCCTATTTTTCTGAAGCTTCAACAGGTGTTTATTCAGTATCTCTCTTTTTTAACCTTAACTCTTTTGGTCAAAATTTTTTTAATATTCCTGAATTAAAAAACATCCACACGCTGCTACAAGAAAGCAAAAGAGGTATTTTAATTGAAGGCCCATTAAAAAAAGCTATTCATCAGCAGATTTTAAAAATGCCTTTACAAAAAGAAGAAGAATTAATAATTCAATTACTCCAAATATTATCAGTACTTAACAAAGCTTCCAAAAGCTTCATTAACTCTGATGTTTATCGCTTTTCAATTCAGGAAAAAGACGGGCTTCGATTAAATGACATCATAAACTACACCTTTAATCATCTGGAAGATGATATTAAAATAGATGATATTGCCGAAGTAGCCAATTTAAGTCGATCCCAATTCAGCCGATATTTTAAACTTCACACCAGAAAAACTTATGTGGAATTTTTAAATGAGTTGCGAATAGAATCTGCGTGTAATCTACTCCTAAATGAGAATAACACTATTGAAAATATTTGCTATGATGTAGGTTTTAAAAATCTTTCAAATTTCAATCGTCAATTCAAAAAGGTAAAAAGCGTAACGCCTTCTCAATATCGCTCTATTCAACTCAAATAAGAAGAAGCCAGTGCCAGTTTAAAAACTAACAAAGGCTTCTTATCTAACCAACCTAAAATTCAATTAAAATCTGTTAAGACGAAACATACTGGTATCCATAGATTGCTTGGTATCAGAGATAATTTCTGCTATTAGCTTACCAGTTGCCGGTCCCATACTAACTCCCATCATGGCGTGGCCTGTAGCCACATAGAGATTATTACAAGTATCTGCTTTTCCAATATAGGGCATACCATCAGGAGTACAAGGTCTGTAACCATACCACACCTTCTTCTTCTGTTCAGTATCGATATCAATTTCCTGATAATACTTTGGCAGGCATTCAAATATTCCGTCAAGTCTATTTTGATTAATATTTGTAGACATTCCTCCAAGTTCTAGAGTTCCTCCTATTCTTAGTTCATCCCCTATGGGAGATACAGCTACTTTACCCTCGGTCAAAATCGCCGGAATTTTCGGTTTATTAGCCAAGGAGTTAAAAGTTACGCTATATCCTTTTCCGTCCTGTAAATATATCTTTAGGCCTGATTTTTTTAGAATCTGAGCAGACCAGGCTCCTCCGGCTACAAGCAGGTTCTCTACCGCAACTTTTTGTCCTCCTTCAAGTACAATGGAATGTACCTTACCTCTATGCTCCTCCAGGCCTACCACTTCTGTATTAGTTTGAATTACGACCCCATTTTTCTTTAAAACAGTGGTTAACTGCTTTACAAATTTGTTAGGATGCAAATTGGCATCTCCAGGAAAATAGACCCCACCTTTTACTTCTGAATTAATATGAGGATCTAATTCTTTTAACTGGGAATTATTCAATACCTGAGTATCTAAACCAATATGATGTGCCTTCTCAGCCAATTCTTTCTCTTCTTCTTCCTGATGCGCCGTTCTATAAAGCATGAGCAGACCATCTTTCTGAAAATTGAAATTAAATTCAGGATGTGCTACAAATTCCTGATATAGCTCTTTACTCCATTCATTCAGGTGAAATAAAAAAGGCATGGCCTTTTTTACATGACCTTCATTACAAGACTTATAAAACTTATAGGTCCATTGCAGCAGAGATAAATCTAAGCGAGGTTTAACATAAAAAGGACTCTTACTGTTAAACATCCACTTGATACCCTGTGAGATCATACCCGGTGATGCCAGGGGAATCACATGACTAGGTACAACCATGCCCGCATTTCCATGGGAAGCTCCATCGGTAAGGTCACCTTTATCAATAATAGTTACCTCAAAACCCTGTTGATTAAGATACCATGCAGAACATAAACCAATAATTCCGCCACCTACAATATGTACTGATTTTCTCCCCATATTAAATTACTTGAAATCCGTGAGCATAAGGATCATCTTCCTCATCTATAACTATGGTATTGTAACCAAATACTTTAGCCCATCCTGAAATACTCGGAATAATGGCCTGGTATTCACCACACGAGGTTACCTCTTCAACACATCCAATAAATTTAGAACCTATGTAGCTCTCATGGATAAATTTATTTCCTGCTTTTAATTTTCCTTTCGCAAACCACTGTGCCATTCTTGCCGATGTTCCTGTACCACATGGCGATCGGTCTATGGCGCGGTCTCCGTAAAAAACTGCATTCCGTGCATCTGCATCATCAGATAACGTATCACCCGTCCAAAGTACATGACTAAGACCATTGATGTTTTTATCTACAGGGTGTTGAAATTCATATTTTTCATTCAACAGGTGCCTGATTACAGGACTCCAGGTTACGAGTTGTGAAACATTGTAATGTTGTATCCCTTTAAAGTTCTTTTGAGGATCGACAATAGCGTAGAAATTCCCTCCGTAAGCCACATCGACAACCAACTCCCCTAAATCAGGACATTCCACTGTTAATTCTTCTTTATAAAGAAATGATGGTACGTTAGTAAGTTTAACGGACTTCACCTTTCCGTTTTCCTCTAGGTATTCCACATTAACAAGCCCTGCAGGAGTTTCCAATCTTAATTTCCCAGGCACCAATGGATCCACCAACCCCTCTTCGATCATTATTGTAACCGTTCCAATGGTACCATGTCCGCACATGGGTAAACATCCACTGGTTTCAATAAATAATACTCCAACATCATTGGTTGGATCGGCAGGTGGATATAAAATACTACCGGACATCATATCGTGTCCCCGGGGTTCAAACATAAGTCCTTTGCGTATCCAGTCGAATGAATTTAAAAAGTGTAACCTTTTCTCCATCATATTCGCTCCTTCTAGCTTCGGTCCCCCACCAGCAACAAGACGTACCGGATTCCCACAAGTATGGGCATCGATACAAAAAAAACGTTTTTTCACTTATATTACATTATTCTTTAGTTGTTAAACCATTTACCTTACGCCATATGTTTAATGGATTCCCATCTTTCAAGGCATCAGGTAATATACTTTGCGGTGCATTTTGAAAAGAAAGGGGACGTACAAATCGTTTAATTGCATCTGTTCCTACTGAGGTATACATACCATTGGAAGTAGATGGAAATGGTCCGCCATGATGCATGGCATGGCATACCTCAACACCTGTCGGAACCCCATTAAATATTAAACGGCCAACACGTTGAGATAAATTTTCAATTAGCGTAGGATTGTTGTTAAGATCATCTTCGGTGCCTAATATTGATCCTGTTAACTGACCTTCCAGAGCCCGGGTTACCTCGTTTAACTCTTCTTTATTTTCACAAACCACCAGCAGGGTGAATGGACCAAAAACCTCTTGATGTAATGTATTGTTCTTGATAAAATCTTTTGCCGAAACTTGCGCTATACCTGGTCGGCCTTTCCAAGAATCATCATTACTTTCTGCATCAAACAGCAAGGACACTTCCGCTTGATCAACACATTCCTTTTTCCCATTTACATAAGCTGAATGAATGGTTTCGTTTAGCATCGTTGCTGCATCGAGTTTGGCGAATTCTTCTGTAAGAGCCTCCATAAATTCCTTTAGTCCTTCTCCTTTTTCAACAATGGTTAAACCTGGATTTGTACAAAATTGTCCTGCCCCAAGATTAACAGACCCTGCTATTTGAGCGGCTATAGCTTTTCCTTCGGTTTTAATCTTTTGGTTTAAAACAAATACCGGATTAATACTCCCCATTTCGGCATAAACCGGAATTGGTTCTTTTCTTTCATTAGCTGCTTTTACCAATGCCATCCCACCAGTATATGAACCTGTAAAGCCTACTGCTTTTATCAATGGATGCTGTACAAGCTTTTTACCTACCGTTCTTCCAGAGCCTTGTACCGAAGAAAAAACACCTCCTGGCAATCCACATTTTTTAACCGCTTTGGTAATGGCTTCTGCCACCAGGGCATTCGTTCCCAGATGAGAAGAATGTGCCTTAACGATCACAGGAGAACCAGCAGCTAAAGCTGAGGCCGTATCCCCCCCTGCCGTTGAAAAAGCTAAAGGAAAATTACTAGCTGCAAAAACTGCTACAGGTCCTGTTGACTGTAGCATTTTTCGTATATCGACACGTGGTAATGGAGTTCTATCAGGCATTGCCTCATCTATCCTGGCCTCTACCCAACTTCCTTCTTCCAAAAGTTCAGCAAAGAGTCTCAATTGTCCACAAGTTCGTCCGCGTTCGCCGACAACTCTTCCCTCTGGTAAACCAGATTCTATCATTACACGCTGAACAAGTGTATCACCCAAAGCTTCTATTTCGTCTGCAATAGTCCTTAAAAACTGAGCTTTTTTACTCCCACTTAGGTTTTTATACGTCAGCCAGGCATTATATGCTTCCTGAACCGCCGTGTTTAACTCATCCTCTGTTGCACATTTAAACAATTCTGAGGTTTGAGTTCTTTTAGCCGGGTCGACAGCTTTAATCGTTTCTGCACCTATTCCGCTAGGATTTCCGGCAATTAAATTATCGGTAATCATAGTATATTTTTTTATAAGTTTTTATAATCAGGTAATATAGGTCTAGAAGCAATACCATCTTCTAAAATCTTGATTACCCTTTTTCTTTCATCTCCAACCAAGATATGACGTGGAGCTCTAACCGGTTCTGTACCAATTCCCGTCATTACTTCCGCAAGTTTGATATTCTGAACCAGTTGAGGATTGATATCCAACTCTAAGATAGGCAAAAACCATCGGTAAATTTCCAATGCCTCGTCTATCTTACCTGCTTTTACTAATTCATAAATAGCTACCGTCTCCTTTGGGAAGGCACATACCAATCCTGCAACCCATCCGTCAGCTCCCATCAGAAGTTCTTCCATTGCCAGGGTATCCACTCCACAAAGAATTTTAAAACGATCACCAAACTTGTTTTTCATTCGCGTCACATTTGAAATATCACGTGTACTTTCTTTTACCGCCTGAATATTGGCTTCAGATGCCAATTGCTCAAATATAGGTAGTGTGATCTCTATCTTATAATCAACAGGATTATTATAAAGTAAAATTGGTAATTTGGTACTTCTGGCAACGGTCTTAAAATAGTCTGCTACCTCCTGATCGGTTGGTTTATACATCATTGGAGGCAATAACATAAACCCATGGGCTCCCGCTTTTTCAGCTCTTTGCACTAACTCTATAGCAGCTGTAGTAGCTCCTTCTGCAACATTTAATAACACATCCGTTTGATCCCCGAAAGCCGCTACGGTTGCCTCTAATAAAGCTAACCTATCATCGTGAGTTAAGGTACTGCTCTCCCCTAAAGAGCCCCCGATAATAATACCATTTACTCCAGCATCAATTTGATGCTCAATATTCTTTAAAAAAGCTGGAATATCTAAATCTCCATTCTCTTTGAACTTTGTTGTAACTGCTGGGTAAACCCCATTCCACTTTACTGTCCTCATAATATTTATGTTATTTGAATATTGCAAATGTATAGAGTGAAATGGAGAGTTATTTATCATATAAATGCATTAACTAATACTATTGTGCTGTTTTAAGTTATTGCCGGGATCAGCTTTATTCTGATTATATCACTTTGGCATAACCTTTGAACTAAAGATGGTGGAACTAATCCGTAATAACAGATTAGTTTTTTGGTTGGTTAGTTGGAAACCTCTCATTTATTAGTATTTGAGAGGTTTCTTTATCTAAAAAAATAAACACCTGGATAACAGCAGGTTAAATACTTAAAAACATTTTAATAATATTTTGGCACGGTGCTTGTAACGTTTGACAATGACTAGCCAGTCGAAAAATAAATGTTTAACAAAAAATCTTTAGTCATGAAAAAATTAGCAATATTACTAGTTATGGTTTTAGCCAGTCCCCTTGCTATAAACGCAAAAACTAATTCGACGGCTATTAACGGATATGGATACGGTGATCAATTTATATTTGTAGAAGATGGAATTACCTTCTCTGTGTATCCGAATGGTGAATTTGATTTCTTTATTGACAACCCTAATTATATTGGAGTGAATGTTAATACACGAAATGTAAACATCAGTTTTAATTCTGGATATGGATATGATCGTTATGTACAATACGATGATTATGGCGCTGTAATACAAGTACTTAACACACCCGTTTACTATGATTTCTATGGGCGTGTATCAAGAATAGGAAATATCGATGTGTTTTATCG
Organism: Zhouia amylolytica; assembly: GCF_900116365.1. Classification (GTDB taxonomy): domain Bacteria; phylum Bacteroidota; class Bacteroidia; order Flavobacteriales; family Flavobacteriaceae; genus Zhouia; species Zhouia amylolytica. The sequence goes on along the minus strand of NZ_FPAG01000005.1, from coordinate 291,142 downwards.
AAATAATCGTATCTACAGAATTGGTGGACTATACGCATACTATAATCCTCATGGTGTTTTTATCAGATATAGTGGTTATATCAATGTTTATAACAGAAGATATATTTACAGACCGTATCACCGATATTTTGTGAGACCAAGACCTTCATATTGCTATGTAAGCTATAAGCCTTACAGAAGATACTATGAACCTGTAAGATATACGTATTACAGACCTTATAGAAACAATTACAGAAGATCTTATGCTACAGTAGGAAGAACCTATCACTATAAGAATAACAATGGTAGAAACAAAGTTTACAGGAATGACAGACGTGTAAAGACAAGAAGAGATGATGCAACGGTTAGAAATGTTAGAAATCGTAGTTTAAATACAGAAACCCGAAGAAGCAATACGCGTTCGGTTAACCGAAATGCTCCTGATAGAAATAGAGACTACAGCAGGGCTTCTAACAACCGTAGCAAATCTGATGTTGCTACCAACAGAAGATATAACAACACGAGAAAAGTGAGTCCTAACAAAACCTCAAATACCCGTGTATATAATTCAAATAGAAATAGTACCCCAAAGAAAAAGTCTTATTCAAGATCATCAGATAAAAAGCGAAGTAGCAATGTCGCAAAAAGGCCATATGAACAAAGAAAATCAAATACGGCTTCAAGATCAGTAAAACGTTCTAAACCGACTCAAAAGTATAGCACAAACAGGTCTTCCAGAACTTATAACAAAAAAGCTTCCGGTAGTACCAGAAAAGCCAGCTCTTCAAGAAATACACGAGGAAATTCAAGAGGGAGAGGAAATAATATTTAAGGATTAAGTATAATAATGGTTTGGTTAGATTACGAGAGGGCTCGCAGTTATTCATTTAGCTGCGGGCCTTTGATTTTAGCACCCTCTCAACCATAGCAATAATATCATCAGATAACTTTAATTTTAAAACTACCAATAGATAACCAACCGTAACGATTGCCCCTTTTAAAACAATATTAATGATGGGGTGAAACGAAAAATCCCAAAAATAAAATACTAATATAAATACTAGCAGCACGATCGCTGTCTCTGCAGTTTTTAGCGTAAATGGATGTATATGAAGTTTCGCATACACAAACCAAAATTTTACGATACTATATAGCAAAAAGGCCAACAATGTAGCCAATGCCGCTCCGTTAATTCCTAGCATCGGAATAAATATTATATTTAGAATAACGGTAAGAATCGCCAAAAACACCCCAAAAAACAACACCATTCTGTAATAATCACTATTGAACAGAATAGAATTATTATTTCCTAATAAACACTCAAACAACTTGGCCGCGGCTATAAAAAAGACCACCGATATACCCCCACTGTACTGATCCGGAATAATTTGATATAATTGATTTACATTTAAAACAATTAACAATAAGATTAATCCACCGATAATAAAGAGGTTCAACGAACTTCTTTTATACAAATCTTTTAAAGCAGTCATGTCCCTTTCATTTAACAAACGTGCTGTGAGTGGATAGGTGATTTGATGCATGGCACGAGCAGGAACTACGATAACCGCTGCTATATAAACAGCTACGTTATAGAAAGCAATATTCTCAATAGCTTCATATTGTCCGATCATGAATTTATCTACATCCAGCAAAACCATCGCTATGGATCCGGCTAGAATAATTAAAGACGTATACCTGATTACCTTATTAGAGTTTTGAGGTAATGCCAGGACAAATTTGGGTTTACTTACCTTAAATGCACTCAGCATCATCAATAACATTCTTAGGATATAGGCAAGCATCACACCTATGATGAATTCATCTGGTGTTAACCAACTCATAAAAACCGCCATTAGCAATGCCATTACAACCACTCTTAAAAATACTTCTTTTAAAAAGTTTCCATATACAGATTTCATATGAACTTTAGTCCAGGCAAAGAAGACTTCAAAATAAGCCATGGCAATAGCCGTAATATAGATTACCCATACATAACCACCAACAATGGCATTTTTCCTCGCTAAAAACGAAACTATAGATTCGTAAGCAATCGTTCCTAGTATACCAACTGGAACGATCAAGAGTAAAGGAAGGATAAACATCATAAAAGTAAACTTGCCTTGCTCGGTGTCTTCCTTATAGGAGCTGTAAAATTTCACCAAGGTATTTTGAACACCAAAAGTTAGCAGTGGCATCAGTATGTTTGAAGCAGAAAGAATGTAACCTACCAATCCATAATACTCATCAGACAAAAAATTAGTATAAAGAAAAAGGGTATTCACAGCACCTATACCAAATCCCATATAGGTATAAATGGTATTTTTAACTGACTGTTTAACTACAACTCCCATTGTTATATTTTCTTTACAACTGTTTAATTACATTACTTAAATGTTCCGTTAAAGCCTTCCTGCTATACTTTTGAAGGCCAATAGGGTGAACTTTAAGAGATGCTTTTTTATAGGCCTGATAATATTCCAGAATTGCCGTTTTCAATCTTGTTTTATCATCATACACAAAGGTTTTTCCTGTATTAGTTTCACGAACAATTTTAGCAGCGTCCCATTGATCCGGGCCAATGGCCAATATCGGACGTTCTGCAGCCATATATTCAAATAACTTACCCGGTATTATACACTGAGTTTCCTTTGCATCTATTTCAATTAACAATAACAGCTGTGAAGCTCTTTGCATCTTCAAAGCCTCATCATGAGTCACATACGCCTGTAAGCTTAATGAAGCCTCCAAACCATAATCTTTTAAACTTTGAACAACAACATCACTCACCACCCCTACTAAATTAATTTTTAAATCTTTAGCAAACGACTCACTTTCTTTTTTTAATTCCGATAGTACTTCCCATAGAACTAAGGGGTTTCTTCCGGACAACAAGGATCCGATGTGTGCTAAGGTAAACCCCTCATCTGGTGTAACACTTTCAAAATAACTAACATCATATCCGTTGGTTATAACTTCTATAGGTTGTGCTGTGAGTTCCTCAAACTCCTTTTTGGTTGTATAACTCGTAACCGTTATTTGATCGGCAGTATTAAGCACTTGATGCTCCAGCTCTTTATGCCTCTCCGCAGCATTTTTTGTTAATTTTAGTTCTTTGTGATACCCAATGGTAGTCCATGGATCCCGAAAGTCAGCGATCCACTTAATACCTGATTGCCGCTTTAACTTCAAACCTATAAGGTGCAAGCTATGCGGCGGACCCGTGGTAATAATAGTATCGATATTATTCTCTTCAAGGTATCGAGACAAATAGGTAACCGAAGGATTAATCCAGAATTTGCGAGCATCCGGTATAAAGAGGTTACCCCTTATCCACAACATCATTTTCTCAATAAATGATTGACTTCCCGAAGAGATTACGCCTTTACTGATTTGATTGGTTTTCTTTTTAGAGAATACCGAAGCCACCCCATAAGGCTCAAAAATCGGTTGCTTGATGATCGTAATATCTTCAGGCACTTCTTTTAAAAAAGCAGGGTCTTTCACAGGATAGTTTGGATTCTCTGGAATGTATACTATCGGATCAATATCAAAACTCCTTAAATACTTAACAAACTTCAGCCATCGCTGAACTCCGGGTCCACCTGCAGGTGGCCAGTAATATGTTATGATAAGGACTTTTTTCATTCGGGTTTCATACTTCGTTTCTCTTTGATCGTATAGCCAATACCCCCGAACAGGATTAAAACCAGAATCAAAGAACCCGTTAATGCAATAGCACTACCTGTTTGTATTACTTCTGGCTGAAACTTAAACTCAATTGTATGTTTTCCAGCTGGAATATTTAATGCTCTCAGCACATAATTGACTCTAAAACTTTCCGCTTTTTTTCCATCGATACTAACTTGCCATCCGTGTGGATAGTACATTTCTGAGAAAACGGCCAGGCCGTCATTATTATTATTTGAGCGATACACCAAATGATTTGGCTCGTACTTTTTCAAGGATATGTTTGCCAAAGAATCAACTTCGAAGGTTTTTCCACTAATTAAATTTCCAAACTTTGAAACGTCTACTACTGCCTCCGATTTGAAATTCAGACTATCAAGAGCTTGCATTTCCTGGTCTGCATTTTGAACCGTTTTAAGTGTTTCTACAAACCATGCATTACCATTTGCATATGGATTACGTGCCGGATATAAACCTTTATCATTTTGTTGAATAATATACTTGACATTCAACATATTCAAAGCCCCTATATTATTCTTGGAAATCTGATATTCAAAAAGCTCCTGAAGACGGCCGGGTTTAGCTGCATGATAGCCCCCAACAGAATTATGAAAATAAGATGTTCTAGCCCCATTTAATCCTTCACTTGGATCAAACACCCTAAAATGAGTCGTATCTTTTAATATCTCTACATCCGCTCCATTTGGCTGAAATGGCTTTTCTAATTTTCTTGCTGAAACAAAATCATCCTTATTTACATAGCGCTTATCAACCCCTACCAAATCGAAAATCAACAACAATCCAATTGCGACATAAGCATAGGTTACCTTAAGCTTATTCTTTAAATAAGCATACAATACAATTGCTATGACTAGTACAAATCCGAAACTACGCAATAAATCGCTCGAATACATTGCTTTTCTGTCCTCCTTTAGAAAGTCCATTAATTCCGGAAGACCCATTTGTGAAAACTGTTGCGAATAATATGCATCGTTCAACGCATCAAAACTAAAGAACCCTTTACCAATAAACAGTACGACAATCAAACCTCCGATAATTGCTCCCGCCTTTTTTAAGGCATCTAACTTTTGTTTATGGTCTACCTCCGGTGAGAACATACGACTCAATCCGACGATCCCCAATACAGGAATACATAGTTCGAGAATTACCTGAATGGAAGATACAGCTCTAAACTTATCATACATTGGCATATAATCAATCATCAAATCGGTAAGAATGCTAAAGTTCTTACCCCAGGAAAGTAATAAGGAAAGTATGGTTCCTCCAACCAGCCACCATTTAAGACGACCTTGTACCAAAAACAGTGCTAAAACAAATAAGAATACCACCACGGCCCCAATGTAAGCGGGTGCTGCTACTATGGGTTGATCTCCCCAATAGGTAGGAAGGCCGGAAGTAAAACTTTTAGCCTGATCTCGCGGCACTCCCTTGTTTACAAGGTATTGGTACGTATTGGAATCCTCACCAAGCGCTTCACTGTTACCGCCACCAAAAAGCCTGGAAGCGAACAAATTTAAGGATTCCGCTTTTCCATAACTGTATTCGGTTATATAATCGTAACTTAAACCATCTGAATTTTCTTTTGGACTACCGTCTGGATTTATTGTCAATTCACTTGTCCCACGGGTACTCCAATCTGCATATTGTTTGGTGGCCATTATATTGGTGGCATTGGTTACTACCCCAAGAATAACAGCACAGAACAACAATCCTACAGTTTTAAAAAAATGTGGTAACTCCTTCTTTTTATAAGCATCTAATAAATATACGACTCCTAGAACCACAACCAGCAACATCAAATAATAGGTCATCTGAAAGTGGTTGGCATTAATTTCCAGCGCCATTGCTATGGCAGTTAATAAGAAACCCCAAATATATTGCCGCCTGAAACTTAATACGATTCCGGCAAGAACCAAAGGAAAATATCCAATGGCATGAGCCTTAGCATTATGTCCTACCCCCAGAATAATTATAAGATATGTTGAAAAGCCAAAAGCCAAGGAACCTATAAATGCTAATTTCCAATCAATCCTGAGCACCAAAAGCAGTATATAAAACCCAATAAAATACAGAAATAAATAATCTGCCGGTCGTGGTAAAAAGCGAATGGTTTTATCTAATTTTTTCACATAGTTATGCGGATAATTAGCTCCTAATTGATACGTAGGCATTCCTCCGAATGCACTGTTGGTCCAATAAGGTTCTTCGCCCTTTACTTTTCGGAAGTCATTTTGCTCTTTGGCCATTCCAGTATACTGGACAATATCACTTTGAAAAATCTTTTTCCCTTGAAGTACCGGGGAGAAGTATGCCAAAGAAGCTGCAATAAATAAAACAAATACTACAATGTGAGGTACTAACTTTTTAAAGCTAAAGTTCATATAATTGATTTGGTTAGTCTAATTCTTCGAAATCTATATATTCTCCAACTTTTTTAGAAGATTTCGAGGTATTTTTTTTATTTCTGGTTGGCTTTTTATCGATTACAGTCTCACCTTCTTTCGTCTGATACTGTTCATTTTTATATGTTGCCTGCTGTTGATATTGACCAAATCCCTCCCTAAACTTCTTCTCCATCTTTTTTGATATGTATTTCAGCAAGAATGGGGCTAATACTCTGCCCAATACTTTTAAACCGAAGTATATCAATAGTATAGTTAATAAAACAATTAAAACATCCATTTATTATTTCTTTTTAACCATCAAAAATACAATCTAATAACCGTAAAAACAGAAATAGTAACTTAAAAAAATAATAAAATCGTATATATTTGGGTTAACAGAATAGGAAATTCTAAAGATCAAAAACCCAAAAAATGAAAAATTTAACCTACCTGACATGTTTTTTTCTGTTATTCACTATAAGTGCTAAAGCCCAATATACCGAAGTAATAAATTCCAACAGACCGGGTAATTCCGTAAGTGCATTTTCGGTTGGTAAAAATGTAATTCAGGGAGAAGCCGGATTTTTATTTGAAAAAAGAGAACACGACCTGTTGAGAACCAGTTCAAATTTAAAAAGTGGCGAATTTGCTGTTCGCTATGGATTTCTTTTCGAACAACTCGAAATAATTTGGAATGGTACTTTCACCAATCAAAATATCACTGACAACTCTACGAGTCCTGCGTATAAATACAGTAGGACGGATTTTACACAAAACACAGTCGGCCTTAAATTCCTGGTTTTTGACCCCTTTAAAAATCCGGAAACAAACAAACCTAACTTATACAGTTGGCGAGCTAATAACAGACCTCAGTGGAGTGACTTAATTCCTGCAGTGGCCTTATATGCCGGTATGAACATGAATTTTGGGGATAACCCATATTACCCTGCTGAATCTACGGTAAGCCCTAAGGTAATGCTCGCTACCCAAAATCATATAAGCTGGAACTGGGTATTGGTTTCAAACCTAATCTACGACAAGTTCACCGAAGATGATCCGATGTTTAGTTACATTATTACCTTAACTCATACCTTAAAAAACCCTAAATATTCTATTTTTGCAGAACATCAAGGCTTTAAAAGTGATGCTTATGGAGATGGCCTTTTCAGGTTGGGGGGAGCCACGCTAATTAACAAGGATCTTCAACTTGATTTTTCTATAGGGCTGAACACGAAAGACACACCTTCCAGATTTTTGGCAGGAATGGGAATTTCTTATCGTCTGGACTATCATGAAGATGAATTTAAAAAAGTCGATAACGTTTCCAAACAAGAAAAAAAGGCTTTGAGAAAACAAAAAAAACGACAAAGAAAGAATAATTCTTTCAAAGGTTTAGACAATTAAACTACGCAATGATTGAAGTAAGAGAAGCTATTACAAAAAAGGAACTCACCGAGTTCGTAAAATTTCCTTTTCAACTATATAAAGACTCTAAAAACTGGGTCCCACCTATTATCACCGACGAGGTGGAAAGCTTTAATAAAAAAACAAATCCCGTTTTTGAAACGGCAGATGCCCACTTCTATATAGCTTATAAAAACAATAAAGCTGTTGGCCGGATGGCTGCAATTATAAACTGGACCGAAGTTGAAAAGCAACGAATTAAAAAGGTCCGTTTTGGATGGTGGGATGTAATTGATGATGTAGAAGTAACCAAAGCACTTCTTAAAAAGGTGGAGGCATTCGGAGAAAAAAACCACCTGGATTATATCGAAGGTCCTATGGGCTTTTCCAATATGGACAAAGTAGGTGTCATGACCGAAGGTTTTGACCATTTAGGAACCATGGTAACCTGGTACAATTTCCCGTATTATAAAGATCATCTCGAGCAATTAGGATATGTTATAGAAAAAGAATATAACGAGAGTGAATTTTATCTTGATGATGTGAACCCGAAGTACTTCACCAAAGGCAGTGAGTTAGTTAAAAAACGTTATGGTGTAAAAGGTTTGAACTTTACCAAAACCAAGGATTTAATGCCTTATGTAGATCAAATGTTCGCCCTTTTCAATGAGGCCTATGCTAATTTATCTTCCTTTGTATCCATTACAGATGCACAAATAGCCTTTTACAAAAAGAAGTACATTAGTTTTATCAACCCTGAATACATAAAGTTTGTTGTTGACAAAGACGACAACGTAATAGCCTTTGGAATTGTAATGCCTGGTTTTGCTGAAGCTTTACAAAAAACTAAAGGTAAATTGTTCCCTTTTGGGTTCATTCACTTGCTAAAAGCGAAAAAGCAAAGTAAAAGCGCTGTCTTTTATCTGGTTGGTATTCACCCTGAATATCAAAACAAAGGCATTACTGCTGTATTATTTAATGAATTCTATAAAGTATTCTCAGAAAAAGGAGTTAATCATTTTATACGAACTCCGGAATTAAGTGATAATGCGGCAGCCAGAAACATGTGGAAACATTTCAATCCTCAAGTTTTTGTCATGCGGAGAACGTATCGAAAAAATCTATAAAAAAAAGGTTGCCTCTAAAGCAACCTTTTTTAGTTTTCGAACGCTTTGCCCCCCATAGTTTTAATTCTCCATACTATCATCCTTAGCAACAGCCATATTTACAAGGGTTAAATTCTCGTTTCCCAATACACTTTATAACGGTCTTTTAATTTGTAATTTCTTAAGATCACAATCCTTCAATATGCTTATTTTCTTCAGGTAGCATAGGTACTAATCTTTATGTTATCCCCATGTTATCCCCAAATTATCCCTATAATATCCTAAAACAATCCCCTTAATACAGTAAAATATGTTCTGCCTGAAGCAGCATTATATGCTATAAAAGAACAACCTTAAGATTCCGAAGATTGACCGTTCTCTGGAAGATTACCTACCAAGTATACCCTGTAACTGCTGGTAAATTCACGTAAAAAGAGATCAAAAAAAAAGAGATCAACTGTATTTAACCCAGTTGATCTCTAAATAAAATATTATAAGAAAGCTCTTATTACATAGCTCCCCATTCTTTCAGAGAATCTTTATTCAATTTAACATAATCAGCATTACCTGCTTTTTCCGCGGCTGCCAAAGAAGCCTTAGCTGCACTAATTGCTCCCTTCTTATCTCCTTTTTTAGCTAAAATAAGAGACTTCTGTCTTAACATCCAGAATGGTGGCTCATCACCCGACATTGAAATTGCCTTATCAATCCACATACTTGCCTGATCAAGATCTTTTCCTTCTTGAAGGTAATATACCGCAGCTTGAAAATAATCTCCCGCAACCGGACCTGCCATGGTTTTTTCTATACTGGCTATCGCTTTCTTGGTTGTTGGTACTTCGAAAGGCACACCCACATAGGTATTTTCCCAATAAATACCCATTGAGGCGCCATTATTAGAGAGGTTATTTAAATCGATAGTAAATGATTCCACCTCAAACGGTAGTGAAATTACTTCTACAGTTGCTTTAGCCGCCACTTTACTTTCATCCCAGTTCTCCGGAGTACCCCAATTATTGGTGTCAGCATAAAAAATAACATCCCATGAAGACTTACCCGGCTTGGTAAAAATGGCATAAGAACCTGCTTTAAGTGTCTGGCCATTAACAGTAACATCATCAGAGAAAGTTATGACAGAGTTTGCATTGGCTCCAGTTCTCCACAATTTATCGTAAGGCACCAAATTACCAAATATGGTACGGCCTCGCATTGAAGGACGTGAATAGGTTAAAGAAACATCGGTAAGACCTACCTTTTGCTCAAAATTAGCAGTAGGGCTTGGTGCCGGCGTTTGTACTTGCGCTTCTAATAAAGAGGTTGACATAAAAGCACATAATAAAATTAAAGCTAGTTTTTTCATTTTTAATAATAGTTGATTTATACAATAGCAATTTACATATTTAACATGTTTTGCCTTATTAAATTATATTAAAATTACGATAATTTAAGCTATAGAAACTATATTTGTTTAACTTTGTTTAAAATTGCTTAAACAAAGTATGATTCATCGCATCCATAAACAACAAGGATTACCTATAAGTATTGACGAAGGTTGGGCATTTTTATCAGACCCGAACAATCTGAGTGTCATCACTCCAGACCATATGCAGTTTAAAATTTTAAGCGGAGCGGAAAGCAATATGTATCCTGGTCAAATCATTGAATATACCGTTTGTCCATTCCCAAAAGTTAAAATGAAGTGGGTAACAGAAATAACACATGTTAAAGATCGGGAGTATTTTGTAGACGAACAACGATTTGGACCTTATGCTTTATGGCACCATAAACACTTTTTGAAACCCACTCGTGGAGGCATTATTATGGAGGACCTGATCCATTACAAACTTCCTTATGGATTTCTTGGAAACATCATCCAACCCATGGTAGCGAGACAACTTAAGGATATCTTCAACTACAGGGAAAATAAATTAAAATCTCTGTTTGGAGAATTAAAATATTAGTACACATATATGAAGTCGGAAAAAGTAACCCTTTTTTGGTTTAGAAGAGATTTAAGAATTGAAGATAACCGTGGTCTTTATGAAGCACTGTCTAATAATGAGCGTGTACTTCCTATATTTATTTTTGATGAAGAAATTTTAGTTAAACTACCTGATCAAGACGCTCGCGTTAGTTTCATTCATGAAAAACTTCTGGTACTGAACGATGAGTTATCAAAAAAATATAATACGGGTATAGCTCTTTATCATGGTAATCCTCAAGAAATATTTCAATCACTTCTAATGAGCCAGGATATTAAAAATGTATACACGAATCACGACTACGAACCCTACGCCATTAAAAGAGACCAGGAAATTTCTAATATACTCTCTAAAAGTGGTGTCGAATTTTTAACCTTTAAGGATCAGGTGATCTTCGAAAAAAATGAGGTTTTAAAAAACGACGGCGATCCTTATGTAGTGTATACCCCTTACATGAGGAAATGGAAAGAAACTTTTAATTCAAATACCGATATCCCTAATTACCAGATTGGAAACGTAACAAAGCATTTTTATAAAGGAGACTTTAATAAATTAAGTTTATCTGATATTGGCTTCAAAAAAAGCAACATTGAAGTACATCCATACAATATTAGCTCCTCACTGATAGGCAACTATCATCAAACGAGAGACTTTCCTGCCCAGGACGGTACATCTCTTCTAGGTCCACATTTACGTTTTGGAACTGTTAGTATTCGCAGATTAGTAGAAAAGGCCTTAAATGAAAAGGACACTACTTTTCTAAATGAATTGATTTGGCGTGAATTTTTCATGCAGATCCTTTATCATTTCCCACATACAACCACAAAGAGCTTTAAACCTAAATATGATCGAATCAATTGGCGAAATGATGAAAATGAATTTATGGCCTGGTGCGAAGGGAAAACTGGTTATCCGATTGTTGATGCAGGTATGCGTCAGCTGAACAACACCGGATATATGCACAATAGAATCCGAATGATCACAGCGAGTTTTCTTTGTAAACATTTATTGATTGACTGGCGCTGGGGTGAGGCATACTTCGCACAAAAGTTACTGGATTATGAAATGTCCAGCAATGTTGGGAATTGGCAATGGGTTGCCGGTACAGGGGTGGATGCCGCGCCATATTTCAGAATATTCAACCCCATTACACAAATTAAAAAATTTGATAAAGATCTCAAATATATAAATACCTGGGTAAAAGACCTCAATGAGTTTAGCTATCCTCAGCCTATTGTTGAACATAAGGCTGCCAGAGAACGATGCCTGGAGGTTTATAAGAATGCCCTTAATTAAAAAAGCCTGATGAATTTGAAATCATCAGGCCTAAAAGTTTTTATTAATCTACTCTTAATATCTTAGCTCCTATAGCTCGTAGACGATCATCGATATATTCATAACCACGATCGATCTGTTCTATATTATGGATGGTTGAAGTTCCTTTAGCAGAAAGCGCTGCTATTAATAAGGAAATTCCAGCCCTAATATCGGGAGATGTCATTGTCGTTGCTTTCAATTGAGATTTAAAGTCATGACCAATTACTGTAGCTCTGTGCGGATCGCATAATATAATTTTTGCTCCCATATCGATTAATTTATCGACAAAGAATAAACGGCTTTCAAACATTTTCTGATGAATCAATACCTCTCCCCTTGCCTGGGTAGCGATCGTAAGTACTATACTCAACAAATCGGGTGTAAATCCAGGCCACGGAGCATCTGCTATGGTTAAAATTGAACCATCGATATAATTTTGGATTTCATATCCTTTTTTATGTTCTGGAATAAAAATATCATCACCTTTTTTCTCAACTGTAATACCGAGTTTAGCAAAAACGCCAGGAATAACTCCTAAACTATCCCAATTTACATTCTTAATAGTGATCTCACTTTTGGTCATTGCCGCCAATCCGATCCAACTACCAATTTCAATCATATCCGGTAACATAGTATGATCGGTACCTCCCAAACTATCAACTCCTTCAATGGTTAATAGATTTGAGGCAATACCAGATATTTTCGCTCCCATGCGATTGAGCATTTTGCAAAGTTGTTGCAAATATGGTTCACAAGCAGCGTTATAGATGGTAGTGGTCCCTTTGGCCAATACAGCTGCCATTACGATATTTGCAGTACCGGTTACCGAGGCTTCGTCTAGCAACATATCAGTTCCGGATAAGGTCTCAGCTTCTACACCATAAAAATACTCTTCCCGGTTATATCTAAAATTAGCGCCAAGTTTGATAAAACCCTGAAAGTGAGTATCCAGGCGTCTTCTTCCTATCTTATCTCCACCGGGCTTAGGTATATACCCCTTACCGAAACGAGCCAATAAAGGTCCGACAATCATAATAGATCCTCGCAATCCTCTTCCGTCTTTTTTAAATTGCTCAGACTCCAGATATTCAAGATTAATATCATCAGCCTGGAAGGAATATGAACCCTTTCCAAGTTTTTGAATTTTAACCCCTAAATTCTCAAGTAAATCGATTAATTTATTTACATCAACTATATTGGGTATGTTGTGAATCGTAACTCGTTCTGGCGTTAGTAGTACGGCACATAAGATTTGTAAGGCTTCATTTTTGGCACCTTGAGGAGTTATTTCCCCTTTTAACTGATGCCCGCCTTCAATTTTAAATGTTCCCATAGAAAGTCGGTAAAGATTTTTTAATAACGTTTTTTATTGCGGCCTCCTTTATGATGCTTTTTACCGTTAGACCGGTGCTGTTTGTTAGGTTTGGAACGGATAAGATTTGAGCTGTCTGAAAGATCCTCATCCCATTTGGCCAAGTTAATCTTCCCTCCACTCAACTCATATAAATGTTCAAAGATTACATCATCCTCAACGGTGTCCTTATTCCAGTTTAAGAAACATTTCTTCATATGGTTTGCAATAGTATACTTCAAGGCCTGCTTTAACTCGCCTTCTTCCCAACCGTTACAAACATCAATCATACGTTTTATATTGTTCCCGTAAAACCTGTATTTAGGATGGTTTTGAGGGTATTCCAGCCCTTCCGGACGCTCTGCCAGCATCTCCTTGGTAGGTATTGGAAAAGGTGAATCGACATCTAATTTGAAGTCCGACATGATGAAAAGCTGATCCCATAACTTATGCTGAAAGTCGGCCACATCTCTTAAATGAGGGTTTAGGTTCCCCATAACTCCAATAATAGCCTTGGCTACTTTATTCCTCTCTTCCTTATCTTCGATAGAAATGGCGAAATCCACCAGTTTCTGAATATGACGTCCGTACTCTGGAATAATTAACCTTGGTCGTTCACTATTATATTCTAAATTTTCAATCAAAACTATTGTTGGTTTTTAATGCATTAAATGTAATGAAGTTACGCAGTATTTCACTTGCAGGAAAGTAACATACGTTGCACTGCAAAATACTAATTTTTATACAATCAACAAATCAATTTATTAAAGAGAGATAATTCCTTCTACTTTTTCTGCTTCCTGATATTTTTCAATTACAGCTTCAGGGGATTCCATTTTTAAAGAAATTGAAATACTAGTATAAGTTCCTTTGGTAGATTTTTTAGTATTTATTACCGCTCCCATATTATCAAACATGGTTTCTACTTCCTTGATTTTATCTTCATCAGTAGGCACTATGAACTTATATAAATACAGGGACGGCCATTTAGTAGTCTCTTCTAAACGACTTTTTAATTTATCGTAAAAAGCTTTTCGATTCTCTTGATTTTCCATTACGCTTAACTAATCGATATTATTTCTTGCAAAGATAGTCTTTAGAATTCAATTTTTAGGTTATCCTCAGATTTCACTATTTTTGAGCCCTGAATAAATGAAACGTGAGTCATAAAAAAATTGTCATTACCGGAGGACCTGGAACAGGCAAAACATCTGTGGTAGATATCTTGAAAGATCGAGGTTATATTTGCTTACCTGAAATATCCAGACAGGTTACGATAGAGGCACAAAAACAAGGAATCGATCAACTTTTTCTAAAGGACCCCCTTCTATTTAGTAAAAAGCTGCTTGAAGGGAGGATATCGCAATTTAATCAAGCTACTAATCATCCTGAAAACCGAGTTTTTTTAGATAGAGGTATTCCCGATGTGGTTGCCTATTTGGATTATGCCAATCAGGATTACCCTGCTTACTTCTCCGATGCATGTACTGAACACTGCTATGACCAGGTGTTTCTATTACCTCCTTGGGAAGAGATTTACATTTCTGACAATGAACGTTATGAAAACTTTGAACAGGCTATACTAATTCATGATTACCTGGAAGCTGCGTATAAAAAATTTGGCTATCAACTTTTAGAAGTGCCAACGGGCACCGTTACAGCAAGGGCTGATTTTATTGAGAAATTTATTTAAGCTCTGGAAATTATTACATTAAATTTCGATGAAAAATATGGGAGGCTTGCCCCCTAATTAGTAACTTTCCCTCATAAACAACAACTTGTATTAATGCTAGACCCTTTAACGGTTTTAAAACAATACTGGGGCTTTGATTCATTTAGAGCCGCACAGGAACAGGTCATCAAAAACCTTTTAGATAAACACGACACGCTTGCCCTATTGCCTACCGGTGGTGGAAAGTCTGTTTGTTTTCAGGTTCCTGCTTTAGTACAGGAAGGGATTTGCATTGTAGTATCTCCTTTGGTCGCCTTGATACAAGATCAGGTCAATCAATTAAAAAACAAAAACATAAAATCCATCGGCTTAACCGGTGGATTATCATATAAGGAGGTTGATGCTCTACTGGATAATTGCATCTATGGCAATTACAAATTCCTTTATCTCTCGCCTGAACGTTTACAGCAGGAGTTAGTTCAGGAACGTATAAGACAAATGCCTGTGAATCTTATCGCAATTGATGAGGCTCATTGTATATCAGAATGGGGACATGATTTCAGACCTGCATATAGAAACTGTGTGTGGCTTCGAGAAACGTTCCCTCATATTCCAATCGCCGCTTTAACTGCATCGGCTACCGCAGAGGTACAAGAAGACATTGTCCAGAACCTGAACCTGAGAGCGGTTCAAAGAGTAAAGAGTTCTTTTTCTCGTCAGAATATTGCTTATATGGTTTTTGAGGAAGAAGATAAAAGACATAAACTCAGCCTTATCCTTAAGAAGAACAAAGGATCATCAATTGTATATGTAACCAGTAGAAAAGCAACTATCAATTTTGCTGATTATTTAAACAATCAAGGTATCAAAGCTACTTATTATCATGGTGGTATTTCTTCGGACGAAAAACAAAACAAACTGAAGTTATGGCTCGACAATCAAATTCAGGTAATGGTAGCCACCAATGCTTTTGGCATGGGGATAGATAAACCGGATGTCCGTACAGTAATTCACTTAAACCTACCTGACAGCATTGAAAATTATTATCAGGAATCCGGGCGAGCAGGAAGGGATGGCAACAAATCATTTGCAGTAATTCTAAAAAATAAGGCTGACGAACTTCAGGCTGAAGAGCAATTCGTTAAAGTATTTCCGGACAGCAATTTTTTAAAGCTATTATATAAGAAACTGAATAATTATTTTCAAATAGGATACGGGGAAGACAGAGAGGAAAGTTTCGCATTTAATTTTAATGAGTTTTGTCATATCTATCAATTGAATGGTTTATTGACCTATAACGGCCTAAAAACGCTCGACAGACAATCTATTATCAACTTCACAGAATCGTACAGGAATAAAGTTATTTTACAGTTCGAGGTAAGCTCTAACAGGTTATTTTCATATTTAGATAAGTATCCTAAAATTGAAACTATTGTTCAGGCCATATTAAGAACATATGGAGGAATTTTTGATCTGCCAACAAAAATCAACACAATTCTCATTGCTCAAAAAACAGCTTCTTCTGAAGCAGATTTGATGCAAGTATTACAGCAGTTACATAAAGATGAAATTATCAACCTTGAAGCTAAAAATACTGATGCTGAAATAACCTTCTTAGTTCCCCGTGAAGACGACCGGGTCATTAATGTCATTGCCAAGGATGTTAAAAGTCAGAACAAGTTAAAAGCAACGAAACTAAAAGCTGTATTTGATTATTGTAACACTAGTGATCAATGTAAAAGTATTCAGTTACTAACTTATTTTGGAGAAACTAATTTACAACCTTGTGGTATATGTTCCTATTGCATTACTAAAAAACACAAGAGAGCCTCGAATGAAGTTTTGGATATTGTGGCAGAACAAATCATTAAATTACTAAAAGAAAAGCCGTTATCCTCCAGAGCTATTAATAGCCAATTAACCTTTCGGGAAGAATATATCCTTAGTGCCATACAGCTACTTTTAGAAGATGAAAAAATAATTGTAAACGAAAGGAATGAATATCAGTTCAAATAAATAATTTTGAACAAGAAACTATTTAAAATGGAAAGAGATTTAAAAATCGTTTTTATGGGGACTCCCGATTTTGCGGTAGAAACCCTGAAAACTTTAGTAGAAAATAATTATAATATCGTTGGGGTAATTACGGCCCCTGACAAGCCTGCTGGAAGGGGAAGAAAGTTACATCAATCTGCGGTTAAAGAGTATGCCGTTGAGCAGGGTCTTCACGTAATGCAACCAACAAACCTGAAGAGCGAAGAGTTTCTGAACGAGTTAAGGTCTCTAGAGGCCAATTTACAAGTGGTGGTAGCTTTTAGAATGTTACCAAAAGCTGTTTGGCAAATGCCAGCTTACGGTACTTTCAACTTACATGCTTCTTTATTACCTCAATACCGGGGGGCGGCCCCAATTAACTGGGCTATTATAAATGGTGAAACTAAAACCGGGGTGACCACCTTTTTTATAGATGAGAAGATAGATACAGGTGCCATGATTTTTCAGGAAGAGGTAGCCATTGGTTCTGAGGAAACTGCAGGTATGCTTCATGATAAACTTATGCTTACAGGTGCACAATTGGTTTTAAAAACCGTTAACTGTATTAAAGAAGACAAAATAACCACCAGGATCCAAAATGAAGATGAGCCTTTGAAGGTGGCTTATAAAATTCATAAAGAGACCTGTAAAATAGACTGGGAAGCTTCTATTGACTCCATCTATAATCTTATCAGAGGCTTAAGTCCATATCCGGCTGCATGGACAACGCTTTACAATGGTGAAGAAGAAGTATTCATTAAAATTTATAATGCTACTAAAGAAATCATAGATCACGAAGATAAAACAGGAACGCTATCTCTTACAAAGAATAGTATTAAAGTTGCAGTCCGTAATGGATATATTATTTTAAATGAGGTTCAACTACCCGGGAAACGGAAAATGAATGTGAGAGATGTTTTAAATGGTTATGAAATAAAAAGCGATGCTTACGTTCGCTAAAGCCTTATACAGTGCGAGATAAGCAAAATTTGTCGAAAAAAGCTTACTTTATTAACAATAGAGCCGAAGTTATTAACAAAATACCCGATTTCCCTTGATATTACTTGCATGATTGCATAATCCGTATAAATTTGTATAGGCTAATTAAAATTAATGTTTAACCAACAAGTAAGTTTTAAATTCGTTGAATTATGAACAAAACAGAATTAATCGATGCTATGGCAGCTGATGCCGGTATCACGAAAGCAGCAGCTAAAAAAGCATTAGAATCATTTTTAGGTAATGTAGAAGGTACTTTAAAAAAAGGAGGTAGAGTTTCATTAGTAGGCTTTGGTTCTTGGTCAGTATCTAAAAGATCAGCAAGAGAAGGTAGAAATCCACAAACTGGTAAAACAATCAAGATTGCTGCTAAAAATGTAGTTAAGTTTAAAGCTGGTGCAGATTTATCTAGCGCTGTAAACTAACGAACATCAGAATACAGAACATTTGAAGCGCCATTTCGGCGCTTTTTTTTGTGTTTTGAATTATTTTTCATTCCCAAATTTTGATACTTGGCTATTTTTTAATTAAATTTAAGAGTAAATAAACTAGCCAATGGTAGCCTTAAAGCCAAAAAAAGGACATTTACTCATCGCCGAGCCATCTATAATTGGAGACGCTTCTTTCAATCGATCTGTGGTGCTTTTGGCTGAACATAATGAAGAAGGTTCTATTGGTTTTATCCTAAACAAACCCCTCGAGTTCAGGTTAAATGAACTGATTCCCGATATTAAGAAAAATTTCATGGTATACAACGGAGGTCCTGTCGAACAGGATAACCTATATTTTATACACAAGGTACCGGATTTAATTCCGGGAAGTGTAGAAATATCCAGTGGAATCTATTGGGGTGGAGACTTTGAAAAGATCATTGATCTTATCAATGATGGTCGTATTAAAGAATCTGAAATACGTTTTTTCCTTGGATATTCAGGCTGGGCAATTTTTCAATTAGAAAAAGAACTTACCGGTAATTCCTGGATTGTTACAGAAAACAAATACAAAAGTAATGTCATCAATAAATCGGCCAGTTATTTCTGGAAAGAAAAAATGGTTGAACTTGGCGGGGATTATCTTATATGGTCAAATGCTCCTGAGAATCCAAACTTGAATTAGGAAAGTCTCACCTTCACATTTAACTTCCCTATTATTTTCTTAGCTACATTAATTTCAAACTGCTTCTTACGGTATTTTGTAATCGGTCTGATACCAGTAATTACGTTCGTAATGAATAGCTCATCGGCTTTTTGAAGTTCGAATGGTGAAATGGATTCTTCTTTTAGTTCGTACTCCTCCACCGACTCCAAGACATTCATAAGCTGTTTTCTCATTATTCCGTTCAAGCATCCATCAGTTATCGGAGGGGTTTTTATCACATTCCCCTTTACTAAGAAAACATTTCCATTTAATGCCTCTACCACGTTCTTGTTATTATTAACCAGCAAGCAATTATCATATTCATTTTCACTGGCATAAATACTTCCCACAACATTTATAATTCTATTGTTACTTTTCAGAGTTGATAATAAGCCAGGTTCTACATAATAATCTTTGAACAACTCTACTTCGTAAGGCGACTCATCAATCACATAAAATGGATTTTCAATTTCGACTGCCTCAATAACATAACTTACATCATTGTTCTCCGGAAGGTAATATCCGGCAGCATCTCTGAAGACATTCAATCGCACTCTTGCCGTCGTACTCTCCAGTTGATTTGTTTTAATCAAACTGATAATTTCCTTTTCAAGAAATTCTAAAGTAAATTCCATCGGGATATCC
This sequence comes from Zhouia amylolytica, assembly GCF_900116365.1. Taxonomy (GTDB): domain Bacteria; phylum Bacteroidota; class Bacteroidia; order Flavobacteriales; family Flavobacteriaceae; genus Zhouia; species Zhouia amylolytica. Next base: position 271,421 of record NZ_FPAG01000005.1, on the reverse strand, counting down.
ATTCTCAAAATACGCATTGAGGACATGAGTCTAAAGTAGTGATCTTCCCAAAAAAGGATTTTAGCATTTACTACTTTTAAAGTTTCGAATAAACCATCACCATAGCGTAATCCCCTATTGTTATGGTTTAAAAATTTACTCTCGTTTGCTAATATATCTCCGTTAAAATTAATCATAAAAAAATGCCTTGAATGAATCAAGGCACAAATATAGTTTATAGTTTATGAATCTTTAAATTAAACTGAACCGATTACATGTTTCAAATCTGAAATCTGGTTTTCCCATAACATTTTAGCTTCATCCACTTCATCTTCCTCAGTAAAGTCCGTCACAATTAGTGAGACATCTTTGGTTATTTCGTCAACTACTATTTTCATCTCAAAATAACTATCATCTTCATTCTGCAACCACTGAAACTTAACCAACACTCCATTCTTCTTTTTCAAGAGCTTAGCCTGCTCTTCAGAGCCATCCCAAATAAAGGTAAACATCTCTCCTCTGGAGTTAACATTATCAGCAAACCATTCAGACAAACCTGAAGGTGTAGAAATATATTGATACAGTAATTGCGGTGACGAGTGTATGGGGAATTCAAGTTCGTATTTTACTTTATCTTGCATGAATTATTACATTTAAATTTAAAAAGACAATATACTTATTTCTTTGAAATGGCAATACTTTTTCCGAAAAAATATTTTTTTTCAATTTTTGATTTGTGGTAGTAAAATTAGTTTCTATATTTGCACCCGCTAAGCACAAAAAAGTCTATCAGACTTTGCTTGGCAAGGATCAGGCGAGGTAGCTCAGTTGGTTAGAGCGTCGGATTCATAACCCGGAGGCCACGGGTTCAAATCCCGTCCTCGCTACGTAAATACTTATTATAAAGCCGGAACAATTTGTTCTGGCTTTTTTTGTGTTAAATCATTTAGACTTTCGCTTTTTCATTGATCAAATATTTCGGTAAACCAGACGATCATAACAAGAGGATTTTACGTGAACATACCTGAAAGGGATCATACCTAATAGTTGTTTTTATCCAAAAATTGTGATTGATTATTGAAAGAATGAGGGATTAAGCATAGCATCCAGAGATTCCGCAACAAGTGCGGAATGACAGGTGGGAGTGAAAAGTAGATTCTGCAATGAATGCGGAATGACATTGGGTGCGGCTGGACATTCGGACAGAATGGTCCGGCTTCAGTTACTATATTAATGGACTCTTAAACAGGAACGGAATGACAAGTACGATGGATGCTAAATCATTTTTCTTCCAAATACGAAAAAGTGTTCCCTGATCGGTTTGGGGCGAAACCAGAATGAAGCAGGTAGTTAATACTTCGGGTAATATCAGGCTTAAGCAGTCTATAAATCCTGTACTATTATTTATTCTACAAAGATCTTAATCTATTTTTCAATCCAGACACAACTTTTGAGATTGATCTATTTTATTGCATCTCACCTACCCTAAAATTGTTTTTACAGGAAACCTTAGCACATACTAACAAGCTCTAATTACAAACAGTTATATCCATAACCAAAGTTTTTAAGCCCTCCATATCTTTTCATTACTCTAGCGCTACTTTAACCATACCTTATCTATACTTTATCCAGGGCTTATCTATGCCTTTGCACCGGGCCTAGAGTATCTTAACCATATAATGGGGTTACTTAAAACACCAATAAACCTATTTAAAAAATCCTAACACAACTTTAGGGGTTCTTCAATTCAGATCACCTAAGCTTTACCCGGTCTCTGGGCATAAAAAAAAGGCCGTTTTTTAAAAAACGGCCTTCTCGGTATGATCACAAGATTGAAATTTTATCTGGACGCTAAAAAGTCATTCACACTCTTCGTTATGCGCTCTTCTATATCAGATACATCAGCCTTCGCAAAATCTTCGCCCATTATATTTTCATATAGTTCGATATATCGTTCAGATACTGTTTGCACATAGGCATCGCTCATTTCAGGCACTTGCTGTCCTTCTTTACCCTGAAAGCCATTTTCTATTAGCCATTGTCTTACAAACTCCTTAGAGAGCTGTTTTTGAGGCTCATTTTTGTCCTGGCGCTCCTGATAACCGTCTGCATAAAAATACCTGGAAGAATCCGGGGTATGAATTTCATCGATTAAAACGATTTTACCATCCTTGGTTTTACCAAATTCGTATTTGGTATCAACCAAAATCAGTCCTCGCTCAGCAGCTATCTCTGTGCCTCTTTGAAACAACTCACGCGTATATTTTTCGAGGATTTCGTAATCTTCTTTAGCCACAATTCCTTTGCTCAAAATTTCTTCACGAGAGATATCTTCATCATGTTCTCCCTGTTCAGCTTTTGTTGCAGGCGTGATTATAGGCTGAGGAAACTTATCATTTTCTTTCATCCCTTCCGGCATTGCCACCCCGCATAAGGTTCTTTTTCCTGCTTTGTATTCACGGGCAGCATGTCCTGACAGGTATCCACGGATTACCATTTCTACCTTGAAAGGTTCACATAAATGACCTACAGCTACATTAGGATCTGGTGTTGCCACCAACCAATTCGGAACAATATCCTGGGTTTGCTCCATAAACTTTGTAGCTATTTGATTCAAGATCTGACCTTTATAAGGAATTCCTTTAGGCATCACTACATCGAAGGCAGAGATTCGGTCGGTAGCTATCATGACTAACAGATCGTCATTGATGTTGTACACTTCTCTTACCTTTCCTCGATATACACTTTTTTGGCCAGGGAATTGAAAATTAGTTTTTGTAATTGTATTATTCATTAAAGTTGTGTTGAATTTTGATTGCAAAGATACAAGGGATTTACGAAAAACAATCTACGAAATCGCGCTTTATATCTCTTATTTAAAATTCATTATCGTGTTCAATTTTTTTATAAGCTTCAATAATATTTTTCACCAATCGGTGACGAATAACATCCTTATCATCGAGGTATATTACCCCTATACCCTTCACATTCCCCAGCACTAATAACGCTTCTTTCAGTCCTGAAATAACTCTTCTGGGAAGATCTATTTGTCCAGGATCGCCGGTTATCATAAACTTGGCATTTTTACCCATTCTGGTAAGAAACATTTTCATTTGCGAATGGGAAGTATTCTGCGCTTCATCTAAGATCACAAAAGCATTATCGAGGGTTCGTCCTCTCATAAAAGCTAAAGGAGCTATTTGAATGATCCCTTTTTCGATATAGTTTTCTAATTTTTCAGCTGGAATCATATCGCGTAAGGCATCATACAGCGGCTGCATATAGGGATCTAATTTTTCCTTTAGATCACCAGGCAAAAAACCTAAGTTCTCTCCGGCCTCTACGGCAGGTCTTGTTAATATAATTCGTCTTACCTGTTTTTCTTTCAAGGCTTTAACAGCTAACGCTACTCCGGTATATGTCTTCCCGGTACCCGCCGGACCTATAGCAAAAACCATATCGTTTTTACTCATAAGATCCACCAACTTTTTTTGATTTGGAGTTCTGGCTCGTATTAATTTCCCACCTACGCCATGAACCAACACCTTGCCTTCGCTCTCTGCCTCTTCCACACCATTTAAATCTGTACTGGATAAAATACGTTCAATGGTATCTTCATCGAGCTTGTTATATTTACCGAAATGCGTGACCAGCATATCCATTCGTTTATCAAACTCTTCCAGCATTTCTTCATCACCATAGGTTATGATTTTATTTCCTCTGGCAACGATCTTGAGTTTTGGAAAATATTTCTTTAGAAGTTCAATGTTGGCATTTTGTGTTCCAAAAAAGCCTTTTGGGCTTATCTCTGTTAATTCGATTATAAGTTCGTTCAAAAGCTACTGAATTGTGGTTAATAATTGGTTTATCAATTTTAAGGTAAAAAAGTGAATCATCAAATATGGGTAATGAGTTTCTTTTTTAGTAGGTTTGTGGTTCAGATATTATCGTATTAGATAAATGTACAAATCAATATGATATGTTTGGGTCTCTAAGCTTTTTAAATTTAACAAAATATCAACAGTTATTCAATGCCCATTATTACTTTAACAACCGATTTTGGTGAGAAGGATCACTTTGTTGGAGCGATTAAGGGAGCTATTTATAGCGAATCTGAAGATTTAAAAATTGTTGACATCACCCATCACATCAATCCATTTAATATCCAGGAAGCGGCCTATGTACTTCAAAATGCGTATAAAAGCTTTCCGAAAGGCAGCATCCATATTATAGGGGTTGATGCTGAACTAAACCCGGAGAACAAACATATTGCGGTGAAGCTTAACGAACATTATTTTATTGGTGCTGACAACGGAATCATAACACTTTTGTCTTCGGAATTTAATCCTGAAAAGATTGTAGAGATCAATATCCATGATCGTGTTGAGAGTGTTTTTCCGGTACTTGATGTATTTGTTAAGGTTGCTGCTCATATAGCCAGGGGAGGTACTTTGGAAGTGATAGGCAAACTAACTACGAGTTTAAAACCTATCAAGCAATTAATGCCGATAGTTAGCGCTGATGAAACCCAGATATCCGGTAATGTTATTTATATAGACAATTACGGTAATATCGTTACCAACATTTCTAAAAAGCTATTTAATTCCATTCGTCAAAACAGAAAGTTCGAACTATCTGCCCGTAATCATAAGTTCAACACTATTTATGACAAGTACAGCGATTTGGTGAATTTTGATCTTGACGATAATAAACGGGATTACGATGGAAAAAAATTAGCTATATTCAACTCCCAAAATAATATAGAAATAGCTATATACCGAAGTAATCTTAATACCGTTGGTGGCGCCTCTTCCCTATTAGGTCTTGACTATCGCGATACCGTGAGTATTAAATTTATTGAAGGTTAGTTAACTGAAATTATATGCTGGTAAGAATTGTAAAAATGCACTTTGAAGAAGATAAGATTAATGAATTCTTGTCTTTCTTTGATAAAAACAAAGAACTTATACGAAATTTTGAAGGCTGTCGTTTTTTAGAGTTGTACCAAGACCTCGACCAGGCGAATGTTTTCTTTACCTATAGTTATTGGGATCAAGAAAGTGATTTAGAAAATTACCGTAACTCTTCGCTTTTTAAAGGAGTTTGGGCAACCACCAAAAAGTGGTTTAATGCAAAACCAGCAGCGTGGAGTGTTCATAAAATTGTAAGTTTACCATAATATGACAGCTATTTTAAAACGTGAAATAAAAAGTTTTTTTGCCTCACCTATTGCTTATTTGGTTATTGGTGTTTTCTTGTTACTCAATGCACTATTCTTATGGGTTTTTAAAGGTAATTTCAATATTTTCGATAATGGTTTTGCAGACCTGAACAGTTTCTTTCAATTGGCTCCGTGGATCCTTATCTTTCTCATTCCAGCCATTACCATGAAAAGTTTTGCTGATGAAAAGAAATTAGGAACCTTAGAGTTATTGCTAACAAAACCGTTAAGCTCTTTAGAAATTGTTCTGGGTAAATATTTTGCTGCCTTATTACTGGCGGTTATTGCCTTAATTCCAACTATTCTTTACGTAATCACCATATGGCAACTAGGTAATCCAGTTGGGAACCTAGATATGGGTAGTACCCTGGGTTCATATTTCGGTCTGCTATTTTTAATAGCCTCATACACGGCTGTGGGCACCTTTGCCTCTACGCTTTCAAGCAATCAAATTGTTGCATTTATTGTAGCGGTTTTTATTTCTTTCTTCCTGTATTACGGTTTTGAAGGAATTTCGAATTTGTTTGGAAGTATTGCTTATTTCATTTCGGGTTTTGGAATGAAGGCCCACTTCGACAGTATATCCAGAGGAGTCATTGATTTGAGAGATATTATATACTTTTTGAGTGTTTGCACACTTTTTATTGTTTTAACCTCGCTAAGAATAACCAATAAATAATGTGAATTTTGAGCTTTTATAAAAAACATAACAAAACCATTTTTCTAACAGTTATCATTCTTGTAATTGTTCATTTAATTTCGGGTCGCTTTTACAGTAGATTCGATCTCACCCAAGACCATAGATATACTATTTCTGAAGCTTCAAAAAAGATTATAAACACTTTAAATGAACCGGTGATTATAGATATTCTATTAGCCGGTGATCTGCAGCCAGAATTTAAAAAACTACAAACAGAAACAAGGCAACTATTAGAGGAGTTTGCTGCTATTAACCCAAACATAAAGTTTAGTTTTGTCGACCCGTTGGAAGGGGAGTCTAATCAGAACGAAACAATTTCCAATTTACAACAACTGGGTCTTACTCCATTAAATGTAACGGTTAGTGAAGGCAGCAAAGTATCTCAGGAATTCATTTTTCCCTGGGCTGTTGCCAATTTGGGAAACAAATCAGTTAAAGTTTCTTTATTAAAAAGCAAACTGGGGGCTTCCTCAGAAGAGCGGGTTAATAACTCGGTTCAACATTTGGAATATGGTTTTTCAGATGCCTTCAAGAAACTGACCATTCAGGAAAAGAAAAAGATTGCCGTGTTAAAGGGCAATGGAGAGTTAGATGATATTTACCTGGCAGATTTTTTAACTACGTTAAGAGATTATTACAGGATTGCACCAATTACCTTAGATTCTATAGTTGACAGTCCGCAGAAAACATTTAATCAACTCCAGCAGTTTGATCTTACACTTATAGCCAAGCCTACAAAAAAATTCAGTGAAGAAGAGAAATACGTACTTGATCAATACATGATGCATGGAGGTAAATCTATCTGGCTTATCGATCAAACAGCGGCAGAGTTGGATAGTTTATTCAATGATCAGGGCAAGACTATTGCATTTCCGAGGGATCTTAATTTAAATGACCTGTTTTTCAACTATGGGGTACGTATCAATCCGGTACTGGTCAATGATCTGTATTTTACTCAAATTGTATTAGCTACCGGAGCCGGCAATGATTCACAATACAATCCTTTACCATGGTTTTATTCACCAATGGTTTTCTCTAAAAACAATCATCCCATCAACAATAACATTGAAGCTTTACGTTTCCAGTTTGCCAATAACATAGATACTTTAAAAAGCAGTACGAAGAAAACAATACTCCTGAGCAGTTCTCCACTTTCAAAAACTGACGGCACACCGCGTGAAATTAGTTTAGACATCATTGGAAAACAACCCGATAAAAACACTTATAATGACGGAGACCAGACTTTAGCAGTATTGTTAGAAGGTACATTTAGTTCTGCTTATCAAAATCGTGTAAAGCCTCTTAAAATTACCGATGCGAAAGATCAGAGTACAGATACGAAAATGTTAGTCGTGGCTGATGGGGACCTCATCAAGAACCAGACAAGTAATGGGCGACCTTTAGAGCTCGGGTATGATAAATGGACCAATAACTTCTACGGGAACAAAGAATTTCTACTAAATAGCGTTAATTACATGCTGGATGACAGCGGACTTATAAACATTCGATCAAAGAAAGTAGCCTTAGCATTTTTAGACACTGAGAAAGTTGTTGAACAAAAAAAGCTGTGGCAAGTAGTAAACATAGGGGCTCCCATTGTTTTACTCCTACTGTTCGGGTGGATTTTCAACCTGGTAAGGCGTAAAAAATATACCACATAAATGTTAATAAGTTATTTTCGGTAAAAAATACAATTCAAATATATTTGTAATACGAGTGAAGGCTATGCTTATTTACCATTAGCTTGTTCACATTTGTACCAAATGAAGAAAATTGTAAACCGATGAAATTTATAGTATCAAGTTCGTACCTTTTAAAACAATTACAAGTTTTGGGTGGTGTTATTAATAACAGTAACACACTCCCTATTTTAGATAATTTCCTTTTTGAATTAGATCAAAATAAATTGACGGTATCTGCCTCCGATCTGGAAACTACCATGAGTTCCGTTTTAGAAGTTGAATCTGATGCTACAGGAAGTATTGCAGTACCAGCTCGTTTACTTTTAGATACGCTAAAAACTTTTCCTGAGCAACCGCTTACGTTTGTAACGGAAGACAATAATACCATTGAAATTAGTTCTAATCATGGTAAATACGCTTTAGCCTATGCTGATGGAGAAGAGTTTCCGAAGGCCGTTGAGTTAACAGACCCCAGCGCTACTACGATGTTAGGTGATGTGCTTGCAACGGCGATCAGCAAAACCATATTTGCTACTGGTAATGATGACCTAAGACCTGTGATGAGCGGGGTATTTTTTCAGTTTTCTCCTGAAAATATCCGCTTTGTTTCTACCGATGCTCATAAATTGGTAAAGTACGAACGATCAGACATCAAAGCTTCTGAGGTAGCTGAATTCATTATGCCTAAAAAGCCGTTGAACCTATTGAAGGGTATCTTAGGAGGCAGTGAAAGTGATGTAAATATTGAATATAACGAAAGTAACGCTAAGTTTACTTTTGATAACTTTGAATTGGTTTGTCGTCTTATCGATGGGAAATACCCTAACTACGAGGCTGTAATTCCTAAAGAAAACCCGAACAAGCTTACCATTGACAGAACGCAGTTCTTAAATTCAGTAAAGCGTGTTTCGATTTTCTCAAATAAAACTACGCACCAAATACGTTTAAAGATAGCCGGAGCTGAATTGAATATTTCTGCAGAAGATATTGACTACAGTAACAAGGCTGAAGAACGTCTAACATGTGACTATCAGGGTGACGATATGCAAATAGGCTTTAACTCTCGTTTCTTGAATGAAATGTTGAACAACCTGGCTTCTGATGAGGTACAGTTGGAAATGAGTTTACCTAACAGAGCTGGAATCTTAACTCCTATTGATGGGCTTGACGAAGGAGAACACATAACAATGTTGGTAATGCCGGTGATGTTGAATAACTAAGTGCCTAACCAACCCTTATATATTAATGGCCTGCGGAGCTTTGCTTTACAGGCCATTATTTTATACGGCGATGTCTGAATGTCATCTTATTTCTGTGGTCTTGACCTAACAGCTTTTTTGCACGGGCATGTTGTCCTTCGAACAACTCCATATCTGTTCCTTTACCAATACCGTATGAATAATGATATTTAAAAAATAGGAAGGCTTAACGGGTAATAAGGTTTTTCTCCATTGGAGGCCTTAATAGCATTAATAATTGGGAAAATAAAAGCCATAATTCCAACCGCTATTAAAACTAAAATTCCAAATCCGAGTAGAAATATAAGAGGTATACTAAGCAATGCATACACCAGGATGCTAATCTGGAAGTTAATAATCGATTTCCCGTGTTCGTCCATTTGTTCAATTTTATCACGCTGGGTAAGCCAGAGGACAAGGGGTACTATAAACCCGCCTACCCCGGTCACATAGTCTAAAAGCTGACTTAAATGGGTCAAAACGATTAATTGATTGTCTTTTCTCATGGTTACTGTTTTTTGATTGATTTATCTATAAGACGCATTTTCATACAGATTGTTACAAAAAGTTTGCTGATTGAACATGAATAAGATTGTTTGGTAAATTGTATTTTTGCACAAATTAAGTATAGGTATGCAAGCTCAAGACAACATTATAGCCTTAGCAACTCCCAGTGGTGCTGGTGCGATTGCCGTTATTCGTATTTCGGGTAACGACGCCATCGAATTGGTAGCTCCTTTCTTTAGATCCAAAAGAAATAAAGATCTTACCAAACAAAAGTCACACACCTTACACCTGGGACAAATTGCAGAGGATCAGCGTGTGGTCGATGAAGTTCTGGTATCTATCTTTAAGGGACCTCATTCTTACACGGGGGAAAATACCGTTGAAATATCTTGTCATGGTTCGCCTTATATTCAACAGGAGATCATTCAATTATTTTTACGCAATGGTTGTCGTATGGCAGATGCAGGTGAGTTTACCCTAAGAGCATTTTTAAATGGCAAAATGGATTTAAGCCAGGCGGAAGCTGTGGCTGATCTGATTGCATCTGACAATGCTGCTTCGCATCAAATAGCGATGCAACAAATGCGAGGTGGTTTCAGTAATGAAATTCAAAAGTTGCGTGAAGAACTCCTGAACTTCGCTTCTTTAATTGAACTGGAGCTGGATTTTGCTGAAGAGGATGTGGAGTTTGCGGATCGCACACAGTTTAAAGAGCTCGTAGAAAGAATAGAAAATGTTTTAAAACGACTGATCGATAGTTTTGCCGTTGGAAACGTTATTAAAAATGGAATTCCTGTGGCGATCGTAGGAGAACCAAATGTTGGAAAATCTACACTATTGAATGCTATCTTGAATGAGGAGCGCGCTATTGTTAGTGATATAGCCGGGACCACCCGCGATACGATCGAAGATGAAATTGCCATTGGCGGTGTTGGTTTCCGATTTATCGATACGGCTGGTATCAGGGAAACCAAAGACGTTGTAGAAAGTATTGGTATCAAAAAGACTTTTGAAAAGATTGAACAATCGCAGGTGGTGGTTTATTTGTTTGATAGCGCTGCCTTATTTAACGATAAGGTAGATCTAAAACAGGTTCAGGTAGAAATAGAGAAGATCAAAAATAAGTTTCCTCAGAAGCCATTGGTGATTATTGCCAATAAGGTCGATCTATTGTCAGAAGCGCAGGTTAAGACCTTAACTGCTGAAATTGAAGACATATATCTCTTATCTGCAAAATCGGGACAAGGGGTTGAAGAACTTACTAATAAACTCCTGGAATTTGTTAATACCGGTGCTTTACGTAATAACGAAACGATTGTTACCAATACGCGTCATTACGATGCACTGTTAAAATCATTAGAGGAAATTGAAAAAGTGAAGTTTGGTTTACAGGATGAATTATCGGGAGATCTGCTCGCTATCGATATTCGTCAGGCCTTGTACCATTTAGGGGAGATTACAGGTCAGATCTCATCGGACGATCTACTGGGCAATATCTTTGCTAATTTTTGTATTGGGAAGTAAACTCCACAAACTACTGATTAATAAAACTATAAGACAAATAAAGCGGAAAATCCTTCCTGGAAATCCCGCTTTTTAATTGTTTATCAGCCCCTTAAATAAGAGCCTGCTTAATCTAGTTGAATAGTGAAATTATTGAAACTGTCTTTACTATAAGAAAGCTCTTGGGTGCTGGGTGAGAGGGCAAAATGGGGTGAAAATGTACGCATAATTACTGTTTTTCCATCGGGTAAAAATTCCATGATCCGTAACCATCCGTCTCCTCCGTTACCATGCCATCCACCTCCCATGGCTTGAGCATTAAACGTTATTTGGTTCACTTTTTTTCCAGCGGCATTCTTATCTTCCCTATAGGCAGTATGAGCCTTAAAGTTATCTGCAGCTCCAATATGTCCGGAAAATACCATTTGTACATTTCTGGACGGGGCTATTAATTTATCCCAAATAGCTTTTCCATAATTTCCGTTCTCTATGGGGTAATTTTCTTTTTCAATATGCTGGTTTTCCGCATTTAAATACGAATGGGTCAGCACCACTGCGGTATGCTGCTGAAAACGATCTTGAGCCAGCACCTCTTTAGCCCATTCCAAGGTTGTATCACGTGGAGCAAATTCCAGATTTACAAACAAAAATTTACGGTCATGTGGAGAAACAAACTCGTATGCGGCATTCTCTATAGAAGGCATTTCGTCTGCATTTTTACCTACTGCTCTTAAGGCTCTGGCATTCATCAAATTTCTATGCGCAGGAAAATATTTAATATAATTGGTCTTCCTGTTTTCTACATTCTTATAACCAAAATCGTGATTACCTGCGGCCAGAATATATGGAACCTTACCATCTAAGGTTTCAAAGGCATGGGAAATAGCCCTCCATTGATCCCTACTGGGAAGGTTCCCATTTTTATCATCAGGTACCAATAGTTCATTTTGCTCTACGAGGTCGCCCGTGCACAAAACCATCTTAATATTTAAATCATCTATATTTTCACTGATCCAGCCGGTCATGGTTTCCAAAATCCCATGATTTCTTTCAAACTTCACATAGCTCTGGGTATCCGGGAGTAAAATAATGGACCAGGAATCGGGATCTGATAATTTTGGTGATGTAAATGATTCTTGACCAAAAGAGACTTGAAAAACAAATAGTCCAGCCAAAAGTAGGTTGGAAACGTTAAGGAACAATTTCATTCTTTATTTTAATTAGGTAAGATTAATAATAGTATTTAAATATACATTTTTTTGATTGTTTACCAGTGCCATTCATTAAAATACAACGTAAAAATAACCTTCGTTATCGCCACATTTTACAAACTCAATTAACTGATATTCAAATAACATCCTTGAGTGGTATTACCCGCTAGTTTAAACATCGTGTTTTTCATAAAAAGCAGTTTAGGTAATTTATAACGATACAGAAGTGGTTGAACCTTCTATTCATCTCCAAATACATTTTGTTTAATTTTATCATAAATAAGTTAAACAAAATAAATTAATTTCTTATCTTTGAATAGCTATGAAGAAATCAGATAAAATAACCCGAGACAAAATCATTTCCTTGTATATGGATTATGTGTTAATTCATAATTCAAACCCGTCTTCCGTATACCATTTTGCCTCTAAGAATGGATTTGAGGAGGCAACGTTCTATGCTTATTTTGCTTCTTTTGAAGCTTTAGAGCAAGATTTATTTAAGAACTTTTTTGATCACACCTATACTGTACTCCAAAAAAGTGATGAGTATCAGGAGTTTGATTCACGTAACAAGCTTCTGAGTTTTTATTTTACTTTTTTTGAAATATTAACGGCGAATCGAAGTTATGTTGTCTATGCCCTAAAATCGGATAAACATCGATTGAAGAGTCTGAAGAAACTATCTCAACTGAAGATTGCTTTTTTAGAGTTTATCGAACATCTGGATCTTGAGGTAAAGCCTATGAAACAAAAGGCAATTAATGATTTTCAAAAGAAAACATTAAAAGAAACTGCGTGGATTCAATTGTTACTAACACTAGAGTTTTGGTTAAAAGACACCTCCGTCTCCTTTGAAAAAACAGATGTTTTTATTGAAAAGTCAGTTAATACCAGTATGAATTTACTAGACGCTCAAACCCTTAATAGTTTAATGGATTTGGGTCAATTTCTATTTAAAGAAAGAACGACGATATTCTTATGAAGACTATAGATAAAATTCCCACCGGAAAAATACAGCGGGCCTCTAAACTTTTTAAAACCGGGGCCAAAGTAGGAACCAATTATTTAAAATACTATGGTTCTAAGTTGATCAATGATGAAGTCGCCGCTAAAGAACGATTAAATCATGATAACGCAGAAGACATATACAACAGTCTTAAAGAGCTTAAAGGAAGTGCCTTAAAGGTTGCTCAAATGTTAAGCATGGAAAAAAGCATTTTACCCAGAGCTTATGTGGAAAAATTTTCTCTTGCTCAATTTTCGGTTCCTCCCCTTTCTCCCCCTTTAGTAATTAAGACGTTTAAGAAATACTTCGGGGAATCTCCGGGCGAATTATTCGACAGTTTTAATCCAGTTTCTATTAATGCCGCAAGTATTGGGCAGGTACATCTTGCTGAAAAAGACGGTAAAAAGTTAGCGGTTAAAATTCAGTATCCCGGTGTAGCCGAAAGTATTTCATCTGATCTTGCCCTGGTGAAACCTGTGGCGATTAAAATGTTTAATCTAAAAGGAAAAGACTCTGATAAATACTTCAGGGAAGTAGAACAAAAGTTATTGGAGGAAACTGATTATATTCTGGAAATTGAACAGAGTATTGCGGTAGCTGAAGGTTGTAATCATATAGACAACCTTAATTTCCCTAACTATTACCAATCGCTATCTTCTGAACGCATCATTACTATGGACTATATGGATGGTGAACACATTTCTGAATTCGTAGCCAATAATCCCTCGAATGAAGCTTCAAATAAGGTTGGACAGGCTTTATGGGATTTTTATATGTATCAGATGCATGTCTTAAAAAAAGTCCATGCCGATCCACATCCAGGGAACTTTTTAGTATCTGATGACCACGAACTACTGGTGCTTGACTTTGGCTGTATGAAGACGATTCCTGACGAATTCTATTATCCGTATTTTGAATTAGCAAAAAAAGAGAATATTGATAACGCATCGCTATTTAGAGAAAAATTATTTGAATTGGAGATTCTCAGACCTGATGATTCTGATGAGGAGATTGCTTTTTTTTCAGCCATGTTTCACGAGATGTTAAGCTTGTTTACTCAACCTTTCCATGTTCCTTATTTTGATTTCTCGAATCCGGACTTTTTTAATGCTATTGCTGCATTGAGTGACAAGTACAGTAAAAATACAGAACTGAAAAAGTTTAACGGAAACAGAGGTTCTAAACATTTTATCTACATCAATCGAACATTTTTCGGACTCTATAATCTCATGTTTGATCTGAAAGCGAATCAAATCGATATTAATCATTTTAAAAAATACGTGGATGCAGTTTAAGGATACTGATATAGCCCAGTTAGATCACTTATATAAGATTAATTTAATTAATAGCTGCTCAGGGTATAAGTCCGCTAATCTAATAGGTACGAAAAGCACCTCTGAAATAAGTAATGTTGCTGTATTCAGTTCCATTACTCATTATGGATCTGCACCTCCATTACTCGGTTTTGTCTTGCGACCGACTACGGTTCCGAGAAATACGTATGCGAACATCAAAGAAACGGGTTCTTATACCATCAATCATATTCACGAAGGGATTTTAGAGCAAGCCCATCATACCTCTGCCAAATATCCAAATACCACTTCCGAATTTGAGATGACTACATTGGAGGAAGAATATAAGGCCGGTTGTTTTGCTCCTTTTGTGAGAGGATGCCCGGTACAAATGGAAATGCAGTTTGTTGAGGCGCATCATATTAAGGCCAATGACACCCTTCTAGTGTTAGGTAAGATCAAGAACTTATTCGTTGATGACGAACTATTATCCCCGGATGGTTTCATCGATCTTTCAAAGGGTCATATTGCGGCTATTAATGGTTTAGATGGCTATACAGTACCTAAGGTACATCTTCGTCAGTCATATCAGCGTCCAAATATATAAGGTTCGCCACTGATGCCCCTTCTTGATATAGCAGAAGACAAATACTAAAATTGAATAAGATGAATACGAAAGGAAATGCATTAGTTTGGTTTACCAATAATCTACGTGTAGGTGATAATAATGCACTTTTTGAAGCTTGTTCAAACCATAAGAAGGTAGTTGGACTCTACTGCTTTGATCCCAAACACTTTATCACTACACGATTCGGTTTTAAGAAAACCGGTAAATATCGGGCTCAATTTTTGATTGAAACTGTTTACGACCTATACGAGCAACTTGAAGCTCTCAATATTCCATTGATCATTCGCTACGAGCATCCAGAAAATTGCATTCCTGAGCTATGTTCTGAACATGCTGTTTCTGCTATTTATAAACTTCATGAATGGATGTTCGAGGAGACTCAAACAGAGCAAGCAGTAATAGATCGTTTAGATTCTTCTATTGAAATCATTAAAAGTTCAGATCAATTCTTATATCATCCAGATGATATTCCCTTGGCATTAACTGACATTCCAGAAGTATTTACGGACTTTAGAAAATACATCGAAAAGGACGTGATGGTTCGTCCGATTGCCTTACCAAAGAGAATGCCTGTTGGAAACAATTTTAAAGTAGCGCGCCCTACTATAACACCAGATACTCTTGGGCTACCGGACTTTATCCCTCATCCAAATAGTGCTTTTCCTTTCAAAGGGGGAGAAAACGCTGCGCTAGACAGGTTGCACTATTATATATTCAAGTCTGAAAAACTGAAATCTTATAAAACCACCCGTAATGGGTTAATAGGTATTGATTATAGTACTAAATTTTCTCCTTGGCTCGCTAACGGTAGTTTATCTCCCAGAACCCTTTATCATCGCATTAAGTTATTTGAAAAACACGTTGTCAAAAATCAATCTACATACTGGTTAATTTTCGAACTTTTGTGGAGAGATTATTTTAAATACATCAGTCTGAAACACGGAAATAAAATTTTCCACGGCAATGGTATTTCGGCCTCCAACAAACAATGGGATACTGATTCTAATCTTGTTAAGGCCTGGATTGATGGAGCGACCTCCTCAAATTTTGTCAATGCCAATATGAAAGAATTAAAACAAACAGGCTGGATGAGTAATCGTGGACGACAAAATGTTGCTTCTTATTTTAGTAAAGAATTGAATCTCGATTGGCGTATTGGTGCAGCTTATTTTGAAAGTCTTTTGATTGATTATGATGTACATAGCAACTATGGAAACTGGCTTTATGTAGCAGGTATAGGCAATGATCCGAGAGATAGAAAGTTCAATGTTGAACTTCAAGCCAATCGGTATGACCCATCAGGTACTTATCGAAAGTTATGGCTATAAATCTAAGCATCTCATGAAAGAAGTTGCCATCATATTTCCGCATCAACTCATTGAGGATTCTCCTTTTCTGGAGCTATCATGCCCAATTTATTTGATCGAAGAGTTTTTATTCTTTCGTCTTTATAAGTTCCATAAACAAAAACTGGTTTTTCATAGAGCAAGTATGAAAGCCTACGAGCAACTTTTAAAAGATCGGGGCAAAAATGTTTCCTACATTTCCGCTATGAATAAGCATGCTGATATCAGAGAGTTCATCCCATTTTTAAAGGAAAAAGGAGTCACTATCCTTCATTGCATTGACCCTTCTGACAATTGGCTTGAAAAAAGAATTAAAAGCGCAATTGGTGATCTTACCATCAACTGGTATGATTCTCCGCTTTTTATTAATTCTAAATCGGAACTTGAATTCTTTTTCAAAAAGGGTAAAAAGAAATTCTTTCAAACCTCTTTCTACAAAGAGCAAAGGCGAAAACGCGATATCCTTATGGAAGGTGATCAACCTATAGGGGGCAAATGGACCTATGACACCGAAAACAGAAAAAAATATCCAAAAAACAAACAACCCACAGCCATTTACTTTCCTGAATTAACTGAAGGCTACAAAGACGCTGTACACTATGTTGAAACCAATTTCAAGGAGCATTACGGGACCATTTCAAAAGCTATAAATTACCCTATCAATCATCAACAAGCCAAAGAATGGTTTGATCAGTTTCTCTCCTTTCGGTTCTATGAGTTTGGAATTTACGAGGATGCCATTGTTGCTCATGCACACTTTTTAAATCATAGCGTACTCTCTCCCCTGATCAATGTGGGGCTACTGGACCCCAAGGAGGTCATTAATAAGGCTATCTCATATGCTGATGCTAACGATATCCCCATTAATTCTACCGAAGGTTTTGTTCGACAAATTCTTGGATGGAGAGAGTTTATCAGGGGGGTATATGAAGTAAAAGGATCGCAGGAACGAACTACCAATTTTTGGAATTTCAACCGAGCCATTCCTGATTCATTTTACGATGGAACGACCGAAATTAAACCCGTCGATGATGTTATAAAAAAAGTTCTGAAGACTGGATATGCACATCATATTGAACGGCTGATGGTGCTTTCAAATTTTATGGTGCTTTGTGAATTTGATCCTGATAAAGTTTACCAGTGGTTTATGGAATTATTCATCGATGCTTATGATTGGGTTATGGTACCCAATGTATACGGAATGAGTCTTTTTGCGGATGGAGGTATCATGAGCACCAAACCGTACATTAGCGGCAGTAATTATATTATGAAAATGAGTGATTATGAGGATGGAGACTGGCAAATTATTTGGGATTCATTATTCTGGAGATTCGTAAATGAACATCGCGGGTTTTTCCTTAACAATCCACGTACAAGACTGTTAGTTCGAAACTACGACAAAATGGATGATAAAAAGCAAGAATCCTTAAAAACCACCGCAAGAGTATTTTTAAAACAACTGGATACTAAAAGTTAACTTTTGGTTGGTTATTTTTTATCTGTATTTATTCAACTTTCAATCGAAAAGTCGAAGCTGGGAGACCTTCTTCATTAAATAAATTTCCTTTACTAAAAGGTTGCCATCCATAATAAACATAGGTTGGCTTCTCCTTAACTTCAATCACAACCTTATTTCCTTTAATCTTTGCATCTACCGATGATTGGCTATCAATACTAAAACCAGTTAATTCGTTCCCGTATGCTGTTAGACCCTCTCCAACATAATCAAAATACAGATGCAATGCCCCGGATTTATATTTTACACTTTTTACCATCGGACCTGATGGAATTATATTCATCTTATACACGTCCTTCAGTACCCACTTTGCCAATCTTTCCCCGACATTCTTCTTATCGCGAGGATGAACATCATTCTTCGATCCAATATCAGAACAAACGGCCATACCTGTGTTTGAAGTCTCCCGAAAGAACTTTCTTTGTTCATTTCTGAATTCAGGCCATAACTGACCTTTATAGTGTAAGGTATCTATGGAAGATAACTGAACATAATAAAAAGGCAAATCCGGTGAATTCCAATGCATTCTAAAATCAGACAACATCAGTCTTTGCAAGTCTTTATATTCTTCTACCCTTTCAGGTTCCTGAGCATTGCTTTCTCCCTGATACCAAAGTATTCCCTTAATTGGAAATTTGGTTAATGATTTAATGCCCGAATCAAAAGCAAATCCGGGTTTATATGCGTGGTTCGGCCCTAATGAGTCCTTATATATCACTTCAATTTTGCCCACATTTTGATCTCCCCTTTCTCTTATCCATTTTGGCAAGGCTTCATTATTCAACCAATTTCCTTCAACCTTAGCAGAAAATTGATCGGACTTCAACAAAGCATTTTTGTCTATAAATGTTTCAATTGGAGCACCTCCAATCGCCAAATTAATTAAGCCTATTGGTATCTTTTGTTCTTTAATGATCTTACTACCAAAATAATATCCCACCGCACTCATTTTAGCGGCGGATTTCAAATTACTCTGCTCCCATTCCGTTCTATGATAAAATTGATCTTGGCTTAATCTGTTAAGAAGTGAATCACTATAATGAACTCCATATACGCTTTTACCAGTAAAGTTCGGGTTGTAAAATCGCAACAAGGGTTGCTTGACTTTTTTTTGTTCTTGTTTAAAATGATTCTCCTGGCTTAATGGCCATTCCATATTAGATTGTCCCAGACACAACCATACATCACCTACTAAAATATTCTCAAGCAAGATTTCTTCATTTCCCGAATACACTCTTAATTGCTGCCCTGTAAGGTTTGTATGTTGGGCAGGCAGCTTTAGACTCCAGGTAGCATCAGCAGCTACTTGAGTTTTCACCATCGTTTTTGCGAAGACCACTTCAACCTCTGATCCGGGTTTTCCTTCACCCCATATCGTTACGGGTTCATTTCTTTGTAAAACCATGTAATCTGTAAAAATTCTATTCAGTGAAAGCTGACTATACAGCTCAACGCTACCTAACACTACAATGTAGAGTACTATGAGTCTTTTATTCATTATTGGTGGAATTGTCTTTAAAGATTAAACTAAAAATATAGCCAAGCACAAAACATGAAACTACTCCTAACAAGGAATACATTAAAAAGTTAATTTCAGTATATACACTTATGTACCATATGAGGATAGCGCTAAGTGCCAAGCCAATTAAGGTTCCGGTGGCATTGGCTTTTTTGGTAAGCATTCCCAACAGGAACATTCCTCCCAATCCTCCGGTAAATAGTCCGAGGAAAGTATAAAACTGATCCCATAAAGATTTAATACCTGAATTAGCCATCCACAATGCTAAGACCACTCCGATCACCCCGGTAATTACAGTAACCAACCGAGCGACCTTCAGCAATTTCATATCGCCTTTAGCAGGGTTATAACGCTTGTAAAAGTCATTACAAAAAGCTGTTGAAACGGAGTTCAGGCTACTACTGATACTTGACATGGCAGCGGAAAAAATACCGGCAATTAACAATCCGGATATCCCTACAGGAAGTTCATTGACAATATACCACGGAAATATGGAATCATTGTTGGATATTACAGGAGACAGTTTTTCAGGCATTTCTGTGTAAAATATAAATAACAAGGTTCCGATGCTAAAGAAAATAATCGTTGCAGGAAGTGTTAATACAGCATTGGTATATAAGGTCTTTTGTGAATCTTTTACGTCCGAACTGGTTAAATAACGTTGTACAATGGTTTGGTCTGTTCCCTGGGTAACCATGGCCGATGCTAACCCTCCAATGAATACAACCCAAAAGGTAGTGTCAGTAAAATTAAAATCCATATTCGCCGGATTAAACTTGCGCTTGCTCTCCGCATAAGAAATCATTTCCGAAACGGGTATATCGGTGTGTTGCAAAATCCATATTACTGCCACCACACTACCTCCAAGAAGTACGATCACTTGCAGCACATCGGTCCATATTACAGCTTCTATACCTCCGAATGTGGTGTAGACAATACAGATAATTCCCATTATTAAAATACTTACCTCAACCGAAATACCTGTCACAATTGAAATGGCCAGAGAAGGCAATAGTAAGACAATTCCAATCCTCCCAAGCTGAAAAAGGATAAAAGACAAACTTCCAAATGCTCTTGCCAGATAATTAAATCGATCTTCTAAAAATTCGTATGCCGTAGCTATTTTTAATCGATTGAAATAAGGGATGAACAGGAATGCTATAAGCGGTGTTATTGCTATGGCAGCCATATTTAAGAAAAAATAGGACCAGTCCGTTATAAAAGCTTTTGCTGGTATTGCCATAAAGGTTATGGCGCTTAGTAAGGTACCAAACACACTTAAGCCCGAAGCCCACCATGGAATTCTACCACCACCAACAAAATAATCGTCAGTAGACTTTTGTTTATTAGAAAAGTAAAAGCCAATAACCAGGGAAATCATTAAGTATAATGCCAGCACGGTATAATTTAACCAGCCAAACCTGTTGATATCCGTCTGATCGCCAAATTTATAAACTTTAGGTGTCCGTACCCCGGGCGCAACTTCCCCTGAAACGATCATAAAATCATCGTTCATTTTAAAACTCAAGGCAGTTACGGGGATTTGAACCTGCAGGCTATCGTATATAAACCATTTGCCTGTTATGGTATTGAAGGCCAGAATTTCTTTTTGGAACCCCGGATGATTTCTTAAGATTTCCTTCCTCCGGTTGCTTAAATCTAATTTGACAGTATCCTGGTCGGCTGCGATTTCATCCAGATACAGCCGTTCTAATTGATCGAAGAGCCTTTCATCGGAGCCACCATAAACCAATACATGCATAGATCCTTTGGCTTCTGCTGCAGCCCCCATCAATACTTTTTTATCTCCATCTATAGCTACATCTCCTTCCTCCTTCCAGACCTCATCTTTTAAATCGTAGCTAAGGAAGCTGGACAACCCTTTAGACTTTTTACCCTTGCGTTCATTTCTACCGCCAATTACATATATTTTTTTTGAAAAAGAACTTTCCTGAACTACAGCTGAATGGACGGCACGTGGAGGTCCTGGAAAATCTTTTAATTTTTCCCACTCTCCCTCCAGCCTATCATCAATTCTATAAAAAATATTGGTACTACCTGAGGGGTTCTTACCTCCAATAAGGTATATATATCCCTCCGCATGTACAGCTGTCGCATAGGCTAGTGGCTCTGGTAATTGTTGAATTTCTTCAACGGTAATTTCTTCCAGAACATTATTGTATTTTAAAAGAAGTACCTGACTTACAATTCCTTTGCTATTATCTCCTCCAATGCATACAACACCTTTTTCGGTAGATACGCAACCTGCATAAGCCAATGGCACAGGTAGTTTTACTTTAGATAAATTCCACTGTTGGTCTTTATAATAATAAATATGATCGTACCATTTTTTATCACCACCTTCCCATGGCATTCCATCGGGAAAATTAGCGCCTCCTGCTGCGATGTAAATATCATTATACACTCCACCTAGCATTCCTGCATATCCCAAAGAGGAATGCTTCGTTTTCAGTTTAGAAAAACCCTGAAGTTCTTCTACCTGTAATTTTTTGGCTCCCTGACCAAAGGTGAAGGATATGGATAATATACAGATTAGAAGACATATACTATTTTTCATTTTCATACTTTTTAACATGAATATTTACATCATCAATTCAACAATATATGGGATCATTACAGCTGATATCACTCCGTTAACACACATTGCGAGTCCGCCATATACTCCTGAAACATTACTTAATTCATATGCTTTGGCTGTACCAATGCCATGTGCAGTTGTCCCTAAAGCGACTCCCATTGCGCTATTATTTTTGTTTCCAATGATTTTCAAAAAAACCGGACCAAAAACACTGCCTAAAATACCCGTGAAAATTACAATTCCAGCAGTGACCTCTGGAATCCCCTTTATGGATTGAGCGACCTCTATGGCAATTGGACTTGTTATTGATTTGGGTGCAATGGACTTAATGATTTCCGGTTGGACTTTAAATTGCAACAACAACAGAACTACAGAAACAATCCCTATAATTCCACCGGTGACTACGCTTATCAGAAACGGTTTTAATTGTTTCCACAATTTATTCGAATGTTCATATAATGAAACTCCCAATGCAATAACCGACGGCCCCAACAGCATACTCACCCAGGAGCCTCCATTCCAATAAGCATCAAAATTGATGTCAAGAACATAAAGCGTACCCAAGATGAAAAGCACGGTCCATAGTACTAATCCTGAGGACAAAAAGGAATACTTTTTAATCAACTGCCTGGATGCATAAAAACCCATGAGTGTAATAAAAATTCCTACTATTGGAAGCTCAACATAGTTACTCATTCTTTTCAAATACTTTAAAAAGTTTCATAGTAATGTACATAGCGAGAAAAGTGCTAAGGACTAATGCAATGATAATTTCTGTTAATTTCCCATTTAAAAACTTGTATTGTGTAACTAAACCAACCCCATATGGAACATAGAACAACGACAAATATTTAAGTAAAAAATCTGAGGTAGGTTTTACCTGTTCTAATCTGATCCATTTTAATTTTAAAACCATAAAGATTAACACCATACCTATAATACTGCCGGGAATCGGTAGGTTGAATACCATTTTAACCAATTCTCCTAATAGGAGAAATAAAATGATCAGGATTACAGATATTAACTTGTTTTTATTTTCCATTAATCGCTTTAAATGGATTTACTACGATATTTTCTTCTAACGGCGCAAAGGTGAACATCCAGTTCTGATATGCATTAGTTCCCGGAACCTTTATCAGAATTTCATTCCAGCCTTTCTTTAAAGGAACCATAACAGGTTCCCTTGTCCAATACAACTCTTCGTCTTTCCAGGTAATTTCCTGATCGTCTGCATTCCCCCATCCTGATGTTTTGGACGGTTTCCAACCAGGGTTCTTCCACTCAGGAGCCGGAAGGTTTTCTCCATTAATCCATACATCCCCTCCATGAGCATCCCATGCCCCCTGATCGGGCATACCTCCATAAACTCTATTGGCTCTAAAAGGAGTTTCAAAACCTACCCAAACCGAGATTTCTTTCTCTCCTTCTGCGTAGATGTAGGATAATGCAAAACAGGTTTCTCCGGGTTGAGCATCGGGATAATAACCTCCAAGCTTAAATCTATCTTTAACATAAATGGTATTACCATTAGCTAGTTTATAACGATCCTTTTGATCAAATTTTTCACGAATGGAATTCATAGTCATTTCTATTGCAAGGGAATCCGCAAACTTCATCAATTTCCATTGGTTTTGAGATTGCTCCACATATTGAAAAGGTTTATTTGCAAAATATTTTTCTTTGTGTTGTATAAGATATTTTTCAAAAGCTTGAAAATAGGTATGTTCTGAGGTTCCTGAAAGGGGTATTTTGGTTAAGTATTCTTTAGAAGCCGTTTTGACATCATGGGTCCATGTTTTCCATGCATAGGTTAACATTGATGGATACAGCGGATTAAATCTAATAAAATCATCCTCTTTATCAAGATTAACATCATGCCACATACATAAAATTCCCCCTTGTACCTTATTCGTTGAACCTTTTCCTATAGGTTTGAAAAATAGTTTTGATATGTGAACAAATGGGTCTCCATTATTAATGTAGTTATTCCATGAATCTATTTCTTTATAGGTCTTTTCTTCTATGTGATCTGGCTTCCAGGTTTGTCTTATTACATTATCATTGGCCGGAAGTCCGGGATTCCAGATGATCACTTCACGCTCATTAGCCTCACAGATCGCTACCATTTTGGTGATAAACACTTCAGGATTCTCTATTCTCACCTCATCTGAACCGATATGAATAACAGGGCAAAGTTCTTTAGGAACTTCATCAAAAAACTCATTCAACACCTTTTCGAGAATTTTCATGCCTTCAGGAGATTCCATTTTGTGACCCGTAGCTGTAACAAAAGAATCGCTATGCCCTGGCATATCAATTTCCGGTATTACCTGTATGTGCTTATCTTTTGCATATAAAATTAGCGCTCTGATTTCCTCATAGGTATAAAATGCTCCAGGGTCTCTGGTAGGGCGATGATTTTCGGCTCCGGTTAATTCGGGATAAGCTTTACTTTCAATTCTCCAGGCAGGTCGGTCTGTTAAGTGCCAGTGAAAGGTATTGAGTTTATAATTTGCCATCACATCAAGCTGTGTTTTAAGCAATTCTATACTTTGGAAGTTTCTCCCAACATCAACCATATAACCCCTGATGGGAAATGCGGGTTGATCTTTAATGTTACAAAGCTGAATTCTCGATTTTCCTTTATCATTGGAAATAAGCTGACGCAAGGTTTGCAATGCATAAAATGCACCTGCATCGCCAGATGTTTTAATGGTTATTTTATTTTTTTCTACGTTTAATTCATAACCTTCCAGGGGTACCTCCTCATCTGAAATAAATTTGATTGTTACTTTAGAATGTTTAGAATTTTCAATACCATACTCACTGCAGATGCGTTCAAGCTCAGAAGTAATATTTTTGTTTAATGTGTTTTCTGAAGTTACTTTGAAGCTCAAAAAATTAACCATCTCCAGTCCCCAGACAACTTCTTGAGGGTATGGTATTAATTTAACCGGAGCTGCATGAAGTTCTTCTGCCGAGTAGTTTGTTTCAAAATTTATGTTTTGTCCTTTTAGTTCTGTTGAAAGACTAAAAGTAAGAAGGGAGGCAAATAAAGTGAGAAATAGTTTTTTCATATTATTTGTAAAGGTTATTTAGGGCTGTATCATTTAGGTCTATAAGAAATTCAGCGATAGCATCACTCGTTGCCTTAAAATAAGCAGCTCCTTTTGCTGCAGTCGCTTTTTCAGGGTTCCCTACCCCGGTATCTTTGGTTACGGAAGTCCATTTGCGTTGCGTAGTTACCCAACCTTCTCTCAGGGCCTTAATGGTAAATTGTTTTGCTTCACCCTTACCCGCTTCTTCAAGGGGCAATACTAACTCAGGAAATAAATGCAATATCATTGCGGTTTCCAGTTCTCCTGCATGATCACCCGGGTCATCAAAATAAGCCTTCGCATTGCCCGCATGCCACCAGTTTAATGCACATACAAAAACATCGGGAAATTCAACACTTAATTCCCGAATCATTTGTTTAAAATTATTACCTCCATGAGCATTAACGATGACAAGTTTTTGAATCTTTTGCAAATGCAACACCTGTACGATATCTCTTAAAACTGCATATTGAGTGCTAGGATTCATATTAATGCAAAGGGAAACATCGAGCTGTCCTGTATTGACTCCGAAAGGAACTACTGGGAGCACTATAGGTTTTGCTCCCTGATTCCAGGCTTTTGAAGCTGCTTCTATTGTTACAGATTCCGCCAACATATTATCGGTTCCATAAGGCAAATGATAGTTATGTGCCTCTGTAGCTCCCCATGGTAAAATGGCAACTTCAAAATTCTGGTCTTTTACTTGTTTCCAATTCGTTTCGGCTAATACAAAAGGTCTCATTTTCGTTTATTTTATAAGTTCTTCTATGGCTATTTTTTGAAAATATAAATCTCCGCTGCCCTCATACAAGATTCCTAAATAGTCTTCATCAATTTTGGTTAGGCATGAATAACCATAATTTGATTCTTCATACAATTCAATCTGATATTCTTCCGGCCATGTCATACCATCATCAAAACTTGTTTTTATTGTGATATGGTCTCTCTTCGTTTTTGAATCAGGATTTGAAAAGAATAAAACATGTCCTTTATCCTTCACTTCTGTAGTAATAATGCTGGCCATACAATTAGGTTCTATCAACGCTTTTCGCGAGGTGCTATGTTCGGTCCAGGTAGCACCTAAATCGGTTGTAATTGCCACAGAGCGTCCGTTCTGAGGATCTTTTCTATTCGCTCTGTTTCTATCATCTCTCATATTCAACATCAAACTTCCATCGGTAAGCTGAACCACCTGGGCTTCTGTAGTCTCAGATTTTGCGCCTGTACCCACTTTCCAGGTTTCACCCCTATCTTTACTGTAAATAATCGTAGAATGAGGAATGGCCTCTTTATCTTTAAATTGGGCAGGGAAAACCAATGTTCCATCTTTCATGGTAATTCCCATTCCAGGACCATTAAAGAACAGTTTCCAATCAGGGTTTTTAATTTGTTGTGTTATGTTTATAGGTTCTGACCAGGTTAGCCCGTCATCTTCACTTTTTACTAACATAAACTGGCCGGTTTCTTCCGGAGTCATTCCCTGATCCGATGCCCACCAGGCTCTTTTATCTTTATTTCCATGCAACCATAAGGCCGCAACCCATATAGTGCCTGTATTTTCATCCACCAATACCGCAGGATCTCCAATTCCGTTTTCATCTTGGGGCAAACCACCATATTCTCCCATATCCATAATCACCTTCATCGGTTCCCATGTTTGTCCGCCGTCGGTGCTTCTGCTCATTCCCACATCCACATCTTCCTGAAGATCGACGGCACTGTTATATCTAATATCATATACAGCTATCAATGTTCCGTCTTTAGTAGTAGCTAACCCTGGAATCCTATACGTATCAACATCATCATCGAATTTATTTCTTATCGCTACTCCCAAACGCTGGGCTGGAGCAGGTTCATTTAAAAGATTAAGAACACCACCATTGTTAAATACCATGGTTTCCGGAATAGCTTTAATTTTATTACTTAGTTCGGGAGTTCCATTTAATTTCACAGACAACCAGAAATAATTATTTCCCGGTTCCAGATCTAAGACTCCCTGAAAACTAACTTCTTTAGATATTTCAGATACTGAAGAAAGTAAAGTAGCTTCTTTAAAACTCTCCGTATTAGCATGATAGACAGAAGCTTCACCAATATTCTTTAAGTCTGTTGTTCCTTCAAAGTTTACCAATATCGATTTAACCGGAGCTAGTTCATCCGTTATTTTTTGTTCGTCAACAGTTAAACTGAATTTGAATATTTTGTTTTTCTCTTTATTAACCAAGACCGGTAAAACAAATTGACTTACTTCTGAGGGCTTTACCGCTTCCGCTATTTCCTTTGATTTTTGATTGCTATCACAAGAGGTAAAGGCAATTAATACTGCCGTTAATAAAATATATGTAAACTTCATTATTTAATTAGAATTTAAAGTTAGTTGATTGTTCTATTTTTTCGAAAGTTTTCCAGCATTGAAACATAGCCCTGGGAACGTGGAAACATCCTTTCCATTTCCCTCCTTTAAGGGTTAGTAATGGTTTTCCTGCTCTATTAAGATAACCAAACCACTCACCATTATCGGGATCCGCAAAATGGGACCAGGCATAGTTATGTACCTTTTCATACCAATCTAAAACTCTTTGGTCTCCTGTATGCTCATATGCTTTTGCCAGTGCCACTAAAGTTTCCAAATGGACCCACCATAATTTCTGATCCCATTCCAGTTGTTGTGGCGGGTTTCCTTTTACATCCATAAAGTAATAAATTCCACCAAACACTTTATCCCAACTATACTCCAATATGGTTATAATGGTTTGTACTGCTTTATTAATTAATTGAGTATCACCATTTCTACTTCCGATATCAATCATGAACCACATGGCTTCAATTCCATGTCCGGGGTTAAGCAATCTTCCCTCAAAATTATCAGAAAAAGAACCATCTGGATTTACGTTTTCATGAATCAGGCCGGAATCCTTTTGGAGGAATACATTCATGACTTCATTTACACTAAAATCAATGGTCTCCTCCACCTCTTTTTGACTTAACACATCTTCCAACTCCAACACTAAATTAGATAAAATCATGGGTAAGGAAAACCCTTTAAGGGGCCTTACACCTGTCCTTTTTTCGTACTTTCCTTTCGGATCATCTTTCTTTTTTAAAATATTAAGATACGTGTTTCTGGCTAACTCTTTATAGCCTTCATCTTTTGAAGCTTTGGCATACTGAGCAAAAGCCATGGCTGCAAAACAATCCGAAAAAATATTGTAGGGTTGCACTAGTGGTCTACCGTCCTGGGTAGTTGCAAAATAGAAGTTCCCATCTGTATCCATTGCTTTCTCTTTAAGAAAAGAAACACCAGATTCAGCTACTTTCAACCAATCTTCTTTAGCTTCCACATTATTGAATAACATAGAAAACATCCAGGCCTGCCGACCTTGCAACCAAATAAATTTATCGGTATCGTAAACCTTTCCATTCTGATCAAGACAGGTAAAATAACCTCCAAATTTATGATCGACAGAATGTCGTTCCCAAAAAGGTATTACGTCATTTAAAAGTGTATTTTTATAATGTTCAGAATATTTCATATCTTTATTATGTATGACATAAAACAAAAATAATATATTCTTTTAATAATCAAGCATTAAATTTGTTAAATACATAAAAGTTTAGTGAATCTTATTGTACTTATAGTAACAATACTATTTTTGCTATGTTTCCCTAAACAAAACAGTACAATTTTAATGTGATAAGGTTTGAATCATGAAAAAATCAGATAAAATACAGCCCATTGACACCCTTTCTCTTGTTGACAAAGTTGAGCTTCGTTTGATGCAGTACTTTAAGGAGAATAACCTTAAACCTGGAGACCCCATTACGAAGGAACTTGATCTGGCAGCATCATTAGGCGTTAGTCGCACTGTGGTTAGAGAAGCCTTACTTCGCTTACGAACCCTGGGATTTATTGAATCCAAGAAACACAAGGGAATGACTTTCAAAGAACCTGATATCATCAATAATTTTGAAAGAATCCTGGATCCGAATTTACTTGGAAATAAGACCTTAAAAAGTCTTTTTGAACTTCGGTTAATTTTAGAAATGGGCATGGCTGATTTTCTTTTTCAATATAAAACGGAAGAAGATCTTGAAGAGTTAGAGCGTATTGTTGAAGAAGAGGAAGCAACCAGTTATGACAAGACTGTTTTTTCACTTGATAAAGAAATAGCATTTCATGCCAAACTTTATCAAATATCAAAAAACACCACTTTACAACGATTTCAGGATCTATTACTACCTGTTTTTGAATACCTATACCAGCAAGATGAGTTTATGAATAACGGGCGTTATGAATATTCTTCCGGACAATTTGTTACGCATCGTATGTTGCTAGACAATTTAAAAGTTGGTACTCCTGAGACTTTCAGAAATGCTATGCGACGTCACCTTGAACCTCATTTTGACAGGGTGTTTCACGATAAGCATATGTAACTAATAAAAGCTTAAATATTTCCAATAAAAAAGGAGACTGATAAAATATCAGCCTCCTTCTCAACCAAATTAATAAAAAACTAAACTAACTCTGTGTAAATAAACTTCGCATGTTATTCATATCCAGGGGTTTGTTCTAAAGCAGGGTTTCTTCCGATCATATCAGGTGTTATCGGCAGTAAAAGTTTATAAGCTTCTGAAGCCGGCAAAGTTTCTACCTCATCAAAAATATAACTACCACCGGCCCTTCTTAGGTCCCACCATCTCTTTCCTTCTCCCACAAACTCTTTTAATCGCTCATCGAGGATGGCTTTTGTATTATCATCTTGAGAACCATTAACGTAAGCGTGAGTTAATGCATCGTAATTTTCACCATATGCACGTTGTCTTACGGCATTAATTTCTGCAGATGGATCTTCACCCAGGCGGTTTTTAGCCTCGGCCAGCAACAACAAAACATCAGCATATCTGTATACAGGAACATTATTCGTTGAAATTCGAACTCCTGCTACTACCTCTCCTAAAAATTTAGATAAAATAGAGGCACTGTATTCGTCTACCAACTGATATGGATAATAATTTCCTGCATCATTTGAGTAAAGTCTTGTAAAAGTGGCGTCTCTACGCGTATCCAAAGTATCATCTAAGGCCAGCAATAACTTTTCTGAAGGTCCATAACGGTTCCCTCCATTGGCTACAAAATCAGCATATGAATTCCCGCGATCATCCCAGGTTTGATTAATTTCGGTGGAACGTCCGGTAAACAAGCCAGTGTAAAAATTCCCAGCCTGATCCTGCTGGTAATCGATAGCAAAGATAAATTCGTCGTTAGCTTCATTAGCTACACTGAACATATCTTCAAAGCCAGATTCAAGAGCAAAGCCCATACTCCCAATTTGTTGGAGTGCATTTTTTGCTTCAGTGTAATCCGTACTTCCTCCATTAAGAAGGGTTCCAGACCAAATGTATACATCACCTTTCAATGCTAAGGTGGCTGCTTTAGACCAATAGACATTACTTCCCTGCCAGAAGGAATTATCAGAACCAAATGCATCTAAAGAACTTTGAATATCTGCTTTAATCTGAGCCATTAACTCTTCCTGAGAAGCTCTTGGCTTGCTTAACTCATCGGGATTAACAGAAAGTAATGGTTCTGTAGTAATAGGTACACCTCCCCATGTTTTCAACATGGTGTAGTAATAAAAAGCCCGAATACCGTATACCTGACCTTTCAAATGTCTTTTATCGATTTCACTGGCGAATGGAACATTCTCAATATTATACAGAAAATCATTTATCCTGTGAATATGACTATAAAACCCAGCCCAATTAGCAAAAGGTACCTGGGTGGTATTTATAATCTGATTGATCAAATTTAAATTACTGGGTGACTCAAAAGTTCGCCCCCCATAAAAGTCGCTACGAACTTCTCCCATTACCCAAAAAGTAGAAGCCCCTCCTCTGAACGTTGAATAAATTCCTGATTGTGCAGCTCTAGCGGCTTCTTCAGTATCCCAAAATCCATTGTAGGTAAGATCACTTATTGGCTCTAATTCAATTTCTTTTTCACAAGAAGTGAAAAGCATTACAGCCGTTATTATGAATATATACTTTTTCATGGTTAATTATTTTTAAAATGTTACGTTTAATCCCAAGGTAAAAGTTCTTGGTAATGGAAATCTACCGGTGTCAAAACCTCCACTTTCAGGTGCTGCTCCGGAATAACCACTGATATAGGCCAAATTGGATCCGGTTGCATACAGTCTTAAGTTTTTAATAAAATTGTCAAAAACTGTAGTTGGAACGTTGTAGCTTAAAGTTACTTCACGAAGAGCGAAGTAATCTCCTTTTTCCCAATACCTGCTTGAGCCTCTTTTATGATTAGCCTGGGGATCCGTAAAATCATATCTAGGTACGTTGGTTTGTGTATTTTCCGGAGTCCATGAGTTTAAAACTTCCACTGGTGAATTCTGGTTACCCTGTACCTGCGACATTCCTCTAACACGTAAGTCATTCTGAATGATATGACCGGTTGCAAAATCTGTCTTTACGAATAAGTTAAAATTCTTATAAGACAGGTCTGAAGTAAATCCTCCAATAAAATCAGGTGTTGTTCTTCCCAATACCTCTCTATCGTATGAATTAATTACATTATCACCATTGACATCCTTCCAGGCCACATCGCCGGGATAACGCTGTGTAGGGTTTCGCAGGAATGCATCTTCCCTGGTGGCATGCTCATCAACCTCTTCCTGATTGGCATATACATATTCTTGTACATACCCAACAACTACATCGTATCCTACGCGCTCGCCTTCCTGAAGACCACCAACCCATACAAGCTCTCCTTTGTTCGGATCCCAGATCTGTGTTCCGCCTTGTCTGTTCTTCTCATTATCATTCTCAGGTAACTTATGAGCAAAACTCTTTTGTGTAAAAAAGGTTGCACCCAGGTTCCACTTTAGATCCTGACCATCTAACACTCTGGCATTAAGTTCAAGCTCTAAACCTTTATTCCTCAAGGTACCGTTGTTTGTAGTTATACTGCTAAAGCCAGTCCATAGCGGCAGGGTTAATCCGGCTAACTTATCCTTTACATCTTTTATGTAATAATCTGCCAATAGACTGATTCGATTATTGAAAAACCCTAAATCGAATCCCATATTAAGGGTTGTAGAACGCTCCCATCTCAAGTCCAGAAGTGGCAGTGATGTATTTGCATATCCGGTCTGCCCGTTATAAGTTCCGGTATCACTATAAGTTCCGAAAACTGAGAAGTTTCCAAAATTATCTACATTACCATTCACCCCATAACTTACTCTTGGTTTTAAGGTACTCACCACTTCACCTATTTTGGAATCTTTAAGGAAGGGCTCATTATGTAAATTCCATCCTAAGGATGCACCCGGGAAGAAACCGTATTTATCATTCCCTAATCTGGAAGCACCATCTCGTCTGAAGGTCAACCCGAGAAGTAATCGGTTATCGTAGTCATAATTTACCTGACCGAAGGTTGATACAATTGAATAATAGGTTTTATAAGAAGAAGGAACACCCGCCGCCTCGGCTCCGGCATTCATCGTGACAATTAAATCGGTGGGAGATAAACGGTTCCTTGCATTAAAATTAAAGAAATTTTCTTTAAAATATTCAGCACCCAGAATCGCGTCTACATTATGATTTTCGCCAAAGGTCTTTTTATAGTTGAACATTGCCGTTAGTTGATTTCTCATGGTACGACTATGACTGGCTGAAGCTTCTCTCACCGTATTCAGAGAACCTGCATTAAGATAGGCCTTATTGAATGATTCGTTTGAATTATTTATCGTAAAATGACTTCCTCTCAAGGTAAACCTTAAATCTTCATATATATCCCAATCCAGGTTAACTGAAGCCGTTAAGCGTTGCTCTAAATTTTCTCTAATGAACTTATCCTTATAATATAATGGGTTTCCGAAACTAACATTAGTTCCCGGATTATATTCATTGCTTAAACTACCATCAGGATTATTATTATAAATTCTTGATGTAGGTGGCTGTCCTGCCGCTCTCTGAAATACCCAATTATCATTGTTAAGGTATGTGCCATTATATTTAGAATGTGCATAAAGAACGTTTGAAGATACCTTAACATTATCCAATACCTTATATGAGCCATTAAAAGTACCTGAATACCTTTCGAATCCGGAACCAAAAACAAGTCCTTCATTATCCAAATATCCTAAACTCAAATAATAAGTTCCTTTATCGTTTCCTCCATCAAATGAAAGGGTATGGTCGCTTATAGAACTATCCTGGAAAAACAACTCAGACATATCATTAGCCTGAAACAATAAAGTACGTGTAGGATCTACCGGATCGGCTACTGTTTGCCACCCCGGATAATTTAAAAGATACCTGTTACTATCCGTTAAAATTTGAGTTGTGAACGGTGAATCTGTAGTATTATTACCGATCCCCATTCCCTGGGCTCCATCTAAAAACTGCTGAAAACCCCCAGGATAAATTCGCTGGTAATTTAAAATAGCCTGTCTGTTGTAAGTAATATAATCTTTAGCACTCAAATAATCGAAACCTGTTCTCAGTTTATTAATTGAGTATTTATGTCTATAAGTAATACTCGATCTACCTTCTTTACCCTTCTTGGTTGTAACCAGGATTACTCCGTTTGCAGCTCTAGCACCATAAATAGCAGTTGAAGCAGCATCTTTTAATACTTCGATAGACTCAATATCATCAGCGTTAAGAGCGAAAAATGAGCCCGGTACTCCATCGATTAAAATCAACGGATTACCCCCGCCTCCAAAAGCGGTACCTCCTCTCAACTGAATGGCAGGAGTTGCACCTGGCTGACCCGTGGTCTGTGTTACCCTTAATCCAGCAACCGTACCTTGTAATGCGGTAGCTGCGTTAGAAACTGACGCACTTTCTAACACCTGGGTATCTAATTTAGAAACCGAGGTTGCCATGGTATTCCTTTTTTGGGTAGAATACCCTGTAACCACCACTTCGTCTAAAGTAGAGGTGTCTGCCGCCAGGGTTACGTTAAATTCGGTTTTAACTCCTACTTTAATTGATTGTGTGGTGTACCCCACATAGCTTATGACTAAAATGTCATCCTGGCTTGCCTGAATAATAAAATTTCCGTCAAAATCTGTTTGAGTTCCATTCGTCGTTCCCTTAATAAGGATGGTTGCTCCAGGAAGCGGCGTACCATTCTCATCTACTACAGATCCTTTCAATTCTTTTTGTTGTGCATAAATTCCTGTCACCAACAACATTGCGAAACAGAAAATCCCGCGCCCCTTAGTCCGAAAGACTTTTTCTAAGGACAGAATCTTTACCTTAATTTGTCTCAAAAAATAATTCATAAAAAATTGTTTGGTTAATAAATAATTAATGATGGTTAGCAATTAAATTGTATTATGTACTACATATATTTATAAAAATTTTTAGTTATACTTAGAGAAGTTTGGAGCTGTCAATCCATATTCCTCCATTTTAAGCTGTGCATTTTTTAAATCCTTTTCAGACAGTGTTGCATGCGGAAATCTGCTTGGGCCACAATCTACCCCCAAAAGCTTCATAAAGCTTTTACCCGCACCATTGAATCCTCCGTATCCATCCAAGATCTGAACGAATTGAACAGCCATGTTCTGCAGCTCATTAGCTCGTTGATAGTCTTTTAATTCAAACACTCTATATATATCGGTATACAAAGGTGCCAAATGATTATATGTGCTTCCCACCCAGCCTTGCCCTCCCAGACTCAGGCTATTTACAAACATCTCATCTATACCGAAAAAAAGTTCCAGGTCCTTGCCCTCTTTACGCTTATACTGTAAGCACTGCTGAAAATCAACAAAGTCATTATGCGTAAACTTGACCCCTCTGAAATTTGGAATTTCCTCATAAGCCAGTTGAACAAAATCGTGCATTTTAAAATAAGTTCCGGATAATACCGGAATATGATAGTAGTAAAATGGAAGTTGAGGAGCTGCTGCAGCTACTTCTTTACAATATTGAACCAATTGATCTAAAGTACGTACCTTAAAATAATAAGGCGCAATTACTGCTATACCGTCAGCAAGACCGGCTGAATGTCGGGCTAGTTCAACAGCTTCAAGAAGTGAAGTATGACCAACGTGATTAATCACCTGAAAGCCTTCACTCCTATGGGCACTCCATGCCTTCATGATATTCTTACGTTCATTGGTGCTCAACGAAACAAAGTCTCCAGTAGAGCCATTAATAAAGGCTCCCTTTATATTATTAAATTTTAAAAAGTCTCCATATCCCTCAATAACCTCAAGGTTTAAACTTAAATCGCTATGCATCGGAGCATAGGTAGCAGCTATCAAATTCATTTTAATGTATTATGTATTACATATACAAAAGTATTAAAATTTATTATTTATCATAATTTTTCATAAAAAATTTAAAGATTCGTGTTTAATGAAGTCATTTGAAGATAAAGTAAAAAATGCTCGTAATAGTGGACTATACCCATGTATAGTCCTGATGAAGTATTAAAACGATAGTTTTGAATCAGGTCAATGGATGCTTTCAAAAAGCTGCAAGCCTGAGCAATAAAAATAATCTAATGATACGAAAACATCATGACCTCCTTTTATGTATAACTATTAAATCATAATCAAGCTAAATCAGTATTCTATTTACGTAGTTGACTATTGGCTATTTTATAATGATATAGCTATAATCATTTGCCGGAACCTGAACTGAAATATCCATGCTATAGTCTCTGTTTAATTTAACTTTGGTTTTATAGCCTCCTTTCATTTCGATAGCAGCTCTATCTTTAATTCCGGTATAATACAATGGTACATTTATATGCTTTGTAATAACCTTATTCGTAGGATTAAATACCATAAGAAGTCCTTTCTCTTCACCTTCGGGATTCACATTCAACCAATAATCAAGATCATAGCCATTGGCTCTTTTTAAATGAATTAAATCTCCTTCCAAAACTTCTCTATGCTTTTTATACCAGTTAACCATTTTTTTTACCATTTGTTCAGTAGCCGGAGTGTCGTATAATCGAGGTCCTCTGTAACACGCCTGTACTCCTGCTCCCAGGTTATTTGCCATCATCATTTCATAGTGATCCAAATGCTCATTTAAAGGTTCTATCGTTGCTGCAGCTCCTCCACCGTGATATTCGGTTAATGGCACAAACATCCACCCCATAGAGGAGGTTTTCTCCCAGGTGCCATCAAAGATGTTCTGACGTGCATGAATTAGCTGTTGTTCTCTTGGCAAGCTCCAATTTACTTCGCGGTATCCCATTGCACATTTATTTCCACCAGCCATATAATAAAAATCCGGGATATTCAGGTAAATCCCTTTAGAACGGCACCATTGATAGAACTCAGCTATCCTCCGATATTGGTTCCATCGTGAGTCCTCCAAACCCTTGTGACCTGGATGTTGATGAGAAGTACAGATATCACCCGGGTAAGACCCATCATGTTCTAACAATGCAAACCCTGAAGATTCATAAAACTTATATAATTTTTCAAAATACGTCTGTCCCCATGTACTCTCAAGGCAAGGAGAGTTTCCGAAGGTAGGTCGTTCCCCCGGTGGCATAACCACGTCATTTCCACCCCCAACACGTCTTGAAGCGAGCAGTGAATATCCGCCAATTTCAATGCCTTTACTTTTCGCATAATCGGCATATTTCTTCATTTTATTTAAATACTCTTCACTGTCGTCTTCAATATTGAATCCACTTCCAAAGGTTAATATCACCATCTCAAAACCGACTTCTGCAGCCTGATCTATGGCCTTTTTAACCCTGTCCCAATCGGCAAATCTAGCATGCATCATTAATGGATTTTCAGTCGTCCACGGTGCTAAAGTTCGATACATCTTTCTTAATGCCAAACCTTGTCGTTCTCTATCGTAAGAGTCATGAAGAAGTACAAACGTACGGAAAGAAGTAAAGGTTTCTCCTTTCTTTACTAATTGATCAGGACCTAATTCAGGACCAACATCCAGTAAACAAGGGGTTTTCCTTAAATAGTTCACCTGGGTTTCATAATCCGGATCCGTGGTCCATCTTACGGCATGATGATTGGCATCCTTTACAGACATACTTGCAAAAGCATAATCGGTTTCTACATGAATATTCGGTTCTGGAATTTCATATTCCCTGTCCTCTACTTGTGAAGCGTATTCAACTGCCGCTATAATCTCACTGGTAAATTTATTAACTGTAATATCTTTATCTCCCAGGTTTTCGATACTAATCCATTTAGCGATTACCGGAAGGCCATCATAAACCTCATAATGAACAGAAAGCTTCAAATCTTCTTTACTAAGGTCATTATTTACAACCTCTGAAACTTCCCCATAAGCTGCATAATCCATCACTTGTAAACGCACCAATTCACCTTCATTATTTTCAGCGTCGAGATCTTCTCCCTTTCCATTCGTCTTTCCAATTCGAACTTTTTGAGGCATACTTTCAAACACATCAAGTTCCGCAACTGAAATCCACGATCCCCCTTTTCGCTTAGCTTCACAATAAATCTTGTCATCAGTAATACGATATCTCAGACTCCACGGCATACTAATATCCAATGACTGACGACCACCGGCAGCCTTATGTGACTTTTCACCATCCCATAAGCCAAACATAGCAATTCCATCATCATAGGTATTACCGCCTGGACGTATATAAAATTTTACCGTTTTATCAGGCCATACCAGGGTAATACCCGGACCAAACTCCATCGATTTATCGGTACCTAAATTAAAAGTAGCCTCAATAATTCTTGTAGATGGATCAACCGCTCTTTCTGCATAAACAGCCGTATTAGCCGGGGTGTAAATTTCTCCAATTTTACCTTCATTTTGAAAAGATGACCGCTCATGAGAATTGGAGTAAAAAACACTCCATGAGTCATCTAATGTTCTAAAATCCGTCTGATACTTTAAGGGTCTGGAAAAATCACTCGGAAGAAGCCCATTCCCTTTTATCAAACCTTCATAACCGGGTAATTCATAATCCATCCTCAAATGAATGCCTTTAGGTGGCCATGGGGTATTACTATTTCTTGCATACCGTACTTGTCTCCACTCAAATGGAGCTTTTGGTTCACTGATTTCGTATCCAACAAATTGCATGGAGGAAGGATCTGATGTCATATCATTGAGCCATTCCGGATTTAAAAAAGCATAATTAGGCTGTCCTTTCAAGCCTCCAACATCATATTTAATTCCATTAATAGTTACTCTTGCCTCTGGTTTCACTCCTCTCAAAAATGATTCTCCACTACTAACATTTTCTAATTTTATAGTAGCAGCATTGGGTTGTAATCTAAACACACGCTTTACCAGGCCGTTAGATATTTCAAGCTCATTCACCTGTTTATTCTCATAAACTTGTGTCCTGTATGAGTTGTTGTTGATTAACCAGTCAGTCTGCGCTAATATTGATAATGGTAATAAAAGAAAAGCAACTATTCCAATAAAAAGTCTTCGTGTAAGCATTTCAAAATTTGAGTTGGTGTTAATTTTAAATTATCTGTGTAATGCTATAAAAATATTATTTTTATTATGAGGAAAAAAAATTCAACCTATAGTATTTTAAGTTTTTAAAACATCAGAGTCTATATCGCTATCCTAAATAAAAACAACAAACTGAATAACAAAATATTACAAATAGATAAATCAATTTAAAATATTCTGTAAACCTTTCGATTTCTGAATTAAGAGTCAACCCAATTTTTACTTAAACGAAAGTTTTAAAATAAAATTAGTCAGTATTTGACTGGTTTTACTGCATTAACCTTGTTTCAAAAGGGTGGTACTTTTCATTCCTTAATCGCTCAATTAACTAATAATTTGATTCCTCCATATGTCAATATCAAATTTAAAAGTTAAACCTGGATGATTATAAATTGAAATTATACTACCTTTAAAGTAAAGCGATTAAAAATCACAGTTGTTTCCTTTACCAAAATATAAATTATCTAAAGTGACTAAGCTATTTAGTTTGCTGGCTGTGCTAATTCCTTATTTTTTATATTCGCAAGCCTTTAAAAATTCTCTTGATTTAGCATCGCCAGAGAAAGTATACCTTCAACTGTCCTCAAAAGTCTATGCGATAGATGAAGAAATATGGTTTAAAGCTATTGTTACAGATGCCAAACATCACACGAATGAAATATATAGTAGTTTACTTTATGTAGAATTAATTGATGCTGAGGGTCAGATCATCGATCAAAAAAAATTAAAATTATCAATGGGAATAGGATACGGATCCTTCCTATTAAATGAGAACCTCTCAGATGGTCGTTATCTTATTAGAGCTTATACCCGGTGGAATAGAAATTTTGGTAAAGACTTTATTTACGAATCTTATATCAACCTGATTTCTAACACAAAAGATAATACAAACAAACTCATAGACTCCCTTTTAATCGTAGAAGACAATTCAAACAATTATCTATTGAAAGGCAGGCTACTTCCGGAAAGTACCTCCAAATCAAAATCAGAAAATCTAATGGTTCATTTAAAGTGGGAAAATGGACAGGATTCATTCAAAATAAAAGCAAAAAAGGAACCGTATTATCAATTTGAGCATGAGATTAACAGTCGTCCCGATTGGATAAGCGTCTCTATCAATGAAATGGGAATAAGACAAAAAGAATCGATCGTTCTTAAAAACTCAATTGATCTACAGTTTTTTCCGGAGGGTGGCCGTCTTATTCACGGCGTCCATAATAAAGTAGGCTTCAAAGCCATAGATGTTAGCGGAAAAGGAATCTTTGTAAAGGGGGGGATTTATGATCAAAGTGAACAATTAATTTGCAGTTTTGACAGTAATCACCTAGGTATGGGGGTCGTTTCTTTTCAACCGGATTCTAACAGAACTTATCATGCCAAAATACTATCTAAAGATATTCAAAACGACAGAATCTATGCACTAC
This sequence comes from Zhouia amylolytica, assembly GCF_900116365.1. Taxonomy (GTDB): domain Bacteria; phylum Bacteroidota; class Bacteroidia; order Flavobacteriales; family Flavobacteriaceae; genus Zhouia; species Zhouia amylolytica. The sequence goes on along the minus strand of NZ_FPAG01000005.1, from coordinate 231,482 downwards.
CTCCTGTCATGGCAAAAGGTTCAATATTATCAATATCCAGAATTAATAAGCATATAAGACTGAATGTATTTTCGAGCCTGAAGACCACCGATTATATTCATATTAAAATCTCCTGTCGGGGAGTCGATTACTATTTAATCGAAGGTCCTTTAAAAAATGGTTATTTGACGAAGGATTTCTTAGCTGAAAAACTCCCGGAAGGCATTCTTGTGTTTACCTTAATGGATAAGTCAATGCGGCCTGTTTCTGAACGATTATTTTTCAACAGCACAAGTAAGCATCGATTAAATTTTAGTCTGAAGTCTGATAAAAGTTTATATACACAAAGAGAACCATTAAATATAAAGGTTAAACGTTCTCAAAACGAAACCATAGCTTCAAAAGCTGATATGTCTGTATTGGTCATTAATAAAAAGCTCTGGAATATTACAAAATTCGAGAGCATCCGATCTTATTTTTTATTAAGTTCAGAACTTCGAGGAGCCATTGAAGAACCTGATTTTTATTTTAGAGGAAATGAATCTAATCGAATTGAGGATCTTGATGCCTTATTGTTAACTCAGGGATGGCGTAATTATAAATATCCTGTACAGAAAACTACACAGCGGTTCTTCCGGCCGGAAAATAATATTTCGGTTAACGGGCACGTAATTTCTAATAACCATAAATCATCTCCTAAAAACATAAACGTTAGTCTCATAACTTTTGGGAAGAACCCTTCCTTTTATAACGCTGTAACTGATAGTATCGGAAGGTTCGAATTCCCTCTTTACAACACCTCCAATCGTGAAATGAGAATTCTTCTGAGCGCGAAGGATTCCACAGGAAATTCCAATTACAACATTGTATTAAATACTACTGATCCTCCAGCTATATCGTTTAATCATAAGCCGGATTTTAGCGAAACAGGTTTTACGATAAAAGCAGCTAAAACATTATACAGGCAAAGAAATATATCATACCAGGCTATGAACCTTCCAAATGATGTTACAGCATTAGAAGAAGTCGTGGTCTCTGAACGCAGATTAACTCCACTACAGCTTAAATTGAATAAAAAATATGGGGCTCCGGATGTGATAATATCAGGTAACGAAATCAAAAAGAAAGAAAAAAAATGGTCTTACGGACTTTATAGCATTCTACTCTTTAACTATGGAGATCAAATAGAAGTTGAGAATTTTTCGGATGGATTCATGCTTGCTCATATTCGCGGCGGACGTGGGGAACCTACGCTTCTTATGGCTGATGGCAGATTACTTGAAAAACATGAATATGACAATGTTCCACATATATCTCCAGATATTATTGAACGGATCGAATTAATTAAATATGCCAAATTCTTTAAATCACATTTCTTAAAAGTATTTCCTGAAACCAATCCTTTAGAGGCACCTCCATTGGGGCACATAATCTCTATTGTGACTAAAGAAGGTAAGGGTATTTATGCATCCCGAAAGCCTCAACCCGGTACCATTCATTCTTCCATTAAGGTATTTGACACGGTTAAGGAATATTATACCCCTAAGTACACTACTTTTTCCGAAAAGGAATCTGATATTGGTGATTATCGATCATTGATTTACTGGAATCCAAGTATTTCTATACAACCCGGTGAAACCAAAACTATAGATTTTTTTAATGGAGATATAACTGGTAAACACCTCATTATTGTAGAAATGATCACAGAAGATGGACGTATAGGTTATCGAGAACTTCCGTACGAGGTTATTTCTAAAATTCCTTGATCTAAAAGAGTCGCTCAATTTCCAAATTCACTTTCAACTCCTTGGTTTTAATATATTATCCTATAAAATACTAAGTAGACATGTTACCAAGGTGGATAATTCTACTCCTTAAAACAAAGTTCATAACATTAGGCAATTCGTTATTTTTCTTTATAATTTTGAAGCTCTTATAGTGTAAAATACCCGATAATCAATAAGGCAATTAATAAGTACCACTCATAGATTTATTTATATTTTGGAACACCGATTTTATTCAAAGTCAAAAAACAAACAAAATCAAATTCAATTATTCATTGCTCTTGGTGCACTTACGGTCATTATGATCTTGTGCTACCTTTCATGGGCAACGGGTATCTATTTAATTGGTTTATTCACGTTTCCAATGGTTCTAACCATAATTGCTCCTTTTTTTGATGTTCCTTCCCTTAAAGAAAATGGAAAATTGACTTACCACTCAAATCTTTTTCTTTCGGAGAAACCCACCTCTGGAGTTATAAAAATACATGGAGGCACCTTATTTGATTATGTTTTTGTCATAGACAATAACATGAGCGGAAGGCAAAGAACCAATTATATCATACATCAATATCTCGAAGGAATTTTAGATTTGATCGATCGTTATGATGAGTTCAAAGAAAAGGACCTCAAAATAAGAGGAACGAGCTATATAATTAATGAACGCACAGGAAGACGAATAGGGTTCAATACCATTGAGACCGATAACATTCAGAAAATCATATTGATCTTTAACTATTTTAATGTAATGCTCACATATTGCATTGCCAAAGGCACGCTATCATTCCCCAATTTAAATCAAACCAGAACTTTCGAAACCTCTTTATCCCGATTAGTTGCGCATAGAGAACATATTAATGACCTAAATAAAAAATTTAAAAAAATAAGTACCCGATCGTTTATGAAATAATTAAGCAATGAATCCTTGTCGCTCTTTCTCTGTTGAAAGAATATGCTTTAAGAACTTAATTAACATTAAAAAAGGAAGCCATTTTCGATACTCCCTTTTTTATTTTTCACTTAACTACTACTACTTATTAGGTTTCAGCAGCAGTTTTCAAATTCAATATTATGATTAACAAGACTTTGTTATAGTGAAGTTTCCTCTAACTTAAATTTAATCTCATTTAACTCCTTCATCCAGTTATTCCCTTCGCTATTATCAAAAACTTTCTTAGCATTAAATAATGATTGGTAGTACTCAATTCCTTTTAACAGATTTACTTTAAACAGTCTCATTTTCTTTTGGTTTAAGACAGATTGACCATTTACATTCTTTTTTAACTCCTTTTCGAAATAATTAAAATTAAGCATCAATTCTTTCACAAACATATTTGGACGATTAACGTTTTTTAATAAATCATGCTTTCCATAAATATGTCCAATCATATCCAATAAGCTCACCTCTTTGTTAAAATAAGCCATATTGGGACCTGGACATACAACGACACCCTGAGCTTCCTGCTTTACCGGGATTTCACAATCGATGTATGCAGGATTTGCCAATCCCACACACAAACAAGATTTTTCGGTAATCGCTCTTTTTTTATTGGCTATTTCTTCCGGATTGAGGTTTTCGGACAATAACTCATTGAGTTTACGCTGTTGAAATTTTCGGGACGCTGTGCATTGTCCCTTATTTGCATATTCATAGTTTAAGGCAAGGTGCTTTTTTGGGCACGAGCTACCAGCTTTACTATTTTCTATTCTTTTCTGTTTAAGATGCTCATTTGTTGTATTTCTCACTGTATTAAATGGAACTCCAAGTGGCGATATATTACTGAGGTATAATTCTTCCTCTTTAGCTTTCATCAACAATTCTCTTGTTTCTGTATCAACCAGTGTGGCTTCCGGAACCAGTAAAAAAGGAGAACCCCACCCTACAGAATCGACCTTAAAATAATCTGTTAAAAACTGATGTTCCTCTGAAGTTCCCACGCCTCCCTGGACACTAATTTTTAAGTTCATAGGGGCTTCAGGCACAAACTTCCCATCCATTTCCAGTGTTTTAATCAGACTCTCGTGCAGCTGATTTTGAAGTTCGACTTTTCTTTGTTTGAATTCCTCTAATACAGGTCCTAACAAATTTCCATCACTGGCAAAGGCATGGCCTCCGCAATTCAATCCTGATTCTATTCTGAATTCAGACACCCACAGTCCTTTTTTAGCCAGAAATTGACCTTGAATTAAAGCTGATCTATAATCACTTACTTTTAGAATTATTTTCTTTTTTAAATAACCATTTTTATCCGGATAGAAATCACTAAAAGTAGCAAGATAGCTGTAAAGTCTTGGATTCATCCCAGCCGAAAAAACCACAGAAGATTCCAAACTACTGGTGGCAAAACCTCTCAATGCTGCATGGGCATCATTAAACTCAACCCCTAACTTTTTATTACCGACATAATTTTCTCTGTCGACCTTGGTCATTATATTGACATCAATTTTACCAGGGCATAACCATTTATCAAAGATACTTTTAAGTTCATTTTCAAGATTATTTCCCTGATTTAACCACTTTTTAATATCAAGGCGTATTTCAGCCTTGGGTGCTATCATTTTCAAATACTTCTCTAGTGAAGTGCGATCCTGAAGCAATTCTTGTTTAAAGATTTCAAACTTCTTCTTTACGATACTATCTAGTAAATTCAGATAAACAGAAATCCTTCGCGCTCTGTAATCTGTCATTTTCTTTGTAATGGCCTGATAAGGAAGCTTAAATCTTTTGCTATAATAAGCCCTCATGGATTCCATTAATTCATCATCAATAATGGAAACAACCGAATCTATACCATAATTAGCTACTCTCACGGGGCTATCAATTGTATAAGCCAATCCCATAACCGGGATATGAAAATCATGCATTTTTTATCCTTCTATTTATTTCTTTCTTTTTGAAAATCAAATTTGAAGTTTTGGCATGAGGGATCTTATGATAATTGTCATATTAAAAAGCATATAATTTCTCTATCTCCTACCGATGTTTTCAACTACTCCTTAGATAATACAACTAACATCATCTGGCAAACTACAAAAGTTTTTATCAGACGGCCTGAATTATAAATTTCACAAATCAACTTTAATCATAATACATTTAATGACTATATTACATCTCCGTTTTTTACGGTGGTAAAATAGATTGAATGCCTATGAAGAAAAGAGATGATGCACCTTTAATCAGTATCGAAGGATTCCGTAAAGGGCAAATTGCCGGACGTGAGGAAATAATATTTAACGAGCTTCATGGGGCGAGATCAATTGACAAGCCTCACAAGCACGATTTCTTTATTATTATTCTTTTCGATCAAGGGAATGGAATACATAACATCGATTCGCTGGATTATCCTATAGGTGATCATGAAATTCACGTATTGTTTCCAGGACAAATGCATAAATGGGAAATTCAAAAGGAAACGATTGCCTATCAATTAATGGTAGAGAAATCATTCTTTGAACATTTCTCACCATATTTCAGGTTCTCATTTACAAACTATCAGAATCATCCGGTGATACAATTAAGTGAACAGGCATTTAAGCTATTACGGTATGAATTTATCGCCATTAAAAACGAGTTGAAGCAACCTCAGTCTTTGGTACAGCTAATTAGTGCACGTGCAGCAGTAATCGCAGCTATAGTTAGTAGAGAAGCTGAATACACTTTTACAGAATTTAAAGTTTACCAAACCAATCCGCGACTTGCCAAATTCAATTTGCTTATTGATGAATTTTTTAAAGAACATAAATTTGTAGCATTCTATGCAGAAAAGCTAAACGTTTCCGCTAATTATTTAAACATTCTTTGTAAAAAGCATTTAAAAGTATCCGCTACAACACTCATTCAGCAACGCGTAATTACCGAGGCCAAAAGGTTATTACAAAGTACTACACTTTCTATTAAAGAGATAGCTTTCAGACTAGGATTTACAGATCATGCATATTTTTCAAACTTCTTTAAAAGTCAAACTGGAATAACCCCGAGTAGATTTCGCGAAAATTTATAAATTTTACAATTGACCATCTAAATATTACACCTAAATACGTAAGGGTGTAACGTACCTTTACCCCCATCAAAGAAAAAATAGAATTATGAAAAATGCCAATATATCAAGGAAAGATTTTCTTAGAAACTCAGCATTAGGTCTGGCAGGATTATCCCTGACCCCGGCATTGGTAAAAGGACAATCTAAAGTTGAAAGTGGCGTACTTAAAAACCCCAAGACTACCAGTCGTTATACCCTTAAGAATGTACGGTTAGAGACCGGGTTCGTTTACGAAGATGGAGATGTTATTGCCACCAAAACTGATTTATTCTCAGTAGTAATTGCTAATGGAAAAATTGAAAGTGTTGGCGCCAATAAATCAGATGCTGATAGCATCGATGCTAAAGGCATGCTCATGCTTCCTTCTTTTAAAGACATGCATATTCATCTTGATAAAACTTATTATGGTGATAAATGGCAGGCAGTCAGAAGAAAAGGTGGTGTTAAAGGAATGATCGCATTAGAACAGCAAATGTTACCAGAAATGCTCAAAGACTCTACCTATAAGGCCGAAAAAATTATAGCGTTATTACAATCGAAAGGGAGTGCATTTGCAAGGAGTCATGTGAATATAGAGCCTACCTCCAGGTTACAATCTCTTAAAAACCTTCAAAAGGCTTTAGCCCATAAAGAAGAAGGATTCGGAGCCGAACTGGTAGCATTTCCACAACATGGTGTTTATTATACTGATACGGTCCCATTTATGAAAGATGCTGCACAGACCGATATTGATTTTATTGGTGGCCTCGATCCTTACAGTATTGATGGAGCAATTGAAAAAACAGTAGATTTTACGGTACAATTAGCTTTGGATCATAACAAAGGGATCGACATCCACTTACATGAAACAGGTGAATCTGGATTAAAAACGGTAGAATATCTGATTGACAAGGTAAATGAGAACCCGAACCTTAAAGGTAAAACTTACCTAAGCCACTGCTTTGTTTTAGGAAAATTAGATAAATCAAAACAACAGGAGGTCGCAGAAAAACTGGCAGCCGCACAGATAGGTATTGTCTCTACGATTCCATTTGGATGGCTTATCATGCCTATTCCGACTTTAACAAAATACGGAGTTGAAGTCATGACTGGTAATGATAGTATTGTAGACCACTGGAACACGTTCGGTACTGGAAGTGTACTCTACAAGGCAAATATAGCTGCTCAGTTATACGGTCAGGTATCCGAATTTGGGCTATCAAGAATGTTAAAATTAGCTACCGCAGGTCCAATTCCACTGGATGACAACGGAGCGCAACAGTGGCCTAAAGCAGGAGATGAAGCAAATGTTATTTTAGTTGATGCCAGTTGCTCTGCAGAGGTAGTTTCTCGAATGTCGCCTGTACAGTCATTGATTTATAAAGGAAACATTGTTTACTAAATAAATAATATTTTAAGGTTTCAGGTCTCTGTAGTATTAAAAGGAGACCTGAGACTTTTAGATAGCTTCCATAAAAGTCTGTTTTTCGGACACCTCAAACAACAGGCAGAACTTCCGCACCCTTATATCATATTCCTATTTGTTTTCATCAAAATTAAGGGTAGATCCTATTATCTCTGATCTATTAAAAACAAGTTACTAATCATTATTTATTGGAATTACATCCTCCTTCCCTTTTGATAATCAACACTTTCTTATAATTTTATAGAAATGAGCTTTTTATCACGAGATACCCTGGCAATTTACAATGCGAACATCCAGTAAAATTAGCATTGCGAATTTAATCTTGGTTACTCCTTAAAACAACCTATCACAAAATGAACAAACAATTGTTAGTTATGGTAATGGTGTTATCACTATTGAATTGCAAAGCACAGGAGAAATACTTGTTGTTTTCATCAAGCAGGTCGGGCAACTCCGATATTTATGTCATGCATGTCGAAAACCAAACCCTAAAACAAATCACCAATTCTTCATCTGAAGAATGGGCTGGCACCTGGATAAACAACAATGAAGTATCATTTTTAAGGCAAGTAGGCGATAACATAACCAGACACAAAATTAAGATTTCAACTCAAAAAGAAACTTCTTTAGAACAACCTGAAAATTGTACGCTAGACGATAAAAACATTTTGTATGCTTCAAATGGCAGGCAACAACTTTATCAATGTCGGTCTGACATCTTTATTTTTGATTCCGAAACCCAAACAACCGTTAATCTTACCAAAGATGTTCCAGGAAACTCCCGTTATCCAAGTTGGAATTTTAATGGAGAGCAGATCATTTTCACCAATGATCAATCAGGAAACAATGATATTTATAGTATTCAACTTAAGACCAATTCCCTTACACGTTTAACGAACTATGAGTCCAATGACGAACGTGGTGATTTATCACCCGATCAACAATACCTGGTCTTTAGCTCTGATAAAGATCATCCCGGTAACCAGGATATTTTTATAAAGAACCTTAAAACCGGGGTGTTAACCAATATTACCAATAGTGAAGGTACCGAATTAATTGCCCGATGGAGTTCTGATGGAGAACGTATTTACTACGGTGGTAATAAAGATGGTAATTGGGAACTCTACCTTTACCACCTGAAAAATAAAAACACCAAGAGACTTACGAATAATGACGCTTTTGATGGTGACCCCAGAATTTATAAATTCGAAAAACATTAAATAACTATAAGGTTGATTAAATTTCAATAAATTTTTTCATCTAACTACTTACTCATATTTAAGCTAATGAAAAATAAAATTTTAAGTTTTATCCTGCTCTTTACAGCAGCACTTGCATTCAGCCAATCCATTCCAAAACAACTTAGTGAAGAAGAATTCTCTATCGGGAAGACCTTAGAAATTGAATCGGAACTATTACATGAGTCCCGAACCTTAAACATCTATTTGCCGTCAAGCTATAAAGAGAACCAATCAAAAAAATATCCTGTTATTTATTTACTCGACGGTTCCAAGGACGAAGACTTTATCCATATCGCCGGTATTGTTCAATTTGGTTCTTTTTCCTGGATAGAAATGGTTCCGGAATCTATTGTTGTTGGCATTGGTAATGTAGATCGCAAAAGAGATTTTACTTATCCATCTACTCTGGAGATTGATAGAAAAGAATTTCCAACCTCCGGGAAGTCTGCTCACTTTATCAATTTTATCAAGAAAGAACTACAGCCTTTTATAGACGCTAATTTTCGCACTGAAAACAACAAAACACTTATCGGGCAATCCCTTGGTGGACTTCTCGCTACGGAAATATTATTTAAAGAGCCGGAGCTTTTTAGTAATTATATTATTATAAGTCCGAGTCTTTGGTGGGACAACGAAAGACTTCTCGACTATAAACCCTCTGAGGTAAAAACAGGGAATTCAATATATGTTGCCGTCGGTAAGGAAGGTGATGTTATGGAACGTACGGCCAAAACTCTTTATGAGAAAATAAAAGCGGAGCGAGGAAAAAACACCAAGGTGTATTTTGAATTTTTAGCAGATAAAACCCATGGAGATGCTTTACATGAAGCCGTATATCATGCTTTTGAAAAAATTTTCGAATAAAGTCATTCAATGGAGCTTATAAAAGCCTTTACCTGAATATTGTGTTTAAAAAATAGAACTATGGAACAACAAATTAATTCATTAAAAAAAGTTCAAAAGATACAAACCCTTATCATTCTTCTGTTGATTGTTGCCATCATTTGGGTCTACCTTAATCCAAGAAATCAAGAATTAAAATCGAACGAAATTATACATTCCAAAGGCATTGTTATTCATGATAATGAAGGAAATCCAAGAATGGCAATCGGTTTTCCAGTTACCAATGAAGTCAGAGTACGAAAAGACACCTTAAACGGAATGGTCTTTTTAGATGATAAAGGAATGGACCGTATTCATTTAGGACCGCATGGAAAACTATTTCTGGGTGGTAACTATTACAACAGAACAAATAATGAAGGTTGGTCGCTGTTTTTTAATGACCCTAAAGGTGAAGAACGTTCCGGGTATGGATTCAGCGACAGCGATAACAGTATCGGACTGGGCATGGATTACGGAGGAGCTCATGGTGGTGAGGCCATCTATCTTTATGCTGCACCTCAAATTGCATTTATGACCATCAATGCAGACTTACAAGACAAGCAAGGAATCCGGGATAGAATCGTATTATGGCATGAAACCGATAAAGATTTAAGCATTGCTAAAATTAGTGATGCAAAAAAAGACGGCAGAATAATTTTAAAAGCTGAAAACGGATCAAACCCTACCATTGATTACACTGATAGTCTTTTGAACAAAGTAAACATCCATAAAAATCATAAGTAACGACAGGATATTAATACGTAAATTCCCCAAATGAAAACACAATTTTTATTTTACTTTTTTATTTGTACAATTTCAAATTTTTTATCCGCACAAGATTTACCCAGTGATGTATATCAGGAAATAGAAAGGAGGATTAAACTCGAAATTAATCCGAGCATATCCATCGGTATTCTATTACCTAATGGAGATACTAAATATCATTCATTTAGCATAGAAGAAGGAGTGATAAACGTAAAAACAGACAGCTTAACCCTTTATGAAATAGGATCTATCACAAAAACGTTTACGGCTACCCTTGCTCAGCTTTCTTTAAAGGAATCTATGAGTGTTTCGATTAAAGATTTTTTTCCAGATCTTGACAATTCAAATTTAGATCGAATCGAACTTTCGGACTTGCAAAATCACATTGCCGGAATACCCCGCTTGTCGGCACAATTCACTCCTGAAGATTGGTCTGATCCGTTTAATGGGTATTCAGACAGCTTATTAAACATTGAATTACAAAGCTTAAAAGCAGATACTTTAAAGGTTTGGAGATACTCGAACCTGGGTTATGGCATTTTGGGAAAAATCGTAGAAAAATCTACCAACAGAACATTTGAAGATCTCATGGGCGGACTACTGTTAAAAGCAGACATGACCAATACCTATCTTAATCATCAGTCAGCTATAATTAACATTATTGCTCAACCAACCAATATGGGTACTCAAAATAGTTATTGGAACTTTACAGGTCCTAGCAGATATGCCGGTGGACTGATAAGCTGTACCAGAGACCTCATTCACTATTTAAAATATCAGCAAAAGTTTAATTCTTTATTTACCCCGAATAGTATAAACAAACTCATTCCTACTGGAATTACAGATTTGGGGAAAGATCGTCTTTTTTACAAAGACGGATGGTTTGTATTTAACCCGGAGCAGCATACTCAAATTTTATTTCATAATGGTGGCACCGGAGGTTACCGATCTTTTCTGGGCTTTAATAAAGAAACAAAGTTTGGTGTAGTGATACTAACAAACTCTGGGAATTTAGTTGATGATATTGGTCTAAAACTCCTCTATCCTGATTTTCAGTTAAACCACCCGGAAAGAACCATTGCCTATGAACTGGCAGATATTATAGACCAAGGAAACCCAAAGAATTTAGTCGCTACATATAAACAACTTAAGGCTGAAGAATACCCTGGAAACATCCTTAATATTTACTGGCTCGAACGGTTCTTCTTTGGAAAAGGTAAATATGCCATTAGTCATCAGTTAAGTAATATTATGGTAATGGAATTACCTGATGACTGGGAAGTCTTTGAGATCAATGGTCAAAATCTGGAAAAATTAGAACGGTATGAGGAAGCCATTATCGCTTATAAAAAGGCATTGAAGCTCAATCCGGGAAACACCCTATTGATAGATCACATCGAACGCTGTAAAACATTAGGCAAATCCTAATAATTTGCCTTTACCAAGCAAAGCACTGTAGATATTCTTCATACGGTTCATTTAGTATCGCACCTGTCCTTAACCAAAACTTCAATAGCTACGAAGGCAACTGAACAATTTCAACCTTGTTCGTTACCTTATCCATATAAGCTTTTATAAAGTGGTCAATCTCCCGATTATTTGGTTGCAGCTCAATCCAGGCTTCAAGATCATTTATGGTAGTTAAGCATTGGTCATTAGGTATAAACCCATGCCCTCTATAGTGTTCATCTTCTATTAATATAACGGCCTTTTCCTTTGGTGTTCTCCCCTTTTCAATCAGTAAGAAATCGGTACTTTTCGTTTTTGTTCCTGCTATCGCTTGTTGTACCCTATTGTTATACTCATCGATAACTTCCTCTTCCCTGCAAATACCTTTACACTCGTTCAACTTATAATGAGAACAATGCTTAACATTACTTTGCAACTGGGTATACTTAGGACAAAGGTTATAGGCTTCACAAAGCTGTTCCATAAAAGCTACACACTCTCTTGTGGAATAAAATACCTTTATTGGCTGCTTAACTAGTTTCAGGTGGTTATAAGCCAGGTGTATAATACCCTTCCTGTCGGTATAACTAAAAACTCCATATCCTTTACTCCTGCGTTTTTGAGCCCGGTTATATTTTGGAAAATGGTGTTTAATCTTAACGGACTCTACTATGAGTGCTAACAGTTCGCTTCCTGTTTCTTCAAACTCTATATGGGCAGTTTCCTTGCTCAAGGCTAACTCCTTGGCTTTTTTATCATAAAAATGACTCAATACTCTTTTCTTAATATTGACTGCCTTTCCCACATATATAATTTTACCTGTATCATTCAAAAAATAGTATACGCCTGAGGTTTCGGGTAATTCTTCAAAAATAGTTTTAGGTAAAAGGGGTGGTAAGGTAACCTCTCTGGAACGTTGATTGAGATGCTGTGCCACGGTACCATCCTGATCATTTTTAAGCAGTTTTTGTAATAAAATCACGGTAGCATCTGTATCTCCCTTAGCCCGGTGTCTCTGTTGAATAGGAATTTCTAAATTACGGCATAAATTCCCCAGGCTATACGAGCGTAACCCCGGAAATATTTGTCGGGAGAGGCGCACAGTACATAGGCGTTTCCTTTTATAGTCAATTCCAAGTCTCTTAAATTCATTCCTGATTACATTATAGTCAAAATTCACATTATGAGCTACAAATATTTTATTCGCTGTAAGTTGCTCTATTTTTTCTGCTATCTCTGAAAATTTTGGGGCATCATGTACCATTCCGTCGTCTATGCCGGTAAGACCTATTACATTTCTTGAAATAGGCATTTCCGGGTTTACCAGGGTATGGTACTCATCTACTAATGTAGTTCCATTATGAATTACCACCGCTATTTCTGTTATGCGGTTATTTTCTCCCCCAAAACCCGTTGTTTCTACATCTATAATTGCGTACATTAAAATTTCTTTTTACTGAAAACGAGGATCTTGAATATAATCTTCTTTTTTCATTTTAACTACTTCTAAACTCAAATAACCAAACTCACTAACCACTTTACCATAAATACGATATATCCCTTTCCCCCTAAATTTATTTTTAGCAGCAATCTGAGGAAATAGCACCACATCAAACACTTCTCCTATCTGATCTATAAAGGTGGCAAAGTACATCTGATTCCCGTTCTGGGTAGTACTGCGCTTTGTCGTTACCAGGTATCCGTATATATCGATATGCTTATTTAAATACTGCTGAAAATCGTTGGTAATTCTATTATTCTTTGGCTCCTCCAGCAGTAGGTCAAACGGACTGCACAATGTAAAACCTAAAAGTTCTATCTGTTCAAAAGCTTCCTCCAGCTTTGTGGTTTGTAATACAGGAACTTCATAATTATTTTGACGCACCTTAAACAGCTGGTACTGGTCTTCAAACCGTTGTATATGTCCCAGGCTAAAATGAGCCTTCCAGAGTAGTTCATACTTGTCAACTCCGGTAAATCGAAAAGCGCCTATGCGAATTAAAATACTTAATTGATCAATACTAATAGTAACCCGTTCTATAAAATCCTCTAAAGACGTAAAAGCTCCATGTGTACGTTCTTTTAAAATACGTATACAACTCCGTTGCTCTAAATCCTTCAAATAACCAAACCCTAAATAAATATGTTTCCCGTATATTTTATTTTCCATACTGCTTCTATTAATGCAAGGAGCATGTACGATCGCACCCAACATCCGAGCCTCATGAATATAAATTTCAGGGCGATAAAATCCACCTCCATTATTAAGTACGGCAACCATATACTCCAGTGGGTAGTAAGCCCTTAAAAATAAGCTCTGATAACTCTCTACAGCATAGGAGGCAGAATGCCCCTTTGCGAAAGCATAACCTGCAAAACTTTCTATTTGCTTCCAGACCTCTTTGGTCACCTTATCATCATACCCCCGCTTTCGGCAATTATCTATAAACTTTTCTTCAACAGCTTTAAATTCATCCCTCGAGCGATACTTTCCGCTCATTCCCCTTCTCAACACATCAGCTTCCCCAAGGCTTAAACCTGCAAAATGGTGAGCGACCTTTATAACATCCTCCTGATATACCATTACTCCATAAGTATCCGGCATAATTTGCAGTAGTACCGGATGTGCTTGCTTAATACGCTCCGGCTTATGATGACGTAGAATATACTCACGCATCATACCACTTTGCGATACTCCCGGTCTTATAATAGAGCTTGCCGCTACCAGCCCCAGGTAATTATCGACCTTAAGTTTACTAATAAGCATTCGCATTGCCGGCGATTCGACATAAAAACACCCCATACATTGTCCCCTGCTCAACATCGTATTTACCTTAACATCGGTTTTAAACTGCTTTACATTATGGATGTCAAAAGTGTTATTGTCAGGCTGGTTATATGCAATGATCTGTAACGTCTCCTTTATTTTCGCCAATCCCCGCTGCCCCAACACATCGTATTTATACAAGCCCACATCTTCAGCTATATGCATGTCTATTTGTACGGTAGCGAAACCTTTTGGAGGTAAAAATGTAGCGCAAAAGTGCTGTAGCGAATATTCACTTATTAGTATTCCACTCGAATGCACGCTTATGTAGTTAGGCATTCCTTCTATAAGCGTACCATAACGCAATACCAGTTCCGATAACTCATCGAGCTCATTTAATTTAAATTGTCCATCGCTCAAACGATCTATATCTTCTTTAGGCAAGCCAAACACTTTACCCAGTTCTCTAACCACCCCTTTGTATTTAAAAGTAACATAGGTCCCCATAAGAGCCACATTCGGAAAGCGATCAAAAATATATCGGGTAACATCTTCGCGATCCCGCCACGAAAAATCAATATCAAAATCAGGCGGGGTACTTCGAAACAAATTCATAAATCGTTCAAAGTACAGATCGAGCTCCAATGGATCTACATCTGTTATTCCCAGTAAATATGCTACTATACTATTGGCTCCACTACCGCGACCTACATGGAAGTATCCTTTCGATCTCGCATAACTAATGATATCGTAATTAATTAAAAAATACGATACATACTCCATTTTACGAATCAACTCCAGTTCTTTCCGCATTCGTTCAATAGCAGCATCCTGCTCGTCAGGATATCGATAATCCATCTGCGCCAAACAAAGCTTTTCCAAAAGCAGGTAATCCTCTTCTTTACTTCCGGTATATGTTTGTTGATTCTGACTTTGCTTACCGGCAGAAAAATCAAAATTAATACTGCACTGTTTTAAAAGTTGGTCTGTATTTTCTAAAATAAAAGGGTATTCTTTAAACGCCTGATAAAGGTTTTCTACCGGGTACATCTTTTCATCTTCATTAGCCTGTTCCTCAGCCTGAAGCTTACTCAGTAATGTATTATTATCTATAGCACGTAACAAGCGGTGGGCATTATAATCTCTTTTATTTCTGAAGGTAACAGGTTGCTGTACTACCAATCTGTCTTTATAGGTAATGTATTTAGAGAATGGTAATTTTCTAAGGTCTTTTACCGAAATACCGATATACTCATAAGGCTTAAAAGTATCCATTTCATTCAACAATACTTTTTCAAAAGGATAGACGATAAACACGTCTGACAATTCAGGTGCCTGTTGCGGGATTAGCTTTTCTGTATGTAAATGTGCCGAAAGCAAATCATTAAGCTGTTTAAACCCATGATTGTTACGTGCTATACCCACAAACTGCTGATCTACTCCATTTCTAAAGTCAACACCTACAAGCGGCTTTATACCATACGATTCCGCTTTACGAATAAAATTCAGGCAGGCCGAAGTATTATTGATATCGGTAAGCGCTAATTGAGTTACATGGTTTTCTCTGGCCAGTTCCAAAAGCTCTACTTCTGAAAAGGTACCAAAACGCAAACTATAATATGAATGACAATTTAAATACATTATTGTTTTCTATGTGCTAATATGGTTGGTGGCTGTCCGTTAAAAGGGTTATGCATTCTACCAATAGTCCTGGCACCCATACCCGCTGCTCTCAATACACTCTTATCTCCATACCGTTGCCTGATTTTATCCAGTGCCTGATAGAGATTAATAGCTTCTTCAGAATCTTCAAACAGATTAATCTGGTAATTACCATGTACCAAATGACTAAACCTTATCCCTATAAGTCGTACCAGCATTCTACGGTTATAGAGTTGTTTAAAGAGTCCGAGCACCTTCTCTATTAAAATATGGTCAGCACTGGTATAAGGTATTTTAAGCTGTTTCGATACCGTTTGAAAATCAGAGTATCTTAATTTAACGGCTACACAGGCGGTTAGTTTTTCGCCTCTTCGCAACTGATAGGCTAAATTCTCTGTCATAGCGATCAGTAATGTTCTAAGCTTCTGTACATCAGTCGTATCACGATCAAAAGTACGTTCAGTAGAAATCGATTTTCGTTCACAAAACGGTATAACCGGGGTTGTATCCACCCCACTGGCTCTATCCCAGATTGTAAGTCCGTTTTTACCCAAAACCGTATAAAGCATTTCTTTAGGCATCTCCTGAAGGGTTTGTACTTGTTTAATTCCAAGATTGCGCAAGGTCAAATAAGTCTTGTCTCCTATCATGGGGATTTTCTTAATTGACAAAGGCGCTAAAAACGGTTTTTCAAAGCCATAATCTATTTTTAGCTGATTGTTTGGCTTGGCCTCTCCGGTTGCTACTTTCGATACTACTTTATTAACCGACAAACCAAACGATATAGGCAGTCCGGTTTCCTTTGTAATAGTTCTCCGCAGTTCCGAAGCATACTTATAACTGCCAAAAAACTTGTCCATCCCCGAAAGATCTGCATAAAATTCATCGATGCTCGCCTTCTCAAACAAAGGAACTTTTTCTTTAATTATATCAGTAATCACATCTGAATGCTTAGAGTACACACCTGCATTTCCCTTTATAATCACTGCCTCAGGACACAATTCTTTAGCCATGCGCATTGGCATTCCACTATGTACCCCGAAAGATCGGGTTTCGTAACTGCAAGCCGCCACTACACCTCGATCGCTTACCCCACCTACAAGTATTGGTCGCTGCTTTAACCTACTATCAAGCAAACGCTCAACAGATACAAAGAAAGTATCCAGATCAAGATGTAATATTGTGCGACTCATTAATAAATTGGATTTTTTCCAAAATTATGGAATTTTTCCATTTATTAGGAAATAATCCATGTTAAAAACGGATTATTTCCATGAAAGAGCTATATTTGTTTTATGATCAAAGATTTACCCATAGCAAGTATTCGCTTCAAAAGTATCAGACAAGAGCAAAAATTAACGCAACAGACTTTTGCCGAATGTTTGGGTATCAGTGGTACTACCGCCGATATAGAACGTGGTAAAACAAAGATTTCAGGTGAAATCGTCACCAAACTATTTCAATTATATCGTATCAATCCGCTTTGGCTCTTTGGTGAAAGCAATGAAAAATACCTCCATCCATCTGACAATACCTTACCCAAAGTAGTAACCCTTAACAGTGAAGAACAGGAAAATGTAATGATGGTGCCCGTAAAGGCATCAGCCGGCTATGCACATAATCTACAGGATGTAGAATGGTATGAAAACCTCCCTGCTTTCGATCTGCCACTCCCTGAATACCGCAATGCTACGCACAGAGCCTTTCAGGTAAAGGGAGATAGTATGCATCCCGTATTACACCAGGGAGAATGGGTGATTGCCCGGGCAACCGAAAGACTTTCCGATATTAAACCCGATAACCTATATGTAGTAGTGCTCCCCGATACCGTAGTCGTTAAAAAAATGATCGTTACTAATGAGCATACACAGCTTATTTCTATAAACAAAGAATATCCACCCATTGAATGCCCTACCTCCGAAATACAAGAAGTATGGCAGGTAGTGAGTAAGATTACCACCAATTTTGAAGTTCCTGAATATACCTACGATAAGCTGGCTCAAGAAATGAAGGCCGGGTTTGAGGCTATTAAGTCGAGGTTATAACTCACAAATTAATACGATTGCAAATATTAAAATTCCTTAATAACTTTATGAAAAACATAAGGTTATGTGCTACCATATTTCGCAACGCCAAAAGAACCCTCAGAAAATATCAGAACTCTTCGATGCCGAAAATGTGCTTAATCCAGAACACGTACCTGTTTACTATCATCTTAATGGTTTTTCTCATGCCAATGTCATGGTGATGACACAGGAAGAACCTGACATAATACAACTGGCTACCTGGGGTATTGCTCCTCCCCATTATAAAGACTCCCTGGAAACATACTGGAAAAAATATACTGGCGGAACCCTTAACACCCGTGATGATAAATTTTTTCAAAACTACTTCAGCTGGAAAGATGAAGCCCTGTTAAAAAATAAATGCCTCATACTCATAGACGGACTTTATGAACCTCACAAACCCTCACAAGGTAAAAACATCCCTTTCTTTTTCGAAAGACCAAATCACGAAATGTTCGGACTGTTAGGAATCTATACACATCAAGGAGGGATACTCACCTGTTCCGTTATTACTACCACCGCCGATCCGCTGTTTGAAAAAATCCACAACGGCGCTAAACGAATGCCTATGTGTGTTGCACCGGAGGACAAAGACTATATGATTCTGATGAATCGTCAAGACTCTTTAAAAGAAGAATTCAAAATATTCAGATCCATCGAATTAAATGCCTACCCGGTAAGCAGAGATGTTATCAATGCCCATAAACAATCAGATTACCCAGAGATCATCAACCGATTGGAGTATGCAGAACTTTCCTGAGTCACTATATGAAATCTATATTTCTTTTTACCATTACTTATAAACTTCCCGGTTCCTATTGGTTCATATAACCATAGCCAATTGAATACCCCGCCCCGCTCTATTTATGAAGAAGGATACTCCCCCTAATTCTTATATAAACCGATGGAATCAATGGCTATTCCCTTCAATTTTGCCAGTTTAAAAACTTCTTGTTCAAATGTATCAATGGGAACAGACTCCTGATTCATGAGCTCATTCGATGCATCCATGTCCAGCCACTCTTTATTACCATCGAGTATGCTTTCTTCCATATTAACAAAACTGTTATCCTTTAAAATGTTCCGTTTAGGAATTGATGGCTTATCTTCAAAATACCTGGAAAGCTCCGGATAAGCCTCGCTATATGGAGGCTGGTCATAATGTACGGCCATTAATCTTTTATAATATAACCCTTCCTCATCTAATAAGCCTTTTGACCAGTTTTCCAGGCGATTATCTATATGAATCCCAAATTTAGTATCCACAAATAAATTATTGATGTAGGCATTATCAGATCCGCCACCGATTAATACATTCCATTTTCCGGCTTTATAAAAAACATTAGATTGAACCTTCAGGCCACAAGCCCCATCATCATGATAAACCGCACAAGTATTATAATGATCAGGAATATCTTTAAAATAATTATACCGAATCACACTTCCTCTCTCTGAGGGATCCCTTCCATAATAAACAGCTCCTTGATCTTCTACTTCAAGACAAACATCATGGATGTAATTGTATTCAATAAGATGATTATTTCCATGCATTAGAATAGCCATACTCGGGAGGTCGTACATTTCACAATGACGTACCTTATTTCCAACACCGGTTAAGTGAACAGCCGGCCGGTAAGACTTCTCAATTCTGTTTAAATCATAGAACTCACAGTTTTCCACTATGTTATTTCCGGGTGCTAAACTTAACCTGTCTCCACCACCTAAAGATACCCCACCGGCTCCCAATTGGTAAAAGACACAACCCCTAATCATATTATTTGTACCTGCCAGACGATTAAAAGTAGTGTTTACATACAAATGCTGCTGCAGACTCCCTACTAGACCGGAAGTTGCCGTTCCCGTACCTTCATGCCGATACTTTTTAAAAGGTGTTATTCCCTGGCCAACAGTAATTCCAAGACTCCCCAGGTTCTTAAACACGCAATTTTCGATAGTTACATTTTCAGTTGCATCCATAGCAATACCCAAGCCCCTGGAGCACTCGAAGGTAATCCCCTTAACGGCTACATTTTTCACTCCCTCGATTTGAAAAAAAGGGTCCTCCAAAACGGAAATTTCAACTTGCTTAACATCCTCTTTACTTCTAAAATATAACATACCACGAGAGCGATCAATGTAATATTCCCCATTTGCATCTAACTCCCTTAATATATTTACCCCATACCATTTACGCCAGGGCTTTTGATCTCCAAACCCATAAAGGGTAGGGATCTTGGTCGTAATAGTACGCTCTGTATCATTAATTTCTTTTACCGAAACCATATCATCCGCATATCCCCACATAAAATATCCAGCGATCCATGGGTCACTTTCATACTTCCATGCATCTACTCTTAAAGAATCGTAACGAAACTTACCTCCTAGGTTACTAAAATCATCATTCCTGGGAACAGAACCCTTATCGAGCACTTCTTCTATAGGAATCATCCCTTTATTAGGCCACCTTGAAAGGTGAAACGGTTTTTTGTTGACAAATAGCTCAGCCCAGGATGCCCCGTAGGGTCTTGCAAATCCTACACTCCTGATATTACCGTAGTCGTCCAGACCATAAGCTTTAAGGTTTATAGCCAATACAGTATCCGGTACCCCATCTAATTTTACACTTTTGATGGCATTGACAGGAATGGAGACTCCTCCGAAAAAGCTAACCGCTTCATTCTTATAAGCCGAAATACGAATATTAGAATAGTTTGAATCTAGTTTGATCGCTTGATGAAAATTATATCGCCCCTCCCGGATAAAAATTTCAATAACTTCAGCATATCCCTTTTCACGAAATTCAAGTACCTGCTGAAAAGCCCGATCTAATGTTTTCAATGGTTTGGAGATGGTCCCCTTGTTCGAATCATCTCCTCCATTAGCAACAAATATTTTGTGTTGTGCCGTAGTGGTATAACAAAAAATTAAAGCCGTTAGTACTGAAGTAAATATGCTATGTAATTTTCTCATTTTATTGGGTTACATGGCTATCATACATAGCCCGATGAATTCAAAGCATAAATATAAACGTTCGATCAGTAACTTAGAATTTTTCGTTCCAGAACCTTTCAATTTCCTCTAAAGATTTCCCCTTGGTTTCAGGGATGTATTTCTTTATGATCCAAATTCCGGGCATACAAACCAAAGCAAAGAGTAAAAACGTTAATGGCGCATTAAATCCTGCCAATATCATTGGAAATACCTGACCTACAATAGCATTTGTAACCCAAAGAAAAAGTGTGCTAATAGTCAGGGCCCTCCCCCGAATACTCGTTGGAAATATTTCTGAAGCCACTACAAACTGTACTGGCCCTAAAGAAAATGCATAACAGGCAATAAATAACAAAATACCCACAATAACATAACTGTCAAAACTACCTCCTATAAAGAACATCAAACTAATCATTAACAGTGATAGGATCACGCCCAAAGCTCCGAACCTCAAAAGCGGTTTACGTCCCCATTTATCGATTGTATATATAGCCACAAAAGTAAATAGCACATTCACAAAACCTATAGTTACCTGCCCTCCCAAGGCATCGCCTAAGGTAAATCCAGCTTCATTTAAAATTGTAGGACCGTAATAGATGATCGCATTGATTCCGCATATCTGTGAAAAAATCATTAAAAAAATGGCGATATACATCGGGCGTTTATAAACACCTCTTATCAACTGGAAGAAATTCATTTGCTCCTTTTCTTCTTTATGTACTGGCTGGTCATATTCAATCTTATATCGCTCCGCAATTTGCTTAGCTTTTTCCTTACTTCCATGAATCATCAGCCATCGCGGACTCTGAGGTATGAACAATAAGCACCCAAGGAACAATAATACCGGAAATACTTCATTAGCAAACATGCCACGCCAGTACTCATCCTTGTATAAAAATTCAAAAACAAAACCATCCATACCACTATCCTGGTGTACAACAGAGGTCCAGTAGTTACTAAAATATGCGATTAAAATCCCTGCCGTAATAGCCAATTGATAAACGGAAACAAGCTTTCCACGTACATGTGCCGGCGAAATCTCACTGATATATAAAGGGGAGACCATAGAGGCTATCCCAAAAGCAACACCTCCCAATAATCGATACAACACCAGTTCAGTAAAAGAACCTGATATGGCACATCCCATGGCAGAAATAAAGAATAGTAGTCCGGAAATGATAAGCATCAATTTCCTACCGTACTTATCACTCAGGTACCCGGAAAAAACAACTCCGGAAATAGCGCCTACCAGGGCAGAGCTTACAAACCAACCTAT
This sequence comes from Zhouia amylolytica, assembly GCF_900116365.1. Lineage (GTDB taxonomy): Bacteria > Bacteroidota > Bacteroidia > Flavobacteriales > Flavobacteriaceae > Zhouia > Zhouia amylolytica. Next base: position 209,178 of record NZ_FPAG01000005.1, on the reverse strand, counting down.
ACCCGCGTCTGATAGATCAAACTGTGCTTTAACCAATGCTACCGTTCCGGAAATTACAGCCGTATCAAACCCGAATAGAAATCCGGCCAATGCCGCTGCAAAAGCAATAAAAACAATCTTAAGATTCATAATTACAAACTTCAGGTTTAACAAAGGATTTCACCACCTTGGCAATACTTGACCCCAGGTTATTAATGGTGTATGAACCAGCATTGGATGGAATAACAAAGGTTTCGGCATAAGCCACTACCATTTTTCTATCTCCGGTAACTACTTCTACCTGACTTCCTTCAACCAGGCTCAAGATATGACATTGATTGTTACCCTCAACATGAATTTGATCATTAAATTCCATCCTATACACTTCATAGAAATGTTGTGGATGCGTACTTAATTGCACCTCTTTCCACCCTTTACCTTCGGCTGTAACCGTTTGTTTGGAAATATATTCTTCTTCTACCACATCACCCTGACAGTCGAAATTAAGATTGGCCATTCCCCTTTCTATATTTAGTGGTCTCGGTTGACCATTGAGGTCTAAACGCATCCAATCATACATTTTAAAAGTATAAATATAAGGAGTACTGCTTATCTCAAGAACCAGGTTATTGATACCAGAACAATGGATCGTACCATGTGGAATTAAAAATAAATCGTGTTTTTTAGCAGGATGTATTTGCACATATTTTTCGACCTCAACTTCTTTACCCTCTTGCTGACTTTTAACCAAGGCCTGGTGAAATTCATCCTTATTTACTCCCTCCTTAAATCCAAGGTACACATTCGCATCATCTGCTGCATCCAGAATATAATAAGTTTCATCTTGCGTAAACTTTTCTCCGAATTGCTCACTGATAAAGTTAGGCTTTGGGTGACACTGTAATGAAAGATTCTCTCCATTAAACGTATCTAAGAAGTCAAACCTGATAGGAAAGTCGGTTCCAAAAGTCTTTGCAGCATCTCCTAATATTGCCTGATGATCATTGTACATCAAAAAGTCAAAAGACACTTCGAGGTTTACACCCTTTTTAGAGATCACGATCCCATTCTCCGGTACAATAAGTTCAAAAGACCATGCGTAATTCACCACCTCATCAGAAAGTCCGTCAATATTATTCTTGATCCAGTCGCCTCCCCACACACCAGGTTCAAACCACGGACGTGCCCTGAATGCATGTGTAGACATTTCGGCTAGTGCCGCCCGTAAAGTACTTCCGGCGCACCAGGATATATCATTTAAAAACTGACCGTCTACCACAAAGTCAATAGCACTTAAGAGATTTTGTTTATGCCTGTTTAATACCGGCCAGTCAACGAAAAACATTCTTTTATACTGAGGCTTTGCCGAAATCGGTTTTTGTGCTCCTATATTCCGGACCCATCCTGCCCGCGAACGGTATTGTATCTCATTCTTTGGAATATCAACATAAACCAGTTTAGCATCCCAGTTACACAATGAAGCCCCGGAACCATATACAATCGATAAACAATCGTCATCAGCCACCAAAGACTCGAGCTTATCCCTTTGGAAGAAATCTTCCAGATCGCCTTCATAAAGTCTTCCAAAGACCGGATCATCTCCACCCAAAAATGGTGCTATCATGGCATCAATTACATCAGCATCCTTATAGGCTGCATCGATCGAGTAAGTAATGTTTTTAACCCCTAATTGCCTGAGCGCTTCAGATAAACCACCCATTAAGTAATCCCAGTCTACCCCAACATAACCATCAATACACACTTTTTTATAGAATGAGAGTTCCCTTGCTAAACTTTCAAAACCTTGTGATACTGTACCCTCACTAATTTCAAAAGATGGAAAAACATCGTAGCCCTCTAGCTGCTTTTCTTCCCTGTTAACGGGCATTAAAAATTGCGCTGTGTTTCTTTTGTTAAAATCCATTTCATTCATTGCTAATATATTTTTTACAGCCCCCAGTATAGCTGCATTTTCAGTTTCTTTTGCAAAATGTATTCTCGGGGTTACTTCCCCCAACTCCTCCTCAAATGTTGCTTTAAAAAGAGGATAACTTTTAGAAATATTTCCCCCAAGTATTAATAAGTCAGTTCCAAACTTGGCTAAAACCGGACTTAAAACAGTACCGAGATTGGATCCAAATTCCTCAAAGATCATTCGGGTATTGGAGTCCGTAGCTGCTTGATCTGCTATTTCTTTTACATTGGCTGCTTCATATCCGCATTGCTCCTTATAACGGTGCAAAAACCATCGTGTGGAAATCCAATCTTCTACCGTTTTACTTTGATACGGAAGGTTGAATAGTTCTCCATGATCAGGGATCGTATCGTCGTCAGAAAGTAACAATCCATCTTTCATAAAACCAGAACCGATTCCTGTACCTAGTGTAATCGCAGCAATTTTTTCTTCTGTTAAATATTGAGACCAGGTCTCTCCCAATAAAAATCCGGCAGCGTCATTAATAAAAAAGACGTTATCAGGATATAACAGCAAACCTGCCAATTCATTCGTTAGAAAATGCCTCATATTAATGGCAAATAACTTATCGTATTTATCCACTCCTTGAATATGAACAATTCCTTTATCATAGTCAGCAGGCCCCGGTATTGAAATCCCCACACCACCTATGGGCAACCCTTCTGATTTTTTAATACTTTGCTTAATACATTCAAGCCAAACCCTCAAAATAATACCTGCATCTTCGTGTGAATCCAATTTTGAATGCACCTTGGTTTCAGGAATTATTTTCCGGTGTTGAACATCCACCACGGCTGCAGCTATATGCGACCCCCCGATATCTACTCCAATGGCATATTTTATATCCTTCACAACCATTTTTTTATTCTGTTTTTATAACTTGCCCCAGCTTTTATTTGGGTTTTTACCCATATGTAATTCTAAGGTTCCTCCTCCAACAACATCTTTGAATTTTAATTGACATGATTCTAATTGTTTCCCATTAAATTGAGCCGATTGGATGTACAGGTTTTCCTTAGAATTATTACGAACTTCAATAACGAACTCCTTCCCTGAGTAGTAGTTACTGTCGAGTTGAACAACCATTTTATCAAACAACGGACTACTCAAATCCAGTATAGGTTCTTTATCTCCACCCCCATTCATTTCGAACAATCCTAATGAACTCATCACAAACCATGCTCCCATTTGCCCTTCATCTTCGTCTCCTTCCCAACCATGATATGGGGTAGAACCATAATAGGTCTCCATGATATCACGGGTATACTTTTGGGTTAACCAGGGTTTACCCGAATAGTTAAACAGCCATGCCGCCTGCATATTTACCTGGTTACCATGGTTGATATAATATTCCGATTTTCTTCCACCGGTACGATCCAGCGCATGGGCCGCGTATTTGTGTTCTTTTGATTTTTCAAACCCTTCTTCCAGTCTGGTGTTAAACAGATCCTTACCCACTAATTCAACCACGCCTGGTATATCGTGCGGTACATACAGGGTATATTGCCAGCTATTTCCTTCTATGAAATTGTAGTTATCAAAAGGATTAAAATCTTCTTTCCAATTTCCCTTACTGTCTTTAGGTACTACGAATTTTAAGGTTGGATGAAAAGAGTTTTTATAATTTTTCGAACGCTTCATAAAACTCCTGTAGTCTTTTTTATTACCTATAGCCCTGGCCATTTGTGCGACACACCAATCATCAAAAGCATAGTCAAGCGTTTTATTCGTAACTCCTTTATCCGAAGGCATATATCCATGATTGATATAATGATCTAAACCGGGGTTTCCTACATATCCACCACACTCATAACGTCCACCACTCACGGTTACATTCTTTTTCATGGCCTGGTACAGCTTATCAGGATCTTCTGTGTAAATTCCTTTCTGGTAAGCGCTAAGCATTAAAGCCATTTCGTGAGAACCTTCCATGATTCCGGAATATTCTAATCCCGTTGGCCCCTTACCGGTCCAACCGGTCTTTTCAAATAATTCAAGTTGAGTCAACACCCAATTTTTACTGATATCCGGGGTTATTAATGAGAGTAAACCATTAATGTTCCAAAATGAATTCCAGAAAGCATCTCCTCCATACATAGCAACACTATCAGGTGATTGCTGTACATTTTCACAAGGATCCACATACAGTCCGTTTACATCATTCCAGGTTTGTTTGGCGGCATAAACTCTATACAAATTAGTATAGAACTTAACCTTATCAACCTCATTACTACCCGACACCTTAATTCGATTTAATATATGCTCCCATTGCATTTTGGCATTTTCCTTTACGGCGTTAAAATCCCATCCAAAAGGTGTATTAATTTCTGTATTTAAATTCAATCTTGCCTGATCAATACTCACCATTGAAATACCAGATTTCACGAGTATTTCTTCATCCTTTTCCGTCTCATAAACCACATACACTCCAATGTCGTCTTTCCCGGATATTTCTTTGATACCGTCTTGCTCCTTTCCCTGATTCCATCCGTTCATGTTTTTGAATGGCTTACTGAACTGTAATACAAAGTGAAGTTTGTAGTTATTCCAGCCTGCACTTGAACAGTCCGCATAACCCTCAATCTCCGTATTACTAACCTTGGTGATTCTTGCATCATTAATTTGCAACCCGTATTCCGACGGTAATAGCAGGTCGACCAATACCCTTGATTCTTTTTTCCTGGGAAACGTATATTTCTGGAATCCACAACGCGTGGTCACGGTCATTTCGGCTTTAACATCATGATCGTATAGATAAACTTCATAATACCCGGGCGATCCTTTTTCACTTTCCTTAAGTATCCTTGAATGATATCCTGCATTCGCTCCCTTATATGGAGCATCAACCGGTCGATCTTCTAATACCAGGTCTGCAGTCGTTGGCATCATTCTTAAACCCGCCATGGTCCAGGCATGAATATGGCTAAAACCCGACACACTATTGATGGCATATTCATAGCCGCCCATCCATTGGTCTCCCTGATTGTCCGGGCCCAATTGTATCATTCCGAATGGCATGGTTGCATAGGGTCCCAGCATCCACCTGGAATTTGAAGTCCCCATAAACACATCAACATATTCCAAAGGAGATTTTGACGGTTGCCCAAAACCAGGGGATATAAATAATATAAGATTAAGTATCAGTAATAATGTTCTCATAATTGGTTCATCGGTTAATTAAAACACGTCAGTTGTTTAAATGTCTAAACAATTTAACAGTGTAAAAAAATACTTAAAGGTTTACTATGTACAATTAATATCTATTTATTTTCTACTTGCTCGGCCCAGTCATAAAACTGTTCAATAGCTATATAAAGAACTCCGGCCGACCCTCGGAAGGTACCGGAACCTTCCGGTTTATTATCAACCGTATACCATTCGTAAAATCCGTCATTTACTACTACGCGCTCCGTCATCGGCTTCATTTGCTGATAAGCTTCTTTAATAAAACCATAGTTGATTAACTGCTGAATCATTCTACCACCAAACCAGGTCCAATCACCGCCATTTTGATATCCGTAAGGATACATTCCTTTATTTTCAAAAGCCCATTCAGGATATGGTGGGTACATGGTGAGGCCAATAGATCCTGCTCCGGATTCTTTTACATTGGCAATCATTTTATTTAGGGAAGTTTTTATTTGCTTTTTATTTAACAAACCTGCTTCGATCGCTACCGCAGTTCCCCCGTGATAGTAAATTTCATTTTCATTAAAATCATCAGGATAAGGCGATCCTTCCAAATATACATGAGGGATAAACTTCTGGTTTTTTTCATCCCATAAAACCTCCATAGTATTCTTCGCGATATCCTTTCGAATCGGTTCCCACTTAGCTTTTGTTGCAGGAATGAGCTCCATCATATTATCAAGAGCAATTAATAGCATGGCGTTGTCATAAATATCTAAACAATAATGTGTATCATCCGTAATGAAAACTCCCCAGGGATGTGAATGCTGAACATCTCCCCAATCGGCTGTCGTCGCTCCATAAATCAATCCGTATTTATCGCTCCATCGTTCATTCATTAAAAACTCCATGGACTTTTCCATACGCTCAGCAACAGTTAGCTCCCCCACCTTCTCATTCATAAATTCACGATCTCCGGTCTTGATTACATATTTATAGACAGCTTGAACCAGCGAACTCTCATGATCCGTTTCTACGGTATTCTTATGACCGCAATAATTGGGTTCCAGATCCGAATAAATGTACTTATAACCACCTTCAGTGGCTACCGCCTTTTCTTTAGGAATAAATCCATCAATTATATTTCCATCTTCCCCTTGTAATCTAAAAAATACTAACAAGTTTTCCTTTAATGTTTCCTTATCAAATACCTCCGCAGACAGTTCGATAAAAGTATTGTAATCTCTGATCCATACTTCGCCATAACCATCACCGGCATTAAATCCGGTTTTCACCACCTCCAGGGCTCGTTCTTTTACTGATTTAAAATCTTCATCTGCTAAAATCGTAGCGGCCAATTCTTTGTTTTCTTTATTTGAAGAACATGCTGTCAGGATAATTAAGAGACTGCTTAAAATGATCTTTTTCATAATGTTCATTTACTAGTTTTTTTATTTGACATTGATGGTGGTACCGATTCCGTACCCCAGCTTTTATTTGGTTGGTTTCCTAATGTAAAAATGAGTTTACCTCCGTTCATCAACTTTTCATGGAGCATCCAGTTCGAATTAAAGTTTTCTCCATTAAAAGATGCTGACTGTATATATAAATTATCACTCCCCTGATTAAGTGTTTCTATAATCAGTTCATCTCCCTCATAATAAGTGCTATCTAATTTGATGCGAATCTTATCGAAAAGTGGAGTTCCGAACTGATAGGTAGGGTTTGCATTGGAATGACCCTGAACATCAAATAAGCCCATGGATGCCATTACATACCAGGCACCCAATTGTCCTTGATCCTCATCTTGTCCAACACCATAACCATGCAGGGGTTCAGTACCATAAAATTCATTACAGATCGTTCGTACCCACTTCTGTGTAAGCCAGGGTTTTCCAGAATAATTAAAAAGCCATGGATTGTGTAAACACGGCTGATTTCCGTGATTATATAACTTTTCTACCCCGGAAAAACTATGAATCTCTTCCGATCCTCCTCCAAACATACTTTTTTGGGCATCGATAAACATCTTTTCGAGACGCTCATTAAAGCGTTCTTTCCCGACCAAATCCATAAGTCCTTTTACATCGTGTGGCACATACCAGGTAAACTGAAATGCATTTCCTTCCTGGAAGCCATCCCACCCTCTCATGGGATCAAAATCTTCAATAAAACTTCCATTCTCAAGCTTCGGTCGTATAAATTTTGTTTCCGAATCGAAAAGATTTCTATAGTACGCTGCCTGATCTATAAGTTTTCTATAATTTAACGAGTCTTGTAACTGCTTTGCCATCTGAGCCACAGCATAAGAACTAAAGCTATATTCTAAGGTATGTGAAGCACCAAAATTAAAAACCCAACCATTAGAAATAATCGTGTCTTTATAAGGTACGTAACGATCCTTTACAAAATAACTAAGGTCGTATTTCCCATTACCAAGATTTCGACCGTGATACTCCAATTCATTTTTCAAAGCAGCTTCATATCCCGCTTTTACATCAAAATCACGAATGCCAACATTATAAGCCGAAGCAATAAGCAAACCTTGGAAATTTGTTTGTACACCATTGGTATAAACGCCTGCGGCCTCCCCGTCATGCAACCAGCCTCTGTCTTTATAAAAATCGATATTTGATTGTATGTATTCTTTAAAGTAATCAGGATATGCTAAAGCCCATAGCTGACTAAGGTTCCAAAATCCTCCCCAAATCCCATCGGTATTGTAATGATTGTATTCCGGAGTACCATCGGGAGCGAGAGGTATTTGTCCGATTTTCCCATTCACCATCGGATAGTTTCCATTGACATCACTGGCCAATCCACGACCTAATAAGGCGTGATACAAACCCGTATAAAACTTAATGCGATCATTTTCCGCTCCTCCTTCTACAACAATATGATTCAACTTTTCATTCCATGCTTCCTGAGATTCCATACGAACATCATTAAACGACTTCCCTGTGGCTTCTGCATTTAGATTATTTCGTGCATTCGCGATAGACGTATAACTTAATCCAGTCTGTACCTCCAGCTGTTCTCCTTCATCCATAGAAAACGTAAGGAATAAACCATTTTCGGTTCCAGTTGTTTTCGTAAGGTCAGGATTTTGAATACTATCGTTAAAAGCCCCCACACTTATAGGGGTTTCACTAAGTCGGGCAACAAAATACATTTTCACCCTTTTGCCCGGATCACAAAACTTTGCATATTCGGGATATGTTTCAATATACCCTTCAACCTCATTCGTATTCACCAACTGAGCCATCGCATCCGTAACATCGCTGCTTTCTCCTTGTTTATGTCCGATATCAATAATAAGGTTAGCCTGATCAGTTTTTGGAAAAGTATACCGATGGTACCCCACTCTCTCTGTGGCTGTAATCTCGGCCTTCACATCATAATCCTGCAATACTACATGATAATATCCGGTTTCCGCATTTTCCGTGCGTTTATCAAAACGAGAGCGGTATCCTGCATCGGGATTATCTAAGGTTCCCGGAACGGTTTTTATCAAGCCCACGGTGGGCATAAATACCAAACCTCCTATCTGAAATTCATGGAAGTGTCCGAAACCTTCGATTGAAGTATGACGGTCATCATATCCAGTTGGACCCCAACCACCTTCACTCCCATAGGCATTCGTATGCGGAGCTAACTTAGCCATTCCGAACGGACGAGCCGCAGGAGTATAAAAAAACCAACGTCCATGTACCGATCCAATTTGCGGATCTACATAGTGCGTCAATGGTACTAAAGAATCAGTTACTTTTTCCTTTTTGCCACAGCTAACAGCCAGTAAGGATAGTACGATTAAACTAATTGCAAACCCTGTTCGTCTATGTATTATATACCTCATCATAACTTGGTAAATTAATTTCATTCTTTGCTATAATATCCCTATTTAGCACTCTGCAAAACGCTACCGTTTTTAAGCCTACACGCTAACAAGCTTAGTTAGTTAATCTATAGAGGCCTCTTCAGCAACTATTTCTTGGCAGATAAATAAACCCCCTCTATACGTTCACCAACAGGGTGATTGGCCTTAAAGGTCATCCCTAAAATATGAGCAGCCGTTTGTGCAATCTGATCTTGATATATTTGATTTTCTTCAGATACTTCTCCCAATGTTGGTATTCCGGGACCTAAAGCCGCAAACCAGGTTTCATTACTATGTGGTGCTCCGGTACCGTGATCTGTCCATTTATCACCCAGTCCTCTTCCATGATCCGGAAAAATTAACAAAGCTGTTTTATCTTTATAAAACGGATCATTTTGAAGCGTATTCCATAAATCGGCAATCATTTTATCAATACGATGTGCAGCATCTAAATACTTACTATACTCACCATTATGCCCATAGATATCGGTATCACAAAAATCAATATGAATCACTTTTGGCTTGTTCTTTTGGATATACGCTTTCGTCATTATATAAGTTAATTCATCAGGTCGGCAATCAGGATAATGATCTGGAATTAAATGCTGCAATTCATTAATAAGTTGTTGTGCCTCTGAACTATTGGCTCCTAAAACATCCTCTTCTGGTAAATTCACCAACATCCCATTACGATCGCGATTTAAAATTCTACCCAGGGCATTCCAGGAAGCAAATGTGATTACTTTCCCTTTGTATGCTTTATGACTATTAAAAAACTCCAAAACATTTTCATTGGGGTTATTCGGGTAATCGTTCGAATTAACCTTAGGGTCGTAATACCCACACAGCGTTTCACTTCTTCCGGGATATGAAAACCAGTATTTGTTTTTTACATCTACCTTATTACCATGGTCTCTGTTACCATATAACTGTCCCTTTGCAGCAATTTCATTCCAAAAAAATGGCAGTAACTTTTGCCTTCTTTCTACTTTATTATCTGTCCAAAATTTCTTGTCCTCTATTAACAGTGAGTCCGCTCCTTTAAATACCTCCTGCCATCTAAAACCATCCACAGAGATTAATATAATATTTTCAACGTTATGATGCTTTTGGGCTAAACCACTTAAAGACAAGAAGCCCAGTAATAATAAGAATTTGATTTTCATAGGTTTTAATTTCTAAAGTTTTGTTTGTTTTGGTTTTAATTTATCTATTTCACTAAGAATTCATCTGTAACATTTCTTAATTTCCGGGATGGTCTGAAGGTGGCATTTCTCCAATACCCCATCCCTTATTTGGCTCTGGTCCCATTTGAAGTTCGAGTACTCCGCCTTTCAACAATTCCGCGGAAGGAAACCAGAAATTATCAAGTTGCGATCCATTCAATACGGCACTTTGCACATACTTATTAGTTCGAGATACATTTTTCGCCTTAATAGTAAAATTTTTCCCTCTGCCATAGCGTTCTCCCAGATCAATAGTGACCTCTTCAAAACTCGGACTCCCAATTTCATAGATCGGATTTACTCGCGTACCCCCATCCGTTTGAAAAAGACCTAAAGCAGACATAATAAACCAGGAACTCATTTGTCCTTGATCTTCATCCCCTAAATAAGCATTGGATACGCCATAACCATAAAAACGATCGATAATATCCCTACTCCATTTTTGGGTAAGCCATGGTTTTTTGACCCAATTAAATAAATAGGCAAAATGCATCGACTGCTGATTACCTTGTATAACCGGAAAATCCCAGTACAATTCATTTGGCGCATTGTAACGCCAGTTGCTACTTAGCGTAAATCCGTCATCGAGGCGTTTAACAAAATTATCTTCCCCGATGCGTTGCGCTAAAGCCGGAACATCCTGAGGCACAAAAAATGTAAGTTGCCAGGCATTCCCTTCTACAAACTGATGATTCCCCCCGGTTCTGATTGGATCGAAATCTTTAAACCAGGAACCATCTGAATGTCTTAACCTGGCGAATCCTATTTCAGGATCAATAGCATTCTTCCACCAATATGCCCTGTCTATAAACTCATCATATACCTGCTTTTTACCCAAGGCCTTGGCTAATTGTGAGACGGCATAATCATCAAAAGAATACTCGAGGGTATTAGAAAACCTCCCTTTATTATACGGCACATATTTATAGTGTAAATAACTCTCGAGGTCTCTATTACCGGCATATCCGCCTCCTACCTGTTGACCTTTGGTGGTTTGCATCTTATAGACCGCCTCCATGGCTTTTTCTGCGTCAAAATCGCGTATTCCCATCTGATAAGCTCCCACGATAAGAGGTATCTCATGTTCCGCTACCATAACAGGTATATATTCCATACCAGCAGGACCTTTAGCTAACCAGCCATTAGCATCATACATAGCTAATTGCGATTTCACCCATTTTGAACTCCATTCAGGAGTTACCAGGTTCCAAAACTGGTTTAAATTCCAAAAGGTATTCCAAAAGGCATCACACCCTAAAGCTACATCCTCCGGATCATCAAATTTTCGAATGTGTTCTGAAGCATCTACCCAACTCCCATCTACATCACTGAATATATTGCGACTTACCAAAGCTCTGTACATATTTGAATAGAACCTCCTTTTCTCTTCCCTGTCAGGGGACTTTATTTGTATCCGGCTAAAAAGTTCATTCCAGGCAGCTAGCTGCTGTTGTCTGACTTTTTCAAATTCCCAATCGAAAGGCTCGGTAATCTCTTTTTCTAAATTTAAAGCCGCGTTATCGACACTTACATAAGAAAGTCCGGTTCTCGTTTGAACCACCTCATTTTCTGAAGTATCAAATCCGATAAAAGCAACAATCCCTTCCGGATTTTCCGATTTAAATTCTTCGGCATTTTCTATGGTCAACATATCCATTTCTCCCTTTTCCGGGCCGTCGATCCAAACCCCAAAACTTTTAATAGGCTGGTCAAACTCCATGACAAAATGAATCGTATAGTTCTGAGCGATATCATCCCATTCCTTCGGTTCATCGCCTCCTTCTACCATTATTTTGCGGTAGTACTGTTCTCCCCAAATATGACGAGATACCTGCTTGCTGTATCCAATTATTTTATGATCACTTACTTTCTTAAAATAGGCCTCTTCGATATCATAACCATACTCACCCGGTATCTTAAGATCGACCAAAATTCTTGAATTGTTATCATCTTTCGAGTAAGTATATCGCTGAAAACTACATCTGGTAGTGGCCGTAAGCTCCGCTTTAATATCGTAATCACTCAAATAAGCAGAATAATAGCCCAACGGGGTCTGCTCTGTATGTTTATCAATACGCGAACGATAACCACTATCAGGATCGCCTTGTTTCCCCATTTTAGTAATCAAGGGACCATTAGTGGGAAAGGTACCCAAACCAGCCATGGTCCATTCGTGAATATGACTAAACGTCCCAATACTTTCGAAGGTTGGTTGGTATCCGGCCTGCCAGCCTTCATTTTGATTATCCGGACCGATCTTAACCATTCCAAATGGCATCCAGGGGCCCGGAGCTATCATCCATCGGGAATGCCCTGTACCTATTTTAGTGTCCACATAATCCGAAAGAGAAACCAGTTCCTTCGGATTTCTGTGAACGCTATCACCCTCAACCTGAATTCCGTTAATATATATTTGATAGTTACTAACAATTGACGCTTCGACAGCAGGCATAGGGACCTCAAAAACATACCTCCCCATTTCCACTGTTTGCTTAAAAACTCTTTTACCATCAAGGTTCACTGAAAGTTCAGCGGCACCTTCCAAATGCTGCACATCAATAAGCAAGGGCTGAAAACGCTTCCCTGCTTTTTGGATCTCATAATCTGCCGGTTCTACATTCCGAACAAACGCATGTTCAGGCTGCATCAACTTCATCTGTTCTGAGGTCGATAAACGTATATGATCAAATACCAGCCAACTTCCTTCCAGCGTGGTAATCTGTATTTTGTTTCCCCCTTTTTTTAATAATCCTGCATCAAATTCTATTTTAACAAGCTGCTCCTTAGCTCCAGATAGCTCACCCTTTAAAACATCCGCACCACTCCCTTTCGCTAATCGATATTTCCAGGATCTATCATTGATGGTCACTTTCACATAAGGAGCTTCTTCAGCACTACAGTCCAAAATATCAAACAACAGCTGGCAGTTGCCTTTTTTTGGAGAATCCTTCAATCCGAAAAGCATATTAATTTCGTGTGGCCTAATACCAGCCAAGCCCGAGGTACCACCCCAGTAATCGATCGCACCTGGCAATACATATGGAAAATCTTGCTGCTCTTTAGAAGAGCCTATCAGATAGTAACGATCCTCCCATCCAAAATCATGTTCCAAAAAATTTTCATAAGAAGATGGAGCCAAGGCAAATTCCTTTGCGCTATTATCCGATTTACCGATTTGCCAAAGTATATGCTCTTGAGCCGTACTTAGAGTCATAAATAAAATACTTAGAATAAGAACAAAGACGTTGTTATACATAATTCAATTGTTTAAATGTACAGACATTTGTACAAATGTAATAATTAAAACATATTCTTTTATTTTTTGAATTAAAATTTTTAAAGAATTATTGTGGAGTCTTTATTTATTTATGACTTATATTGAGGTTAAATCCTATCACGGGACCAGGTAACCATCAGACACTTCGTACGATATCGATTTTATATTTCATTTTATCGTGTCTGTAATAGCATTTATTATACTCAATGATCCGCATCCCGGCATCATAAACAATTCGTTTCCTGTATAATAAAGGCATTCCTTTTTCAACTTGTAATATCTCAGCCAGTTCTTCGGTCGCCATAATTGCCTGAACTTCTTCAGAGGAACGCATGGGGATAATGGAGTATTCCTCTTCAAGTATATCATTCAGAGGTTTAAGGAAATCATGATCGTCCGTTATGGGAATTCTGGGATGAAACCAGGACTCAAACATCACAAAAGGCACTGACTTATCACCTTTCACTCGGGTCAACTTTTTCACCTTCCTGCCAACTGGTACATCGAAGATCTCTGCTAATTCTTCGTCACACGGTACTTCCTGGAATTGCACCTGGTAATTCTTAATCACAATCCCTTTTCGTTTCATCTCCTTCGAAAAAGAAATCCACTCGTTAAGCTGTGTTATAATATTCCCGTGCTGTGCAACAACAGTACCTTTGCCACGCTTACGTTCAAGCAATCCTTCATTCACTAACGTATTAAATGATTGTCGTACCGTACTTCTGGAAACCCCAAACATATTACTCAATTCAATTTCACTTGGTAACAACTTTCCCAGATCATAATCACCAGTATCAATTAACATGCGTAATACTTTTTCGATCTGTTTATGTAAGGGAACATCCGAAGAATGGTCGATATATTTAACTAAGTTGGATTTCAAAACAATTTATTTAATGATTTCTCTCTATTACCGCTGAGATAAAATTAACTGTAAAAATTAAGGATACAACAATATTAATAAGAAAGAATTGATTTTTAATTTTCCTTATCGGATTATTTGATGTCCAAAAAAATTTCACACTTCATCATTTCAAAGGCCATCCCAAAGGACACATCAATATTAAAACGTCAGAAAATCAAATAATTACATAGAAATATAATTTTATTGAATTAATAAATCTATTAGATTTGTAGAGAAGCATCTATGAAAAATTAGTCCAACAAGGAGTTGATATACGAGTATTGTTAGACTAAAATCAACATCTAATTATGATTAAACTCTTTAGAAGAATCAGACAAAAACTACTTTCGGAAAATAAGCTTAGTCAATATATAATCTATGCTATTGGTGAAATAATTCTCGTAGTAATTGGCATTCTGATTGCCCTTCAAATCAATAATTGGAATGTTGATCGAATCGAAAGGGAAACAGCATATGAATACCTGCAATCCCTTACAGCAGATCTGAAACTGGATGAAATCAATTTTAATGATTACAATAATTTTCTAGAAGAACATCAAAATAGAAAAAGAGTCTTGCTCGAAAGGTTAAAGTATGATGATCTTTCTACAGACTCACTCGTTACATTAATCCAACCATTTCTACTCAACAAAAAAATAGTAGATGAAACATTCCATAAATTAAATATTGAAAAGTTCTCCAAACATATTGATGAAGATCTATTCTTTAAAATAAACAAATATTACACAACCACTTCAATTCGCTATTTAAGTTTCGTTTCGTGGGATGAGGAATATACCTTGAAAGAATCAGAGTTCTGGTATTATAACCCTTCTTTTGAAACGACATATTTAGATGAAAAATTCCCATTTATTCAAAATGATGCTGAGCAAAGAAAAATGCTAATTGATCAAATATCTTCTGTTAAAGGGAGAAATATGTTGCGAATCTATTTATTCAGAAAAAAGAGAATACAAAAGTTTGTAAATGATTTTAAAGCTGAAGCAAATTCACTACATAATGAAATTGATGCTTACCTGGTATCTAAAAGATAATAACCATTTCAATTTTTTCATAAAAGCAAAAAACCACGCATAAAGCGTGGTTTCCTGCTTAAAGTGATTGCGGCAGGATTATTATAAATGATCCCTGTACAATGCCCATTTGTAAATAGGAAACCCAAACAGCTAAAGCTGTTCTAATTTTTTGTTTTATTCAAAAAGATAAAAACCATTTCACTTTTTTCGTAAAAACAAAAAACCACGCATAAAGCGTAGTTTCCTGCTTAAAGTGATTGCGGCAGGATTCGAACCTATCTCGCAAGTACTAATTTTATTGACTTAACAACCTGCAAATCATAATTTGTTGACCGATTAGTTGACCTAGTATCAAAAAATAGGCCAAAAAGTTATTTTTGACTTTCATTTAATCGCAAAGATAATATTACTTCTACAATTTTAATAAAGATACCTCTAAAGGTATATTATTCAGGCACCTACATTGATGGGTTTTTATCTTTTTCACTGTACAACTACAATTATTCCATGTTTTTAAAACTGAGGTATTAACACCACTTTTATCAATATTAATTACCCTGGGTTTACCACTATTCTATATTGATCTATACAAATAGCGATACATCCCTCCTACCTTGACATAGGTTTCATCCATTCGCCAACTATGACTAATACTACGTTTTCTTTTATGCATTTTTCTCTCTACTTCTTTCGAAAACATTAAAACCCATCGCTGAATCGTAGAACGATCTACTTTCATTCCTCTTATTGCCATTAATTCTACCACATCCCGATAGCTCAAAGTGAATCGCAATTTAAAATAAACCGCTTGTAATATCACAACTCTGGGATAGCCATGATGGTTGAACCTAAAATTTCTTTATTAATAAGAAAAAATATTACCAATGGATATTATAATAATGGCTCCCCAGCACTTGTTTTACCACTATTGATCATATGAAATGAAAGTCAACCTAATCCATAATATTACAATTAAGGGCACCCCTTCAGTATACTTAACACCTTTAAGCTCTACTAATTATTTTTTAAAGTCTACTTCCCTATATTTATCAGCACAATTGATCCCCTCTTCTTTCCATTTTTGTAAAATAGGATTTAGATTATCAATAAAAACTTTAAAATTTTTACGCTTTTTAGACGTCCATCCCACTTCTGCATATGCCGCTATTCTCGGAAAAATCATTCGATCCATATCTTTAACCGTAGGTATCCACTCACCCCACATTTGGCATCCTAAACCTAGTACCTTTTCATGATACTTTTTATCCAAGCCAATTGGGATCGGATCAAATTCATATGACTTTTCAATTGGGATATAACTATAATTGTAATCTAAATAAGTATAGACATGATATGAATTTACAATATCATATCCCCTTTTAACCGCATCTGTCACCATGTCTAGATTTCCTTTCCAAAAATGAACAATAGTATTTGGGGCTAGCTGCTCTTTAGAAACAATGTCTTCTTTTTTTTGCCATTCATGAACATTTCCTCCTAAAATTTCATTCCATCCCATCATGCGATGGTTATAATTCTCCAATAAATTAGATATCTTATTCGTGAAAAAAATTTGAAGGTCAGTAGGACTGTTCAATTCATTATCTTCCATAAACTTTTGAACAAATTTATTTTCTTTCCATGCTTCAAACTTTACTTCATCTCCTCCAATATGAATAGTTTTTGCAGGAAACAAATGCATTACCTCTAGTAAAATATCCTCTAAAAATTTGTAAACACGAGGATCTGCAACATTATATGAATCTGGAAGTTTGCCAAAAACTACCGGTACTTCCTTAAGTTTTCCCAAAGTACCTAACCATGGATAAGCCGCAATTGCGGCAGAGGCATGTCCAGGCATTTCTATTTCTGGTATAATAGTTATGTTACGTTCTGAGGCGTAAGAAATAATTTCTTTTATTTCATCCTGGGTATAGAAACCTCCATGAGAAACATTTGACCTTTTTTCACTATCCCACCCTCCAATTTGACTATTACTTCGGAAACCACCAACTTGGGTAAGTTTAGGGTATTTTTTAATTTCTATTCTCCAGCCTTGATCATCAGTTAAATGCCAATGAAATACATTCATTTTAAGAATTGCCATCTGATCGAGAAGTTTCTTTACTTGATTTTTGCCCTTAAAATAACGAGCTTCATCCAACATAAATGCCCTCCATTTAAACCTTGGTTTATCGGTGATTCTTACCTTAGCTACCTCTCCTTCACTATTAATAAGCTGCCTAAGAGTCTGAATCGCATAAAATATACCTTTTGAATTTGGTGCTTTTAATTCTATTTTATTCCCTTGAACATTAAGAGTGTATCCTTCCTCCCCTACCTGCTCCGTAAGTGAATTATCAACTTCAAGTATGATTCCTTTATTCCCTTTACGCGAAATTTTTAAATTTAAATCATAATCTTCCTTGAGAAGATTTTGTAAATATTCAGCATTGAAGGTGTTCTCACCTCTAACTATTTTAACATTAGAGGCTATTTTGAAAATCCCTTCATTAAATTCAACCTCCAATGGTTGAGGTATCACCTTAGCATATTGAGCAAATCCATTTAAAACTGTCAATACCAATGTCAAGAACCAAAATATTTTTAACCTTTTCATTATTTCAATCATTATTATCAATTTCAATTAGCTAGTCTACCCAAGTAAAAAATGATAGACTTTTAAATCGTTATTATTTAAATTGCAATAAATCAATTTTTATTCATATTCAAACACTAACGCTTGATGACAAGTTAATTCTGGGACAATTACCTCCAACCTGTCACCCAACCTTTTTACTGGTAGTTCCACTTTGTCAGTTACCGTGTATACCTTTTTTATTCTTTTATCAAACTTAACTCGCACAGGAATGTGGTATAATGTTACTAAGTCCTCTATTACTTTTGCTCTCCCTCTTTGATGTGGAGTTGCATAGGTTAAGTGAACTATATATCGATCATTTTGCGGTTGATGTAATAGATTCACTCGACCAGAACTTGGCATATTTACCTCAACATAGGTATCTGTTAATAAAAGTTTTAATGCATTATAAAAAAGTTGTTTATGTACTCTTGATCCCTCTTTCCCATAATTGTATTCCAATTGATGTGCTGTCCAAACGATATTACCGTTCTTAATCAATGCTGGATGAGTGGCTGCTTCTGTCTTGTAAGGGGTGTTATCGTGAGATGTCCAATGCTCTACAGTTCTATTAAAATATGGCTCATAAATTTCGGCTAAGACTTTTGTACTTGGCTTGGGCTCGACTTTTACTGCAGGGATACGATTTAAAAATGGTGATTGTACTAAATCTTCAGATAAAATATCTGAAACCAAAGTATAATCTACATCAGCAGTTGCCTTACCCAAATAATTGGCTCCAATATCAAACTTCCATTTTCCATTTTCGAAAGCTCCTTTCTCCATTACAAACAACTTTCCGCCACTATCTAAAAACGATTGTATTCTTTTGGTTTCTTCTTCATTTAATTTTACCCCACTATGTAATATTATCAATTGCAAATCACTCCAATCTTCTAAATTATTTGCCACCACAAAATTGACCTGCTTCTCCAATAACATTTTTGTGAGGTCATTATCACGTCCGGTAAAACTTAACCAAATAGCAGTCTTTGCTAAATGTTTAGCATTCATACTATAGTCTTCAATCTTCTTAATATATTTATAAGCGTAACCAATATTGTCATAAGTTGCCTCTTCTAGTTTACCTGTAGGATGTAATTGATCCCCAAAATTAGCCATAGCACCATATGACAGCATACTGGCTGCTTCATATAAAATAGCATCTTTATGTTTAAAGCCTCCAAATTCGCCCCATGCGGAATGAAATTTGCCACTCATTGCAACAATAGGCTTACCTGTATTAGCATAATATTTAGCTCTAACTGGAAAAACATCATAACCAGCCCAAGTCGTAGGCAAATCTTCTAAGTCTTGCTTAGTATTGTATTGATGATACTGTTCATCCACAATTCGTTTATTACTTATTGGTGTAGTCCAGTTGTAATAAATAGTTGCATTTGGCTTATATTTTTTTATTATAGCATTTGTCTTTTGAAAAAACCTATGCATTTTTTTACAGTGATAATTCCAGGCTTCCTCTTCATCATTCCAGTCTATACCATTAGCTTCCATGTCTTTTTTACTATATTCATTATAATTAATACTTCCAACAGGAATAATATCAAACCAAAAACCATCAACATCATAATTCTTAGCTATTTCTTCTGTATGCTTTAATAAATGTTCCATATAAGGCCCTTCTGGGTACATCGTAGGCCACCCCCAAGGAAAGGGTTCTCCTGGCCTACTTTTAGCCTCCAAATTCGCAAAATTATTCTTTCCATCCTTTCCCGTAGAAACCCATTCTGGATGTTCGCGAGCATCTAGCACATTCCAGCCTACAGTTATATAAGCCTGCGCTGTAACCCCTATTTCATGACAAGCTTCTAATTGCGCTCCAAATAAATCAAAATTTAAATTTGGATGACGCTTACCAATTTTTGTATTGTAGTAAGTCCAACCATGGTGTCCTTTTGCAAAAATGTTTATAGAATTAACATTTCCAGCCTTCAAAGTACTTTGCCAATCTTTTTTATTCCAACTACTTCCAATATCAAGTAATTTTTCAGAAGTATGAAAATCAAGATGTACCTGTCTAGACCCTTCACGTGAATCGAATTCCTTTTCATTGCCTTGAGAAAATCCAATAAATCCAATAATGAGAACTAAATAAAAAACAATATTTTCTTTAATATTATTCATGATTTTTGAAATTAATTATTCTTATCTTAAACTGGAAATTTTAAAAACGTAAGCATATTTACATGGCAATTCATCAGGACTTAAGTTCGGCACCTCTAAAATCACATTTTTACCTTTTTGTTGATAATCAATTTTAATAGAGGTTCCTAAAAGCGTAATTTCAGTATTTTCTGAAACTTTCATATCTCTTATTATTAATGAATCTTTTTGCCATTTAGGAACTATGGCATAAACATCAGATCCTTTTTTAGTGAAAAATATTTCTCTTACTGCATATCCCGGTTCAGGATCAATGGTTTGTTTTAAAATATAATCTGCCGGTAAATAATGAGCATCTTCCGGTTTCCAATTTTTCTTTCCTTTTTTGGACCACTGACAAGCTCGATCCCATTTTCTGGTACCGTAAATAGCCTCACCATTAACTTTTAACCATTCACCAATTGCTAATAATCGATCCTGCATAATTGGAGGTATATTACCATTAGCATCCGGACCTATATCCAAAAGTAAGTTCCCTCCATTGCTTACTACATTGAGTAAAAGATAAATTAAGGTTCTTTCGGAAGCATAATCCCAAGCGTCTTCATTTGCATTATAACCAAAAGAAAAGCCAATTCCACGGCACTCTTCCCATGGTCTACTACCGTCTAATTCAGATTGATACTCTGTAGTATAGTACCCTCCATGATTAAATCTCACTCCATCACCCCAACGATCATTCACAACAACTTTATCTCCAACGGCGGATTCATTAAATAGCCATGCTAACAACTCCTGAGAATGCCATTTTTCAGGACTTATATCCCAATCTCCATCAGACCATATTAAATCTGGTTTATAATTTTCTACTAAATCTTTAAACTGAGGATGGGTATGTTCTAGGGCAAATTTTTCCTTATCCTCTTTCCATAGTGGATTAAACCATTCGTATAAAGAATAATAGGTCCCAAACTTTACATCTGTCTTTTTCACAGCAACCTCTAACTCCTTTAAAAGGTCTCTTTTCGGCCCTATATCCATAGCATTCCAAGGAAAGCCCCATGTTTTGTTTGCGGTTTTACTTGGCCATAGTGTAAAACCATCATGGTGCTTAGAGGTAATCACCATATATTTAGCTCCTGCATCCTCAAATAATTTAGCCCATTTTTCTGCATCAAAATCTCTAGCTTTAAACATATCCCCAAAATTATAATAGCTAAAATGAGGGCCATAAGTTTTAACGTGATGGTCAAATACTTCTGTACCAGTAAAATTACCATTTCCAAATAAAGATTTACTTTCTAACCAATATTGATACCATTCAGAGTATGTTCCCTTGGGACTCCAAGCAGGAACAGAATAAGGGCCCCAATGAATAAATATACCGAATTTAGCATCTTCAAACCAGCCCGGTACCGGCCTACTATCAATTGAATTCCAGTTTGGTTCTATTTTCTGAGACTGACTATATCCACATTTTATATTACAAAATAAAAAGACGGTAATCGCTAATAGTAAAAAATTAATTCTTTTCATGAGGTTATTCGGTTATTATATTTATTTCTGCATATCCAGCTTTAAAATTTCCATCGGTATTTCTTAGTGCACTTAACTTTATATAACGTGCATTAACCGCTTCAAAAGTTTTGGTTTGCCATATAGGACTGTTTTTTATATTAGAAAATTCTCCTACACTTTGTAACTCCCAATTTTCTCCATCATTAGAAGTGTAGAATTTATAATCAATAATAATTCCTGACGACCAACGATTTTGATCTGGGAGGTACTTAAACCCTCTGATTTTTTGATTTTCACCTAAATCTATTTTTAAATCTATTGGTAATTTATTAGCTGATTGTCCCCATGAAGTATTCTCTTCCCCATCCATTACTTTTAAAGCATTTTCATCTTCAATCTCGAGAATATTCCATTTTTTCCTAGCAATATCAAAAGATCTACTTGCTACAGGACTTCGCTTACTTGTAATTGGGTCTATAGATACAGCTTTAATTATAGCTTTATTTTCTATGGTAAAGGGTCCATTGTATTTTAGTGAACCTTTATCTGGTTCATTTCCATCAAGAGTATAGAATATATCCAATTCATTATCAGCATTTTCTATTCTTACCATGCCTTGCTTATCTCTTTTTATAATAGGTTTTGTGTAGACTTTTGGAGCTTTATATAATTCAAGGTTTGATAACACAGGACATGCCTTGGACTTATTAATACTTATTCTTATTTGACTAGCCTTAACAGTTGGTAAACGTAAAATTCGTTTATACCCAATTGTTGTATAATCTCCCAATTTTTTCCAGCTACTATCAACATACGCTTCAATACTAAATTCTTGAACTCTTTGTCCTAATTCAATATGCTCTTGAACCAGAAGTCTATTAAACTCAACAGACTTATCATAACTAAGGGTTACAGAAGCCTTAGTTACATTATCATCCGTTGTCCAATAGGTATCTTTATGACCGTCAATTAATTTTTCCGGATTATATAGACTTGATCCCCCTCGAATCTGGGTAGCCTGAATTTTTGCTTTTTTGGCAAGATTATTTTTAAAATCTTCTTTCAGTGATTCTGCTAACTCTGTTACAACATTCACATCTGTTTCATGAATAAGACCACGTTTATCCACAGGAAAATTTAAAAGCAAAGTTGCGTTTCTACCTACAGAATTATAATAAATATCTAGCATTTCGGGTAATGTCTTTACCTTGTGATCTTCAGATCTATGATAAAACCAGCCTGGACGAACAGATACATCTACCTCTGCAGGCACCCAGTGAGTTCCATCTTCATGGCCATATCTTAATTCATGATAATCAGGAAATCCGGGCCAAACCTCATCTCTATTCAAGGTACTCCAATTGGTTTCTCCTACCCATCCTTCCTCTGTACCACACCAGCGGGTATCGGGACCTGCATCACTAAAAAGCATAGCATTAGGTTGAAGTTCACGAACAATCTTATAAGTATTTTCCCAATCATAATAAGTCTTCCTATCTACACTTCTCGTTTCATTGGCTCCTCCGTAATAACCTGACCCTCCATTTGCTCCATCAAACCAAACTTCAAAGACCTCTCCATAATTTGTCAATAACTCCTTAAGTTGATTTCTGAAATAAGTTATATACTCTGGCTTTCCATATTGTGGATGATTACGATCCCAAGGGGATAAATATACTCCAAACTTTAACCCATACTCCTTACATGCTTCTGACAACTCTTTTAGTAAATCTCCTTTTCCATCTCTCCACGGCGAATTTTTAACCGAATAGTCCGTATATTTCGAAGGCCATAAACAAAATCCATCATGATGCTTGGCGGTTAAGATTATACCTTTCATTCCTGCCTCTTTTATCACTTTAGCCCATTGCTTAGTATCTAACTCCGTTGGATTAAAAAGTTTGGGATCTTTATCTCCGTAACCCCACTCAATATCTGTGAATGTATTTATGCTAAAATGAATAAAAGCATAATATTCCATTTCTTGCCACTCTAACTGTCTTGTTGTAGGGGTTGGACCATAAGCCTCTGGAGGTGGAACTTCCTCGCAGGAGACCATAATTAGAACTGTTAAAAAAATAAAGTGTTTTGTTAAATTCATAATCTTATTTCAATTGATATTATAGTAATATACTTCATTAGACAGCCTCAATTTTAGTATAAAATCTTGTTGCTAAATCGAATTAGCTAAAAAAGACAAAAAAAATGTTTTTTCCTATTTCTTTAATTTATTTAACATATGTTAGTTTAAATATTAAATACGGAAAGACACATTGCTTGAATTTTTAGTCATTTAACAGGTAATCCATCATCTCATTGCATAAAAAGAAATGCTTTTTATCATTACACCATTAAGTTTGCATGCTTCACTCAATGATAATTTCCTGAAACTCTAAAAAATCAATTCCAAATCGAGTATTTGTATTATTAACCACTTCAATTTTTAGACTATTATTTCCTTTTTTTAATGCAATACCATTAAGCTCTAGAAGCTTTACTTCGCTATCATTTTTAATTTTGACATTATTCAAAACCTCAATATCATTCACGGAAAGATTTATTTGACAATCATCTCTTAGGTATCCCAAAGCTATTTTGATGTTATAATCCCCTTGCTTTTCCATTACAAATCCCGTTCTCAAAACCTTTCCTTTATCCGCTTTAGTCCAAAGAAGTTGAAGCCCACCAGATAGTTCATCGCCATATTCTCCAATTACTTGATCTTCTTGTAATTCATCCAAAATTAAATCTTCTCCTTCCAATACTCCATGCTGATCTGGAGTTGCTACTATAACATCCTTTCTTTTTCTGGCAACCTTTTCGTCAATTCCTTGTAATTGATCAGCGAAATTACTCTTCCCTCCTGGGAACATATAATAATAAGTAACAGGAGCATAATCAACTTTTGTCTTTACCCAATGCCAAAGCTCCATGTCAAAATGGAGGGACTCCTTAAAAGGAATAGCATCTAAAGACCTGTATCTACTATTAATAGTTAACCCAGTATTCATATTGGCCTTTCCAATGGGTTGTGCAATAAATGGATGACTATATGTTTCCGGTCTACACCATGCATACCCATAATAGTCCTCTGTTCCTGTTCCAAAATGAGATGGAAACGACTCTCCATCTATATAAATCTTTTCATCACCCTCTCCCCACCAAGCTTTCCAATGACCTGGAAGTGCAGAATTGTATATAGATAATGCATCGCCAACAAAGACTCCTTTACCTTTCAGGCTAACAAAGTTCACGTCTAAATTACCTCCTTTTCCATTACGCTCTTTGTTTTCTCCAGTTGACAAACTACTATATTGATGCCATGAGGCTCCAAAATACATACTATTGTCATCCCAATTATAAGAAGATAATGCAACCTCAGCATTCAATGTAACAAACTGTTTGCCTTGGTTTTCAAAGAAGATCTTCATATGCTGTTTGAAGGGCATTAAATAACTTATTGACATTGTACTATCATTTGAAACTTCTGTATACCAGGTTTTGAAAGAATTTAATTCATATCCGGTTCCAAAAAAGTCACCAATTGGAGTATATACGGTCTTTTCACCGTCAAATTCAATCTTCAATACCGTTGATCGAAGAGCCTGTTGAACATCATCAGCTTTTAATTTAATTTTAATCTTTGAAATAGCTTGTCCTGTACCATCAACTTCTTCAATCTTACTTTCACCTTGATTAAGTTGAATATTATAACTTTTGACATCCTTAATTTCATTATGGTTATTATTCAAATTTAATCTCTCATTGGAATCTGAAATTATTCCCTTTAAAGAATCAAGTATTTTATTAGAAACACTCTCAACCACTACCTCGTCCATATAGGTGCGATAGTTTATATTGTAATAGAACATTTCTGATTTATTTGGATCTACATTTTTAATGCCTTGACTTTCATAAGTTATTTTACAAGAAGTTTTATATGGAAAGGGTAAATACAAATTATACCCCCTTCGGTTGGCAGGAGCATTTATAGATAACGAAGCACTTAGAGGGTATTCAGCTAAACTGTATTCATTTATCATTTCAAATGGCTTACCCTCCACTAACGGCACAGAATCCCCATCAATATACATTCTTAAAATTCCTTCTCCAGGATTTGCCCCACCTGCTGTCATCCATAATCGAACAACCGCTCCGGGTCCTTTGGCATCAAACATCACATGCTCAATTCTACTACCTACAGTATCCGTACGGATAAAATTAGACGAATCATCATTAGCAAACCACTCATAGTCATTTTTAGAATTCAAGTCACTCCTTCTATCATAACTGCTAAATTGTTTGGTTATATAATAAGGATCAGGAAAACGAGTTATTGCTGCTTTATCGGTCATTTCTTCTAATAAAGAATTTAAATTTACCGCGGGAGTTTTTTTAGAGCAGCTTGAGATCACTTGACTCACAACAACTACAATAACTAAAAGATATTTAGCTTTAAACAACATAATTTATTATTAATTTATTATTAATTATACATTTAACTAAAACAGAAATAATCCTTTTTTAAGGCTAATACTACACTCGAACTAAAATTAAACCAAAGTAACTAAGTGATTAAAGCGCTAATCACCAAGATTCAAATTACACTAATGTTATTACAATCAGATTTATTTAACAATTTCAAGGACAAGATCATTTATTATTAACCTATATTCTTAAATACTTTCATAATGATCTTATATCTGATTGATGGCTATTTTTATACTAAATGCCAATTTTCAAAAACCTAAAGATGTGCATTTAAACATGGTTTTTATAAACTTCCTATTCCTTTTGAGCCATTTAAACGGATCAAATTCATTTTATTTTTACCCCATCAAATCAGCCGCTATTCAAACGACTTGAATGTTTTGGGTTATTCTATGCTTAAACATCCCAAAACAAAAGGGAAGCTTCTTCCTTCTCATTTAACATTAAAAAATTCTTCCCCATCGTGATCTACAATTCTGTTATAAGCCTCGGATGCTGCTCCATTTCCCCAGTCATAAATGGTAAAACTTCCTATACCTCCACCTACTTTATTTGCATAGCCTCCATGCCCATAATTCTCCATCATAAACCCGTAATCTTTTTCATCAAAATATGGGTAAACTGCTTCCCATTGCTTTTTAGCTTTAAGATTCTCAGCGCAATACATCATACTAAATGAAGCCTTTAATGAAGCAATCCCCCTTTGAATATACTCCTCATTGTTAAGTATTTTACCATACTTAATAATTAATTCTGAAAATAGAGCCTGTCGGGAATCATTCCATTCGCCATCAGCATTCATTACACCAAATCCACCAAAAACATTCACGTACATATATGGGGGTTGCCAAACTGCTTGATTCATTAACAATTCATCCAATGTTCGTTGTCCAAGCAACAAGTATTTTTCTTCCTTGGTAATCTCGTAACAGCTTAATAATGCTTCGGCTGTCCAATATATCGATAAGCTATTTTGCTTAAACATATTGTTTCTCTTAATTTTCTTTCCAACATATTCTTTGCTGCCCCATCGACTACAGGACCAGTAAGTCTCAAAATCTTCCCATCTCCCTTCAGGTATAATTTTATCATTTAATGCCTTCATTGCATTTAAGGCTGCATTCTTATACCTGTTTTCACCCGTTAAATTGAATAATTTTAGTAAGAAGGTAATTGACTTGGCAGTTTCTGGTGATTTTGCCAATATTGGTAAGGGCTTTAAGGTTTTATTATCAAGCCATCCTGGAAAAAAACCTTGAGTATCTTGAAGTTTTAATAAGTTATCCGCATAATTTATCGCGTAGTGCAATAACCTTTCATCCCTCTCCAGCTCCTCATACCAACTCAACATAAAAGTTGATGTACAACTCATATCAAGAATATGTAAAGGAGAATCCTTCAATTCATCGGAATAAGGGTTTCGATTTGAGTTTCCAAAATAATATGTATCCCATCCTTTTGAACGATTATACTTTCTTCCCGCTATTTCTACTTGTTCCATTTCCGTAGCTATAACTGCTGGGAAGAAACCTTCATTTTGAGGAAAAGAAAGAGCCAATTCTTTAGTCATTTTAGCTTTTTCTATGAGATCTTCATTTTGTATTTTCCTTCCATATCTAAATAATCCTTGAGCTGAGCGCAAAGAATTAAACCAACCCTGATTCCAAATAGATCTCATTTCCCTTTCGTCCACCAGATCAGGATAGTTAGGACTTTGCGTTATATTGACGATAAAGGCTGGTGCACCAACCTTTTTACCATTCAATTTAAACTCCTGCCAAACTGCATCTTTCCATGTATTGAAAGCCCAGTTATAAGTATGATCGATGTATGGCTTAATTGGCGCATTAAGAGGTTCTCCTTTATCTGCCAAAATTTCACCATATTTTTTCCACATAAAGGCCAATGGTCTCCTCCAGGGGTTTTCAACTGCATCTTTATCCTTATCAAGCATAATATAAAACGATAGTTCCATTTTACCTTCCCTGAATGTTGTAAGATCACTTTTTTTAAACAAAACATGATCATCTACAAAATAGTCACTGATTCCTATAATCAAACAATTTTGTTCAGCATCCAAATCCATATACCACCGATAATCACTTTCAGCCCTAACATTTAAGTCTGGTATTATGGTAATTAATTTTTCAGAAGAAGAATGGATCAAAGCGGGTGCCCTAAATACATGATCCGATATTATATGTTGCTCTGTTGGTGTCAAATGTGGAGCCCAATGAAATGTCCCTTTAAAGTTTGGGTGAACCTTAACAGCCCATCCCTTTTGTTCAATATCCTCTGACAATTCAACTCCAACATTTACTTTAAAAAGGCCTTCTGATATTTTTTTTATATTATGCTTTACATGCGCAGAACCTAGTTGACCAATCTCTATTTCTTTTATGAATTGGTTGAACAACTTTTTGGAGTCCTTATTCTCCATTGAACATGAGAATAGAAATATTGAACAAACAGATAAGACTAATAATTTACTATTTTTCATTTCACAAGATTTACTCATTAAATTCTTCAACTCAATTATCAATATTTAATCTTTTCAAAATCCAACAGGACAGGTTCTTTTACACCAATGTAATCTGGTTCAATATTAGATTTACCTCCAGGCCTCATATAATAAAAAGTTGTGGGAGCATAATTCATTATAGCTTTATTCCAATGCCAAAGCTCCATATCAAACTTTAAGCTTTCATTGAAAGGCAATATATCTAAAGCTCTAACTCGCATATTAACTGTATAACCAGGTGTTAAGTTTCCTTCACCTGAAGGCTGGGCTATAAATGGGTGTGAAAATTTTTCTGGCTTGCACCAAGCGTAATTATAATAGTCTTCTGTTCCGGTACCAAAGTGCGATGGAAACACCTCCCCGTCTATATAAATCTTTTCATCTCCTTCACCCCACCAACAATAAGTAAAAGTTCCATCCTCTTTAGTCCATTTTTCTTTACCCGGTGGTAAATTGGCATTGAAAAGGGTCAAAACATCCCCTACATATACACCTTTCCCCTTTAAGGTTACAAAATTTAAATCTCTAATTCCATCTCCTCCTAACATATTTTTAGGAGCTCCTGTTTCTAGGTTGGTATATTGATGCCAAGAAGCATGAAAATACATAGATTGTTCATCCCATGCATAAGGACTATAGTGAACAGAACCTTCAACCTCCAAGGTCTTTTCACCGACATTTTCTAATGCTATTTTACATGATCTGTTAAATGGCATTAACCATTTTGAAGTGAGTGTTCCATTAGAATTAACCTTATTATAACGTGTTTCATGTCCATCTATCCGATAACCAGCTCCGAAAAAATCTCCAATGGGCACCCAAATAGTTTGTTTATTATCGAAAGTACATTTTATAATGAGAGACCGTAATGATTGTGTTGGGTTATTCTCTAAAACGCGCATGTTGATTTCATGAATAGCGGAACCTATATTTTTATTAGAAACAATTAATTCTTGTCCCGGAACAAGAGTAACCTTAAATTTATCTAATTCATTTACCTTATTTTCTTGGCGAAAACCTCCTTCCAACAACATTTGATTAGTGGCTTGAATAAGCTCCCTGTTTAACTTAATTGACTTTTTAGTAAAGCTTTTAATTTTTGTCTCAGGATCATACTCCCTATAATCTATATTATAATATAAAATTTCACTTTTTGTCTCCCATGGGTTACCATCAATAATCGATTCAGATTGATAGGTTACCTTACAAGATCTTGCATATGGAATTGGTATATACAAGTTATGTCCTCTTTCATCAGGTACAGTTAATGGAGAAACTGAACAGCTAAGTGGATAACCCACCTCTTTATTTTCACCTATAAAACTACGTATGGTCTGACTAATTACAGGTTCTTTGTTACCATCAATATAAATTCGCAAAATACCTTGACCTCTGTTCTTCCCTGCTCCTGTCATCCAAAAATGTGTAATAGCTCCCGGTGCCTCTACATTCATTAAAACATACTCTTTACCATTTTTAGTTTCCTCCACACCTTCCCATTGATTCATATCCCAGTTATGAAACCAATTCTTTTTTAAGGGCGATGTGCTTGAACGATCATAACTACTTACGTGTCTTGTGAAAAACTTATACTCAGGAAAACGAGTTATACTTTCCCTACTGGTCATTTCTTTTAAAAGTGATTTTAAAGTAACATCATAGACCTGTTGTGCTTGAATACCCGAAACAAGGCATAAAAAACATATTATTAGTACAATTTCTTTTAAGTTATTCATTTTGACCCATTAATTTATTTCGATGAAATCACACCCGAACTTGGATGCTTTGAAATTATTTGTATTCATTCCTTTTATTACAAACCTTAATCGGTTGTTCCCTTTTCTTATTTTCAACTTAGGAATAATAAAGGTTTTAGGTGCTAACTTTTGACCATTAAGATCAAGATCCTGAAATATCATTTGTCCATTTAAAATTACATCAACCTTGGCGTATTCAGGACCTGTTGTAAACACTGCTTTTAATTCTCCCTGTGTTTCCTCACCTGAATATACTAGAACATCCAGTTTATCTCCCTTGTTAAAACTTCTCCATAACATATGATTTCTAGCACTCCATTCATAGGACAAAAATGCTTCAACAATAATCTCTCCTCCCGAAATACTCTCTACCTTAATACCTTCTCCTTCAAACCTTTGCGATAATTTCACAGGTATTTTAACTTCTTGTTCAATAACATCTATTTCATTTGCCGTAGCCTTTTCTGTGCCATACCAAAATGTTGTTGGTGAATAATCCATCTGCGTCTTATCCCAATGCCATAATTCCATATCAAATTTTAATGATTTATTAAAAGGAATAACATCTAGAGAACGCCATCGGCTATTTACCGTTAATCCTGGACTTCTATTTCCGTTCCCTATAGGCTGAGCTACAAATGACGAAGAAAAGTTAACCACACTACACCAAGCATATCCATAATAATCCTCAGTTCCAGTCCCAAAATTGGAAGGAAACGTTTCATCATCTACATAAATTTTTTCATCTCCTTCACCCCACCACTCATAACTATTATTAAATAAGGTTAAAACATCCCCAACATATTTACCTTTACCAGAAATATGGACATAATTAATATCTCTTTTTTCTGAAGTTTTAATATTAGAATAATTACGCCAATTAGCATGAAAATAAAGACTTTGATCATCCCATTTCCAAGGAGAGTGTATTAACTCAAATTTTTCTACATCAACAACCTGATTTCCGTAATTATATAAAGATACTTGTCCAAGCTTCTTAAAAGGCATTGGAAAAAAGATTGACAATAAGCCATTCTCTTCTACCACATTTAACCAAGTTCTTGTTGGAGAAATTTTGTAACCAGTTCCAAAAAAATCTCCAACAGGTACACAAACGGTTTGTTTACCATCAAAGGTCATTTTTACAACCGTTGATCGTAGTGCTTGCTCTAAGTTTTCTGAACTCAACTTAATTGTTAATTGCCTTATTACCCTATTACCATTAATATGTAATGAAATCGAATCCCCATTAGGGTCTATACTTCCATTTGAGCTTATGTGCCTACTATTTTCACTAACAGGGGTTTTATATATAACTTCATTTAGTTTAGATATTTTTTCTTGAAATTTATCACTTTCCCAGTCTCCCTTCTGAAATGTCTTTACCGAAATATTCGAATCATATTTACGGTAATTTATTTGATAATAAAGTACATCATCTACCTTTTCATCTGCCTTTTGGTAAGTCACTTTACAATGTTTAGCATAGGGTAAGGGTAAATACAAATTGTGACCTGAAAACCAACCACCATTCTCAAGGAATGGTGAAGTTGGCTGAGAGAGCTCCTTTCCCACATATTTGTTAGCTGAAATAATTTGATCAATTCTTCCCTCAATTTGAGGAACTTGAGAATGATCAAAATAAAACCTAAGTGTTCCCATTGAAAATTTTTGAGCATGCCAAGTACTCCAAAATCGAACAATAGCTCCTGGTCCGTCTTCATCCATCAAAACAAACTCTTGACGTCCTTGAATTGTATCAATCCTAACAAATTGACTTGCATCATTATTATCATACCAACCTTCTTGATTTTTGGCAATGGATTTACGAGAATAACTACTAACCTGAAGTGTTTTATATGGTAATTCAGGCCATATTGCCAATCTATCTCTATCCATCATTTCATTTAGTAAAGAATAGATATCGATGACCTCTTGGTTGATTTTTTTATTTTGACAACCACTTACTACCAATAAGGCTAAAACGATAATTCTTAATAGTTTTATATTCAAGTTATTCATGGTTTAAACTCCAACCTAATTTATGATTCTATTGATTGATGTAATAAAAAGCAACACTCCTATAGTCTGCCTCAATGCTGTTATTTGTCCCATGTTCTATAGTTGCATGAATAGAACTTTTAAAAGGAATTGGATCCAACAAGTGCCATCTGTAGGCTGAAGCTTTACCAGTTATGTCCATCCTATACTCAGGAAATCCATGTAAAGGAAAATTTTCAGAATTGTTTAATCGTCCTTCAACACCATACCATCCGCAATTAAAATAGTCTTCTGTTCCAGTACCATGAATTTTAATTTCTCCATCAATCTCAAAAACTTCATCACCTTCAAGCCAAACCGGAAGATGTTTTCCATGGGTTTTTCCTTCGGTTATCAAAAATGTTCCTACATAATGTCCTTCTCCTTTTGTATCCAATAACAAATGTGGTTTGTCTTTATTTTTAGTCGGTAGGTTCTCGTTGTAATAAGTTGAAAGAACTCTTGGGGTCTCCTTATTTTGATCTCGTATTAGGCAACCAACTTTTAACATTAATTCTTGGTCGTTTGAAATAATTTCAATTCTTGCTTTTTTATTGAATGGCATTGGTAAAGTATTATACAATTTACCATTCTTATATCCTGAAAATAAGGACAATGATGGATTATCTTTATTCGGGATTGTAAAAAACATTTTTAACGGGACATCAACCGAAGGACTTTTATGATCATCCCAATATATTTTCAACTGACATTTTAAAAGGCTTTCTAAATTATTGGGTGCAACCTCAATATTTAATTCATTAATTATGCCTAAGTCTTTTTCAATCTCCAAAGATCCTACTTCATTGGCGGGCACATTAATAATAAATTCCTTTAAGGCTTCTTTATTACCCCCCATATGTTCATGTATCATTTCTCCAAAATCTTTCAATAGTTTATTAGTATCAACAAGATTTTTTTGACTTAAAGTTTTTATTTTTTTATTTCCCTTATACATTTGGACATTTACTTGGTAAAACTTCACATCATCACCTTCCACTTCGACACGACAATAATTATTGAAAGAGATTGGAACATAACAATAATATCCACCAAGACCTTTACCCACCAGTCCATTAGGGAATCCTTCTTCTGTTCCTTGAAATAAATTCTCCAAGGGAATATCAATTAAAGGAGTTTCTTTATCATCAAGATATATTTTAATATGCTCCTTTTTTCTTGCTAAAAGTCCATCAACATCTAATGATGAATGTGTAAACCAAATTCGACTTATATATCCAGGTCCATTACACTCTGCTAATACGCTATTGCCTTTCTCTAGTCTAAGTTTAGAGAAGGTTCCTGCAAAGCCATCATCATTTCCACCGTTACGATCATAACTGCTGAACATAATACCTTCCCAGTCTTCTTTAGGGCTCGCAATATTTTCTATCAATGAAAGTTCTTCCAATATATTCAAATTTGACTTGCACGAAAAAACAATTAATAACAGGCAACCAGATATTATAAATTTTAGAATTTTCATTTTACAGGTATTACAAAAAATTAATGGCATTCTACGAAACGAATGATGCATTTCTTTACTTTAAACTCTTATACAATCAAACTAATGCGTATAATATTTTTTAAAAAGGGGAGTCTGTAGACTCCCCCAAACTAAACTAACTCAAACCAATCTAATTAATCTATGTATAATTAATTGTTATGGTTTAAAAACAAATCAATCAATCGTTACCAACCTGGATTTTGTTCCAGATTTGGGTTTAAGTTTATTTGTACTTTAGGTAATGGCCTTAGGTAATGCTTAGAATCATCGAAAAATCTATTTGAAGCTAATTCTGCTATAATATATCCTTCGGCGTCAACTTCAAAGTTTACACCAGGGGTTATCTCAGGAAATACGCTTTCATATTCGGTACCAACAAATTTTATCCCTTTAATAGCTTTTGGCAGTTCATCCTCAGCAATCTTCCAGCGCATTAAATCATTAAATCGAAATCCTTCACAAGCCAATTCAATTTTTCTTTCACGTCTTATTTCATTCTGCATACTAAGACCATTTGTCATTACATGGGCATTGGTTAAATGTGGCATGCCAACACGGTCTCTTAATTTATTAATGGATATATTTAAATCCGCATCAGAAATAGCCCCGTCCAATTCAAATTTCGCTTCCGCATAATTAAGCAACACCTCACCAAGTCTAAAGACAATATTATCATACTCGGCTCTACCTGCCCATGATTCTTCGGTTTCACCTAAAAACTTATAATTTGTATACCCTGTTCGGGTTAATGCCCCTTCTAGTCTGGGTTTTTCATAAGTCGTTAATGTAGCATTTGCTCCTATATATTCAACACCAGGCTTCAATACTGTTTGCTTCAATCTTGGATCCCTATTTTCAAATTCTGATGCCATAGAATCATAGCCCATAAATAATGGAGAGCTACTTATCGGAAGTCCATCTGTACATAAGTAATCGTCCACCAAGCTACGTGTAGGATTCATTATGTTTTGTTCAAGCCATCTGGTAGCATTATGAGTACCATTAATATCCAACACATATCTTCTTGAAAGAATTACCTCGTTGCAATCCTCACCTGCTTCAATAAAAAGCTTTCTATAACTTTCTTCTGTTCCAAATTCTTCGAACAGGTTAAACTGCCCTCCGTCTATTACTGCCTTTGCAGCCTGCGCTGCAACTGTTAAGCGCTCGTTAGCTTTATTTCCTCCATGAAACTTGGCCCAAGTTCCTTCAAACAATGCCACTCGACTTAAAAATGCTTGTGCTGCCTCTTTGGATACTTTCCCTAATTCATTTGATGGAATATCACTTTGATTTGGTAATCTATCAATTGCATTCTGGAGGTCATCAATAATTAAATCAGCTACTTCGTCCCTTGAATTACGAGGTGCTACTAACTCCTCACTATCCGTATCTAAAACCTTGGTCACAATAGGTACGCCACCATAATTGGTTAATAAATTAAAATAATTAAACGCTCTAAAAAAATAGGCCTCTCCTACCCACCTACCAATTTCATTAGGTTCAGGATAATTCTCACTTTGTAAAAGCAAATAATTTATTCCCCTTATGGATGCATATGCCCCATTCCAAAGTCCAGATTCATCCGGAGCTAAGTAAGTCCCATTACTAAGCTGGTTAGGTCCTTGACCGAAGGTGATTTCTGACTCGGTATCTCTAGGATAGGCAAACCCAGGTAAATTACCATAAAATGCATTGGCAGCTAATTCAAAATCCCTTGGATTGTTCCAAAAGGATCCATCTGAAACTTGATCCTTCGGATAGAGCTCTAAATCTTTTGTACAGGCACTTGTAATTACTAATACAAGTAAGGCAATTATTATATTTTTTAAATTCATAATTTCACTTTTTAAAATGTTACATCTAAACCAACAGCAATAGATTTGGCAAAAGGATAGTTACTACCCCATGAGTTATCTTCTGGATCATATCCCCCAGGAAGTTTATGATAATCCCAAATATCATTTGCACTCAGGTAAATTCTAAAATTTTGAACCCCATTGATTTTACCTAAAACTTGTTCTGAAAGACTATATCCAATTTGAATATTCTTTAATCTTACATAAGCTCCATTTTCCTTGTTATTTGATGAATGTGCGAAGTTCCACCATCTTATATTACTATGGGAAATTCTTGGATACTTAGCATCAGGACGTTCAGGTGACCATGTATTATTATAAAAAAGTCTTGGCGGGTGATACCATGGTTGGTTAAACGGAATTCTAGCTTCATTTTCTCTAAAAACTGTTCTCTTACCAACACCTTGGAAAAATGCGCTAAAATCGAAACCTTTATACTTAGCATTTAAATTTACACCAAATGAATATTGAGGATCCATTGTACCTAAAATAACTAAATCTCCATTTTGTCTCTCATCACTATAAGCATCTATCCTACCATTTCCATCAACATCTCTATACATCGCATCTCCAATACCTATATTAGAAGGAACACCATCAAGTTGCCTATAGGCATCCAATGTCTCTTGATCTTGAATTATTCCATCAAAATCAAAACCGTAGTATAAATTAGATCTATACCCTTGTCGATATGAATTAAAGCCTGGTCCATAATTATCAAATCCCCCAAGGTTTGTTACTTTATTATCACTATTGCTCAACACTAGGTTCATTCCATATTGAAAATCATGGCTTTGATCATTCCAGCCGACATTGAGTTCCCAACCCCAAGAATCTAATTCTCCATTATTTGTATATGGAGGTGAAGCACCCAAGACTGATGGCAGGGTTACCCCTACTAACATATTTTTGTTTGTTTTCTTATAGTAATCAAAAGATAGGTTCAATCTACTATCGAATATACTGGCATCAATACCAATGTTTCTAGAGATAAGGGTTTCCCAGGTTCTATTAGTAGAGACCATTCCTGCTAAGGTTGCCGATTGTGCTCTCTGCGTATCACCAAATGGATATTGCCCACCAATATTAATATTTTGCACATAATCATAAAGCCCTATCCCAGATTGGTTTCCTAATTCTCCATATGATGCTCTTAGTTTTAAGTTGTCGAAGAAATTCAAAGACTTAATAAACCCTTCCTCAGAAATACGCCAAGCAGCTTGTAAGGAACTAAATAACTTCCAGCGCTGTGACTTTTCAAATCTAGAAGTTCCATCATATCGGAAATTAGCCTCCAACATATATTTACCTTTATAACTATAATTCAATCGAGAAATTAAAGACTGTAACGCCCAGTGGTATCCTCCACCACTATTTGACATATTTTCTTTATCTCCTAGATTTAGGGTAAATAATTCATCTGTAATAAACCTGTCACGATATGCACTGAACCAATCATTATCATATTCATCATGGGTTGCCCCCACCATCACACCAACGGTATGAACTTCGTTAAATGAATTATCATATTGTAATCGAGCTGAATAATTTCGTTGATTTGTTTTACTAAAGCCGTAGTTGGCATTATTTGGATAGGTTGCATACTCATTATACGCGAATTTATCATCCCAAAAGTAATAAGGAACAGGCGTGGTAATTCTTCTAGAGTCATAGCTCTCAAAAGTTAACCCTGCTTGACCTATAAATTGAATGTTTTTTGCAAATTCCCAATTAACTTTTAAATTAGGAATGAATCTATTTGTCCAACGTTCTAAGGGAGCTCCTTCTCTAGCCATAGCTACAGGGTTTGAATACCCCCATTGAGAAAAATAATTCTCTCCACTTTGAGTTTTAACAGGGAAAAATATTGGTGTTATTCGGACCGAGTTTATTACACGATCAAGCCAATATAATTCCTCTGTTTTTAATCTCTCAAACGCTAATTTTGTATCGATTCTGAATTTATCAGATAATTTGAATGAATAATTTGATCTAATATTAAATCGCTCAGCATTATCCGGTGCGCTCTCTAGCAATCCATCTGTCTTATTATAGCCTATTGAATAATAATAATTGGAATTATCTCCACCTCCGCTAACACTTAGGTTATAGTCTTGTTGTGTTCCAGTACCATACATTTCATCCACCCAATCTGTACTTTGAAAAAACTGGAATTCCGGGTATCCTTCAAATCGCACTGGTGGCGAACCTTGTTCAATTAAGTTAATTCTTTCATCATTCCAAAATGGTGCAACGCCGTTATTAATATCGGCTTCTCTATGCATTAAAGCATACTCCATCATATTGGGATATTCAATTTTATTTAGAACTGAGGACATACCTGTAAACGCAGTTAACCTAATTGAGGGTTTACCTTTTGCTCCTGATTTTGTTGTTATCAAAACAACTCCACCTGCAGCCCTAGATCCATAAATTGCGGCTGATGCATCTTTCAGGAAAGAGATATTCTCTATATCCTTTGGGTTAATGGTATTAAAATCATCAACTGGATTTCCATCAACAAGAATTAAAGGAGTGTTCCCTCCATTGACTGAAGATATACCTCTTAAATTTATATTGAAACCTTCTCTACCAGGTTGACCACTTGATCTAGTTATGGTAACACCGGGAACCAACCCCTGTAAAGTCGCTAAGATATTAGTTGCTGGTCTACTTTCAATATCCTTTGCAGTTACAACCTCTACCGCTCCTGTTAGAGATGCTTTAGTTTTAGATCCATATCCAACAACCACAACTTCATCGAGTTGACTTGTATCAGCCTCCAAAACTATATTAATGGTAGCCTGTCTCTCAATCTTTACTTCAGTGGACTTCATACCCACGTAAGAGAATACTAAAACATCGCCTGGTTTAGCCTTGAGGCTATATTCACCATCAAAATTAGTATTGGTACCTACAGAGGTTCCTTTTATCATAATATTCACACCTGATAAAGGGATATTATTAACATCGGTTACTTTTCCGGTAATAGTTTGTTGATCAATACTTTCAAGTAAAGTATTATCGTCTCCATGAAAATTAAATTCATTAGCAGCATTAAGCTGTATAAAACTTAATACTGTAAACAATAAGACCATGGTGTTATACGGTCTTTTGAATATTTGAGTTAAGCAAAGTTTTTTAATCATAATTTGATATTTAATGGTTGATTAAACATTAATTAATAACAAAAGTGAGTGGTGTATCACTTAGTGGTGGTGCATAAAAAATTTTAAAGTTTGTTTTTCATAAGCAATTGATATTCATGTTATTAAATTTGCTAATTCGATTTAGCAAAAAATGTAAAAAAATTTAGCTATTGAAATTCCGGCCTTACAAGGTTACTAAATCGATTTAGCTAATGTATTTATTTTTTTGTATTATACAAACTTAAAATGCTAAAAAATTAAAATCTGTTTTAAATTTTAGTATAATACTTGATGAATTCCTTAGTCTCACTCCTTATAGAGTTCCGAAAATATATCTTCTTAAAAAACTCATTTCATCTACTTTAAAATATTAGGAAAAATATCTAAAATGAACTTATCGGACTTTGTGGATAAAACATTTAGATTTTATCCACAAAGATCAAAGTATAATTAATTAACCATTGGAGTTCTATTCCCAATCCAGTTTGGCGAGAAACAATCCTTTTTTGTTCCATCCGGTAGTAGATATATACCATTCATCCTCATTGACTTTAATTATTTCTGAAGCATGAGTAGGAAGTTCGCAAACTAAATTTTCCTTTGGAAAGTTGGTAGGATCCTTAGAGTAGTACACGTGCGTTTGATCATATTCTGTCATTGCACGACAAACAAAAAGGTAGAAGATGCCATTTTTCTCTACTACGAAAGGACTCTCAGCATCACCTCCCCAGTCTACTTCAAAGGGCTGAATATGTACAATTTTAGGTCCACTCCAATGTTTCAAATCCGGACTGGTACGCACAGCTACACAAGAACGTAGATCGACTTCACTATAAGTTCGAGTATAGTAAAAATAATACACTCCATTACTTTTCAATATATAAGAATCCCTAGCATGACCTGGATCACTAAACAATGGATTAAGTTCATGACGTTTCCATTCAAACATATCTTTTGATTTTGCCATACAGAGTTGTCCCCAGCTTGCGTAATTTGGTGCATTCTCTTGAAGGTTACCAATATTATAAAACATATAGTTTTCACCATTCTCTTGATACACATGAGGAGCCCATAAGACGCGTTCGACTCCTTCCTTGGCAGTTAAAGCATAGTCATGATCTTCCCACTTCAATTGAGAAATACTATCGGCAGAAATATGAAAAAGTTTGTTTTCCCCTGTCCAAGGGTTTACTGGTTTATGACCAATAATACCATAGGCATGCCATTTACCATCATTACCTTTTGCAAAACAATGATCGTTGGTATACCAAGTGGTGTCAATTTCTGAGCGGGTATCATTAGGGTTAAAAATATGTTGCCATTCACTTATTATTACTGGCTTTTCAACATTATTCCTCTTGTTAACCTGCTTTATTTCTTTCTCATTTTTACAAGCTACCAATAATATAATAGCTATAAAAAAATACGATATATTAACTATTTTTAATTTCATAATTTATTTTTTGTTTAAATACTCTACATCTATATTTTGAGTTTACACTTGGAAACCTCAAGTTCAAAACCTTTCATTACAACATAAGATCAATATCTTGATATCATATTATTTCCAAGATTAACATTTAACTTAGATCTGATTTTTATTTATCATTGAAAAGTTGAGAAGGTAGCTTTCTAACACCTAGATTTCTATATATCTTATTAAACAATTAAGATTTGTATTGAATAACTAACTTCAGCTCATCGCCTTGTTTAAGGTTTTGTGGTTGAAACTTTATTGATAAAAACTCGTTTTGAACTTTTTTTGAAATTACATCTGTATTTTTTTTATCCAATGACAATTGAACTCTCTCTATTTTTTTCCCTTTAGGGACAGGAACTTTAAATTCATTTAATTTCAATTTCCCATAATTCAATTTAAGCTCAATTAGTTTTTCGGAATCATTTACTTTTTGAGAAAAACTTCCCCAGCCCTCTGCAGTAATAAATCCTGACTTGAAGTTATTTGTGTTGAATTTAGGGTTAAAACCAATAATACCTTTCGGGCCGTTATAGATAAATCCAGAAATAGAAATAAACGGAGCATAACCACTCATAGCCCTTGTATAGTGATTTCCATATTCAATTTCATTAAATGGGTTTCTCTTTATTGGGTCATATCGGTCATGTATTGCTCTTTCTATTTTCAACCCTTCCTCAAGGAGTCCTTCTGAAATCATTGTTGCTGCCAATTGATGCTCTTGTCCAGTCCAGATCTCACTAAAATAACCAACTACCAGTTTTTCCCATTCATTCTCTATAAGCCCCGGAGCTTTTGTGGCTCCTCCCTTAGGAAAAGTGCACATAATAATACCTTTCTCATCATCATCAGCATAATAACGACTAACCGGAATTTCAGCGCTTTGAAGATAACGCCCATAGTTATTAACAAAATTATACTCCATTATAGACTGAAGAGCCTTTTTAATTTCATTCTTTGGCAGTATATCACCCAATCCTGTTTGTGTAGTCCAGTATTGTCCTAATAATTGATCGGCATGACATCCTATATTTGAGTTGGGAGCTTCAGGGTGTTTAGGATCTGTTTTTTGGATAAAATATTCTCCATTAAATAGCTCTTTAGAAATATTTTTAAAAGATTTTTGAGATATTCTTTCACACTGTTTAGAGAACTTAATATCCCCCATTTCTCCAGCCATTTCAGCACCAGCTCTTAAACAAGCACCATACAATCCACTTATCCAAGATATTTTACCATACCAGGTTCTATCCAAAGTATTGTACTGCTTGCCCTCTATAATTCCATCTGCAATTCCGTTTACACCCTTATCTTGATTAATTAAAATCAGTATAGCCTTTTTTATTTTACTCCAATTGTCTGCCAAAAAAGATTTATCTGTAGACATCAAATACTCTCTGTAAATACGCATTATTGTCCCGGCATGACCATCTATGGCAAATCCCCGACCATCATGACGTCCTAAATTACTAAATTCACCCCTGTATTTAATGATTCCAGATTGATCAAAAGATAAACCTAAATCAGTTTGTTGACGGAGTTGTCGAGCCAAATTAGGAAAAACTCTTCCCATTGCCTGTTCATAATGAAAAACATGAGTGCAAGTTCCTTCACCAAGATAAACCCCTTCATAGGTGTAAAAACGTCCTTCACTATCAGGCCTATCCATTAAGTCATTAAATCGAACAGAAGCTGTTGTAGCAAGTGTGCTCACATTTATAAAAGTTCTATCCAAGAACCATTTAGGTAAGGTAGAATCATACCAGGTTTTGTTCCATTTTTTAGTAGTTTTAATAATCCATGGGTTATCTAACAAATAATCTGAAACTTCTAAAGAATTAGAGAACTTACTGGTATAGTAATGCCTTAAATTTTCTTTATTTTTCCAATGATGCGCTCCATCCCATAGATGAATATTTGGAAAGTACCAACTCAAGTGAAATTTAAAGGTTTTACTCTCACCTGGCTTTAAAATTGTTTTTCCTGACACGCTCCCCACTAATTTTTGTCCAAGTTCAATGGAAGCTTTACGGGCATTGTTCTCAGAATTATATACCGGAAGTCCTTTTAAATCTGGGGCCTTTGCTGTTCCCGTTCCCTTACCAACTAGTGTTAAACTCATAGAGCCCCAATCCGGCAATTGATCCTTTAATACATCGTCACTTTTACAAATTAAACGTGTATAATTATCAGTTGAAATTATTTCATTGGTATGGGCACCTTCCACTTTATTGGAGCTCCAATAACTTGACATGTTTTGTAACCAGCCACTTAATTCTACTTCTAGTTTTTTTGTATCATTATTTTTAACGGTGTATTCAAGAACTGTTACTGGCAGCCCTGAGTTTTCAGCATCTGTTGGGATAAATGGCGAAAAAGCATTAAGCTCTACACTGACAGGCAATCTATCATCATTATAAAAAACTTTCCCTATGGGATATTCACCTACAAAATTAATATTTGAGAATCCCTTGCTATTCAACGATCTTGAAATTACTTTTTTGCCTTGACGGATGGTTAATCCAAAACCATTTTCAAATTTTTTATCTTGAGTCAAAGGATTATTATAATATCGATGTCCCCCACCATTACCTGGATCTAACATGGAAACATTAAAAATATCCCAATACCACAATTGTCCATCGCCTCCTAGATAAACTTGGCCTGTACAAATGCCTCCAACTGGCATTCCAATATATTTTAATTCTTCGGTAGTTTTATAATTGGTTACATCTTGGGAAATACTCAAGCTAGTGTATAAACCTATTAAAAAATTTACCGATATTTTAAATACATTTCTATAAAATGAATTATTAATCATAATGTTTTCTTTTCAAAATCAATTATTTTAAACATTTTTTTCACTGATTTAACCAACCTAATTCAGCTATTGTTACACCATGAGAATTTAAGTAATGAGCATCCTCCGGACCACAAGAAGTGATATATTCCTTCCCTTTATACCTAAAAATTTCGGCTGCATGACCAAACATGGTTGTTAGCACATTTTCTTTATAATTAAAATGATCAGGATTATCTGAAACAACCACAATTGTTTCGGCATATCTTCGATGAGCGTAGGTAAAAAACAGATACCACATTCCATTTCTTTCAACAAGATAAGGTGACTCTATAAGAGTGGCCCAATTATTATCATCAATACCTAAGATTGTTTCAGGTTCATCAAAATTCACAAAATCCTTTGTACGAATTCTAAGAACTTGTGATTGATTCACTCCTTTATTACCGGTAGCAACCACATGAATCCAATACTTTCCATCTGAGCCTTTCATTATGTGAGGGTCT
The DNA here is from genome assembly GCF_900116365.1 of Zhouia amylolytica. Classification (GTDB taxonomy): domain Bacteria; phylum Bacteroidota; class Bacteroidia; order Flavobacteriales; family Flavobacteriaceae; genus Zhouia; species Zhouia amylolytica. Next base: position 165,381 of record NZ_FPAG01000005.1, on the reverse strand, counting down.
CTAGTTCCGATCCATAGTTTATTTGGCAGGATTGGATTTTTGGTTTCTTCCCAATTATATAAATCATCTGACCAATACACCTCCAACTGCCTATTCTCTCTCCATTGTTCGACGACCATAACCCATCTTCCTGACTCTTCATGTTTTACAATATATGGAGCCCCAATATATTCGGTTCCATTAATCTCATTTACCGCAAAATCTTCTCGCTTCCAGTTATCCTCTGGTGCATCCGTAGTGAGATGTCCAAGGTAAGGGTGATATCTATACAGTTGTTTTCCCTCAGGAGGAAAGGGATTGTTTATTCCAAACCAATGCAATATTCCTGATTCGTCCTCCACAAAACAATGATCATTTGTGAACCATTTATTATCATCAAAATCAGTGGATGGTTTAGGATTAAAGGCAAGCTTGCTCTCTCCTTTAATATATGGGATTTCAGCTTTCTCTAATAGGCTTCGGTTTGAGATATCTTGCTTAGAAACCTTACATGAGCATATACCTATAAAAATTAAAAAAAATATTTTTTTCATAAAAAATTAAAGTTATAACTATAAAGAATAGTGTTAAAACACTTTTTTAATAGCATTGATTGAAACATTTAACACTTTTCGACTTATTGAATCCAAAGCACCCTCACCTCCCTTGAAATGATATATGCGTTGTATGTGATTATAATCTTCACCAGGGTTTAGAGATAGTGCTGGTGAAGAACTCTCCAATTCATAAAAAGGTCCCATTTGGGATCCATCATCGAGAGGTCCATCATTATAAGAGTTCAAGGCGTCTCCCTCAAAAGGTTCCTTTTGATATTCCCAAGCTGAATTCACATAGGGATCATTTGAATTAGGCGGCTTAATTTGAAGTATCGTAAGTGTTTCATTAATTGCATCATAACTCCCCATAACCCCGGTTGCATTATCTGGAGACACGCCAATTTTACCACGATTGCTTCCATCAGCTTTAAAAAATATTGTATTTCCTATTACTTTAAGTCGAGCATCTTCAACTTTACCAAAGTAATTGTCATTTACTACATCTTCTTTTTTATTGGCATGATTATCTTTAACTGGGATAACTACCGTAACTTCAGGAGAGGGTGTCATCATGCTCAATAACCAAACTGATGGCATTCCTGTTTCTCTAGTCCACGGCTGATCACCAATATTTGTCAGTTGATTTTCAGTCTCATACCCCACTGCTTGGACATCAAGCCCCGGAAGGTCAATTCGCTGTAAAATTTCAGGGGTTTCTAATAATCCTATAGTCCTTTTAACCCCTATTTTAAATACATAGTCGGAAAAATTCACTAAGGTAAAATCCTTTTGAAATACAACTCTATCTGAAGTTTTGCCTGTCACTTCAAAAGGCTCGGTATCAATAGGACTAGGCACTTTCCAGTTTTCAAATGTGAAACTTTTTCCTTGTGGAAAATAATAGGCAAACTGACCACCTTCAGGTCCCAACCAAAAGCGTTCTTCCCCTCCAACGGGATTGAATTGCTCATTTAGTTTACCTGAGGAAATCAAATCATAATTTATCCATCCAAAGCTATAGCCTTTATTACCATTCAATGTACTTGTCATCACTCTACCCTGCAGTTCAGGTGAGATAATTATTTTTGCTTTTTCATCTTTTGTATTCAATACAATTAAGTCTTGGTAATATTTTTCCAAAAACTTTTCATCGTGTCCAAATGTTCCCTTTTCAAATTCCATTACACTATTTTTAGCTTTTTGATTTTGGTTAAATAGATTACATCCCGTGTTAAAAAGAAATACTACGATGATTGATAAATAGAAACTCCTCTGTCTTTTCATAGATCAATTTTTTTAATTATTTATCATTCTTGGTATAGTTAATCGCCTTATATCCATAAATCGCTACCACTATAAAACACACAAGTGGTAACACGAAAGAAAAATTAACCTCAGGAACACCTAGAATCCTAACATCATCATATCCGGGACCACCTATATCCATAATCATTCCCTGTAAAGAAGGTAAAATAGCTCCCCCTACAATAGCCATTACCAAAAAGGCTGATCCATATTTGGTGTCTTCTCCTAACCCTTCTAATGCAATACCATAAATGGTAGGAAACATTAAAGACATACAAAATGAAATCGCAATGAGACTATACAAACCAGTTATTCCTTGAATAAATATTGCACCTAGTGTACACCCCATCGCAGCCAAAGACAACCCTGATAATAAAAACCCCGAATTAAAAAAACGTAATAGAAATGTGCACAGCCATCTACCTAATAAAAATACCGCCAAAGCCAACATAGCGTAATAAACAGTGGTTTGATTATCTATCCCTAGTAGTTCAGCATATTGATATATATAAGTCCAACACATGATTTGTGCTCCTACATAAAAGGTTTGTGCTATGACCCCACCAACAAATCTCTTTTTTTGAAATAAGCGTTTAATCGAACTCCAAATATTGGTTTGTTTTTGCTCCACACTTTCTGGCATTTTCACCATTGAAATAACTCCGAACATTAAAAGCACAAAAACCCCTAAAGCAACATAAGGGTCTCTAATAACCATAAGATCTGTGGCTCTAATAGATTCTTTGGCAGTGATTGATAAGGATCCATAGTCAACATCATCAGATTGTAGGGCACCAAGTATAAAGGTCTGAGCTACAAAAAGGCCTGATAAAGCACCTATAGGGTTGAAGGCTTGTGCTAGGTTAAGACGTTGGGTCGCTGTACGTGTATCACCCATCGAAAGAATATATGGGTTGGCGGTTGTCTCCAAAAAAGCAAGCCCGAAGGTTAAAACATAAAGAGCTATTAAAAAATAGATGTATTCTTGATATACTGCAGCTGGATAAAACATCAATGCACCTATCGCATATAAGAGTAAACCTAGTAGGATTCCTTTTTTATAAGAATATTTTTTGATGTAAATAGCCGCAGGTAATGCCATAGTACCATAACCTCCATAAAATGCTAATTGAACCAGTGAAGCTTGGAAATTATCCAGTTCCAATATTTTCTTGAATGCAGAAACCATTGGATTTGTTATATCATTTGCAAAACCCCAAAGGGCAAATAGAGATGTAACTAATATAAAAGGTAATAAATGTTCTTTTGAAACAACTGGAATGGCATTGTTCAAATTCGTTTTGGTGGTATTTAAAGTTTTGGTGGTTTTCAAGTTCATAATTTTTAAGTATCAAAGTTATCTACATCCTACGGTATTTACCAGACATCCTATTGGATCAATAGTAATTAAAACTCGATCTTTTCGAATTAGGCCAAATTCCTGATCAGGTATGATACCTGTCCCAGTCATTAAAAAACATCCAAATGGAAACTCGCAAGAATTGAATAAATAAGAAATTAATTCTTCTGAGTTACGACACATATCTGAGGAACTAATAGTATTTTCAAAAATGACTTGATTATCCCTTTCTATTGTCATATTTATATTAAAGTCTAGTAAAGATGTACTTTCCGGAACATATAGACACGGGCCAATACTTGCACAACCTTCGTATGTTTTGGCTTGCGGAATATAAAGGGGATTGTCCCCCTCTATATCTCTTGCAGTCATATCATTGCCAATGGTATACCCTTCAATAGTACCATGAGAACTCAAAAAATAAGTAAGCTCAGGTTCAGCTACACTATTATTGGAATCTCTTCTTATATTAACCTGAGCATTATGTCCTACTGTCCTATTCTTACCCGATTTAAAAAATAGTTCAGGTCTTTGAGCCTTATAGATCAATTGATATAATTCAGCCCCTTTTGAAGTTTTTGACTCCTTCATTCTTGCCTTTTTACTTGGACTGTAGGTCACACCTGCACACCAAATTTCTTGTTTATCCATCGGAGGATCCCAGGAAACCAAACTCAATTCATCAATAGACATATGCGACGGAAAAAAACTTCCATTTTTTAAATCAATTAAAATCTCATTATACAGGTCAATTCTATTTATAAATGAGTTCCAATCACTCGAATATTTCTTATAAATCTGCCCCTTATATAGTATACATATAAGCGAGCCTTTTTTAAACACTTTCATTTTGACTAAATCGTTTTAGCAATTATTTATTATTCTTCACCTCATTAAATATCAACTTCAATTAATTCTTTATAGGCAATGTAATTATTTTGGGAGTGGTATGCTTATTTTCAATTTTATCCACTATCAAATCAACTGCAACTTTCCCAATTTCTTTGATAGGTTGCTCTCCATAGGATATAGGAAGGTCCAATAAATCCATAAATTCGTAACAATCAAAACTGGTAACCTTCACTTTGGATAAGAATTCTTTATCAGTCCTTAATAGATACTTCACTCCTAGCAACATTAACTGATTATTCGAAAAATAAATAGTATCTATGGTAGGAGAAATTGACAACAACTCCTTCATTGCTGTTTCTATTTCTTTATCCATATTACTAAAGTTTAAATTCTTCACCAACTTTTCTTCATACGGAATTCCTGCATCTTTTAAGGCTTGTTGATACCCTTTAAAACGATCTTGCATATTTACCAATTCCGCATTAAAGTTTAAAAAGGCAATCTTTTTACTTCCCTGTTCAATGGCTCTATTAATAATATCATAAGACCCTTGAAAATTATTCACTACTACAACATCAGATTGAATTTCAGGAAAATACCTATCCACAAGAACATAAGGTATCTTTTCTTTATTCAATTGTTTTATAATCTTTTGATCCCCGATACTGGGGCTAATTATAAGGCCATCAACATTTTTCTTCTTCAGCACCTCTATCAATTTAACTGAATTTCGAGTATCTTCATCAGTGCTACCATAAATTACATTGTATTTATGCTTTTGAGCATTATTTTCAATGCTTCTGGCCAACTTTGCAAAAAAGGTGTTCGAAATATCAGCTATAATTAATCCAATTGTATCAGATTTACCCGTCCTTAAAACTTTAGCGGCATAATTGGCCTCATAGCCCATTTCTTTGGCCTTTTTCAAAACTTTTTCAGCCATTTCATCACTGATTCTTTGTTCTTTGGCACGACCATTCATTACGAATGAGACTAAAGTTTTGGAAACTCCCAATTCTTTTGAAATATCTTCGAGGCTTACCTTTTTCATACTAATGTTTATTTGATCTGATGGTCTATTATTTCATACTAAAATAGTAGGTATGCAATATTATACATTTTTTTTATTTCAAAAATCACTCATGACATTCTTTAATTCCATTTTTCCCATATCCAATTAAAATTTTATTAAAAGATCTAAACTTTTAATGCTCCTAATTTTCTATACTTTTCATATAGAACATTATAGATTTCTATTTTCTCATCCTCTGGTTCAAAAGTGACATAATCGTGAACCGCTAGTTGATTTCTCGCCTGATCAACAGTATTATATTTACCGGAAACAACTGTTGCTAAAATTGCTGAGCCCAATGCACAAGATTCATCGGCTAAATACACTTTAATCGGCAAACCTAAAACGTTAGCCAATGTTTGAATTACATAAGGAGATTTTTTGGCCACTCCTCCAACAGCAATAATTTCCTCGATATATACTCCATAAGACTTTATTCTATCAATAATAGCTCTTGAACCATAAGCAGCTGCTTCGACCAAGGATTTAAAAACCATTGGAGGTGTTATCCCCAAATCAAGTCCGGTAATGGTTGCTTTTAATTCATGATTGGCATCTGGTGTTCGTCTTCCATTTAACCAATCTGTAGCTACCAAATCTCTCTCGGTTACATTAATAGACTGGGCCTCTCGTGATAACTCTAATAGCAAAGAATCTGAATCAAACTGCTCCATATTAATTACACCTTTACTTTTCTTAATTGGCCATAACAAAAGATCTTTGAACCATGCGAAAATATCTCCATAGGCACTTTGTCCGGCTTCAATACCTATGTAATCCGGTAAAACGGCTCCATCTACTTGACCACATACGCCTTGAATTAATTTATCGTTTAACTCTTCTTTAGAACTAATCAGGATATCACAAGTAGAGGTTCCCATCACCTTAACAAGTGTACCTTGTCTTATTCCACCGCCAATAGCTCCTGCATGGGCATCTAAAATCCCAACTCCAATTTTCACATGGGTTCCCAATCCCAATTTGTCGCTCCATTCTCTTGAGAGCTCCCCCATCTGACAATCACTTGTATAGGTATGTGGTAATAAGTTATTAGCTATTTCACCCAATACAGGATCCAGTTGTGAAAAGAATGCTGCTGGAGGAAAACCTCCCCACTCTTCATGCCACATTGCTTTATGACCGGCAGCACATCTACTTCTTTTAATCAATGAAGGATGCTGCTTTCCAGTTAATAATGCAGGCATCCAATCACAATGTTCTACAAAACTATATGCCCTTGACCTTACTTTCGAGTCTTTTCTCAATACATGAAGAAGCTTCGACCACACCCACTCAGTAGAATAAATACCACCTGAATATTTTAAATAGTCAACGGATGATTTTTCTGCTAGGTTATTTATGTCATTTGCCTCTTTTTTGGCGGTATGATCCTTCCATAAAATGAACATGGCATTAGGGTTATTTTCAAACTCAGGATGCATGGCTAGGGGTATACCATTTTCATCTACTACGGCTAAAGTACTTCCAGTGGTATCAAAAGAAATTGCTGAAATATTCTCTATTACCTCTTCATTACATGAACTTTTAATTTGACTTACCACATTGATTAAACTATCGATATAATCCTGAGGGTGTTGTCTATATTGGTTTATTTTAGGTACACAGTAGTCACCATTTGCCCATTTTTCATACCTGCTTTCCTTAATCCTTAAAACTTCACCGCTACTATCATCAACTAAAACGGCTCTAACTGCATCAGTTCCAAAATCAACTCCTAGAACATACTTGACTAAACTTTTCACAATCGATTAACTATATAATGGTTTATAATTTATACAGGCTCTATAATCTGCTCCCTCTGGATCCATACCAAAAGAGGCCCAAGCACTTGGTCTAAATATCATGTCTTCGGGCACATTGTGCATATTCACTGGGATTCTAAGCATTGAAGCTAGGGTTATCAAGTCCGCTCCGATATGACCGTATGCAAAAGCACCATGATTAGCTCCCCAGTTAGCCATTACGCTATAAACATCTTTAAAAGGACCTTTACCGGTAAGCCTTGGAACAAACCATGTTGTTGGCCAGGTTGGATTTGTTCTCTCATTTAATTGATTATGAACGTGATCGGGTAGATCAATTGTTTTCCCTTCCGCGATTTGAAGTACAGGACCGACACCCTTAACAATATTAATTCTTGATAAGGTAATTGGCATTTCTCCTTTAGTTTTAAAAGTTGATGAATAACCTCCACCCCTAAAATACTCTAACATTCCAGGTCCCCAAGTTGTTTTCTCAAGACATTTTTGGGCCTCGATCTCTGTGATTTCCCACCATGGTTTCATGGCTGGTTTATTATCAATACATTGCTCACCTGTACCATCCAAAGCCGATGCTCCAGAATTGATCAGATGTATGAATCCATCTGAGCTATCGCCTTCGAGTTGGTAACCCGTCACTCTTTTAACAGCCTTAGGGCTCCAATAAGTCCTAACATCACTAAAAATCTGCGCTGCTCCTGTTAAAAGATGTCCGAAAAGCATAGAAACACCATTGAGACTATCATTTTCAGTCGCCACCATAAAAGGCTGTCTTACACCATTCCAATCAAAGGAAGACGACAAAATAGCTTCCATAAAGTCTCCGTTCGGGTAATGATCTGTCCATTGTCTTTGCCCTTGAAAGCCTGAAATAATAGCATTTCTACCCAAAGCCTCTTCTCCATATCCTTTATCTTTTAATTTGGGATTACCTATCATTAAATCTTTACCTATCAATGCCATTTTAACAACAAAATTCCAATCTTCATCAAGTTCGGCACGAGATTTTTTAATGTTATCTGGGTTATAATCTTTACCCTCCTTACAATATTTCTGAACCCATTTAGATGCCTTTTCAAATTCCTCAACATCATATATTTCCTTCTCTATACGACGAGCAAATTCAGACATATCTATATATTCACATCGCATGCCTAAATATTCTTCAAAAAAATCATCTTTCACAATTGATCCAGCTATTCCCATGGAAACAGAGCCCATTGATAAATATGACTTTCCTTTCATTGTTGCTACGGCCAATCCAGCTTTTGCAAATTGTAATATTTTACCCTTTACATCATCGGGAATAGATTCATCTCCAATATCCTGAACATCTTTTCCATATATTCCGAATGCAGGAATTCCTTTTTGGTTGTGACCCGCCAAGGCAGCGGCCAAATAAACAGCACCAGGTCTTTCTGTCCCATTAAATCCCCAAATAGCCTTTGGCCAGGTTGGGTGCATGTCTATGGTTTCACTTCCATAACACCAACAGGGAGTAACTGTAAGGGAAACTCCAACTCCCTGCTTTTCGAATTTATCAGCTGCTTGTGCTGCTTCTGCAACTCCTCCAATACAAGTATCTGCTATTACACATTCTACATTACTTCCATCAGCATGCCTTAGGTTAGTTTCTATTAATTTTGCGGCGTTTACTGCCATTTTCATAGTTGTTTCTTCCAACGATTCTCTTACTCCTCCCAATCGTCCATCAATCACAGGTCTAATACCAATTTTAGGCATGGCTCCTATTAATCTATTATTGTTTTCCATTTTATATTAAATTTTTCCTTACTTAATTTAAATACTATAAGCATCAATTAATCTCACAATCACAATTTGAAGGTTTGCTAAATTGATTTAGCTAATTTATAAAAATTATTTAATCAAGCAATAAAAACATTATTTATATCATATATAATTATGATTAAATGTTCATATTCATCTCTTAAAATCAATTCCTTAACCATACCATAAAAAATTAATCATTGAAATAACCCCCTTATCTCCCTATGAATTTTTTCGAAAATTTCCTCCATTTCATCTTGAAGTTGATTCTTGGTATCAGGTAAAAACCTATCTATTAAAGGATTTTTAAATCTTACCTTTCTATCCTTCCCATCGGCAAAGACCACAAACTCCCCTTGCCTTAATTTATAAAACACCTCTGCTCTTCTTTTGGCTACTTCCCTTTCCCCTTTAGTTATTCGGGTTTGAAAGCTCATCCCGCTACTTTTACTAACGCTACGGGTCGGGGCTTTAACTCGTTCAAAAAAGCCTTCATAGTATTTAGCGGTATCCGGATCATTGGCTTTCCCGAAAAATTGATACGATAGATTTGAAAGAATAGCCCTGCTAGCCTTTTCTCCATACATCATGTCGTTTTGAATTTTATCCTGCAGGACATAAATCGTGGCGATGTCATAGCTTCTGAGCGTTGCCGGAATCCGATGCATATTTAATAGTTTTAAGGTAGAAGCCTCCTCCAAAAGCAAAAAAGAAGGCATCCGGTGCCGCTGACTCATCTGTTTGGTAATCGTATGAATGATCGTGGCTATAACTGGAGACAGCGAACTATCTTTTTTTGGATTGTTCACCACGCAGATTACTGCCGGGTTCTTAGGACTGTTAATATCCAATGGAACCTCATCTGCCGATAGGGTTATAAAAATCCTTTTGGTGGTAATTTTTTTAAAGGCATTGGCCAGCGTACTCTTAACACCTGCGGTCTGCTTATCAGAACCGATTCCGCTTATAAAAGCATCAGCCATCGCCCGAGAGGTCATATCAGCTCTTAAAAATTTTATAAGTCCTTTGGTACTTAGTTGTTGGTATAGTGCAATCAAATGAGGAATGGTACAATAATCCGGATAATCGGATTTTAATCGCCAGATCAGCCCGCTGACCAGACCTTCTACGGCATCTTTAAAAAACCGGGTGGTACTGTTATTATCGGCATCTTTAGATTCCATCAGGTTTTCCAAAAGCACCCTGGATACTTCATAGACACTTTCTTCATCAGGCAGGTATCTAGGTGCTATGGGATTCACCTTGTGGTGGATGGGATCAAATGAAATAATATAAAAAGGGATCTCACTTTCTTTAAACAGTGGATAGGCCATTTCGGTGATCTCAAAATCTTTGTAGTCATGAATGACCCCACATAATTGCTGCTGGTAAAAATTCTTTAAAAAACCGTAGATAATACTCTGGGTTTTACCACTACCGGCTGCAGCTATGATGGACACGCCTCGTCGGATATTCTCCAGGACCAATTTCCTTCCCATGGTCTTAAAGGTAACCCGGTAGGCCTTATTGAATTTCGAAGGTTTGGTTGAGGAATTCTCCAAACCATAACATACCGTTGCACAAAGAACCCATGGTATTATGAAAGTATAAAGACAAGAATAAAAAGCCTCCAGAGGCATTCGGTAAAATGATATCAAAGCGATCACCCCCAGACTTATCATCATCATCCCCAATCCATTTTTAAAATATTTTATAACCAAGAATGATATCAACCCACCAATGGCCAATACGATTAAAACCCCATATATTGAATTATAAATTTCCATAACTATTATATTCCAATGGATCCTGAGTCGATGGCCTTTCCAATGCTGCGCTTTAGTTTCATAAGGGTTTTATAGGCCAGTTGGGCCTGACTAACAGGAATCACAGGCAGCTTCACTCCAGTTGCGCGCAATAGTTTAAAAGCCGCTTGCCGCTCAGTAGTGGGCAACCCGGAAAGCGCCGTAAAAAACTGTTTCGGGTTTTTATCCAGCAGGTTTCTGGCATGGTAGCTCTCTACAAAGTTACGTCGATATCCAAAGGTGGTATCAAAGGTCTTCTCTGCAGCTTTATAGAACTGATTTCTGTTGAATCCCTGTTTTTGTTTTCTGCCATTGAGAATGGTCTGTGATGCCTTGTATTTAGAACCTGGTGAGAGGCTATGGGTGTTGGTGATGTCCTTTCGGCTTACGATGATATGCACATGGCTTTGATGGCCTTGTTTTTGCATCCCATGAACTATCATCTTACCATTTTGGTGGTGGGGTGCCTGGTGCTGTATTTTTGAGATTTGTCTACTTAGCTTTTGAATATTCCCTTTGGCCTCTCCCCTTTCAATCTCTCTGATCTTATTTTTAAGCTCCAGTATTTTATTCAAGTAGGGTTGGTTTTCTTTGATCTGTTTGTCTTTTTCCGAGTAGCTGCGCTCGTGCTCTATTTTAGCATAGTACTTTATATCATCCACTGTTACGGTTCGATCCCTATAAAAGGAAGCGGCGTAGGCTTTCATCAGCTCCCGGGTATACTGCCGTAGTTTTTCTGGGTTGTCTCCAATGTGTTTAAGTTCACGCTTCGAAGGACTCACTACAATGGAATAAAACTTAGGCTCTTTCTTTTTGAGTTTGGCGGTATTGTTATCGATTTGGGTGATCACGGTTTGTGGGTTGATGTCGTCCTTATGTTGATTGAAATAAAGCTCCTGCTCCTGGGGGGCCTTCTTCTGGTTTTCTTTTTCCAGATACTTTACAAAATCACCGACACTGCCTTTAAAGTTCCCTCCTTGGTATTGTGCGCTTATGGTAACATACATGGTTTATAGATTTTTAAGGGTTCGTTTATATGTTTCGATTTTTTCTTGGGTAAGGTTGACTTTGAGATAGGATTTGCCCAATGGTGGATGTACCTGCTGAATATTGGTAAGCACAAATTCAAAATCTCTTTGCAGGCTTAGAAGTTTTTCTTCCAATCGATCATATCGAATTTTAGGTATGGTCAGCTCCCCTATCTCAAAATCGGTGTCACTACCGCCTCCCGGTTCAGGTTCTAAAAAATCAAAATCCTCTTCTGACAAGGTAGCACCTTTTGGATCCTGCAGGTGCTGTTCAAACAGGGCCTGTAACATGGCTAGGGTGGGTTTGGTTTGTCCTTTTTCGATATCACGGATAATGGCAATAATGGCATTAAAGCGACGGGACATTTGACCTTTTAGACTGGTAATGGTTTGTCCCAATCGATCTTTGGGTGTCACTCCATTGCGATCAAAGAATTCCATCATATGGTCTAATGTGAGGGACTGAGAGGTTTTGTATTTTTTACAAAACCTTCGAAACCTTACAGCTACAGAGCGCTTAATTTTTAAGGTTATAAACCTTTCTTTTTTGTATCCTTTATCCATTTTTTAGTAAAAAATCTGTTGTATTTACTGGGCTCAGCGGCTTTTTTAGTAAAAAACCAGTTCGCTGATATTACCATACTTGCCTCTAAACCATTATAAACAGGGGCTTTGCAGGGAAAAGCTGGCAGAACGCGTCGCTTTAGCGCGCTACCCTCTTGCTTATCTTTTGGTGCGCAGAGCGGACCAAAACATCAGCCATGGATCACACAGATCCAGTATATTTTATATATGGAATTGGCAACTGGGAAAGTCAAATCAATTCCTGAAAAATCAGGATGAAGGGTTGCCAATTATTCGAGTCAAATCACCCATTCAAGGTACAAATAATAGGGGATGTAACATAAAAAAAGCCCATCATAATAGATGGGCGCTTTTGGTTGTATTTAGTGATTTATAAAATAAAGGCATCGGAGAAACTAAAGTAGTTTCCATTGGGCGCTAGTATCAGGTGATCTAATACAGCTACATCAAAAAACCCGGCGGCCTGTTTAATTTTATGGGTCAGCTCTTTGTCGGCTTGGCTGGCACAGAGATTCCCTGAGGGGTGATTATGCACCAATACAATGGCCACGGTCAGTGATTTAAGTATAATGGCGAACAAGATCCTTAAATCCACCAAGGTTCCTGTTATGCTTCCTTTTGATATCTCATACACCCCTTTAACCCTATTGGCGTTATTAAGTAGTACTACTTTAAAACACTCCTGGCATCCAATGGTTTTTTTATCCCAATGGTTATAAAGTAATTCTGCGGCGGCTTTTGATCCTGTGATCTTCGGCATCTGATGAACATCTAATTGCTCTTTATAGCTGATCTGTATTTCATTTACGATAAATTTCATAGCTTTACATTTAGCGGTTAAAGAATAAAAAGAGGACACACTATAGGGATATAAAATGCCCTCTTTTTTGTTTTACTTACTACCTAGCAAAAGAATTTCACTGGCTGTAATTTCGGTTACATAGCGTTTCACGCCATCTTTATCCTCATAGGATCTTGAGGTAAGTTTTCCGGTTATGGCCAGTTCTTTGCTTTTAGCCACGTACTTTTCAATAATTTCTGCGGCCTTCCCCCAAGCCACCACGTTGTGCCACGTTGTTGACCATTTTGCCCTAATTCCAAAGAAGATAGCGGAGCTATCTGTTTTAGCCTAAAACTAATGGTTTGCCCATCAAATATAATTTCGTTGGTAATGGATTCTACTACGTATCGCTTTTCTCCTCGGTCTAGATTCTCCCAATTGTTATAAAAATCTAAAGACTTGTTAGCAATAATATCAAAAGAAGATTTAGCTTCTTCTAATTTTTTAAGTTCAAGTTTTAAGTTATTGATATTAGCTTCTAGATTTTCTTTTCTTACATAAACTGGCTCGTAATGTTTTTTAAATCCTTTGGTTGGAATTTCTCCATTTAAATTTAAATCAATAAGTTTTTCTAATTTCTTTTCTAGCTTCTCTAATTGTGTTTCGGAAAATTCTATCTCATCAATTTTTAACTGTAATTCTTGTTGGTTAGATTGATTGTAATTCGCTAGTTCTTCATCAGAAATTAAAAACTTTTTTAATCGTGATAAAAACACCTCTTCTAAATCATCTTTGTTAATACTTAACTTACACGCTTTACATCGGTAATTAGAACTCTTTGTTATCACACTTAATTTATGTCCTTTATCACACTTGAGATAACCTGTAAACAAATGAACACGTTTATTAAGTGGTTGCTTGTTTTTGCTATTTTTTTCTTGGTCTTTAATAATTGCATTTACCTCATCCCATTTTTCTTGAGATATTAACGCAGGACAGGGAAGATATTGCCATTCAGATTGTGGCTTTAGTCCAGTAGGATTATCATCAGTTAATTGACCTCTATAATTACATCGTCTTACCCCTTTTGCATCTGTATTTTTTAAAAGTCTTCGTATGGTTGTGTCAGACCATGGTTTTCCTTTTCGTGTAACATATCCTCTATTGTTTAATTCGCGTGCAACGGATGACATTCTTTGATGTTCTAAAAACAAATCATATATCAATCTTCTTACAGGAGCTTCTTCTTCATTAATTACTACTTCTGCATCAACAATTTTGTACCCATAACTTACCATCCCACCAGTAAATTTACCTTGCTTTCTACGGTAATTTAAACTGGCTATCTGTCGTTCGTAGGTTATCTCTCGTTCATACGTGGAGAGGGCAGATAAAAGCGTATAAAAGAATTTTCCACCACTTGTTGAAGTATCCAAAGATTCATTAATAGAAATTAGAGAAGCATTATGTTCCTCAAAAAATTTACTATACTCCAATAATTCTGAAGTATTTCTAGCAAGTCTACTCAAGGAACTTATGATTACGGCTTCAATTTTTCCAGAAATGATATCATCAAACATTTTACTTGTTTGTTGGTGATTAATTGTACTCTTTCCAGAAACACCAGCGAGGTTATAAATTTCAACTACATTCCACTCTCTAGATTGTGCGTATAATTTACCACGTTCAATGTGTGTCTCAACAGAATCCGTATTGTTCGCTTGGTCTAAAGTACTTACTCGAATAAAAAGTCCAACATTCATATTTACAGTGTTTTGTATCTAAAATAATTGCTTTAAAAAAGAGTTCAAAAACAATACAGAACTTTATTTTTTTCGCTTAAATACTCTTGCAATTCGTGATTTAAGATTCTTAATTTTAGTACTCTCTACGTCATCAAATTCAGTTACTATTCTGTACCCTTTAACTACTTCTTCTTTTCTACTAGGTTCAAGAATAAATTGGTCAAGGAAGTTTGGTATTTCATCAGGCTGTAAATACTGTATTAACTCCTTGTCCTTATCACTTAACTCTTTATCTGCCAGTTTCTTAACACTCATTAAGTGATGTTTACTTTTTGAAACCATTACAACTGGAATACACCCTGCTTTTAAACATTTTTTAATGTTCTTAACTTCGTAAGCAGGTTTATTGGTTTCCGATATCTCAAATGCTATTTTCAAACCATTTTTTTCTAATACCATATCGATACGCCCACCATCTTTTGTAGGATATTCTTTGGTGGCTTTATAGTTTCGATCTTGTCCCAGTTTTTTAATGATTGATTGTAGATAGGTATGGGCTCTAACTTCTAAAGATTCGTTTTCTTCCTTTACCAGTTGTTCTCTTTGAGTGTCAGAAATATGATTATTTTCTATAGTTTCTTCTGTATCTTCAATAACCTCTACTTCTTCTTTTGAGTCAATAATCTCAATAACTTCCTCCTGTTTTTTAAGAATTACTTTCTCTTTAGGTTCTTTTTTAAATTGAGTTCGCTTCGGTAATAATGATATTAAGAGTTTATCAAGTTCTACTTTGGGTTTTGCATAACTATTTCTCGTATTGGTAAGAATAATTTTCCGATTTATTTCTGCATCAATTTCAGCTTTAGGTAATGGAAATGTTGAAATATTAAAATCATCATTTGAAGAACCAACTCGCATAATGGCTTGTCCAATTCCTAAACTTTGTAAATCTGATTGTTCAAAATAGGAAAACCCAGACTCCAGTCGTTTTGCATCAGAATCTCCCAACCTAAAACATATTCGTGTGTACGGATTTGAAATAACAGAATTCAGAATTTTAGCATCATCAATTTGTCCTAATTCTTGATGTGCCAACACTAATCCTAGACCATATTTTCTTGCGCCAGAAAGTATCCTAGTAATACTTGGCGTTATAAAATTCTGAAATTCATCAAGATATATGTAATAAGGATGACGCTGATGCTTTGGTAATGATTGTCGTCCTTGTGCTACTTGGTTAAATTTTGAAAGGAAAATTGAACCTAATAAAAAGCTATTCTCTTCACCTATTAAACCTTGTGAAAGCTTGATTAAAACAATCTTTTTTTCTTCAATACATTTTTTGAAATCAACACCTCCAGTTTGAGCCAACATATATCGGATAACTTTAGGACGTAAAAAGGTATCTATTCTCGTTAGTAATGGAGCAATTCTTTTACTTACCATCGCATATTCATTATTCCAGTAATAATGAATAGATGGGTCTTGAACCGAAGTTAAAAACTCTTTTCTAAATGAATCTTCTAATAAAAAACGTTTTAACTCAATGAGTGTTCCATCTCTACTGCTTTCTAAAAAAGTATTAATAGCGTTGGAGAGAACTGCGGACATATTATCGCCCCATGCTGTTGCGTGACGTTTGAAGGATGACACTAAATCTGAACTCAAAACTATTTTTTCTGAATCAGTTGTTGCCCCCAATAAATTAAACCCGATAGAGTAGTTCGTATCAGATGGATCAATTACAATAACATCATTTTTACGATGTTGTGGAATACGAAGTAAAACATCTTCTACAATATCTCCATGTGGGTCAAACAAAGCACAGCCATTTCCTGTATTCATATCTTCAATCATCATGTTAGTAATCAATGTACTTTTACCAACTCCTGTTGCTCCGATTATGTGTTTATGACGTAAGCGCATTTCGTCATTCAACATTACTTTACTTTCTACTCCATTATGTTCGTTTATACCAAGTAGATATTTTTGATTGGTAATAGTTGTCGGAACTTGTTTTGTTTTCCCACCTTGTAATCCAAGTTTTTTGGAGACTATTGTTTTGTTTGGATAATGAAGAAAAGTATTAAGCTCTTTGGAATTCAATACAAATCCCAACCTATTACTTAATCGATGGTGCAGATTATATTTGTGAAAATTATAATCATATCCTTCATTAGATAATGGAATTAGCTTGTTATATTCCGAAGTTGAAATAGCTGAAATACTTCGTGCCAATTCTTGTGCTAGATACTGACTTCTAATATTATTTTCTCCTTGGGTAGCAATTCGCATAACCACCGAAAACAATGGGTTTGTAATTTTATCTTTCGCACAATTTGGCATTTCAGGAGCATCGGCAAAGAATGAACCGCCAACACCATCAGAAACCGAATAGGTTATATCTTTTGCGAGCGGAGAGGCAATTCCTTTAAACAGTATTTGAAATACTACAATATCATTTTGTTGTAGTGATTCCATTATTGCAACAACAGAAGTTAATGGGTCTATGATAAATGAATTAGTAGTTGCAATACTTCTCATGTATTCATCATTCAAACCAAAATCTGCAATTGCAATATCATTTTCAGAATCAAAACCAAAATCATCTATTTCTATTGCACGAATAATTGCGGTTGGAAAATAGGCTTGTAAATGCGATGTTACTCTTCCTTTATCATATTCACTACAAACAAACTGGATAGTAATACTCTCTGAAGTTCCAATTATTTCAAATGAAAGTAGGTTCTCCGTAAACGACAGCATATTAAGAAATTCAATATTTCTATTAGACGGTATTTCGGTTCCTTTTGGAAATGAGAATGAAACTCCGACAAGATTCGGCTTACTATCGAAAGCTAAAAATCGAGGTTCTATTTCTGCTACTTCTTCGGTTGATTCTTCTTTTTCTTTAGATGGAGTAAGTAATTTAGTTATTTGTTTAAAGAGTGATGGAGCACGTCCATCATCTTCTATGGATTCATGCTGATACGTTTTATGACGAAAGGGAATATATGGAACCTCTATATCAACAGGGGTGTCAAAATGGTAGTAACCACGATGACGATACTCCCATTGATAGAAGTTAAGTGTTGCTTGTTCGCTAGCATTCATCCAAACTAACGAATAAATATGTTATTCAATACTGGCTTCTTTTCAGCTTCGGTTAATGCACGGACTCCTTTGTCATTTGTAATGTCTTCGATAACTTTTAGCACTGATGATTGAGCGTAAGACATAAACATAGATGCAGTATCTATTCGGTAATAAGTTACTGGGTATAATCTTCTTGCAAGCCAACCACCTACAAATGGTATTTTAGAGATTAATATTTTGCCTATTGAATCTTTATACAATAGCCACCACGACACGAAAAATCCATGACCAAATTTTGCTCCACAAATATCATATTGATAATCTTTCCACGTTGCACGCAGGTATAATCGTGAATGAGACATCATACCACCTTCTTTATGCATTGTTTCTTTAATACTGATTTTTGTTACTCCGTGAGATTCTAATTCTGTTTTTAGGCGTTGATAAAATTCCTTTGGCGAGTACTCAAAGTTATCAATAAGAGTGTTCCAATTTGAGTGATAGTTTTTTAAAGTTTTGCTGAAAATAAACTTCAACACAAGAAAAACTATAATTCCATATACAGCATACATGCCATATCTCATTAAATAAAAGGTAAATTCATTCATAATTAGCGTTTTTAATGGTTAGTAATTATGTAATGAAAGTATCTGAAATCGTTATTTTGAAATATTTAAAATGAAAATATTATTATTTTTAATGAAAATTAAGTGAAATAAAATGAAAATTTATTTCCTGTCATTTTTTACAGAAATCATTGAATGTTAAAATTTTAACATTTATATTTACTCATCCGACACATGAATATCTGGAGACTCTATTGATATTACTTTAATACCAAAAAGTGTTCTTTTCATTTTAAAAATAATTTGAGTGTTGGGGCTAAGTTCTTTTTTATTTATAGCTAAAGGATCTAGGCTATATGGTTCTGACACTTCTTTTAATGAATATAGGGCATGAACAATAAATAAAGACCTACCTTTTTCAAACATAATTGTATCAATTGATTTATAGTTAAATATTTTTCCAACAACCGAAAAACTATTAGGGGTTTCAGACAACAATAGACTTTTAATAGTATCATTAAGACTTAAATCATAAATATAATTTTTAGTTTTAGCAATAGAACTAGAGTCAAGTTTAAAAAAATTGCTATCTATCATTGGAGTTAACCTAACATCAATTAGGTTTTTTGATGGATTCTTTGGGTATTTTAATTGCGAAAATAATTGCGAATACTTACCCTTTTTTAAAAGACTATCAACATTTTTAGATAAATCATTATTTGTACAAGCAGTAAAAATTAATAAAAAAATTAACATCAAAATTTCACGAAAAACTAACTTAACCATGCGAATTACCTTACTTATTTTTTTGTTAACAGTTTTTAATTCTCAATCTCAAAACATTAAAAGTCAAGATACAACTGTAAATTGTCAACGTTTTTTAACTATCGCTGAAAAACAGCAAAGAGAATCTAAACTTTCTAAAGCTATTGAAAATTATATAAAAGTAAAAGAGTGTGTAGGAAATAAAAAATATTCTCCTCTTTTTGTTCAATCTTGTATCGGTTTAGGTAATGTTTATAATGAAATATATGACACATACGAAGCAGTAAATCAATTTAAAGAAGGTATAAACCATCAATTACTTTTTAAAAAAATTGAACCTATCCCTCAAATGTATTTAAGGGATGGTATTGGGAGAGCTTTAATAAATGAAGGTAAATATAAAGATGCTATTTTATTAACAACCCTTTCTGTTAATATGGCTAAACTTAGTAAAGATAAATTATTTGAAATAGAAACTTTAAACAATTTAATTTACCTACTTTCTTTACAAGGGAATGTTAAAGAAGTCGAAAAACATATTAAAAATTTAAATACTTTAATTGAAAACACCGAGCTTTCTAAAAAAACATCTTCTTTAATTGAAATATCTAAACTTGCATATAAGTTTGCTAAAAAATCAGACATAAAAAGCATCTATAGTTTTAAAAACAAATACCTTAAAAGTGAATTTTCAATTGTAAGAGAACGTTTTTTAAGGCTACTACATCAAATAGATTTGAAAGAACGTAAATCAGACCAAATCTTAAAATCATATGTTAAGTGGGATAATTTAAGAGATAGTGTACAACATAATTTTTATAAAAATTTTAAAGATTCTTTATTAGTTAGATCACAAAAGAGAGTTATTGACGATGAATTATTTAGGTTAAAAACTCAAGAGCAATTAAGTCAAAATGAAATAGAGTATAAAAATGCAAATATCACCTATCTAACTTTACTTTTTATAATTTCAATTACTTCATTATTTCTAGTTTATTATTTCTTTAAAAAGATTAAAAAACAAAAAAACATGGTAGAGACCTTGCAAAAGGAGTTGCACCATCGTATGAAAAACAATCTTTCATTTATTGATTTGTTTATAAACCTTGCCAAAGGAAGATTTGAAGATGAAGCCTATCAAACCAAACTCAATGAACTCCAAAACAGAATGCGTAGTATGTTTGAAGTTAATAAACAACTCTTTAAGAAAGACGATATAACCTCTGTAAAAGCCAAAAATTATATAGATACACTTGTTAAAAATGTACAAGAAGCTTATGCAAAAGAAAATATTAGCATTTTAAATAAAACAAAAAATGAGGAAACCATTCTTGCAGACACGTCTTTTCCTGTAGGACTTATAGTTAACGAATTTGTTACCAATTCTTACAAGTATGCTTTTAATGATACTGAAAAAGGTATTATAGATATTAACTTAAGTTCAAACAGTAAATCTTACACATTATCATTGAAGGACAATGGTAAAGGCTTACCAAAAGATTTTGATATCGATAGTTTAGATTCTTTTGGACTTGAAACAATTCAGCTTTTAACTCAAGAATATGGAGGTACTTTTAACATAGATGGCTCTAGTGGTGTTGCCATGAACATAACATTACCTAAAACTGCTGCATAAAATGAAAAATAAAGCTCATATACTTGTTGTAGAAGACAAGTCGCTTATATATAAGCGACTTAAAATGATTCTCAAAGACCATCATTATTCAGTAGGTTCCTACTCACCTAGCGTCGAAAAAGCAATTGGTAACATCAATAAAGAAAGACCTGATTTAGTATTATTAGATATTGATTTGCAAGGAGACCATAATGGTATTTATCTCGGTAACTTGTTAAGAAAAGAATATAACATTCCTTTTATATATGTAACTGATTTAGATGACGACCAAACCTTTTATGAAGGTTTAAAAACGAAACAGGGTGATTTTATTTCGAAAAAAGATATCAATCTAACTGAGGAAGATCCAATAGTAATTCAAACAAAACCTCATTTGGATGAAAAACGTTTAATTCGCTCTATACAAACAGTGCTTGAATTATATAAATCACCTCCTAAACCTCTCATAAAAGAGGATATTTTGGTATATGTTGACTATGTTCAAAACACCAAAGACTTAGACAACAAAACCATCTCACAAGTTGGTATTCCATTTAAAGAAATAGCATACTTCACAACAAATACAGAAGAAATAGATGAGCAAAAGACAGAAGAACGAAAAAAAACTATGTATAAAAAATTAGAACGAAATAATGCACGTGCTTATACTTGGATGAAAAAATCATATATCGTTCCAAACAACTTATCTGTAATACTTAAAAAGGTGCCGCCATATTTTGTTCGTATTAGTGACGATTATATTGTTAATATAGACAATGAATTCTCTTTACAAGGAAGAATTAATGGAAAGCGAATTAAAATTGCTGACCAAGTATTAGAAATTTCAGACAGATACAAGGCGGAAGTAGAAAAACGTTTTGAAAGCTTATATGAAAGAATGAAATAAAATTTTGCTAAACCTACATTTTCATTCAAAAACCAGATGTTTTCATTCTGGTTTTTTTGTGTTTTAAATTCATTTCATTTTTACATCAATCTTATAAACCATGTAAAAATGAAAAAATTATTCACTCTCTTAGCCTTAGGGTTTTTAATGATGTCTTGCGGAAGCGTAAAACAAGTTGCTCCGTCAAAGTACAATCCTAAGTTTGGCTACACACCAGAACAACGCAATCAAATCTCCGAAAATAGCTTAACAGTTGCTATCATCGACCCTGTTTTCTCTGATGGAGACAACAACAACCTTGTTGAGCCATATGCATCTTTTGTACGAAATATGGCTGATGATTTTGAAGAAACACTAAATGCAAACGGATTCAAAATCAAGGGGCCATATAAAACAAGAGATGAAATGGTATATGGTGATAAATTAAATAGCGATTTTGCCATTGAAATTGAAGTTGAAATACTAACTGAACAGGGAAGTTTTGGTAAAAGAACACCAAACTTTAGCACTCAAATGTTATGCAAAACTTGTTATAAATTAGGAGGTACTTTTTACCATAAGGGTAGAATTATCCTTACGGCAACAGATCCTATAGACGGTGAAAAATTTTGGAAAAAAACTGTTGACCTTGACCGTAAACCAGTAAACGCTAATGGTAACCTAACATTTGATGGCTCTAAAGGAAAAGTGTCTGATAAAGTTATTTTAAGCGATACAGGTATATATAACCCTGTTGCTAAGGTGTTAGAATCTTACTATGCTGACGCAATGTCTAATTTATCTCGCCACATAGACCCACGAGAAATGGAGCAAATTGCGAAACAAATAAAAGCTAAACGTAAACGTGTAGGACAATAAATTATGGAACTTAAAAAAGCAACAGGATTAGCTCTTTTAGGAGTTATATTAATAACACTTATTCAATTAGTGTATTTTTTAAATAGTATTCTAGGATTTTATTTACCCTATACAATTATAAACATCATCTATTTTGTTGGATGTGTGTTATTAGCAACATTCTTTATTACTCTTTATACTAAACAAATTAAAGAAGATAGATGATGGAAAAATCTGTTTCAGAATTACTAGAAATATCTAAAAAAGATAACAATAAAAAAGAGACCTTAAAAAACGAAACTATAACTATAAAAAAATTACTTATGAGTAAAAAAATAAAATTTACAGGGGGCTTTGGAGAATATTTCATTATGTCTTTAGGTTTAATGCTATTATCCATCATTACATTTGGTTTAGCTACACCTTATTGGATGTATTGGTCTTTAAAATACTTTTTCACTCGTTTAGAGATTGTAGAGTAATTTCTAATTAAATATTCTCTTCAAAAAGGTTCGGTAATATGTTTTACCGAACCTTTTTATTACTTCTTATTACTTCAAATTATTGACTTCATTATTTTAAGGTGTATAAATAAATAATGACACCTATTGAACAAATCGTAAAAATTATTCTAGAATTTCCAGCCAATACACTTAACTTTTGGTGGGGTATTATAAACCCAATTATTATTGAAAATTGGTATATTATAGCTATTATAGCTATTATCATGTTAAATATCGCTGTGCTTAAGTTCATTATTACAGGTAAATGGGGAGCTTTAGGGAGCGTATTATATAACATTTTTTATATAGGTATTATCTATTTAATAATCTATTTCTTTGGCCCAGAGATTATTCTTAAAAAATATTTTAATTCAATCTCTTTTTTGGTATACGTTTGTGGTTTTTTCTTAACTCGCCTTATTTTACAAATGATTAATATTAAAAACCTACCTTCATTTCATTATAAATAAAGAGCAAAGATTATATTTTTAACAAGTCTATTCTTAAGAGAATTTTATCTACTTCTATCTTTGTAGGAGTTTTTATTTTTCCTACATTTATATCGCTATTTTCTCCTTATAAAATTATATTAATAAAAATATTCAGAAGGCAAAACATGCCCTCTGACAAAACCTGTATATTTGGTAAAATATAAAGTATCACCCCTATCTATGGCTAAACGAAAAACAACAACCAAAAAACAAAAAACCATTGAAGAAACTCTTTGGGATTCAGCAAATAAACTTCGTGGAACAGTAGAGTCTTCTGAATACAAACACGTAGTATTAAGTTTAATTTTCTTAAAGTTTGCCAGCGATAAATTTGAGGAACGCAGACAAGAATTGATAGAAGAAGGGAAAGAAAAATATCTTGAAATGAAGGAGTTCTACAATATGAAGAACGTCTTCTTTTTACCTGAAGCATCCCGCTGGAGTTATCTTATTGAAAATGCCAAACAAGATGATATTGCTTTAAAAATAGATACTGCCTTACATACCGTAGAAAAAAATAATCCCGCATTAAAAGGTGCGTTGCCTGATAACTATTTTTCACGCCTTAATATGGATGTGAGTAAATTGTCTGCACTACTCGATACCATTAATAATATTGATACACTTAAAGATAAGGAGCAAGATATTGTTGGCCGTGTGTATGAGTATTTTTTAAGCAAGTTTGCATTAGCTGAAGGAAAAGGAAAGGGAGAATTCTACACACCAAAAAGTATTGTAAATCTTATTGCTGAAATGATAGAACCATACAAAGGAATTATCTACGATCCTGCCTGTGGTTCTGGTGGTATGTTTGTGCAGTCCATTAAGTTTATTGAAGCGCATAATGGGGACAAAAAAGAAGTCTCTATTTACGGACAAGAATATACTTCTACTACTTATAAACTTGCAAAGATGAACTTGGCTATTCGAGGTATTGCAGCCAATTTAGGGGATGTACCTGCCGATACCTTTGCCAAAGACCAACATAAAGACCTAAAAGCCGACTTTATTATGGCTAATCCACCATTTAACCAAAAGGACTGGAGAGCTGATAATGAGTTACTAGATGACCCTCGTTGGAAAGGTTACGATGTACCACCAAAAAGCAACGCCAATTATGGGTGGATTTTAAATATGGTCTCTAAACTCTCTCAAAATGGTGTAGCTGGATTTATCTTGGCAAACGGAGCGCTTTCTGGTGGTGGTGAAGAGTATAAAATACGTAAAAAACTTATTGAAAACAACTTGGTAGAAGCGATTGTTATTTTGCCTCAAAACATGTTTTATACTACCAATATTTCTGTAACAATTTGGATTTTAAATAACAACAAAAAAGAACGTGTGGTAAAACTTCCTGACGCCACTCGTAATTATAGGAATAGAGAAGATGAAATATTGTTTATGGATTTAAGAGAAATTGGAGAACCTTTTGAGAAAAAGTTTATTCAATTCTCACCTGACCATATAAAACAAATAGCTGAAACTTACCACAACTGGCAACAAAAGGATTCAGGTTACGAAGATGTGCCTGAATATTGCTATTCTGCAAATCTTGAAGAGGTAAAAGCTAAAGACTACTCTTTAGTGCCAAGTAAATACATTGAGTTTGTAAACAGAGACGAGAACATCAATTTTGAGGACAAGATGAAAACTATACAAGCTGAAATGACAGATTTACTCAAACAAGAAGCACAATCTAAAGAGGATTTATTAAACGTTTTTAAAGAGCTTGGTTATGACATCGAATTATAGAAAAATAGGCGATTTCATAGAGTTAGTTGACGAACGTAACAAAGACCTTTCTATTAATCTTTTGTTAGGCTTGAGCATTTCAAAAGAGTTTATCCCATCTGTTGCCAATACGGTTGGCACTAATATGAAAAACTATAAGATTATTAGGAAAGGGCAATTTGCTTGTAGTGTTATGCAGGTTAGACGTGATAAAAAAATGCCTGTTGCTTTATTACAAGATTTTGACGAAGCTATTATCTCACAAGCATATCCTGTTTTTCAAATTATAAATGAATCTCAATTATTACCTGAATATTTAATGATGTGGTTCACTCGTTCAGAATTTGATAGAGAAGCATGCTTTCATGCCGTAGGTGGTGTAAGAGGAAGTTTGGAATGGGAAGATTTTTTGAACATGAAGTTACCAGTTCCTTCCATTGAAAAACAACTAGAAATCGTAAAAGAATACAATACAGTAGTAAATCGCATTAAACTAAACGAGCAACTCAACCAAAAACTAGAAGAAACAGCTCAAACACTATACAAACATTGGTTTGTAGATTTTGAGTTCCCAAATGAAGAAGGTAAACCTTATAAATCCTCTGGTGGTGTAATGGTTTATAATGAAGAATTAGATATGGAAATTCCTGTTGGTTGGAAATTAGAAGTCTTAAGCACTATTACTAAAGACATTTTTAGTGGAGGAACGCCTAGCACAAATGAAGAAACATATTGGGGAAATGAGTTTTTCTGGCTTTCCTCTGGTGAAACTAGAGAGACAGTAATTATTGACTCTGAAAGAATGATAACCAAAGAAGGTGTTAAAAATTCATCTACTAAGTTAGCAAAGATTGGAGACTCAATAATGGCAACTGCTGGACAAGGAAAAACAAGAGGACAAACATCATTTTGTAAAATAGATTCTTATATAAATCAATCTGTATTGTGTATTAGACCTTTAGAGGAAAAATATCAAGCTTTCATTTTCTTTAATCTTTATTCAAGATACCATGAGTTAAGAAACGAATCTGATGGTCAAAGTATTCGAGGTAGTTTAAACAAAGGGAATTTAAGTGACTTACCCATTATAATCCCTCAAGCAGATATAATAGAATCTTTTCAAGAAATTGGCATGACTTTACTCGATAAAATTCATTCAAATCGTCAATTATCAAAGCAATTAAACGAAATAAAATCATTACTTCTGTCTAGGATGACCTCATATAAGGTTGAAAGGGAGTTAGCAAATTAGAAAAAACAATATGCATTTATCAACATTAAAATTATGGAACTTTAGAAAATATGGTCGACCTGACTTTGATTTAGAAACTCCACATTTAGTTGTGCCTTTTAAAAATGGTTTAAACGTATTAATTGGTGAAAATGATTCAGGTAAGACTGCGATATTAGATGCTATTAAGCTAGTACTAAAGACCCATGCATACGAATGGATTAAGGTTGAAAAAGAAGATTTTTTTGAAGGTGAATCAAAATTGAGAATTGAATTGTTTTTTAAGGGATTATCATCCGAAGAGGCTAAGAATTTTATTGAATGGTTAGGTTGGGAAGGGGAAGGTGAAAAAGCCTCCCCAGTTTTAAGATTAATTTATGAGGTTGAAATAAGGGACAATCGAATAATTCCTACTGACATTAAAGCGGGAATGGATGATGTTGGCTACCCATTAAACGCTGAAGCGAGGAGCTATCTTAAAACGACATATTTAAAGGCACTTAGAGATGCTGACACAGAATTGATTGCAAAGAAAAATTCTAGAGTCTCTCAAATTCTTCAAGGTCACAGCTTGTTTAAAGAAGACGTGGGAAATCCTCATCCATTTACTAATTGGTTTTCTGGAGTAAATGAGCAGATCAAAGATTGGTTTGAAGATGATAATCACGAAGATGGTCAACAAAGCAATAAAGCACAAATAAAAGATGTAATTGATAAATTTTTACAAGATTTCATTTCAGAAGCTATAGGTTCAAAGTTAAATCTTACCAATCCTGATATCAAATCAATTTTAGAAAAGGTATCTATAGGTATAGAAGGTTCAAAAAACCTAGGGCTTGGAACGATGAATCGCCTTTTTATGGCAACTGAATTATTACACTTGAAAAGGGATTGGAACGGATTAAAGCTTTGTCTCATTGAAGAATTAGAAGCTCACTTACACCCACAAGCCCAAATGAAGGTTGTTGAATCAATTCAAAGAGAGACAGAAAATGTTCAGTTTATTTTAACAACTCATAGTCCTAATCTTGCTTCTAAAGTACCTATTGAGAATTTAATTATCTGTAAAGAAGATAAAGTCTTTTCACTTGATAAAGGAATGACAAAACTTGATGAAAAAAACCTTAAATACTTAAAACGTTTTTTGGATGTCACGAAATCTAATTTGTTCTTTTCAAAAGGTGTCATTATTGTAGAAGGATGGGCAGAGGAAATAATTATTCCTGAATTAGCAAAAAAGCTCGGGTACGATTTAACAAAGTATGAGGTTTCGATAGTAAATGTAGGCTCTACTGCCTATTTACCTTTTGCGAAAATATTCCTTCGCGCAGACGATACTATTATGAATATTCCTGTGGCTATTGTTACAGATTTAGACGTCAGGCCTAAAAGTGATGGGACTTTTGATGATGTAGAGCAAGCTAATAAGGAAGCTAGAATAAGGGCTAATCTAGGGGATATAGCCAATACTAAGCTTATTTTAAATATTGCAAAAGAATGGACTCTCGAATGGTGCTTATTTAAATCTGACAGTGTTTCAGAGCTCTTTAAACAAGCTGTCAGTAGAGTTCATAGTAGAACAAAATCCTTTAAATATTCTGAAGATGATGGTTGGCATCTAGGCTTTGAACAAACATTAATAACTAAATTATCAAAGGCTAAAGGAAATTTAGATAAGGTAGCAGTAGCTAATGAATTTGCAGAACTGATTAGCTCTAATGATTTTGTTTTAGATAAAAACGACGAATACATAAGTTATTTAATTGATGCAATAAGGCACACCTGTAGAATTGAGCATGAAGATTAAAGATGAACATATAAAAGAAGCTGAAAATCTTTTAATAGATGGTAATGAATTTGATTTAGAGGAACGAGTACCTTTCATCAAGGATCTTAACACTTGTGATTTATTAGCTGTACCAGGTAGTGGAAAGACAACTGCTTTATTAGCTAAACTTTATTGTCTCTCAAAAAATCTTCCATTTAAAGATGGTTCTGGAATACTTATTCTCTCACATACAAATGCAGCTGTTGAAGAAATTGAAAAAAACTTGAAATCTTATTGCCCAAGTCTTTTTGAATATCCCAATTTTGTTGGTACTGTCCAATCATTTGTGAACACATTTTTAGCAAATCAGGCTTGCCAAGTAAAATATGGTTCTTATATAAGACAAAATGATGATGAACTTTATAATTTTGAGGTAAACGATTTTTTCTACTCTCTTAAGTGGTCAAAGCGTGGTCAAGAACCCAAAAATTTAATTAATAAATTGTTTGGATTAGTAAATGCTGGCAGAAGAGTTGAATTCCAAGAAGGTAAAGAAAAAATACTAGATTTTCTTAAACGGTTTTATTTCGATATTAGTGAAAGGAAGTTAATATACTATAACAGAACAATACTCAAACACGATAGTCCTAATCAACCCTATTATATTGAACTAGAGAATTGGAAGGAAAATCTATTTCGAAAGGGGCTGTTAAACTATAGAGATTCATTCAATTTAGCTGATTGGTATTTAAATAATTATTCAGAAGTTAAGCTATTACTCCAAAACAGATTTAGATATGTTTTTATAGATGAAACCCAAGATTTAGAGTCTTTTCAAATTGAATTAATAGAAAAAATTTTTAATACTGATAATTCAAATACTAAAATCCAAAGAATTGGAGATATAAACCAGTCTATTTATAATTCTGGTAAAAGCGTAAAAACAAATGCTGATTGGGAGCCTAGAAATCAAAGATTTTTAAATGGATCGAAACGTTTAACCAAAGAAGTATCAGAACTAGTTAACTGCTTTACTTTAGACAGACAAAAAGACGATAATGGTGATGCAAGGTTTGTTGTTAATGGTTTAAGAGAGTTACAAAAACCCATTAAACCGCATCTTGTCTTATTTAATAAAGAATCAATTGGTAAACTTGAAGAAACCTTTAAAGAACTTATAAAAGAGAACAAACTTGAAGAAACGATAGAGTCTGAAAAATATGGTTTCAAAATAATAGGTTGGAGCGCTAAATGGGATGACAATGGAAGTAATAATGATAAGCTTCGTTTGGAAAATATATTTTCCAATTACAATAAGGAGTCTAAAAGTAAAAAAGAAACTTTTGACACACTTTCAAAATATTTACAATATTTCAATAAAGATAAATCAAGCTTAGAACCCGCTAGGAAAACAATTTTAAATGCATTAATCGCTGTTTTAAAACTAGAGAATAAAACCTATAAAATTAAAATTAGGGGTCAAGAAATTGAACGATATTATACTAAATCCGAATTAATTAAGGATATTAAAAATCAACCTGATAATGATGTCTATGAAAATTTCAAAAGTCTTCTGTATCAATGGTCTTTTGAGATAATGGTTGCTAATAAAGCTTCTCAAACTTACAATTCTATCAAGAATTTCATTCAAAATGAATTTAAGGAATGGTTCAATTTAGAAATAAACGATGGTGTTAAAACATTTTTAGACGAAGAATACAATGAACTTGTTAATATTGTTAATCTAACAGAAGATGTCCCTTTAAATAAAGAAGAGATTCCTGTCGAAATAGGAACTGTGCATTCCGTTAAGGGACAGACGCATTGTGCAACAATGTATGTAGAAACCTCATATATCAATTATGAATCAGAAAAGTTGAATATAATAGCAAAAAAAGCAACTAAAACTAAACCAGAGATAATTTTACCCAACCCATTATTATATGAGGAACATGAGTACAGAACTAATAAGGATTCAAGAGCAAAAGAAACTTTAAAAATGATGTATGTTGGTTTTTCGAGACCCACCCATTTATTATGCTTCGCCATGTTGAAAGAGAATTTAGTTGAACATGTAGAAAAGTATAAGAATAGTGGCTGGGAAATAATTGATTTAACTGATTAAACTGTGTTAGATGAAAGCCAATTTAAATAATATAAAACAAAACTTCCTCATAGAAGAAATTTGGTTGCTCACTTTTGGTGGTGCGTTTCAGCATAGTGGTATTTATAAAGCAAATACTAAAGAAAAAGAGCGTAGCTATTTTAGAAACATGCTTAAAGGCTATCTAGAGCAAATTGTTTTAAAAAAATATAAACAGCCTGTTTCAGATGAAGATCATATAGAAAACATTATTCGTATCTCTAATTACACAGCATCCTTTAAAGAAGTACTCAAAGCACCTATAAATATTGGCATTAGCCAAAAACTGCTCAATCTAGCTTTAAAATACTATTGGTGTTTAGGGTTGTTGCCAGAGCCACCTCATTTTCCTGTAGATAGAATTATTCAGCAAAAAATATATAAGCAACCGTTAGTTAATTGGACGCAGTTGAATACTATAGACATGTATATGCAAATAATTAACGATGCTAGGGTTTTGGCAAAGCAAAACAATTTGAGTTTGGCGCAATGGGAATTAGAAAATTTTCTTAGACGATAAAACAATACTACTTCTCATTTAAAACATGATAAAATAAAAAGAGTAAAATGAAATTCACAGAATACCAATTAGAAAAAGCATTTATAGATATTTTAAAAACGGAAGACATTCCTCATGTTAACGGTGGCACTATCTCTCGTGATTTTCAAGAGGTCATTTTTGAAGATGACTTAAAAACGTTTCTACTTACTCAATATAAAAATGAAAAACTAACACCAAGCGAAGCAGACCAAATTATAAAACGTTTAAAAACCTATTCTGCTTCAGATTTATACGAAAGTAACAAGTCTATTATGAAGTTGGTAGCTGATGGATTTTCATTTAAACGTGAAGACCGTTCTCAAAAGGATATTTGGATTTACCTTATAGATTATTCTGAAACCAATAATAATACATACAAATTCGTTAATCAGTTAGAAATAATTGGTTACGAAAAACGAATCCCTGATGGCATTCTATACATCAATGGCTTACCATTGGTGGTTTTTGAGTTTAAAAGTGCCATTAGAGAAGAAACAACAATTCATGATGCCTATGTTCAATTAACCATTCGTTACAGGCGAGATATTCCAGAACTATTTAAGTACAATGCCTTTTGTATTATTAGCGATGGAGTTAATACAAAAGCAGGATCATTTTTTGCGCCTTATGAGTTCTTTTATGCATGGCGAAGAGTATCTGGACTTAACAAAGATGTAGATGGTATTGATGCCATGTACACACTTGTTCACGGTATGTTTAACCATGAGGATTTGCGTAATATTATTCGCAATTTCATATATATACCTGACAGTTCTAAAAAGGATGAAAAAATTGTATGTCGCTACCCTCAATATTATGCGGCTACCAAGCTATATGAAAATATAAAAGAACACCAAAAACCACTAGGTGATGGTAAGGGTGGTACTTACTTTGGTGCAACAGGATGTGGTAAAAGTTTTACTATGCTGTTTTTAACACGCTTGTTAATGAAGAGCGTACACTTTAGTAGTCCTACAATCGTTTTAATTACAGATAGAACCGATTTAGATGACCAACTATCAGGGCAATTTACCAATGCTAAAGGTTATATAGGTGACAATAATATTATTAGTGTTGAAAGTAGAGACCATTTACGCAAACTATTACAAGGTAGACAAAGTGGTGGTGTGTTTTTAACGACTATTCATAAGTTTACTGAAGATACCGAGCTACTTACCGACAGAACTAATGTGATTTGTATTTCAGATGAAGCGCACCGAAGCCAAACCAACCTAGACCAAAAAATAACGGTAACCAAAGAAGGAGTTACCAAGTCTTATGGTTTTGCTAAATACTTACACGACTCTTTACCTAATGCTACTTATGTAGGATTTACAGGAACACCAATTGATGCAACTTTAGATGTATTTGGAGAAATTGTGGATGCCTATACCATGACAGAATCGGTTAAAGATGAGATTACGGTTCGCATCGTGTACGAAGGAAGAGCCGCAAAAGTTTTACTGCAAAATGAGAAACTAAAAGAAATAGAATCTTATTATGACCAATGTGCAGAAGATGGTGCTAACGAATACCAAATAGAAGAAAGTAAAAAGACGACTGCAAAAATGAATGTCATCATTGGCGATCCTGACCGCATAAAAGCAGTAGCACAAGATTTTGTAAATCATTATGAAAACAGGGTTAATGAAGGCGCTACGGTAAAAGGAAAAGCGATGTTCGTAGCAAGTAGCCGACAAATTGCTTACAACCTATACCAAGAAGTAATTGCATTACGACCAGAATGGGCTGAAATAAAAACCCACGAAGAGGGAAGTGAACTTACAGATAAAGAGAAAAAAGAAATCAAACCGATGGAACGTATTAAAATGATAATGACCAGAGGTAAAGACGATCCTAAAGAACTTTACGATATGTTAGGTACAAAAGAGTATCGTAAAGAATTAGATAGACAGTTTAAAAATGCAAAATCTAATTTTAAAATCGCCATTGTTGTTGATATGTGGCTTACAGGTTTTGATGTACCATTTTTAGATACGATTTATATTGATAAACCGATACAACGTCATAATCTCATTCAAACCATTTCTCGTGTTAACAGGAAATATGTTGGAAAGAATAAGGGACTCGTAGTAGATTACATTGGTATTAAAAAACAAATGAATTTGGCGTTAGCCGAATTTGGAAAGATAGATGGACAGAATATCGAAGAGATTGAAAAATCAATTACCGTAGTAAAAGACCATTTAGATTTATTACATAAAATTTTCTATAAGTTTAATTCAGAACCTTATTTCAAAGGTACTACCTTAGAACAGCTTCAAACATTAAATAAAGCAGCAGAGTTCGTTCAAATAACCCAAGAATTAGAACGACGATTTATGGACTTGGTCAAACGTCTAAAAGCAGCTTATGACATATGTGCAGGAAGCACAGAAGCTTTTACAGAAGAAGAACGAGATTATATCCATTTCTATTTAGCGATTCGTTCTATAGTCTTTAAACTAACTAAAGGGAATGCTCCTGATACCGCTCAAATGAATGCAAGAGTCCGTGAAATGATTAAAGATGCATTGCAAAGCGATGGTGTTGAGGAAATTTTTAAACTAGGTGAAGACAATCAAAAAGAAGTAGACATATTTGATGACGATTATTTGGCTAAAATTGAAAAAATAAAACTACCAAATACTAAAATAAAACTACTACAACAATTGCTAGCAAAGGCTATTGGAGAACTTAAAAAAGTTAATAAAGTAAAAGGAATTGACTTCTCTAAAAAAATGCAAATTTTAGTTGAGAAATACAATGAAAGAAAAGAAAGCGATGTGCTTCGAAGCGAAGTTTTAGAAGATTTTACAGATGAAATTATTGACCTTTTCTACGAACTTAAAAAAGAAAAAGATTCATTTAAAAATCTAGGAATTGATTTTGAAGAAAAAGCTTTTTATGACATTTTAAAAACATTAGCTCATAAATACGATTTTGAATATCCAGAAGATAAATTGGTTCACCTTGCAAAAGCAGTAAAAACTGTGGTTGATGATAAGGCAAAATATGCCGACTGGAGTAAGCGTGCAGACCTAAAAGCTGAACTAAAAGTAGATTTAATCATTTTATTAGCCGAAAATGATTATCCTCCTGTTGATCGTGATGAGGTCTATAAAGAAATCTTTGAACAGGCTGAAAATTTTAAGAAGTATAATTCGTAACATGCACCAATTAACCAAAACAGACTTTATTCAATATCTCAATTGCCCAGAATCTCTATGGCTTTTGAAAAACAAACCTGAAGACTTTCCGAAAGGTGAGTTTTCTTTGTTTTTAGAAAAATTGATTAAAGAAGGTTATGAGGTTGAAGAATATGCACAAAAACTATTTCCTAATGCTATTAAACTTCCTGATTTTGGATCGGCAGAATTAACTAAACAAGAAATCGACAAAGGGAATACACAATTCTTTCAAGCCACTTTTGTAACTGAAAAAGGTGTTTTTGCTCGTATTGATATCCTAGAAAAGAAAGAAGACGATACTTGGCATATTTACGAGGTAAAATCATCAACCAGCATAAAAAAAGACAAAAAGCATAACCATCTAAAGGATGCTTGTTTTCAAAAATATGCAATGTTAGAAAATGGTTATAAGGTGTCTCAAGTTTCCATCATTCATCTTAACAAAGATTATGTAAAGCAAGGGGAAATACAACCAGAACAATTACTGGAGGTGGTTAATGTAACAGAGGAAGTTAATAGTATTTATTCAACCGTTGTTAATGAGATAAATGGAGCTATAAATTACATAAATAAAGAAACTATTAATTTACAAATATGCTCATGTAAAGAAAAGACACGCTCCAATCATTGTGATAGTTTTAAGTATTTCAATGAAGACATTCCTGAATACAGCATTTATGAAATTGGCAGAATTTCAGCAAAAAAAATCATTGAGCTTGTTGACCAAGATGTTTTCGCTATTGCAGATATTCCTAGTGATTATAAACTAAACGATAAGCAACGGTTACAAGTCGAATCTGTAAGACAAAACCAACCAATCATTGATAGCAAGGAAATTGAAAATAAATTATCTTCATTAGAATTTCCACTTCATTTTATTGATTATGAAACCTACGCCAGTGCAATTCCTAGAATTGATGGTGTTAGACCACATCAGCATATTCCATTCCAAGTTTCCATTCATA
Organism: Zhouia amylolytica; assembly: GCF_900116365.1. Lineage (GTDB taxonomy): Bacteria > Bacteroidota > Bacteroidia > Flavobacteriales > Flavobacteriaceae > Zhouia > Zhouia amylolytica. The sequence goes on along the minus strand of NZ_FPAG01000005.1, from coordinate 130,393 downwards.
CAATGCAACAAGATGGCTCAATTGAACACTACGAGTTTTTAGCAGATGAACTAGAACTACCTGCTAAACTAATAGAATTTATGGAAGCCTCAACAGGGAAGTCGGGTACTTTTATTTCTTGGCACGCTAGTTTTGAAATGAGTCGAAATAAAGATATGTTAGAAATGCTTCCTCAATACGAGAATTATCTAGCATACATGAATAATAATATGTTTGACCTTGAAGACATATTTAAAACAGATTATGTAGATTATAAATTCCACGGATCAACCTCTATTAAAAAAGTATTACCCGTTCTTCTACCAGAATTGAGTTATGATGCACTTGAAGTTCAAAACGGAACTATGGCGTTAGATGTTTGGGGACGACTAGTACTAGATGATGACTTTGATGGAGACAAGGAAGAAGTTCGAAAAAACCTTTTATCCTATTGTGAATTGGATACTTTGGCAATGGTTGAGTTGTATAAATATCTTATTCAAGATGAATAAAATTCGCAAAGCTACATTTAGTTTTTTTTGACTCTATAACTAACAATGAGTAGATATTTACCATTACTCTTTTTTTGATATAATGGTTACTATGAAAAAAGAAAAACCATTTTTAGATACAGATTCCAAAAAGCTCTTAATAATAATTTCTATAGTAGCATTTCTATACATAGGTTGGTCTTTTATAAATCACAATAATTGGTGTCAAAAAAACGCAAAGTTACGTACAATAGGTTCCAGCATAACAAAAAAAGAATATTATGCTACTGACATCATGGGTAAAAAAGGGAAATATGAAACATATGATGATGCGGTAACTAGCTGTAAGGCGAGATGGTCTGAATTTATCTTTAAAAAACACTCAAGCTAATGAGTGTTTTTTATATTTAAATTTCATCGAGCCAAATTTCTCTAGCTCTATCAAAACCACACCAACGATGGTTTTTATCATACCCGCGAGAAGCCAGTTCATGACGTATGAGCTTATCTAACGGTATTTTATTTTCTAAAATGAAGCGTAAAATTTCTCCATCCGCAGTTGAAACCAAACCGACTAATGCACTCCAAAAGGGAAGTGGTTCTTTATCCTGCCTAATGACATCCAATTGCTTATAACTAATCGAAGAATAATCTATTGGCAGAATATCCAAAAACGTCATTTCCATCTCGCTAGCAGTAGCTTGTTCACATACTGCCCAGTTATCTTCCGGTCCGTGAATGACACCAAAGACAATACCTGCAATGCGATATTTAAAGTTTAACCAGATTGCATGGTCTATTGCCTTTTGTTGGTCATCAAACACGTCTAAAAAATCATCTTTTTTCATAACTTATTTAGAAGAAGGTTCCACTCTACCATTTAGAGAAATCACATCATCTCTTGAAGACTTTGGATCTTTGCCTTTTTTACGAAGCAAACGTTGCGTATTAAACAGGGAACGACATTTTATGTTGAACTCTGTATAACTTAAAAGCTCATTTTCATTTTTTACGGTTTTAGAATAAGCATCGTACAATTCAGCATTGGTAAGCTGATTGTCTTTTGCTTTCACAATAGTGTCTAAAACCAAACTGGCTACAGGGTTTAATCCGTTTTCAGTTTCAGAAAAATCAAATCCTAATTCTTCAATTTGTTTTCTACGTTCTTCATCAGCATACTTAAGTAAAACAGATACATCTTTACGATAATCTTTTAAGCGTGCAACGACTTCACGTTTCTCGTCTTTAGCTTTTTCAATTTGCACTTCAGTTTGTTCTAAAAGTGCTTGGTCTGTTTTGATATTTTCTATCAAAACATCCACGATACTTGCATCTTTCATTGTATTGAATTTTAAAGGTTAAAAAATAATTATTGCAGTAACCATAGTTTATGAATGACCAATTCTTCTTTTGAAAATTGTCCTTCAGATACTATGTTTTCAATTTCTGCTTCTGCTTCTTCTTTGGTATCAAAAAAGTAGGAAGGTTTTGTTGTAACAGCGTATACATCTTCTGCCAGTACATCACTAGTGAAAATGCCAAACACTTTTTTAGTAGTTCCTGTTTTCAGCAAAAGGGAACGATAGTTTGAAACATCATAACTATCCCACTCCTCGACGGGTTTACTGGCTAAATAGTGAATTTCATTTTGAGTTCTTTGAAAAAAACCATCCACTTCTTCCTGCTCTAATTTTGGGTAGGCAACAATAGACTGTTCCAATTTATCTATAAGGTAAAGCAGTACGTTTAAGTCGTTTCCTATAATATCCAATAACTCTTCGTCGGTTTTAAAGGATAGGACTTCTAGTGACCAAGATTCTGGGAAGAGCCACATCACTAAATCATTAAGTTCTTCACGAGTGAAATACTTAATTAAATTTGGTGTAATACTTTGCTTCTTATCTTGTTGAAATCGTTCTGCGAGTAACTCTAAAAAGATAAGTATGCGACGTTTTTCTCTTAACTTCATGATTCCTCATCTTTAGGTTTGCAATGATTTTCTATAGTTGCTAAAAGGTGGTTATAATCGCCACTCTTTGCTTCTGCCAAAACCATTTCAATTTCAGAAGTACTCCAGCCTTCTTTTTTTGCTTGTCTTTGGAATACACCCATAATCATAAAGGCATTTCCGTTTACGCCAACCAAATCGAGGTTAACGGTTTTATCGATTACTCGTTTCATATGTAATTGTGTTATGCATCTATTGGATGCGGATTAATAATTGATTTATTTTAAAGGGTAGTTTGCAGTAAGAACTTCTGTTTTTTTACTGTCTCTAGGTTTTCCAGCAATAGCTTTTTTTGCTGTAAGAGGTTTTGAAAACTGTTTGGTGTACCAACCATTTTTTTGGATATAAGCATCCAAAATTTTTGAGGGATAACTACTCAACAGAAATTTTCCTTTGATATTGGAAAGAGTATCTAACAGCTTTTCAAAATCTGCTTCGGTGTAACCACCATAGTGTCCTTGATTGGAATTGATATAAGGTGGGTCAATATAATGGAAGGCATCATTAGTATTATAAAGTTCTAATACTTTACAAGCGTTAGTATGCTCAATTTGAACATTGGATAAGCGTCTGAAGATTGTTCCATCAAACTGCAATTTCTTGTTCTGAAATGCTTTTACTCGTTTACTATATTTATCAAATCCCCAAGACCCAATCCTACACCCAAATCCCATATTGGTAGCTACATAAAACGCCCAAGCTTGTTGTAATTTGTTAAACAAGTGTGGCATTCTGTATATAGTCCATGCAACTGAATACGTGGCTCTTGAAAAGATGGTTGCTTCAATTTTTGTTTTAAGATTTTCAAAGTCAGTTTTACAGACTTCATAAAAATTGATGACCATTGCATTGGTATCATTTATGATTTCTGAATCTGCTTTTTCTTTTGCAAAAAAGACTGCACCACCTCCAAAAAAAGTCTCCGTATAAATTTTATGTTCAGGGATATTGGGAAGGATATGTTGAAGCATATTCAACTTACCTCCATAGTAGGTTATGGGTGTTTTGGTCATAATGGGGAAGTGATAAATAAAGGGTTGATAAAGTAGGTTAGCTAGAGCTCACGCTCATAAGCAAAGGACAAAAAGGATTCTGAAGTAATGATGAGATGATCTAACAAGGTTATCTCCATCTTATCGGCCAATAGTTTTAGCTTTTGTGTTTCTTTTTTATCACTTTCAGAAATTTTTAATTTTCCTGATGGGTGATTATGAGCAACAATAATAGCTACAGCATTTGTTTTTAAAGCTATTTGAAAAATAAGTTTTGGACTTATTTGTACACCTTTGGTTGTTCCTGTAGTAATTTCAGAAACACCAATCAATCTGTTTGAATTTGTTAATGTTAGTAACCAGAATACTTCCTTTAAATCCAAAGTATTTGGATTGATAAATTGTCTTAAGGTTTTAACAGCATCTTCTGGTTTTGTAATAGAAACCATAGAATCAAACAAAGGTCTTTTGTAATGCAATTCTATTTCTGCACAACTCAATAATTGAGTTGCAAGCTGTTTTGTTTTCATTTAAATAAGGGTGTAAAATTAGAGAATGGTATCTGCACTAAATGGGCTTGATGGTTTTCCATCAATCATTAGGCGTAAGTAAATAGAATAGTTGGCTAACGAAATAAAGTCTTCAGCTTTAAAAATTGGATAGAATTCCTTTTCCATTAACTTGGCATCGGTAATTCCTAATCTAAAACAGACTATGGTTCCAACATTACCTAAAACAGCATTTTTCACTTCTGTAGAAAGTTGATGAAGGAATTGATTTGAGATTACTAATGCTAGTTTAAATTTTCTACTTTGAGCCAACAACTCTCCTATAAGTTCATTACCAGCGAGAACCTGAAACTCATCCACATAAAGGAAATGGGGAATACGTAGTTGTTCATGAGTGTCAATTCTTGAAAAAGCAGCAGATGAGATGGATGTTAGAAGAAGTCCTCCAAGTAAATTAGAAACATCGGTTCCTATAGAACCTTTAGCTAGATTGATAATTAAAACCTGTTTATTGTCCATGATTTTTCTAAAGGACAATTGTCTTTTATTCTCAATTAAAATCCGTTTTACTACATTATGAGAAAGTAATGCTCCTACCTTATTCATAATGGGTAAGAGGTCGTTCGACTTGTATTTTGGAAATTCTTTTTGCCAGAACGTTTTTATCTCATCACTTTGAATATACCTTTGGCATGAATCCCTAAATCCTTTGTCATGAAGTAACTTTAAAATATCTGAAAGATTTGCATTGGGCTGATCTAAAAGAGTGAGTAATATCATTCTTAAGATATGTTCCATTTTCATTCCCCAAGCCGATTTCCAGTTACGCTGAAAGATTTCTAAAATATTTGAGGCTACCAGTGAACGTTTTGAAGGACTCACTTTTCTTAACGGATTGTAAGCCAAATCTATTTCTGAATCAGTAGTATCAAAATAAATTAAATCTGTTGAAGGGTATTTCAAGAAAATATCTTGAACTATTTCTTTAGAAGCATCTCCGTGGACGTCAATAAAAGTAAACCCTCTTGAAGCAAATAAATCTTCTTTCATAAGTGTTTTAAGTAGGGTCGTTTTACCTGAACCGCTTTTACCAACACAATAAAAATGAAAAAGTCTATCGCTTTGTTTTATTCCAAAAAGCTTTTTGTTATTTCTGAAATTTGTTCGTGCAAAATAACTAACCTCATAGGGATTAAAATTTCGCATACTAAAAAGGGAAGGGTTAAATTTTAAATATTCATTTGTGGAAAAAGAACTGTTTCTGTATGAGGAGTTATGATACGCTTAAATAACTATCTGGTTAGAAAAAATATCTATTCTTAACTCAATTATACCATTACTGAAAAGAAACTACCAGTAGTACTCATTGGTAGGGTAACAACATAAACCTTGCCTACAATTTTATTATGATATACACTTATAGTGGTAACTTAAATATAAAGAAACCCCAACATTGCCCGAAAGGGTCGCTTGCACTTTAAAATGCAAGCTAAAGCAACAATGTGGTGTAATCATTAGCCTGGTCTTTTTTGATTTAGGTTATATGAAAGACCCACTAGATTGCTTTTGGTGGGTCTTTTATGTTTTAATATGACAATAGACAAAGCAATACAGATTTATTTAGATTGGAAAAAATCTCACACAACCGTAGCATACTCTCGGTACAAAGTAAGACTTGAACACTTTATTAGTTTTATAATGCCTAAATCATGTTTATGTGATATTTCAGGTGATGATGTGGTAGCTTACCATAAAAGCATGGAGCCTCACTACAGTCCAGCAACCATAGCTTACTCCGCTAGAATTTTAAGAAATTTCTTTTATTTCTGGCATGGAAGAAGAGAAACTAACTTTAATCCTAAAGAAATAATCCCAGTACGATTTATTAATCCCGATAAGGACATTGTAACAAGAGAAGATTTTGAAGATATGAATGATCTTCTAGATGAAAATTATTTAAGCGATTTACAGAAAAAGCTAGTACTCAATTTACTTTGGGATACTGGAATGAGAATAAGCGAATTGATAGATATAAAACTATCATCCATCAGTTCTCAAAGTACAGATGGTTTAAGAACCGCCAAGGTTAGAAGCAGAAAAAGTATGCGCTATAATTTAGTAGTTTGGGGATATGACACCAATGAACTATTAAATAAATATTTAGGCATAAGACTATGTATGGAAACTACTGCCGAAGAATTATTTATCAATCGAAAAACAGGAAAACCTTTTAACGTTAGAAGTTTACAAAGATGGATAAAAGAATTATCGGAGTTAGCTTCAATAGAAAAAAACATCACGCCTCACTCCTTTAGGCATGGAAAAGCAAATTATATACTTGACCAAGGGGGAAGTGTGCGTGATGTTTCGGCGATACTAAGACACGTTAAGCCCGAGTCTAGTTTTCATTATATGCAACTATCTAGTGAGCGATATAAAAGTGTCGCCAGCAGATATCTTAAAACAGCATAGATAAAAAAGCAATCTACAATTGATTGCTTTTTTTATAAAACCAGAATATAATTATATCAGTACTTTCAACTATGAATATTGTTATCGATAAGGTGCTTTATTATAAAGTAAATACTTTATATTTAAGTTACCACCAATTATCAGAGTAATGCCAGCAACCCAGAATAGGGTTGCATAAAAAATATTAGTAACGTCGCACAACACCTCTTGTCTGACATACCTGTCGCAAAACTCTCTTAATCTACAAGCAACTTAGAAATAACAATATTGGGTTTTCCCTAAGGTTGTAGTACATAAATTAAATATTAAACATGACAAAATTTTATAATGTGTGTACTCGTAAAACTATTACTTCTGTAAATGGTGAAAAGAAACTTTATCATAAGGTTGGAGTAATTAAGGTAACAGAAAAAGGTGGTTGGTTTTTGCAATTATATCATCAACCAGAAACAGATTTTCTAATATTTCCTAGTCATAAAGACGAGTTGCCAGTTATTAATTTTGATAGCAATGAAGCTTAATAAAACAACGCCTGTTCCAAATGATTTTTTTGATTCAATAATGGCTGATATATCATCTTCAGCAGTGAGAGTCTATTTAAAAATTGTTAGAAACACCTATGGGTGGCGTGATGAAAATGGATATCCTAAAAAAAGAGATTGGATTTCTCATTCTCAATTTTCAAAAGTAGGGCTGTCCAACCGTAGTGTTACAAATGCTTTGGATGAATTAATAGAGAAAAACCTCATCTACCTTACTGACTACAGAGGGATTCCATTAAGTACTCCTAAGCAACGTAAACAAGCTCAACGTATATTTTATTCGATAGTAAATAACTCTGAAAATAATACATATCCCAACGCAAAAAACGACAAAACAAAGGCGCAAATTTTGCGCCCTACAAAAGAAATTTCAATACCAAAGTACAACGCAAACGAGCGCATGCCAGATAACATAAGAATGCAACAAATAATTCAAGAAGAAGCTCAAAAACAGACTAGACGAGATAATTGGTTATAATTCCTCTTTATTAATTTCTTATTTTAAAGCACCCAAAAGGGTGCTTTTGTAATTAATTTATAAAGTCATCATATTTTTTAGCATTGCTGTTAATACCTATTACTTTATAAGTTTCAGGCTCAATAATACGACCACATTTTTGACAAGAATATAAACCTTCCCAAGACGAATCTGGTTCTTTACAATCCCCTTTGTTATCACATGGGAAGAAACCTATGTCCATAGTGTCATTTCCACATAAACATTCCCAATGGTCTTCATTAACTTTTATAAATTCCTGTGTTTTATTCATAATTGGTTTAACCAAAAATAGACATCAGAATAAAGATTTAAGAGTTGAACATAAATCATCTGATGCCTATTTTTAGTCTTAAATCTTAATAATTAATTGTTCAACAGATTAATTATATCATTTAAGAAAAATAATGAAAGAGTTATATTTATTTTCCTAGCATTAGTAACTCATTAACAACGACTTCGGTTACATAATGCTTTTTCCCTTCATTGTCATCCCAAGAGCGATTTGTTAATTTACCTTCAATAGCAATTTCTTTTCCTTTGGTAATGTAATTTTCAACAACTTTCACAAGACCATTTTTTACTACTACTGGATGCCAGTAGGTACGCTCTATCTTGTTTCCTTGTTTGTCTTTATAGCTGTCATCTGTTGCCAAATTAAATCTTGCTATTTTACCACCATCTTCAAAAGTGATAATTTCTGGATCTTGTCCTAATCTACCTATAAGTTGTACTTTATTTTTAAGTGAGTTCATAATTTTCAATTTTTAAAGGATTATGAATTCGTGGGTCATAGCCCATAAATTCGATTATTTTTTTAATGTTGTTTGGAGTGGGTTTGGTTTTGCCATACTCCCATTTGTATATAGTTGATTCATAAACATCGAGCTCTAAAGACAATTCAAAAGCAGAATAGCAATGTGCCATTCGGTACTGCCTTATGTAGTCTCCAAAAGAGGCTGGATTTACGGGATAGCCCTTAGGCAGTGGCTTTTGGGCGGTTAATTCGATGTCGCAAATGGTCAACGACGTGGTGCCATTGGGTATCGGTTACTTTTTCTCCTTTGGAATTGGTGTAATGTTCATTGGTGGCCAGTGAAACCTTCGCCACTTTTTTACCACTTTCAAGGGTGGTAATTACAGGATCCTGTCCTACATTTCCAATTAACTGCACTTTGTTTCTTAATGTACTCATGATTAAAAATTTTAAAAGATTAATACTGCCCCAGACCTACAAAAACCAGTAGATTTTAAGGGGTGTTTGTTTGTCCTTTTGCATGCGTAGCATTATAAAATCAGTGGGTTTTGTCAAGACTTTAAGCGGGCAATCAGGAGTTTCTGCAACGCAGGTTTTTACCAAAGGGCTAAAAACAAGGCCGTAGAAACCTTATTGGCCGGTAAAACTTTGTATAGTCTTGACGGGTTCCATAGGGTATTAGGAATTCTTTCTGATCCCAGGGCGCTAGAGTGTACGGAAAGTTAAACGAGAAAAGCCATGGGCATCATAAGTAGAATCCCTTATAGCCTACCTTGTTTTTTGTGGTCCCAAAAAACTACAAAAGGCTTCTTTTATTATAAACCCCTTAAAATTGATAAGAATAAACCTTTAAATGTTCAGGCCTTCGATGCGCAAATACCCAAGAAGTATTTGCCCAGAAAGGCGATCAGATATATTAAGGTTGATTAAAAAGCAAAACTGTTAAAAATGATATTTAATTTCATTTAGTTAGGAATCCTAACTATATTTGTACACATCTTTATTATTAACCAATAAATATTAAAACAATGCCAAAATCAATTTTTTATCACGCAGGATGTCCGGTATGTATCAGTGCCGAGAATGATCTTATTGAGCTTATTGGAAAAGATCAACTAGACATTATTCATTTGGGAGAGCAAACCGCTAAAATTCCAGAGGCTGAAAAAGCCGGAGTTAAATCAGTTCCGGCAGTACTTACTCCCAATGGTCATGTGCTTCACATTAACTTTGGGGCTAGTTTAGAAGATCTTAAAAACTAATTTTTTCAACCCTATATGTTAGGATTCCTAACATATAATTTAGTAATTTTACCTGCCGGATCTTTTTTCGGCAGGTTAATTATGAAGCATAAAAACATCTTCGATCCCGAGTATCAAGACCAAAGTATTTCAGGTAAAGTAGTCATAGGACTAGAACGTATCTCTGAAGTATTTAAAACCCTTTTGTGGGATAAGGCTAAGGTATTAGGCATAAGTCCCATACAAATTCAGTTACTGGTATTTATACACAATCATAAGGAGTCCTTGTGTAATGTGAGTCATTTAGCCAAAGAATTCAACATTACCAAGCCTACGGTAAGTGATGCAGTTAGGGCTTTGGATAAAAAAGGATATCTTATTAAAGATTATTCCTCTTCAGATAACAGGAGTTATTCAATTCAATTATCTCAAAGCGGAAAGCAACTTGTTGAAGAAGCTGCGGACTTTATCACACCCCTGCAAGGCCAGATTGAATATTTAGATAAAAAGCAACTGGAAGCTTTATTTGAAACCCTCAGCACCTTAATCTACAAACTAAATAGATCGGGGATATTACAAGTACAACGTACCTGCTATGGTTGCAAATTCTACCAAAAAGAAAAACAGGGTCACTATTGTAATTTAATGGAGAAACCCCTGTCCACATCAGAAATTCGATTGGATTGTCCGGAGTTTGAAAAACCATAACGCCTTTGGACATCCAAAAAGGACAACCATTAAAAATCTTTAGAATTTCAATTCGTAATAGGTGCTTCTACCTGCCCCTTTTAGAATAAACACCCCTTTATCCACCAAGTCCTGTAAATCCCGGGTTGCAGTGGCTTTGGAAGTTTTAGCGATGGAAATATATTTTTTTGCTGTCATTCCGCCCTTAAAACCGTCAAGTCCTTTGTCCAGTATTTTAAGGATCACCTTACGTTGTCGCTCATTTAAAACTTGACTATGAGCATCTAAAAATGTAGCCTTACGAAGGGTAAAGCGAATCAACTTTTTAGCATGGTTTTGAGCCATTAAAATGGTTTGTGTGAAATAAAGTATCCATGGGGTTAGATCAAGAGTTCTCTGTGCTTGTTTTAATGCATCATAATATGTTTTCTTATCATGCTCTATGACTGTTGACAGACTCATAACAATGGGTCTTCCTAAGGCTTCAGAAAGACACTTCTCAGCAATGGCTCTACCTATTCTACCATTTCCATCTTCGAAGGGGTGTATCGATTCGAAATAAAGATGCGCGATGGCTGTTTTTATTAGCGCGCTTTTTAAGTCTTTAGAGCGAATCTTAAAATTCTCGTACCAATCGACAAATCTTTTCATTTCAGAAGGAACCTTGGTCGAAGGAGGGGCCTGATAGTGAATTTCTTCCTTTCCGTATCGTCCTGAGACGATGACCATGGGTTCGTCTCCAGTTCTGTATTGACCTTTATTTATAAACCTGTCATTATCAAATAGAATAGTATGCCAGGATTTAATAAGCTTTGCAGATAGCGGTTTTGCGAAATCCTGTTGTACCTCCACCATTAACTCTCCTATACCCCTGGCATTCTTATCCTTGATAAATTTATGCTCTACCTGCAACCCCAATCTATTTTTTATGGAGGACATCACATCATGTCTGCTATAATATTCCCCTTCTATTTCAGAGGTTTTCATCGCCTCATCAATCATAAACTGGAGTACAGCCTCCTGTTTAAAATTATCAGGAAGTCCTTCCATAATGCCTTTTACCTCTCCTGATTCAGATGCAAACTCAATAACAAGTTGATCAATAACCGAGGGGTTATAATTAAATTCTGGCCAGTTTTTATGTTCCCAATTGTATTTCATGAGCCGATTACACCTAATTTTCGGCTCAAATATAACAATTATTTGAGCCGATTAAAAACATTAATCGGCTCAAACAACAAAAACAATCAAAAGCCTCTCAATTAAGGAAGCCAACCTTTAGATCGGTGTATTGTTTTATATTAGGATGAATATGGCCAATACTTTGGTTAAAATTCTTAATTTTTCAAAATCCGTTGGCGGTAAATTAAAAGTCCGATAAAAGTCAGTGTGCAAACTATTGCCAAATCGTGAAATGTTTTTATTGCTCGACACAAGTTATTTCCAGAAACCAGCGAAATGCAATCAGTTAATTCACGTGTTTCGTATTTCAAACTAACCATTGAGTTGAAAGCCATAAATTCAAATAATGGAATTCCAATTATTAATAAAATTAAAGCTACTATGTAAGTGGTTTTTCTCAATGATTTTTTGTTTTCAGCTAGTTGCCAACGGTCTTGGCTATGAGTAGTTGTGTGGTTTAGCACTTAACTTTAATCGGTTTTATTTTCATAAATATTTCCATCTTTCATTATGAATTCAACCTTTTCCATTGTAGAAATAAAATCATTAATAATATCTCCTTTTACAGCTATAATATCCGCATTAGCTTGAGGTTGTATATAGCCAATTTCATTTTCTTTATTTAGATAAAAAGCTGAAATGTAGGTACTAGATTGTAGTATATCAAATGGTTTCATTCCTGCTTGGAAATAATACCGAAACATGTCTGTTGATGATTCTCCTCTAGATACTTTTATGTCTGTATAATTATCAGAGCCAGCTACAACTGGTACACCTTTGTCAATTGCCCTGTTTAGCCTATCCTTCATTATTTTCAGATAATTATCAATCCACCCAGTTTCTTCATAACCGGAAAGTTTAACATATGTATTCATGTAATCTTTACTGTTTTCTGTGGGTACCAGATAAATTCGTTTTTCTGCCATTTTAGTTAGTGTGCTATCAGCTAAATTAAACCCATGTTCAATACCATCAACACCAGCTTCAATTGCATTCCATGCTGATTGGTTTGTAACACAATGAGCTGTTACCTTTAAGTTGTATGAGTGTGCTGTCTGAACAACAGCTTTCATTTCATCTAAGGTTAAAAATGTTTTATTTGGAAGATTATCAGCACATATTTTAATTAAATCAACATTTTGATTCACATGTTCGCGCACAGCATTTTTTGCATCTTCAGGACTCGTTATTATTCGATATTCTGAATCTATTATATTCTGATGTTTAGGAAGCACCCCATAAATTTGTCCTCCATTTGCAGCCAAAATAGGTCCCGAAGCAAAAATACGTGGCCCTTCAATCGTTCCTTCGTTAATGGCATTTCGAAGGGCTACATCAAGATATAAGCCTGAATTTCCTAAATCTTTAATACTGGTTATTCCTTGGTCTAAATAACTTTTGGCTCTTTTAGCACCCCGAAGGACTCTTAATGCATCACTTTCCATAGTTAAAGATTTTATACTATGCTCTGAAAAATCTTCGTCAGCATCTTGAGAAAAAAGAACATGTGTATGCGCATCTATTAATCCTGGAAGAACAGTGTACTGGGTTAAATCAATGACTTGGCTATTTTTAGGCAAAGATTCAAATCCCCCAACGGATATAATTTTCGTCCCTTGAACATGTATAAGCTTGTTTTTTAGCAACTTATTCTCTTTACTATCATACAACAAGCCAGCCTTGATATAAATACTATTTTCCTGCCCCATTAATCGCTCTTTTGAGGAAATAAGAATTATAATTAAAAACATTAGGATTCTAAACATGCGATTTTATTTTTTTAAATGTATGTCCAATGGTTTAGTATTACGTTTGGTTGCGGAGAAAAGGATTTGTATTTATCCGCTGCATCGTAAATATAGAAAATAAGTGTGATTTTTCCTGTATAAACCAACACCTAACACTTACTAGTATTATTGTAAAATCTTGAGCCGATTAAAAACATTAATCGGCTCAAACAACAAAAAACAACCAAAAAACCACCAATTAAGGAGCCCAATGCGTTAATACTTTTCTATTGCCATTTCGCTCTCTGACTTCAATGCATAATTTTTCATAATCCCCCAACACAAATTTTGGAAGCACATATACCAACCTGTAGGTCCACCCATTTAAAATCCGATCGGGAACCTTATATTTATAAATAGGTTTTATAGCAACCCTTTGATAAGATGATTTTCGTTTCTTATTTCCTTGAACACGAAATACCTTTAAATACTTTACGTCAAAAGTGATTCCAGAGGTGTTGGTGAGTTCCATTACTAAATACGTTTGTACACCATAGTATACAACTTTCTGCAACTGAAGCCTTATCCCTTTTCTGGATTTAGAAGCCATTGTTTTGGGCTTTCTCTTTAAAAGATAGGTGCAGAATTTTTTATAATACGCCTCCTGCCTCTCCATACTATCCAGATCTACTTTATTGATGTCCAAAGGCGTTTGAGGGATCATGCTCCCTATGCTTTGGTCTCCAGAAACAAAATAATTCAATTGAGGTAGCGATTCCTTATACTTTAGGATATAACTAAAAACCTTATGATCGGCAGTCACCACCAAAAGGTTACTCTCTTTACCAGGTCGGGCTTGTAAAAGCCCTAAATGCTGCGGTTGTTCTTTGTTATAAGAAAACACAAAATTTGGAGCTCCGGTAATTCCCTGCCCTATGGACTTTGGAAAGAACAATGCTACATTCTTATGCTCATTGGCATATATGGTATCCAGTGGTTGTTGGGCCAACACCACAAAACAACAAAACATCATTAGATAGGTAATAGACTTTTTCATTTTTCAGGTTTTAAAATAAGTTGATATTGATCTAAAATGGTCACCTTGACATTTCGGTTATCTCTATGAAAGATGCTTTTCAGCCCTTGAACTTGGGGTACTCCAGCAATACTTATATCATCCACGATATCTCCTGCCAGTTGTTGCCTGGTCTGAGCGCGAATACTATTTTTAATATAAATCCCTTCTGCTCCATCCTGTAGGTCAAAAGCTTTTAGCTTTACCCTGTGATGACTTATAGCACTTACCTTGAGCTGTACCCGATTGGGTTGCATACTTACAAAACCATAGATGGGTGTATGCTTAGGAAATACAACTCCATTGATCATGGCCTTTGACAAAAGGCGCATTCGCAATCTATGACCTTTTTTCACTGTTTGCATCCCATCTACAGTCACATAAATAAATGGATCGGTACTAGCAGTTGGTTCAACATCCAGAGCATAGTCATCAAAAAAACTTAGATGGTTCAGTGCGATCTCCTTGCTTTGTACTTTGGATTCATTCACTGGCTCAAAAGTTGTTGCCTTATCGATTTTGGTGTTATTCCCAACGGACTTGGCCTGCTGCTGTTTAACTTGCTCCAACCCTTGTAGCGACTGATACCTTTGCTGCCCCAGTGTATACACACTATCGATCATTCTTTTTTTATTCAGGCTATCCAATTGTGGTTGGTAATATCCCAAAGAATCCAGTAAGTGATCATCATAAATACTCGGGGCGTTGGTTGCCTTTTTTTCTTTCAGCTCATCTACCGCTTCCAGTCTTGAACTATAAGTCTTCTGCCCATCATCTTCCAGTTTAGGTACCGGGGGTTGACTATTTTCAATGCTTTCTGGTTCTTTTTTTCCAAAAGCCTGAAGTCCGTAGGTGAATATAAAAGCAAGCACGCAAAAGATCACTAAAGCAAATACGATTTTATTTTTCTGTATTTTCATGTTAATAAAGTTTAAAGGGGTGATTCCGTACCATCAAAGTCTGATAGCTTTCGCAATTGACTTTCATAGAAATTAGTAATAAGCAGTCCATGGGGATTATATGGAAAGTTTCTATCTACCCGGATCAGATTCCCTGTGGATCTAAGCTCGTAGGTATCGGTAACATTCCCCCTATTAATTTCAAAAATAGTAGTCACCTCAAAGGTATAAGGTGAGTTTTGAATATCAACCTCTGGGGTCACTCGTATCACCTTTTGAACCAGTGCATACTGCAGTAGTTTGTTGTACACCCCGTCGGCTTTTTTCTGCCGGTACAATGCATCCACCGAACTATCGCCAAGCCAAAGTGCTTTATCAAGGTTCGACTTATAATTCCCAGGGGTGATTCCATAAAAGTACCTATGAAACAGCTCTAAATGTGCCAGAGCTTCCACTTTAAGGTTCTCCCTTTGATCTACCAGTTTTAAAGGAATTACCGATCCATCACTATTCACTACAAAAGCATTATTTACGCTTTTTTTGTGGAGCTTGATCACCATGCCTAGAGCTACCACACAGGTAATAAGCGAGGCAGCCACCACACTCAGAACGATCAACCTGTTGGTTTTAAGCACATCATAGATATTTTTATACGGTATTTTCATCATCAATTATTATTAATTAATTAAAAATTTCAGGTGTTAAACAATCTAAAGACAAAGGAGGTCGCCCTGCGGTAGAGCTTGAATTTTAGTAATACAATAAACCCAATCGAGGCAAACTCGATCAGTGGCGCAAAAAACTCACTGCCCCAATCCGTTCCAAAAAGGTTACTCCAGAAATTTGTGTTGATTTCTGTATAGAGGTTATTGATAAATACATTGACCAGGAAAAAGGCCGGCACCAGCATATAAACCCCTGCGTAGAGTTTAAAAAAGGTATAGGCCAAGCTCCTGAACTTTTCAAAAACTGCCAGGCTGATCACTAGTGGAAAAAATGCCTGCATAATACCCAGGAGAAAAAAACGCTCGGCCAAGAATATAGGATATATAAACAAATCCAAAAGCCATAGGATTACGCCCCCAATAAAGGCCAGCATTTTAAGACCGTACAATGGAGTAACCAATGCTTCATACAAAATGGCCATCGCTTTTTTAGCCGCTTCCATGGCACCCACCTCGCGTTCCAGGTCAACATCCTGTAGTTGTAGGGGGAGCAGCGCAGGAGCCGTATCACGATACTGGGATTCGATACTTACCAGGATCCCATCGAACACCCCTAAAACCTGGGTGGAAAATATCACCAGGATAATAACGGCAAAATTCTTAGCCAGTTCAGTGGGAGTCAGACCCCAGGTATGTCCATCGGTGGTGGCGATCCCTTCATTGTATTTCTTAAGGATATTGATCAGAAAAAACAGTACCGCCAGGGTTTTCATCCCGGTTATGGTATACTGAGAGAAATCACTACTTTTAATAGTTTGAAAAACCGTGTCTACATATTCCAATCCTATCCCTAAATACATCGTTCTCTAGTATTGTGTTTGACGGTTATTAATCTTGTCTTGCATACTTCGAAATGAAATAATCTCCTTATAGCGGCGGGTCTTGGCTGCTACTTCAGCTACCATCTCATTGGACTGCGTTTCATAGTCTTTCAAAAGAGCTGCTCGCTCCGCATCGCTCATTTTCAGGTAATCACTGGTGAGTATCTTATCGACATACGTTACACTTTGCATGGAACGGTCGATAATCTCATTGAAAGATGCGATCACCCTCTCTACCTCCTGGGGTTTGATATAGGGAGAATTCAGAATCTGCTGCAGGTCGTTTTGTACCATATCAAATAGTTTCCTATTATTTGCAATCAGTTTACTTACAGCCTCTAATTGTTTAATGACACTGCTTACCTGTTCGATACGGTCTTTCTGTTGCCTTAAAAAATCTACCGTTTTTAAAAGCTGTGAGGTTTGCTTGGCAGACTCTATCAGTTGTTTGGCCAGGCTGATAAAGTTGGTGTTATCATACACCGGCATCCCCTGGGCCACACTCTGGCCAGATGATAAAAGAGCGAAGGATAGCGCTAATAGCAAGGTCTTAATGTTGCCATTAGCCCTTGTATCACTCAATTTAAATAAGCGATAGCGCTTGGTTGTTGTATTAAAAAAATTCATGATTTTAAGTTTTAGTGTTTATAAATTCTTTAATGGCTTGTTCCATATCGTTAGTCCTATCATAAATCCGCATGATGCGCTCGTTTTCCGAGCCGTCTGTCAGGTAGGCAGCATATACCTCTGGCGGCACCTCCAGCCGGAAGATGTTACTCTCCTTCCCTATTTTTATAAAGATCTCTGTGTATCTGCGGCTTCCCGTAAGGTTATTACGAATAGAACGCAGTTGATTCAAATCATGGCGCGATAGGTTCAACCGCTTTTGCAACTGATCATAACCTTTTTCATTACGCAGGCTGTAGATTACCTGGGTGTTTTCCAAAATACTGGCCGAGGTACTATTCTGTGGCAATTGATTGATCGACTGCAGGATAATACCAATCGCTCCATTTTGTTTTCTAATGGCCTGATAGTAGAATTCTACGCTTTCCAATACTCCGGAAAACTTAAGCTGCTTGGCAAACTCATCAAATAGAATGATCCCTTTTTCCGAGCGATTACGCCAAATGGTCCGCTGTATAGCGGTTTTAATTAGCTTAAGCATCACCGAGAGAATTTCCTTATTGTCTTTGATTTCATCGAGTTCAAAAATGATCATACGCTTATCCTCAATCTTATAGGTCTGATCCTCCCCGGTATTAAATAGAAAACTGTACAGTCCATCATCCACATATTCAGAGAGAATATGCAAAAATTCATAAGGGCTAAAATGCTCCTCCCGAACCCCCAGCTCCTCTAAAAGCGTGTCTTTACAGGTAGCTACAAAATGGTATAATGAAGACAGAGAATGTTGATCCTGCTCTTTTTTATAATATTGGAGCAAGACTTTTTTAACAGCCACCGCTTTGGCCTTTGAGGCTTGTTTTCCATCAGCGAGCAGCTCTAAAATAAATACCGAAAGTTCTTCCAGGCGTTCTGGAGTTAGATCTGATTCACCAGCTATGTAGAAAGGGTTAATCCCCAGATTTTCTCCTTGTCGGTATCGAAGAATAATATGTTGGTCAGGATAGAGTTTCGCGAATTTCGTGTAGGAGCCTCCCAGGTCAATAATAACCAGTCGTACCCCTGATTCAAAGTATTGACGAAGAATATTGTTAGCCAAAAAGGACTTCCCTTCCCCTGTGGGGGCGAAGATGGCAAAATTCCTGGCCTTTATGCGTTTTTTCTTTTCATCCCATACATCTTTGAGCACCGGAATATTGAACTGACGATCATTAAAAATTACCCCTGTAAGATCTGAGCGGTAATTGGTGTTATTGATCCAAAGGCACAAGGCATGCTTAAGGTCAGTTACATAGAGATCATCGTTAGAGAAGTTGGAGGCAAAACAAGGAAAGGAGTTTAAAAAATAATGCTTGCGCTCTTCTCCTTTGGGAACATAGGGGATGATATCGAGCTCTTTACATTCCGACTTGATTTTAGAGGTCACCCTGCTTAGACGCTGTGGATCTTCATCCCAGAAAATCACATTCAAGTGTCCTCGGATAATTCTTGAACTCTCATCTTCATTGATACGATCTACAATATGCCGTATCTTTTTTAGCAAGACTTTATTCTGCGTACCGAAATTTGAGCTTTTACTAAGTTCCTCTATTTTCTTATCGAGAAGTTTTCGCCATTTATGCTTGTCATCCATATAGATAATATGGTTTACCACATGGTTCTCTTGAAGGTGAAGTCCTAAACCATCGATAAACCCTTGATGAAAGGAAAAGTCATCAGCGGTGAACTTTTCATTTATGCGACTACTTTGCAAGGCCTCTCCAAAGCATAATTCGCTATTAAAGCTCGCCACTTCAAAGTGATGATCCCCTATTGCAATCCCTTTTTTAGAGAGTTGAATATCGGTGTCAAATTCCTTATTAAACCCATTAAAATACCTGGAGGTTAGCTCTAATAACGAATCAGCCTTCAAGGGGGTGAGGGCAATCTCTTTGCTATTATTAATATAAGCGGTGGCATCACCAGTTGCTTGGATAAATTCTGCTATACGATCATTTAGTTTTTCAGGAATAGCTTTATTGGCATTTCGAAATGGATTTACATATTTGGCGGCATTTAAGGAGCGGTCTAAAGGAAGTATAAAATAGAGATAGGACTCATGATCCATGTAATTGCGATCTTTAAAATAATCATAAGTAGCCTTTTGCAAAAATGTTTCATTAGGCAATGGTGATGCATCAAACCCTTTTTTAGTATACACATCTTGCTTTTGAATGATGATCCCCACCGGCAAGGATTTAAAGGCCTGAAACCAAACACCATGTAAGGCATCAAAATCAGACTCCGATAACGAATACACCTCTGGAAGGATTACTTTATAACCAAGCACTACATTTCCATTGGAGGCAAACACCAGGTTATCCTGAATATCTAAAATAGGATGGTATGTAGATAGATTAATCTTCTTCATAGCATAGACCACTTGATTTTTTATTGCTGATGGTATTGGGAAATATTTTCTTTAGGTGTACTACCACAGGATGCTTGCTGATATAGGAAAGCACCACATACAACTTAGCATTCAGACCAAATACCGAAACAATAACCCCCAGGCTAAAGGAAAAGATAATGACCAGCAAAGAGCCGATCACCGATATCATTTGCAGGGCAAAGAGCGATATGGGAAGTCCCATAATCATGGCACCCTTACGAATATTTTTATAAGGCTGGTAACGTTTCATTACACCACGATTCCTATCAGATACGTAAATATTCCCACCACGGCCCCTGCTATCAAAACAAAGACCAGTACCCGGGTAATCCCTTTTTTAAGATCTGCATTTTCTCCAAAGAAGTGTCCTGCATTAAACAGAAAGCCCACCAGAAAGATCACCCCGAGAATAATGGGGAAGATCGCCCGAATGGTATCGGATATATCATTAACAGAATCTTCAATACCTCCAATTTGGGCAAACGAAGAATTGACAAATAAAATAAAGAAGACTAAAGCAAAAAGTAATTTTCTCATATCTAAAACGGTTTAATTTTTGTTTGGTTTTAGCTAGAAGAAAATTACGGGTTCTACTCCTTTAAAACACTGATAAACAGGTATTTGTTAACAACCTATAAAATGTATAACAATGTGTTGAATTGATTTTAAATCAATCCTAAATGAATGATTATGTTGTATTATTGTGTTGATAAATTTTAAATCTAAAATCTGAGAACTTGTAAAAAACGTCAATTTTAGATTTTTGTCACTAAAATCTCATCAAAAATAAATGTTCCTAAAGGAATATTTTTCATATTAAAATATCCATTATCCTTAAGTTTTAACTGAATGTCTTTACTATTGGCATACCCCTTTACAGAATTAATTGTAAAGTTATCAGGAATAAAAACACCTGAATAAACTATGTCATGTTTACTTTCATTTTTGATAACTTCTAAAGCCTTTAAACTCATACACGGTGTCGTGTTACGTCCAAATATAAGAGTCGTGAACACCATTAAAAGGCAATAAGTATTACAATTTATTTCTAAAAAAAGCTAGTAAACTTTACTTCTAATATGTTGGAATATATTAGTAGGTAATTAATGAATTCCATATTCAAAGGTTACCTCTCCATCCTTGGCTTTAAAAGGATCAAAACAAAAAATAACATCCATTCCTCCATAATAATCCATATTCCATTGATCATCAATTTCGCCAAAATATTCTTTACTTATTTCATAAAACTTAACTTTAATGGTGTCCGACACATAACCTTTTATTTTAATTTTAGCGTTACTGTAACTCTTATCCTTAAATTTAATAGTATCAATTACCATTTTATCAAAATTAGTAATACGCAGCTTTTTGTATGGTTCTTGACATGAAACCATTAACATGATAACAACCAGTATTAATAAGATTTTTTTGATCATAATATTTTATTGATATGATGGGAAGTAAAGTAGAAAAAGTAATTTTTTAATGTTCAAAAATAAAATATATATAGTCTTTAATCTAAACTTTAACCATAATTGATTACACTAAATACATTTAACGGTTTTAATTTAAAAGCATAAAAACTTTAATATATCAACTACTATTTCTTATAGTTATTTCCCCAACTCACATGAATTATTTACAATATTCAATAATTCCTAGAATCTTTTACTTCTGCCGTTTTATCCTTACTCCCTTATCGAACAACGACAAATTAAAAGTTAACAGGTGTCATTTTTAATGTTTTCAATGATCCTAGTGAATGTTAACCTCTTTTGTCTTTAGATTTTGCATTAAAACTTATTAAGTTGAAGATTTGTCTCATACGACTTCGAACCCGATTTCCGTATCGTTCCTCCAACTCCTCTGCATTCAAGTTTGTAGTAGCATGAGTTTTCATCCGGCTAGCCAGGAATAAATCATATCGGGATAATAGCACCTCTCCTAGCACATTACAATCCTTCCCAAAATACCTCCCTGTGGGCTCCACCCCTAAATCATCAAAGCAAAAGAACTTACTGTTACCGAACTGTTCAATAGTAGCATATCCGATGTTATTAAAGGAAAAGACAATGTTGCGCGACGGAATAACTTCATAAGCTCTCTGATGGGGAACCATGTACTTAAGTAATCGCATCAGGGAGGTTTTGCCACAACCAACAGGCCCTGTAAGCAAAATGCCTTTATGAATGTCTATCCCGAATTTCCTGCAAATAGTTTCATCCTGAATAAAATAACAACAAAGCTTGTAGAGGATTTCTTGATCGTCTTTATAGATCTTAAACCTTTCCCCAAACATCATTTTACCTTTGGCTTCCAGGTAGGTAATTATACTATTAAAATTATATTGAATGTATCCATTTTTGAGTTCCCCTAACTTGAATTCAGTACTGCCCTCCTTGATGATATGGGGTTGATCAATCTTCATAATGGCTGGTTATAGTTTTTATCCTCAGTGGTTCGCAGGTTGTCTTTATTATGGCCAACCTGCGAAGACCGATTTGCTTTGTTTTTTGACTGATTAAAGTTCTTTTTTGAAAATTTCTCAGTTTTAAGGTTTTCTAAGGTTTGATTATGTTTTATAAAAGGTACCACTGCTTGTCCACCACTTGTCTCAAAATTGGCACTACATGGGTACACTACTTGTTCAGGACTTGTCCCAAAATCAAACATCTTTATTCTACTCCCTTTAAGGGGATTATGTGAGGGCATATATGAGAGGTAATTCCAATGATTCAGTTCCTTTATACACCGATGATAGGTGGACTTAGATCCAATCTTAGCATATCGCATCACCTCTTCTCGATTGATGTAAAATGATGATTTAAAAAAACTCAGATTCCACAATTGGAATAAGGCCATATAAAGACTGATATGACTCGTATTTAGACGGTTGTCTTTCAAAAAATGCTCAAACACCCCATTGAGGTGTTTGATGTAATTAATGTGCTGCTTATCCATTACTAGAATTTATGATGCACCTTATTTTTTTCCATTACCTGCAGGATCTCCTTATAATCGTAAAATAAGACCCCTCCTATTTTGGTATAGGGCAAGGTACCATTGATTCTGAGGTTTTGTAGGGTGCCTGGAGAAATCTTCAAAAGCTCTCTGACTTCATGGGACTTGAGCCACTTTTTAGTGTTATAACCATTTTGATTTTGTAGTAATTCTTTTAGCTCATCGAGTAATTCCATTTTAAATTCCCGAAGATCCTCGGTGGTAATAATTGTTGCTGCCATGTTTTGTGTTTTTTTAAATAACAAAGCCGCCAGATACGGTTTAGCTTTTTAGAAATGACGGCTTCGCTTTGATTTGACTTTCGTTGTACAAATTTGAATTGCATCGCAGACAATTATTCACAAGGTCATCGTAGTTACATTAAAATTTAACATTTATAAAAACCATAGGAAATGAATCTATTTGTGGTCTATTGAGAATTAAAAAGTCACTTTTTTGACTATCACTTGAAGTTTGATCTAAATATTACCCAGAACGTAACCTGTTCGTAGTTACGAATTTTTAAGTAACATAATTATGCATGACTTAAAGCTGATCATCCTGGTCCATCCGATGATTCAACCGGAACTGAAGTTCTTCCAAAAACCTAGCTCTACTGCCTTTCCTGGCTTTAATTTCAGAGTAAGTTTTATAGATATTATCCAGTTTTACATCAAAGAGCATTTCAAAGGTATTGGCTATGTTTTTAAGATCCTCCTGCCCGTCATTAATTACCTGGCCACTATGCAGGGCGTATATAAGTTCTGTGAGTGCCGTTTTAGAAGCGGTCCACTGCAATTTTTTATCAAAGGCGGTTGATACGCCATTATTTTTGTGGAGGTCTTCGATTTGTTGAATCAGGTTTTTGATATACCTGGCATAAGAATTCATGCCTTTTATTCGTGCCCATAGCATATCGTGGGAGGTAAAAAAAGTAGGATCCAGATAACAGGCCTCCGGAAGCGCGTACAGGGGAAATATTTGATTCTCTCGTGTAAAATATTGATGGTCTAAATAGGTGAGCTCTTGTTCCATGTAGTGAACAAAATCCCAATTACGATTAAAGAACTTATTAATACGTCGGATACGTTTTTTTAAAAAGGATAACTGATGGTGAAATCCAAGTTTGGGGAGGCGCAGTTGGCAGGAACGCACTTCAGTAAAATACACCAGGTAGCCAAGCGGTTCTGATTTGACCTGTTTAAAAAAATAAATCTCTTCATCCACGCTATTAAACCCCTGTTTCTCCACCATTCCTTTTAGTAAAAAAAGGGCATTATTACACAGGTGTATTCCTTCATTTGCCTTTTTAAGATTGATTCTTTTATCGGTTCCAATATCATTTAGCTTTTCCATAAAGCCATTTATGATGCTATTAAATTTTCCACCCATTCGTCTTTTATTTTTTAATTCTGCAAAGTCAAAAGGGCATTACCTGCCCATCTTTCTCATCACCTGAAAGGAGTAACTTATGCTACTTTTTTCCCTGTAGCATCCCCATAAGCTCCATTGAGAAATTGTCTTTGGCCTGCAAGTAAGCATAGGTAGGAGTTAAATCAGCTCCCAATTTTTTCTTTTCAAAACCAGCAGTCATCCCCAGATTTATTCGACTAAACCCGCTAGCTCCTGCTCGTTTAATGGTTTGATAAAGCAACTGACGATACACCTGATGTTTAAAGGCAAAATCATAATCCATGCCCACAAATGCCGGAACATAAATGCCTTTGGCATTCTTATAACAGAACATCACTCCTACCTCTATGGCTTTACCCTGCTGACTATACTGCTTTTTTAAGGTCAAGGAAATAAACTCCCACTGGGGGTGATTAGCCATCAGGGTTAGTATTTTCTTGGGAAAGGCAAAAGTGTTGAGTCCAAGGTTGTTTTTTCGAACATTTCCTAATAGCTGATAATAATGATCCTTTTTCGAATCAGGTATGTGCTCTAAATATTGAATATCAAAATGCGCCTCAAAAGGAGCTATATCTTTTCTAAAATGTCTTCGGGATCTGGTTGAAAGCCCGGCTAAATAGGCTTCAGGGCTTTCCCAAGATAAATCTTTTATATGACAGCTATCAGGCATGGCTATTTTAACAAAACCATGGTTATGGAAAAATTCATTTAAGTGTTCATCCCTGCCAAAATCTCTTAATAGTATCATGGAGGTTTTCAATGACGTCTGAAGTTTTTCCAGCTTATCAAAAAGAAGGTGAAGCGCTTGGTGCCACAGGGGATGTGATTTATCGAGGTACAAATGCTCCCCTTCGGTAAAGAGCGATCCCATCCCTAAAACTTTTGAGGTCATGTAGAGGGGATCTTTTTCCCTTTCCTTTTCCATGAGTTTAGAAACGGATTCCGGAGCTAACATGTCTTCCTTCCACAGGGCGCCGGTAAAAAAGGTTGCCAGCACAGGGTTATTTAATTGATCCCTGATCAGAAAGTAATGAAAGCTCCAGTTCTCCTGCGGCAAGTCATTTCCATTGAAAGCCTCTTGCAGAAAATGTAATCCGTCCCAATCAAAAACTCCTTGTCCTGAAAACAATTCATTCCAAAGTTTCTTGGATATTTTGGTAATTGACTGCTGATATTGTAGCTGTAAGCCATGGGCTGACATTTGGTTAGTTTTCTTCAAATGATCCGTTGATAAATTAAAAGCCCTGAATACTTTTAGGGTCGTGGTATGGGTAGCAGCTAGCGCCTTCGGGAAGTGGTATTCCATAGCAGCTACCAGTGCTTTTATTTCTTTAGGCTCATTATGCCTGGAAATAGTGATGCGCACCCCGGTATTTTTAACCGGAACCGCTGGAAAGATCCCCAGGTTGACAAAAAAACCTTCCTTCATTAATCGGTTGACAAAATTATACCCGGTAATGGGCATTCCAGTCCCAATATAAAACACTGGCGAATTGTTTTTATCCACCAGCGGTAAAGCGGTTTTTTCCAATAGCGAATTAAACAATTCAATGCGCTCTAGCAGTTCTTTTTGCAAATCATAAATTTCATCAGATAAGTGAATATCTGCCGAGGCGATAGCAGCAGCCACCGATGCCGGTTCCAACTGGGCTGAAAAGGTAAGCGGCCCACCGAATGTTTTAATTTTATGATACATTTCCTTATTGGAACACACCAGTACCGAACCACTGGCCCCAAAGGTCTTGCTTAGGGTACCAAATAATAACATCCGATCCGATAGCTGCCCCATTTTACTGATCACATAACCTGCACCGTTTTTACCTATCCAACTCATTCCATGTACATCATCAAAATACAGATGCAATTGGGGATATTTTTCACTCAGGGCTACAAGCTCTACTACCGGCGCCTGATCTCCATACATGGAATACACCCCATCGGCCATATACCAGATCTTATCATGTTTTGATGAAAGGGCTTTGACCTTATCTTCTAACCGATCCAATCGATTATGACGAATCATTTCAACCGGGACCGATCTAATTTTCAAAGTTTTGGTAGCGCTCTGAACACTCCAATGGACCTGATGATCCAGTACTATGGCATCCCGGTCAGATACGGCACTGGGTATGACTCCCATATGTCCCAAGGTACTGTTCTTGGTGATAATAACAGGGTAGCCATACATGGAAGCTATCTTTTGCTCCAATTCACTGTATAGTGGATGAGAGATATATGTCTTTGAAAGTGGAAACTGGGTTCCATATTTAAATATTGCAGCTGCAGCGGCTCTTTTTAATCGTTGGTCTTGTTCAAGGCCCAGGTACCCTGTGGTACCAAAATGGAAAAGCTCCTTGCCTTTGATCTGAATTTTTCTTCCATTAAAAAAAGTATCCTCGGCATAAAGGTGTAACACCCCTTGATTTTTAGCATCGGTAAAAACCTCATTCACGGTATCTAGAAAATTATTGTGCTTAATTTTAGCCATTGCTTTGCTATTAAATGATTACAAAAAGCCTTAAATCAGTCGGTTTTAATGTGAAACTACACAAAATGATTCATTTCTTACTCACCTGAAAGGCAATCACTTACAATTAATACTTTTCAGACAAATCAAAATCCGTTTCCGACATAACGAAGCAGAAAAAGGGGAATTTTCCTAGGGGTTAATATTATAATTATCAGTATTTTAACCCCGTATATGTATTTGTGCCATGAAAAATTGTATTGAAAATGATGTAGCGTCATTTTGGATCCAGGATGAGATACTTTTTTTCAACTATAAACCGGGCGTTGCAATCCATCTTCCGGAAGCGATTCGCATAGTTTCCGATCGTTTAAAATTGCAACAAGGTGAAGCTTATCCCATCCTATGTAACATCCAGGGCGTTAAAGAAGTTAGTAAGCAAGCGCGTCGCTATCTGGCCACCGAGGGTACCCTTTTAACCAAGGCCGTAGCCTTTATCTCCCATACCCCTTTAGCTCATATCCTATCACAGCTTTATGTAAAGGGCAATATGCCTTCCATTCCTACTTGCGTTGTTCAAACAAAGGAAGAAGGAATAAAGTTTTTAAAGGAATTTAAGTAAGCATCCATAGCAGCGCCAAGGCACATCCATCTAAAGTAATTAGATTATGGAACGAATGATAAAAGATCCGAGGTTACAACACATATTTTTACAATTGGTTGAGATGTCCAAGGGAAATTTTTCTTACAAAATCCCTCGATCCGACAGCACTGATGTCATAGAGGCGATTTCTGCTACTTTGAACAGCGTCACAGAAGAAATCAAAGATTCCTTTTTACACCAGGGCTATGTATCGCTGCATGATACCTACATGACCCGTGTTCATCTGTCTATACTACTGGATTCCAATTTTATCGTTGTGGATACCAATGATCAATTTCCCGAGCTTATAAAACATTCAAAATCCGACCTTATCGGTGGCTTAATAGCTCCTTTATACACCCCTGAAAGCCTTAAGGCTTGGAACCAATTAAAAGAGCAAGCTTCAAAAAGTAGCTTCAGCGAACAATATATCGCACTTACCTTTAAAACTAAAGATCATTTAGAGTTACCTCTACGATGTTTATTTCGAAAGCTGTTATTACCAACATCAAATACACCTCACTACCTGATAATGGCCTCTGAAATTTTTAAAAATCCAAAAATTGAAGAGCTTCAACTTCGGCAACAGATCGCCCAAAACCTGCAACAACAAAAAAATCGAAAAATCGTACCCAGAAGAAGCTATCTAAACACTTCCGATATCAAAAAGCTGCGGGAGATAGGCGAATATTTAAAAAACAACCTTGATAATAGAGATATCACCCTTAGGGATCTATCGCTAATGTTTGGAACCAATGAGTACAAACTAAAACGGGGCTTTAAGGAACTATATGGTACTACGGTATTTCAGTTTTTAAAAAGTGAGCGTCTTAGAAATGCGCATGTGCTGATTAAAAACACCGAATATTCATTTAAGCGGATAGCTCTTAGCAGTGGTTTTAAAAACCAAACACATTTCTCCAGAGAGTTCAAGGCGCGCTATGGGTACACCCCTACCGCTCTTAGAAATACCTTCAACACCCCTAACACCTAATACCTCGCAGATCAACATTCTCCCCCAGTAGAAAAACCAATCCAGCTAATTTTACACCATAACACTTCAATTACCCTCAATTGATATGAAATGGTTCGAAAATAAAAGGAATTTAATAGTGGATCTGGTAGGCTGGATGTTTATTCTCCTCTTTACTTATGCCGGACTGACTAAACTCTTTGAATTCCCTGAATTTCGAAGCCAGCTTGGTCAATCACCCCTGCTCACCCCCTATGCAGAGTATGTCGCATGGGTGATTCCTGCGCTGGAAATCCTAATTGCCATAGCCATCCTTATTCCCAAATTCAAACTCCTGGCCCTCTATGCCTGTTTGTTTCTAATGAGCCTTTTTACCTTTTACATTCTTGCCATCCTAAATTTTAGTGATTACATCCCTTGTTCCTGTGGAGGCATTTTAGAAAATCTCAGTTGGCAAGATCACTTAATTTTTAACATGCTATTTATACTACTGGCTATTATAGCCATAGGATTATATCCGAAGCTTACAACAACTATAGATCTCAAGATATTTTATCGCGATAAGAAAGGGGAAGCCGAAAACCTAAAAGAGTAGGCATCATATTAATTCTTTCAATTATGAAAAAAATGAAATTAATCATAGGAAGTACTGCTTTTTTGGTGGCTGTAGCAGCTGCCATTGCAAGTACCAATGTACCGACGGAAAACCTTGCCGATCAATACTATCGTATTAACGGTTCTGGTCAATGTGTTGAAACCAATTGTGATCCTTTAAATACAGGTACTTTATGTGAGTTCACTGTATACGAAACAAAGCTAAGTCAGTCACAGTGTGATAATCCTGTTATTGAATCGCGCAGACCTTAATTATTAACATCAAGGGGAATGGGAAGCTCCCATTCCCTATTTTAAAATGCAGTGAGTATGACTCGTCAAAGGCTTTTCATTATTTTAATAGCCATCATTACAAGCTTAGGAATCATTGTGATGCTTCAATGGCGATCTACCGCTTCAACAAGTATTGGTAGTGGATTTTTAAGAAAGTTCCCTCCTAACATATTACCATCCTGGGAAGCGACTGCGATCGGTGCACATCAAAGTATTATCGGAGCCACTGCAACTGATATTTACCTAAGCTCCCACCATAATCCCTTATTGATTTCAATATTCAATACCCAGACAAGCACTTGGAAAAGTCAAACCTATAAGGCTCCTAAGCACGCTAAAATAGCATGGAAACTATTAAAGCCACAAGCTCATCCATCAGGAATCTATTTTACTGAAGGAATTACTCCCATGGTATTATATGGAAGTCCAAATTTGGACAGTCTACAAGTAATACCCACTTTAAAAACCACCTTTTCAGGCATCCTTGCAATTGATAAAAGCCAATACATTTTAAAATCATATGCCTCCAAGTACCAACAAAACATTCTTATCAAAGCAACTTTAAACCCTCAAAAAACAATTGAAAAACCTGATCTTCTTACCAAACAGGTAGATGGTTTGTTTTGTACTGAAGGTGATCTTTTGATTGATCATCGCACTGGTACGCTCGTTTACGTTTATAGGTATCGAAATGAATTTATGGTACTGGACTATGATCTAAATCTGAAATTTAAAGGCCATACTATTGACACTATAAATAAGGCACAGATAAAGGTTACCAAGATCAATAAAGGAACCCAGGTTCAACATAGTTTATCTGCTCCACCACTTATAGTAAATAAAAATAGTAGGGTTTATAAGAATATGCTTTTTGTACAATCCAATATCAGGGCCCAAAATGAGGACCCTGATGTATTTAATACTAAAACAGTAATTGATGTATATGACCTTGGATTAAAAAGGTACCTCTATAGCTTCTATATCCCAAGGTATTTGAATCAAGCCTTAAAGGACTTCACCATCACAGACCACCATCTTACAGCCTTGTACGATGACCACCTTGTAAAATTTAGGCTAAACCTCCCATAACAAGATTACTTTGCCAATGCCTCTTCCAATAGCGCAATCAACTCCTTAGACTTTCCTATTTTGGGAGGCGTGACTGAAAACATTTTTCCATGTTTATCAATGATCATGGTTGTTGGTCCTCCTTGGATTCCGTAATATTTTATAAATGGGTGTTTCATTCCTTGTCCATTGGTATATAGATGTACATGCTCTTTGAGTCCATAATGCTCTGAGGCTACACTTTTCAGCCACTGGTTTCGGTTCTTATCCATCGAAATGGAAATAAAGACCATATCCTTATTATCCTTAAACTTGGGATACACCTTTTGATCTACCTGTTTGGCCAGTACCCTGCAGGCACCACACCCGGTAAACCAAACCTCAAGGTATACCACTTTACCTTTAAAATCTTCAAGACGTACCATATTTCCCAAGGTATCCTGCAATTTAAAATTATAGGCCTGAGCTCCACGTACTTTCCTACCGTACCACTGCTGCATTATTTTCTTAAGATCAGGGGACTTAATCAGTGTATACCCTGTATACAAACACGCTTCAAAACCATTAGTATCAGTAACTTTTGGGTTTTGTAGATTGAAAATAAAAAGCATTTCCTGAAGTCTTCCATCCAATTCATTTTTCCAAAAATCACATAGCGCTGAAAAGTTTTTTGTATAGATTTTATCAAACTCAAAATCCCGGTCATTAGGGTGTTCCAAAATTAACTTTCCAATGGGTAATAATGATAAGTATTTTACACTCTTCCATGAGTTGGCAACTTCATTTTCTTTAATCAGTGATTGAAAGGTATCATCCACCATTGCCATGAGTACCTTCCTATCCTGATCGGTTAGACTTGAATTTTTAAGCGACCAATAGTTGCGATATTTATAATAATTATCACCAATAACCTCAGCCTTAATGGTTGCATACATTTTAGAAGGCAGCTTTGGCTTAAACTCTTTTAAATACTGTAACTGATGGTTTAAAATCGAATCACCCCACTGCTGCGTTATACCAAATCGCTTATGGATTTCCAGGTTGTAAAGGGTATGCCCATAGTGCTCTTTAAATCGGTCAAACTGGCTATTGGCCTGAAAATCCAAATGACATTGTAATTCAAAAAATGGATTTGAACTTCCTGAAAAATCATAAGTGGCTTTATCTCCTCTTCTATCCACTTGTACTTTTATGGTATCTCCAGGACTTACCAAATAGTCTCTAAATGCATTATAATACCGACCAGAACTGTTCCTTTTGCGATAAAACGCAATAGTTATTCGTTGATTTTCAGAAATCTTTGAAGATGTAAAGCTAAACCTCCCATTACTATCTGAATAAATCATGGTATCCAAGACTTGTAATTTTCGATTGCCGGAAACGATCCCTCCAAAGTATATTCTTAGGCTGTCTCTGGCACTCTCGATTTGTTTAAATGAACCTGAAATCACCACGGGCTCTCCATTGGTATTATTTAGGGTAGTTTGCTTATTTGTCTGGCTGCATCCGGTTATAAAAAACATGGTTGCCATACCCAGTATTTTAAATAGTATCATCACAATTAATTTTTAAGTTAGCCTTTGAAATTAATACCCCGGGTTTTGCTCCAATTGGGTGTTTCTAAGTAATTCATTTAATGGAATGGGATACAGCACATCGGTAGGCTCCCATCCGGTTTTACCTCCCAGAATTTGATCGGCTCTTTGTGTTCGTTTTAAATCCAGCCAACGATGGCCCCATTCGGTGAATAGTTCCCTCTGGCGTTCGCTATAAATAGCATCCAAGAGCTGTTGTAGATCAGTGGTTGTGATATCTTCCAGCCCTGCCCTGCTGCGTATGCGGTTAATATCCTGTTGTGCTGCCGAAAAATCATTTAAATGAGCGCTGGCCTCGGCTCGAATTAAATAAAGCTCTGCAAGGCGGATCACCATGGAATACTCAATCAGCTCTGAGCTGATACGCACCTTGAACTTATGGGGGTAATACCAGGTTTGTTCTCCATCACTCACGCTCCCTATCCATTGTGTCAAGCGCTGATCCTCCGTGCTAAAAGCACTTAACAGGGTATCGGTTATTCCAACCGAGGTAGGTCTAGAGGAAACAGGTATAAACCAAAAAGCTTCAAGGGTATTGAGTCTTGGACGCACCGGTCTTAATTGCCAGATAGCCTCTTTACTGTTTTTTAAAAACACGGCTGTTAAATCAGGCTCTAATTCATACAATCTTGAATTGGATAAAACGGCACTTGCCATCTGTTGCGCCTGCTCCCAATTTTCGGTGTACAAATACACCCTGGCTAGCAAGGCGATGGCAGCCCATTTATTAGGGCGTACCCGCTCCCCTTCAGACCAGCTATAATCCATAGCAAGAAATTCTTTTGCCAGGCGTAAATCTTCTATGATCTGTTGATATACCTGATCTTTTGGAGCTCTTTCAGCTGTAGCATTGGCTTCATAATCAGAGACCAAATGCAAGGGAACATCGCCAAATAGGTTGGTGAGATAGAAATAACAAAAAGCCCTTATAAACCTGGCCTCTCCTTCAAGTTGTTGTACTACCTCAGCACTGAGCTGATCGGAGAGCGCTAACTGTTCCAAAATAACATTACAGGTATAAATGTATTGATAAGCTTCATTCCATAGATAGCGCTCAATGGCCTGATCATCCGGGTTTAGTTCATTCTCAAAAAAGGCATTAGGCGGTCGAAAACTAAACAGTTCATCTGCTGCCAAAGAAGAGGTTACCGTAACACTATTGTAATACCCTCCTGCAAACCCAAGGCTGCTGGCCATCTGGCTATACATACCACGCACTACAGCATTTGCAGATTCATCGTCTGTAAAAACTGAAGGGGATACCAACTCATCTTTAGGAGCTGGAATATCCACAAAGTCGTCACAGGAAACATTTACTACCAAAACAGTTATCCATAATATCCATTGTGAAGTAAAAAGGAACCAACCTTTGTTTCTCCATATTCTATGTATTTCAATTGTTTTCATCATTTCAAGTTTTTAATAGATTCGCATTAAAATGTAAATTGTAAGCCCATTACAAAAGTTTGTAGCGGCGGAAGGCTCATTCCGGGACTCTCAGGATTCAACCCTTTATATTCGGTAAGGGTCCATAAGTTTTGTCCCTGCACATACAACCGCGCCCCGATATCCTTAACAGGAATCTTATATCCTAGTGATACATTTTTCAATCGTATAAAGGAAGTATCACCATAGATCAAATCACTCTGTTGTTGTCCGGTAAAATAGGCACTACCTGCCTCTGAAAAAGTCTGGGTAAACCTTTGCACAGAAGATTGATCCCCCGGACTTTGCCAGCGCTCCATTGCATAGGCTGGTTGATTGTATAAGAATCCAGGCGGAAAATTATGGGTATACCGACGTCCTGTTTGATTTACAAATTGAAATAAGAAATCAAGCTGCCAATTTTTATAGGTCAGACTGTTTTGCAACCCACCAAAATACTTTTGTGTCAGTTCATAGATCCCTCTTAGATCTTGTGGTGCACTTACCTGCCCATCCCCATTTACATCCTGGTATTGATAGACTCCGGATAGTGGATCCACCTCGGTATAGTGAAACTTCTTTTTTATAAACAGAGAGCGTCCCTGTTCATAAATATTCGAAAAGACCGAGGTCTCCAGATCAGGATACGCTACAAGGGTATTTTTTGGATAGGTAATATTAAAATGTGTTTTCCAGGAAAAATCAGGGTTTTGAACATTGGTAATAGCCAGTTCAAACTCCCAACCGGAATTTTCCACAAGTGCTGGTAGATTTGCTCTTATGGAGGTAAAACCAGTACTACCGGGCAGTGGCACCCCCACCAACTGGTTGTCCGAACGATTCCTGTAAAAACCGGTACTAAGCATA
Organism: Zhouia amylolytica; assembly: GCF_900116365.1. Classification (GTDB taxonomy): domain Bacteria; phylum Bacteroidota; class Bacteroidia; order Flavobacteriales; family Flavobacteriaceae; genus Zhouia; species Zhouia amylolytica. Next base: position 96,393 of record NZ_FPAG01000005.1, on the reverse strand, counting down.
ATGCGATCCCTTAAAAATCCAAGATCAAGTGCCAATTCGAGTTTTTTATTCCGTTCCCATCCAAACCCTTCATTAAACAATCGGGTTGGATAAAGGCCTATACCATTTTGATAAGGATAAGAGGTTGCGCCGTAGGTATCGAGATATTCATAATCCCCAATCTGATCGTTTCCTGTAACCCCGTAACTCCCACGAAGCTTACCAAAGCTCAAAAAAGGCAAGCCATTTTGAATAAACGATTCATTTGAAAATAGCCAGGCAGCTCCTACAGCTCCAAAGGAGGCAAATCGCTTTCCCGGTCCAAACCGACTACTACCATCACGTCTTGTGGTAAGGTTTAAAAAATACCTATCGGCATAGCTGTAATTGACCCTTCCAAAAAAGGCCTGGTATTTATAATCTGAATAATTATAACGATCAATCATCAGCTCACTGGCTGCGGCTGGATTTTCCATAAGCAGATCACTGCTAAAACCACTGGCCTGTATAATGGTTTGCTCTTTGGTGGTTTGTTGAAAGCTTCCCCCTGCCAATAGCTTTAAACGGCTTTTTCCAAATTGTTTTTCATATTCCAATTGTGGTTCAGCGATCCAACTTTCAAGGGTAGTCTTTCCAAACATGGCAGAAGGCAATGAACCTGAGGCAGGGTTTAAAGAACTCCTTGGTCGTAGTTGTTGCTCATCACGAGATAGCTGGGTATACCCTAAATTTACCTTGGCCTTTAACCCGGTGAAAAGCTCATAATCCACCACTCCATTACTGACAAAGGTATTAGAACCAGCCTCCAGGTGCTGTCGGGTATAAACATAGGGGTTGGTTACCTGGTTATAGAACAGTAGATCTCCTTGCTCATCTATAAAATCAGGAGCATTGGGAGGCAGCAGTAAGGCTATGGCCGTTAGATCCTCTCCCAATAAGTTATTTTGATTTTTGGTATATAGGGTGGTAACATTTACATGAAACCGATCATTTTCAGAACTGTGATTCAAATTAGTATTTAGCGACCATCGCTTGTATGCATTATCCCCCGGAAACACCGTGGTTTCCTTGTAAAAACCACCTCGAACGGAAAAAGAGGTATTGGTATTCCCTCCAGATACAGATAATTCTGCTTTATTGATATAGGCCGTTTCTCCCAGGAGCTTATCTTGCCAGTTGATATTCCTGTTTTGATCCCATTGAACAAGATCTGGTGCATTAAACTCATTTGGGGTTACTCCGTCATTTAAAAAGGCCTCATTGCGCATTTCTAAATATGCAGGGGTATTTAGCAGCGATACCCGATCTGCTACCCTTCCGATCCCGGATTGCAAATTCAGATCAATGACTGTTTTACCCTTTTTGGCTGATTTGGTAGTGATGAGCACCACCCCGTTAGCCCCTCGCGAACCATATATGGCAGTAGCATCAGCATCCTTGAGCACCTCGATACTCTCAATATCAGACGGATTAATGGCATTAAGAGGATTGGCTTGAGATATTATACCAGTACCCAATCCAGTCAAAGATTCTGTCACAAAAGGGACCCCATCGATGATGTATAAGGGATCATTCCCACTAGAGATACTGTTCTGACCACGGATACGCACGGTGAATCCACCACCGGGTACACCGGTATCTTGACTTAGATACACCCCAGGCATCCTTCCCTGGAGTGCTCCCAAAACATTACTCACCGGTTGCTTTTCTATATCCGCAGCTTTAACGGTACTGATACTTCCGGTTCGCTCCTTTTCAGAAACGGTATAATACCCGGCATTAACCGTAACAGCCCCAAGATCTAAAATAGATTCAGTAAGGCTTACATCCAGTTTAGGGCGATCCCCAACGGTCTGCTTAAAGGTCTGAAAGCCGATATAGGAAAATGATAAAACATCGGTGGGGGCAGCACTGATCTGGTAGATACCCTTTGTATTTGTATATGTGCCGTGTTGGGTACCATCAATTAGTACATGCACCCCAGGAATCGGAATTCCGTCAGTATCGGTAACAATACCACTGACCCAATGTTGCTTTTTATTAAGATTGGTATTCTGTCCAAAAGCGGAATAGGTTAATAGTGTGAGGGTTACAAATAGTGCCAGTAATAGCAGTATCCGTACCTTGTTCAAAGCATTATTTTTCATAATTTTGAAAGGTTAAATGAAACTTCGTTTTATTTGATATCCGGCTCTCTAACTTCCCTTTGCTATTTCGTTAGAGGGCCTTCTTCTTTTTATACCTGTAAAACAGGCAATTCATACATTCAAATTCTCAATAGTTAGTTTATCCCATTGCCGATTATGTTTTATTTACAACAATTAAACAATGATTTATCGATCTTTATATACTTATTTTTACTACCCAGCAAAAGCTGAGAAAAAGTAACTAACCCCCCAAGCTTACTCAAAGGGAACCTGCCAAAAGGCAGGTTTTCTTTTTAAGGGTATAGGGCCCATAGCATGCAAATAGCCACAGGCCAAATAACCCTACCAACTAACTCAAACTAGTATCTCATACTCCAATGCAAAGCATAGAGCATAAAGCATTTATCATATTTTAAGCTTGTAATTCATCACATGGCCGGACACCATGATTATATGTAGTGGTCAGTCACAGGAGAAAGAGTGTTTCGAATTACCGGTATAAATTAAAAGTATAACGTCACTCCCATAACAAAGATTTATCCTATATAGGACACTTAGGCTTTTTAACAAACAATAAATAGTACACCGTAAACCCAACATTAAGCTGGGCATGGGTCACCCCTACTTGTTTACTATTATGTACTTGTTTATTCATCCTATCCATTTTTAATTCTCCTGTAGCCATTTAGACTAAATGGAGGGTTCTAATTCACGAATCTTAAATGAAAACTGAAATCATTGCTAAGATATGTTGAGAAACACCAAGTGTATAAAAACAGTTGGGTGCGAAACTCAACTTACTGCTTTTGAGGTACTGGTATACCCTTACACGAATAAGTTTGAGCCCACACCCGGGTTGTGAGCTAATTTACTTATCATCTCGTGTACATAAAAATTACCAGTTTTCAAAAGCGAGACTCTAAGCAATTGCTTCTAATATTTTTCTTTCAGAAGAATCGCAAAAATATGTAATCTGAAGCTAATATAACAAATATTTTATTCAACACAAATTTGTATCGAATAAAGCAAGCAATTTTCTCAAATTTTACTAAATGGTAAAATATAGCGAAGAAGAAATTGAACTGTTAGGCATTCAAATAGGTTGTGTAATAAAATTGGCTAGATTAACAAAAGGATTATCGCAGGAAGAGCTTTCTTTATTAGTGGGTTCTAATTCGACTAATATAGGTAGAATTGAACGTGCTGAACATACAAGTGGTTGGGATAAACTACTAATGATATGTCAACAATTAAATATAGATCATTCTAAACTATTCCTTTTAAAAAATGAAAAAAGTTTACTTGATATTGTAGATCAGTCTTTAAGTCTTGAGAAAAAGCTTAATCAAGATAAAAAAGACTATTATACTTTTCTTAAAAAATCCATTTCCAACAAATTTAAATCGCTTTCAAATAAGACTAAATAAAAAGGACCAACAAAGAATAACGATTAACTTTTTTGTTCCCATCACTCGTCCTTCCCTACCCTTACATATTACCATGGTTAGTACTATTTATGAATAATCCATATATCAAACCCCATACAAACACGCTATACATACGCTATACAGTTAGTATGTATACGTAATAAATATGGTGTATAAATATCTCTTTGATACACACCATACAACTTTTGAAGTTACTCTCGACAAAAAGATTGAGGTTTTCCGTAATTAGGGTTGTTAAATTTTGGCTTTCTTTAAGGGAAGGGGGAAAAGCCCCTTGGAGGTTTGGGGAAATTTTGTATTATATTTATAGCATTAATAACGAAAATTAATATTTGGTTTTTGCAAAAATCTATTTAAAACTTAAAATTACATTAAACACCTTATTATTAATATTTTACAACTATAACACCTAAAGATATATAAACGTAAATTGCGTTTATACAAACGTTGTGGGTAATGCAGAAAAAAATTAAATGGAAAATATATTAGAATTAAAAACCATCAGTGAACTTCAAGAATATGATTTCTTTATTCCATCTTATCAAAGAGGATATAGATGGAGTTCCAAAGAGGTTGTTGAATTGCTTAACGACATTTCAAATTTTACACCAAGATTGGTAAATGAAAGTTCAGATGAGAAAACTTGGTATTGTCTTCAGCCAATTGTAGTAAAAAAAATCGATGACAATAAATTTGAAGTCATTGACGGACAACAAAGACTTACTACAATTTACCTAATCTTATATTATTTAAATCAGGATTTTGTTGAAAAAAGAAGAGATAAACTATTTGAAATAGATTACGAAACTAGAACAGATTCTAAAACCTTTTTAAATCAATTAGAAGAAGAAGTTGACAATAAATCAAACGTTGACTTTTTTTATATCACAAACGCTTATAATACAATTTCTAATTGGTTTGAAGAAAAAGGAAATAATTTTGACACAGGAAATTTTCGTTCAAAATTTAAATTTAATTCTAAAGTAATTTGGTATTTAAGTAATGAAAATGATTCAATTTCAATATTTACAAGAATTAACATTGGCAAAATCCCTCTAACGAACTCCGAGTTAATTAAAGCACTATTTCTAAATAGTTCTAACTTTCAAAATCAAGAAAACAAATTAAGATTAAGGCAATTAGAAATTGCTACGGAATGGGATAATATTGAAAACTCTTTACAGAATGATAAATTTTGGTTCTTTTTAAATCAAAACTCTATTTCAACTAACCGAATAGAATTTATTTTCAATCTAATAAACGAGGAGCCAGACCCGAATGATAATTATGATACTTTTCGATATTTCAGCAAGAAGTTTTCAAAAGGTAACAATGAAGAATTAACTAAAAATTGGAAAGAAGTTAAAAGATATTTTCAAAGGTTTAGCGAGTGGTTCAACGAACGTGAATTATATCATAAAATAGGCTTTTTAATTAGTACTGAGTCAACTAGTATTAAAGAACTTTACAAAACATCTGATAACATAAGTAAATCTGAGTTTAAAAAATATTTAGATAGTCTTATAAAAAAAGAATTGAAGAATATTGACATAAGTGAATTGCAATATTCAGATGGAAAAGATGTCAGGAAAGTACTCCTTTTGTATAATATTTTAACAATGTTGGCTAGCTCAAAAGATAATTCTTATTTCCCTTTTGACTTATATAAAAATGAAAAATGGGATTTAGAACATATAACTTCTGTTAAAGACAAAATTCCTGATAAAAACAAAAAGCAGTGGATTGAAGATGCAGTTGTCTTTATTGGTAATGAAACAAGAGAAGAAAAAGCATTAAGGAAACAAATAAATGAATGGAAAGAAGAAGACCAGGATGGATTTAAAATTTTGTTCGAACAAATTGTAACTTATTTCAACTCGGAATTAAGAGAAGATGATGATATAAATGATTTGTCGAATCTCACACTATTGGATTCTGGAACTAATAGAAGCTATAAAAATGCTGTATTTCCTTTTAAGCGAAAAACTATAATTAATCGTGACAAACAAGGAATTTTCATTCCAATATGTACAAAAAATGTTTTTTTAAAATATTTCAGCGAGTATCCTCCTAAAATTTCTTTTTGGTCTCAAGAAGACCGAGAGAATTATGAAAATGATTTACTTAATGTTCTAAATTCTTACTTAGCTTAAATACTATGGAAAACGAAAAGTACAAAGGCAAAATTTATAGTTTTTATGAATTATTGAAAGCTAATAATATCGAGATTCCTATAATTCAGCGTGATTATGCTCAAGGTAGAAAAGACAAGAAAAAAATAAGACAAAATTTCCTGAATGCATTGTATGAAAGTATTAGCAAAGAAGAAAAAATTATGTTGGATTTTGTATACGGAAGTAATACAGAAGATTCTTTTCAACCACTCGATGGACAACAAAGATTAACAACACTTTTTCTGTTACATTGGTATGGTGCTTTAAAAGATAACAAGCTACTAGATGAAGTAAACACATTAATAAAGTTCACCTATGAAACAAGAATATCCTCGAGAGATTTTTGTAATTCACTAGTAAAAAATAACATTACATTATTAGAAAATGTTTCTCCAAGCGATACAATAATAGATTCTCCTTGGTTCTATTTATCTTGGAAAAATGACCCTACAATCGATGCTATGTTAAGAACAATAGATGATATTCATCTAAAGTTCTTTAATACTCCAAATCTTTGGCATAAACTAACATCTTCAGAATTTAATCTTATAAGGTTTTATCACGTTGAATTAGAAAATATTGGGTTAACAGATGACCTTTACATAAAGATGAATGCTAGAGGAAAATTACTTTCCACTTTTGAAAATTTTAAAGCAGGTTTGGAAAAATTGATTAGAGACGAAAAATGGGAAAGTCAATCAGATTTTACAAAAACATTTGCATTTAAAATAGATACCACTTGGACAGATTTGTTTTGGAAACATTTTAGGAAAGGTGATACGGTTGACAGTTCATTCGTGAATTTTATTTCAACACTATTAATGTTACAAACATCTGTAGAAAGGAGCAAGAAAACAGATGAGAGATTGAAAATTATTTCTAAATTAAAAGATGATGCTAATAATATTTCTCCAAAGTTTTTTCAACAGCAAAGTTTTAACTATTTGGTTGATTGCTTGAACCTGCTAGATGAAAAATATGAGGAAATAGAAAAAATAAAAATCGACTTTCCTCTGTTCCGACATCAACCAAACCAAGATTTTTTAAAAGAAGTAATAATTGCTCCAGAAATTGATGGAGCATCTTATACTCAAAGAGTTTTCCTTTTTGCTCAATTAGAATACTTTAGAAAAACAGATGAAATTAACACTCAAAAATATCTTGACTGGATAAGAGTAGTAAGAAATATAGTTTCTAGAGGAGATATAGAAAAAAGCGGTAAAAGACCAGATATAGTAAGAAGTCCAGCGACATTTGATGGAGTTATTAATCTAATTTCAGAATTATCCGCTGGATGTTCAGACATTTATGAATATTTATCAAAAATCGACAATTTAAAATCAACTTTTGCAAAGGAACAAATTGAAGAAGAAAAGTTTAAAGCGAGAATTATTATTCAAAATTCTCAAATTAAGCAACCCATATTTCAATTAGAAGATACCGACCTGTTTAGAGGTCGTATAGATTTTATTTTCTACTGTTTAAATATTGATAAATCTTCAGATAAAATTGACTTGGACTCATTAGAGGAAATTAAATCTGTATTTATAGAAAATCTTAGCTCAGATTCGTGCTTAACAAATGATTTAAGGCGTGCTCTATTAACAATATCAGTTGATGGAAAGTACGAATTTTATCACTATTGGTGGTCTTTTTGGAATGTTGTTGATAGTGATAAAAGAAGATTGATAGACAAATTCCGTGAAATTGAATATTTGATTCATTCAGAATTTAGAGAATATTTCAAAAACCTTATATTGAAATTGAAAAGCAAGAATTTAATAAAAATATCACAAGACTTCACTCCAGAGGATAGTTTTCCAAATTGGAAACTAAGACTAATCAAGGAAGAAAGGCTATTAAATGAAATTGATTCGAATTATATTGCGATACCTCCAGATAATAGTTATTGCTATCTTTTAAAAAGTAAAAGACCTAGAGATAAAAACGGATGTATTAAAATTGAATAAAGCACTACCCACAATCGAGTAGCCCGACGCGATGAATAATTACCGCGTTGAGGCTCTCACACCACCGTACCCTTCGGCTGTCGCTCAGGATAAACCAAGCGGGTCGCGTATACGGCGGTTCAAAAATGATATTAAACCATAAGGGGGCACCTGCATAACCACAAGCATTATTACTATTGAATTTGGATTTATGTATAGATAATTACGGATTACTGGATTGTTTATTTAGCAAATTTCTATTATTTTCGGGAAGTATGTATAGATTATTATTTGCAAATACTATATCAGAATTATACTAGTGTTTCATAATAAACACAGGGTATAGACCAAGAAACTATAAAGATATATAGACGCAAATTGCGTTTATACAAACGTTGTATGCCATTCGCCAAATAGGAACTTCTGAAACATATTGAATCGAAAATTATCTACTTCTCCAGTTCTTATTAAATCTTTTCGCTAACCTTAAAATTGATAGCGAAAACTTGGGGAAAAATGATATTTTTGAACAAAATATAAATAACTGAATATCAAAAATAAATAAAAACATTAATCAGAATTAATAAAATAAGAATTGACATCGGAAATAAGACATAAGCAAAAAGAGTATTCACAAACTAAGAGTGATGAGGATAAGAAAATATTAGGACAATATTTCACAGATTCACCTATTGCCCAATTTATGAGTTCTCTTATTGATGATGAGGTATTAAACCCTGATAAAGTAAAACTATTGGACTGTGGCGCTGGTCATGGTATCCTAACCGTATCGACTGCATTTCATCTATTAAATAAGGGGATAAACAATATAGACGCAACCCTTTATGAAATAGACGAACAAATCATTTCAAATCTTTCTGAAGTATTAGAAGAATTAAAAGCAATATTTGCTAAAGAAAAAAAGATTTTCAATTACAATATTATAAATGATGACTTTGTAACTCTGAGACCAGATTTAAACACTGAGACAAAATATGACTTAGCAGTAATTAACCCACCATATTTCAAGTACTCGGTTAAAGAATCCATTTATGCTAAAAAAACTACGGACTTATTTAAAGGTGATCCCAATATTTATGCTTCGTTTGTTGCCATAACACTTTCTGCATTGGAGGCTAATGGACAGCTCGTAGCTATAACACCTCGTAGTTTTTTAAACGGTCTATATTTTAAGGGCTTTAGAAAATATCTACTGGATAATGCTCTACTTGAATTAATCCACATTTTCAAATCTAGAAAAGAGGTGTTTACAGATTCTGATATTTTACAAGAAAATGTCATCTTCAAATTGATAAAAAATGGTCAAGAATTAGATGAAATAACGATTTCGAGCTGTAACAACATTACTGATTTAAACACCCCAAACATCAGAGTATATCCTAAGGATATAATTATTGACACTAGTAATAATGAAAGTATCATTCGCATTCCGGAGACAGAAAAGGATTTTCAAATTTTGCAACAAGCAGAGAGGTTACCTTCAACATTTGAGGAAGAAGGGTATTTTATTTCTACTGGTCCAGTAGTTGAGCACAGAACAAAAGAATATCTTACGTCAAAACATAGTCAAGAAAAGCAAGTACCACTTATCAAAGCTCATAATGTTTTTATAAACGGTATAATTTGGAATGGTAATAATAAAAAAGACATTTCATTTAACTTACTTGAAAATTTTGAGAAACATTTAGTCCCAAATATTAGATACGTAATTCTAAAACGTTTCACATCAAAAGATGAAAATAGAAGGTTAGTTGCTGGAGTTTACATTCCAATTAGAAACCTTAAGCAAATAGGCATAACTAACAAGTTAAATTACATAGGTCGTAAAAATTCTACATTATCGGAGGAAGAAGCAAATGGGTTATCAATCTTATTTAATTCAACTTTTATGGATGATTATTACAGATGTATATCAGGGAATACTCAAGTAAATGCCACGGATATAAGAATTATGAAAATCCCAACTAGAGAACAAATTATTCAACTAGGTAAACATTCTTCCAGCTTTAAAACATTGGAATACGATACCATTGAAAAAATTAATGAAATTCTAAATGACTGATTTAAAAGAACTAAAATTACAAGAAGCAAAGCAAATATTAAAGGCATTAAAACTTCCCAAGAAACAAACTAATGACCGTTCTGCATGGGTTTTTCTATCCTTGGCGAATATTAAACCCAATACTTCTTGGAATAAATGCCAAGCACCTCTACTTCCAACTTATATTATTATGGAATTCATTCGTAATAATTATGGAATGGATTACAAACCAAATAGCAGGGAAACAATTAGAAGACAAACACTTCATCAATTTGAACAAGCTAGAATTATAGATAGAAATAGAGATAATCCAAAAAGACCTACAAACAGTAAAGATAATAACTATTCATTAAATGAACCTATTCTCGAAATTTTGCGAGCTTTCCCGGCCGGTGATTGGAAAGAAAAAGTAGATGCTTTTTTACAAAACACTCCAAGTTTAAAAGAGGAATATCAAAAGAAACGAAACATAGACAAAATTCCTGTGAAACTTCCAAATGGTAAAGAACTAACTCTATCCCCAGGCAAACACAATCAGCTTCATGCCGATATAGTTCATGAATTTTGCCCACGATTTATTGGAGCAGGTGGGATTGTTCTTTACATGGGTGATACAGCAAGTAGTAGATCCGAAGAAGGGGGCAAATTAATGCACCTTGAATCAGAATACCTTCAATCTTTGGGGGTTCCACCAATGTCACATGATAAATTACCAGATGTAGTAGTCTATGATACCAAAAACAAATGGCTATTTCTAATAGAAGCTGTTACTAGTCATGGTCCAGTATCCCCAAAACGCTGGAAAGAACTTGAAGAAGCTCTTAAAGATTGTAAAGTTGGTAAAGTTTATGTGACGGCCTTTCCTGATACCGCAGAATTTAAAAGAAATGTAGCTGATATTGCATGGGAAACCGAGGTTTGGATGGCAGATAAACCCGATCACATGATTCATTTCAATGGTGACAGATTCCTTGGTCCCCATTCTTAAACTATTCTTATGAGCTTTATATATGTAGATGTTACCCCAGAGCAAATTGCAAAAGCAATAAAGATCAGAAAGAGTCGAGATGAACAATATGGCAATATTTATCATGAAGTAGACAGTGATCTTCGCTGGGTTGGTGATCTTGGAGAGATTTGTTTCAATAAATGGTTAAAAGGAAAAGGATTGACTGGGTTTGAATGGCATCTTGACAATGCCGCTGGGAAACCTGATTTCACAATTAACGGTGTTAAAATTGATGTAAAAACCGTAAAACGAAAAGTTCCTCCTAGAATGAATTATACAGCACAAATAACTGCTAGGCACAAAGACACACCTGTAGATGAACTTTTCTTTTTTAGTTATGAATTTCAAATTAAACGCCTTTGGTTTTTAGGCGGTATCAAGAAAAAAGACTTTTTAAAGAAAGCTGACTATTTTAAAGCAGGTGACAGAGTTCATTCTAATTATGTAATAAGGGAGGGACACGAAATTTATAATGCTCCAATTGAAATATTATTAAAGCCTGACGATTGGATAAATGATATAAAATAGTAAAAACGGCATACAACACGCGGTATAAAAAATTGCCGAGACAGTAGGTTATTCAACGATTGTAGCACGATTTAGCTTCTGTGCAATTGGACAGTGAATCGCCTGCAGTCGGCAACATTTTCATACCGCCATCCGTTAGCGGTAATTAAACGAGACAATGTACTTACCATTAAAAAATACATTTGAAAAGATTTTAAAAATAACAGATGAGGATTGGAATATTTTTGAATCTATCCTTGAAACGAAAAAACTCAAAAAGAAAGAATATCTCTTAAAACAAGGACAAATCTGTCGAGGAATTTACTTCTTATCGGAAGGAACAATTAGATCTTTTCACATAAATAATGATGGTAAGGAGATAAATACTGCATTCTACTTTCAAAATGATTTTCTTCGAGAAATTGAAAGTATGACCAATAATATTCCTTCGCAAAAAAATATCCAAGCAATTGAAAACAGTACAGTTCTATACATTGACAAAGCTAAATTGGTAACTCTTTATAAAAAATCTGAATTCTACCAAAAGTTAGGACGAATGATATTGGAAAAATTAACTATAAGCGAACAAAAATATTCTTCATTTTTAACAACATATTCTCCTAAAGAAAGGTATTTATACATTCTCGAAAACCGCCCTGAATTAATTGAACGGATTCCCCTTCAATATTTAGCTTCATACTTGGGAATAAGTAGAGAATCTTTGAGTAGAATTCGGAAAAGGATTTAATCATTGATTTTGTGACTTTCGTCAAAGGAAAGGGATTGACTTCTCAATAATTTTGAGCTTTAATAAATAAGCACTAAAAAATGAGACAATTAATTCTAATAACCTTTTTAAGCACAATCAGCCTTTTAAACTGTAAGGCACAAAATCAAAACAATATGGAAAATCAAATTAAAGAGACAGTAACATCTATTGAAGAAGCTGCTGCAAATAGAGATGCTGAACAACTCACTGAACTATTACATAGAGACTACCGAGTAATAGCAAATCGATTTAAAGGAAATGAAAATGCTGTAATCATTTCAAAAGATAACTATTTGCAAATGATGAAAGACGAAAAAATAGGAGGTACAAGTTATAACATCAACTTCAATGATGTAAAAATTTCAGGACACACAGCAATTGTAGATGTTCTATATTTATTGGAAACAACATCAGATATGCATAAGTTCCTTGTCTTAATTCAAGATGAAAACAATAAATGGAAAATTGTAAGTGATATTCCAATTGTAAGGGAATAAATATTTGAGTAAAGTAAAAACTACCGCCAACACGGTGTATAAGCAATAGCGGTTTGAGTGTAAACTTGAATCGTTTTTGCATTTAATTAAGTACCTTGTTATTTGAAACGTAAATGCATAAAATCCGCTACTGCTCATACACAAAACCGTTGTGCACAAGCTAAAATGAAAACGAAATCAATCGAACAATTAGAGAAAGATTATTGGAAAGAGCCTTCCGAGTTTCCGACTGATATGGTAAAAAAATGTTATCAGTATCGGAAAATAAATATTACAGATTTGACTGATGAGCAAATAAGACTTCTGTTTTCTCAACAAATCGGAACGGAATATCTAATCGGAGTTGCACTCGAAAAACTTGAACGAAATATATTGACTGAAGGCGACTTTTACTAAGGAGATTTACTTGTTGCTGTTTCAGGTTTACCGACTGAATTTTGGAATGAAAAGCAAACTGAATTTCGAACTTTTACAAACTTAGTAGAACAAAACTCTGACCAAATAAAAACTGAACTCGGAGAAAAGAAATTTGACCGAATAAATGAAAAAATAAAAGCCAGTGCACAACACCGGTAGCTGTTGCGCAAGTCAATAATTTTATAAAAACAAGCTCTAAATAAGCCCTTTTAAGGGCTTTTATTTTACCATAGAGTTTAAGTGAGGTTTTCCGTAATTAGGTTTAGTTATTTTTGTTTTTCTTTGGGAAAGGGGAAAAAGCCCCGTGGAAAGTTGGGGAGCTTTTGTTTTATATTTATAGAGTAAAATAAACACTATATGGTGTTTATAAATACATTGTAACCAATGCCGAAAATGAATGCCAAGAATATATTTTGACAAACAAATCTTCAGTCACCTGTTCAAACAGGAAAAAGCTAAATATGTCAAACTATTGAATCAAATCAGGAAACAAAAGGCAAGTTTATTCTGTTACTCTCATGCACATCTTCGAGATTTAAAAAACGATAAAACGAATATTAAATATTCCGAATTAGAATTTATGGATTCAATTGTAAATGATAATTACCTATCATACCACGCAATTGAAAAGAAAACTTCTTGCTATTTAGCAAGACCTTTAGAAGCATTTGCTGATGTTGAAAAAGAAAATGATGATATTGATTTCTCAAGCATCTTTGATTTTGACACGAGCGACCTAAATCCAGAAGACCGAGAAAAAATTGAAAATGCAAAAACTCTATTAACCGATACAAAATTAGATTTCAACTTTCCAGAAATGGAAAACTTGGACTCTTCAATAACTACCCCTTTAAAAAACTTTCTTTCTTTTGGTAAAGAACCAATGAGTATAATGCAATGGAGCGAACATTTTATGGGAATGCTTAAAAATATGCAGGAGGATAAATCTGTGTATAAAGAATTGAGAAACGTTACAGACAAGCATATTAATAATGGAAAGTTTATCATTGACTATGACGAGATAGATTTCAATGAAGACTTGAAAGATTCTTATCTTCAAAAGACGTTTATAGAATATGTGAATAGTAATTTAAACCCAAATGGAGACAAGGAAATATCAAAATATGACTTTTTTACAAACGCATATTTTACTCTTGACCTTTTAGGAATAAGTAAAGAACCATCTAAAAGTGTTAGATTCAATAATATGCTTAATGATGGGATTCACAGTTATTATGGAGCTTACTGCGATTGTGTTGTTTCAGACGATAATGGTTTTCTAAAAAAAACCAGAGCACTTTATAAGTTACTTGGAATTGACACAAAAGTTATTCACGCTGATGAATTCATCCAATCTTTTGACTTTATTGTCGAAAAGGAAGAAAAAGACCAAAATACTTTTTCCAAACTTTTAGTGAATGATTTGAAAAATGGATTGATTGTGGATTCTTATAAATCTATTGATATAAATAGAGAGACTGTTACAATTAAGCCTTTTCATAATTATTTAGGATTCTTTAATAGAATTGACAAAATCCTAGAGGATGGTAAATGCTACCTTTATTTTTATCGAAAAACCAATAATTATTCAAACTTCACATTTATAAGAGAGTACGAATTAGTTGTGAATAATGCGGTTGAAATTTTTAGAGCGGATAAATATTTTAAAGAAAGATTTGAATGGGAAAAAGAAAAGGATTTGATTCAATCCAACAAATGGTATGGACGAATATGGGAATTTGAAACTTTTACTTTAAAAATTGAGACTAATAAAGGTTCAGGAAAATTAAGTATATTAATATCAATGAAATAAAAAGCACTGATTACAACCAGGGCTGTAATTCAGCGGGGCTATAGTGCAAAACCGAAAAGTAAAATATATAACCAGCTTGATTTCTCTGCGGAATAGTCCTGTGGACGATTCCACGCCGAAATCATAGCCAAACCGTTGGCAAACATTAAAAGAGGACGATATGAAAAAAGTATTATTTATGATCGTTGCCATGACTCTGCTGGCATGCAATCAAACCAAGAAATCAAAACAGGAAAAAACCAAAGCTACAAATGAGCCTGTCATAGTTACACCGGAAACATTTATTCGAGCAGAAACAGATCGCGCCTTCATGGAAATGATAAAAAATGCTGGACAAACCAACAAGTTTTTCCACTTTCGACAACCAACACCATTAGATAAGCAAACAGTGATTCGAATGAATAGAGATGTACTCTACTCAGGAGGAGTATTTGATGCAAGTGATGGCTTGGATATCACATTTCCTGAAATGCCAGATGATCGATATGCATCTATTTTCATCATTGATAATGACCACTACGTACAAGATTTGATTTATCAACCTGGTCAATACAAAATAGAGGGCAACACTGATTTTCTATACATCATCATAAGGCTTCAGGTCTTCGATGCAGGTGACAATGAAGAAATTGCATTACTAAATGATCTTCAAGATAAATTTATTGTAAAGTCTATCTCTAGCCAAGAGTTTCCCGAATTTAAGTGGAATTTAGAATCATTAGATTCCTTAAGAGCAGTTTATAATGAGGAAAGTGCTAAATATTCAAGCTGGGAAGGTATGATGGGAAAAAGAGGTGCAGTAAATGAAAAGACAAGGCACATTGCTGCAGCAGCTGCCTGGGGCTTGTTGCCTGAAGAAGCTGCAACCTATCTAAATTATAAGCCAAAAGAAATAAGTGCTTCAGACTGCTACACCGCCACCTATAAAGTACCAGTGAATAAGGGGTTCTGGTCTATTACCGTTTACGGAGATGACGGTTATATCAAAACGGAGAATTGTCTGTTAAATAATTCCAATGTTCAACTAAACGGAGATGGAACCTTCACCGTACATTATGGATCAAAAGATGTTTGTGGCGAAGTTCCAAATCGTCTAGATGCGCCTGAAGGTTGGAATTTTTTATTAAGAGTTTACCTGCCAGGAGAAGAAGTTTTAAGTGGCGATTATTTGGTTCCCGAAGTTGAAAAATCAAATTAAGATGGAATAATTATAATTTGATTTTTTAGCGATTTAAAAGAATAAAAATATGCCCTAATCGAGTAGACGGCCATGAATGTTAAACCCATTGTACCCCTTTCAAATATTCATATTAACGAATACTTATAAAAACAAAAACATTATTCTGAGTACATCACCTTACCCTTCGGCTGTCGCTCAGGATAAACCAAGCGGGGTGTATATACGGCGGTTCAATAACCATCTTTCAATTCGCTCTTTACACCAAATTGAACCGCCTTCTAATTTATTCTTAGGCTACCAAACTTAACTGGGATTCGGACACCCATTCACAAGCTCAGCTCCTAAGTATATTTCAAAGGGGGTATTGTTCGGTCCTTCCTCGTTTGTGAAACCTGTGTAAAATAATATACCTCGTTTACTACGAGTACCATGACCGCTGCTGACTTCTCCCATAGACCACCACGTAGTGCCCACACGCCAGCAGGCTCGTTCGCTAAAAATGTCTACCAGACATTTTCCTAACGCTCCGCCCTCCAGGTAAGAACATCTTCTTTCTTTTGATTCCTACCATATCTACTACTTTGGTGCTTCTCTACATAAGATACTTTGGACTTATCAGTTATGTGCCTACTCATCCGACCTCATAGCCTCGGTATATGGTTCGTGTTCCTCAGTACCGAAATTTGCTTAGTATTGCTCATTATTCAATCGCAATAACCTTCATTCCTAGCTTCACAGCTAGCAACCTTGCGACTTGCTAATGGTTCATGGGGTAACCCCTGCCCATAAGGGACTTGCAGCCTCTAGATTAAAATCATATCTTCGATATGATAAAGATGCTCATGCTGGGCACACACATTATATAACCGTTGTAGGTAATTATAGAAAATGAGAGTCTTTAAATACAGAGGAGGAAGTTTTGAACGAGATTTAGACTCTCTTGAAAAAAACTTTTATTGGGCACCTAAATTTGATGATTTAAATGACCCTTGTGAAACTTTAATAAATACTGACCCTTTCAAAGTTCAATCTAGAACCTTTGCTAAACTATTTGGCAAAGAAAATTCGGAACAGTTTACAGAAGTCGAAAAAGCTCTTCACAATCTATTTGATGTCAAAAAAAAAGCAATAGGAATATACTCTTTGTCTAAAACTTTTAAAGACGAATTACTTTGGGCACATTACGCAGATAGCCATAGAGGTTTTTGTATCGAATATGATTTGGAATTATTAGCAAATAGTTACAAATCCTTTGAAACCTTTTCATTTCCTGTTATCTATAACAAGAAACCACCAGAATACGGAATACGAGATATAAATAACACTAAATCAGAACAAATCGTACAGAAATTAGCTGGTTACAAATCTAAAAGGTGGCAGTACGAACAAGAACATAGAATTGTTACTGGCTTTTACGGAGAACACCCTTATGAACCAAGTTGTTTGAAGTCAATATATTTTGGCTTAAATATGAACGAAAAGGAAAAAGAATTAATGATTGATAGATTAAAAGGGAGGAATGTTCAATTTTATCAAATAATCCAAAAACATAATTCTTATGAATTTGATGCGGTTAAAATAAATGATTTAACTAAAGAAAAACATACATACCTAAAGGAAATACCTAAAGAAGTAACTAAAGGCAAACCAATCAAATTCGTTATTAATAGTAAACTCTATATTAGAGATAAAAAAGGAATTGTAGAAATAGAGTTAGAGTCCAAAGTGAATAAAAAACAATTAGATTGGATTGCTCAGCTACTAAAAAAGGATATATTCAGGAAAGTTGAAAGATTATTTGTTTCATATACAATAAAGGATGGTTCAAAAGGAGAAGGATATTGGGCTATTAGCACTTATGAAAAAGACAAATTAGAATCTAAAATAAACGGACTAACCCTTGAGCAAGAAATGTCCCTTGTAGATATCTTGACTAATGATAAAAGAAAAAGCTTGGGAAAGTGGATTGATGAAACACCATATGTTAGCAGTGGAATTATTCTTATAGAGAAAAATAGAGAGTTATTTTTCGAAACTATTTATCATGATGGAAGTAAGTTTTCTACTAAAGTTACATCTACAAGACTGAATGGCGATTATAGATACGATGATTGCGAACCAAATATTCATGGTGAGTATTATACAGTGAGTAATGATGGAAAATTAAATTTTTGTTCCAATGACGGAATATTTAGAACAATAAAACCTTTTAATAGAAATAACTACCTACAACTGTAAGCTTCCCTTTATTTATTACCTTCATGAATTGGAAGGAGACTACCTTAAAATTGACATTCTGTGTACTCTAACTGCTTTTATAAGTAGTGATTATTCATAACCAAAAGCGTTATCCTTATTAAGTTAGTATTTTTTACATTTTAACAGATTTACCATTTTTAATTTAGGAAATTTCAACTATTTTAGAGCACAATTACATCGATTTTTTTACAAAAACGATAGCTTATTAATTCTAGAGTTTTGTAATAACCACAGGGAATAAATCTAATAATCATTAAAAATATATAAGCGCTATATGTTTAGACTTTCCTATAAATATGACAGTTTAAAAGTTAAATCTATCTGAAATGTAGTATTCTGCATTTATTAAATTATTGTAATATAAAAAAGATATGAAAAGTTTCTTAAGTTACTCTATTTATATAATTCTTATCATAGTCTTCTTGGCTATAATATTCAAAGTTGAAATTCCTCACAGAAAACTGATTTTAGTGATTTCAATAATAGTTCTTATAGTCCATGAAGCATACTTTTATATTAAAAAGAGATCGAAAAAGCAATCAAAATGACAAATTGAAATGACTGATTTTTTTATATGTGAATATTGAAATGGACTTGGAACGAATAATAAACAAATACCCGAAATTTCAATTGTACTCAAAAATGTCTTGCAAACCTGCTCATATATATCCGAATTATACCGGACTCGGCTGCGTCCAACACGAGCGTAGCGAACTGGCGAAGCAATCCACTCGGAATTGTTAACACCAATGTGTAAGCTTCACTTAATTTACAACCTCCATAAAATGAAAAAATACCATCTCGAAATTGACCTTCTATGTACTCTTTCTGCTTTTATTGGCAGAAAATATGATAATATAATAGATCATAAGTATGAATGGATCAATGAAGTCATTATCGACTTTTTGAACAATGAATGTCTAATTTGTATTGCACTAGATTCTACCCTTTTTAATGATCAGAAACTTCATTATGCCATAGTTGGTAAGTGTAAAGAGTTTGGCTTGAATATTTGTGAATATGAATCTTGGGATGATTGTTTGCCCTCTAATAAATAAAAAAACATATCACAATTTAGCCTTTTATTGAAGTATTGGAAGGATTACCTTTTTTTAAAATCTAATTAATTCAAAAAAGAGCCAACATAATTGTTGACTCTCGTGATAAGAAAATTATTTCTTAGACTCTTCTAAAGATACTTTTCTGAATTCTTTAAAAAGCTTTCCAAGTTCCATGGATGATTTACGAGCACGGGTTCCTGCCGCTTTATTTCCCTTTTCTAATTGTAAAGAAGCATCTTCTTTAAAACTTGCTAACTCGGCTTCAATTTTTTCTAATAGTTCTTTCATAAGATTTAATTTATAATTTCGAAATACCCTAACCTAACGATTAGATCGGTGAAATTGTATATCCATAGGCCTAAAAGTTTGATTTAATCCATCGATCAAATCGCATACTTTTTATTTTTTAAATAGTTAATCCAACTCTTTATCGTATGAATTTTATAATATAATATTACATTTGCCCGCAACTTTTAATCGATCTATGCGTATAACAGTCACCTATGACAATTCTACATTAAATGCTATCTGTGATGCAGATTTAAGCCAATCTTACATCCTGCTAGATAAAAACAAGATTGCCATTTATCATGGATACCATGTAAAACGTGTAATAGAGAAATCCTTAAAAACTACAGCTAATATTCGCTATGAGCTAGAAGAAAGCATTATTAATGAACGATTCTGTCCCATCAGGTTATCCTCTGATGATAAGAAGAATTATGGCGTAATTGAAAACTATATGCTTAAACTACCTTATTTTAGTTATCCTAATCTATTCTTCAATTTGAACAAAAGTCAACGCCTTATGATCTGGTCTTACAGGAATCTCAAATTAGTTTATATCATTCTAGGCCTAATAGGCATTGCCATTATTATATTACTCCTCTTGACCAGTATTTAATCATTCTTAAAAGAACACTAAAACACTTCCTTATTACTAAACGATCCTGTTTTTTATGTAATTCATTGTTCTGTTGTTTACTTTTCTAAGCGATCAACTAAATCACCTTGTTAATCTTTATTGCTATTCAATTTCAATGCTAGTGAATTCATATCCTCACTAATCTTTTTATCTAACACCCGAGCATAAATTTGTGTGGTGGCCAGTTTGGTATGCCCTAACATTTTTGAAACCGTTTCAATGGGTACACCATTCGATAGCGTTACAGTGGTTGCAAAAGTATGTCTTGCCATATGAAAGGTTAGAGTTTTGTTTATTTCACATAGAATAGCCAACTCCTTTAAATACGCATTTAACTTCTGGTTCGATATTTTGTGAAACAACCTTCCCTCATGCCTGGCTCTTGGATCTTCTCCATATTTTAGGACAATCGCTTTTGCCTTTTCTAGTAATGGTACCTTAGAAGTGGTTCCTGACTTTTGACGCTTACTGACAATCCAAATATTGCCATCGAAACCCATTTGTAAATGCTCTTGTTTTAGATGCATGATATCAATATAGGATAGCCCGGAATAGCAGCTAAAAACAAATAAATCTCGTACATATTCTAGTCTCCCAATACTTAAAGACTTTTCTTCAATGATTTTAAGTTCTCCGGCGTTCAAATAGGTCCGTTCAGATTTTTGATATTTCGTCTTGTAATTCAGAAAAGGATCCTTCATTAACCATTCAATCCTTATTGCCAAATTGGTCATTTTCTTCAATCGGGTCATATGACGCATCACTGTATTATTCCCGATAGGCTTTTGATGGTCTGTGGGAATATAGTTTCTTAAAAAATGTTCAAAACCAATCAAAAATTTATAATCCACCTGATCTAGCGCTACATTTTTTAATCCCTTATTCTCATAGATAAATTCTCTTAAATAACGCTGAGTGGTCTTATAATGCCGTAGAGTGGCTTTCTGCAATTGCCTTTCCGAAATCTTGTTATGATAGGCAAACAACTCCTCGAGGCTCTTGTATTGCTGATCTTCTTTTAAATACTTTCTCCGAATTGCATCTGCGGTTATTACATCCGTTTCTTTTCTGAGCTCTTCATAGGCTTGAAAAATCTCCATATGGGTTTGGTCAAGGTATTTGTTGACCGAACGAGCGTAAGCACTGTTACCTTTCAGTTTTGATCTTTTTGGGTCCCAAAGCGATAGTTTAATATGTCTTTTAAGACTAAAATTAGCTCTTTTACCATTTACGGTTACTCTGGCGTATAGCTTAGCCTGACCGTCGATTGCCCTGGATGCATTGACCCAAAATAGAATGGAAAATGTTTGTGAAGTTTTCATAGTTGAAATGTGTTTTTAATTAAACTTAAAATCCTTTGAAAGTCAAATCAACTATAACTCTGTATATCAACAAATTAACCCCTAATTCGGTCAACAAAATTGATCAATCAAAAGTGTTGACCGATTTGTTGACATTTAAACCCTTATTATATCAAATTATATGGGGTCTTTAAAACAGCAAAACCCTGCTAATCATCTGATTTGCAAGGTTTTGCTGTTTTTTGGTTTTAAAAAAAGTGATTGCGGCAGGATTCGAACCTGCGACCGTCTGCTTAGAAGGCAGATGCTCTATCCAGCTGAGCTACGCAACCAGCTTTGTAATTCTTTGCTACAAAAGCGGTGCAAATATATAACCCTTACAAATACTAAGCAATATAAAATCGAATATTTTTAAATAAAATCGGGATTTTTATAAAACTAAAAAGCAAACGAACTGATAATCAAAACAATTAAAATTCCTGTTTTTCCAATATTCCCTTACCAATTTTAAATATCGTAGCATCCAAAGCGGTTACAGCGGTTACAGGAATAGATTCCGAAAAGAATAGCTGCCATGAAACACCTCCGTCTGTGCTATATAAATTCCCGCCCTCTTTAGTTAATATATAAATATTATCGGTGTCAAAAAGATGTACATAAATGATTTTTTGATTCGCTATAAATTCTGGTAAACTAACCATTTGCCACAGATCGTTCGGATTCTCTTTAATATACAGCGATTGTTTATCATTTATTGAGGCATTCCAAAAAGCATATCCTATATCGCCATAACCAACTTTGGCACCCACGCCTAACTCCAGATCAATTGCTCCCTGAAACCATTCAACTCCTAAATCACTTGTTGTATAAAGAGTTCCGGTTTTGTAATCTATTAGCTGAATACTACTGGTAGAAGTCTGAACTATATCCAAATCGTAGGCATTAATTTCAATGGACTGCTTCCATTGTACTCCGCCGTCTTCAGATTTAAACACATAGGTGTTCCCCCCTCGTTCTGCAATCAAAAAACCGTCCTGGTCACTTACAAAAAATAAACGCTTAACAAGATACCTTAGATCCAGCACTGTAGTTTCATCCCAATTTAAACCACCATCCATTGATCTGTAAAAACGGTTTGAACCCGCATATACCCATAGCTGGTTCGAATTATAGGCCTCAAAAAAGAACGAAGCAGCCTCTGTCTCTAAAATTACTATCCAGTTCAATCCTCCATCTATTGTTTTATAAAGTCTTATTTTACTCAAACTTCCATCATCAATAGTAGCATATCCAACCAAAGAATTTACCATTTCAAATTGGGCAAAGGGTAAGGAAGGTAACTGCTCCCATCGGTCATCCACTACCTTAATAAAGGTGTCAAAATAAAAATCAGTTTGTTCAAGACTTAGTTCCAGAACTCCACTGCTACTACCTTCGGGTAATTGGAATGTAATCCGCTCCGAATTAACCCTAAAATCGGAAATGGTATTCCCGTTAAACACTATATTCGGTTTATTATCTAACCCCTCACCTTCAATGGTTATGGTCTTATCGGAGGCCACCAATTCAGGGAGAACCACCGCCACATAAGGTTGATTTATAGCATCATCTCCATCACATCCATAAGTCAGGAAATATAAAAAAACGAATAGCAATACTTTATTCATCATAAGATTTGATTTCAGAATTACACATTAATAAATGATTCAAATAAAGAATATAAAAACCAACCATTTATCACCGTTTTCCGTGAATTTTAAGTTTCTATTATTTCATACATTTGTTTTTAAACACCCCGCAATTACATGAACAAAACCATTTTATTAACGTTCTGCCTTTTCATTTCAGCTTTTGTTCATGCACAAAATTATCACCTGGATCTCACCACTTTTGAAGAAAAATATATTAAAGAAATTCTGAACGAAGTTTCGCAGCACAAAGACCAAAAGGAATACGCAAAAGCCATTTCCGGCTATAATGAGATCAAAAAATATCTGGATACAATACCACGACTGATTCCTTTAAAATTAATACTCAATGCTGAAAAAGCAAAGCTATTTGAAAAACTGAATCAGTACGATTCAGCTGCAACACTTTATAAAGATTCAAAAGAAATCTTTAACTACATCCCCGGTATCATACAGGATCTTCCGGATATCTATGTCGATATTGTCATAGGAGGAATCCAGGTAGATAAAAAAACAGAAAAATATCCTCAGGCGATTCAGGAACTTTACAATGCATTATTAAAGGTTCCGGGCGATCAGGGAAAGTTACGCAGCAAGTTATACTATCACCTCGGTTATACCTATTGGTATATAAAAGACTTAGAACAGGCCGAAAAACAATTTAGAACAGCACTGTCATACTCCAACATTAGTCCATTTTTTAAGAACAGCTGCTATATGGGATTAGGAGATGCCCTTATTAAAAAAGACCTCGACTCATCCTTGTATTACTACCGAAAGGCAGAAGCCTATTTTGCCAACAAAACAGACAAAACGAACTACCAGATTAATCAAACCAATATTGCCAATGCATTAATCTTGAAAGACTCCCTCGCAAAGGCAGAAAAGATTCTATTGAATTCAAAAGAATATTTTGAAAATATAAAACTGACCCCATATTTAATACCGGTTTACACACTTTTAGCGAACATCAACCTAAATAAACCAGACCTAAAAAGTGCATTGTATTACCTGGAAATGGCTAACCCGATAACATTGACGAAAGGATCATTGCGGCATCGGGAAAAATTCTTTGAAATCTATGTTGAATACTCCCGAACCATCAGGGATTCCAGTACAGCAAGGCACTTTAACAATCAGGCAAAAGCTGTAAAGGACAGTATCTTCAATTCAGAAAAATTAACCCAAATTGAAGTATATGAAGTTAAACACCGCAATGAAATCAATGAAATAAAAATTGCAGCACAAAACGACCTGATCGCATCTCAAATAAAACAGCGAAACATACTCTTGATTTCCTTGATCGTATTGGGAATATTAATTTTCATATTGTTCTTACTTTATAAACAAAAACTCAAATTCCAAAAAGACCTCCTTAACAAAAAAGATGAACTGGCAAATCAACAACTGGCTACATTAAAAGAAACTCAAAAGGCAGAACGCATTCAGGCGAAATTGGACGGTCAACAACAAGAACGAAGCAGAATTGCTAAAGATCTACATGATAGTATAGGCGGAAATCTTGCGGCTATTAAAATGCAATTAACCCACCTGAAGTCTGAAGAAGAACAGTTAAATTATATAATCAAAAATGTAGACACCACCTATAACGAACTAAGAATGGTTTCTCAGAATCTCTTCGTTCAACCTGCAGACAAACCCTTCACATTATCTCTTGAAGATCTGGTTGACCAATATAATTCTAATAAAACAATCGTCGAACTTTACCTGTTTCCGCACAACCAAATTAACTTTATTTCGAACACCATTCAAACCGAACTTTACCCTGTATTAAAAGAAATTTTAACTAATATTTTTAAACATGCTGAGGCCAACTACTGTAACATCAATATAACGGTACATGAAGATTATCTCAACCTTATTATAGAAGATGATGGAGTCGGTTTTAACCCATCCAAGGCGAATCTTGGATTAGGACTTTCAAATATTAAAACCAGAATTAATACGCTCAATGGTGAAATTCAAATTGAATCTATTCCTAATACTGGAACCACTATCAATATAAATATCCCTTTAGCTCATGCCTGAAATCTATAGAATACTTGTTGTAGACGACCATAAAATGTTCTTGGAAGGAATTACCTCTATCTTAAATCAAGAGGAGCATCTTGAAATTATAGGGATTGCTTATAATGGTAAACAAGCCCTAAATATTTTAAAAGAACAAACCCCCGATTTAATTATAACCGACATAGAAATGCCCGGCTTAAACGGTATATCCTTCGTTAAGGCCGTAAGAAGTTTCGATACCACAATTAAAATTTTAGCAATCAGTTCACACCAAAGCAGTGCTACCATTCATCAGTCCATAAAGGCCGGGGTTAACGGTTACATTCTGAAAAATTCCGGAAAAGTAACCTTGCTCAAAGCCATAGCAGAAATTTGCAGCGGACATCGTTTTTTCCCTCAAAGCGTTCAAGCAATTTTGAACAACAGCATTTTTAAAAAAGATAATTCGAACCAAAATATTATCCTAAGTAACAGAGAAAAAGAAATTTTAAAACTAATCGCTCGGGAATATAGCACTCAGGAGATTGCTGATACCCTGTGTATTTCCAAAAACACAATCGAAACGCATAGAAAAAACCTCATGAGAAAAACGGAAGCTAAAAACATGATCGGCCTGGTGAAATACGCTATCAAAACGGATCTTATTTAATTAATTTCATGAGAATTTCAAACCGCCATTATACATGAAATATATTAGGGCAATACTCCTAATTTTTCATAAATTGCTTGCCCTATTATTCAGAATAATGACAAATGCATTCAGAATTCATTAAGCACCATGAAAAATACCTTTACCATCCTGTCTTTACTGTTTATTTGTGCAATCGGCCCTTTAAAAGCACAAAATTTAAAGAATGACACCAACAAAAAGATGAATGTATTATTCATCATTGCCGACGATCTAACCGCTACTGCGGTTTCGTCATATGAAAACAAGGTCTGTAAAACTCCGTATATAGATCAATTAGCACAGGAAGGCACCCTCTATTCTCGTGCCTATTCTCAATATCCGGTTTGTGGTCCTTCTCGGGCTTCCTTAATGTTCGGTTACTATCCAAATGCCACACAAACCTATGGCTATGTCAGCGGAAGGGAAAATGTAGGAAATGATAAAATATCGTTCGCCCAGTTATTTAAAAACAATGGATATTATACCGCCAGGGTTAGTAAAATATACCATATGGGAGTCCCAATTGATATCGAAAAAGGCAGTAATGGCAAAGATGATGAAGCATCATGGACTGAACGCTTCAATAGTCAGGGTCCGGAATGGCAGGCAAAAGGTGAAGCTGAGCTGGTGCAAAACAATCCGTATAATACGATCGAGCGTAAAGGAGGAAACGTCATGACCACCGTGAAAGCCGACGGTGATGACCTGGTACATTCTGATGGAAAAACAGCTCAAAAGACTATAGAGCTTATTAAAAAACATAAAAAGGACCCATTTTTTTTAGCCGTAGGTCTCGTTAGACCGCATGTCCCCTTTGTGGCTCCAAAAAAATACTTTGAGCCCTATCCCTACCAACAAATGGTAGTACCCCCTCAGGTTGAAAATGATTGGGATGATATTCCGGCACGCGGTATTAACTACGTAACTTCGGTAAATGCTAAAATGAGTACAGAACAAGAGCAAAAGGCAATCGCTGCCTATTATGCTTCTGTATCCTATATGGATGCACAGGTAGGAAAAATACTTAAAACCCTGGAAGAGGAAAATTTAGAAGATAATACCATCGTTATTTTCACCTCTGACCATGGCTTCCACTTGGGGGAACATCGTTTTTGGATGAAGGTAAGCCTGCACGAAGAATCGGTAAGAGTCCCTATGATCATTAAAGTACCTGGAAAAGCCCCGGGCGTATGCCATTCTTTTGCAGAACTCTTAGACTTGTATCCTACGGTTGCAAACCTGGCTGGGTTAAAAGTACCCGAAGGACTTCAGGGAAAAGATCTCAGTCCATCGCTAACGAATCCTGAAGTAGAAATCAGAGACCATGCATTTTCTACCACCCAGGGAGGAGATACCTTTCTTATCAGAACTGATAAATGGGCATACATCCAGTATGGGGAAGACGCCAGTAAAGGCATGGAACTCTTCGATATGGAATACGACGAAAAACAATATAATAACCTTGCATACAACCCACAGTTCAATAACATCGTTCAGGAAATGCAGCATAAGCTGAAAGAAAAATTGAAAGCCGTAAGAACTAATGATTTAAACATTAACTACGCGAAAGGGAAATAAGAATTAAAAACAAACTAAAGAATATAAAAAAGATGATCGTAAGTATAACCTACGATCATCTTTTTTGAATAACCAAAACCTCAACCTTACTTAATATCATCCTCCGGCGAAATATCGCAGCCTCCTCCGCTACAGTATCCTCCGGCACAACCAAGCCCTAAGAGCCCTTTAAGAAACAAATAAAGCCCTAAAAGAAGCCCTGGCCACTGCCCGTATTGAATTCCCTGGATGAGCACGAGTACGCCTACACCAAGAAATACCAGCCTTAAAATATTCCATCCTTTTAGGATCCTGTTTTTAATCATGAAATCTTTTGGTTAAGACGCTTCCAACCACCTCCATTATGTACATTGGTAAACCCTTGGTTTTTAAGAATGTTCTTTGCCGTCGCACTTCGCATGCCCGAAGCACAACAGGTAATAATAGGCCGTTCTTTATTCTTTAATTTAGAAAGATTACCAGACAGCGTATTTAATGGTATATTCTTAGATCCTTTAATATGACCCGAGGCGTACTCACCACTGGTCCGCACATCAATGATAATTCCATCGTTTTTTAACAATTCAGTAAAATCCGGACTTGTCCCTGATCCGGAGCCAAAAAGCCTTTTTAATATATTCAGCATAATTATGAGTGTTTAATATAATTAACATCCATCCATGAACCAGCATTCACACATGGAATATTATTTTCTTTTAAAAACCGCTCTACTTGTCCGCTTCGCATTCCTGAGGCACAGCATAGCACTAATGGTCCTGGTAATTGTTTTAATTCTTCAAGTCTCCCTGAGATCTCATTTAATGGTATATTCTCCGAGCCCTCAACATGCCCTGAACTAAACTCATGTCGGTTACGCACATCTATAATCGTACCCTTATCTTCCCTGATTAGATTCTCCATCTCCATAATTTCTCTTTTTAAAAATTATACCACAAAAATAGATGTCAACAAAAAGCTAGTCAGCAACTTTTGTTACCTACGGCATTATATTTCTAAAAAAATGCTATTTACTCGTATGAGTGATTAAGTGCAAAGCATCAATAAGTATTTATCAAATAACCAGCTAATTAATTTTAATAATTTTTTATTATCTTAAGTAAGAAAAATACCATTTTATATAAATATTCCTTATCTTAGAAATCCCCTCTGAAATTTGAATTCTAAAAGAAAATTAAATTTCGACCTCGTATGTTTTTATAGCACATAAAACAAACATACATGCTAAGACTATTTTTTCATAAACCATTTCCTACGGTTGACTTTACAGTGACTACTGTTATAGATCAACATAGCCTCAACCATGATTATGAAAAAACATTCGTTTGCTTTTGTTTACAATGCAATTGGGTAAAACAACATTTCCTGATAGCTATCCCTCACTTCGGAAAAACCTTAACAACTCATTTATTAAATCATTAATTAAATTAACTCATGAAGAACACAGCTCGCTATTTTAAGACCCTCTGCATTTTACTACTCATTCCATTGATCAGTAATGCACAAGAAAAACCAAATATCCTAATTATTTTCCCTGACGATGTTGGCTGGAGTAATGTTAGTGCCTATGGCAACGGAGTTATGGGGTATAACACACCAAACATTGACCGAGTTGCGAAAAATGGTATTATGTTTACGGAACACTATGCACAACCCTCATGTACAGCAGGCCGTGCTGCACTTATCACTGGACAATACCCAATACGTAGCGGCATGACAACCGTAGGACGACCGGGTGCCGAACTGGGTCTTAAAAAAGAATCTCCAACACTGGCTGAAGTCCTGAAAGAACAAGGATATGCTACTGGCCAATTTGGAAAAAATCATTTAGGCGATAGAAACGAACACTTACCAACTGTCCATGGATTCGATGAATTCTTTGGGAACCTATACCATCTCAATACACAGGAAGAATATCAACAAATGGATTACCCTCAGGATCCGGAATATTTCAAAAAACATGGTACCAGAGGTGTATTACACACCTGGGCTACAAACGTGGATGATAATACCGTTGACCCAAGATTTGGAAAAGTAGGTAAACAAAAAATTGAAGACACTGGACAACTTTCCAGAGAAAGAATGGAAACCGTTGATGAAGAGTTCAAAGAGGCTATGATGGATTTTATTAAAAGATCTAAAAAGGATGATAAACCTTTCTTTGCATGGTTCAATCCGAGTAGAATGCACATGTTTACGCGCTTAAAAAAAGAAAGCAGATATTTAGCTTTACCCTACACCACAGAGCACGACTTTTATGGAAGTGGAATGATTGAACACGATATGATGGTGGGTGAAATTTTGGATGAATTAGACAAAATGGGCCTACTCGAAAACACCATTGTTATTTATTCTACAGATAACGGTCCAGAACATAGTGCACGTACTCATGGAGGAACCACTCCTTTCAGAGGTGAAAAAATGACAACTTACGAAGGAGGTGTAAGAGTACCTATGTTAGTCATGTGGAAAGACAAGATTGATGGTGGTAAAAGATTACAAGGCATTCAAGCGCATATGGACATATTTACCACCTTAGCTGCAGCTGCCGGTGTTCCTGATGTAGCACAAAAAATGCTTAATGAAAAAAATCAATACATAGATGGAGTAAACAACCTAGATTACTGGTTGGGGAAATCAGATAAAAGCAATCGAAATAGTTTCATATACTATCATGAATCAGACATTCGTGCCGTTCGAATAAATCAATGGAAAATGCACTTTCAAACCAGTGAAAACTATTACGCCCCTTATGTCAAGCAAAAGTTTCCGATCATGTACAATATTCATTTCGATCCTTATGAAAGTTTTGACAATCTGACCGACCAATCGGACATGTTACAGCGAAAGCAATTTATTAATGAGCCTATGCAGGAATTACTTGCTGAACACATTGAAACTTTAGTCAAGTACCCTCCCGTTCAAAAGGCTACAAGCTTCGACTTTTCTGAGCTCATAAGACAATTACAGCAAGGAAAACAATAAAGCCTCATAAGATCCTATAGAAAAACTTGTCAAAGTATTGTATAAAGGGTATTGAAATACCCTTTATACTTTCTTGCAAGGTAATATTCATTAAATATCTGTTTTGTCAATAACCTCCTGGCTCGTATAATCAACAAACTAAAGGCACGAGCATATTTGCTTCTTGCTTATCTTCCTAAAAAAACTCTTGATCAAAGCATGTTAGAATACCATTTGATTCCTAACGATTTACAACCTTAATCATTTCCTCTTCTTTACACCGTTAGTTAATTAATTCAATAGTGCAAAACGGCACGAATCAAAAGAGTCTATTTAGCCGATTTTGCATCTTATTGCCGTGATGTATAAAATGATATAAAAAAATACAAACTCTTTCTTTAGCTTGATATTTGATCAATATTCAAGCATGGAAACACCCCATTTCAGGCATAGTTAAGGCATGGTTGAAGCATAGTTAAAGTATGGATAAAGTATGAACACATCGATTCAGATTCAATCAAGTATAAAATGTTTCCAAACTTTCTCATAACCTCCCGTGATCCTGAATTCGTTTTGTTGGGATCAATCTCAAAAGTTAAGTGCGAATTGAATAATAGATTAAGATCTTTGCTAAAAAATAATAGTATTCGGATTATTTCTGGACCTCTTATGCCTGATACTGCCAGAAGTATTAATCACCCACTTCAATCTGGTTTCCCATCAAACAGACCAGGGATCACTACATATGTATTTTGAAGCAATATGATTTAGAATCCATCTAACTTGTCATTCTGTACCTATTATGGAATCCAATAATATAGTAACCGGAACCAGACTACTCTGTTCTCTCCCAATGTCATTCCGCACCCAATGTCATTCCGCATTGTTGCGGAATCCACTATCCACTCATCACTCTCCCATGTCATTCCGCATTCGCTATACAATCTCGTGACTCGATGCTTAATCTATCATTCCTTCAAAAATCAATCACAATTTTTGCACAAACACAAAATTAGGCATGATCCGTTTGTTGCTCATCTAAGCTGAACAAAGCTGGCGCTTTAATTCCTTCTCAAAAAAAATGAATAGCTTCAGTGGATGGATTACCTCCGGTGATCCTGAAGTGGGGTCGTTGCTCATCATCACTGAACAAAGCTCGCTCTTTAATTCCTTCTCAAAAAAATGAAATCTTCAATGGATGGATTACCTGCGGTGATCCTGAAGTGAGATCGTTGCTCATCATCGCTGAACAAAGCTCGCGCTTTAACCTCATCTCCAACTAAAAATAGAAAGATTTATTCAATGGATTACCTCCGGTGATCCTGAAGTGGGGTCGTTGCTCATAATCGCTGAACAAAGCTCGCGCTTTGCATCTTTTTTTATTTATTCCTGCGCTCGAAAATATATTTTCGGCTGGGTATAAATAAAAAAAGCTGAACTCTTAAGTTCAGCTTTTCTGGTCGGGGTGGCAGGATTCGAACCTGCGACCTCCTCGTCCCAAACGAGGCGCGATAACCGGGCTACGCTACACCCCGAAAATGCGGAGAGACAGGGATTCGAACCCTGGCAACACTTACGCGTTGACAGATTAGCAATCTGCTCCATTACCACTCTGGCACCTCTCCAATATTTTCTTAATGATCGTATGCACTTCTGAAATGCGGATGCAAATGTAGTAGATAGGATAATAGCACGCAACCTTTTTTAATGTTTTTTACACAATTTTAAATCGCTTTTTTATTAACACCCTAATGATCAAATAGATATTATTCCGGGTATTCTACACGTAAATGATAAATGTTTGTTAGCTTCTGCTTTAAGACCTTTTTAATGGTCTCTATTTCCTTAAACGTAATATTCGCATTAATGAACTGATTCTCCTCAATTTGCTTACTGATAATACGTTCAACAAAACTATCAATTATAGAAAACGTCGGATTTTTCAAACTCTTAGAAGCCGCCTCTACAGAATCTGTCATCATCAATATTGCAGTCTCCTTTGAAAATGGAATGGGACCCGGATACCTGAAATCATCCTCATTAATCTCTTCAGCCGACTCTTTCTCTTTCATATAAAAATAATAAACCAAAGAGGTTCCGTGGTGCGTTCTGATAAAATCTATAATACGATCTGGTAATTTGTTCTTTTTGGCAATTTCAATCCCGTCAATAACGTGATCTATTATCACCTGTGCACTTTCCTTCGGTGCCAACTCATTATGTGGGTTCACACTGGTAGTTTGATTTTCCGTGAAATACATTGGATTATTCATTTTACCAAGATCATGGTACAAAGCCCCTACCCTAACCAACATGGCATTCGCCCCGATCTCGTTAGCTACAGCTTCAGCCAGATTAGCTACCTGTAAAGAATGATGAAAAGTACCGGGCGCCTTTTCTGCCAACTCCTTTAATAACGGTGAGTTCGTATCCGTTAACTCCAGTAAGGATACGTCAGAAACCAATCCAAATAATTTCTCATAGATATATATTAACGGAAAAGCAGCTAAGGTTGCCAAACCATTCAAAATAAAGATTCCGAAGGTTTGCCATTCGATATTCTTGATATGTCCTTCCTGAATAATATAAAGTCCAAAATATCCGAGTATATAAATTAAAGTGATCTGCGCCACCGAAATAAATAAATTTGCTCGCTTGTGTAAATCGGTAATGGTTTGAATGGTTATAATACCAGCAATAATTTGTAAAAACACGTATTCAAATCCGTTCGGAACTATAAAACCTAATAACAGAACAGTTATAACATGTGTAAATAATCCCAGCCGCGGATCAAAAAATGCCTTTAAAATTAAGGGTAGAATACACATCGGCACTACATAAATAAAGCCCACATTGTAATTTAAAGCCAGGGTTGTTAAAAAGATCATTAACAACACATTAAAGACAATAAAAGTGACCTTATTATTATTTTCATATACCAATGGTCGATATTTATAAAGAAATAAAATCAACATCAAAAAGGTAATCGAAACCAATAGAATATACCCGAATAAAATCCAGTTGTAATTGCTTTCACTCCACAACTGAGATTCATATTCCTTTCGTAATGAATAAAGCATATTATATCTTTCGCCTTCTACAACCTCACCCTTGGCGATGATTCGCTTTCCTTTTTCTACATGCCCCCTGGTTCCCACAATTGACTTCAACTCCTCCTCTAAAACCTTATTGGTCAGGGCTTCATCGAAAAACACATTGGGCTTTAAATCATCAAAAAATAAATTGTAAAAAGTCCCGAAATATTGAGAAGCATTCTTGCGCTCTAAAATAGAAGATATCCTTTTCTGAATTTGACTCAATTGAATGAGATCCCCATAAAACATAGGACTTTGCTCATTTCCTCTAACCAAATTAACAACATCTTCAGGATCGTTATCGACCTCCGTTTGAACAACACCCCTATTGTAAATTTCATTTAAGATCTCTAAACCATCAGCCTTAAGACGCTTCTTGGTGTTACCACTATATAATGAATCAGGAAAATAGGTTGAAAACTTTTGCTGATACTGCTCAATTACCGTCTCTTTTACCTTTGAATCAAAACGATAAAAATTAACTTGTTTGCTCTTTAACGAATCCTTTTCTCTATTTAATTCCTCATCAGTCTTATAAATAGCAAAATCAAAGGGAGCATAAAGTGTCTCATATTGCCAGATCTTACCCTTTTGAAAGTCATACTTAAACTTACCTCCTTTAGGAAAAAGGTATACAATCAAGGCAATGACAAGAAGAAACAACGAAACTTTATATATGTTAGATTGATTCTTATAAATTCTACTCAGAAACTGTTTCATAGGGCATAATTGATATTCAAACCTACACATTTTTTTTTATACAGATCCCTTTTTACAACCAAGTAAGTCTAAAATGAGCTCAGAAAATACCAAAACAGAGCATTAACCTTTAAAAACCCATTGCTTCTATGATTATCTTTTCAAAATAACTAAATTCGCAATACTAAAAACTAACAAAATGGCAAATAAAGTAGTAATTGTTTCCGCAGCAAGAACCCCTGTAGGGAGTTTCATGGGTGCTCTTTCAAGTATCCCCGCTCCAAAATTGGGTTCTATTGCTATTAAAGGAGCTTTAGAAAAAATAAAATTAGATCCTGCATCAGTTGATGAAGTTTTAATGGGAAATGTAGTCCAGGCCGGAGAAGGTCAGGCACCAGCAAGACAAGCCGCTATATACGCTGGAATTCCAAACACCGTTCCGTGTACAACGGTAAATAAAGTATGTTCAAGCGGAATGAAAGCTGTGATGCAAGGAGCACAGGCAATTGCCTTAGGTGATGCTGATATAATTGTTGCTGGAGGAATGGAAAATATGAGTTTAATCCCTCATTATGTCTACATGCGTAAAGGAACAAAATTTGGCCCTGCCTCCATGGAAGATGGAATGCAAAAAGATGGCTTGGTAGATGCCTATGATAAAAATGCAATGGGAGTATGTGCAGATGAATGCGCCCTGGAATACAAGATCAGCAGAGAAGAACAAGATGCTTTCGCCATTCAATCCTACAAACGTTCTGCAAAGGCTTGGAGTGAAGGTAAATTTGATAATGAAGTAGTACCTGTAGAGGTACCACAAAGAAAAGGCGACCCTATCATCGTAAAAGAAGATGAAGAATTCAAAAATGTCTTTTTAGACAAAGTTGCTAAACTACGTCCGGCATTTACCAAAGAAGGTACCGTAACAGCCGCTAACGCCTCAACAATTAATGATGGAGCTGGTGCGGTTGTACTCATGTCTGAAAACAAAGCAAAAGAACTTGGTCTTACCCCATTAGCTACCATTCTTAGCCATGCAGACGCTGCCCAAGAACCTAAATGGTTTACTACGGCACCTGCAAAAGCACTCCCTAAAGCTTTAAATAAAGCCGGTAAATCATTAAGTGATGTGGATTATTTTGAATTCAATGAAGCTTTTTCGGTGGTTGGTTTGGCTAACATGAAAATATTAGAACTTTCCGAAGATAAGGTAAACGTTAACGGTGGAGCAGTTTCTTTGGGACATCCGTTGGGATGTTCTGGAGTCAGAATCCTGATCACCCTTCTGAATGTTCTTGAACAAAACAATGCTAAAATAGGTGCGGCTGCCATATGTAATGGTGGTGGCGGAGCCTCAGCTATGGTTATAGAAAGAAGTTAAAAAAAATAACTAAATGACCCGATAGTACAAAATAGTATGCCTCGGGTCATTTTTATATCGTAATACAGACTAAATATTAATGCAATTCGGAATCTGTCATTTGAGTATTGTCCCGCTGCGCTCTGAAGCCAGCGATAAAAGTGAATTGGTTTCTCAGGTACTATACGGAGAACACTTTAAAGTCTTAGAACAAAGAAAAAATTGGAGTAAAATTCGCTTGGCCTTTGACAGGTATGAAGGATGGATTGATAACAAACAATTTCTGCTAATTTCTGAGGAACAATATAAAAACTTAGAGCAGCAGGAACTGGAATTATCAGGAGATCTGGTTGAATTCGTTACAAAGGATGACACTCAGGAACTATTAACCATTCCATTAGGTTCCAGTATCAGTGGAAATGCCATCCTGGATTTTTCATACGACGGACAAATAATGGGTGGCATAAGGCCTAAAGACAAGATTATAGAAACTGCATATATGTACATGAACTCACCCTATATGTGGGGTGGTAAAACTCCATTTGGAATTGACTGTTCAGGTTTTACTCAAATGGTTTATAAACTTAATGGCTATAAACTTTTTAGAGATGCTTCTCAACAAGCAAAACAAGGTGAAGCGCTAAGCTTCATTGAAGAATCTGAAGCTGGCGATTTAGCCTTTTTTGACAACGATGAAGGCAACATTGTTCATGTAGGCATCATGATGTCTGATAACTATATTATTCATGCTCATGGTAAGGTTAGAATCGATCGAATAGATCATTCTGGCATCTTTAATGTAGACACCAAAAAACACTCACATAAATTAAGAGTAATCAAGAAGGTGATTTAAGGAATATCCCTTATTAATTTATAAAAATAAAAAAGCCTTGAATTCGTTTCAAGGCTTTTTTATTTTTATATGTTAGCTTAAGAAAGATTACTGTTGAATGCTTTCTAATTTAGCTTGCATCTCTTTAAACTTAGCTGATTCTCCCAAACCTCTGTATATATTCATCAAAGTTCTGATCGCATCAGGATTTTCAGGATTAATCTCTAACACCTTCTCTAAATAAGGAATAGATGATCTATGAATATCCTCTCTTTGTGACTTCAATTCATCATACTTCTTGTTATCAGCAGATGAAGTACCCAAACTGTTCATTTGGTCAACGATATCCTGCTCTCCAGATAAGATAAGTGAAGCCATATTTAAATTCGTGTTTTCATTCTCAGGATCTAAAGCCAACGATTTTTTATAATATTCCTTAGCTTTCTCAGCATCTCCCTGCTCTGCAGTAATTACACCAAGATTATAGTATAATGATGGGTTATTAGGATCTTTCTGAATCGCTTCTTCCATAAGGTTTTGAAACTTCACCTTATCATCCATCTTTATGTATAAGTTAGCCTCAGTAAGCAACAAGTTAATGTCGTCTGGATTCGCTGCGCGAGCATCCTGAATAGCCTCAATAGCTTTTTCAGTATCTCCCTTTTGAGTGTAAATCAACGCGATGTTTTTTACAATCTCAGGCAACCTTGATTCCGTAACTTTCTCAGCAGGGTTATTATGTGAGTTTGCTTTAATCATTAAATCACGTTGCTGTTTACTACTAAAAACCTCTTCTTCTCCGGTTTCTACATTAGTAGCTACGTATTGAGTAGAAACTCCAGTATAACCTATATCCTTTAATTGAGTGTAGTAATCCAAAGCGGTATCATAATCACCTCCGTTTACGGCACTGGAAGCTGCAAAATAAAGGTAATCCTTATTATTTTCTTTATCTAACTGATAGGCCATATATAACTTATCAGCAGCCGATGCATAATTGTTTTGCTTATTATCTTCTACAGCCGAATTAACTAAAGCTCCTGACATTTGAGCCATAACTTCTTTTGCTTCATCAGTATACTTTTGCTTATAAGACTTTTCAAACTCAATCAACTCATTGAAAGACTCTAAAGAAGTTTTAAAAGAATTGGTAGCATCCATCCCCTTTTGAGCCATGTCGAAATAAGTCTTTCCTTTTAAGAAATAAAATTCAGCTTTGTACTTATCATCTGCATTAGCCATTAGCGGACTTGCTGCCTCAATCGCTGCCTTAGCTCCCGCTACATCTCCTCCTTTTAATGCTTTATCAGCATCCTTTAATTCGTTCTTTTGAGCAAAAGAAAAAGCAGTAATTAATAACGTTGAAACAACTAAAACTTGTTTTTTCATCAGTCTAAAATTTTCTATGGTTTTAATGTATTAATTCTTTTAATTATTTACGATTTAAATCATCGTATGGATTAAAATAAAACTTATTTATTTAAAAACAACAATAATAAACGTTATGATTCGTTGCTTGATTCGTTAGTAGATTCATCAACTTCTGTACCATTCTCCTCTACTTCGATATCATTTAAATCCTGAATATCATCTTCTTCCTTCATTACTTTAGCAACAGCAGCAATCGAATCATTCCCTTTAATATTAATAAGTCGAACACCCTGCGTGGCTCTTCCCATAACTCTAAGATCCTCTACTGCCATTCGAATAGTAAGTCCTGATTTATTAATAATCATTAAATCATCCTCGTCAGAAACATTCTTAATGGCAACCAATTCTCCTGTTTTACTACTTATGGACATGGTTTTAACTCCCTTACCACCTCTGTTAGTCATACGATAAACCGCTTCACCATCATCAGGATCATCCAGGTAAGTACGCTTACCATATCCGTTTTCAGAAACCACGAGTATATTCTCTTCCATATTATGGACAGAGATCATCCCGATTACCTCATCATTATCATCTGCCAGGGTGATACCTCTTACACCAGATGCATTTCTACCCATCGGACGCGTTTTTCCTTCTTCGAATCGAATAGCTTTACCAGATTTGGTAGCCAGCATAATTTGACTGTTCCCAGTCGTTAATTTAGCTTCTAGTAATTCGTCATCCTCTCTTACAGTGATAGCATTAATACCATTCTGACGAGGTCGGGAATACTGTTCAAGTGAAGTTTTCTTAACGATCCCTTTTTTTGTTGCCATGATGACATAATGACTATTAATATAGTCCTCATCTTTTAAATCTTTGGTACAAATAAAAGCCTTTACCTTGTCGTCCTGTTCTATATTTATAAGGTTTTGAATCGCTCTACCTTTGGAAATTTTTGAACCTTCAGGAATCTCAAATACACGCAACCAAAAACATTTACCTTTTTGAGTAAAGAATAACATGTATTGGTGATTGGTACCGACAAAAAGATGTTCCAGAAAATCCTCATTTCTCGTTGAAGAACCTTTTTGACCTACACCTCCACGGTTTTGAGTTTTATATTCTGTAAGCGGTGTACGTTTTATATACCCAGCATGAGAAATCGTTATAACCACCTGCTCATCGGCAATCATATCCTCAATGCTAAAGTTTCCTCCTGCATAATTGATTTCAGAACGACGCTCATCTCCATACCTATCTCTTACTTCAATAAGTTCCTCTTTTATGACGTCCATTCTACGCTCTTCTCTGGCTAGAATATCTTTTAAGTCCTCAATCAATTTCTTGATTTCATCATATTCAGCACGTAACTTATCCTGCTCCAGACCCGTTAATTGTCTCAAACGCATCTCTACAATCGCCTTAGCCTGAATTTCAGACAACTTAAAGCGATCCATTAATTTCGTACGAGCTTCATCTGCATTAGAAGATCCACGGATAATACTAATTACCTCATCGATGTTATCAGATGCTATTATGAGTCCTTCTAAAATATGGGCTCTTTCTTCTGCTTTGCGCAATTCATATTCAGTCCTTCTTACTACAACCTCATGACGGTGGTTCACAAAGTGCTTAATAAGGTCCTTCAAATTCAACATTTCAGGACGACCGTTTACCAAGGCAATATTATTAACGCTAAATGAAGATTGCAGGGCTGTATATTTGAATAAGGTATTCAATACAATATTAGGCACTGCATCGCGCTTTAAAATATAAACGATACGCATTCCCTTTCTATCCGACTCATCACGGATATTCGAAATACCTTCAATCTTTTTGTCATTAACTAAATCGGCAGTCTTTTTAATCATTTCCGCCTTGTTCACCTGATAAGGAATCTCAGTAACAACAATACATTCTTTACCGTTAACCTCCTCGATTTCAGCTTTAGCCCTCAGAACGACACGTCCCCTACCGGTCTTAAAAGCCTCACGAACTCCATCATATCCATAGATTATACCTCCTGTTGGAAAGTCCGGAGCTTTTATGTGCTCCATCAATCCATCAATTTCTATGTCCCTGTCATCTATATAGGCGATGGTACCATTAATAACCTCTGTAAGGTTATGAGGAGGCATATTGGTGGCCATCCCCACGGCAATACCGGAAGCACCATTGACTAACAAGTTTGGAATTCGCGTAGGGAGAACTTTGGGCTCTTTTAAGGTATCATCAAAGTTGAGTTGATGGTCAACTGTCTCTTTGTCGATATCTGCCAACATGTCTTCAGAAATCTTACGCATTCTGGCTTCCGTATAACGCATTGCTGCCGGACTATCACCATCAACTGATCCAAAGTTACCCTGTCCGTCTACTAACATATAGCGCAAACTCCAATGCTGCGCCATCCTCACCATAGTATCGTATACCGAAGAATCTCCGTGTGGGTGATACTTACCTAGTACCTCCCCAACAATTCTTGCGGATTTCTTATAAGCTGTATTGGATCTGACTCCTAATTCATGCATTCCAAACAACACCCTTCTGTGTACCGGCTTTAATCCATCACGTACATCAGGTAAAGCACGTGACACAATGACTGACATCGAATAATCGATGTAGGCCGATTTCATTTCATCTTCAATATTAATAGGAATCAGTTTTTCTCCTTCTGCCATATTAATTTGTTTTTATTTTTCGATAGTTTACAAATCGAGCCAATATACGCATTTTATATAGTACGCAAGAGTTTTTAACCCACCTTTTTTCATATAATTTATTAACAGTTTTTAAGAGTGTAGACGTTGATAAGATGTCGTTAATTTTCTTTGATTTTGAATTATTTTTTCGTCTATTAGCTATGGCTGCAAGTATTAAGGTATGGTTTTTGCCTTTTTGTTGTAGATTTTAATTATTTTTAAAGAAGTAAAGGAGAAAGAATTATGGATGACAATTTTTCACCAAGAGTAAAAGATGTGATCACATACAGTAAAGAGGAAGCACTTCGTTTAGGGCACGACTTTATTGGTACAGAACATCTTGTGCTTGGTTTATTGAGAGACGGTAGCGGGAAGGCCATAAATATCCTTAATGCCTTAAATATAGACCTGGATCATTTAAGAAGAAAAGTAGAGATATTGAGCCCGGCTAATCCAAATGCCGATGGCGCTCCTAATTTTAAGAAGAACCTGCATTTAACCAGGCAAGCTGAAAGAGCTCTAAAGACCACATTTTTAGAGGCTAAATTATTTCAAAGTTCTTCGATAAATACCGCTCACCTCTTATTATGCATTTTAAGAAACGAAAATGACCCCACAACTAAGCTGCTTAACAAACTTCAAGTAGATTATGATGGGGTTAAAGACCAATTTAAGCAAATGATTATAAGCGACGACGATTATATAGATGCTCCATCGGCAGAATCTTACCCAGATGATCCCGGTTCAGCAGAAGATTCAAGAGACAATCCGTTTAATAGCCCTGGCGGTTCAAAATCCAGTAAGAAGTCTAAGACTCCTGTTCTGGATAATTTTGGACGAGACCTTACACAACTGGCTGAAGAAGATAAATTAGATCCGGTAGTAGGTAGACAAAAGGAAATTGAACGTGTTTCTCAGATTCTTAGCAGAAGGAAGAAAAACAACCCCTTACTCATTGGAGAGCCAGGAGTTGGTAAAAGTGCCATAGCAGAAGGACTTGCTTTACGAATTGTAAAAAGAAAAGTATCTCGAGTGCTTTATAATAAAAGAGTAGTTACCCTTGATCTCGCCTCTTTGGTTGCTGGCACCAAATACCGAGGACAATTCGAAGAACGCATGAAAGCGGTTATGAATGAACTCGAAAAAAATGATGATATCATTCTTTTTATTGATGAAATTCATACTATAGTGGGTGCTGGTGGTGCCACCGGAAGTTTAGACGCATCCAATATGTTCAAACCTGCATTGGCAAGGGGAGAAATACAATGTATAGGAGCTACTACTTTAGACGAATACAGACAGTATATCGAAAAAGACGGAGCCCTTGAACGAAGATTTCAAAAGGTAATGGTTGAACCCACCACAGTAGAAGAAACCGTTGAAATTCTTAATAATATTAAAGGTAAATACGAAGAACATCACAACGTAATGTACACAGACGATGCTATAAATGCCTGTGTAAAATTAACGAACCGATATCTTACCGATCGATTCTTACCAGACAAAGCTATTGATGCTTTGGATGAAGCAGGGTCGCGTGTACATATCACCAACATGGAAGTGCCTAAACAAATTCTTGACCTTGAGAAACAACTTGAAGAAGTAAAAGATCTTAAAAATTCAGTTGTTAAAAAGCAAAAATATGAAGAGGCTGCAAAATTACGGGATGATGAAAAACGTATTGAAAAAGAACTCTTAATCGCTCAGGAAAAATGGGAAGAAGAAAGTAAACTACATAAAGAAACTGTTACCGAAGAAAATGTAGCAGATGTAGTTTCAATGATGAGTGGTATTCCTGTAAACAGAATAGCACAGGCAGAAAGCACCAAACTTGCTAAATTACCTGATTTAATCAAAGGTAAGGTTATTGGTCAGGATGAAGCAGTTGGTAAAGTTGTTAAAGCCATTCAACGTAACAGAGCAGGATTAAAAGACCCTAATAAACCTATAGGATCTTTTATTTTCCTTGGACAAACGGGTGTTGGTAAAACACAATTAGCTAAAGTCCTTGCCTCTCAATTATTTGACTCTGAAGATTCTTTAATTAGAATTGACATGAGTGAATATATGGAGAAATTTGCTGTATCGAGATTGATCGGTGCACCTCCGGGATATGTCGGGTATGAAGAAGGAGGCCAACTTACCGAAAAAGTTAGGAGAAAACCGTATGCTGTTATTCTGTTGGACGAGGTTGAAAAAGCCCATCCGGACGTCTTTAATATGCTGTTACAGGTATTAGATGATGGTTCACTTACAGATAGTCTTGGTCGAAAAATCGATTTTAGAAATACTATTATCATTATGACG
Organism: Zhouia amylolytica; assembly: GCF_900116365.1. Classification (GTDB taxonomy): domain Bacteria; phylum Bacteroidota; class Bacteroidia; order Flavobacteriales; family Flavobacteriaceae; genus Zhouia; species Zhouia amylolytica. Next base: position 53,605 of record NZ_FPAG01000005.1, on the reverse strand, counting down.
TCGAATATTGGAGCTCGACAATTAAAAGATTTTGGTCAAGGTGTCGGATTTGGAACCTCTGCTAAATTGGCTCAGGCAGATGATCACGCGAGAAGTGTCATTGAAAATGCCCTTAAAAAAGCCTTTGCTCCTGAATTTCTAAACAGAGTTGATGATGTTGTAGTCTTTAATCCTTTAGAAAAAGAAGACATCAACAAGATCATTGATATTGAATTAGAGAAATTGTTTGAAAGAATCAAAGATTTGGGCTATACGCTCACCCTTAGCGACAAAGCCAAAGATTATATCGCTGATAAAGGCTTCGACAAGCAATATGGAGCTCGTCCTTTAAAAAGAGCAATCCAGAAATATATTGAGGATGCACTGGCAGAAGAAATTATAACTTCCAAACTAAGTGATGGAGATACCATTTTTATGGATCTTGACAAAAAGAAAGATGAATTAACAATAAAGATCAAAAAATCGGAGAAACCGACAGAATCAGAATCTTAAAAAAAATATAATCTTTATACTAAAAAAGTGTATCAAAATTTGATACACTTTTTTTTATTTTTATTTTAAAGGAAATAAAATTACTAAAGGTATCTTTCATAAATTCGTAACATAAAAAACTAATCATGGTAGACGATAAAATTATTGTAGGTAGCGAAGAATGGTTTTCACTGCCAGATCTTGATATTCCAGCTGTTAAAGCACGAATAGATAGTGGTGCCAAAACCTCTTCTCTTCACGCAGTAAACATTGAACCTTTTAAAAAAGGACATGAAACCTGGGTTTCATTCGATGTATTCCCTATTCAATACAATGGAAAAAAACACACACATTGTACTGCCAAAGTCATAGACAAGCGTATTGTTAAAAGCTCAACAGGAAATAAAGAGAACAGATTTGTTATAAGAACCACCCTGAAGTCAAATGATTTCAGTACCGATATAGAGGTTACTCTTACCAACAGAGACTCCATGGGATACCGAATGCTTCTGGGAAGAGAAGCCATGATGGGAAGAATGCTGGTAGATCCGGAACAAGGATTTCTTCTGGGTGAAATGACTGATGAAGAAATTGATAAGGCTTACAACACAAACACCAATGAAAAAACCGGACTTAAAATAGGGCTTCTTGCCAGCAATCCTAACTTGTACAGCAACCGTCGTATAATGGAAGCTGCTGAAAGGCTTGGCCATACTGTAGACTTTTATAATATCAGACAATGCTATATTAAATTGAATGCAGAAGCTCCGGAAATCCATTACAGAGGTGGACTGATCCTAAACGAACTTGATGCTATAATTCCTCGTATCAGACCAAGCCTCACCTATTACGGTTGTGCCCTGACAACACAATTTGAAAATTTGGGTGTTTTATGTCTAAATAAAGCTTCTGCGATAAGTAAATCAAGAGATAAACTATACTCTCTTCAACTATTGTTGAATAGTGGGATTGACATCCCTACCACCGGTTTCGCAAATTCACCTTTAGACACCAATGACCTTATTAAAATGGTTGGTGGATCCCCTTTGATAATTAAACTTTTAGAAGGAACTCAAGGTAAAGGTGTTGTACTGGCCGAAACTAAAAAAGCTGCAGAAAGTGTAATTAATGCATTCAAAAGCCTAAACGCTAACATCCTTGTTCAAGAGTTCGTTAAAGAAGCAGAAGGGAAAGATATCCGTTGTTTTGTAATAGACGGTAAAGTAGTAGCCTCCATGCAAAGAACAGCTCCTCCGGGAGAATTTAGAGCAAATGTTCACTTAGGCGGAACAACCTCAGTGGTTAAAATAACCGCCGAAGAGCGTAAACTGGCAATTAAAGCAACCAAAGCCATGGGACTACATGTTGCGGGAGTTGACATAATTAGATCTTCAAAAGGGCCTTTATTACTAGAAGTTAATTCTTCTCCCGGACTGGAGGGAATTGAAACAGCTAGCGAAAAAGATATTGCATCACTAATGATCAAATCGATTGAAAGAAATTTGAACTGGAAACATTCATAAAATTTTAAATTCTCAAACTTCACTATCTCTAAACCAATAGGTAATTAGTATCTTTGTGATTACCCAATTACCCAACCACATGGAAAGAGATAGTGAACTTATAAAAAAATATAAGGTTGATATAGGCTCCGTCGAGGTCTTTGAAAATTACATGATAGCTAATTTAAACGAAGGGATAACCCTCACCATTGACACCGCTATTGAGCTAATCTATATCGCAGACATACACTTCAGCACCCAGGAATTCATCTATATAACTTGCAGAAAAAACTCATATGCAGTTGACCCTACCTTATATACAAAAGTAGCTGAAATACCTACCTTGAAAGGAATTGCCATTGTTTCCGACAAAATAGTTGACAGAAACAATTTAAACGTTGAAAGACTTTTCTTTGACAAACCAATGATGCTTTTTGAAAGCGTCACGGATGCCACAGATTGGGCTGAGTTAATCATCGGATAATCATGTATTTGATGGTTTATTTTTCCCGAACCATTTTCTTAACAATAATTTTACACCATAATTATATCCCCCGTATTTATGGTAAAGAAATTTGTTTTTGATTTTGGTGAAGTGGACATCTATGAAAACTATGCCGTAGGCGTTATAAATGAAGGAGAAGTTTTCAAACGAGATCAAGTACTAACACTATATCAATACTCCCTTGAAGCATTCGGAAAAAAACCATTTGGTTATATCTCTAATCGGTTAAACTCATATTCTTTAGATCCACGAATCTATTCAGTAACGAAAATGGCTCCAAATCTGGTCGCAATAGCCATCGTTGTCAAGAGTCCTGCTCAAAAAATGAGTGCAGCAGTCGAAAAAATGTTTTTTGATAAACCTTTTAAATATTTTGAATCTTTTGAAAAAGCAAAAGCCTGGATGGATCACCAGATTGCTAATCACACAGCATCGTTTCAGTCAGCTTAAAGTTATCGATAAAAACTATTGATTTTTCAATATCGTCATGCAAGATTCGATCTTCATTAATAAAAGGCACTTCTGTTCTATATGCTCCAACCAAATCTTCAATAGCTTTTGAAGATGTTAACGGACGTTTGAATTCTAATGCCTGAGAAGCATTCAAAAGTTCAATTGCTAATATTCTTTCTACATTATCTACAATCTTAAGACATTTTGTAGCCGCATTAGCCCCCATACTAACATGATCTTCCTGTCCATTAGAAGAAACGATACTATCTACACTAGCAGGTGAAGCCAGTTGTTTATTCTGACTAACGATACTAGCTGCCGTATATTGAGGAATCATCAATCCTGAATTTAAACCAGGATCGTTTACCAAAAATGCAGGTAAACCACGTTGTCCAGAAATTAATTGATAAGTTCTTCGCTCTGAAATATTCCCGATTTCCGCCATGGCTATACCTAAATAATCCAAAGCAAGAGCTAATGGCTGACCATGAAAATTACCTCCTGAAATAATTTCGTCCTCCTCACTGAAAATATTTGGATTGTCAGTAACAGAGTTCATCTCAGTTTTGAAAACCTTTCTAACAAATGCTAAAGTATCTTTTGAAGCCCCATGCACTTGAGGAATACATCTAAAAGAATATGGATCTTGTACTTGCTTTTTATCCTTATCGGCAATTTCGCTATCCTCTAAAAATGCCAATACACGTTCTGCTGTTTTTACCTGACCCCTATGTGGACGTATTAAATGAATTAGCTTATTGAAAGGTTCCACACGACAATCAAACGCATCAATAGACAGTGCACCGATTAAATCTGCTAAATACGATAATTTATAACTTTTTAAAACACAATACACCCCATAAGCATTCATAAATTGAGTACCATTTAACAGGGCCAAACCTTCTTTGGCCTTTAACTGAATTGGCTCCCAATCATTATGTTTTAAGACCTCTGCACTAGTTTTAATAGTTCCATTGACATAAACTTCTCCCTTCCCCAATAATGGTAATGCCAAATGAGCCAAAGGTGCCAAATCACCAGAAGCCCCTAAGGATCCCTGAGTATATACAACCGGGATAATATCATTATTGTATAAATCAATCAACCGCTCAACTGTTTGTAGTTGAACTCCGCTATGACCATAGCTCAATGATTGTATCTTAAGTAACAACATAAGTTTCACCACCTCAACAGGGACCTTATCTCCAGTACCACAGGCATGAGACATAACTAAATTTTCCTGCAACTTACTTAAATGTTCTCCAGAAATTTTAACATTACACAATGAACCAAAACCTGTATTGATTCCATAAAATGGCTTTGAAGAAGAACTCAATTTTTCATCCAGATAGCCACGGCACTTTTGTATGTTTAGCCTTGCCTCTTCCGAAAGCTTTAAATTTAAATTATTCTCAGTAATCTCCATTATTTTTTGAAGATCAAAAATATCAGCGCTTATGTAATGTGTTTTTTTCATTTCTAAAAGAATATCGGTGCGTCAAAATTCTGTATTCACAATAAATTAAACAAGCTGAAATTCAATTATTTTTTTGTTTTCGGAATATTATTACATTTACCAAAAACTAATTAAATCCTAAAAATGAAGAAAATTTTATTTTCAGCAGTTATTGCAAGTGCAATTATAAGCTGTCAAAAGGAACAAAAAGTTGATTATACCTTGATTCAAGGTAAAATTGACAATGCCACCGCAAAAGAAGTTGTTATTAAAGGAAATGATTTTTCGAAAGCTATCGCCCTAAAAGAAGATGGTACTTTTGCAGATACCCTTAGAGTAAATTCTGGATATTATTCCCTTGCTGAAGGAAGAGAATCAACCACTATCTATCTTGAACCGGGTTACAATATAAATGTTACTTTAGATACCAAAGAATTTGATGAAACTATTACCTACACCGGGAATGGAGCAGAAAACAGTAACTTTTTGGCAAGTAAATTTTTAATTGAAGAAAAAGAGGCTATTGCACCACAAGAGCTGTATAAATTAGAAGAGGAAGCGTTTAAAGCTAAAATTCAAGAAGACAAAGACAAAATTGCTAAGTCTTTAGGTGAAGCACAAAATCTTGATGAAGATTTCGTAGCCCTTGAAACCAAGAATATCAATTACGATTATTTATCAAAGTTAGCTACTTATACTAATGCGCATCGTTATCTTACTAAAAACAATGACTTTGTACCTTCAGAGGGCTTTGAAGCGGAATTAGCGGAGCTTGATTTCAACAATGAAGCGGATTATAATAATTTTGCAGGTTATCAAAACCTGGTAAAATCTCATTATAATGAAAAGATAGCTACATTAGATTCTACAACAACAATTGCTGATGTTCTTACCTCTATCGAAGCTAAATCGATTAAAAATGACCTAGCTCAAATGCTTTCTTACAGAATTTCTCCATCGAATGAAAATTCTGAAGAATTATACCTGGCTATCATGGATGCATCTTCAAATGAAGAGTTTAAGCAGAAGTTAGAAAAGAAATATACTACCATTCAAAAATTGGCGAAAGGGAACCCTTCTCCTTCATTTGATGGTTACGAGAACTATAAAGGCGGAACCACTTCATTGGAAGATTTAAAAGGCAAATATGTTTATGTAGACGTTTGGGCTACCTGGTGTGGACCATGTAAAAGAGAAATCCCATTCTTAAAAGAAGTTGAAAAAGAATACCATGGTAAAGATATAGAGTTCGTTAGTATCTCTGTAGATAAAGCTGCAGATAAAGAAAAGTGGAAACAAATGGTTGCTGACAAAGAACTAAAAGGTGTTCAGCTTTTTGCTGATAAAGACTGGAGTTCTGACTTTGTTAAAAATTATGCCATAACAGGAATTCCTAGATTCATCCTTATAGACCCTGATGGAAATATTATTTCTGCTGATGCTCCAAGACCATCAAATCCAAAATTAAAAGAAACATTGAATACATTGTTATAAAAAAAGCCGCTTTAAGCGGCTTTTTTATTCTCCTTCCTTTTTTGGTTCCTCTTTTATAAATAAATCTAGAAAAGCGTCTCCGATAAAATCTATAATTGTTGTTGCTGTCAAGGCTTGATAACCGGTTTTCTCAACGCCAAGATCACCTGCTTTCCCATGTAGGTATACTCCAAAAACTGCTGCATTCAAATGATTATAGCCCTGAGCTATTAAACCTGTAATCATCCCTGTTAACACATCCCCACTACCAGCAGTAGCCATTCCGGGATTACCATTGTTATTTATATATAACTGATTTTGATAAACGGTTATGGTATGAGCCCCCTTAACTACAATTATCAAATCATTATTCTTGCTAAAGCGTTTTACCATTTCAAGCTTGTCAAAATCATCATTCCACTCACCTATTAACCGTTGTAATTCCTTTGGATGCGGTGTTAATACAGATTTAGGTGGAATCAATTTTATGAGTTCAGGAAATTCTGCCAAAATATTTAATCCATCTGCATCAATAACTAAGGGGACTTTATTTCCTTTTAAGAAGTCTGCAAAGGCGTTTATTGTTGTAGTGTTGGTTCCAAGACCAGGTCCAATAGCTATTACATTCGGAGTAATTTCATATTTTATGTTAGTAATACTTTCCTCATTACTATCTGCTATGACCATAGCCTCAGGAAAAGATGTTTGAAATATTGTATAACCGCATTTGGGTATAAATGCTGTTACCAAACCTGCTCCTGTGTTCAAACAGGCCTCTGAAGTCATTAATGGAGCTCCAATTTTCCCATAACTACCTCCTATAATTAGAGCATGACCATAAGTTCCCTTATGAGAAAATTTTTGACGAGGAATATACAACGGGAGTACTTCATGTTTCCCTATTAAATACATCATGGTTTCAATACTACTCAGGAAATTCATATCCAATCCTATATTCAATAATTCCCATTGATTCGTATATACTCCTGTTTCAGGTAAAAAGAACACTAATTTCGGAACTTGAAAAGTCAAGGTATGATTTGCCTGAATAACGAAGTCTTTGCGATCAGGCACTCTATCTAAATAAAGACCTGATGGAATATCCACAGACAACACAAACGCTTTTGAACTATTAATATGAGCTATTAGACCTCCTACCCAATCTTCCGGCGAACGATTCAATCCAATTCCGAATATACAATCAATAACTATGGCATCTGTCGATATTTCAGGGTAAGCCGAATCAGTATTAATTGCTTCCGGCCAATATTTTAATTGTTTCAGTCGATCGAGATTTATCAAAAAATCTCTAGACCTATTATCACTAAAATTAACTATATGAACAATAACATCATACCCCTTTTCCAGCAACAATCGCGCAATAACCAAACCATCACCTCCATTATTGCCCACTCCGGAAAACACATGGAGCTTCGCTTTTGCGCCTTGTAATCGCAAATCTAACCACTTAAAGACCTGATTGGAAGCACGCTCCATTAATTCATTACTTGATATGTTCTGACTTTTAATTGTGAATTCATCAGCGGCATAAACATGATCGGCAGCAAAAATCTTCATATTTTAATATTTAAATGGAAAAATTATTAATTTGACAATAATCTAGTTGATCTATTGTTTGTACAAGTAAAAATACTACATTTGAACTGTTATTATTCAGTTATGCAAAACTTTAATCACATAGCAACTATTACAACCGGCACAGGCATCGGTCGTATTGCTATTTCGATTATTGGCACTTCTACTACAATTATTACCCCGTAAGGGGGCTCTTTATTCACATATTATCCGTATACCCTATTTGATATTTATCAACATCAAATAAATTAACTATATCCATATAAATCAACTACTTTAAACAAACAAAATGAAAGTACTTAAATTTGGAGGAACTTCTGTTGCAAATGCAGAAAATATAAAAAAGGTAAAGAACATCGTTCAAAATGCCGTTAAAGATCAAAAGATAGTAGTCGTAGTTTCTGCACTTGGAGGGGTTACTGATCTACTCATAGAAACAGCACAATTAGCATCTCAGCAAGACGAAAAATACACCGATTTACTACAAGAAATTGAAAGAAGGCATCTGGAATCTATTAAAGATTTAATCCCTGTTGCACAGCAGAGTAAAGTATTAAGTGCTGTAAAAAGAGAATTCAATATATTAGAAACTTTATTAGAAGGGGCTTTCCTCATTGGTGAAATTACTCCTAAACTATCTGATAAAATAGTAAGTTACGGAGAATTACTTTCTTCTTTTATTATTAATGAATATTTCGAATCTGAAAAGCTATATAGCGTTTTTAAAGATGCCAGAACCCTAATAATTACCACTGAAAATTTCGGTAAAGGTATCGTTGATTTCTCAACCACAAATCAATTGTGTGAAACCTATTTCGGAACGGTTTCCTATGATGTTGTTGTAGTTCCTGGTTTTGTAGCTTCATCTCGAGAAGGAAACTCTACAACCTTAGGAAGAGGAGGTTCCGACTATACTGCGTCTATAATAGCTGCTGCAATCGAAGCCGAAAAGTTAGAGATATGGACTGATGTGAGTGGTATGTACACAGCAAACCCTAAACTTGTTCATCAAGCCGTTGCTATTAATGAAATATCTTATGAAGAAGCAATGGAGCTTTCTCACTTTGGTGCAAAAGTATTATATCCTCCAACCATTCAACCTGTGCTGGCCAAAGGGATACCTATGCATATTAAAAATACATTTAACCCAGAAGCTAAAGGGACACTTATCACTAAAAATTCTAATGGAACCAAAAGGGCAGTTCGTGGTATAAGTCATATTGAAAATATCGCATTACTCTCTTTAGAGGGCAGTGGCATGGTTGGAATTCCTGGTGTTTCAAAAAAACTCTTTGAAGTATTGTCTAATGGAGAGGTTAATGTGGTTCTCATAACCCAGGCTTCTTCCGAGCACTCCATTTGTCTTGGTGTATCGCAGGATGACATATATAAAGCTGAAACACTTATAAACGAAGCCTTCGCTTATGAAATATCATTAGGAAAGATAAAACCTTTAATAGTAGAAAAAGACCTGGCGATTGTGGCCCTGGTTGGAGACAACATGAAAAGTCACCAAGGACTCAGTGGCAGAATGTTTAGTTCGTTAGGTAAGAATAATGTAAACATAAGGGCTATAGCCCAGGGAGCATCAGAAAGAAACATCTCTGCCGTAATTGAATTAAAAGATGTAAAAAAAGCCTTAAATACATTACATGAGAAGTTTTTCGAAGACAACATTAAACAATTAAATTTATTTGTAATGGGAGTTGGAAATGTTGGCGCTAAATTTCTAAAACAAATAGAACAACAAAGAAAGTTCTTAAAAGAACAAATGAAGCTAAATGTTAGAGTCATAGCCTTATCCAACTCTAGAAAAATGGTTTTCGACCAGGGAGGAATCAGCTTATCAAAATGGCAGGAGCAGCTTCAAAATGGCGAACAAGCAGACGTCCAAACATTTGTTAAAAAAGTGAACGAATTAAATTTACGCAACAGCATTTTTGTCGACAATACTGCTACTGAATTAGTGTCCAACACTTATGGTGAATACCTGAGAAATAGTGTTTCTGTTGTTACATGTAATAAGATTGCCAGTTCATCTGTATATAGTAACTATTTACAACTAAAAGACCTGTCAAGAAAGTATAATGCTCCATTTCTTTTCGAAACCAACGTAGGAGCAGGTCTTCCTATAATTGACACACTTAAAAACTTAATTGCTTCTGGTGACAAAGTAACCAAAATCCAAGCGGTCTTGTCGGGTAGTCTTAATTTTGTTTTTAATAATTTTGATAACACAACAAATTTTGAGAATGTAGTAAAACAAGCTCAGGAAGAGGGATATACGGAGCCTGATCCGAAAATCGATTTAAGTGGAATCGATGTGATGAGAAAGATTTTGATACTTGCCAGAGAAAGCGGTTATAAAATGGAATTGGAAGACATTGAGAATGAATCATTTCTTCCTCAAGAATGCCTCGATACGGATAATGTAGATGACTTTTACACCTCATTGGTTCAAAACAAAAAACACTTTGATTCTATTTTTGAGAAAGCCGCTTCCAAAAATTGCAGGTTAAAATATGTTGCTCAGTTTGAAAATGGCAAGGCCAAAGTTGGGCTTCAGGAGATTCCTGAAGGGCATCCATTTTACAATCTGGAAGGAAAAGATAATATTGTTTTATTTTTTACCGAACGATATGTAGAGCAACCTTTGCTTATAAAGGGTGCTGGTGCAGGTGCCGATGTTACAGCATCAGGAATATTTGCAGATATCATAAGAATCGGAAACTTTTAGATATGAGAGAAATAAAAATATTCTGTCCGGCCACAATAGCTAATGTTTCATGTGGGTTTGATGTGCTTGGTCTATGCTTGGATAGTGTGGGTGACGAAATGATAATTCGTACCACCCAAAAAAAAGGAATATCGATTACTAAAATTACTGGTCAAGAACTGCCCAAAGAAGTTGAAAAGAATGTTGCCGGGGTTGCAGCCATGGAGCTTCTGAAAAATACAACTTCAGCATATGGGTTTGAAATAGAGATCCATAAAAGAATTAAACCGGGAAGTGGCATTGGTAGCAGTGCTGCAAGTGCTGCCGGTGCGGTATATGGCATCAATGAATTATTAGGTAAGCCTTTTGGCTTAACCAAATTGGTTGAATTTGCTATGAAAGGAGAGGCATTAGCAAGTGGTGCAGCTCACGCTGATAATGTAGCCCCTGCCCTTTTTGGTGGTTTTACACTGGTAAGAAGTTACCATCCGTTGGATGTTATTCCGATAAACACACCTTCTGAACTTTATGCAACTGTTGTTCATCCGCAAATTGAAGTAAAAACTGCCGATTCAAGATCTGTATTGAAGCAAAATATACCCTTAAAAAAGGCCATTGTGCAATGGGGAAATTTAGCTGGCCTTATAAGCGGTTTATACACAGAGGATTACGACCTTATTTCTCGTAGCTTACACGATGAGATCGTAGAACCCCTAAGAAGTCTGTTAATTCCAGGATTTAATGAGGTGAAAGAAGTGACAATTAAAGCCGGAGCATTAGGATGCGGTATCTCAGGCTCCGGACCATCTATATTCGCCCTGTGTAAAGGATTAAATAGCGCGAAAAAAGTAGGTGAAGCAATGAGCAAAATCTATGATAAGTATGGAGTGGATTATGATGTTCATATCTCGAAAATTAATACCAAAGGAATTAAACAAATAAAAAACTAACCATTAACGAGAATTTAATAATGAACTATTATAGTTTAAACAAGAAAGCTCCAAAGGTTTCTTTCAAAGAAGCAGTCATAAAAGGCTTAGCACCAGACAAAGGACTTTATTTCCCAGAGAAAATCACACCACTTTCGTCCGATTTTATTAGCAATATAGAAAATTACTCAAATGAAGAAATAGCCTTCGAGGTTATCAAACAGTTCGTAGGAGATGATATTCCACAAACAGCACTTCAAGAAATCATCAATGAAACTTTATGCTTCGATTTTCCAATTGAAAAAGTAGAAGAAAATGTTTATTCATTAGAGCTTTTTCACGGTCCTACCATGGCCTTTAAAGATGTTGGAGCACGATTCATGGCTCGTTGCCTTGGCTACTTTAATCGTAAAAGCAATGAACAAAACGTAACCGTTCTTGTCGCAACCTCTGGTGATACCGGAGGTGCTGTTGCCAGTGGATTTTTAGGAGTCGAAGGAGTCCGTGTTGTAATACTTTATCCTAGTGGAAAAGTAAGTGATATACAAGAAAGACAGCTAACCACCTTAGGCAGAAATATCACGGCCTTAGAGGTAAATGGAGTTTTTGATGATTGTCAGGAAATGGTAAAAGCAGCTTTTTTAGATGACTCATTAAAAGGTGAAAATCTAACCTCTGCTAATTCAATAAATGTTGCCCGATGGCTACCTCAAATGTTTTACTTTTTCTTTGCGTACAAACAATTAAAAAAACATCAGAAGGAAATAGTATTTTCAGTACCAAGCGGTAATTTCGGTAATATTTGTGCAGGAATTATGGCCAATAAATTAGGCCTCCCTGTTAAACACTTTGTTGCAGCAACAAATGTGAATGATACAGTTCCTAAATATCTGGAGAGTGGTAACTACCAAGCTAAACCATCTATACAAACCATATCAAATGCCATGGATGTAGGTAATCCCAGTAATTTTATTAGAATTCAGCATTTAATGAATAACGATTTTGAACATTTAAAATCAATGTTCTCATCTTATAGTTTCACCGATGAAGAAACCAAATCAACGATGATGGAAATTTATGAGTCTTCTAAATATATTGCAGATCCTCATGGCGCTGTTGGGTATCTTGGCTTAAAAAAACAACTTAAAGAGACCCTTAATAATACATTAGGAGTTTTTCTGGAAACAGCTCACCCTGTTAAGTTTTTAGATATCGTAGAAACAACATTGGATATAAAAATAGATATCCCGGAACAAATTAAATCCGTCATGAACAAGAAAAAGACAAGTATACCAATAGGGAATTATCATGATTTAAAAAATTACCTATTAAACAGATAAATTTTATGTAATGCATGATTAGCGTTAGCGACAAAGGTAGGACAACTATAAATTTTTAATTATGAAATACAAATTATTGTGGATGTTGATCGCTTTTGTCGCTATATCCTTTAACTCAAAACAGCTTAATGCTCAAAACATAAAGTACGATAAATATGGGATGGAAGCTGTTGATGCGCCAATGGGTTTGGCTTTAGGGAATGATGCACCTCAAATAACCCTTACCATGCCTGATGGCTCGAAAACAACTTTAAAAGACCTTTATACAGAACAACCCATTGTTATAATCTTCTACCGTGGATATTGGTGTCCGATTTGTAATCGATATCTGGCCGATTTTGCTAAAAATGCAAGTGAAATAGAAAAAAGAGGAGCTAAAATAATAGCTATCACTCCACAAGATTATGAAAACATTGGCAAAACTATGGAGAAAAATGAAACCGATTTTTTAATTATTTCCGACACGGACGCTAAGATTATGAAAGCTTTTGACGTAGACTTTAATGTTACGGAAGATTATCAAGGTAAAGTTCTCAAAGGTCTAAACACTTCTATCTCAGAAACGAATGCATCCAATCAGGCTATTTTACCTGTCCCTGCAACCTACATTATTAATACAAAAGGAAAAATTGTATATCGACAGTTTGATCCAGATTATAGAAATAGAGCATCTGTAAAGGAAATTTTAGCTAATTTACCTCAGTAATGTTCGATCATCATATTCCAAGGAAAACACTGCTTTTTCAGCAGTGTTTTTTTATTCTTCTCACTTTCCTTTAAAACTCCTTATTTTTTAAATAATTTAGCAGCCAAATACATAAATAACAGATCTATAATTGATAGAATAATCAAAATTAACTAAATGAAGAATACTGCTTTAACCGATGTACATATTGCTTTAGGAGCTAAAATGGTTCCTTTTGCTGGATATAACATGCCTGTTCAGTATGAGGGGGTAAACATTGAACATGAAACTGTTAGGAATGGTGTTGGTGTCTTTGACGTTAGTCATATGGGTGAGTTTTTAATTGAAGGGCCAAAAGCGCTAGACCTTATTCAAAAAGTAACTTCGAATGATGCTTCCAAATTAACTGTGGGTCGTGCTCAGTATTCATGTCTTCCTAATGAAAATGGTGGTATTGTAGACGATTTAATTATTTATAAGATGAAAGAAGAAAGCTACCTATTGGTGGTTAATGCTTCTAATATAGACAAAGACTGGAATTGGATTTCTAAATACAATGAAGAATTTGGTGCTGAAATGAAAAATCTTTCAGATGAATATTCATTACTGGCAATTCAAGGTCCTAAGGCTGTTGAAGCCATGCAATCGTTAACTGAGGTAGACCTTTCCGCTATTAAATTTTATCACTTTGCTGTCGACCAGTTTGCTGGGAGAGACAACGTGATTATCTCTGCTACAGGATATACTGGTAGTGGTGGTTTCGAAATCTATTGTAAAAATGAAGATGCTAAAGATGTCTGGGAAAAAGTTTTTGAAGCTGGTAAAGACTATGGCATTAAACCAATCGGATTGGCTGCACGCGACACTCTTCGTCTGGAAATGGGATATTGTTTATATGGCAATGATATTGACGACTCTACCTCACCTATTGAAGCCGGTTTGGGTTGGATTACCAAATTCACTAAAGATTTTGTAAATGCTGATGCCTTAAAAGCTCAAAAAGAAGCAGGTGCAGAAAGAAAATTAATCGCCTTCGAACTCACGGAAAGAGGGATACCCAGACAAGGATATGATATTGTAAATGAAGCTGGAAATATAGTAGGTAAAGTTACAAGCGGAACCCAATCCCCTTCTCTGGGAAAAGGAATCGGATTAGGGTATGTTCCAACTGAACTCTCTAAGGTTGATCAAACTATCAACATCCAAATCAGAAAAAAAGCAATTCCGGCTAAAGTTGTCAAGTTACCTTTTTATAAGAATTAACTTTATATTAAGTGAATTACTTTTTAAAAAACAACTGTAAAGATATCCGGGGAATTCGTTAAATTTCTCATAACACATACGATATAGACCCCGGTATTGTTATTTATAAGGTACCGGGGTTTATTATATGAAAAAAAAGAAGTCTACTAGAATATTAATATTGGGAGCCAGTGGCTTTTTGGGACAAGCTCTATATAAAGAGCTCTGCCACTATTATGATACCTATGGAACCTATCACACCGGAAGGATATATTCAGATAACAAACATTATTTTCATTTTGACATTGAACACGATGACATCTATGATGTTTTAGAAAAAGTAAAACCTCAAGTAATTGTTTCAGCTTTAAGGGGTGATTTCGAAGCATTGATAGAAACCCATGAGGATATTACGGATTACATCCGACTTACCAAATGTAAAATATTCTTTTTCTCCTCTGCAAATGTTTTTGATGCCTTTAGTAATTATCCTTCCTATGAATACGACAAAACATTATCTCTTAGTAAATACGGCCGCTTAAAAATTAAGATTGAGAATATGTTAATGCGATTACCAGAAAACAAGTACGTAATAGCTCGGTTACCCATGGTTTTTGGTAGCACTTCACCTAGAGTAAAAGAGTTAAAATCTTCTATTCAACAAAAGGAACCTTATGAAGTTTTTCCAGACTTAATTATGAACGTTGCTTCTGTAGACAATATTACCAGGCAAATTCATTATATGATTAATCGCAAAAGAAAAGGAATATATCATTTAGGAAGTTATGATCTTGTTCATCATGATGAATTCGTAAAAGAAATGATTGAGAAACATGGATATGGAAATGTCATTTACAAAAATGTATATACCTCTAATTTCGATCGTTATCTGGCTGTACTTCCTAAAGACAATAAACTTCCTAACTATTTACAATATTCATACAACGATGTCATTGATGAATATAAATCAATATAAAATATTTAGCCTGTTAAATGTTTAGCTTATACCTAAATATGGGGATTTCACCTATTATGAAAGTGTCTTCAATTCTTATTTAATGATTTTCAAATCACTAAAATACCTTGCTTAAAAACACTTCGTTGGACGAACTACAAAATCGATGTTTTAATTCTCATCAATTTGTTTAACTTTATCTTAATAACCAATTAAACTTAAAACCATGAGTATCCTTTCAGAAGACCTTATAAAAATCAAACTTCAGGAATTAGAGTATTGGGACTATATTGATGGTGCCTTACACACCTCCCTTGACTTTAAAAGTTTTAGAGATGCTTTTGCTATGATGACTAGAATTGCATTCGAGGCCGAAGCACAAAACCATCATCCGGATTGGAGCAACGTTTACAACAATCTTTCCATAAAACTTTTCACTCATGATGCAGGAGGAGTTACCGAAAAAGATATTAAAATGGCTACCTCAATTGAAAACATCATTAAAGGAGAGTAAATTTTATATAATCATCGGACATTATCTCAAAATCAAATACCAAAAACAGCGATGTAATTAATCCATTTCTACGCTTTTTTTAAAAATGCAGATTTTTTTTTCAATATTATTCGCATAATTTTCATTGAAGAAATTTTAATGTAATTTTGTTTTTAAATAACACTATTCTATGGGAAGAGCTTTCGAGTTTAGGAAAGAGAGAAAATTTAAACGTTGGGCCAGTATGGCAAAAACCTTTACGCGAATTGGTAAAGATATTGCCATGGCTGTTAAAGAAGGTGGCCCAAATCCGGAAACCAATTCCAGATTAAGAGCAGCAATTCAAAATGCAAAGGCTGCAAACATGCCTAAAGACAATGTTGAAAGAGCTATCAAAAGAGCTTCTGATAAGGACACTGATCATTATAAAGAAGTTTTATTTGAAGGGTATGCTCCACATGGTATTGCTGTTATAATTGAGACAGCTACAGATAATAACAACAGGACTGTAGCAAACGTTAGAAGTTATTTTAATAAATGTAATGGTACTTTGGGTACTTCCGGATCGGTGGAGTTTATGTTTGATCATAAATGCCATTTCAAAATTCCACAAGAAGGTATAGATCTGGAAGAACTAGAGTTGGACATGATTGATTTCGGAGTAGAAGAAATTTTTGCTGAAGATGATGGAATATTAATTTATGGACCATTTGAGAGTTTTGGAGCCATCCAAAAAGAATTGGAAGCAAGAGGTCTTGAAATCCTTTCCTCTGGCTTTGAGCGAATTCCTCAGGTTACTAAAGAATTATCGCAAGAAGACACTGCCGAAGTAGAAAAACTTATCGGATTAATAGAAGATGATGATGATGTACAAAACGTATATCACTCCATGTCATCTTCAACAGAAGATTCTTAAATTAAAAAAGCCGCAAAAAGCGGCTTTTTTTTATTCAAAACTGTTTTCAGGCACCTTACCCTTAACGCCTTTATAAAAATTCTTTATGATTGTAAAATCGGCTTCCCTATCCTCTGTCGGATAAAAAGGATTCGAAATCTTCACCTGTTTCTTTCCAAAATCTAAGGCTGTCATAACAATAGGCACATTTGCCTCTTTGGCAATATAGTAAAATCCTGTTTTCAACTTCTCTACTTTCTTTCGGGTACCTTCCGGAGCAATTGCCAACCTGAACTCATCGCGTTCCTTAAACATTCTGGCAATACTCTCTACTTTATTTTGTCCGGAGGTTCTATCAAGCTCTGCTCCTCCTACCGCTTTAAAATACCAACCAAACGGCGGTTTAAAAAGTTCTTTTTTCGCAACAAAATTCATTTTAAAACCAGAAATACTTCGCACCAATACACCAATGTAAAAGTCATGCCAACTAGTATGCGGTATTACAATAATAACATACTTCTTAAGAGCTGGGAATTCACCTGAAATATTCCATTTCATTAGTTTAAAAAAAATGAATCTCGAAATTGCTCTCATAGGATACTTTTATCTTATTTGATTAAAACTCTTTATTTAAGTTTTTTTGAAAATACTCACAGAATAGACCTACATGATAACCATCCATTAACGCATGGTGAACATGAACCGATACAGGCATAAACATATTATCTTCTTTTTTATAAACCTTTCCGAAAGATATTTTTGGAATGGAATCACTGAACTTATAATTTCTGGCATGAGAAACAGCAGTAAATTTCACCCAGGGTATTGCTGAGAAATGAATCGTATTACTCGCATCATTGGCAGGAACCAAATCATTTGCTTTCCTTACCCTATCCACCTCCTTTATAGCCTCCTCATAAAACCCCTTAAAATCATCCTTATAATCCATATAAGAAAACCCAAATGTTCCATTATCCCGATTAATTGTAGGTGAGGCATTAACTTTATCATATTCTAAAACCTCATCATCCTGAATTCTATGTTTGAATTCAGGGATATTATTTGCAGCTTCAAGAGCAGCGTATAAGTAATAGATAAAAAATGAATACGCTTCCTTTTTACAATGTTTATATGCATTGCTAACCTCTACCTCGAAAGTGAGCCCAAAAAAAGGCTCATCAAAATTTTTATAGAAATTAAAATGTGCTTTTCGATTCCAATTGGTGATGTCCAGTTTTTTAACCATTACAATATCTCCAGTACCTCTTTAATGTTGTTTACCTTTTTATACCCTCCATTATCATCCGCTTCATGCACCATTTCATGCACCCAAGTGGTATGAAAGGGAACATGAATTGCATTCCCACCAATATTAATAATAGGCAAAATATCAGACTTCAACGAGTTGCCAATCATTAAAAATTCTTCATGCTCAACCTCAAGATGTTCCAAAAGGTTGCTATAATTTGATTCTTTTTTGTCACTCAAAACTTCAATATGATGAAAGTACTCCGAGAGTCCGGACTTTTCAAGCTTTCGTTCTTGATCCAAAAGATCCCCTTTGGTTAGCAAAAGTAATCGATAACTTTTACTCAGCTGTTTAAGAACTTCTTCTACACCATCTAATAACTCCACAGGTTTCTCTATCATTTCCTTCCCAAGATCAAGGATTTTAGAAATTGTATCTACGGTAATTTTCCCATTAGACAAGTCAATGGCACTTTCTATCATTGAAAGCACAAAACCTTTTACTCCATACCCATAGAGCGAAAGATTTTTCATCTCCATCTTGAATAATTCCTGATCAATTTTGTTTTCCGTTTCGTAGCTGGCAAGAAGTCTGGCAAATTTATGTTCTGTATCTCTAAAATAAGTTTCATTTACCCACAGGGTATCATCTGCGTCAAATCCAATTACCTTTATATTATCAAATTTTATTTCCATACCTTCAATGCCTTTTCTAAATCCTCGGGGGTATCAATCTCTATTCCTGTTACTGAGGTTTCCACCATTTTTATTCTTTTACCATGCTCTAAAAACCTTATTGCTTCAATTTTTTCTGTTGCTTCTAAAGGCATCATCTTCATTTTCGGAAATTCAATCAAGGCCTGTTTTCTAAAAGCATATATTCCTTTATGCTTATAATATTTAGCTCCGGCTTCCTTATCTCTGGGATAAGGTATTGGTGATCTTGAAAAATAAAGAGCGAAATCCCGATTATCGACAATCACTTTTACATTGTTTGGATTGGAAATATCTTCCCAATCGGAAAGTGGTGTCATCAGGGATGCTAAATCTATTTCTTTATGATGATCATCATTAAAGACCTCCAACACCTTTCTTAGGCTTTCTTTTTCAGTAAAAGGTTCATCGCCTTGAACATTAACAACAATATCGACATCCATATTTTCAACTGCCTCAGCTATACGATCACTGCCACATTCGTGTTCTTTTAGGCTCATTATAGCTTTCCCTCCATTTGTTGTGATCTCTTCAAAAATAACATCACTGTCAGTTACCACATAAACATCATCAAAGAGCCCTGTTTTCAAGGTGGCTTCATATGTTCTAAGGATGACTGATTTCCCTCCTAAATCTTGCATTAATTTAGCCGGAAAGCGGGAGGCTGCATATCTGGCCGGTATCATTGAAATAATTTTCATCTATATATTTTTTTCTCATTCAGAATCGTTGAGAATTCCAAATACAATCAAGAACACTACATTTCAGTTATACATAATTTCACTGAAACATTTAATCTTCAAAAATACAGCTTCTAAATGAAAAATCAATTTTTAGAAGTTTTGAACTTTTTCGAAATCTTATATAAAAAGTAAAGAATCATTAATACTATAATAAAGGAAACAACCGGTAAAAAAACAGATAGTAAAGACATCACTATTGATCCACCCGTTTCTATGGTTGCTACTACAGTATTTCCTAATCCCGCTGTTGAAGTTGATGAAGCTAATCGAGTCGTTGATGACAACCCTTTTATTGCCGATGCAGTTCCTCCCCCAGCAATGATTGCCAATGACCAGGTAATTAGCGGATCTAAATCTGAAGCTGTTGATACCACAACTGCTGTTCCGGCAACAGCTGCGAGGGGGATTGCTATAGTATCCAGCAAATTATCAACAAAAGGAATATAATAGGCGAACACTTCAAACAACATGGCTACTCCCAAAGTAATAAATGCGGGAATTGAACTCAACCATTGCCAACTATCATTTAAATCCCAAACCCCTAAATACGAAACTAAACTAAGAACAAATAAAGGTAAAAACACCCTAAAGCCTACACTGGCCGCTAGTCCTATACCCAAACAAATACTAATTATAGTTTCTACATTCATATTTAAACTTTAAGAACATCTTCAATAAATATACTAATTATTTGAACAACGAAATAACTCATTTCTGATTAGAATAAGCCGTAAACTCATAACGTAACACCAACAATAACACTAACATACACATGATAATTATCAATCTTTTTCAGGTTGAAAATCAGTAATTTAAACTATTAATGTAGCGATATGAAATTAAACAAGAATCATAATTACGTTTCTTTGGATATTGGATTTCCAATTTGGGATAAAACTTTTATAGCAGCCCCGCTGGTAGTTATTGGAACTAAAGAAAATGATGGCTATGATATGGCTCCTAAACATATGATTACGCCATTGGGATTCCAAAATTATTTTGGTTTTGTATGTACGCCAAAGCATGCAACTTATAGAAATGTAAAAGTTTCCAAAACATTCACTGTAAGCTTCCTTTTACCTGAAAGCGTTACCATAGCCTCTTTATCGGCATTTCCAAGAGATCAAATCACGTCAAAATCAGAGAATATAATTAATGCTTTACCTACATTAAAATCTGACCATATTGACGCACTGATTCTAAAAGATTCTTATCTAAGGTTAGAATGTAAACTTTTTAAAATAATTGATGGTTTTGGAGAAAACAGTATAATCTCAGGAATAATAACTCATGCTTCGGTAAATGAGAACTACCTCATAGAATCCGAAAAAGACCAGCAATCTCAGCTAAAAGATCATGGCCTCCTGGTTTATATTGCACCTGGCAGGTTTGCAAAGGTTACAGAGACGTTTAACTTCCCTTTCCCTAAAGGCTTCAAACGATGAATTCAGTAAATCAAATAGTTGCTGAGATTAAAACCTTCTTAGATTCAAAGCAAGAAGAAGCCTTATCCTACCTAAAACTATTAGTGAAAACCGAATCTCCCACAGGTTCTAAACCAGCCATTGATAAGATTATGGAGCTACTAAGACAAGAATTAGAAACGCTCGATTACTATACTTTTCGAAATCCGGGTAATAAATCCGGTGGATATTTATTTGCCCGACCAAAACAACGAAAAAAAAATATCCCCATTCAACTGCTCATTGGTCACTGTGATACCGTCTGGGGCCTAAACACCATTAAATCGATGCCAATGACCGACACCAGGGAAAAACTATCGGGACCTGGAGTTTATGATATGAAGGCTGGCTTAACACAAATAATATTCGCAATTAAAGCACTGCATCATTTAAAATTGGCTCCCTCAGTTACCCCGGTTATATTGATTAATTCAGACGAAGAAACAGGCAGTAAAGAATCAACATCCATAATTAAAAAGCTAGCAATCATTGCTGACCGGGCCTATATTCTGGAACCACCTTTAGGATTACAGGGTAAATTAAAAACAGCTCGAAAAGGTATTGGAAGATTTACTATAACAGTAAAAGGAAAGGCCGCACATGCGGGGCTTGAGCCTGAAAAAGGGGTGAATGCAATTGTCGAACTTTCTCATCAGATTCAAAAACTTTATGCTATGAATGATGCTGAAAAAGGCATTACAGTAAATGTAGGCACCATTACTGGTGGTATTTCTCCTAATGTGGTTGCTCCTGAAAGTACTGCTGTTATTGACGTTAGGGTACTCAATCAAAAGGATGGTAAATTTATTAGTGATAAAATTCACAGTTTAAAACCTACGATACCAGATACAACCCTGGAAATTCATGGGAAAATCGGAAGGCAACCTATGGAAAAAACGAAACGCAATGAAACCCTATGGAATTTGGCATTGTCAAAGGCCAAGCTTATGAATATGAACCTGAAGGATGCCACTGCTGGAGGAGGATCAGACGGAAATACTACAAGTTTACACACTGCTACTCTGGATGGACTCGGGACCACAGGAGATGGAGCACATGCTCAACATGAATTTATATTAAAAGAAAAAATGATGGAGCGCACCTTACTACTAACCCTCCTCATTTTAGATAAACCGTTAAACCTAAAACCACTACAACGATGAACTCAACACATATATATACTTCCCTCACGAGAATCTCTGATCTTTCCGAAAAAAATTATTCAGTAACAAAGCTTAATAAAGATCCTTGGGAAACCGGTGATTATGTAGCCTGTAAGATCATAGATATTGGAAAACCCTCTGCGCAGCTTGAACTAACAAATGGACGAATGAGGGGTGTAATGGGCGGAGAAGTGTTAATTGGAGCCCTGGGATTAAGGCATGCCACCTTAGAGGCCACAGGAAGTTGGAAAGAAGTTACTGATGATGGGATCATGCATGTTTTAACCTCCGGTGGTTTATTGGGTAAACTCACTTCCAGGTCTATGTTTATGAGTGCATTGATTACCATGGAATATCTTGGGCATCTCAGTCGCAACCATCATAAGATTGTGATGAATGATTTTATTAAACCCGTTTCCACAAAAGAGTTTAATATCCCTGTTGTTTTATTTACCGGCACTTCAATGTCAGCTGGTAAAACAACTTCAGCTAGAATTGTAACCAAGATTTTCAAAGAAAATGGCTTAAAAGTTCTTGGAGCAAAAATAGCAGGAGCGGGACGCTATAAAGACATTTTAGCTATTAAAGATGTTGGTGCAGATACAATTATTGATTTTGTAGATGCAGGACTTCCCTCCTCTATTTGTGGATCTGGACTTTTTAAAGATAAAATGAATTATTTAAAAAGCCGGATGAGTCACGAAAATCCAGATGTCGCTGTTATAGAAATTGGAGCCTCTCCTTTAGAACCTTATAATGGTGAAATTGCATTTCAGGCAATTAAAAAGCATGTAAAATGCAATATTTTAAGTGCCTCAGACCCTTATGCCGTATATGGTTTAATGAAGGCATTTAATATGAAACCTGATATTGTTACAGGTATTTCAACCAATACACTGGGAGGAAGGGAGCTCGTTGAAAACCTATGCGATGTCACAGCTTTAAATCTTATGGATCCAAATACACAGCCTGACTTAAAACGAATATTAAATAATTTACTTGAGCTAAATTTAAAATAGATTATTATTCTTAATCCTCAAAAAACTCATTTTTAAAACCAATAAGATATAATCTATTCTTTGCTCTGGTTACGGCAGTATACAACCACCTTAAATAATCTTTATCTATCCCATTAGGCGCATAGGGCTGTTCAATAAAGACAGTATCCCACTGACCACCTTGACTTTTATGACAGGTAATAGCATACGAAAATTTAACCTGTAATGCATTAAAGTATTTATTATTCTTCACCTGTAAAAACTTTCGGTAATTGGAGGATTCATTCTGATAATCTTTCATTACCTCCTGATATAATCGATTAGAATCATCATAGGATAATGCAGGAGTTTCTGCAGTAATAGTATCAAGTAACAATACAGTTTCAAAGGGTTTCATATCAGGGTAATCAACCATCTGAACTTTAACTTCGGCAAACTTAAAGCCATACAACTCCTTAATAGCAAAAATTTCAAGGATTTCTATTATATCACCATTGGCAATAAAACCTGCCTTACTGGAGGCCTTAATCCAAAAATAGTTATTCTTAACTACCATAAGGAAATCACCTGCGGCCAGCTCATTTTCTAAAAACAAAATACGACCTCTAATTTGTTGATTATAAAGATTTGCCCTTTTATTTGATCTTACAATAATTGCCGTTTCTTCTTTACCATTTTCACTATAAGATTGATTAATGGCATCTTGAATTTCGTAACCATCAATCAGTCTGACGATATCAGAAAATCCATTTAAGTTAAACTTGAAATCATTATAAAAACCATTATCCATATGCTCTCTGAGGGCAGTTGCATTATAAAGAATTCCTGAATCGAGTTGTTGTCGCATTACTTCATTCAACTCCATTTTAATGACCTCTTTATTATAGTTAAGCGATAAAGTGTCTTCGCTAAGCGCAGGGCTTATTTCAAGATTAACCGGAGGTAACTGCGCTGTATCTCCTATGAGAACCAACTTACAGTTATGCCCGGAATACACATATTGAATAAGGTCATCTAACAAAGACCCATTTTCAAATAGTTTAGAATCTGTCGGAGCATCTGGGATCATGGAAGCTTCGTCTACGATAAAAATCGTATCCCTATGCTTATTGGGAGCTAAAACAAAACGAATACCATCACCTTTAGATTTCTTCGGAAAATATATATGTTTATGAATGGTGTAAGCTGTTATTTGAGAATAGCTGGTAATAACCTTTGCCGCTCTTCCGGTTGGAGCCAACAAAACCACTTTTTTCATGGTGTGCCACAAATTTTTAACAATAGCTGCAATGATTGTTGTTTTTCCAGTTCCCGCATATCCCTTCAATAAAAACACCCCATTCTTGTCTGTTGAAAATATAAACTCAGAGAGTTGCTGAAGCACAACACTTTGAACATGAGTGGGTTCATGAGGGAATTTTTCCTTTAACAGTTTATAAAATTTAATTGCATTCATAAAGAAAGGGTTTGTGAGCCAAAGTTAGGGATGATTTTTAAGGGCAAATACTTTTGTGAATAAAAAAAAATTGTAGATTTGCGTTAACCGCTCACAAAAATTAACTTAATAAAAAAGATGAAGACCGTATTAAAAATTGTTTTTTGGTTGTTAAGCTTCTTTTTTGCTTACATGATTTATAATTCAATCAATGGACCAATAAAATTTGAAAAAGTAAAAAAGAAACGTTACGCTGACGTAATTGCAAAATTAAAAGATATTAGAAACGCTGAGGAAGCCTATCTCACAGTAAATGGAAGTTATACGGGCAGCTTTGATAAATTAATTCAATTTGTTGACACTGCTAAATTCACCATAACTCAGCAAAGAGATTCATCTTACATGGCATACGACGAAACTTATCGTATCGATATGCTTAAAGAGGTTGTGATCATTGATACCCTGGGAACTAAATCTGTAAAAGACTCTTTATTCAAAAATTCTGACAGATACAAAACTTTAATGAATGTTCCTCATGCTGCTAATAATGAGAAATTCGACCTTAAGGTTGATGTATTAGAACAGAGTGGATATCAAGCTTCTGTATTTGAAGCAAAAGTAGCTAAGAGTGTAGTATTACACGATCAGCCTAAAGATCTTGTTACAAAAGAAAGTCAAGTGATTTCAGTTGATGATATTAACGGACCTGAAATTATTGTTGGATCATTAAGTGAAGTTAGTACCAGTGGTAACTGGCCTACAATTTATGACTCTAAGAAAGACAAATAATATACTTACCACAACTTATAAAGAACTGTCCATTCAGGTTAGCTTGAGTGGACTTTCTTTTTGTATCCTTGATACGCTACACAAGACTATTGAAAGCTTAGCCCATAAGTCTTTTGAGCAAATTTCTTCTCCTGAAGAACTAATTGATCAATTAGATCCCTTCATTCAGGAACACAAACTCAGCGAAACAGCTTACGACAAAATAACGCTTATTCATAATAATGAGCTTTCTTCGTTCGTCCCAAAAGATTTATTTAATGAAAATCATTTAGCTAATTATTTAAAATACAATGTCAAAATATTAGCGACTGATTTTATTGCTTACGATGAGCTTAAAACTGCTTCAATGGTAAACGTTTATGTCCCTTTTACTAACGTAAACAACTTTATCTTTGACAGCATAGGAGAATTTGAATTTAAGCATACTGCCTCAATTTTAGTGGAGAACCTATTACATAAAGCTCCTAAAACTTTGGACTCAGTTATGTTTGTGAACGTACATAACGGTCATTTTGAAATTGTCATTTCAAAAAATTCTAAATTAATTCTCTATAACAGATATACCTATCAAACAAAAGAAGATTTCATTTACTACATTCTTTTCACGGCTGAGCAGCTTCAATTAAATCCGGCGCATTTTACGCTATACCTTCTGGGAGACATCCAAAAAGACAGTGAGTTATTTGATATAACTTATAAATATATAAAATATGTTGAGTTCGGAAATAGCTATATTGACTATACTATAAACGATAGTCTTGCACCGATAGCTAATCATAGACACTTTATACTTCTCAATAGTTTTTAGATGCGAATTATTTCAGGTAAACATAAAGGAAAAAGACTAATAGCTCCTAAGAAGCTTCCCGTACGTCCAACTACCGATTTTGCGAAAGAAGCCTTATTCAATATTCTAAATAATAATTATTATTTTGATGAGCTCACCGTTTTAGACCTTTTCGCCGGCACAGGAAATATCAGTTATGAATTTGCCAGTAGAGGAGCGATACACATAACCAGCGTCGATGGGAATTCTGGTTGCATTCAGTTTATCAGCAAAACGGCCAGAGAACTCGACTTTCCAATAAGACCCATTAAGAGTGATGTTTATAGATTCTTAGAAAAAACAAGTGAAAAAGCAGACATCATTTTTGCTGACCCGCCATACAACTTCCCTACTGAAGAATTTGCCAGAATTTCAGAATTAGTATTTTCAAAGAACTTACTTTCGGAAGATGGTATGCTCATCATAGAGCACTCTAAACATACTGATTTGAGCCAACTTCCTAATTTCAGTTATTTAAAATCATATGGCGGCAGTACGTTTAGTTTCTTTGAACTTCCCGCTTAAAGCCTAATAATACCAAGAGCAAAAAAATAGCATATATTATTTATTTTCAGTATCTTAGACATAGTCTAACTAACTGATTCTACCCCATGGTATTTCTACCATAAACGGTACTTCTTTCTGCTAGAATTTTATTAAAACCAAACAACAACTATTATGAAAACTATTCATGTGTTCGTAGTCATGTTTGTTTTATTACTGGCATGCGAACAAGAACCAAAACAATATTTCAGCAGTGCGCCTGAAATAGATCTTGCAAAATCCAATACCGAAAGTTATTATTCAGGAAATTGGGAAGCCTTTAGGGCTAATTACGTCGATACTGCAAAAATATATCACAATAGCACAGAAGCTATTACAGTAGACGAAATGATCATGCGCTTCAAAGATGGACTAAAGGACGTATCCACCTACAGTCCTAAAGATTCTATTTATTATGAAATGATTGTTGAAGATGATGGTGACCACTGGATTAATATGTGGGCTACCTGGAGCGCAACTTTTAAAAACACAGGTGAGAAAGTTGAAGTTCCTTATCATATTACTGCAATGATCAAAGACGGCAAAATAATTAAAGAATTTGGGTATTGGAATCATTTACCTATATATCAGGCATTGAAAAAATCCAGAATGCAAATGGACACCACTAACACGAATTAATCAAACCACTTTATAATCATGAAAAAGCTAATCATTTTATTAATCATCATGCTTCCTTTTTCTTCAATTGCACAAAATGGAAGCACTGTTGAAACTTATCGAATACACGAGGATATAGTAATCCCTAATATGGCCATTACTTACGAGAATGCCATAAAAGAACTGGTAAGCAATTTAAAAAAACATAATATTCCGGATGCAAAATGGCTCTCTGTGGCAACGAATGATTTCAGGTATCTTCATGTAACCAAAATTGATAAGATGGCGGATATGGATCGAAATACATTTGCTACATTATCTGAAAAAATGGGAGAAAATGCCCTGAATGAACTGTTTCACAGAATCAATAAATGTTATGACGAGCACGGCGGTTATATCCTTCATCTCGATCACGAACTATCTTATATGCCGGATGGTATGACCCAGACTCCTGAAGGGCAACCATACAGAAGATTCTATTATTGGCAAATTAAACCATCTGATGTTGAAAAAGCCACCGCATTAGCCAAAGAGATTAAAGCCATGTATAAGAATAAAGGCATAAAACAACATTACCGTCTGTATCGAAGTGGGTTTGGTAATATGAAAACCTACTTCATGGTTGCAGTAGCTGCCAAAGATGCCATTAGTTTTGAGCAACAGGATGCTGAGACGATGAAATTAATGGGGGAAGAAGGAAAAGCTCTATTTGAAAAGGTGATGAAAACGGCAATTCATTTCGAAGAAGTTAGTGGTTATATACGGAGCGATCTATCTTATATGCCGCAATAAAAAAAATCCCTCTGAGAGGGATTTTTAATTTAATTCACAAAAAAAGCAGACCTGTAAGCCGGATTCTGTCGAGTCTTATCATTTATCTGAACTTTTTGTTACCAAAAAGCTTTAACCGCCTACCCTCCAACATTGGACGCGCGATCCTCAAGCGCTGGTTTACTTGGCGTTGCACCACATAGAGTTTACCTGATTTCACTACAGCCTTACCTGTACATTCTTTCTGTTGCACTGGTCCTATCTACCGAAGTAGATGACGGGTGTTACCCGCTATGCCGCGCTATGGTGTCCGGACTTTCCTCCATCTCAATGAGACAGCGATAAGATAGTCTGCGACACAAAGGTACTTCTTTTTTGGACTTATTAATTTAAATTTCAGGAATTGGTTTAAAGTATTCTCAATGACCATTCAGAAAAGTATCGGGGTAATATCAATCTCTTTTATAAATTTAATTAATAAGCCACAATTACTAAACTTTTCAAGTCTTTTCTGATGTTAATAACTTATGGTAAAATATGGATTGGAATTATTAAATTTTGGATTCAATTTTTAACTTTGTTTCTCGTTGAAAAACCTCATTTTACGGGTTCAATAAATTACAATCAAAGTTGGAACATTTTATAGTATCGGCTAGAAAATATCGCCCCAAAACATTCAAGGATGTTGTTGGACAACAAGCGATTACGAACACACTCAAAAACGCCATAGAACATAATCATTTAGCTCAGGCTTTATTATTTTGTGGTCCAAGAGGGGTTGGTAAAACGACTTGTGCCCGTATTCTGGCAAAGATGATCAATCAAGATGGCT
The DNA here is from genome assembly GCF_900116365.1 of Zhouia amylolytica. Classification (GTDB taxonomy): domain Bacteria; phylum Bacteroidota; class Bacteroidia; order Flavobacteriales; family Flavobacteriaceae; genus Zhouia; species Zhouia amylolytica. Next base: position 24,751 of record NZ_FPAG01000005.1, on the reverse strand, counting down.
CTCAAAGTGAAGACGAAGATTTTGCTTTTAACATTTTTGAGCTCGATGCTGCCTCCAACAACTCTGTAGATGATATCCGTAATTTAATTGATCAGGTTCGAATTCCGCCACAAGTAGGAAAGTACAAGGTTTATATCATCGATGAGGTGCATATGTTATCTCAGGCTGCCTTTAATGCTTTTTTAAAGACGCTGGAAGAACCGCCAAAGCATGCTATATTTATTCTTGCTACTACTGAAAAACACAAGATCATTCCTACTATTCTTTCACGTTGCCAGATATTTGATTTTAAACGAATAACGGTTACAGACGCCAAGGAATATTTAAGATATATAGCTGAAAATCAAGGTATACAGGCAGAAGATGATGCTTTACATATCATTGCCCAAAAGGCAGATGGTGCAATGCGGGATGCGCTGTCAATTTTTGACAGAGTAGTAAGTTTTTCAGGAACAACCTTAACGAGACAAGCTGTAACCGAAAACCTAAATGTTTTAGACTACGATACTTATTTCAAGGTTACTGATTATATATTATCTAATAATATTCCGGAATTACTAATTCAGTTTAACGAGTCACTTTCTCATGGTTTTGATGGCCACCATTTTATAGCCGGACTTGCCTCGCATTTCAGAGACCTGATGGTTTGTAAGAATCAAGCTACCATTGAACTCCTTGAAGTTGGTGAAGAGGCAAAACAAAAGTATTTAGAGCAAAGCCAAAAAACCTCCATTCCGTTTTTGATGCAATGCATCAAACTAACCAACGAGTGTGATCTGAATTACAAGACCAGTAAAAATCAGCGACTGCTGGTGGAACTTTGCTTAATGGAACTTGCCTCTATCAATTTTGATGGAGAAAAAAAAAAAAAATGGTAAACGTTTCATAATTCCAGCAACTTACTTCCACAGTGCTGAACCTGAGGTTCTTGAAAAAAGATTAGATCACGAAAAACCTTCAGCAACTACTACTCAGGTTACATCTTCTGATGAAACTACATCTAACGTTTCCGAAGTTTCGACGGCTACAGTAACAGAAAAGGCAACAAAGCCCGCTCCTAAAATAAAATTAAAAAATCTCGACAAAAAAGTTTCCGGACTATCTCTATCCAGTATAAAAGCAAAAAAGGAGCACGAGTTAAAGAAACAGGATGTTGTTGTTGATGAGGAAAACTTACCAAGCGATCCATTTGAGGAATCAACCTTACAGGAATACTGGAAAAAATATGTGTTGAAAATCGACAAAGAAGGGAAAAAACTTTTAGCGTCTTCATTATCATCTGATATTCCAAAGTTAAAAGAAGATTTCACTATTAGTATTGAGTTACCTAATGATACTATGAAAAAAGAGGTAGAACGGGATCAATATCCATTAATGACCTACCTGAAAAAGAAACTAAACAATTATGATATCAAGCTTCATATCGTTGTAAATGAAGTTGCGGCCAAACAATATGCTTTTACTCCACAGGAAAAGTATCAGAAATTAGTTGAAAAGAATCCTCATGTTGAGACACTTCGAAAGTCTTTTGACCTCGATTTTTAATCAACTCTTCAGTTGTTCTTTCACCCAACACAATTCCCGAACAATAGAACCTTTTAAATCTTTTCGTAAATCCTCAGGTAATATTTCCCAGGTATAAGTTTCAACTTCAATATGATCGGTAATAGATTGCTCTTTAAGACACTTGATCACTTTTATGAGTTGATCCTGTGTTGAATTCAGTGCGCCGAATTTATCTATAAAAACAGGAACATGGAATTGTGCCCTAATTTCATTAATCAATTGTTTCTTGTTTAAAATCATATGAAAGTCATGATATTTCACTACCTGATCCCCTATTTTTTCACGAACCTGATGTAAAAAATCTGAATTTTTTAGTGCGAACAAATTCTGAATAATCAAATCGTTCCTGTGCTCTTCAAAAACGACTTTCAAAGCGGAGCTCAACTGTACTTTACCCACTTTGATTCCTGTTTGCTTAAACCTTTTGAAAGTTAGTTCTGGTTCTTCATAAACTAATGAGAAGTGACACACGTCATAACATATGTTGATATAACGATAAACCATATACTCGGCTATTTCTTCACTGGTCTTTAATTTTTTTACCAGGTAATTAACAGCTATGGGCGCTAAATATCCTCTAAAAAAGTCGATAACCTCATTACTATTTTCAATAAGTGTATCTGGCTCCGGTTCGAGATCTAAATGAATATATTTCCCGGTTTTAAGCTCAACTTTATATAACTCCAGGATGGTTTTAGCCAGATTCTTGGCAGAGGATTTATAACTATTCTCCAACAAAGCATCTGAAGTATGCCAATGTTTATAACTCAACGGAGAGGTAGTTATACTACCATTCATATTTTCAGGCAATAAGAGTGCCAGTTGCGCAATGAGTCTCTTGGTATATTTAAACCGCTCTTTGGTGGTCCAATCTGGTAAATGCACAGCATCTTTTATAGCGGAATATGCTTCGCCACCATACAGGTAACCATTAATCGTATGAACATAAAGGTTGTTTGATTCCAACCATTCTTTAAAAAAAATGAGATTATAATTTTTATTGAGTTCTTGACTGGCTAAATTAGTCAGAGTTAAACCTATACCAAAAGGTTTGTCTTCAGAAATACTGGATTTAATCGAAGGAATATACTCGGCCAGATTCTTAAAGGTACCCTTCCACCCTTCTCCAGGATGAATATTGGTGCTATAAGACAAATGATATTTATCGTTAATTAGCATTCGAAATGTTTTTGGTTCGTATTCTATTTAATTTTAAACAATACTTTTACATATCATTTTTTGCCTAACCAAATACAAATCATAAGTAAGCCTAAAATATAATTGAGCAATCGATATTCAATAATCTCAATTACATTTTGCTACTAATCAATCAAGACAGGGGAATTCGTTATTGCGAGTATTGGCTAAAATGTTTTTAAAAACATTATTTTTGCCTTATTATATGGTGCTAAGGTAAGTTTTGATGAAGCTCGGAGGTTTAAATCCTCGATAAAGAAATATATTTATCGATATAAAACTCTCAGCATAAGAACTTTAAAAACATTTTAATTAAAATCACACATAACAATGCTCGGTTTAAAACTTCCAACAGATCCCCGCTGGGTAAATATTGTCGAGAAGAATATTGAAGAAATTTTAACAGATCATGCCTATTGCGAACAAAAGGCAACCAGTACAGCTATATCACTAATTGTACAGTTTCCCGAATACACTGAATTGGTACAGGAGATGACTGCCTTGGTAAAAGAAGAAATCAGCCATTTTAAAATGGTTCACGACAAAATTATAGCGCGCGGATGGGTTTTGGGTAGAGATCGTAAAGATGAATACGTAAACCGCTTGATGAAATTTTTCCCTAAAGGAGGAAACAGAACCACTCAATTAGTGCATCGTTTATTATATGCTGCGCTTATCGAAGCGAGAAGTTGTGAACGTTTCCGCCTACTATCTGAAGAACTTAACGATCGGGAACTCTCTGAGTTTTATAGAAACCTTATGGCCAGTGAGGCAAACCACTATACCATGTTTTTAGGTTTTGCCCGCAAGTATGGGGATCGTGAAGAAGTAGACCAAAAATGGCAAGACTTATTGGAGTTTGAAGCTAAAATCATGCAAGAACTGAGCAAAGATGCAACCATGCATGGTTAAACGGCTTTAAATGAGTATGAAAGTTTAAATCACCATAACCATATTATACTTTATCACTACCCTGGCAATATTAGTTGAGTGACACGTTCATTCACAAATGCTTATAACATCAAAAAGCTTGAAAGGAATCGGTTAGGTATAAAAATTAAAAGAGGCGATCTCCCTGCAGTTTTACGCTGCTTAAGATCGCCTCTTTCTATTTAGCTTTTAGTATAATTGGTATCTCAATGTTTTTGGATCTGCTAAATTTAATTGACTACAATAGTGCCAATTCCTTGTCCTTCTCTAAACTATAAAGCAGTTTTATTATACCATCCGATAGTCCTATTTTAGGTACATGTATTTTTTTGGCACCACTCCATTTTGAGGCATTCAGGTAAATACGAGTTGCCGGAATAATCACATCCGCCCTATCGGGATTCAATCCTAATTCGGAAATACGCTCTTCATAGCTTAATTCTTTCAAGAACTGATACTGAGCATTTAAAAAGATATACGAAAGAGGTGTTCCCGGTTTACGTCCACTCATTTTAAACAGTTTATTGATATTACCTCCGGAACCTATTATTTCTACCTTCTTATAATCCTTCGTATTCTTTTTAATCCATTTTTCTATATCCCTCCAGATTTCTTCCGTGATCATTTCATTTAACAGGCGAACTGTCCCTATTTTATACGATTTGGAGGCCAACACTCGCCCTTGGTTGAAAATAGTAAACTCTGTACTCCCTCCTCCTACATCTACATAAAGGTATGTTTTATCTTTTTCTATCAATAAATGAAGGTCGGTTGAGGCAATAATGGCTGCTTCCTTTTTACCATCTATAATTTCAATTTCAATTCCTGATTTTTGTTGAATGGCTTCGACCAGTTCATTTCCATTGTTGGCTTCTCGCATAGCTGACGTCGCACAAGCCATATATTTTTCGACATTGTGCACCTTCATTAACAGCTTAAAAGCCTTCATGGCCTCCACCATTCGGGTAGCATTGTTTTTTGATATCTCTCCGACAGTAAAAGAATCCTGTCCTAAACGAATAGGCACCCTCACCAAAGAGCTCTTTTTAAATTGCGTTTCTTTACCCTCGTCTTCAATAACGTTATGTATTAATAATCTAATAGCATTCGATCCTATATCTATGGCGGCAAATTTTCGGATTTTCATTCGCTTACAATTTTATTTATTGAAATTAAGCTTCAACACTTAATTCATTCGGGTCTTAATTTTCATTTCTATTTTAGAAGATACAATATATCTTTTATCAGTTCTCTATATGAGTCATTTTTTTTAAATAATACTCATAGGTAGCGACTTGCGATCTCACCTTCACCATTTTGTTGGATCGATATGCATTATCTTGTTTTATAGAGTGTACTCTGGCTTTTACATTATCACTCCAACTGATATTAAAGGTGTCTATCAGCTCTTGTTTTATATCTTCATCATATATCGGGCATCCGACCTCAACCCGGTAATCTAAATTACGGGTCATCCAATCGGCTGAAGAAATATACACTTTCGGATCACCTCCATTGCCAAAGATAAACAATCTGGGGTGCTCTAAATATTTATCAACGATACTGATGGCTTCTATATTATCACTCAGGCCTTCAATTCCCGGAACCAAACAGCAGGTTCCTCTAACGATAAGTTGAATTTTCACACCGGCCTGACTGGCTTCATAAAGTCGGTCAACCATTTTGTAACTGGTAAAACTATTCATCTTTACTTTGATGAATGCTTCCTTACCTGCTTTTGCATTATCGATCTCCTGCTTAATTAATTTCGAGAATACACTTTTGGTATAGTGCGGCGAAACAATCAGATGTTTGTATTTATGAACTTTGTAATTGGTATCAAAGAAATTAAACACTTTCGCAACCTCCTTTAAGATGGGTTGGTTCGCTGTAAACAGTGTATAGTCGGTATACAGTTTTGCTGTAGACTCATTAAAATTTCCTGTACTAATAAACCCATAGCGCATAAGTTTTCCTGCATCTTCTCGTTCTATCAGGCATATTTTAGAGTGCACTTTTAACCCTTGCACCCCGAATATAAGCTTTATTCCTTCTTGCTGTAATTGTTCGGCATATTGAATATTAGCTTCTTCATCAAACCGGGCCTGTAACTCAATTTGTACCGTTACCTCTTTACCATTCTTAACCGCATTAATTAAGGAGCTGGCTATTTGGGAGTTTTCAGCAAGACGGTAAACAGTAATCTTAATCGCTTTAACTTTTGGGTCTAAGGCTGCTTCCCTTAACAACCTGATGATATACGAAAAGGTATGGTAAGGTGCATAAAGCAGGTAATCCTTTTTACCTATTTGTTCCAGCAAACTACCTTCCATACTCAATCCAACAATGGGTAGTGGCGGATATCGCTTATACATTAAATCGGTTCTACCCAAACTTGGAAAGTTCATAAAATCGCGACGGTTGTGATAGCGTCCTCCGGGAATCACACTATCTGTTTCTTCGATTCCCATTTTATCTTTAAGAAACTTGAGTGTATCTTTTTCAATGTGATCATCGTATACAAAGCGTACCGGCTCACTTATTCTTCGATCACGTACGCTGGAGGAAATTTTTTCAATAAAACTCTTCGACAAATCATTATCGATATCCAGTTCGGCATCACGGGTAATTTTTATCATGTGTGCCGATAGCGATTCATAGTCAAAGATGCTGAATATACTTCCCAGGTTGTACCGAATAAGGTCATCCAGGAAAATAATATAACTTTTATCACCCTCATTGGGTAAAACCACAAACCTGTCAACCGTGCGTGGTATTTCAATAAGAGCGTATTGCACTTCATTGGTTACATTGGTGAAAAATCGTCCGACTCCTTTGGCTTCACTTTTAGTTTTCATAACCATTTTAACAGCCAGATAACCTGCACTGTCCTTTAGGAGCGGTATTTTATCGAGGTCATTTAAAATGATGGTGACTAAGGCGGGGCTAACTTTCTCTAAGAAGTAGCTCTTTAGAAATTCACCTTGTCTTTGAGTCACATCCTTTTCATTAATCATATAGATATTCTCTTCGATCAACAGCGATTCTATACGTCTTAAAATTGACAGACTCTCCGATTGTTGCTTGATTACTATCTGAGTGATTTCATCCAGGAGTTCCTTGGCGTTTGCTCCACCCAATACGCTCTTACCTGTTTTACCGGCTTGGGCGATTCGTTTTACCGTAGCATAACGAACTTTAAAAAACTCATCGAGATTATTGGAAAATATACCTACAAAACGAAGTCTGTCAATTAAAGGAACAGACTCATCAGCAGCCTCTTGCAGTACGCGCGCATTGAATTGCAACCAGCTTATTTCCCGGTTTACATATTGTTTCTGTACTGTATTCATATATAATAAGTGAATTCTATCTATGACTTGATATTGTTAGTTGGATTGATCTATTAACAGGATAATGCCCTAGAAAATCTATTGCGCATTAAAGTTAACAGATTAATGTTGATGAACAAAGTTTGATTTGGTATTTATCACGTGTTTTTTGAGGAAGTGATGTGAAACTTTTTGTATCTATTTAAACATATATAAACCTACTCATACTTTATCCATACTTTATCCATACTTCAACTATGCTTGAACTATTAAGGAAACCACCCTAAAATGAGGGTTTTTCCAGGTAGATTTAAAGTCCAAACACCCTTTAAATAAACATTTTAATAAGAAATAGATCGTTTTAAACATGGCGGCAAAAAGGTGCAATAATGGCTACAAGTGACTTTTTTTGCAGTCCTGTAATCCAGATATGCAGTTATGCCTATGCGAGCCTTGAAAATGCGTGGGAATCTCTTGAAAAAGATCCACATACGGTAATGCGATTACTCCATAGCGCTATGGTCCTCCTCTTAATTACGGTAGAATATCATATTATTAAGATTTAAGGATTAATTTTCTTTTTGATAAAAACTATTTATATGATCCAATAAGGCTTCATCTCCCAAGGGCATTAAACGATTGGCTATGGATAGTGCCTGGCGTATATAATCCTTTTCGATCCATTCTGGTGCTTTCTCCATATCATCTTCCGGATCCAAGATTCGTTTACAGAGGTATAATAATGATCTAACGGATAATAGCAAGTCCTCATGGTTTTTCACATAAAAACAGGTTACCTGAAATCGGTCATTAAAAAAGGAATGGGGTTGCAAGGTAGGAGTATGGTCTTTGGCATGCCGCTTTAAGTCCTTAATCAGCTGTTCTTCGTTCGTATTCATAAAATGACTATTTATATTATTATTGCAATTTTTTAATATTATTTAACTTTCTCCTCCTTTATTACGGATCGCATCTTGTCGAGAAATCTCATTTCTTCGTAAGGCATGAGATTCAATATGAGGGTCAGCACCTCTTTGACATCACCTCCTGCATTATTTACCATGATATTCGTATCGTCTTGCCCGTCTAAAGCCAAGGCACAAACCTTGAGTAAACTGGCGATCATAAAGGAAGTCTCGAGGTAACCTTTTGTATTTACCCGGAACCGAAATAATTCATTGCGATGTGGATGGGGATCAAGCATGTGATAATGTTCTTTAACCAAGGATTTAATCGTTTTCAAAAAGTTTCGATCTTCCAATACATTCCTTGATTTAAAATCTGATTCATGAACTTGATTTTCGAGAAAACCAAGACACCTGTCCTGGCCCTCCTGAAATAATTCATTGGCCAACTCATGTAAGGTATTGGCCTTGCGTTGGATGGCTATTAACTGATCTTGGCTTACGTGATAATTACTCTTATAGCGTACGGAAACATAAGCTTCATCTAAGAGCTTTAACACTATCTGATCTTCTTCCGTATCACTATTAAAAAGAGTTCCTAATTCAGGTATAAAGGCTTTCAAATAAACCTGAAGTTCTTTTATACTATGACTTTTACGCTCCTTGCCCATAAAGGAAAGGGCCAAATAGCGATACCAAAGTTCTATATACTGATGATACATAAAAGCAGCCTGCGCATGGTTTTGATTTTTCCGAAAAAATTCGGCACCACTTTTAAAAGCTTCAATTTTATTACTTTCTCCTTGATGCCTTTTCAATTGGTTCTCAAAAGCATATTGGGTCATTGCATATGCTACAATCCCTGACTTTTCTCCAGAACTGGAAAATTTAAGACATTCGGACCTACAATGCTCCATAAAAAAGAGATTGTGATCTTTTAGTTGCTGACTGGCATATTCCAAAGAGAATATTCGATATAAAGCTGTGGTTCCTTCCTGAAATATTTTAGCCACCATAGTGGCCAGTTCCCGGGTTAAGGAGGAGCAGTTTCCCGCAAGGATAATCACGTACAAAGGCCGGCGGGCCTTTCTTATTATTAATTCAGATAGATAAATGCATTGTACCTCGAGTAGACCGGTGATTTTGCTGACGATTTGATTTTCCATGGTTTCCTTTTTATTTATGATTCTATTTATTTTTAAGCATGCGACCCCTCTATTTCGGGGTGCTTTTATACCATAGGTTACGATCACGAAATAAATTTATACCCTGATTTTTAAGAGGTTTAGATGAGCAACTATACAGATGTATTACTCAATGAAACACATTAAGGATCGTAAACCTTATTTAATAAGATGTGAATCGTTGTATGGCCGGATACCATAAAAAATGTAATCGTCTGTTATGGGACAAATGCCAAAAGGATTGGCTTAGAATTATTAAAAACCGGAATGAATAAATGCTAAAACGTCATTCCCATAACCATTATCTTATATTATTTCCTTCTACTATTTTAAGCTATAGCACATATTGTAATCTTTATCTTCACAAATACCACTGCTATTTCTTTATTTTTTTGTAGATTTATTATCGTTTTATTGATGTATTTATAAGCAAATATAAATGATAATTTTCACCTATAATGGGTAAATGTTGATTAATTTCACTGTATGAGTACAATTTTAACAGTTTTCGGTTTGATTGCTCAAAACGAAGGGATTACGATCTCTGCGCTTGAGAAGCAGATAGGTGCGAGTAAGGGAGTGCTTTCCAGAGCTCTGAAAAATAAAACTGACATTCAAACCAAATGGCTCGCAGCGCTGGTTGAAAATTATCCCAATTACAATCCTTCGTGGATTCTTATGGGGAAAGGTCCCATGTTTAAACCTCAAACTCCGGATGATCTACATCCTATTGCTGAAGATTCGTCTGAATATCAATTGCGGGAAAAAATAACTGTTTTAGAGGAACGGATTGCAGCATTAAAAGAGGCTAATGAAGCATTGAAAGAAAGTAATGCAACCTTAAAAGAGTTAAAGTTGTTTTTAGAAAAACGTATTTCAGATTTGGAGGGGGAGTGATTTATTTGTTGTGCTGTTATGGGGTTAAGATGTTATGATGTTTCGTCGGTAGGAGCTTTGTAAAAGCATAGCAGTCTCTCGTATAGGTTCGTGTTCCAATTGAAAAGATTACTTCGTCGGGCTTTGTCCTCCAATTATAACCTTACGAATGATGCTCTAATCTTACATAAAAACAAAACCCGTGCGAAACATAGTTTTGCACGGGCATGTTATCCATCATAAAGTATTTCGAAATACTATTATTCCTTTTCCAGTACTATTTCACGAATCATCAGATTGTTACTTTTGGTTGCTTTTGCCTTTAAAATCAGTTTTCCATCATTACTATCTTCTCTCATTACATGAAACTTTACCCATTGACCTCCATTAGCACTATGAGCTCCTAACTGTACTTTACGGCCTTCAAACTCCAGGATCCCTTCACGGCCCTGCTTATTCCAATCATCAAACAGCACATAAAAACTACCTAACATCCCTTCAGGGCATTTTAAGGTAACTGTAATTTCTTTTCCGTGCCAGGCTGTTCCTTCATCATCTTTCCAGGATCCATCGGCTTTTACATTATAAGACACCTCCTTTTGAACCAGAATCTCATCGTTAACTATTTCCCAGGCTACACTTTCATTCAAAGCCTTTAAATTTTCGGCTGCATTAACCTGAAGAACAGCATTCTTGAATGCTCCCTTTACAGCTACATCATCTGCTTCCGGGATAAAAGGAAATAGTTCTTTCAATGCAATTTCTTCAATAGCGGTTGCTGGCTTAAAGTCGTCCGATGCAACATAAGATTTGAGGCTATATAAAAGTTGTTTTGCCACCGGTAATTCGCTGTTTGCTACATTAAATCCACATACCAGTAAATTACCTTTCCCTACTTTAAATTCAAAAATAGCACCTTCTTTATTGTTTCTATGAAAATCGTCCACTACCTGTGCTATAGGTTTATATGTTTTTGGAGTATCATTCAGGATAAATCCTTTAGATCCATTCATAATGGTTTCCCACTGCCAATCACTATGAAAATCGGTCACAAATTCCTTAAATGCAGGGTGCTTATCTTTCAATAGCAGACCAATACTTGTTTTACCTTGTCCGGGGAAAAAAGTTAAAGACCAGTAAAGCGGATAGAAAGACAGATCGACACTGGTAGCGTCGGTACCCAAATTATTGGCAATTAACAAAACGTCCTTTCCTTTCTTCAGGGCTTCCAGAGTTTCATCATCCAGCATTTGTGAAACAATAACTTCTTTATGGTCTGCTTCCGGTACCTCAGGAGGATACACCCATATATCCCATTCATTTTTAAACGCTGTTCCTTTCAGACTTACTGCAATGTTAAGTTGTTGTGGTTTGTTTATATTTTTTAAAGACATAGATAGGTTACCGACATCTGTAAGGCTTCCTATTTCAAGGTCTTCTAACTTCCACTCTTTGGTTTTCAGAAGCTTGCCCGATGCTGTTGTTATATTAGCAACAAGGTGTCCTTCTTTTATTGGAAACTGTCCATAGTGCGATAATTGAATAGCGCCTTCAAAGGTTTCATTAGAGGTCCACACCATCTTTTTCATGCGCAGCAAGGGTACCGTTTCATTGAAATGTTCTTTGAACTTTTGAGGTGTTGTTATCCCCTTACTATTCCAATTCGCATCCAACCAACCGATTAAAGCTTCGCCTTGTCCCTGATAATCCTGCATGCTCAACAACTGTACTCCTGCGCAGCTTTTTGTTCTTAAGAATGATTCCGTTTCATATTTATACATGATTTGATTCAGGGCTCCGGAAGCCATTTTAAAATCATCTGCCTGATCGGCTATTCCATTTTTTTCAGCCATTGCCTTAAACTCTTGAAAGTTTCTGGCCTTCAAAACACCTTTATAAGTATCTATTTCACTCCAGGACGGATATACCGGCCATTGTCCTATTTCATGAGCAATGATAGGAATATCCATTTGGCTATATACTTTCTCAAAATCCCAATCCGTATGAGGTCCATTCAACCCTCTTGTTCTACCTACTTTTTGTATGTAATGGGTAGCCATATAGTCGTCTACCTCCGTAATCTTTCTGGCTGTTGAAACTGAATACAGTCGTCGGTTATCTTTTTCTTTCAAATCCTTCACCCACGTTTTCATCACATCAAAATCGGAGTTACCCAACTCATTACCAATACAAAACATGGTAAAGGACGGGTGGTTTCCATAATAATCGACTACGCGATTCATTTCTTCGATTACAAACTGATCGCGTTTCGGGTCTTTCCCCAGTCCTTGTGGGAACCCTTTGGTATTCATTTCAGGACGTCCGCGGTCTGTATTATCCACACTCATCCACCAATCTATCCAAATTGAGGCCTCTGCCTGCAAATAAATCCCTACCCGGTTGGCTGCTTTAAAAGCTACTTCCGGCGGACACCAGGAATGAAACCTTGCATGATTCAGTCCGTAATCTTTATATATTTTAAATATGCGCTCCCAATCTTCTACTTTGGCTGACGGATAGCCTGTTTGCGGAAAGTGTACACAATCGAGGTTTCCTCGTAAAAAAACCGGAGTATCATTAATAAGAATATTGGTTCCGTTATGGCCTATTTTAAGGTATCCAAATTCAGTTTCCCGGCTGTCATCAAACCTTTTTGTTTTAAGGCAGGCATTTAGTATATAGACCGTGGGGTCAAATTCATTCCATTTTTTAAGTGCTCCATTTAAATCAAGCACCACTTCTTTTTTATGGCTTCCTTCTTCCAGTTTATAGGATACCTCTAAAGATTTAACCACATCTTTATGGCCTAACTCACTGATATCTATAAACAGTTTCCCTTTTTCTTTTCTGGCTGCCGTGATATCCAATTCTACACGTAACTGATCACTCTCCAGCAAGGGATATGTGCGGAGTGCAGTGATATGAGTAGGGTCGTGTGCCATGAGTTCCATTCTTCCTACAATTCCATTCCAGATGCTTTGAGTATAGGCACCATAGGCATGTCCTTTATCTCCGATATTATGGATCATATCATTATTAACCTCTATTTTAAGTTGGTGTTTCCCTGGAGTAAGTATTCCTATGTTATGAATATGCGGTGTCCCAAGGGCATCCTGAGTGCTTAACTCCACTCCATCCACATATACTTTCGACTGCCAAAGCACCCGTTCTAAAAAAATCTGAAACTCCTTGTTCTTCCAATCTTTGGGAATCTCGATGCTTCGTTCGAAGGTGGCTACACCCAAATATTTATGGGTTGGAGTCAGCACTCCAAAATCGGACCCTTTCGTTTTCAGACCATAGCCTTGTTGTGTTAATGAGGAAGGCAATCTGATTATCCCTTCCTTTTTATAATCGGTTGTATTTTCAATCTCCGGCCGCTCTTCACTCAGGCTGACATGCCAGTCACCTGAAAGGTCGAGCACATTTTCCTGAGCTTGCAGAAATGTCAGATTGCATACTAATACTGTGAATAAAACAATGTTTTTAAACATACTTAATCTAATTATTTTTCTACGTCTGTTTTTTGAATATTATCGTGAACCATATTAAGATGGATATGGGCTGGCATATGATAACGGTCGAAGTTTAAAGCCTTATTTAATGCTGCTTCAGCCAGTTTATAATTACCCAGTCCTAATTGACCTAACCCGATCAAATAGTAACAATGAATTTGATTTCGTTTACTCAGGTCCTCTTCCCAAATTAAAAGGTCTGGAAGAGAGATGGCAAAATAGTCTAATTTAACATCATCATCCATATGCATTTCACCATACGAAATCAGATTCTTAAATCTGCGGTTTGCCTCCTGTTTATCACCTAATTTTAATAATGCCAGGCCTTGATAAAAAATCTTATCGGGCTGTTGATCGTTATAGAACATCGCCGGACTCGGGTCACTTAATCCTTTTGATGCTTTAGTCCAGTATTGTTCAGCTTTGGTTAGTTCTCCCAATTTCTCATAGGCACATCCCAGCCAATAAAAAATATCATTCTCCTGAGCTCCGAACAGTTTTCCTTCGCCAAGGTTATAGGGATATACCTGAGCTGCCTCAAGGAAAGATACAGCCTCATCGTATCCTCCCCGCTTTATGGACTCCTTAGCGAGTTCAACGTGTATGGTAATGTGCTGAAAAGGCACTTTACCTTCTCCTCCTTCCCATGGATGAAATTGACGCGATTTAATATCAGCAAAAGCCTTCTCATAATCTCCTTTGAAATTATTTAAGGTAATCCACTCCAGGTATAAATCGTCTCTCATTTCAGTTAATTCGAAATTAGAAGATAACAGTTGCAGACGATCCTTTACCGGTACATTTAATTTTTTATACAATTGATCCAACTCCATTAACAGTCTGGCTTCCCGATTATCTAATTCGAAGGCACGTTCTAAATGGGTTCTTGCCAAGTCCCTCTGGTCGGTTTTATTAAAATACAACAAAGCCAGGTTTCGATGACAAATTGGATTATCATCGCTTAATTTAACGGAAAGCTCCCAACAACTTTGAGCCTCTTTATATTGTTTAAATGCATACCAGAAATTCCCCAGATAATAAGGAGCCTGAGCATCGGATGTATTTTGTCGTATGGCCGATTGCAACACAACAACTTCTTCTAAACGATTTGGAAAACAATAATCCCCAGGCATCATGGATGCTTTTTGATACTGTTTTAATGCTTGTTCTAATTGTCCTTGCTGTTCAAGGTACCATCCTGAAAAATAGGCTATCATAGGGTAAACGGCATCTTTTCCGTCGACGTGAACATCCAAAAGAGCTATAGCTTCTTCAAACTGTCCTGCCTGAGCGTAGTCTAAAGAATACTCGATATAATTATGTGGATTATCGCGTATTAATTCTTTGAAGGTTATCAAGTCTTCCTGCTTCCCACTTAACAAGTATTTCTCATAGTGTATGCCAAAATTAAAGTTGTCGATCGCCAGGGATTCATTGACTAACTGCATGGCTTCTTCGTTTTGCCCCATTTTTCTTAACAGAAGTACTTTTAAATGCCTTGCTTTGTGGTTGTGCCAATTTTTAATAAGTGCTTTACCAACCAATTCCAGCGCCTTTTCAAGATTGCCATTTGAACAATCTATTTGCGCCAGGTTAAAATATCCTGCATCTTGCCAGGCGGCATTCCAACAGGCTTTAAAAAAGGCTGCATAAGCCTCTTCCTTTTTTCCCAGGAATTTTAGTGCGAGTCCTTTATTAAAATAAGGTTCCCCATCGTATGGATTTGGGTTGCGCTCGGTTAAGGTTTCTATGGCCTTGTCGAAATACGTTAATGCTTCTTTGAATTTGGCGTGTTTAAGATTCCATAACCCCATGGCATTATTACATCGTACATCTCCCGGTTCACGAGCAAGGGCTTCGAGGTAATACTTAGTTGGGTCATAAGTAGCATGGCGGTATTGTTCGAGGTGTAATCCACGTAAGTATAACTGCTCGATGCTCTTAATTTCTTCAGGTTGTTTCGCTGCTTTGGCCGGTTCGGGAATATCAACATTTGTATGCACCTCCGGCGACCATGAAACCAATACTTTTCCTTTTGCATCATATAAGGTAGCCGTAAGTGTTTCATAGGCTGAATTACCCAGGGGGATACTTTTTTCAAAGCCATTTTGCGGACTCAATTCTAAGGTTTCTTCAAACAGTATAGATTCAGAATTGCGCAGGATAACGCTACTATTCTTATATACGGAAGTCACATGAATTTTCAGCAAGGCTTCTGAATCCTTATGCTCCAGATTCAGCAGCGCTTCTTTGGTGGCATTTTTAACAACTCCCACATTGTAATATGGCATGAAGTATTGCTTAAAGCTTTTTTCTTCATAGGGATGTAACCATGAAAAATCGGGTTGATTATCGGTATAAACACCGCACATAAGCTCGATATAGGGGCCGTCTTCATCGGTTAGGTTCCTATCCCATGCATGTCCGAAATCGCCATTTCCCCAGGTCCACTGTTTTTTTCCTGGTGATATGTGGTGATCGGCTATATGTAATAAACCTCCTTTGGTATCATTCTCGTACCCACCCACAAAATCGTACTTGGAGGTAATAGCCATGTAAGACGTGGGTACCGGGATATTTTTATATTTTGAAATGTCTGTACCAGGCGCATAATCCACCTTATAGTATTCCCCTTTAGCAATAGGAAATTCTGAAACATCACGTTTACCATGGTCAAAAACGGCATGCACATCGGGTGGAAATACTGACTGGTAATGATCGTTTACTGCAACTGCCGGGTTGGCCCACCATAAAAAGGTTTGCGGATGAGGCGTGCGATTATACAGCTGTGCTTTTATTTCCAGGTATGCTTTATCGGGGTATAAGGTAAAACCAGCCATCCCTTTGGTTCTGAACATGCGTTCCAGTTCACTTACCCATACGGTGATACTGCCATCTTTATTTTCTTCTATATTAAAGTCGGTGGGATCATAAGTGCTCGGACGGTGGTGTTGAGGCCAGTTAAACTCAATACCTCCTGAAATCCACGGCCCCGTTAAGCCTACTAATGCAGGCTTAATCACTTGATTATAATATACAAAATGGCGTTCTCTTACTTTATCATAAGCCATTTGAATTCTTCCTCCAAGGGCTGGAATGATCATTATTTTCACATAATCATTTTCGATAAACACCACCTCCCACTCTTTGAAGGTTTTTTCGTCACTTATAGATTCGATCACCGGATTTGGGTATACTACACCACTACTGGCTTGATATACTCGTTTATCTAAAAAAACCGGATATTTTTCTGGCACCCCTACTTCATAGGTAGGTATTATTACAACATCTTTCCAGGCTTTAACCTTACTCATAATTAATTGTAGCTATTGGTATTAAATTCTTTGGTTGATTTTAAGATCAACTATGCACTATTTTTGAGATATTTCTTCTTTCCAATCTTGATAATTGGCTGTGAGTTCCTTTATTTTTTCAGGGTGCTCGGCTGCGAGATTGGTGGTCTCTCCAAGGTCATTTTTTAAATTATACAGGTAGGTTCCTTTATCGAGGTGGATACTTCTGAAATGATTGTCCTTTTTTACGACATGTAATTTCCAATCACCCTTGCGAATGGCCCATTCATTACCGGTATCCCAAACCAGGGTTTCGTGAAATACCTGAGGTTTGGATTCCGTTAAATCAAAAAGATTTTTCCCGTCGAATATGAGGCTATCTGTGGCTATCGAACCAGCTGCTGCCAAACAAGTAGGCATAATATCCATGTGTGAAACCGGCGTACTAATAACCTGATTGCTTTTTATTCTTTTTGGCCAACTCATGGTAAAAGGGGTACGGATGCCTCCTTCCCTAAGAATATATTTATGTCCGTTTAAGGCACCATTATCGGCATAGGTATTTTGAGAACCTCCATTATCGGAAATAAAAAATATCAGGGTGTTCTCAAGTTTTCCCGTTCTATCAAGCGCCTGCAGTACTTTCCCTATATTATCATCTAAACAGGCTAAATTCGCCAGGTATCGTTTACGACCATCAGGATCCTCTTCCATGCGCCAGCATGTGCGTGCATGGTAATCTAAAAACGATTCTTCTTCCGGATTCCATTCAGGAAACTTTTCGACGCCGAATTGCTTAAGATACTTATCGGGCGCCTGATAAATTGGATGGTGGACCGCATTAAAGGATAGCTCCATAAAGAAAGGTCTTTTGTCTTTCTTTTCTATTTGCCTTACGGCTTCGTCTCCAAATATATCGGTAGTATACCCGTTAAAATCTTCCTTTTCTTTATTTCTCCATAGCGGGCCGAACTGTGACATCCTATCATCGTCAGGGTTTTCTACCCAATCGTCGGAGGCTTTTAGTTTAAAATAATCGTGACGATGTGCACAGAAGCCTAAGAATTCTTCATAACCATGGTTCAATGGGAATTCACGATACTCCAGCGGATTTTTAATCTTAGCATTATTATCCAGTATATCAGCATAATGTGTCTTTCCGATTTTAACGCATCGATACCCCTGCTTTCCTAATAATTCAGGGATGGTATATTGACTTTCAGAAAAGATCTTACCGCCATAATAATAGGTTCCCCATCGCTCCTGATAGGCTCCTGTTATAATTCCCTGACGCGAAGCATTACAAACAGGTGCGGTTGCGTATCCATCGGTAAAACGGATCCCCTTTTGAGCAATTTGATCCATATGAGGGGTTATGGCATCGGGAGCTCCATCATAGGCGCTATAATCTGCATACCCCTGATCGTCGGTAATGATCAGAAGAATATTAGGACGGTCGTCTTTTACCGGCATTTTTTCACTGCATGCCATGAACGTCAAACTAAGTAATACGGCTATTTTTATCGGTTTAAAAAACATAGGTCTCTTTAATTATTTATCAATTCTTCTTCAATTTCTTCGAGTGATTTTCCTTTTGTATCCGGTAATTTTTTATAGATGAATATAAATCCCAAGATACAGATACCACTATAGCACCAAAAGGTTCCGGAGGCTCCGAGGAATGCGTTTAAAAGCGGGAAGGTATAGGTTAACACAAAGGAAGCTGTCCACAGGGAAAAGGTAGCTACAGACATGGCTACTCCCCTGATGCGGTTAGGGAAAATTTCTGAAATGACCACCCAGGTAACCGGAGCCAGGGTCATGGCATAGATAGCGATGGCGATGAGCACTAACAGTAATATTGGCCAGCCTTGAAAATTAAAATAATACGCTGCACCCAAGGCAACATACACAACGGCCAATCCGAGGGCACCAAACAGCATTAGTTTTCTTCTTCCCCAACTATCTACAGTCCCCATGGCAACAAAGGTGAAAATCAGGTTGATGCTACCGGTGATCACAATATTAAATAGCATATCCCCTACACTATAGCCAGCGGTGGTAAAAATCTCATCGGCATAGTTGAAGATGATATTAATTCCGCACCATTGCTGGAATACGGATAGTACGATGCCTACAATAAGAATAGGGTAGAGTTTTTTGAGTTCCTTTTTCTTGATACCTACAGATTTATGATCGGTTTGCAGCGTACCTTTTATTAATGCCAGTTCTTTAGCCGCATAGGCTTCATTTCCTATTTTTTTCAATACTTTCAGAGCCTTTTCGGTGAAGTTGGACTTTACTAAAAACCGTGGAGTTTCGGGCACCATAAAAAGAAAGCCAAAAAACAACATAGCAGGCACCAGTTCAGCCCAAAACATAATTCTCCAGCCTGTCTGCTGATTCCAAAGCATTGCCTGATCACTGATTTCATTTTTCGCTATGATCCAGTTTACAATTTGTGCCGCCAGGATCCCAATAACGATCGTAAGTTGATTAATGGCTACAAATCGTCCTCTGTATTTAGCCGGGGAAACTTCTGCGATATATAACGGTGAAAGGGTTGATGCAATACCAATTCCCACCCCCCCGATAATTCTGTAAATTATAAAGAAATTAAAATTATGAGCCCATCCCGTTCCTAATGCGGATAACAGAAATAAAACAGCAGCAATCTGTAAAGGTTTCTTTCTACCCAATCGATCTGAAATAACTCCGGAGACCATTGCTCCAAAGACACACCCTACCAGGGCACTACTCATTCCCCATCCTTGTAGCGAAGGAAAATCTACTATATTAAAATATACTTCATAAAAGGGTTTGGCCCCTCCGATTACAACCCAATCATAACCGAATAAAAAGCCGCCCAGGGCGGAAATAAAAACGATGGAGAGTAAGTATCTATTATTGTATTTAAACTGGTTCATTAGACTTATATTATTAAAAATATAGATATTTATATGCTATAAAATAAGAGACACATAAAACTAAAAAATTATTATATCCCTTTTTGAGATTATAAAAGTAGGTTTTATTGTTAATTTTGATATAGATAAGAAAAGGGTAAATATGGACAATATTACTATAAAAGAAGGTTTTCCTGGGCAACAGATCGTAGCCATGCCCAAAAAACTTAAAAAATGGTTGCAAACGGATGCCGTTAGTAGTCCCTTTCATTTTGGGGATTTGGGGTATTACCCAAACGCTCATTACCACCAAAGATATCGCAAAAAGGGATCTGAAGAACATATCTTTATTTATTGTACTTCAGGTAGTGGTTGGATTGAGTTAAATGACACCCATCACGAGATCCATCCGGGTATGTATTTTATAATTCCTAAAAACATCCCCCATCGTTACGGAGCTGATATTAAAAAACCCTGGAGTATCTACTGGCTTCATTTTAATGGTTCTTCTTCAGATTCCTTGTTACGTACTCATGAAGAAAGAGTCAATAAGGCTTTTCATGTGGGTTATCAAATGAAAAGCGTTGATCTGTTTGAACAACTATTTAGTTTGGCAGACACTAATTTTTCTGAAGCACAATTAAGGTATGCATGTATCCTTACTTATAAGTTTGTTTCTGATTTTATCTTTTTCGATCACATAAAAGGTGTGGCGTTAGAACAGGGACAAAATTTAAGAAATGATATTGTTGATTTTTTAATGGCTAATATTGATCAGCCTTTAACTGCCGAAGATATTGCGAAAGCATTTAATTACTCCCGTTCGCACCTGTTCAATTACTTCAAACAAGCTACAGGTCATTCGTTAATGTATTATTTTAATTTAAAGAAGATTCAGAAGGCCTGTGAATTTCTTAGCTATACCGATTTAAGCATAAAAGAAATTAGTCTTAAGACCGGATTTCAGGATCAGTTATATTTTTCGAGGGTATTTAAAAAATATATCGGGTTATCGCCTCGTGCATACAGGAATAAGTAGTGCTGTGATGTTGTTATGGTGTTATGGGGTTATGGGGTTATGGAGTTATGGGGTTATGGAGTTATGGGGTTATAGCATTAAGATGTTATGAAGTTATGGGGTTATGGAGTTATGGAGTTAAGATGTTATGTTGTTTCTTCACTGCGAGTCTGGACAAAAGTGTGGCAGTCTCTTGAATAGGATCTTACTCCATTTGAAAAGATTACTTCGTCAGGCCTTGCCTTCCTCGCAATGACGTCAAAGTGATTAATTCCGTTTTTGACAACTACTTTCTGAGCTTTTTAGGGATGATAAGGAGTTCGGTGGTTCCTTTATCGATATCTTTCCAGGAATCGACATCAAATTTCAGGACTACCAAGCCCGCGGTGGGAATATTATTAAAGTTTAATCCCTTTTTCACTTCATTCATTTTCTTTGCTCATCCAAAGAAAACGAACCAAAAGAAAGGATGCCCGTCGAGAGGTATTTTTGCTATCGCACCATTCTTCCAGACGCCAGCTGGCTCCTTCAATAAAAAGGCACACAATACCTTTTTTCCGATATTCGGGACGTTCGGCCCTGCTATCGCAAAACCATGAATTTAATCCTAAATGGCCTCCAAGGCTTCAACCATTTTTAACGGATTAAATCCATTTATACTGCCGACGGGAATACCATTCTATCTAGAAAAATAACTATACAATAATATATCAAACAGATATACCACAAACTAAAGGCAGAGTTTTAAATGTGAAAATTTTGAACTAAAGTTTTTTACTTAACGTTGTTATGGTGTTATGGAGTTACACTGTTATCATGTTACGTTGTTATGAGGTTTCAAGAGTAAACCATATCCCAAACCCGCCATAGTCCTTTGCAGGCGGGCACCTCATAAGTAAGAAATGTGTTAAGAATTAAACGCTGTTTGAGTCACGCCCTAGCGGGGCGAGTTCGTTTAATTTAACATTCGAACTTCAATGAGGTCGTCGAAAAGACAAGGCTAGACTTTTTTGGTTCTTTTTTTATTCATGTAATAATTACTGTTTTATATGGTATTCATGAATGCAAAGCATTTGGCAATGAAAAAAAGAACATATTTACTTCTGAAAGGATTTAAAAAACGAAACAAGCAATAATGATCTAAGTTATAGACTAAAAATATTATCCCACATCATCCAACAATTCTTATTTTTATTTTCTAAGTTTTTTAGGGATAATAAGGAGTTCGGTGGTTCCTTTATCGATATCCTTCCAGGAATCGACATCAAATTTAAGTACCACCAAGCCCGCGGTGGGTAGGTTATCGATAAAGCGATTTCCAAAAATATTAGCGATGGAAGTAAAAGCATGGTTATGACCAAAGATCATAATATGATCTAATGATTTATCGAGGGATTTGATATAACTGATTACCGAATTTCCTCCAAAATCATAAAGTTTATCGACAACGGTAAGTTTCTTTTTCGGCACATCAGCAGTTTCCATGAAAAGCTTGCAAGTTGATAATGCACGATTCGCCGGACTTGAAAAAATATGCTGAGGAAGGCCTTCCAATTTAACATATTGATTTGCCACCCGTTGCGTGTCTTTCATCCCTCTTTTTTTAAGTGGTCGTTCGATATCTTCAACATCGTATTCCCACGATGATTTCCCATGACGCATTAAAACTAGCTTTTTCATATTTTTCGAGTCGTTAAAATAACCGCTTTTACCGATGAAGTGTTTTGGGGTGTACGCTTATCGACAAAAGCAGGTATTTTAACATTTATTTTTGTGTTGAGTGGCGTTTAAATCTTCCTTTGTGCTAGGATAATTCCTGAATCCCAAATTCAAATCATCTTAACTTAACCTGGTATTAAAGATACAACACTTTAATATTTTTTGCTAGTGACCCATACAAACATTGATTGATAGCTAGCATGTTGCTGTGGGCAAAGAAATTTAAAATTATTAGGCCCATGAAACATTTTTACTCTAAACTCTTGTACTATTCGAGTACAAACATCCATTCAGATGATGTAGTTCATAAGACTACGAACGATGATCGACACGGTATCATACCGCAACTTTTTTATTTACCTGAAAATTTTACGATAAGCAGAAGAAGTGTAGCATAAGCTAAGGCTTTGATGTTGGTATGGGATAACTCCGTATCGACCCTACATTTTCATGTTTTAGATATAACCTAAAAACGATGGATTTGAAAAAATTTCTACTCTCAAAAATGCCAAAGTATAATGTTGTCAACAAATTGTTATTGTTGGCCTTTATGCTGTTGGTGAATATTGGAATTGGGTACTCGCAAGGTGGTTGTAATTCTAATGATTTTACTGTTAATAATTTCTATATTGGAGATATTAACGGCAATCCTATTACTACAACCTGCACACCTGGAACACCGCAATCAGCTTATTTGTATGCCTCATTCACAAAAAACACGAATGCAGATCGTTACTCTTTAAACGTCCAATTCAACCTAGAGATTAATGATATAGTAACTATTAATAATTATAATGATTGCTTTTATAATCAACAGGTAATACCTACCAATACTTCAATTCAACTATTTCAAATTGATTATACCTGCGGTGATAAAATAGAAGTAACCAATATACTGTTAAATTGGGAAACAACCGCAGATCCATGTGGCCCTGCAAATAGTAAAGGTAAATGTTTCAATGATGTTCCTGGTTTTGAGGTCGATGCTCCTTTAGTTGCAAATTTCAGCTATATAAATCCTTGTAATTCTTTGCAAGTTGACTTTACAGATTTAACTACCGGAGGTGAAAATGATGAAGATTATACATATAGTTGGAATTTTGGAGATGGAAATACATCAATTGAAGATTCTCCGTCTCATATCTATGGAAGTACAGGAGATTATACCGTAACCTTAACCATTACGGACTTTGATGGTTTAGTAGATACCCAAACATACACTGTTACTGTTTATCCTTCAGTTTCTGCAATTTTAGATAGCAAATCAAATGTATTATGCTCTGGCAATGCTGACGGAAGTATTAGCATTACCGCCTCAGGTGGAGACGAAACATATTCTTATAACTGGACAGGACCGAATGGGTTTACTTCATCAGATGAAGACCTAATTGATCTAGAAGCTGGAACTTATGACTTAGTTGTTACAGATAGTAGAGGATGTGAATATACTAACTCCTATGAAATCAACGTTTCAGACAACACAGATCCGATTATTACTGCACCTACTGATAAGGATGTAGAAGGCTGTGACACCGATGACATTACAAACGGAGGTTTAACGGCGTTACCATACAGCCCAACTTCTGCAACAATTACAGAAGCTCAATATACAGCAGAAGGAGGTTCTTTCGTTGAAGATAATGTAGCACTAATTACTTATAAAGATGAAATTAGTGGCACTTGTCCGATTGTTGTTACCAGAACATTTACTATAACAGATAATTGTGGCGCCACTGCTTTTGACACTCAACTTATCAACATTGATGATACCATCCCACCAGTGATTACCGGTGGTGGTCCTGAAGTTGTTGAATGTGATGGTAGTGGAAATACCGCTGCTTATAATGCATGGTTAATGTCTAATGGAGGTGCTACTGCCACCGATGCTTGTGATGATGATGTTTCCTGGTCATGGGTAGTCTTAAGCACTACTGATAACTGTGGAGGTACTCTAGTACGTCATATTCGTTTTAATGCTACAGATAATTGTAATAATACATCATGGTATGAGACTACATTCACGATTGAAGATACTACCGATCCTACATTTACGGTTCCTGCCGATATCACTATCGAGTGTGATGACGATGAAACGGACCTTTCATTAACAGGTGATGTTACTGATGAAGCTGATAATTGTGATACTACCTTGGATGCTACTTATTCTGATAGTGTAGCTGCAGGGGCTTGTGCTAATGCTTCTGTTATAACTCGTACCTGGACGCTAACTGACGATTGTGGAAATACAACGGAGCAAGATCAAATCATAACTGTACAGGATTCTACCGATCCTACATTTACGGTTCCTGC
>NZ_FPAG01000009.1 GCF_900116365.1 Zhouia amylolytica | reverse complement strand
TCATTGAGAATTTGCCGGAGCCAAAACCCGCCTATAATACAGTTTCTACGATTATTCGAATCCTGGAAAGCAAAGGCTTTGTAGGGCATGAAAAAGAAGGGAAGGGGTATGTGTATTATCCGCTGTTAAAGAAAGAGGAGTACAGCAATCAATCGCTTAATAAGCTAATGGACAATTACTTTCAGGGTTCCTTTAAAAGTATGGTTTCGTTTTTTGTCAAGAAGAATGACATCAGCCTGAAAGAGATGGAAGCCATTTTAAAAGAGTTGAACAAAGAAGACGAATAATCATGTTACACTACATTATCCAAACCATAGCGTTCCAATTGCTATTTCTATTAGTATACGATGTGTTGCTAAAGAAAGAAACCTTTTTTAACTGGAACAGGGCGTATTTAATTATCACGCCACTACTTTCGTTAGCACTGCCTTTCATTCAGTTGGATTCCTTTAAAGAAGTAGTGCCCCAGGCATATGCGATGCAATTACCTGTTATCGTTTTAGCGGAAACCACGGTTACAGAGAGCCAGGCTGCACAGGCCTCCTTGTTGCCAGATTTATTCTGGTGGCAGTGGTTGTTGCTTGCAGGAAGTTTGCTAAGTGTACTTTGGTTTGGATATAAGTTATATAAGATATATCAATTAAAACGACAAGGAAAGATCCACTGGTATCAGGAATATACTGAGGTGCTCTTGACCAAGAGTGAAGTCGCCTTTTCCTTTTTCAAGCATATTTTTCTCGGAGATAGTATTAAAGAGAAGAATCATCAGCATATCATCGAACACGAGCTGGTGCATATCAAAGAAAAGCATACGTGGGACTTAATGCTGTTCGAACTCTTACGCATCGTATTTTGGTTTAATCCACTCATCTATATCTATCAGGCACGAGTTTCAGAGTTGCATGAGTTTATAGCCGATGCGCACACGGCAAAGAAATCAAAGAAACAATCGTATGAGCTGTTATTGGAACAAGTGTTCAATACAGAACATATATCATTCATCAATCAATTTTTTAATCATTCATTAATCAAAAAACGAATCGTTATGTTACAAAAAACAAGATCTAGAAAAGTCTGGCAATTAAAGTATTTGCTAATGGTACCTTTGGTATTAGGCATGTTGGTTTATACTTCATGTGAAAAAGAGGCTAAAGAAGAATCAACACCGGAGAATACGGTCCTGAATACTGAGGATGTTCCATTTACAGTTGTAGCTCAAAAACCTTCTTTTAAAGGTTATGAAAATGATGAAGATCTATTTAAAAGTTTTAAAGAACAGTTAGATAATCATATTCGAAAAAATTTCCGTTATCCTGAAGAAGCTCAGGAAAAAGGTGAGCAAGGGAGGGTGTATGTTCAGTTTAGAGTTGAAACAAGTGGCAATATTACCGTCTTGAACCTAAGAGGGCCAACAAAATTACTAGAAGGAGAGGCTCTACGAATTTTTGAAAAGCTTCCACAACTGAATCCGGGTAGAGATAAAAACGACAATGTCGTTCCTGTAAGTTTTGCTTATCCTATATCTTTTAGTCTAGACACCCCTACTCCTGGCGAAAATAAGCCCATGAATAAACAAGATGGAGGACCTGAGGTGCCTTATAACGTAGCTTATCAAAAACCGGCATTTCCAACTTGTATTGATATAATTGAAAAAGAACAATTTCAGTGTTTTAAGGACCAGCTCGATGCCCATGTAAGAAAGTATTTTCGTTATCCTAAAAAAGCTCATGATCAAGGAGTACAAGGAAGAGTGTATGTTCAGTTTAAAATTAATCCTGACGGATCTACTACGGTAATGAGAACCAGGGGGCCACATGAGTTATTAGAAGCTGAAGCCAAAAGAATCATTAATGCATTACCGGTAATTGAACCAGGAAGAGATGATAATGGAAATGCCGTGCCTGTGACTTTTGCTTATCCAATTGTTTTTAGGTTATCAGATCAAACTAAATTTACAAAGGTGTCAGATAAACAAACTTCAATGGTAAAACCTAACGCAGGAGCTCGTGCTGTTTACCAAGAGTACGATTCCTCATTGGAATCGGGTATAGTTAAGGGTAATGTATCTAATAATGGAAAAGGGCTACCGGGCGTGGCAATTGTGATTGAAGGTACCAGCAAGGGAGCTGTAACTAATTATGATGGTGACTTTGCAATCAAGGTAGAGAAAGGACAAAAACTGATTTTTCAATATAAAGGTTTACCAAATACTGAAGTAAAGATTGCTGATAATAATGTTTTAAAGATTATAATGTAATCTGAATTCATGAAAACTTTTGTTCGATTAATTGTAATGTTTTGGGTTTTAGTAGCCGGGGCGCAAGCCCCGGTTTCCAATGAAGCTGACAACCTCTTTAAAAATGGTCATTATACCAAAGCCATTAATTTATATGCCCGAAACCCATCTTATACTAATCAGTTAAAAATTGCCCAGGCATACGTCGCGTTGGGAAACCTGGATAAAGCGATCCTGCAATATGAAGGTATTGTTTCTAATAATCCGGAGAAGTTGCTTCCGCAAAAAGAATTAGGAAAGCTTTATTTTAAAACCAAACAGTTTGAAAAGGCCGAAAACACCTTCCTTCTACTCACACAGAAAGACTCATTGAATCCGGATAACCATTATAGGTATGGGTTGTCGGTAGAGGCTTTGGGAAAACGTGATAAGGCCAAAGACAGCTTTAAAAAAACCTTTCATCTCGATACCACTCATATAAATAACATTAAAGAATTAGGGGCTTATTACCTTAAAAAAAAGTATATGGATTCGGTTCATTTCGTGGTAGACAAAGGCCTGAAGGTAGCTCCTACAAATGCGCAATTACTCAACCTGAAGGCATTAGCTCATTATAATTTTCAGGAGTACAACAGCGCAATTCCATATTTCGAACAGCTTATCAAACAACGCTATTTGGAAACCTACATTTTTATGTATTTAGGACATTGTTATGAAAAAGACTGGCGAAATAAAGAGGCTATAGACAGTTATTTGGGAGCGATCGGCATCGACAATGCCAATAGCGATGCTTATTTTAATATTGGAAATATTTACAGAAAGGAAAAGCAGGCAGATAGCGCAATCGTTTATTTTAAAGAAGCCATAACGGTGAAAAGAGTAGACCTCTCCAGAGAATACCATGCTATAGCAAGTTCCTTTAGAACCAAAAGAGATTATAAAAAGGCCCTGGATTACTATTGGTTAACCTACGAACAAAATCCTGATGATTACATCACTTATTACAATATCTGTTTTGTAAGTGATCATTATTATCAAGATCCAAAAACGAAAATCAAATACTATCAAAACTACCTGGATAAGTTTGGAAGCCATAGGTTTGGCAAACGTTATCGGGTACATGCAGAAAAACGCATATCCGAATTAAAAGCCGAAATTCATCTTGCAGCTGATTGATGAAAAAAATGTAATTTTTCATTGATAAAGATTAATTATGTAAATTCGTCACAGAATTGATTTTCATGCGTCTAACAGCTGCTTTTTTACTCATAGTATTATGTGTCTCATGCGATATTTTTGGAGGTAAGCCTTCCAAGGAAGAATTGGTCAATAGAGAGATGCAAAGCATTAACTGGAATGAAGTAGATCAGTACCCTCTTTTTGAGGCCTGCGATGAAACAGCTGACAAAACGCAGCAACGAAGATGTTTCCAGACGACCTTCACGAATCAGGTTTTTGAAACCCTTCAAAACAATCACATAGTGGTTCATAAGAGTCTGAATGATACCGTAAAGGTCCATATGTTGATCTCAAATACCGGAACCATTAAAATTACGGGGATCGAGAAAACAGACGTGATCAATAAACAGATACCACAACTCGATAGTATTATCAATGAGTCTTTAAAACAATTGCCAAAATTATATCCTGCTATTAAAAGAGATATTCCGGTGAGCACCAAAATTAAACTTCCTATTGTTTTAAAGGCGGATTAGTGTAGCTTTGTAGAAAAGGGACACCGCTTCATATTATACATTTTGAACACAGAAAAGATCATATTAGGAATAGATCCCGGAACCACTATTATGGGTTTTGGTTTGATTAAGGTCGTTAATAAAAAAATGACCTTACTGCAGTTGAATGAATTACAGCTTAAAAAGTATACTGACCCTTACGTAAAGCTAAAATTAATTTTTGAACGTACGATCGAACTAATCGATACACATCATCCTGACGAAATAGCCATTGAAGCACCTTTTTTTGGTAAGAATGTTCAATCGATGCTTAAATTAGGGAGAGCCCAGGGAGTGGCCATGGCAGCGGGTTTATCACGTCAGGTGCCCGTTACAGAATACTCACCCAAGAAGATTAAAATGGCTATAACCGGGAATGGTAATGCAAGTAAAGAGCAGGTAGCAAGAATGCTTCAAAGTTTACTTAGTATAAAAGAGTTGCCTAAAAATTTAGATTCAACTGATGGTCTGGCAGCTGCTGTTTGTCATTTTTTTAATTCCGGAAAAACCCAGCAAACAAAAAGCTATTCCGGTTGGGAGTCTTTTGTTAAGCAGAATCAGGATAAGATTAAATAGCGGTTGGCAGTATTCAGTAGCAGTAACTCACTAAAACCAAGATTAAACATGAAGTTTCAAGATCTTTATTCGTATAGGAAATAGTTTGAATTGGCTATGAGAATTTTTGAAGAGACCAAAGCTTTCCCTAAAGAGGAAACTTATGCCCTGATAGTGATGCAGAAAATTCTGAAACTCAGGTTTGGATAGAATTCTCATTTAGATGTGATTATATAACAGAAAATCTGTATAATGAATTTATAAATGAAAGTTATGAAGTGATTAAGCTTATTAATTACACGATGTTGAACCTGCATAAATTTGGGGTGAAAACATCAAAATAATAAGGCTCAACACTGAATACTCAACACTGAATACTAAATATGGCTGGAATTTATTTACATATTCCCTTTTGTAAGCAGGCCTGTCATTACTGCGATTTTCATTTTTCGACCTCCTTAAAGAAAAAAGATGATTTGGTAATTGCACTGGTCAAAGAAATGCAATTGCGTAAAAACGAGTTGCAGGATGAACCTGTAGAGACCATATATTTTGGAGGTGGTACACCTAGCTTGTTATCTGTTCAAGAGTTAAAATCCCTTATCGCCGCAGTTTATGAAAATTTTAAGGTGATTGCAGATCCCGAAATTACGCTGGAAGCTAATCCTGATGACCTAACAGAAGCATCATTAGTTGGAGAGCAGTCGAAAACTATTTTTGAAGCATACAAAGGCATCGGAATCAATCGCTTGAGTATTGGAATACAATCATTTTTTGAGGAAGACCTAAAATTGATGAACCGCGCTCATAATGCCAAAGAGGCTAAAAAGTGTATTGAAGCAGCTACAGCCATTTTTGATAATATCACCATAGACCTGATCTACGGGATTCCGGGAATGAGCAATGAAGGCTGGATGCAAAATATCGAAACAGCATTAAGTTTTAATATTCCACATATTTCGAGTTATGCCTTAACCGTAGAACCCAAAACAGCTTTAGAAAAATTTATAGAAAAAGGAATTGTTAAACCAGTCGATGATGAAATTGCTCAACAACATTTTCAACTTCTGGTAGATACCCTAAAGGAGCACGACTTTATTCATTATGAGTTGTCTAATTTTGGGAAAGAAGGATACTTTAGTAAAAACAACTCTGCCTATTGGCTCGGTAAGAAATACCTTGGTATCGGTCCGTCAGCGCATAGTTATGATGGCCTTCACAGAAGTTGGAATGTAGCCAATAATTCAAAATACATTAAAAGCCTTCAGGAGAATATATTACCATCTGAAGTTGAAACCCTGTCAACGGTCGATCGATTTAATGAAACCATAATGACGGGTTTAAGAACCATTTGGGGGGTGTCACTCAATAAAGTTAAAGAGAGCTTTGGAGAAAAGTATCTGGAATACCTGATACAGCAGTCTCAGAAGTATATAGAAGAGGGTTTATTGGAGATCGATAATTCCAACCCGTCCTTGCCTGTTTTGAAAACGACGGCCAAAGGGAAATTTTTAGCCGATGGTATTGCTTCTGATTTATTTCTTTTAAATTTACAGTAAACACTAAAAACCTAAATAAACTTGAAAGCTACAATTCAGTACAAAAACAAAAAATACCCTATAAATTTTAATAACCCTATAGACATTTCGATTCCCATTAAAAATGGGGGCGAAAATGTAAATGCCTGGTATGTGGGGCCACCCACCATTCAACCTGTTCAGGATGGAGATTTTATAGGTGCAGTTTCTGAAGGAGCTTCCACAAACTTCAACGCCATAAACGTTATACCTCATGCTCATGGAACACATACCGAGTGCCTCGGACACATAACACATGAGTTTCATTCGATTAATGAACACTTGAAAAAGTATTTCTTCATGGCCGAAGTGGTAACGGTTGCACCGGGAAAAATTGAGGATGACTTTATAATTCCGGCCCAACAATTAAAGGTTGCCTTACACGGAAAAAGACCGGATGCCGTGGTTATCAGAACCCTCCCAAACTATTCTGATAAATTAACGAAGCAATACGCGCACACCAATCCGCCTTACCTGGAAGAGGAGGCTGCAACATTTTTAAGAGAAAAAGGAGTAAAGCACTTATTAATCGATTTGCCCTCTGTAGATAAAGAAAAAGATGAAGGAAAATTATTAGCACATAAAGCTTTTTGGAATTTTGATGGCTTGAGAAGGTATGATGCTACCATCACAGAATTTATATATGTACCCAATGAAGTTAAAGATGGCACTTATTTTTTAAATTTACAGGTAGCCCCCTTTGAAAATGATGCCGCTCCTAGCAAACCTGTTTTATATGAAATAATACCTGATGAAAAATAGTATCAAAATAGAAGAACTCCTGATGCTGGGCCTGGCAATATATTTGTTTAGTACTTTGTCTTTTGCCTGGTGGTGGTTTTTAGTTTTAATATTACTACCGGATATCGGAATGCTGGGTTATGTCTTTAACCCGAAAACGGGAGCCTTCACCTATAACCTTTTTCATCACAAAGCTGTAGCGGTGTTGATGTTCTTTTTAGGCTTGTATCTTGCTAATGAGTACATTCAGTTAATTGGGATTATTATCTTTGGGCATGCCTCGTTCGATAGAGCACTGGGTTATGGACTAAAGTATCCAACATCTTTTCACGACACCCATTTAGGGAAAATAGGAAATACGAATGAGTGATATAATTCAAATATTTTTAGGTCTTTTCGTTGGAGCGGTATGTATGTATTGGCTTTTCTCAACATATCGATTAAAGCGAAGTAAAGAAGTGACCAATACACAGTCGGTTGTGCTGCTTGAGAAAATAAGGAAAGTATGTAAATTGGTCGTTGTAGAAGGAGAATTTGCTGAGATTTATGATCACCAGCAAGATAAAGGGTATTTCTTTGGAATGATTTCCAGCACCAAACGCGCCTTATTAATCGTGAAAGCCAAGGTACATATAGGATTTAACCTTCAAAAACTAAAAATGGAAGCTGATAATAAGCGCAAACGAATTATTTTACATGCGTTTCCAGAACCTGAGGTGTTGAGCTTCGAGCCGAACTATAAATTTTATGATATCAAAGATGGTGTATTGAATAAATTTAAACCAGATGAGATATCTCAGTTAAATGAGAAAGCCCGCGAATTTGTGATGGATAAGATTCCTGAAAGTGGACTTATGGATACAGCCAGGAAGGAAGCCCTTGAAACTATTCTGATCATTCAGAACATTGTTGAAACCATAGGTTGGAAACTGGATTATTCAGCTTTGGAGATTACAACAAATGAAAAACTTCTAATGAATGAAGCCTTAAAAGAATAACTATGCATATAGAGGCTTATAGAGCATATTGTATCTCAAAAAAGGGGGTAACCGAAGCGTTTCCTTTTAATGAGGATGTATTGGTATTTAAGGTCATGGGTAAAATGTTTGCCTTATCGTCTTTAATGAAGTGGGAGGAAGGAACACCTGAAATAAATTTGAAATGTGATCCTGATTGGGCTCGTGAATTGCGTGAAGAATATGAAGGCATTCAGGGAGGGTATCACATGAGTAAAAAACACTGGAACACCATTTCACTTTCTGACACACATATCTCTGATGTATTTTTACAAGAGCTTATTGATCATTCTTACGATCTTATAGTGGCCTCTCTTCCTAAAAAAGATCAGAAGGCTTTACGATCCATGTAAATTGAGCTAAATCGCCAAGATTAATACTTCCTTAACACACATTCTAATTATTTTTTTTAGTTATATTATAGGATATGATTGTATAATTAAAAAAAAGATATGCTAAAAATTATAGTGAAAAAGGATGAAAGTATTGAAAGAGCTTTAAAGCGTTACAAGCGAAAGTTCAACAAAACCAAAATGATCAGAGAGATTAGGGATCGAAAAGAATTTACCAAACCATCAATGGCTCGTCGTAAGACCAGAGAAAAAGCCAGGTACCGAAATATATATCTGCAAGGTCAGGAAGAGTAATTGTCTAATTTATTTAAACCAAAGGTATGCTGAGTTTTATCTTGTATAATACCAATAATAAACCCGACGAAAAAACGAAATCTGTTATCGTCGATTTTCTTTTTAATAACCTCGAACAATATGGAGATCCAAAGGAAGACATCCTAAAGTGTCTTAACTATGCTGTCATGGATGAAGTTACAGCCCATGGAGGTTTTGCTTTGGTTGCGAAAGATCATGAAAAAATTGTTGGAATTACCATTATTAACGAAACAGGAATGTCTGGCTATATTCCAGAAAACATTCTTGTTTACATAGCAGTCGCTACAACTGCCAGGGGTAAAGGTGTTGGGAAAGCTGTTATGGAAAAAGCAATCAGCCTCATTGAAGGAGGTTTGGCACTGCATGTAGAACCCGATAACCCTGCTAAAATACTATATGAAAAATTAGGGTTTACGAATAAATACCTCGAAATGCGCTTAACCAAATAGTATGGGTACGATAGATATAGCAATTTTTATTGTCTACATCATAGTCGTTCTCGGAATTGGTTTTTATTTCCACTACAAAAATAAAGATGCCAAAGACTACTATACCGGCGGTAATAAAATGGGAAGCTGGCATATTGGACTTTCTGTTGTAGCTACCGATGTGGGCGGAGGATTTTCAATTGGATTGGGGGGCTTAGGTTTTCTTATGGGAATCTCCGGTTCATGGATGTTGTTTACAGGGCTGTTAGGAGCATGGCTCAGTGCCGTATTTCTCATTCCTAAAGTCATAAGTGAAGGCCATTTGTTTAACTTACTAACATTTCCCGAACTCTTAAAAAGAAAATATGGAGCCAGAGTGGCCCTTCTTGCAGGAATCATATCCTTTATCGGATACCTTGGGTTTACCTCCTCGCAATTATTGGCAGGAGCTAAATTAGCTGTTGGTACTTTTCCTGAATTATCAGTCAACAAAGCTGTATTGATGATGGGCGTTATTGCCGTAGTGTATACCGTTTTTGGGGGTATTAAAGCGGTGGTTTATACCGATACATTTCAGTGGGCGATATTAATGTTAGGACTCATTCTGATAGGCATTCCAATTTCGTATGTAGAGCTCGGCGGTTATGAGGCAATCGTAAAGGTTTTGCCCGATGGTTTTTTAAGCCTGACAAGTGTAAGCTGGGTACAACTTATTAATTGGGCAGTAACGATCATACCAATTTGGTTTATAGGAATGACACTCTACCAGAGAATTTATGCATGTAAAGATGAAAAGACAGCGAAAAAAGCCTGGTTCACAGCCGGACTTTTTGAATATCCCGTCATGGCCTTTATGGGTGTGCTGCTCGGCCTATTTGCAAGGGTAGGAGCAGAACAAGGTATGTTTTTAGCTGATGGTTTTGCATCTGCAACAGCAATGGATCCGGAAATTGGATTACCACTCTTACTTAAAAATATTTTACCTGCCGGATTAATGGGGCTCATGCTGGCAGCTTATTTTTCGGCTATTATGTCTACAGCAGATAGTTGCCTGTTAGCCTCTTCCGGGAATTTTATAACGGATATTCTGGGCCTTAACAGTCAGAACAATAAAAATATTCGCCATTCACAGCTCGCAACATTAATTATTGGCGCTGTTGCGGTTTTATTAGCGACATTGATGAAAAATGTGTTGGAATTGATGTTAATGTCTTATGCCTTTATGGTATCGGGGCTATTTGTGCCTGTCATTGGGATGCTTTATGTTAGGAAACCCTCGGGAAAAGCAGCACTATGGTCGATGATTGTTGGTGGAGCATCTACTTTATTGCTGACTTTTTTAAAAATCGATATACCATTTGGGTTCGATCCAATACTTCCGGGAATTTTACTTTCGGCTTTTATTTTCTATCTTATATCCAAGCAAAGCAGAGACCATGGCATATTTACAGCTTAATACGAAATCGTTAAAACACAACTTTAAATATTTAGATGCAATATTTAAAAAGGACAGGAAAGAATGGGGTGTGGTAACCAAATTGTTGTGTGGTAATGAGCTATTCCTGAAAGAGCTTCTCAAGTTAAAACCAAAAACGGTTTTAGATTCCAGGTTAAGTAATCTGAAAAAAATTAAAGAGATAGACCCATCAGTAGAAACCGTATATATCAAGCCGGTACCCCAACGAAGTATAGATGATCTTCTTGCGTTTGCTGATATTAGTTTCAATACCCAGTTCTCAACCATTAAAGCTATTAACGACCGCGCCTTAAAATTAGGGAAACGACATCAGATTGTGATCATGATAGAAATGGGCGATTTGAGAGAAGGGGTCATGCGTGAAGATTTTATAGATTTTTATGATAAAGTTTTTAATTTGAAAGGGGTTGAGGTTGTGGGGCTCGGTGCCAACCTGAATTGTATGAATGGCATCATGCCATCCCATGATAAATTAATCCAGATGAGCTTGTATGAACAGCTTATCGAAGCCAAGTTTAATAAAAAAATAAAATGGGTATCAGCTGGTACTTCGATTAGTTTTCCATTGTTAACTAAGGGACTGGTGCCTGAGGGAGTCAATCATTTCAGAATTGGTGAAACCCTGTATTTTGGCAATGATATTGTCGAACACACCAATATTCCTGAAATGAAACAGGATGTGTTTTTATTGAAGGCGGAGATTATTGAAATCATCGAAAAACCAAAAAATCCAACGGGCCTGGTAGGTGTTAATGTTGCCGGAGAAAAACCAAGTTTTGAAATCAT
Organism: Zhouia amylolytica; assembly: GCF_900116365.1. GTDB lineage: Bacteria > Bacteroidota > Bacteroidia > Flavobacteriales > Flavobacteriaceae > Zhouia > Zhouia amylolytica. The sequence continues at coordinate 209,415 of NZ_FPAG01000009.1, read as the reverse complement.
GGATTATAAGGAAACCAGTTATCGGGCTATTTTAGATATCGGCTTGCTTGATGTAGATCCAAAGCACCTCACTATTATAGATGAAGATCACGATAAATATGGCTTAGTAGGGAGCAGTTCCGATATGATTGTTATTGATGTCGATGAAAATAAGGCCAATTTTAAAGTAGGTGATTTAGTGAGTTTTAAGGTAGACTATATGGGAGCCTTAACCTTGCTTAATTCCAAATATATAGGGAAAAGAATTATTTAATTTAGTAAGGGTTCTTACGAAATTTTAACCCTATTGTTCTGCCAATTAATAGCGTATAAGTAGTTGTAAAACAAAAAGATATGTTAATTAATTGTATATTTGTATTACTTCTAACACAATCTATACTCAAATTAGTGCATACTCCAAATTTAGGTGAAGCTACTGCTGTGGAAATTATTCACTAACTAAATTTTGGAACAATGAAAACAACCAAACAACCGATCCTGATCTTATGGACATGTTTATTATGTCTGTATGCATTCACTATCCAAGCACAAGAACCTTCACAGTATTACCTTACTGTCACTACCAACCACTGGAATTTTGATAAAGATGGCGGCTCCATGGAAGATTGGATTGCCACTGAAAAAGAGTACCTGGAAAATGTAATCAAAAAAAACGACCTCATTGTTGATGCAGGGGTTTACACTCATTATTTTACTCCTGATAATTCTGAGGTAATTTTTGTAACAGTCTATGATTCCTGGGAAAATATTGAAAAAGCACAGGATAAAAATGACGAATTAGTTGAAGCGGCATGGCCAGATAGTGATGCACGTAAGGAATACTTTAAGAAAAGGAATTCTTATTATATGAATGCGCACTCCGACGAGATATACGTTAGTTTTCCATATATGAAACCTGAAGACCCTGAAAAGGCAAAAGAATCATTAGTATCTTATGTAAGGGTGAGTCATGGTGCATTTCCGGAAAATGGTACCATGAAGGAATTTAATGACCTTTATAAAGAATGGTTCGATAACGTAGTGATGAAAAACGAACATGTTATAGGCTTTTACCCTCATATGCACGCCTGGGGTTCTGATCGTACCGACTTTATAGAAGTGTTTGTCGTAAAAGATTTAGCAGGAGTACAAGCAGCTCTGGAAAGGAATGGAGAACTCTTTGAAGCACATTTTACCACCGAAGACGCCCGTAAAGAATTTGGGGAGAAGATGGGGAAATATTTTACAGGAAAACACGAAGATTACTTGTATCGTTCGGTACCTGAGCTTTCTAAGAATTAATTTTATGCCGAATCAGAATTAAAAAAGGAGGCGCTAGCCTCCTTTTTATATGTAATACTTGTAAACTGTTATGATTAGCAGTAATATTGCAGCCAATTCAAGATACATATGAGCGTTTTAAAATCACTACAGGACAGAAGTCAGTCTTCGTGCGAACTGTGCGGAGCCAAAGAACAATTAAGTGTTTACACCGTACCCCCTGCAACCTCAGAGGGCATAGATGACAGTCTTCTTGCGTGTGCTACATGTATCGAACAAATGAATGATTCCGATACAATAGATGCCAATCACTGGCGATGTTTAAACGATAGTATGTGGAGCGAACACCAGGCGGTAAAAGTAATGGCCTGGCGAATGCTGAACAGGTTAAGAGGTGAAGGATGGTCGCAAGATTTATTGGATATGATGTATCTGGAAGAAGATGAATTAAAAATTGCTAAAGCTATGGGGGATGGAGAAGACCCCGATAAGCCAAAGCATAAAGATAGCAATGGCGCTGAATTAAAAGACGGCGATAGCGTTGTACTGATCAAAGACTTGAATGTTAAAGGGGCGAATTTCACTGCCAAAAGAGGTACTGCGGTTCGCAGGATATCATTGGTCCATGATAACCCGGAACATATTGAAGGGAAAGTAGACGGACAGCATATTGTAATTTTAACCAAATATGTAAAGAAGTCATAAAGACCTCAATATATCCTTCAGGTGTTAAGCCGAATGCTTTAAGTTAAAATCAGCGGTCATTTAGCCCTTTACCATCCATTATTTTAGGAATGTTTTTCTCAATACGTGCTTCACGTGTTTTAGATTGTTTGGCGCTTGAAAAATGAAGTAAATAACCACGTTGCCTGCCAGGTGTTAATGCTTCAAATGCTATTTTCAGGGCATGGTCTTCATCAAGTTTATTTTGAAATTCTTCGGGCATATCGAATTCTGAAGTCTTTTTATAACGAACCTCAAGCCCTGCTTTTTCTACTTCAATGGCCTCGTATATGTAGGTCTTTAAGGTAGCTTCCATGTCAACTATCTGTTGGGCATCTGTGAATCTGATCTGTCGCGCTGCTTGTACATTTTTGGTTTGTTGAATTAATATGGAATCCGTGTCTTGTAGTAAAGCACCCTTGTGAAATAAAAGAGCACAATAATCTTTAAAGCCATGTATTAAGACAATATTGTTGTTTTTATAAGTGTAACACGGAACGCCCCATTTTAAATTCTCGGTTAGACCACATTCCAGAACCAGGGTTCTTAATTGTTCATAAGCAGTTTGCCATTTTGTATCCTTATTAAAAAAGAAATCCACCTTGGGGTTCATAATTGCTATTTTTTTGGTTTTTAAAAATCTAATGTTTTAAGAATTGCCAGCCTCTCATTCACAATGGAAGAATCAGCCTTTTTTTGTAAACGTTCTTTATCTGTAAAATAGTACTTATACTTAGCCTTTGATAGTTTGATGTGATGGTCTTTAAAATTTTCACCGGTAATATCTACACCTGTCTTGAAAGGAATAGGAGATTTTAATACGGAAATATGGTAATGATAGCTCATGTCATGTTGTTGTGTGCCACCAAGTACAAGTTTGTATTTGTCGATTTCAATCAAAGCAGGTAAGATATCCACACCATGATCCTTAAATGCCATTTGCATCTCTAAGGTTTCTATCGGGTTTTTTTGCTTGTGTTTAAATTTAAATGTATTAGCCAGATCTTTGAATGCCGGGTCATTCACTACGAAAATATCAGTAGCCTTCATTGCTGCAACCCCTCTGACTGTTTTAAGTTTGAACTTTAACTCTTCATTCAGTTCTACGTTTCCTTTTATTCTGAAATCCACCTTCCCTTGAAAAGAATGAACTGCCGGAAATAAGGAGTCCATTACAGGTACCACTTCATTAATATGAGCCATTTCTATTTCACTTAGATAAACTTTAAAATCTAAATTTGCAGCTTCATTTTTTGGAGTGTTAAATGCCAGATCAGCATCCAGGTCAGAAACAAAATTCCTAAACTGCATATCCTTCATTTTAAATAAACCTTTCTCAACACTAACATTTCCGGTAATACCATTTAATTGCATTTGACCCATCTGGAACCTGGAAATGTTATTGTATAATTCAAACTTAAAATACTCAGGCAATCGGAATTTGCGTTTTCTGTTTTTGTATGCTATTGAAGTTGTATCAATAATGACTTTATTATCTGAACTAACGATGGCTCCATTGTCCATCGGGGCCATAACATCAATCAATTGATTGGCATCCATATAAGAAGAAGCTATTTGAAGACTTGCGGATACCAGGTCACCCGTCTGTAATCCCTTCGTATTGTAAATGTCACCACTAACAACCATATTAGAATCTCCAAAAGAGATAGAAGTCTGGTTCAGGCTGAGGTTATCATTAATAAATGAAATACTTTGTTTTGGGGTTTGAATATGATAAAGAAACTCGGGTGCATGTGCATATATATTGTCAAAGTAAAGGGTGCCTGAAGGTTCCCAAACGGAATCCCTTTGGGTGATTTTCATTTCAGTTTCACCTTTTAAAACGGTTAAAAAGACTTTCTTCTGAGAAAGGGTCAAGCTATCTGCTCTTAGGATGGAGTTAATGCCGGGAGGGGCAGTATCAGTTTTTGGGAAATAGACAATAGCCATTTCAGACTTATTACTAAAGGCAACAATAGAATCGTATGCACTGAATTTGAGATGATGTACTTTGGTTTGTGCCCTGTAACTATTAAGATCAGTATTTTTCGAAGGACTAAAATCCGAACTTAGTTCGGCAATACTAAAATGAATATCTTTGGTATGAACTCCCAGTTCCTTTACAGAAAGAAGAGCGTCCCAGTCCTTTATATTTTGAGCATGGTTAAAAGCTCTTCCTTCAATTTTTTCCACTTCGATTAATGTACTGTCTTCTTTTGAATGAAGTAAGAATTTATCAACGCTGAGGGTGCCTTTCATTGGGATCTCATTAAATTGAAAATTTAAAAGGTCGGTGGCATTAAAATTTGAATATAATTCTGATGTAACTTCACCTTGTAAAATCAATGACTCACTTAAAGGAAAGTTTTTTGAGATCGTGTTAAAATTCAGGGCACTGTGTAAGTCGATGTCTATAATTGGTTTTTTTAAAAGCTGCTGGATACTACCAGATCCATTAATATCAATACCGGTCCCCTTTATTTGGAGGTTTTTAATACTTGCATATGAATTTAGCGGTTCCTTAGGTTTGACTACAACAGCTATTTCACCATGGATGTCATTAACTTCTCCAGCGTACCCGGCAAAAGAAACAGAGCCATTATTTAACACAATATCGGTGGTAATATCAGGAAGTTCACTTTTGCTTAATACGCCATTAATTTCGCAGGCCATCAGGAGCTTCCCTCTGGTGCGAATTCCTTTTTTCTTTAAATATTGCTCAGGCACATAAGCCATTAAATCTTTTAATGAATTTGTGGTAAGTTTGGTTTTGAGAGCCAATCTAATCTTTTCTTTCTGTGGTAAGAGCTCAATATTACCTTCACTCCTCAAATTTATGTCCTTAATGCTTAAATCCGCTTTTTTTATTTGCAAGAGCGTGTCCGTTGGTGAAAATTTCAACTTTGAATCAAGACTTATTTCGGGTACTGTAAATGCCCCCAGAGAATTATGATAAACAGTGATTTTATCATTATTGCTTTTAAGACGTATATCTATATCAGTTCTACGTACACTTGGATCGATCTCCAGATTGAAATTATCAATTTGACCCTGAAGTCCGGAAGAATGGTCATAATAGTTAACATGCGATTTTTCAATAGTTATCTGAGGGATGTAAAGCGCGTCCAGTTTATCAACAACACCAGAGGAATCTGAAGTTTTAAGAGGTAACTTTTGTAAACTGCTCCAGTTGGAAACCCCCATAGAGTCCAAACTAAAATTTATATCTGCCTCCTGAATCTGTATTTTTTTAATAGCCTTTTTACTTTTTTGCAGTACTCCGACAAGGTTAAGTTTCAACCTGGCAGTGTTAAAATGAAGTAGCGTATCATTTGCAATACTGTCTTTGGCATATAAAGTTCCGTTCGATAGTTTTAAGGCAAAATTCGGGAAACTTGAAAAGTATGTTAATTCAGCACGATCTATAGTTGTGGTTGTGTTGAATTCTGAGTTAATAATATCTAGAATTTTCGGGGTTAATTTACCGGGGGTGATAATGAAGTTAATGACTATCGATACTCCCAAAAGAAAGAATAACACAAGGCCAGAAAGGACAAGCAAAGCTTTCTTAACCTTTTTATTCGACCTTATATTTCTAATGGAAAGCATGCTGTATCTGGAAATTTTATAGTTAATTGCTTCTTACTTCGGTAATTCAGTATTAGACATTTATATCTAAATTATGCATAGATAATGAGATACGCAACTATGCAAATCACTGTAGTGTAGTTGAATTTATTTTTTTGTGAATCTGAATCTGAAGCCCCATAGCATACCCTATTCATAAATACTTTGGCAGAAATTGCTATTCCGTAGGTAATTTTAAAAATCTTTTAGCATTGTCGTACAGTATCATCTGTTTTTCTTCAGCCGTAAGAAACGCTATGTTATTTAAGAATTCAATCGATTTGCTAATCGCTCCCGGCCAAACCATCTGATCGCTGCCAAACATAACCCGATCAAGAAGTCCGGCTGCTTTGGCTCTTTTTAATAAGTCTATAGCGTATGATTTTACTATAGGGTCAACCCAAAGCATAACCCCGAGATCCACATAGAGTTGTCTATACATTGACATCATCCGAACAGCATGTTCATAAAAAACTTCACCTCCGTGCATCAGGTATATACGTAACTTCGGATACCTGACTAAAACATCTTCTATGAGTAATGGATCACCCAGAGCAATTCTGAACTTCGGACAGCAATTGTATGGGGTCATTGGAGGGCCTCCACCCGTATGGTAGGCTACCGGGATATCATATTTTTCACAAATGGCCAGATATGGAGCATAAATGGGATCGTTTAAACTGCGGCCATAGTAGATGCCTGCCACTTCACCAAAAACTTTAATGGTTCCGTCTTTTATGAGGGCTTCAAAAGTTTCTATGGGTATGAGTTTTTCTTCATCGGAATATCCGGGAATAAATCTTGGATCAGCCGCCGAATAAAGCTTGATACTTGCTATAGATCCACTGACTACAGCATGTTTAATATTATGCTTATTCATTAGCATAATGGTTTCTCTAAGGTGCTCGGCAGCCGTTTTAGGCGCGGTTACCCCTGAGGGATGCCCATTAACTCCCCAATAATCTTCCTGGGTATAACTATGCATATGAACATCAATGACCTGTGCACTTGAAACCTGATAAATAATAAACAGAAAAATAACGGATAATATGATTTTAGAATTCATAGACGAGATGTTTGTGTAGGTAAAGTGATCTCTTCAGAGTACACTAAAATACATTAAAAATCAGCTAGTTACAAATTCGGAGTAAATTGTTTTAGCTAAGGAAACTTAGAATTTAGCTTCTTCGCGTAATAAAGAATGGATAAGGAATAAAACCCCGGGAATAAATGCAAGACTTAATAATAATAGATTGGAAACCAGGTCAGGTCGAATGATCATTAAGATAATCATGCTCATCAATGCAATAATACTTCCGGTTCGCTCCCGAATAAAACACACAATAAGACCTAATAAAGTGCCTACGGGAAATAAAATAAATGCAAAGATATCTTTGGTTGGAATGGCATGGTTATCTGTATTGCCCTGGTTAGATAAATGAGTAAGTAGAAAAAATAAAATAAATGCAATGACCAGTGCGGCAGATATCCGCGCCAGCCATAAAATAGTTTTTCTGATCTTTTCATGCGGTGTCGTCGGTTCCATGACTAAACTGGTTGATTCACAGCTTTTTTTGAGTTTTGAATAGATACTCTAAGTTAATGAAACTTATTCAGATGAACTAAAAAAGCTATGTTTAGACCAGGAAAGTTGTACTGATAATATTTACTAAAAGCGTTTTATTTAAGAATTGTTTTAACACCAATAGTTTTGAAAAGTTCCTTGGTTTTAATCATGTCATGAGCCTTAACAAGTTTAGAAAAATGTCGTTTGCTGCCATCGACAAGAAGTAAACTATATTTTTTTCTTCCTAATACGGAGTACTCTATTAAGGCCTCAATATCATTGAGCTCCACATAATTAATTTTTGATTTCTGAAAGAAGGAAAAACTATAATAAATGAGCATAATAACAGATGAAGTGGCAATAGTTACCCATAACATTTCAAATACGCCCCATTGGTTATCTTTTAGAATGTATAGATTAATACTAGCATTGATGATGTTTAAAATAAAGATGATAAATACAATTTTGTACTGAGCCGTAAGATCGTGATGAATCACCAATGAGTTTCGCTCTTTTAGGTAGTCTATGTTCATAGTTTAGTTCGTTTTTTTAGACTTGGTCGGTCTTGTGTACGATGCTTGGGGATGATAAATGTAGGGAAAATATTCGATTAATTAGAGTCTTAATTTGATGTCGCTTGTAAAGTTATTAACGATAACTTGTTAATAGTGTGATGAGTAGATGTTTTTAGTAGTGGGAGGCACTGATGGTTGTTATCGAAAGTTTGCTACGAATTTGTAGAGGGCAAGTCTTACTTTGAAGCATTGAAAATAATGGGGTTTCAATGGACTAAAGAACTTTAGAGTTTAGTTTTATTCAAAACACGGTTTAAACTTCTGGGGGTAATGCCCAGGTAATTTGCGATGTCTTGCTTAGCAAGTTTTTGAAATAATTCAGGAAAATCTTTTTCTAAACGTTGGATCTTATCTTCAATAGTATGAGATTGGTTGTAGGCATGTCGTATGGCTTTGTACTGTATTTTATTGGTCAAGGCTTCCAAAATGAGACGATTGAATTTTTTATCCGTATCCAATAATGTCATAAAAACCTTTGCAGGGATTTGTATAATCTCCACCGGATTGATCGCCTCAATACAACAAAAACTTAAGCCACCTTTTAAAGTTTCAACTTCACCAAATAGTTCACCTTCACCAAAAAATTCCTGTATGAATTGAGTTCCGTTATCCTCGGTAAGATAACACTTTGTGACTCCCTGTTTTATTATATATACATTGGATACACGCTTGTTTTGATCGAGAATGACTGCTCCGGCTTTATAGGTATTAACCATAATATCAACTGGAATCTCTTGGATGAGAGTCTCTGTTAAGTAATGTAATAATTTTGGATTTTTACGAATCATTGTTTTACCGGGACAAATGTCCTTTTAGAGCTTTGGGTATTATTGTTACTTTGCCTGCATAAAGGTCGAATAATTTTTTATTCAAACAAATAGTTCGAGATCAGTAGTCAATATCAATGAAAAAAATACCTGCTTTAAATAACTCACACCCGGTTTATAACCTTAAACTAGGATTGGTATGTGTGAGTTCATTGCTTTTTTCAGCAAGCTATAATATGCTTATTCCGGAACTTCCGGCATATCTTACCTCATTAGGAGGAGCCAGGTATATAGGACTTATTATTGCATTGTTTACCCTTACAGCAGGAGTGTCAAGGCCGTTTAGTGGAAAGCTGACCGATACCGTTGGCAGAATTCCTATAATGATATTTGGTACGGTGGTCTGTGTGATCTGTGGATTATTATATCCTTTACTTCACACCGTTTTTGGATTTTTACTCTTGCGATTGTTGCATGGATTTTCTACCGGTTTTAAACCAACAGCCACCTCAGCCTATGTGGCAGATATCACACCGGCTAAATTTTGGGGAACAGCCATTGGTATGCAAAGTCTTTTTTATAGTACCGGAATGGCTGTAGGACCCGCTCTGGGAAGCCTGATAAAAATGAATTATTCATATAATATATTGTTTTATGTTTCCTCAGTTTGTGCGTTACTCTCTATGCTGGTAATCTTAAACATGAAAGAAACCTTAGAGTCAAAGCAAAAGTTTAAATGGAACCTTCTGCAAATTCAACGCAGTGATATTATTGCATTTGAAGTGTTACCGGCCGCCTTCGTTGTATTACTCGTTTACGTTTCATTTGGGGTCATTTTAACCCTTATACCCGATTGGACAGCTCACTTAGGGATTGCTAATAAAGGAATGTTCTTTATCGTATTCACCGTCTCATCTCTGTTGATTCGGTTTATTGCCGGCAAAGCTTCCGACACCTACGGACGAAAAATACTAATCATTATAGGATTGGTGTTTTTGATTGTTGCCTTGCTGCTGCTTGGTATGGCCTCATCGGTGCTCATTTTTATTATCGGAGCCGTTCTGTACGGTATTGCAATGGGAATACTATCACCTTCTTTAAATGCATGGACCATAGATATGAGTTTGAAACATGCCCGGGGAAAAGCCGTGGCGACCATGTATATAGCCTTAGAGGCCGGTATTGGTTTAGGAGCATTGTTCTCGGGCTGGTATTACCAGGGAAACATCGGAAATATACCTGTGGTAATGTATGCCATCAGTGCAATAGCCTTCATCGGACTTCTTTATATGCTTATAAAAAAAGGTAAAGAGGCTTAACTTTAAATTTGAGCAAGCATCTTTACCTATGAATTCGATCTGAATAAACACGGTAGATTTAGTCAATGATGATCCCCGTATTCAATTGTGTTAACATCTTTTTTCAATATAATTCCATGATTTCATGATCAGTGGAAGCCTTTGCATCAAAGGTTATATCTTGTCCGTTATATGAAACTTTACACGGTTGATTGTAATCAGACCTGATATTAACATACGTTAGTTTACCTTGTTCCCAGCTTAGGTCAACTGTAAAACCACCTCTGGCTCTAAGACCTGAGAAGCTCCCGCTTTGCCAATCTTCAGGAAGGGCTGGTAACAGTTCTATTTTACCTGTGTGACTCTGAAGTAGCATTTCAGCAATTCCGGCCGTAGTTCCAAAATTAGCATCAATTTGAAATGGAGGATGTAACCCAAATAGATTCTTACTTGTACTTTTAGTTAAAACCGTATTTAAAGCATTATGAGCTTCTTTAGCTTCACCCAGACGAGCATACTGACTAATAAGCCATGCGGCACTCCATCCCGTATGGCCACCTCCGTTTTCAATCCTGTAGTCTAATGATTTTTTAGCTGCTGCTGCAAGTTCAGGCGTATCGACTAAATTGATTTCAGCCCCCGGGTGAACCGCAAATAAATGGGAAATATGGCGATGACCAGGTTCTCGCTCCTTAAATTCTTCAGCCCATTCCATAAGCCTTCCGTCACTTCCGATCTTCGTTGTAGCTAATCGATCTAAATTGCTTTTGGTAATAGCGGTAAAGCTATCACTAATTTTAAGTGTTTCTGAAGCCTTGATAAGGTCTTTAAAAAGCTGGGAGATTACTTGTTGATCATGTGATGGTCCCATACTGATTTGAGCGGTGGTACCATCTTCGGTAATAAAAGTATTCTCAGGGGAAACTGCCGGTCCCGAAACCAACTTCTGCGTCTTTGGGTCTTCAGTAAGCCAATCGTTATAAAAGGCGGCAGATCCCTTTAAAACAGGATACATTTTCTTTAAAAAACTGGTGTCCCTGGTAAATTCAAAGTGTTCCATGATATGTTGAGACAACCAGGCCCCACCTGTCGAATGCATTCCCCAGGAAGCCATTTCTCCCGGAGCTGTATACCCCCAGACATTGGTAATAGGGTGTAAGACCCAGCCATTATTCCCATACTGTACCTCGGCGGTAACACTTCCCGGTTTTACGAGATTTTGTAATAAGTCGAAAACGGGGAGGTGTAATTCTGATAGGTTGGTGGTTTCCACAGGCCAGTAATTCATTTGAATGTTAACATCAGTATGGTAGTCACCATTCCATGGGGTCTGTATCTGATTGGCCCAGATACCTTGTAAGTTAGCAGGAAGCGTTCCCGGTCGCGATGATGAGATCAATAAATATCGACCGTACTGAAAGCTCAGTTCAGTTAAGTGTAGATCATTTAATGAATCTTTGAATTGTTCCACGCGTTCATCAGTGGGGATGTTCGCTATTTTACCCTGACTTAAGTCAAGTTGAACCCTGTCAAAATATTGTTTATAGTCTTTAATATGATCAGCTTTAATAGCTCCAAAACCCTTCTTAACGGAATTGTTGAGGTTTGCTAAACTAACGCTCTTATAATCACGACCGGTATAATGTGGATGCTCCAATACGTAATCAGTCGATGCGGTGAGGTAGAGTGTTACTTCGTCAGCATTTTTAATTTCAATGCCATCATCAGCGTAAGAAACAGTACCGTTTTTAGCTACCGCTTGCAACCTGGCTATATATTTTAAATTAGTGCCTCCTTTTCCGTCCGGTAGTTCACCGGTCATGATAAGCTGATGGTCTTCTGTATAAGTCTTGTAATGCTCCGGGCGATTCATTTTAACATCAAATGAGATGCTTCCCGGCTTACTTGCTTTAAATGAAGTGGCCAATACCTGATCCGGATGACTGGTTAAAATTTCTCTGGTATAGCTTATTTCGTCTTGTACATATTTAACCGTAGCGATCGCATTGTGCAAGTTTAAATCGCGATAATAATCAGTATATGGTGACTTTGAATGATTCTCTATCCATAGATCTCCTAAGGTCTGAAAGCATCCAAAAGGAACGTTAGCCCCATTACCATGTCCTGATCCTTTCCCACTACATACCTGAGTCTGGTTGGTGAGGAGGGTGGCTTCCTTGTATTTGCCTTCAAACAATAACTTTCGAATGCTATCCAGATGTTTTTGAGCTTCAGGATTATTGTTGTCAGCGGGACTCCCCGACCACATGCTCTCTTCATTGAGTTGTATGCGTTCGGTATGTACGTCGCCAAAAACCATGGCGCCCAGACTACCATTTCCCAATGGTACAGCTTTCATCCATTCAGGATTGTTTTTCCAGCCGTTTTCAGGGTCTGCCTGCAATGCATTTGCAGGTTCATCAAACCAAAGTTTCAGGGTCTGTAATTCCTCGTTATTTTTCGCTGGGTTACAACTGCTCACAAGAACAATTAAAACAAGAATGGGTAAATAAAGTTTAGACATAATTTAAAGGGTAAATGTTTCTAAAACAGATGAATTTTTGAGTAATATAGAAACATTTAGATGTATTAGACAATCAAAACCCTACAGTATGTTTTTCTGTTGTTTGTAAAAAGCGTCTGCTTGTAGTTGCATGATCTCACGTGCAGATTTACGCTTATAAGTGTATAATTCGTCTTCTTCACTTAAGTCCTCATATACCTTATCATTGATAACAGCATCAGTGGCCAATTGTTTTTTGCGCTGGTAGGCTTTTTGTTGGGCCCAGGTCTTAGCGGCATCTTCGGCATCAGAAAGTTTGATGTCGTAGGCTCCTTTGGGAGCCATTAATTTTGCAAAAATAGGGGCAGTTTCAATGGCAAAGAATAATAGAAAAATAAAGAATGAAGGTAACCAGGGTAACTTATCAAGTGCATTTACCCGTGCCATAAGACCATCAAATCCGTCTATAACGGGTTGTGTTTCAGTAACCTTCTTGTCGTAGTTGCTTTTTAAGGTGGCGATCTGCCCCTCTAACTCACCTATTTTAGCAGTGTTGTTCTCACGTAGTGTTTGGAGTTCCTTTAAGCTCGCGTCGTGCTTTTCACGTTTCTCTTTGTATACCGGACCTTTGCCTATTTTCAAAGTACCTTCACGTCCTTCTGCCTCTGCAATATAAGTGTCGTATAATTCGTTAACTGCCGCTTCCTTGTCAGTGACTTCTTTTTTCAGTGCAGAGATTTGATTTTCCAATAGCTGAATTTCCGGTTGGTATTGGAGTCCGATTTGTTCTTGATTGGCAAGCGTAAGTTCATTTTTTTCTTCAAGTAAAACCCGATCGATCTCTTTTTCAAATATTTTTAGCTCTAATGGCTTGGCAATAACAATAGCAATGATAATGGCCAATAGAATTCTTGGTACCGCCTGGATAAATTCACTCTTAAAGCTCCCGCTCTTTTTTATTGTGGAAACGATAAACCTGTCCAGGTTAAAAATAAGCAGTCCCCATATTAATCCAAAGAAAATAGCCAGATATATACTGTCAAACACCGTATACAAGGCATAGGAAGAAGCGATAAAAGCCATAACGGCTGTAAAAAACACAGTACCGCCTATACCGGCCTGCTTGATTTGTTCAGATTTTGAACAGGTTTCAAGGAGGTCCGTATCAGCGCCGGAACACATCCAGAAGAATTGCTTTAACATAATAACACGTTTTTTGATTGATCTATCCGCCGGTTTAAGAAATGCACTCCTACCCATCGAATCGAAAACATGAAGCTTATCCAAAAACATAGCTATTCCGGATACCATTTTCTTTAGAAAATATTTCGAATTGTCGATTTGAAATTGTGATCGTGCAATGAAACTCTAACCAACTTTAATTATATAACGCAAAACCACTCCAATTGTTACATGTTATTTTTACTAACTGTAACTTATGTTACTGATAAACATGGGGTTCTGTAGTACCTTTAAGTATTCAAAATCAATAAGTCATGAAAACATCAGTAGTTATAGGAGGCAACTTTGCAGGGATGACCGCTGCACTAGAACTTAAACGTAAAGGGAAAGACCAACAAAGGGTCATTATGATTGATAAATCACCTTTATTCTTATTTATTCCTTCCCTGATCTGGGTGCCTTTTGGCCGAAGAGAGGTTAAGGATATCTCTTTTAGAAAAGATGAAATATTGAAGAAAAAAGGAGTGGAATTTATGCAGGCAGAAGCCTTGAAGGTCGATACGGAATTGCAAATTGTTCAGACTACCAAGGGGGATGTTCATTACGATGATTTGGTTGTTGCAACCGGACCAAAAGTTAAATATGATGTGGCTCCCGGAGTAGAAAAATACGCTCACTATGTAGGTACCCCAAACGGGGCAATGAAAATTAGAAAAGCACTGGAGGAATTTAAAAAGAACCCCGGACCGATTGTGATAGGCGCTACGCAAAATGCCGGATGTATGGGCGCAGCTTACGAATTTTTATTCAATATAGAGAAATGGCTTAGAGAACAAAACATACGTAAGAAGGTTGACCTGTATTGGATAACCCCTGAAACCTTCTTAGGACACTTTGGGATTGATGGGATTAAAGGTGGTGAGACCATGTTGAAATCGTTTATGAAGATGTTTAATATTCATTACCGAACTGAAGTAGGGGTGGAAGAAGTAATGGAAAATAAGGTGAAACTAAGCAGTGGAGAAGAATTACCAAGTAGCTTTACCATGTTAATGCCTCCATTCATAGGGGTTGATTTTGTTCAGAATTCACCGGGACTTAAAGCTACCGCAGCGGGATATATACCCGTAACTGACGATTATAGACATGTAACACTGCCTAATGTATGGGCTGCCGGAATTGCCGTCGATGTAAAACTCCCGTTCGAACCAGGAAAAGTTCCATTCTCCGGACCGAAAACAGGATACCCTTCCGATGAGACCGGGAAGATTGTAGCAGAAAATATTATTCGAGTACAACAAGGCAAAAACGAACTTAAGAAAAAAGGATGGGGTAAAATACCAGGTATTTGTATCATGGATGCCGGTAAAAAAGAGGTAATCATTTTAAGTGATAAACTTTTTAAACCCAGAAAGTTTGCCATCATGATCCCAAACATATTTTACGACTTCAACAAGGTCTTATTTGAGAAATATTTTCTGTGGAAAACCAAACACGGATACTCCCGGTTACCTTGATGTTTTTTGATTGATTTTTGTATAAGGGTCTACTTGGAAAGTAGGCCCTTTTTATATACGGATTAATGAAAATAAGTAAATATAATTTTAATACGGTTGACTTGAATATAAAGCGTTTTATATCAAGAAACTTAGCAAAAATTCATGATATTCTATATAACTTTGTTAAACTTGCAGTCATCTTACGTAGTCGTTAAGGTTGAATTAATTAATGGTTAAGCAATTATGGAAATTAAATTTGGTTTCCATCCGATTAATGTAAGTAACTGGCAGTAAATGTGATGAAGGTATCAGGTAAAACTATTCAGTATAATAGTGCAGAGTTCAAAACTATATTTGAGCATCTTTTTCCATCTATGTGTGTGTTGGCTTCACGTATTTTAAAGAGTGAAGATAAAGGAAAGGATATCGCTCAGGAGGCCTTTGTGAAATTATGGCGAAAGGATACTGAAGAGTTTACTGATCAGAAAGCCTTACAGGCTTATTTATATGTTTTAGTAAAAAATGCATGCATAAGTGAACTTCGAAAGGAAGCCAAGCATAAGAGCACAATCTTAGAAGAAGGACTTACCATTAGTCAACAGGCTTTTTTAAATGAAATACTTAGGGAAGAAACTTATAAGCTTTTGCATATTGCCATAAAAGAACTTTCACCTCAAGCAGAAAACGTTGTAAAGTTAACATTACAGGGATATCAAAATCAGGATATCGCTAACGAACTAAATGTTACTGTTAATACCGTTAAAACTGTTAAAAAAAGAGCGTATAAAGCATTAAGGACAAAGCTTGGGAATCAATTTATAGCGATTCTGTTAACCAACTTTTTCGATTTTTTTTAGATTTTTTAACATTCCTTGTCACTCTCCTTCCAAATTTTTGCGTCCTTAATAAAAGCAGCATCGTAATATGTTGTAAATTAATGGTTAAATGGACGAAATTAAAAGTCAAATAGAATACTCAGAACTCTTAGCTGCAAAAGTTTTAGGGTCTTTAACGGAAGATCAGAAAAAAGAACTGGAAGCATTTGAAAAGAAACTTCATCATCAAAAGTTGGTTCATGAAATTCTTGATGCCGATGCTTTTGAGAAATGGACTCAAAAGATAGATGGTGTGGACACTGAAAAGGAGTGGAGCTCTTTTTTGGTGAAAATGGAGCAAAAACCAGAAAAACGCAGTAGAGTAGTAGTAATGAGAGCTGTAAAATGGACTGCTGCGGCTGCTGCCATATTTCTTGTTGGATTTGTATTGTTTTCTGTTTTTCAGACTTCAGGTATCGATCAAGGGTATGAGTCTGTAGAAAACGCAAATATTCAACCAGGATCTTCGCATGCTGAGTTGGTGTTGTCTGACGGAGAGGTCGTTGATTTAGAAACGGAATCAAAAGATAAGATTAGTCAGGGAACTGTTACTGCAGAAAATATTAATGGAACGCTACAGTATAGTGATATTGAAAAAAAGTCAGCAATAGAAGTTAAAAAGAATACACTAAGAGTGCCTCGCGGAGCTGAATATCAACTTGTTCTTTCTGATGGTACGAAAGTATGGTTGAATGCTGAAACTGAATTAACATATCCGGTTTCCTTTACGGGTGGAAAAAGAAGGGTTGAACTTAAAGGAGAGGCATACTTCGATGTAGCTCCGGATGAAGAGGTTCCTTTCGTAGTAACATCACGAAATCAGGAGGTGACTGTGTTGGGGACTGAGTTTAATATTTCTGCATATGAAGCAGATAATACAATAACCACCACCTTGGTAGAAGGAAAAGTAAAAGTAAACGCCGATGAATCGGATGTTGCTGAATATTTAGTCCCAGACCAGCAGGTAGTATTTAATACAAATACAGCTTTTATGGAAAAAAGCAATGTAGACGTGTATCCTTATATAGCCTGGAAGGAAGGGCGTTTTGTGTTTAATAACGTAACTCTGGAGCAATTCCTTTCAAAAGTTGCAAGATGGTATGATGTCGAGGTTATTTTTAATGATGATTCAATTAAAAATATCAGGTTCACCGGAGACCTTCCCAGGTATAATAATATGACTAGCATTTTAAAGATTATTGAGACTGAAATGTCTGTTCATATACAGATCAAGGACAACAAGAAAGTATATGTGTCTGATAAATAATTAATTAACTAACTAAAAGGAAGAGAAAAGCGCAACTTTTCCTGATGATTATATCTTCTAGAAGTGTTTTTTTATTACTAATCAAATCAATTAAATAATTATGAGAATAAAGTTATTAACCGCTTTTCATGGTAATGTGAAGCTATATAAAATGGAGAGTTGATTATGAGGATGTCGATTGTATTAATTTTAAGT
This sequence comes from Zhouia amylolytica, assembly GCF_900116365.1. Taxonomy (GTDB): domain Bacteria; phylum Bacteroidota; class Bacteroidia; order Flavobacteriales; family Flavobacteriaceae; genus Zhouia; species Zhouia amylolytica. Next base: position 192,077 of record NZ_FPAG01000009.1, on the reverse strand, counting down.
GCTGTTTTAACGCTCAATGCTGCCACCTATTCGCAGTCTAAGCGTGTGAGTCTAAATTTAACAGATGTAAGCTTCTCGTATTTGTTTGAAGAAATAAGGAAGCAAACAGATTATAGCTTTTTCTTTAATGAGGATAAAATTGCCGAATTAGAGAAAGTATCTGTGCAGAAAACGAATATTTCTGTCAATCAATTATTGGATGAGGTGCTATACGGAACCGGTTTATCATATCGTATGGTAGACGGAGTAATAATAATTGTAGAGAAGGAAAATGATAAGGTAGACCAGAGTCAATCGATTACCGTCTCAGGTACCATTATTGATGCTACAAGTAATGCCTTGATTCCGGGTGTAAATGTTATGGTTAAAAATAGCAGGCTCGGGACCTCTACAGATTTTGACGGTAAGTTTAGTATGAATTTACCGCCCAAGGAATCCATATTAGTTATTTCTTACATTGGATATAAAACACAAGAAATAAAAGTATCTAAATCAATGCAACTTCAAATTAAAATGGAGTTGGAAACATTAGATTTGGGAGAGGTAGTACTTACGGGGTATCAGACTATCGATAAAAGAGAGTTAACCAGCTCAATTGCTGAGGTTAATTCGGAAGATTTGGACATAGTTGGAGCTATTAGTGTAGATAAAATGCTAGAGGGTAAGGCGACTGGATTGTTAGTAAGTAATCTAAGCGCAGTTCCTGGTGCAGCTGCTAAAATCAGAATTAGAAGTGGAAGTACGTTTACAGGAAATCAGAGTCCTCTTTGGGTGGTTGATGGAGTTGTTTATGAAGACCCGGTGCCACTTAGTGCAGATCAGATAAATAGTTTTGATAATATCAATATTATAGGAAATGCAATAACAGGTATTAATCCTTCAGATATAGCTAAAATTGACATTCTGAAAGATGCGTCAGCTACCGCAATATATGGTACTCGCGCTGCAAATGGAGTTATTGTTATAACTACAAAAAGAGGAAAGCAAGGACAGCCTTCCTTAACCTATTCAGGTGGTTATAGTTTCGTTCAGGCACCACGATATTCTGATTTTAATTTAATGACATCTTTGGAGCGTATAGATGTTTCCAGAGAAATGTATCAAAAGAACCTTGGATATAGTGGCTTTTATGATAATGTAGGTCGTTTAGGGTACGAAGGAGCTTTAATGAATTTGTGGGACGGAACATATAATTATCAACAATTTAAAGATAGAGTCGGGTATTTAGAAACATTGAATTCAGATTGGTTTGGTGAGTTATATCGTAATTCATTCAGTCAACGTCATTCAGTAAGTGCATCCGGAGGTGGAGAAAAGTCACGTTACTACTTTTCATTAGGTTATGATGATCAAAGAGGAGCAGAAAATAACGTAGATCTGAATAGAATTACTGCCCGTTCAAATGTTGATTTAGATATCAGAGATAATATTAAACTGTCTTTTAGATTTAGTGGATCTGTACAGAAAGGAAAATATAATCACAGTTCAATAAACCTGTTCGATACAGCTTATAACACCAGTAGAACAATTCCGATTTATGATGAAAATGGTGATTACTTTTTCCAGCCACAGGAAATTTATTCAGATGGTTATGGAAAAGAATATGCAGGCTATAATATTCTGCATGAAATGAATAATTCTGAAAGAAATATTACCAATAAAGATTTTACCGTATCTGCTCAGTTACGCTGGGATTTCATGAAAAACCTTCGTTTTACCAGTCAGGGTAGCTACCGTAATACTACCAATTTAACGGAAGAGTGGATCACTGAAGATTCATTTTATGCAGCAAAATTACGTACATATGATGCATTTGAAAATTTAATAGAGGATAGACAAAATGTAGGGTCTACCCTACCATTTGGAGGTGTGTACAATGGAGGTATGGTAAGTCAGGATACTTATACCATTACCAATCAGTTAAACTATAACCGCGTATTTGGAAATCGTCATGCGTTCAATGTTAATTTAGGTCAGGAAGCAAGGTCTATCCAATATTGGGGGGCTACAGGATTTACAGTGCCAGGATATAATCACTACCAGGGAAGAGGGTTTGTAGCCCTTCCGAATCCTGGTATAGGCAGAGAAGACGGTAATAGTTTTATTGATTTTAGTGAGTATGATTACGATGCTATGTTCTATTGGCTTACCAATAGAGGAGGGTTATCCGTTTATCCGAACATTACAGACAGACTGCAAAATACAATGTCGTTTTTTGGAATAATTAATTATGTTTACGATAGTCGTTATGTGTTGAATTTCAATATGCGAAGCGATGGTTCGAATGCTTTTGGACAATACGAAAGATATAAGTTTAAGCCTACCTGGTCTGCTTCTGCACGATGGAATATTCACAATGAAAAGTTTTTGAAGAATGCAGGAGGTTTGGATGAACTTGCCCTTAGAGCATCTTATGGTATTCGTGGAACCATGCCGAATGGTAGCCCTTATCTCGTAATAGCTAATTATGGGAAGAACAATTCAATATATTATCCTGAAAATACAGCAGACTTATCGGCGCTTCCAAATGCAAATTTACGTTGGGAAAAAACAAATACTACAAATGTTGGATTGAATTATAGTTTTCTTGGTGGAAGAATAAGTGGAGCTGTTGATTATGCTTACTCTAAGAGTACAGACTTGTTACAGGCTCGCCCGGTATCTTTAGTAAACGGAACTGCAGTTCAGCTTTTTAATTCAGGTAGTAAGGATGTGAATACTTTTGAGTTCGCGATTCGAACAGTAAATGTTAAGAAAGATGATTTTGCATGGAGTACTCATTTCAATTTTTCACACGACAGAGATCGCGTTCTTGAAGGATTTGAAGATGGTTCACAAAGAAACCTAACAGCGTATAACTATTTACAGGGGAATATTTATCGGGCAGGTTTTCCTACCAGTGGATTCTTTTCTTATCAGTTTGATGGTTTAAGTGAAGAAGGACTGCCAACTTTTAAACATTTGGTAGAAGAAAATATGACACCTGAAGAACAATTAGAAGCTGCTTTAGTTTACGAAGGGAGCCGTACACCTAGATTTTATGGAGGGTTTGGTACCCAAATAAAATCAGGGAATTTTACAATATCAGCCAATTTTACCTACAAACTAGGATATAAAACAAGATTATTGAGCCTCTATAACGGAAATCAAAACTTGCCGCTTCCATATGAGAATATGCATGCCGATTTTAATAGGCGTTGGAGGCAACCTGGAGATGAACTTAATACAAGTATTCCGGCCATATCTAATCATAATATGACATTTACTTCTTCAACCAGTGCCGATGGTTATTCAAGAGTTTATATGACTAATCATGGAACCGTAGTCCCAGACGGAACTAGTGCATGGTGGATGTACGATTACAGCGATGAGCGAACAGTAGATGCAAGTCATTTCAGATTTCAGTCTTTAACAGTTAATTACAATGTTCCTTCCCAATTCTTTGGGAAAGCTGGGGTAAAAAGCTTAAATATTGGAGTTCAGGGAAGTAACCTTGGTTTCTTTGCATTCGACAGTGATTTAAAAGGACAGGATCCAGAGCAGGTGTCTGGAATAGGAATGCCAACCTTGCCTAACTACAGCTTAAGTTTAAATATGTCATTCTAAACAGAAAAAAATGAAAAAGTTATTTTTAATAATACCGATAATCTTATTGACTTTCAGTTGTAGTGATTTTCTTGATGAAGTGGATCAGGATAAATTAGTGCCTGAAAAAACTGATCACTATGCAGCCATGCTATTGCAGGAATTTAATTGGAATTATCCGATTTTCTTAACTGTAGATCACATGACTGATAATATTGTCGAAAATCCTGAGGCATTATCATCACAAAAGTTTAGCAGTAAAACCACCTATACCTGGCAACGGGAAATTGAAATAGATGAGGATGGAAATGAAAATAATTCTGTGAATCAGACCTGGGGAAATATATATGAAGATATTGCTATTTCAAATTATGTAATTGAACTTATCGATGATGCTTTAGGTAATCAAAGTGAAATAGATTTTGTAAAAGGTGAAGCATATTTCATAAGAGCGTTTTCATATTTCAATTTATTAAATCTATATGGTCAACCTTATAATTCTTCAAGTGCTGATGTTGCTCTGGGAATACCTGTCAGAGATAACATCGGGGTGGAAGAGGTTTACAGCAGGAATACGGTTAATGAGTGCTATTCGCAAATTGAAGCAGACCTTATGAGTGCAATCGAACTCATCACAATGAGTGGTATAGAGAAAAGTATTTGGCACCCAAATATTGCTGCTTGTAATCTGCTAATGTCAAGAGTTAAATTATACCAGGAAAAATGGGATGAAGCTATCGACTACTCGAATAAAGTTATAGCTGAGGCTAGTTTGTCAAGAATATCTGTCAATGTTCCATTTATTACAGAAGACAATAGCGAACTATTATATTCTTATAGTACATTAAGACCATTATTTGGAGGTGATACGGAGCCGTATATTGCAAATAAGGAATTGATTGATCTTTACGATGATAATGATATTCGAAAAGAAGCCTTTTTTACGGCAATTGACAACGGTACAGGGAAGCTGTACTATATGCCTAGAAAATATCAGCGTGATACTTACACTAGTTTAGGTTATGCCAATTTTAGAGTTTCAGAAGCTTATTTGAATCGTGCTGAAGCCTATGCTCAAAAACAAGATGTTGAAAACGCATTGAATGATATTAGAAGCTTGCATAGTGCCAGGTATTCAGATGCATCTTCTGTAGTTTATCCTGGTGAATCCAGTGAGGTATTAGCTTATGTTTTGCAAGAAAGACGAAAAGAGCTTTGTTTTGAAGATCATCATAGATGGTTCGATTTAAGACGCATGAAGAACAGGCCTGAAATTAAACATGTTTATTCTCTGATAGAAGATAATGGTACTAAACTTGGAACAGAAACTTATACCCTATTACCAGATGATCTAAACTACACACTGCCAATTCCTCTTAAAGAGAGACAAAATAACCCGCTAATTAGAAATAATGAGCGTTATGAGAAAATACCTGAAATAAATAATGAAGTAATTATTGATTAAAGAAAGATCAGTAGTTAATCAAAAACTATTAAATATGAAAAATCCATTTCTTATATACGTTGTGTTTGCGGCATTGTTTATTTATGCATGTGAAAGGCCGCAAGAGGAAATAAGACCTTCCAATAAAGATGAAGATAGAGTTTCAGGGCAGTTGGATTTAAACAATGCAACTATAGCCAGATTGTATTCCGATTTTAATACGGGCGTGCTTTATGAGTATGATAATATTCTTGATTTTGCATATGTAGCTTCGTCAGATAATATTGCAGAATTATGGGAAAGTGTAGAAATTCCGCAAATCAGAACCTTATTTACGGATACGCTTGACGTAATGGCAGCGGAAGATATACCAGCATATAAGGCCTATACGGAGGCAGCAGTCACTTTTATAGACACTACTTTATTCAAGTACTTTAAGCCTAACAGTAAAATTGCAGGTTTAATGCCGTACAAGGTATTGTTGAGTGAATCTGTTTTTGCCCCTCTGCTGGTTACCGGAGAACCGGGTTCAGTAATGACTGAATCTGAATCCAGGTTCAGTCGTTCGGGAAGCTCAAGAAACCTGCAGAGAACAGTATTTAATGAACATTCAATTGTCTTTAGTGTAAATCAAGATGAGGTCGTTAAAGATATTGATGAGTATACAAAAGATAATTTCTATATCCTGTTATCCAGAATTATGTCAATGCATAACTTATATGATGAGGTCCCGGCTTCTTTTTTTAATGGTAAAAGTGCATACTACAATCAGAATATGGATGTGGTTTACAGAGAAGAACTTAATATAGCCGAAGACAAGAATGTTTATGTTATTGATAAAGATTGGTTTTATTCAAAAGGGTTTATTGATGCCTATTACTTCTTCAATAGCTTTGGTTTAAGAACCTATTATCAGAGTTTCGATGAAGATGGAAACAGGTTGCCTACAAGAATAATTCATCCCAAAGCATTAAGACCGAGTTATGAATTTGTCGGAAATGAGGCCATAGATGTAAGAAGTTATCTAACAGAGATGATTCACAGAAATGAAGCTGAGTTTTTAGAGTATCCTGAAAACATTCAGGAGAACATAATTTTATTACGCGATTTGTTAATGAGCTGGGGAGTTGATATAGTCGGTATTAATCCAGACTTAAATGTACTCAACTAAATAAACCAGGTAATTTAAATCTATAAGTCATGAAAATAAATAACTTAATATATATATTATTAATAGGTTGCCTTGGCCTTTTTGCATTGCAATCTTGTGAGAGTGATCCTGTATTCCCAGATCCAGGGTTTGAATTAGAAGATACGCGTGTTGAAATCAGAAGAGATACCGCAGATTTCTATGATATTAATCTGAAAATGGATGTTCCTAATGGAGTTTCTTCTATTAATATACTGGATGCTACAAATTATGAAGTTTTAGAGAAAATCGATGAATATAATGGCAGGACAAAATTCGATTTTCAATATAGAGTAGATTTAACAAGCTTCGAAAAGGATACGGTACTAAATTATCTTGTTAAGGTAACGGATGCAGACGATCGTAGTTTTAACCGGGGTATTCGAATTGATGTTAAAGGGTTTTCTTTTCCTGAGATTAAATTAGTCGGTGGAGATAATATTTCAGTTGCAGCACCGGCATATGTCGTGAAAGGATTAATCACAACAGGATTAAATGCAATTAGTTCCGTACAGGTTCTGTTTGAAGGTGAAGAACAATATCTATTCGAATCCAATCCTTCAGAACCCTTATATGAAATGCCTCTCAAACAATTGGTTTTTTTAGGGAATTTGGAACTTGATGTAGAATATCACATTGATGTTGTCATTGTTGACGAAAAAGGACAAACGTCAACTACCACCATTAAAGTTTTTAAAGGGGAATCAGTACAAAGACCGGTGCAGATTAATTACCTGACGACCAGTGACCTTTTAATTCAAATTAAGTTTCAATATGATGAAAACGGTAATATGACAGCCCTGGATTATATATTTCCGAATGGTAGAAATTATTACCATGAATTCAGGTACAACGATTTGAAAATGGTCGATACCCTGTTGTACAGAAGCACTGAGGTTGATGGAAGTTTTACCTTCGAAAATTACAGGTACATTAATTATATTCCGGGTTCAACAGAGATTCAAAACATAGAATCTCAATCATTTGAGTATGAAGAAGGTAATGTGGTTATAGGAGATGTCGAGGTAGAGGCAGATAATTTTGTTTATGACCCTGTAAAGGGCACGGTATTATCATTTAATACCAACTCAACCGTAGATAATATATATTATAGCGATCCCTTCAATTTAGGAGAAAACATTTTTGGTGAATTCTGGCAAAGCACCAGCTATATGTCAAGTAATACAATCAGAAGACAGCACAGAGAAGATTATGATCCGGTTTTAATGCCAACATTTAATGAAGGTTTACCACCGTTTGTTTCAGGTAATTCGGCTTTGTTTGAAGTGTTTAACGACCTGTTTTGGCATAAGTATATAATGACCAAAACAGTGCCGACAGATCCGAGCTACAGCGGAACTTATTTAAGAGAGCCATCATATACATACGAAACTGACAATAATGGTAATATTACAAGAATTGTCAAGCTGTATACCTCAGGAACCTCTTTTGTAAAAGGAAAATCAGCCTCTTACTCGTTTTTTTATGAGTAATCATATTGATTAATAAAAGATAGATTAGATGAGATTGATGTCTAAGAGGTTATTTGATAGGGTAGCTGTAGTTTTATATTTGATGATGTTTTCAATAAACTTGAGTTCTCAACAGCTACCCATACCATCAAATATTATCCATAAGCAGTTAGATAATGGTTTTTCATATTACATTCTACCTAATGGGGAGCCTGGAAAAATTGGATTATACCTTTTTTCAGATACCGGTAGTTATGTAGAAAAAAGGGAAGAACGTGGTGTAGCTCACTTTTTGGAGCATATGGTGTTCAAGGGAAGTAAGAACTTTCCTGGAAACAAAACTGCAGACACTCTGGAGAGTTTGGGACTTCGGATTGGTAGAGATTATAACGGATCGGTTAATGATATTTTTACTGAATATCGTGTTTTTATACCCGAAAATAATAAGGTTACTTTAGAGAAAACACTGAGAATGATGAATGATTGGTGTTTTAATCTTCAAATGGATGCCAATGATCTGGAAGTAGAGAAAAAGGTGGTTATTGAAGAAATTAAACTAAGGAGCTCAGGGGGTACCCCTTTCGTAATTGGTACTTATTTAGAAGGTCATAATGGTTTAGGTACAGCTGAACAGATAAACAGTGTAACTGCCAAAGATGTAAAGGACTTTTATAAAAAATACTATACTACAGATCAACTTGCATTGGTTGTTCATGGTAAAGTTGATGAGAAAAATATTATCAGGTATATAGATAAATTATTTGGAGAACTTCCTGGAACCATAGCAGACAATAGGAACAAGTATCTTGACTTGAGTAAGGAGACTATTGTTAGTGGTGAGTATAAAAATAAAAGGGCAGACATGTTGGTTTTAGGATTTAAAACCCGTGATTTCCCCGTAAATACGGTAGCGTCCTTTAAAAAGGATTTCATATACAAAGTGTTTTGTGAAATGCTGAGTAATAGATTGAGTAAATTACCTGATTCTGATATTAAAAAAGTTACTGCAAATACTGCAGTGCCTTTTACAGGTAATTTGTGGTTTAATTTTAGGCTTGAAGCCAAGGAAGGAGCATCTTATAAAACAATGCTTGACAATTTCAATTTTGTTATAGCACAGGCCAGACGTTTTGGTTTTTTACAGGAAGAGATCGATTATTATGTGAATGATTTTTTAAAACGCTATAAAAGACTTGCAACTCGTTCTGAAGATTACCTTGGTGATGTTAAAAAGCATTTTCTTAAAGGTGATGTTCCGTTATCATTGATAGATAAGGTGAAATACACGCAACAAATTTCAAATGAAATCTCACCAGAAGACTTTTCCGACTTGTTGAATCATTTTACTGAATATAATAAAACAATCTTGTTTGATAATACTGCAAAGGCATTTGAAGATGGTTTTGACGAATCTTATATTTTAGCTTCATTAAGGCATATTGAAAAAAATGCCAAGGTTATGCCGTATAAGTTTTCGGAACCATCAAGTCAATTTGCAATAGGCAGTACTAACGATTTGCCAGAGGTTGAAATTGAGGATAAAGAGGCAGGGAAAATCAAAAAAAAGGTAAAACTCGGAGATTATCTCTACGTGCTAAAATACGATAACGGTATTAAGGTGGTTGTGAATAATGCACCCAAATCAGATACGCAAATTAAAATTGTAAGTAAACATGGTTTAAACAACATTCCACAGGAAGACCGGGCATTATTTAAATATGTTGTGGATCACTTCGATGAAAAATTCGGGGTCTATTCCGAAAAAGGAGCGAGAGATCTAAGGCGTAGGCTAAGAATATATAAGGATGTAGAATTTGGTAATTATAATTATGAACTTAGTTTAAAAGGTAACAACAATAACTTCTCGCAACTTATAAAAATATTCAACCTCATCATTACGAATAATTCAAAACCCGAAGCAGGGGAGTTGTCTGAAAGTCTCAAGCGCTATTTAAAGCGTGTAACACAGAATAAGGATGAATATGATCAGTATTCAAACTATATTTTAGGGAAGGGATTAGAAGTGCCTGCATTAACAAGTCAACCCATTGATGATGCTATTGTAGCCAGGTTTTTTGAATATAATAATATGTTCAAACGGAGTCTAAAGGACGCTTATGTATATGTTGGAGGAGAATTACCTGAAAATGTAGATGACTTAATCTCCACTTACATAGCAAGTATTGAGCCGGTCCGATTTAATACTTCAGTAAATGAAAAAGCATCACCTTTGTTTATTGAAAAACCAACTGTAAAAGAAATAGCCTGGGGAAAGACTTCAGCCAAATCTAGTTTTATGTTTTCAAATGTAAAGGATAAACCAGTTTCCTTTAAAGATAAATTGATAAGTGAAGGCATAGCCGAATACGGTTATAAAAGGATGTTTCAGATTTTAAGGAAAAAATATGGATTTGTTTATTCTCTCGGAGCTTCAGGGTATGCTAATGTGTCACAGAACTTATCAGCGGTTAGTATCCGTTATATCGTGGAAGATAAAACGAATGTTGATGCAGCACAAAGGGCTATGCTTGAAGAAGTCCTACCTTCAATGAGTGAAGGTATATTATCTGAACACGATGCTTTGGTGATTAAGGCGTTACTGGAAAAGGACTATGTGTCTTCTTTTTATGAAACAGATAGAGTAAGTTCAGACTATTTAAAATGGGGATTAGACTATGGTGAATTATATACCATGCAAGATTTTCAAAAAATAATACGCACAATAACTGAAGAAGATATTGAAGATCAAATGAGACGTTTAATCAACCCGGATAATTACATCATACTGCTACAGCAAAAGTAATGTTTTCAGGGAATTAGTGTTGTAAAGATCTTTTTGTAATAAAATTAAAAGCTGTTATTAAAATATAACAGCTTTTTTTTATCCGGTTGTCACTCTTAGACAAAAATCACGCGTCTTACATAGTAGTAAGTTATCCATAGATTAACCGTAAACTAAACTAAAAATATATGAAAAGAAATGTTTTAATGATTATTGCCCTTGTCAGTTTTGCTGTTTTTAGTTCAGCAGCACAGGGTATAGAATTTCAACATATATCCTTAAAAGAAGCCTTGAAAAAAGCTAACTCAGAAAATAAATTAGTGTTTATAGACTTTTACACAACATGGTGCGCACCTTGTAAGGCTATGGCAAAAAATGTATTTACTTTACCGGAAGTTGGTAAAGTATACAATAAAGAATATATCAATATTAAGCTGGATGCCGAAAAAGAAGGTCTTGAGGCAGCTAAAAAATACAAGGTAAACAGTTATCCTACCTATATATATTTAAACCCTAATGGCAATCTTGTTTATAAAGAGTCTGGAGCACGAATGGCAGATGATTTTATTAAAATTGGTCGGGAAGCCGTAGCTTCGGCAAATAGTCAATACAGCCTCGAAAAACTACAGACTGATTTTCCTGATAAGCAAGATGATGCTGATTTCTTAAAGATTTATTTTACAAAATTATTGGAATATGGTCAAAACCCATCCGAAGGGATTGATGCATGGTTAAGAGTCCAGAATGAGATAGAAGAAGATGATGTCGATATGATGGAGTTTTTATTAAAATATAGAAAGTACATTTTAGCAGGATCCAAAGGAGAAGATATCATAAATGAAAATTTTGAAGAGTACATGGATATTGCAACCAGGAAAGAAGAAGGAGATTTGGAGCGTTTCCAGGTTCAGATTGTTCAAAACACTAAAGACTTTGCCTATGAGTCCAGAAGTCCGGAGTTATGGTTGACTTTTATGAAGAGTTTTAACAAGTTGCCGGAAAACTATAAGAAGCGAGGGAATCTATTAGAGTATAAAATGGTGTATTACGCAATGCTTAAAGATGAGAACGCATACAAAGATGTTGTGGAGGTCTATGTTGATAGTTTGATGGCAGATAAATCTATAGTTGAGATTAAAGCCTTAGATGAAAAGATTTATGAGAAACGTGCCAAACCTTTGGAAGGGAATAAAGCCCCTGAAGCAATACGTATGCTGGAAGCATATAAAAATGGAGTAAAAGGAGCATCGATTGCTAAAGAGATTCACCAAAAAGGGCGGGCATACCTCGATTATATAAATACAAAAAGGGAATACAAAACTTTAGAAAAGTGGATAGGTTACGGTTATGAATTAGGTTCAAGTAAGTACTTAATCGACGACCTCAAGTCGAAAATGTATTATAAAAGAGGTAAAACCAAAAAAGCTATAGAGTTTAAGGAAATGGCTTTGGAAAGTTGGCCTGAAAATGACAAAAAATTGTCTGCGAAAAAATATGAGTTAGAGCAAATGAAAAAAGGAGAATTACTTTAATTACTAAACCTCAGAATTCATGATCAATAAAAAAATAATATTCTTAAGCCTCTTAGTCTTGCCTGTAATAGCTATTGCTCAAGGCGTTAATTTTGAAAAAATAACCTTAGAGGAAGCATTGGTTAAAGCGAAAAAAGAGAATAAGCTGGTATTTATAGATTTTTACACTGTTTGGTGCGGTCCGTGTAAAAAAATGGAAAAAATCGTCTTTCCACTCGAAAAAGTAGGAGATTTTTACAATAAAAACTTTATTAATTTAAAATTAGATGCAGAGAAAGAAGGTAAAACTGTTGCCGATCAGTATAACGTAACGGGGTACCCAACTTTATTGTATTTAGATACTGATGGTAAGGTACTTCTTAAAGACACAGCATTTAATCCAGAAGATGAGTTTTTAAAATCCGGACAAAGAGCTGTAGCATCAATCAACAGCAGGTATAGTTTAGAAAATCTTAAAAACGAATACCCAAAAAGGTTAAATGACGAAGAGTTCCTTAAAATGTATATCGTAAAAATGAAGGAATTTGGCCAGGACCTAACTGATCCTATTGAGGCATGGTTAAAGGTGCAAACAGAAATGGAAGAATCGAGCCCCGAAATGAAAGATTATGTGATTCATAATGTGAGAAACTTTGTTGTGGGAAGTAAAGGAGAGCAGATCCTCAATGAAAATTTGGAAACCTACATGAAAAATGCTTCTCCATACGAGGCAAAAGTACTACCAAGGTTAAATAAACAAATACTTATTAATACAAAAGAGGTAGCCTGGGAGAGACATGATCCAGAGCTGATGAAAGCTTATATAGAAGCTTATCAAAAACAACCTGAAAAACGTATTAATAAAGAGGATTTAATTGATGCGCAGTTAGCCTATTTTGATATGGTTAAGGATTATACTGCTTATAAAGAACTCACCGAGACCTATATAAATGGCCTGTTAAATGAGAAGTCAATTGCCGAAACTCAGGCTTCAGATGCAGAAATGTACCAGCGATATAAAGAAGCTTATGACAAAGATCCTGTGCAAAAAAGAGAACGTATGCTTTTGGCAACCAAAGAAGGTCTTGGCGCTACAAAAATTCTTAAAGAGGTAGCTTCAAAGGGAAAGGGATATTTAGATCGTATTACTTCTGAAGAAGAATTTAAAAAGCTAAATAAATGGATTGAATACGGTTATGACCTAAGGGAAGAAAACTGTTTTATGGACGATCTTAAAGCTGAAGTATACTATATAAATGGAAAGTCTAAAAAAGCAGTAAAGCTTAAAGAAAGAGCGATTAAGAATTGGCCCAGGAGAGACAAGAAGTTTGTAAATAAGGAGTATGAACTTGAACAAATGAAAAAAGGAAAGTCAATTTAAACTAATAAAATATGTTCATGATTAATAGAAAAACAATTTTTTATATACTGCTTCTGTTACCTGTTTTGGCTGTAGCACAAGGTATTCATTTTGAAAAAGGGAATTTTCAACAAGCTTTTAACAAGGCCAAAAAAGAAAATAAAATCTTGTTTGTAGATGGTTATGCCGATTGGTGTGCCCCATGCAAAAAAATGGCTAAGACTGTTTTTATGGAAGAAGAAGTAGGCGCATATTTTAATGAGCATTTTGTGTCGTTTAAATTGGATATTGAAAAAGGAAATGGCCCGAAACTCAAAGAAAAATATGGAATAAATGGCCTCCCTGGTTATGTGTTTATCGATGCGAATGATGAAGTGGTTTACAGATCATCAAGAGCAATGCCTGCTGATGAGTTTATGAATGAAGCGAAATTAGCAGTAGCTTCTGCAAATGACCCTAATAGTTTAGGGCGCTTGTCAGAACTGTATATTAAAAACAAGGATGACGAAGCATTAATTTCCAAGTATTTAGATAAGTTACTCGAGGTAAAAACTGAAGAAAATTATTCCGATGTATTAGAGCATTTTTTGAGTGTTCAAAAAAGTATTCCGGATTCGAGTAAGACAATGGTAAGATTATTGGCAAATCACTATAAGCAGATTATTATAGGTGGTAGGGCTGACCGAATTATTGAGGGAAATATAAAAACCAAGGCCTGGAAAAAGTATGTGAGAAAGGATATCAGAGAAGTTTATCAAAAAATTCCAAGAGAAATGATTGGTACAACTATAGCGTATGCCATTTTAAAGCGCGATACATCCTATCTCGAGTTAGCATTGGAGCACGCAAAAGATGTGGGTCTTGCTTCTAATGCGGAACAAAAGAAGAGAACATATACCTATTATTATTACAATACAGGGCAGGGTGAAAAATATAAGTCTTTGGTACATGATGATATAGTAGAATATGTAGCATCGATAGATAAGGAACATTTAAGGAATTTTTATATCGATTGGTTGGAAAAAAGAGCGGCAGGAGATCCCGACGCCTTAAGATTGATTAGACCTAACTCCGTACGTTATAGTGAGGATATCTATAGAATGGTTAAAGATTATGTGGCTTTTGTAAATACTGAAGAGGAGAAAAAGGAAGTGTTGTCCTGGATGGAGGTTGCCTATTATATCAGGCCCGAATCAGCAAGAAATACAAGTAATTATGCAAACATACTTTATTTGATAGGCGATAAGAGCCAGGCGATAGAACTAAAAGAAGCAGCCCTTAAACTAGGTGAAAAAGAAAAACTTAAAAGACTCTCAACGATAAAGACAGATTTAGACCTAATGAAAGCAGGTGAGACGATTACATTGTAATAATCAGAATACCTGTAAGCATTCTACAAATAATTAAAACTTAAGGGCACATAAATTCATATTGCTTTAAGCAAAACAAGTAAAACCTAACCCTAATTCTTGTGCCCTTATTCTTAGATACAAAAATCATGAAGAAACTATCAATAATTTTATTGGCTATGCTGGCTACTACTTCTTTAAGTTTAGCTCAGGATTTTCATAACTTATCTGAGGAAGTCCCATTCGATAAGTCAGTTAGAAAAGGAGTTTTACCGAACGGACTTACCTATTATATAAAACATAACGAAGTCCCTAAAGACAGAGCCAGTTATTACATTATTCAAAATGTTGGATCTGTTTTAGAGAATGATGATCAGAATGGTTTGGCTCACTTCTTAGAGCATATGGCTTTTAATGGTACGACAACATTTCCTGGAAATAGTATGATTGATTTTCTTGAGCGAAACGGAATTAAGTTCGGTAAGGAAATTAATGCCTACACCGCACATAATGAAACAGTTTATAACATCAGTAAAGTACCTACTATTAATGAAAAGGTAGTGGATTCTTGTTTGTATATTTTACGTGATTGGTGTAACGGACTGACCTTGACAACAAAAGAAATAGATGCAGAGCGTGGGGTGATCCAGGAAGAGTGGCGCTCTCGATTAGGTTTGGGAACAAGAATTTCCGAGCAGGTGAATGATATCAAATACAACCATACTATTTATGCAAATCGCCCTCCTATAGGAAGTATGGATGTGGTTAGAAATTTTGATCCTGAAACCTTACGTGATTTTTATCACGATTGGTATCGGACAGATCTCCAGGCGGTAGCCATTATAGGGGATTTCAATGTAGATGAAATGGAGAAACGAGTGATAGACCTGTTTTCTTCTATTCCGGCCGTTGATAATCCTAAAAAACGAAAGTTTATTAACATTCCGGATAATAAAAGCCCACTCTACACATTGGGAACCGATAAGGAACTTAAAAATGTAAACATATCCCTCAATATCAGACATCCTGAAAAATCGGGTAATACATTAAATGACTTGCGGAATAAATACATCAATCGCTTCTTCAATGCTTTGATGGCAGGCCGATATAGCGAAATAAAAGCAAAGGAGGATGTTCCTTTTTTATCCGGAAGCGTTAAGTACACGAATTTTGTAAGAGGATATAAAACTTTTAAGATTACTGCTATTGCAGAACCTTCAAAATCTAAAGAAGCCTTTGAAGCAGTTTATCAGGAATTACAACGTGTTGTTAATCATGGTTTTACAGCTGGAGAATTTGAAAGGTTGAAAGCAAATATGCTCGTAAGGGTCGAAAATAACTATTTAAAGGGCGATAAAATAAGTTCCGATTCCTATGCCAAAGCATTGAAATCTGTTTATTTAGATGGAGCCTCGTTAACAAACCAGAGGTTTAATTATGAATTTGCTAAATCTATAATACCCGGAATTACCTTAAAAGAAGTGAACGATTTCATGGTTAATCTGTTAACGGAAAAAAACAGGGTCTATATAGTTACAGGTCCGAGTAATAAGAAAAATGATCTGCCAAGCTTAAACGAACTACAAAAAATTACATCAATTGTTCAGAAAAAGAAATTGTTGCCTTTTACCGATAGTGCCCCAATAGCAGATAATTTGCTGGCAAATGAACCTATAGGGGGAGAGGTGATTACGGAAAAGCCGGTAGATGCTTTCGGAGCAACAGAGTGGATACTTTCTAACGGAGCCAAAGTGGTATATCGATATGCTGATTATCAAAAAAATTCAGTTTCACTATACGCAGCTAGTGAAGGAGGTGCTTCAGTTTATGGAATTGAAGATATACCTTCCTATAGTGCCGCTTCGCAATACACAAGGTATTTTGGAATAGGTGAGTTAGATCCGATTACTTATAAAAAGGTCATGGCAGGTAAAACAGCAAGCTCAAGCTTTTCCATAGGAGACTTTACAGAATCAGTTTCAGGATATTCAACAACTAAAGATGTTGAAACTATGATGAAATTGGTGTATATGCGCTTTGAAGAGCCTAGATTTGATAAAGAAAAATTTAATGAACTTTTAGATAGAAACCGGGCATCGGTAAAAAATGCTGTAAAAAGTGTAACCTCTTTCGTAAAAGATACGGTAAATAACATCGTTAATAATGGGAATCCAAGAATGCTGAAGTTTGATGAAAAGTACTTGGATCAGATATCTTTTGATCGGTTAAAAGAAATTTACTCAGACCGTTTTAGCAATGCGGGTGATTTTACCTTCTTTATAGTTGGAGATGTACAGGAAGAGGTTATTAAGCCTCTTGTGGAAAAATACATTGGTGCCATTTCCGATATGGGTAGGAATGAATCTATAATCAATCACGGTAATTATTTCCCTAAAGGGAAGAACGAACATAAAATTATGGTGAAAATGGGAACACCTAAATCAGGGGTTCAAATAAAAATGCGAACCGATATAGAATACTCCCGAGAAAAAATCATCTATCATTCTATTTTAGGCTCAATCTTGAATTTACGTTTTACGGAGAATATTAGAGAAAAAGAAGGAGGTACCTATGGAGTGAGTGTTAAATCAAGAGGATCCCGTATTCCGGAAAGTATGTTATCACTAGATATATCGTTTCAATGCGATCCGGATAGAGCAGACTATCTAAAATCTCTTGTGTATAATGAATTGGAAAAAGTTAAAACGCATGTAAGGCAAGATGATCTGGATAAGGTAGCGTTTAACATGAAGAAAAATTCAGAACACAGTACGGAAAGTAACCGTTTTTGGATGAATGCCCTGAGAACGTATTATAGAAATGGTGAAAATATGCTGGCATCATCGTATTATGATGATATTATAGATAACGTAACGCCCGAGGATATTGAAAACGCAGCGAAAACCTTTTTAAAAGACGCAGACGTTCTTGATCTGATGGTGTTTCCTAAAGATACAATGCAGTAAATAACTATAAGATTTAAAAACCACAAAGCCCGCTTTAATAGCGGGCTTTGTTATTTAATCTAAAATTATAAAGCATTTAAATAGTAATCATTGGAATCATTTCTTTTTAAAATCGACCTTATTGCTATCTGTATACGGAACGTAAATATCGAAATGGTCATTATTGGTTTTTATTTTAAGATACACCCCGTTCTTGTCAATTTTTTTGATTTTAGCTTTTAATTCATTTTTCTCACCTTTAAATGGGTACAGAATCCAAACAAGCGGTTGAGCGTCCCTGACCGTAGTCTTATAAATGGTGGTCGTGTTAGGTCGAAATTTATTGTATTCCGAACTATACCAACCCTGAATGTTTGGCGTCTCAGCACCACTGATATTAGAGATTTCGAAATCTTGATTATTTACAGGAATAATAGCCAGGTTACCACCTGAATTATTTGTAGAAACGATTTGATCCTTCACCTGAATTTGATGCTCCGGATGCCAGTGCCAAAGGGTTTCGATGCTTCTGGGCTGATCACTAACCACACGATCTGTAATGATCCAAAATTCATCGCGAACATATAGCATAGTCCGTTGGTGTTCTGCCGTCCCTTCGAGATCGTCAAACTGATCAAACGAACCCCAGGCATAATCATAGACATCGGTGATCTTATAGTGCAACGCCGATAAAGGATTTTCCGTTTCCTTAGGCCCCGGAGCCTGTCCCTGACCATCGATCAACAATGTATTGTGTCCTGCACTGCTTTGCGCATATTTTCTGAATTTTTTTGCCACCGCTCCCGTATAGGCAAACCTTCCGGAGTCTACTAAAAAGTCCTTGCCAAAAGCAGCCACCGATAGATGGAGTTTGTCTTTGTGTTGATGCCCTGTTCCCCAGGGTCCAATGTCAAAGAACGACCAGTGGGCATCAATACCATAGTGATTTCGGGATATAAACTGACCCGCCCATGGGAAAATAAATGAAACCTCGTCCGGGTTACTTATGTATTTATCGGTGTGTTTATGGAGATGTTTCCAGTTAGGGATATCATATTTTTGATTGGCTTTCTCCAATCGTTCGAAATTATAGTCCAGGTCACTATCGTTGTTCAATACCCCATAACCATTCGGTCGAATGGATTGGGCCAGGTAATTATACATTTTTTGCAATGTTTCATGATAGAATTCCGGTAAGGCTTTACCAGCGATCTCACATGTGGATTTAAACTGTTCAAAATTATCGATGGTTACATAATGATAGTGAGAGCTAAGTTCCTTTTGCACTCCATCAGGATATACCTGTTCCGTAATGCTCTTGCCCATTTTATCTATGGCATAATCCAACCACTCATCTGCACCTTTAAATTCTGGAAAATGAGCAGCAATAACTGCTAATCCCGATAATTCCATGGTGAGCCAGTTATTCTTTTTTGCATGAAAATGCCTGCTGTAATGCGCATGATCCGGTAAGCTGGACAATAATAATAGTTTGGTAGCATCTGAAATTAAATCGTTATTGATGGTTCCGTAAAAAATGGAAGTCCAGTATTTATTCCGGTACGAAACTTCTAACCCCCTCCAGATAGCATCAGTTCCCCATTTCTCAGGGTAGGGCTGACTCTTAATAATGAAATCGCGAAGAAACTCATCGATATAACTAACATATTTGGAGTTTCCGGTTTTTAAATAAGCATGGTAGACCGTATCAATCTGAAAATGACGATTCGATAACCAGGCCCATTCCCTGTCGTTATTCGGGCCTTTATAGTGCCAGTCTCTATGTCCGTCGTCACCCCATGGTACTTTTCCCTTTACATTTTGAATTGTAAATACATTTTTAAGGATGGTATCGGCTTTGGCAACTGAAATATCAGTAGGGGGGATGTTTGATTTTCTGTATTTAGAACCGTTACGATTGTGTTGATAATACTGAATTAATAGTTTACAGGCTTCAATGGTATCGTTCTGCCGGAGCACACTATCTACAACATCAAGACCATCATAGGTGAGATCAATTCGGGAGAAAAGATGGTTGATTAATTCAGGATAGTTGGTGTTTAAGTCCTCAACTGTTTTAATTTCTTTCCAATGTTGCGCATGTGCGGGCTGGCGATGGAGGAAAGAACAAATTAGGAAAAAAGCGATTGTTATAAATTTCATCAATGTTTAGATTGTTTGATACCTCTAAGCTTAAAAATAGATGATCTAATGGTTGATGACAAACTGTTTTTTGTTTTCTAACATAAAGAGTGTTTAATGGAACAATAATCAGAAAATAAAGCCCGCTATTTTAGCGGGCTTTTATTTTAACCACACCAGTAAAAGAGTTTGATGTGCTTAAAGTTTCCTTCTTTAATTTCTTTACAAGCTTTTTGACCTCGTTTGTATTTTTTATTGCGTTCCTCGATTGGTTCTAAACCAAGTTGAGCCCTTCTGGTATTAAACTCATCAAATCTTGTGGAATCCGTGACGATAAAATGTTGGTCGTAGATTTTGACATTGTTACAAATAGTGTCTGCACCTTTTCTTGCCTGAAAGTCAATAAAGGTAGCATAATGTCCGGGGTCTAAGTTCCCGTTCGTTACTTCTTCCCAAAAAAGATCATTATAATCACATTTTTGTCTAGGCAGGGAATAATAGTGCCATAGAATGATTTTTGCTGAATTTTGGACGTATGCTCTCCTATAGGAGTCATTAGGATCATATCCTACAGCACTAGCGCCAATTAGTCGTTCACCCGGATACCCATAATCTTTAATCAAGGGAATCAATTTGTTTTCCACAATATCACTGATGACAATATTGTATAAAGAATCATATTTAGGTTTGTTTATAGGGTCTACCCTTGCTAAGGAATCCCAATAATGTACTTTCCATTTTTGATCTAAGATTGTTAACTTATACAAGGTATCGCTTAAAAAAGTGTTGATGCTTTCTTCATAGATTTTATTACTGGACTCAAAATTTTCATCTATAAATGGATACAGTTCTTTTTGCTTTAGGTAGCCGTTTAGCAGAGAGTCTTCTTTAAAATATTGCGGCAACAAGCCTCGGCGCATTCCTTCAAGGCTATATTTCTTAAAATGATCAAGGCTGTCTACGGTAGCACTAACCTGCATAGCGGTAAAACAGTGTTTGGCAAGTGGTTTTTTCACCAAAGTAAATGCGGTGTCGTATTGCTTAAAGGCGGCCACATAGTTGGAGTCCAGGATGTGCTTTTCAGCCATACTGATATGGCTTTGATAAGCAATATAATCCGGACGAATAGAGGTGCTAGTAGTTGATTCTTTTTTTTCAGGATCTGACTTGCAGGCAATACATAATGTGATTGCCATAAACATGAGAAGTGTTTTGGTCATAATTTTGGATGTATTTGATTGGTTCAATAATTTAATCCAATTCCTACAATTACTATGCCAAAAATATAACATAAAAAAGCCTCAAAGAATTCTTTGAGGCGAACCGGTCAATATAGTTACTTGTTTAGTGTTCAATAGGTTGGTCGGTTAGTTTTACCGTAGGTATGCCTTCATTACCTTTGAGAACCGATATGTTGATCGCTTTTTTTGATTTTACCAGTTCAATCGCTTTTTTAGCACTGATCTTCGAACCGTTAAAATAAAACGTTGCGTTTTGCTTGGCTAGCTCCTTCATGTGCTCTTCCGGATTCGGTGGTGGCGGTGGAGGTGGCACGGCACCTTCTACCTCCATAACCTGAATTACCTTTTTAGGAGTGTTTTCTGTTTCTACAGGAACTTCAACCACCTCAATGACCTCGCGTACCTCTACTACCTCACTCGCTCTTTCTTCAACTACCTCTATAACTACAGGCTCTTTAGGTCTTGGTGGAGCAGGGGGTGCCGGGACCTCAATAACTTCGATGATTTCTTCTTTTACCTGCTTGTGTTTCCGCGCAGGTGGAGGAGGAGGTGGTAATTTTTCCTGGTTACTTTTTTCTTCCGCACTCAGTTGGTAATAAGCCTCAATCATACGGTCGTATAATTTTTTAGCAACCTTGGCTTCGTCCTCTGGTAAACTTAAATATACTTGTGGCCATGCTCCTTTAGGCGTAACGTATGCTAAAAATTTGCTTCTGGATTTTGAATAATTGGCCGTGTTAGATGATCCTGGTGGTGGGGGTGGAATATTGGGATAAGGCTCCGCCTCCTTTTTCTGCGCTTCCGTCATGATACCGTAGATATAATACATACGCTCTACCTCCTTTTTATCAATTTTAATGGTGCCGGAATTAGCATTCTTGTATTTTCTCGCCAGTTTGTTGTATTCGGCAATCATTTTTTTGGAAGCACCCTGTTGTATGGTTGTAATTAACTTTTTCGAATTTTTAAAAGAGGATAAATCAGGATAAGGTTCAGCAGATTTCTTTTGCTCTGGCGATAACTTTTCGTAGAGATGTTGAATTTTACTAATATCGATAAGGTCCATACCCTTTTCCAGGTTGAAGGTATTATAATGTTTAACTAAACTATTATATTCGCGCAAGGCTTCCTCGGGAGTGTTTGCTTCCAATAGGTGATTGTACATTTCCTTCATCAGAATTCCATTCGTTCCAATAGCATATTCTTTAATAGTAGGAAAGCCAAGCGTAATCAAAAGGTTATGAAGTGAATTGCAAGCCTCAACGCTTACATCCGGACCATATTCAATATGAACTTCCCCTCTTTCAATATAACTGGAGAGTTTCTGTTCGATGGTTTTTAAGGTGAAGGTAGATTCTTGAAATTCAATTTCATTATCGATTGACATTTTCAGTACAATCACATCTGGTTGATCGTGTATCAACTTAGTTTCTTTTTCACTAAAACTGTAAATAAGTACCGCTAACAGTGGCAATAATAAAGCCGACTTCAGCCAGGTGAAATTTGATGTTTGTTTTTTCATAACGGTAAATCGTTTTTTGATTGATGAATAATTAATGGCACTAGAAAGGCCTGTATGTTTGGCACTTGATGAGAATGCCAGTAATAGTTCCTGATAGGTTGATGAATGAACTCCGTGATTTAAAACCTCGCGGTCTGCTAAGAACTCATGGTTTAGTTTGATATGCCTTTTAGCCCAATAAATGAACGGATTAAACCAGCATATAATCTGTAAGACTTCCAGAAATATAATATCGAGCGAGTGTTGCTGCCTGGCATGAGCCTTTTCGTGTAATAATACCTCGTCCGGGATGTTGTTTTGATGGTAGTCGTCGCCGTTTAAAAAGATGTATTTTAAAAAGGTATGGGGCGCTAGTTTGTCTTTGTGTAATACGTTGGTATAAATAGCGTATTGCTTAACAGGGTTCTGTTTTATTCGGTTTATAATGCCTTTTATTCGTACCAGGAATCGCAGGTAAAAGAACAGGACTCCAATACCGTAGATGCTCCATAAAACGGCAGGCCGGTAACTAACGGTTGATAAGGCACTAGTGTCTTCATCAAAAGACATGGCACCGGTAAATACAGGAGTGGCCCCTTCTGAAACCTCAATATATTGCGTGAAGGTTATCAAAGGAATAACAAAACTTATAATAACAGCTGTCAGGAGGTAATAGCGCTTAAAGGTATGTATGCCTTCCTTTTCTAAGAAAAACTTATAAAACACTAATAAAATAGCTAAACAAGCTCCCGATTTTATAAAGTAGAATAGCATGATTTACGATTTCTTTAATTGATCGTCGATAATCTTTCTTAATTCCTTTAATTCTTCCTCGCTCAAATCAGTCTTCTCCGTAAAAAATGAAGCAAACTGAGCCGGTGAATCGTTAAAGAAGTTCTTGATCAAGCCTTTCAATTGTTTTGAAAAATAGCTCTCTTTCGTAACCAAAGGATAATATTCCCGCGATTTGCCAAAAAGCTTGTAAGAAACAAACCCCTTGTCCTGCATACGCTTTAAAAGGGTGGCAATAGTCGTATTGGCAGGCTTTGGCTCTTCGTATTGTTCCAATAAATCTTTCATAAAAGCTTTCTTTAACCTCCATAAATGATTCATCACCTCCTCTTCTGATTTTGATAGTTTCATAGACTATAATGGTATTGTTCTCTACAAATGTAGAAATAAAATTTAATTCTACAACTGTAGAGGTAATAATTTTAAGAATTAATTAATAAAGCTTACCGAGATAACAGGGAAGATAAAGAAGATTCAATCCTCATATAATGATCGTGGTTGCCGGCAAATAAGGGTGTTTTTTTAGAGGAGCTTAAAGAAATATTAAACAGTTGAATACTATGGGTTTAGGTACTCTAGGCCCGGTGCAAAGGCATGGATAAGGTATAGATACAGTATGGATAAAGTATAGTTGGTGTATGCCTGAAGTATGTGTTGGAAATATATAAGAATATAAAGAGGCTCCTTACAAAAGAGGGGTATTCCACTTTTGATATCTATTGATGTGAAGAGCAGTCAAAAAAAAGCCCGCCTGGGTAACTTTAACCAGGCGGACTCCTTATATGTTGTGAATATTATTAAGAATTCTTCAACTCCTCTACATCAGCAACCGTTTTAGCAACTGGCTTTCCTAGAATCTGACTACCATCTTTAGTAATTAAAAGATCTTCTTCTACTCTGATTCCACCGAAGGTTTTAAATTTTTCTACTGCATCGTAATTCACGAAGTCAGTATATTTCCCTTCTGCTTTCCATTTGTCGATCAGGAATGGATTGAAATATAAGCCTGGTTCTACAGTAATAACAAATCGTTCTTCTAAGGCTCTACCCAATCGTAAAGATCTGAATCCGAACGCTGGATTTTTCTTAAGTGTTTCTGTGTATCCCACATATTCTTCTCCTAAATTCTCCATATCGTGAACATCCATCCCCATCATATGTCCTAATCCGCACTGGAAGAATAAGGTGTGCGCTCCTGCTTGAACTGCATCTTCTGTATTCCCTTTCATGAGTCCCATGCCTTTAAGACCTTCAACAAGTCTCGAAGCAGCTAACTCGTGAACATCTTTAAACAAGACACCCGGTTTTAATGCAGCGATAGACGATTCATGCGCATCTAAAACAATATTGTAAACCTCCTTTTGCAGGTCGGTAAATCGCTCTCCTGCAGGCATGGTTCTAGTCATATCTCCTGCGTAATTCATCAAAGTCTCCGCTCCGCAATCAACCAATACCAGGTCGCCTTCATTCAATACGGCTGAGGTAGCATGATTATGTAAGTATTGTCCATCCTTTGTTAAAATAATAGGGAAGGAAATACTGCTTCCTTTGGCAGAAGCAATGGCCTCTAATTCTGCAGCAATTTCTTTTTCAGTGCGACCCACCTTTACATTTTTGATAGCATGGATATGCATGTCGGCCGTAATGTCAACTGCTTTAGTGATTTCCGATAATTCAATATCACTTTTATATGAACGTTGTGCTACAACGGCCTTAATGAAATCAACAGATTTTTGATTAGCAACCTCCTGGGTAGGAATGTCCAGCATTTCACTGATTTCAACAGTGGTCTGCGCTCGGTATGGAGGTAGATAATGTACTTTCTGTCCTTTACCGCTTGCCGTTTTAAGGTATGAGGCAAGCTCCTTTAATGGTCGAACTTCTTGAATGCCTGCTTTGTCTGCAAAAACCTGCAACGGATCAGCAGCACCTACCCATACCATATCTTCCGGAGTGAGGTCGTTACCAAAAAGAATTTCTTTATCGTTGTCTATATCGATCAGAAAATATAAATCAGGTTGATTGATTCCGGTATAGTACAAAAACGTGCTGTCCTGACGGAAATGAAACCAGTTGTCTCTGCAATTCATTCCAACATTGCCGTTTCCCGGAAATAATAAGATACCACTTTTAACAGTCGCTTGTAACTGTTGCCTTCTCGAAACATATATATCTTTTGAAAACATAGGTGTGTTTTTTTAATTGAGCCTCAAATGTATATAGAATTATAGGATCTAAAAAAAGTCCTTGAAGATTTTCAAGGACTTTTAGAACTATTTAAGATATTCGATGCTTAGAGCTCGTCTAATGAAAATTCTTTAGGCGGTTCAACTCCTTTTAAATGTTTTACAAAATAATCCCATCGCTTACGCATCATGTACTTGGTCATGTCTCCATAACCATGTCTTTTATTCGGATACATGATGAGATCAAAATCTTTATTTGCTTTAATAAGAGCTTCTACAACCAATAGCGTATTGGAAGGAGGTACATTGTTGTCCATCGTACCATGGGCTAAGAGTAATTTCCCTTTTAAATTTTCTACTAGTAGTTGATTGGCCTGACTGTCATAGTTGGTAGTTCCGTCAGGATTCGTTTTTAATAAACCATGCCATTTTTCACCCCAATCAGCTTCATAGTTTCTGTTATCGTGATTCCCCGAACTCGAAACGGCAACATCATAAAAGTCAGGATAACGCAATACAGCATCCGTTGAAGCAAATCCACCTCCGGAATGCCCCCAGATCCCAACACGGGTAGTATCCATGGCCGGATACTTTTCCGCAAGTTGCTTGATCGTCGTGATATTATCTGGTAAACCATTATCTCCCATATTACCATAATAGGCATCGTGAAACGATTTCGACCTTCCCGGAGTACCCATAGCATCCACAGCTACGACCACAAAACCTAATTCGGCAATAGCCTGGAAATCGCTTCGGGCAGCTCTGAACGAATAATTGCCCACACTCCCTGATTGTGGCCCGGGATAGATATAATTAAGCACCGGATACGACTCACTATCCTTATACGAGCTAGGAACATACATGATACCGTATAAGTCGGTTTCTCCATCTCTGGCTTTGGTAGTGAACTCAATTGGCTCCTGCCATCCGTTGGCCTTTAATTCCGAAATATCAGTAACCTCTAAATCCAGGATCTTTTCACCCTTCATATTTCTTAAAACAGTTACAGGTGCATTGGTGGTACTAGAGTAAGTATCTACGATATACTCCCATGAAGGAGAAATTTGCGTACGGTGCGTTCCTTTATCAGGAGTAAGGCAAATTAGGTCACTCCCGTCGAAATTTATGCTGTAAAGGTAATCGTGGTACGGGTTTCCTTCTTCTTTTCCTCCGGCAGTAAAGTATAGTTTTCTTGCCTCAGTATCTACTTTCAATACCGCTCTTACCTGCCAGTCGCCTTTAGTGATCTGATTTTTTAACTCGCCTGTTTGCAGGTTGTACAAATAAAGGTGCCCCCAATTATCCCTTTCCGAATACCAGATAAATTCATTGCTGTCAAACAATACATGCCAGTTAACTTCGTCAACACCCGATTCAAAATAAGTATCTACTTCTTCTTTAAAAATAGAAGTAACAGAACCTGTTTTCGCATCCGCAATTTTAAGTTCAGCAATTTTATGATCTCTTGATGAAGACACAAAAGCAAACTTAGAGCCATCCTTACTCCATTCAGCATCCAGTAACTCACCACTCCAGTCAGCGACATGGTCCGTAATGGTCGATCGTTGATAATCGGCATTTGTTTTTAAACGAGTTATTTTTCGGGTAGGAATATCGATAATAACGCGCTCCAACATGAATACGATACTATCTCCGGGTAATTCATATTTCCATGCCTCTAAATCAGGATGACCAACTTTAGTACTGGTAAGATACATTTCTCCAACGCCTCTGGCATCTTGCTGAAAAGTGGCAATTTTATCAGAGTCTGGCGACCATTTTAAAACCGGACGATCATTCTTGATCCAACCGGCATTGTTGGTTGCATAGCCATAATCTTGTTTTCCGTCTGAGGTAAGTTGTGTTTTCACTCCGGTCTCCAGATTTCGAACCCATAAGTTATGATCACTGATAAAGGCAGCTATTTTTCCGTTTGGTGCTACATATTCATTACGATTAGGTCTCGCATTATTCGAGGCTTCAACGGTCGAAATACTATAATCATCCAGGTTGCAGCTATAGGTTTTACCATCAATACTGAATTCGATCGTGTTATGACTCGTATGTGCAATCCCGTAAAACGGAAGCAGTTCAGGTTTAACATCCACTTCGAGTACACCAGCAAGGGCTTCAGCAAGCTTCTGATGATCAAAAGCAGCTTGCTTCTCCGAAGTATTGGTGTTCACCGTGATAAACTCTTTACCTGATTTTGTTTTCTTCTGATAGGTGTAAATGGAATCGCCTGTCCAAAGACCACGTTCAGCAGAGCCATATACATATTGATTTAAATTAGAAGAAAGGTGCTTGGCAGCATCCTGGTAGTCTGCGGTTGTAATGGCCTCCTTAGTTTGGGTTTCCGTACAACCGATCATTAAAAGTGCGGAAACGATACTGAGTGTAACGTTTCCGGTAGTGTTTTTTAAAATTTTCATTTAGGTCGGAAGTTTTATGTAGTTAGTCATTCAATTCGGTAAAATATTTATAGAACCATGGAATGGTTTCAATACCCTTGAGATAATTCCATACCCCAAAATGCTCATTCGGAGAGTGAATGGCATCGGTGTCTAAACCAAACCCCATTAGGATGGTTTTACTTTTTAACTCCTTCTCAAATAATGAGACAATCGGAATACTTCCTCCGCTTCGCTGCGGTATTGGTGTCTTTTCAAAGGTAGTTTCGTAAGCTTTTGAAGCAGCCTGATACCCTAGGCTGTCAATAGGGGTAACATAACCCTGACCCCCATGGTGAGGAGTAACTTTTACCCTAACGCCATTCGGAGCGATACTTTCAAAGTGTTTTTTGAAAAGTTCTGTAATCTCCTGCCAATCCTGGTTAGGAACTAAGCGCATAGATATTTTCGCATAAGCTTTGCTCGGGATAACTGTTTTAGCTCCTTCTCCTATATAACCACCCCAGATACCATTTACATCAAGGGTCGGACGAATAGAGTTACGTTCGTTAGTAGTATATCCGGTCTCTCCGTACACATCGTCAATGTCTAAAGCTTGTTTATAAGCATCCAAAGAAAATGGAGCTTCGGCCATTTGAGCGCGTTCTTCGGCAGATAGTTCTTCTACCTTATCATAAAATCCGGGTACGGTAATATGATTGTTCTCATCGTGAAGCGATGAAATCATTTTGGTTAAGATGTTAATAGGGTTCGCAACAGCGCCACCATACAACCCACTATGTAAATCCCTGTTAGGACCGGTAACTTCTACCTCCACATAACTAAGCCCCCTAAGCCCTGTTGTAATAGAAGGTACATCTTTTGCGATCATTCCTGTATCTGAAATGAGAATAACATCATTCTTTAATTTTTCGTGATTACGCTCAATAAACCACCCCAGGTTTTCACTTCCAACCTCTTCTTCTCCTTCGATCATGAATTTAACATTACAAGGCAAATTACCTGTCTGGGTCATGTACTCTAAGGCCTTTACATGCATATACATTTGCCCCTTGTCATCACAGGCACCACGAGCATAGATAGCCCCATCAGGATGCGCCTCTGTTTTTTTAATCGTCGGCTCAAAAGGAGGGGAGTCCCATAAATTATACGGATCTGCCGGTTGAACGTCATAATGACCATACACCAATACAGTTGGTAACTTCGGATCAATAATTTTTTCACCATATACAACCGGATAACCTGGTGTTTCACAGATCTCCGTTTTATCGCAACCTGCTTTGTCAAGTGCGTTTTTTACAGCCTTGGCTGTGTCAAGTACATCCTGTGTAAAAGCGGAATCAGCACTTACTGAAGGTATTTTTAATAACTCAATAAGTTCGTTTATAAATCGATCTTTATGTTGATCAATATACTCGTTAATAGTGTCCATGAAGAAATTTTCAGTTTTTCCAAAAGTACAAAAAGAACTTTTTATGCATTTAGGGTTTGAAAATTGAAAAATTGATTTATATTTGCACCCACAAAATAACCGCGGGTGTGGTGAAATTGGTAGACACGCTAGACTTAGGATCTAGTGCCGAAAGGTGTGAAGGTTCGAGTCCTTTCACCCGCACAGAAAGCTTCTCAATTAGAGAAGCTTTTTTTTTGACATATAATCAGCTTGTTTTTAGCCTTTTATGATTTAATGCGACTATCAGCCTTTTCTTTTTTACTTAAAAGTGACTTTTCTGAATTGACCGTGTCTTAATATATGTAAGACCTTCTTGAAGGGATTGCATACACACATTTTTCATATACAATACAGGGAGGAACTATTCATTACAATTTTATTGAGAAAATAAATTGGGCTTGGGGTGAGGGTTTCTCCCTTGTTTAAAGTATTGAGCTTACTTTGATTTTTCAGGTATTTAAACTGAACAACGACAAATGTAAGTGACCTGAAAAAGAAAATGCTGAGAGCGCAATATTTAAAACGTAAATAAGAAAACCCAAGATTGCTATTAGTAACTCAACTGTGATGGGGGATGAAAGTTATATTTCATCCCCTGTTTTTGATTTTATTTCGGGGATAATCATAACGTTAACATCTCTTTAAGACCCTATTGTCGTATATTAAACGAGTTAAGATTTAAACCTACTCCTAAAATATGGGTAAAAGTAAGAAGAAGCAATTCTTGAAATTGTTCTTAAAAATTATTGGCGCATGCTTTCTGTTGGGTATTCTGTTCTTTTTATCTGTTTATGCAGGTTTCTGGGGAAAATTACCCAAGGTAGAAGAGTTAAAGGAATTAAAACAAGCGCAGGCAAGTCTTGTTTTAGATGAAAATAATGAACTTATAGGTAAATACTTTGTTTTTGACCGTCAATCTGTAAAGTTTGAAGAGCTCCCACAACATTTAATCGATGCCCTGATCGCTACTGAAGATGTGCGCTTTTATGAACATTCAGGACTCGATACCCGAAGTTTAGGAAGAGTGTTCTTTAAATCCATTTTGTTAGGAGATGATTCTTCCGGAGGTGGAAGTACCATTACAACCCAATTGGCCAAAAATCTTTATGGTAGAGATGACTATGGAATCTTTAGTATGCCGGTTATTAAAATGAAGGAAGCCATAATTGCCAGAAGAATTGAAAAAATATATTCAAAAGAAGATATCCTTACCCTTTATTTAAATACCGTTCCTTTTAGTGATAATACCTATGGAATAGAAAGTGCAGCACAAAAGTTTTTCAATTGTTCAACGACTCAGTTAAACTTATCACAGTCAGCCACCTTGATCGGTAGCCTGAAGGCTTCACATAGCTATAATCCCAGGTTGTTTCCGGAGCGAAGTCAATTCCGTAGAGATGTGGTATTGCAGCAAATGGTAAAATACAAGTTTATTACAGAAGAAGAGGCCAGGGAAGTTAAAGAAAACAAAATAGCCCTCTCCTATCAGTATTTTAATGCCAATGATGGGTTAGCACCCTATTTCAGGGAACAAGTTAGAAAAGAGGCTGCATTGCTTGTTGCAGACCTTAAAAAGGAGGATGGAGGAACATACGACTTATATAAGGATGGCTTACGGGTGCATACCACCCTTAATAGAGATATGCAGGAATATGCGGAAGCTGCTATGAAAGAACATATGAGTCGTTTGCAATCACAGTTTGAAAATGCCTATGGCAAGAGAAAACCGTGGAAAAATAATGAGATCATTCTTGAGTCTGCCAGAAAATTGCCCGAATATAAGCGATTGAAAAAGAAAGGGCTGGAAGAAAAGTTAATTCTTGACTCCCTGAAACTCAAGAAAAAAATGAAAGTTTTTGACTGGAAGAGTGAAGAATTAAAAAACTTGTCTACACTTGATAGCATATCGCACTATTTAAAATTTCTGAATACAGGATTTGTTGCCTTGGATCCGCATACCGGAGCTGTTCGTGCCTATGTCGGTGGAATTGACTTTCAGTCTTATAAGTACGACCATGTCATTCAAAGTAAAAGACAGGTTGGTTCGACCTTTAAGCCTTTCGTATACACCGCAGCATTAGAGAATGGAATGGATCCGTGTACGTACTTCTCTCTAAAAGCAATTACCTATGAAGGGGAAGAAGACTGGACGCCGGAAAATGCCACTCAGAAAGAAGAGGATATAGAAGTCAAGTATTCGCTTGAGAAAGCATTGAGCAATTCCATAAACACCATAGCAGTAAAGGTTATGGATGAAACAGGTATTGATGCGGTAGTCGATCAAGCTCGTAAAATGGGGGTTAAAAGCAAGTTGCCGGAAGTCCCTTCATTGGCACTCGGAACGGCAGAAATGTCGTTGATTGAATTAGCATCGGCCTATACGGGATATGTAAATAATGGAGTTTCTGTGCAACCTTATTTAGTAACAAAAATCGAAGATAAAGCAGGGAATGTTTTGTGGGAACATGAGGCTGAAAATACAACGGAAGAACCCGCATTTTCTGAGAATACCAGGGAAACCATTATAGAGATGCTAAAGGCTACGGTAGATGAAGGGACTGCAGTTAGGTTAAGAAGTAGGTATGGTTTAAAAAATGATATGGCCGGGAAAACAGGTACCACCCAGAACAATAAAGACGGATGGTTCGTTGGTGTTACGCCAAAACTGGTAATGGCCTCCTGGGTTGGTAATGATGATCACAGAATCGGTTTTAGTAATACCGGTATTGGACAGGGAGCTAATTCAGCATTGCCTAATGTGGCACTTTTTCTTAAAAAGCTTAATTCAGATAATGAATTTCAATCCATTTCAAATGCTAAGTTCCAGAAATCTTCAGAAGAAGTTTTAGCAGCTCTAGAATGTGATCCGGTAAGGGAAGAGACCTTCTTTGAACGTTTGTTTGGTGCAGAGGCGCCTAAAAAGAAATTCGGAGAGAAAAAGAACAAAGGGTTCTTTTCCTTCCTCAAAAAAAAGAATAAAGAAAATGAGGAAGAAAAAGAGAATGATTAAATAGCAATAAGTTAGAAGGAATATGAAATTCCAACGCCTAGTAATTGCTTAAGCTGAATTCTTGCTCCGTATTTGTCAACCTCTCCTTCAGGAGTTTCAGATTCTTTGAATTTAACATCGTTATCGTATATGATATGTGTTCCAATATTGGCTTTAACATATTCATTTACCGTTAGGTCAAGCAACATTTCCCAGTCAATATCAACATTACCAAAACTATTCAGGTAATCTGTGTATAGGTTGAGTCGGTTGTTGAAGTTCATATTTTTAGAGATCTCCTTTTTAAAGGAGTTCGTTATGAGAATACCCACCTCCGTATAGATGTTTTTACCGTGTTGGATAAGATTGCCATCCATGTCGTATTTGGCTTTCTGAACACCAAAAGCCCCTTTATCCGCCAATCCTTGATCTAATACAAAGGTTGATTTTTGCGTTAATGGAGATATATATAAATTAAAATCAGGCTTGTCTTCAATGTATTCTGCACCAATACCTATAAAAAGATATCCTGGTGCCATAAGACGTGAAATAGGATTATCGGTATCCGGATATTTATAACCGTTACTGAACTGGGTTCTAAAATTAAATTTGGCAGAATGATACCAGCTTGACTTTTCTTTTCGCTTAAAACCTGCCGTAGAGTTAAACTCGATCCTGTCATCGGTTTTTCGTAACTCTCTTCCTTCCTGAGCGTTGAGACCAAAGCTAAGTCTTAATTCATTATTCCAGGAAACCATTGGAGTTTTGTATTTACGAACAAAATTCGCGCGGGATATTGCAGAGAAGGAATTATTTCCCCCTGCATTCCAGTTTACAAAAGCAACTTCAGTTAAACTGAGTCCTAGTTTGTTTTCTTTAGTCCAGTTAGATTTAGGAACGGTATCCTTCGCAGCGAGCGCAGAATCTTTTTTTATGGCCGCCGAATCAACCTTTACAATAGGAGGAGCTATCTTTTTTATCAAAGAATCCACCTTAGAAATAAAATAATAGTTTTTAATAATCAAGGTGTCTTTGGTGTTTACGATAGTATCTCTTTTAATAACTGTCAGTGTATCTACCTGAGCATATGAGAAATAACAACAAAAAAGGAAAAATAAAACTACAAACTGTTTCATTATTAGTGATTTAGCGACGCAAAATTGATAAAAAAAATAACGTTATAAAAATTGTTGCAAAGTTTCTTCAATCGAATTAGTATCAATACCTACAATTTCTTGTAATTGTTCTACTGTACCATGCTCGATAAATCTATCCGGTACCCCCAACGATTTTATAGTTGATGTATAGTGGTGTTCAGTGGCAAATTCGGCAATAGCACTTCCAAATCCACCTTTTATGGAACCATCTTCAACCGTGATGACCGTATTGAATTTTTTGAAAATATGATGCAACAAGTTTTCGTCCAAAGGTTTCACAAAACGCATGCCAAAGTGAGCGATTTTCTCATTATTAAATCGATTAATTGCTTCTGTAACGTTTTTAGCTATAAAGCCTAGCGAAAGAACTGCAATACTACTCCCTTCTTTCAGGAGCGTTCCTGTTCCTATTTCAATTTTTTCAAAAGGAGTTCGCCATTCATTTAAAATCCCTCTTCCTCTGGGATATCGAATGGCTATCGGTTGATTAAGTCCTAGCTGTGCGGTATACATTATGTTTCTAAGCTCCGTCTCATTGGCAGGAGCAAAAATAATGAGGTTAGGGATGCACCTTAGGTAGGCGATGTCAAAAACACCATGGTGGGTAGCCCCGTCCTGCCCAACTAATCCTGCTCTGTCTAAACAAAAGATGACCGGTAGGTTTTGGATGGCTACATCGTGAATGACCTGGTCATAAGCACGTTGTAAAAATGTGGAATAAATATTACAGAAAGGGATCAGTCCCTCTGTTGCCATTCCGGCCGCTAAGGTCACGGCATGCTGTTCGGCAATACCAACATCAAAGGCTCGGTCTGGTATTTCATCCATCATGAATTTTAAAGAACTACCTGTTGGCATGGCAGGGGTAATCCCTACAATCTTTTTGTTTTTCTGGGCTAACTCTACAATAGTACGCCCGAATACATCCTGAAATTTAGGTGGTTGAACCTTATTTGTCTTTGGAGCCAATTCGCCTGTTACCTTGTCAAATTTTCCTGGAGCGTGATAACGAACCTGATCTTGTTCTGCCTTTTTTAATCCCTTGCCTTTTGTGGTGATAATATGCAGAAATTTGGGGCCCTTAATTTTTTTAAGACGACTAAGCTCATTAACTACAATGTCAATATCATGGCCATTAATCGGTCCTGAATAATTAAAGTTTAAGGCCTCAAAAATGTTTTGTTGATTGCGAAGTTTACGCTCTTTAACATTGGTTAAATATTCTTTAAGTGCACCAACACTTGGATCAATCCCAATGGTATTGTCGTTAAGAATAACCAGGAGATTAGCATCTGAAACCCCGGCATGGTTCAGCGCTTCAAAAGCCATTCCGCTTGCAATAGAGGCGTCTCCGACAACAGCTATATGGTGTCTGTCTGTTAAACCTTTTAAATTAGAGGCGATAGCCATTCCCAATGCTGCTGAAATGCTTGTGGAGCTATGGCCGACTCCAAAAGTATCGTATTTACTTTCTGAACGTTTAGGAAATCCACTAATCCCATTGAGCTGCCTGTTCGTGTGAAAGACCTCCCTTCGTTCTGTTAGGATTTTATGTCCGTAAGCTTGATGCCCAACGTCCCAAACTAAAAGGTCATCCGGTGTGTTGAAAACATAATGTAAGGCGATGGTTAGCTCGACCACACCTAAGCTTGCTCCCAGGTGTCCTTCCTTAACAGAGAGTATGTCAATGATAAAGGATCTTAACTCCTTTGCCAGCTGAGGTAGCTGTTCAGGAGCTAACTTTTTCAAGTCATCCGGAGTGTTAATAGATGTGAGTAAATTTGATGCCATTAGGCAAAAGTACGAGTTGAAATTGTATTTTTGATGCATGATGAATCCTTTTGATGATAATTATTTTATGAAGAAGGCTTTGCAAGAGGCAGAGATGGCTTTTGATAAAGGGGAAGTGCCTGTGGGAGCAGTAGTTGTAATAGACAACAAGATAATTGCCAAATCACATAACCTGACCGAGACCTTAAATGATGTAACGGCACACGCCGAAATGCAGGCGATAACCGCTGCAGCCAATTATTTAGGAGGGAAATATCTTATCGATTGTACCTTGTATGTCACTTTAGAACCATGTCAAATGTGTGCCGGAGCGTTGTATTGGAGTCAGATTTCCAAAATCGTTTATGGAGCAAAAGATGAAAAGCGCGGGTTTGAAACCATGGGAACTACCTTACATCCTAAAACTAAAATTATTGGAGGGGTAATGGAAAATGAAGCCGCGACACTTATGAAGCGTTTTTTTATTGAGAAAAGAAATTTAAATTAATTCAGTAATCCCCAGGGGGCATAAAATAGAAAAAGCGCAACCAATGTTGCGCTTTAATTTTTTCCAAAATAAAATATGATTATCCTATAACTCTCACGTCAGAGGCAACTTTTCCTTTTTTGCCTTCTTCTTCGTTATATTCTACTTTGTCTCCTTCGTTAAGTTCTACTCCGTTCAATGCAGTTACATGAACAAAGATATCACTTCCTGTTTCATCGTTGGTAATGAATCCGTAACCTTTGGAATCATTGAAAAATTTTACTGTACCAGTCATTATAAAAAAATAAAAAATTAATTAGATGGTGCTAAGGTAATATTTAATATGATACAGCAAGTAAAAAGAATGTTTTTTTTGAAAAAATTATTGATTTTCAGGGTGATTGCTATTTTTTTTGTTCATTTTGTCGATGTTTTCCTGGGTAAACATATAGTCCTGAATTTTCTTTCCTTTCGATCTGTGATAGATGAAAAGAGGTATTAAAACGAATGCAATGGTAAGTACCCCAATACCAACGATTCGATCTCCGGTAACATTATTATCGTTCATTTTGAAATAAAACCCGACTGCAATAGCGCCTATGATGGCAACAAATAATATCTGAAGAAATCGTTTCATATAAGTGAAATCTGCTAGTTATACCGCAAAGTTAATTAACTTTCTTCTATAAGCGGTAAGGAGCTTCGATTTTGAAACAAAACCAACATAAATGCCATTTTTGGTGACCGGTAAGTTCCAGGCGCCACTATCCTGGAATTTTTTCATGACGGTGGTCATTTTATCTTTTTCCATTTCTATGATAGCAGGTGGTGTTTGCATAACATCCGAGGCCAGAACAGATTCATACATAGTTTGGTCGAACATAATAGGACGAATATCATCCAGTAATATAACGCCTTCAAGAGTTTTATCCTTTTTGTTCAATACCGGGTAAATATTCCTTTTTGATTTCACAACAGCCTTGTGGACAATAGCTCCCAAGGTCATTTCCGGATGTACAGGCATAAAGTTTTTCTCAATCACACTTTCCAGATCCATAAAAGTTAAGATCGCATGATCCTTGTCGTGGGTGATTAGTTCTCCTTTTCGTGCTAATTCCATAGTATAAACGGAGTGGGATACAAAATATTTAGTGAAAGAATACGATATCGCCGCTGTGATCATAAGTGGAATGAAGAGTTCATATCCGCCGGTCAATTCCGCAATGAGGAAAATTGCTGTAAGTGGAGCGTGTAGGACACCGGCCATCAGACCTGCCATTCCTACCAGGGTAAAATTACTTTCAGAAACCGAAGTGTTCAGAATGCCAAAACTATTGATTATTTTGGCAACACAATTCCCGAGAATACTCCCCATAAATAAGGTAGGCGCAAATATTCCACCAACCCCGCCTGCACCAAAAGTAATACTGCTCGCAACCACTTTGAATAACACCAAACCGCCCAATAATGCAATTACATTCCAGTTATTACTGAGGTCCATATTAAAAATATTGCCCTTTAAGGCAGCAGCGAGATCTCCTTTGATAATGTTGTTCATAACGTCGAAGCCCTCCCCGTATAGGGGAGGTATAAGAAACACCAGAAAGCCAATACCCACCCCACCTATAATTATCCTTTTAAAAGGAGATTCAATCTGGTCAAAGAAGCGATGAATATGTTCATATACCTTAGAGAAATATATTGAGACCAACCCGGCAATAACCCCTAAAATCATAAAATAAGGAACATCCGCAATGATAAATTTGTCTTCTATACGAAAGGGGAGTAAAATATCATCCCCAAAGAAAAAATAGGAAGTAAGAATAGCTGATAGCGAAGCTAGTAAGAGCGGTACTAATGATGTTAGCGTTAGATCAAGACTGAACACTTCAATTGCAAAAATAATGGCGGCGATCGGTGCCTTGAATATCGATGATAGTGCCCCCGCAGCGGCACACCCTATAAGGAGTGTTCTGGTAGGTTGGTTCATGTGAAACAACCTTGCTATATTCGAACTGATGGCAGCTCCCGTTGCAACCGTGGGTCCTTCCAGTCCTACCGAACCCCCAAAACCAACAGTGATCGGAGCAGTCAATATACTCCCGAACATCTGATACTGCTTCATAATGCCTTTTCGTTTTGAAATAGCATAAAGGGTAGAGGGGATACCGTGACTTACCTTATTCCTGATCACATACTTCATAATGAGATAAACAATGCCAAACCCAATTATGGGAAATATAAAGTAAAAGGCATGATGGTAATACTGAACCAGGTTGCCTTCCAGTAAATGCTGAATGAAGTGAGTGAAATTCTTTAATACCAATGCTCCAACTCCAGATGTGAACCCGACTAGAACACTGAGCATAAGTATGAACTGGCGATGCGATATATGTTTCGCGCGCCATATTAATAGCTTGGCTAATAAAGATTTCTTTTGATTAGGCATAGTTTAAATGCAGCTATAATTGCTTTTGAAATAACAAAGATGAAAAAAAATCCCGCATATAGCGGGATAAGTATTTAGTTATTAATGCTTAAACATCAAGTTTTAAGCATAATTCTTTTAATTGATCATCATCAATTGGAGCCGGAGCGTCGATCATAACGTCGCGTCCTGCGTTGTTTTTAGGGAATGCAATATAGTCCCTAATGGTCTCTTGACCTCCAAGGATGGCAACCAGGCGATCAAACCCAAATGCAATACCACCGTGAGGCGGAGCACCATATTTGAAGGCGTTCATTAAAAAGCCGAATTGTGCTTCAGCTTCCTCTTTGGTGAATCCTAATAAAGAGAACATTTTACTTTGTAATTCCTGATCAAAAATACGAATTGAACCTCCTCCTATTTCATTTCCGTTTAAAACCAGGTCATAAGCATTGGCTCTTGCTTCTCCCGGATTAGAATTTAATAATTCCACATCCTCTAGTTTAGGAGAGGTAAAAGGATGGTGCATGGCATGATATCTTTCTGTATCTGCATCCCATTCCAGTAACGGGAAATCGACAACCCATAAAGGAGCAAATTCCTCAGGGTTTCTTAATCCAAGTCTTTCGGCTAGCTCCATGCGAAGCGCGCTTAACTGAGTCCTGGTTTCATTAATATTTCCAGAAAGAACACAGATTAAATCACCTGCTTTGGCACCTGTAGCCTCAGCCCATTTAGCAAGATCTTCCTGGTCGTAGAACTTATCTACCGAAGACTTAAAGGATCCATCTTCATTACACTTAACGTAAACCATTCCCTTGGCGCCAACCTGAGGGCGTTTTACCCAATCAATTAGTTTGTCAATTTCTTTTCGGGTATATGAAGCACCTCCGGGAACTGCAATTCCAACCACAAGCTCGGCAGTATTAAATACATTAAAGTCCTTATGTTGAGCCACGCTGTTCAATTCGCCGAATTCCATTCCGAAACGAATATCAGGCTTGTCATTTCCATATTTACGCATAGCATCGGCATAGGTCATTCTTGGAAATTGTGCTATTTCAACACCTTTAACTTCTTTTAATATATAACGAGTTAAGCCTTCAAAAATAGTTAAGATGTCTTCTTGCTCAACAAAGGCCATTTCACAATCTATTTGTGTGAACTCCGGTTGTCTGTCTGCTCTTAAATCCTCATCGCGGAAACATTTCACGATCTGAAAATATTTATCCATTCCACCAACCATTAAAAGTTGTTTGAAGGTTTGTGGCGATTGTGGCAATGCATAAAACTGACCTTCGTTCATTCTCGAAGGAACCACAAAGTCTCTTGCCCCTTCAGGTGTAGACTTTATAAGATATGGGGTCTCAACTTCAATAAACCCTTCATTCGAAAGGTAGTTGCGAACCTGCATAGCCACTTGATGACGAAATATAAGTTTATTTTTAACAGGGTTTCTCCGAATGTCAAGATAACGATACTTCATTCTTAAATCTTCACCACCATCCGTTTGATCTTCTATGGTAAAAGGAGGGGTGTCAGCTTCATTTAGCACCTTAATGTCTGAAACTAAAACTTCAATTTCTCCGGTAGGGATATTGTTGTTTTTAGATTCTCGTTCAATAACAGTTCCTTTTATCTGAACTACATATTCACGACCAAGTTCTTTAGCCTGGTTAAAAACATCTTTCGGGGTTCTCTCCTCATCAAAAATAAGTTGAGTAATGCCATATCGATCTCTGAGGTCAACCCAGATCATGAATCCTTTATCTCTTGATTTTTGTATCCAACCTGCTAAGGTAACTTCTTCATTTATATTTGCTGAGCGTAGTTCGCCACATGTATAAGATCTAAACATTCTAAATCAGATTTTAATCCTGCAAAGGTAATAAGTTATATAAGATCATTTTAGATTTTAATGAGCTTTTTATAACCATATTGGGACGCTCTCGTTTATTAAAAATTCGATCATTTAGTGATGTTTTTCAGTGAAAGATATTTTTTAAGGTGTTTTGAATGAGTGGATTACCGTTTTAATGTTAATTTAATGTTACGTGAATGTTGCTTTAAGGTAAAAATTAGTTATATTTGTTAGTATAATGTAAACAAAAGGGTCGACAAAAGCACTTTAAAAACATATACTATGAAAAATATAACATTAACATTAGCACTTTTGTTTTCTGTAGTTTTATTTGCTCAAGAACAAAAAATAGAACCTATTTTCGAAAAGCAGGACAATATGGTTAAAGCTACCTATTTTCACGGTAATGGGGAAGTAGCTCAAACGGGTTTCTATTTAGATGGAAAGTTGCAGGGAGAATGGGTCTCTTATGATAAGGACGGAAAAAAGACAGCGATCGCTAATTACGATCAGGGTAAAAAAGCCGGTAAATGGTTCTTTTGGTCAGATGGTAAATTAAGTGAAGTTGATTATACCGACAATCGCATTGCAAATGTTACCACCTGGAGTTCGGAAAGTCAGTTGGTGAAAAATAAATAATGTCGAAAAGATATAAAGCCATAAAAAAGCCCTGATCATTCGATCAGGGCTTTTTTTATTGTAGCTTAATAAGTTCATTGAATAACCGAATCATGTCAGGTTCTGCCTGACCGGCAACCTGTATTATTTCGTCAATGCTAACAGGTTTTAGATTGTCAGGATCTCCTATGTCTGTTATAACAGATACGGCAACCACGGGTAAGTTTAAATGGTTCGCAACAATTACCTCTGGTACCGTGCTCATGCCAACGGCATCCGCTCCGATTATTTTTAGCATTCTATACTCTGCCTTAGTTTCAAGCTGTGGTCCTAATACAGAAACATAAACACCTTTTTTTAAGTCGATGTCTTGTTTTTCTGCAATAGATTGTAGTTGCTCCTTCATTTTAAGGTCGTAAG
Organism: Zhouia amylolytica; assembly: GCF_900116365.1. GTDB lineage: Bacteria > Bacteroidota > Bacteroidia > Flavobacteriales > Flavobacteriaceae > Zhouia > Zhouia amylolytica. The sequence continues at coordinate 150,984 of NZ_FPAG01000009.1, read as the reverse complement.
GTTCACTCATGTCGGCAAAGCGTTCACCAAATTGGGAAACCCCTTTAAAGGCCAGAGGTGATCCCCCTAACATGTTAATGTGGTCGTCGATGAGCATCAAATCTCCTTTTTTCAGGTCTAAGTTAATGGCGCCGGAAGCATTTGATACGAAAAGCTTTTTAATACCCAATTGGTGCATTACCCTAATAGGGTAGGTTACATCGATAAGGTCATATCCTTCGTATAAATGAAAACGACCTTGCATAACCACTACTTTTTTGTTTTCTATCGTTCCATAAATAAGTTTGCCGCTATGGAATTCTACAGTAGCTAAAGGGAAGAAGGGGATATGATTGTAGTGAGCCACGATCGGGTTCGTGATCTCATTGACAAGTTTCCCTAAACCTGATCCTAAAACAATTCCAATTTCGGGATTGTCGAATCCTTTATTTATTAAATAATCTACAGTTTCATTTAAATGATCGAGAGCCATAGTTGAATATTTGTTAGACCAGACAAATGTAGGTATTTTCATTAAACACAAAACCCGGCAAATGCCGGGTTTTATTTATATGTGAATTCTAAAAAAAAATTAGAAGTTGTATCGTAAGCTAAAGTTCCAGGTTCTTCCAAAACCAAAATAAACTCTGTTGCTGGTGCTGATACCATTATAGGTTTCGTCTCCAGGCTCAGCAAAAACATTGGTCTCGGATTCTGAAATATAAGTCTCGTCAAATACGTTGTTAACATTAAGTCTTAAGCTAACAGATTTAGATTTATCGCGACCTACAAGCATCTTGTAAGATAGACCGGCGTCAATCAAATCGTAAGCAGGAAGTTGAAGTGCTCCCTGGTTATCAGGATTTCCAAACTGCTCTACAAAATCTCCACTATCTCCTGCGAAATCTGCATATAGATTGTCAGCATGATACCAGCTAGCGTCAAGTTTTAATCCTTCTAGTGGTTCTACATCTACCCCTAACCTTGTAGTAAATTGTGCAGCATCTCCCACTTTAACACCATCCAGGTATAAGGTATAAGTGCCTACCAGGTTTTGACCAGAGTCAAATACATTCGCTTCTACATCGCCTCCGTATTCCCAGTTACCAACTGAAACCATACCATATACGTTGAAGATTGAATGTGGTATATAGGTGAAGTCTACTTCAACACCAGAGTGAATTTGTTCAAGACCCTGGAAGTTAGCAGATCCATCCTGATCACCACTAACAGTTACACCTTCTGATAAGAATCGATCTTTCCAAGAGGTTCTGTAAAGGTTAACATTGGCTCTGAATCTACTTGACCTGAATCCGTAACCTAACTCTAGTCCGAAAACTTTCTCATTAACGGCATCTTCATTTACAGTATTGGAGTTATAGTCGATAAACACCCCGTCAAATAAAGGTTGCTTTGAGTAATAACCCGCATTAGCGAACACATTATGTTGCTCATTGATGTTGTAGTTAAGTCCACCTTTTACATTTCCTCCTAAGAAATTCTCCCAGTCAGACTCTTGCTCTGGATCAGAATCTAAATAGTTGAAATAATCAATTCTTTTGAATCCTTGATTTGATATCGCCGCTTGAACGAAAGCAGATAATGCCTCATTCTTGTATTCTAACTGACCGAAGGCACCAGCCCAGTTTACTTTACCATCATTAAAGTAATCGATCTTAACTTCTTTATCGGTGTCTTTAAATACATTCCAAACATTTCCGATGGTAGGAGCGTATGTTTCATTGATAAACCTGTAGTTTTCATTGATGTTGTCATTGTCAACATATACATCGCTTCCTAAATGATCAACCAATCTTCTGTAATGGATACCTTTATAAGTTCTTAGGTCAGCTCCAAGATCGAAAGTCCAGTTCTCATTGATTTCGTTGTTAAAGTTAATGATGGCGCCAAACCAGTTATGAGAGTTTACTGAAGAACGTTGAGAAATACCGTTTTGACCTCCGTAAATATGACCACCGTCATCGACATAACGAGAATCGTAATCACCACCATTTACAAACATTCCCTGGTACATAGGGTCTCCACCTCCGGTATATCCTTGTCTTGGATCTCCGAAAGCAGGAACATCAACACCGCGATTCCAGGCAATTATATCGTCAACTCTAACATGACCCTGACTGTCTTTAAACTGACCGTAGTATGATCTTCCGCCATTAATTCTACCAATGGATCCGATTGATCCTCCGCGTCCAAATGAAGCATACAAAACAGATGATAGAGTAGAGCTGTCAGAAATATTCCAGTCCCAGTTTAATGAAGTAACAGGCTTGTGATAGAAGTTACCACTAAAAGTGAATTCCTCGCCATTTCTGTATCCGAAATCACTGTTGTATTTTATATTAGGGTCACCATTCTGACCGTATCTGATGTAGTCACTGATGCTAGGTGCAAATCCTCTCTGATTGTGTTGTTGAGGTGCCCCCGTTACAGTAAATTGAAAATCGTGTTTGTTGTTAGGCTTATAACCTAAGGCAAAGTAGTAGTTATACCCTTCAAACGAAGTACCCTGAGCATAACCATCACCGGCAGTTCTGCTAAAAAGTATGGAAGCAGAAAGGCCATTGTCCATTAAACCGGTGTTGTAAGATGTAAGTAATTTTAGGTAGTTATTGTTACCTACTCCAGCCATCACCGAACCACCTTCGCTTCTTTCGGCAGATCTTGTAAGTACGTTGATGGTACCCCCTACAGATGAAATGGCAAGTTTTGAAGATCCTAAACCTCTTTGTACCTGCATGGCAGATGTTACGTCAGATAATCCAGCCCAGTTAGACCAGTATACCCATCCGTTTTCCATATCGTTTACAGGAACACCGTTAATCATAACCGCTGTATTTCTTTGGTCAAAACCACGTATGTTAATACGCGCATCACCAAATCCACCACCTTGCTTGGTAACATAAACCGAAGGAGTAGATTTTAATATCTCAGGAAATTCCTGAGAACCTAATTTTTCCTGAATTTCAGAAGCTTTAATGGTCGATACGGCAACAGGTGTCTCTCTGTCTTTAGCAATATCCGCAACTCCTGTAACAACAACACCTTCCAGTTCTTGTGCGTCAGCACTTAAAATAATGTTGCCTACACTGGCAGTGCCATTGGAAAGGGTGAAATTAACTTCTTTTTTTACAAAACCAACGTAAGTGATCACGAGTGTTCCTGAGTTGCCGGAAACATCAATTGAAAACTGTCCATTGAAATCGGTCGAAGCGCCGTTACTGGTTCCTTTAACCATAACATTAGCCCCTGGTAATGGCTCATTGAATTCGCCATCAATTACAGTACCTGTAACAGTACCTTGTGAAAATGCAGCAGTAGCTACTAAGGTAAATACTGCTGTAAAAATCCAATTGTAAATTGTCTTCATTTGTTAGTTAAATTTGTTTTTACGGTGCAAAATTCTACTATTTAACATACTATTATATTAAGAGAATGTTAAATATTATACGTGCATAACAAATGTAGCCAATTGGTCTAACGGTATGGCTTATGGCGAATTAACTTATAAACTGAATTATCAACAATTATTTTTGATTTTTCTTGAAGTATTTCACTAAATTACAGGTAGATGAGTCATGATTCTCAATGTTTTCTGAGGTCAAATCTTTTAAAATATTTGTGGCTAATTGCTTACCTAATTCAACTCCCCATTGATCATAACTGTATATGTTCCAAATGACTCCCTGAACAAATATTTGATGTTCATACATGGCAATAAGTGCTCCCAGGCTTTCAGGGGTAAGTTCGTCAATAAGGATGGTCGTTGATGGTTTATTGCCCTCAAAAACCTTATAAGGAAGAAGTTTTTTAATAGCTTCAGTATCCATTTTTCCTTCGAGCTCATTTTGCACTTCTAAAGCTGTTTTTCCATTCAAAAGCGCTTCGGTTTGAGCGAAGAAATTAGCCATAAGCTTATTGTGGTGGTCTTTATCTCTGTGTAAAGAATTTGTAAACCCTATAAAATCAGCTGGAATTATTTTGGTTCCCTGATGGATCAATTGGAAGAATGCATGTTGTGAATTTGTGCCAGGTTCTCCCCAAATGATGGTACCCGTTTGATAGTCCACTGAATTACCGGTTCGATCAACGCTTTTACCGTTGCTTTCCATAATGCCCTGTTGCAGGTATGCAGCAAATCGGCTTAGATATTGAGTGTAAGGGATGATAACCTCGCTTTCGGCGTTGTAAAAGTTGTTGTACCAAATGCTTAAAAGAGATAATTGTACAGGTATGTTTTCTTCGAAAGGGGTGGTTTTAAAGTGCACGTCCATTTGGTGAGCACCTTCCAGGAGTTTGTCGAAATTATCATAACCAACCGCTAAAGCGATTGATAGTCCTACAGCACTCCACAATGAAAAACGGCCACCAACCCAGTCCCACATAGGAAAGACATTTTCGCTGGCGATTCCAAATTCTTCTATTTTTGGAAGGTTGGTAGAAGCAGCAACAAAATGCTTCGCAACATCTTCCTGAACGGTTGAAAATTGATCTGACAGGAACCAATTTCTTATCGTTTGAGCATTACTGAGTGTTTCCTGGGTTGTAAAACTTTTAGAAACAATGATGAAAAGAGTGGTTTCAGGGTTTAAGCCTTTAATAGACTCATGAACATGATCGCCATCAACATTGCTGACAAAGTGTACGTTTAAATGATTTTTGTAATACTGTAAAGCTTCAGTAACCATGGCAGGTCCCAGATCTGATCCGCCGATGCCTATATTAACGATATCGGTAAATGCTTTTCCGGTATATCCCTTTCTTTCACCTGATATCACTGAATTGGAAAAGGCTTTGATTTTATTCTTAACCGCGTATACTTCAGGAATCACATTAACTCCGTCTACTAAAACACTGTCGCTCTCTTTAGCTCTTAACGCTGTATGAAGTACAGCTCTCCCTTCTGTTTCATTAATGATTTCGCCAGAAAAATACTTGTTAATGGCATCTTCCAGTTTACATTCTTTTGCCAGATCTAGAAGCAGAGATCGCGTGTCCTTTGTAATTCTGTTTTTGGAATAATCTACATAAAAGTCATTCCATTTTATTGTAAATGAATCAGCTCTATTGCTATCTTCAGCAAAGAGAGATTTCATTGTTATGTCTTTAATTTCAAGGTGGTGTTTCTGAAGTTTTTTCCAAACTTCAGTATGGGTTGGGTTAATGCTGTTTAATGCCATGTTTAGTTTAATTCTGCAATATATTCTTCTTTTTCTTCTTCAAAAATGATATTGTCCAAACGAGTCTTCACGGGCTGGACAAATTCAAGATATCTTTCTTTGATCTCGGGTTTGATGGGTTCTGCGGATGGTAAGTCCTGGCTGAACGGATCCACTTGTCTTCCGTTTTTCCAAAAACGGTAGCATACATGGGGTCCGGTAGCTAATCCGGTACTTCCTACGTAACCGATAATGTCTCCTTGTTTGACATATTCACCAACTTTAACAGCTCTCCTTGACATGTGGAGATATTGTGTTTCGTACACGCTGTTGTGGCGTATTTTAACATATTTACCGTTCCCGCCGGTGTAGCTCGATTTTGTCACAATACCATTGGCAGTGGCCCAAATAGGAGTGCCTCTTGGAGCTGCATAGTCAGTTCCTAAATGTGCCTTCCATCTTTTTTGAACAGGGTGAAAACGTCTTTTTGTAAAACGGGAGGAGATTCTAGAGTAGTTTATTGGTGCTTTTAAGAAGAAACGTCTTAATGAATTTGCCTCTTCATCATAGTAGTCACTTCTGTCGTGAATTGTGTCTGTTTTAAATCTAAATGAATAGAAAGACTCATCCATATGCTCGAAATAGGCAGCTTTTATTTTACCCATTCCTGCATATATAGTATCATCGATATAGCGTTCCTCGTAAATTACCTTAAAACGATCACCAGCCTGTAATCTGAAGAAGTCAATGGTCCAGGCATATATGTCCGCCAATTCATGCGATACCTGATAGTCCATTCCTTTTTCCAGAATAGCTTCGGATAAAGAGCTTGTAATAGTTCCTGTGGCTTCCCTTTCAACAACTTTAACGGGTTTTTTCTTTGAATAGGCATGAATTGAATCTGCAAAGTTTACAACCACATAGTCAATTTTATTTGGTTGATAAATGAAGCATTGCGGGATTTGAAGTGAATCCTTGGAACATAATATGGTATAAGGTTTACCGGCTTGTAGCTTTCTGATGTCGAAACTATCCTTAGTTTGTTCCGCAATCTGGTAAACCAGTGAATAATCGATTCTATTCTTGGCTAAAATCTCACCAAAACTATCTCCTTGTTTGATCGTGTCGCGAAGAACAAAAAAATTGTTTAGGTTAAAACCGAATTCTTTAACTTCTTTTGGTTTTTCAATAACTACTTGTTTTTCAACATGAGCATCTTCCTTTTCTTTCTTACATGCTGATAAACTTAACAATACCAGCGTTCCCAACAAGAGTTTCCTTAGCATTTATTCTTTATTTTTCAGGATTAAACATATGATCGACCCATTGCTTTCCCCAATCGAGTTTTTCTTGATCGCTCCAAAGTTCAGGAAAAAAGATGATTTTTTGGTAACTTGGAGGTAAAAATTGCTTCCAATTGGTTCCGCCAGTGGCATCTATGGTTTCTTTTTCTCTTCTTAAATAGCGATATGCTGACCCCATATGCATCAGTGGCCAATGCACATTCGCATTAGTGTCTAGCGTTCTTAACGCCTTAATAAGATCTTTATTGTTTTTTTCGTTTTCAGGTAATTGCAAATACTTTTGGTATAGCGTCGAATTTTTTACTTGATTCGCGATCCGCATAAATCTGGGAGTGTATCGATACTCAAACTGTTTTAAAGTCAGTGTTTTTTCACCAGTTTCTATATCCGTTGCGCCTTTTTTCCAATAAATATTTTCATACAGGGTTTCAAGTTCATTTTCCGATGCTAGTTCATCCCGCATTGAAAGATGTACCAGGTTTTGCATCGGGGTGGCATAAAACTCAATCATTCGATACTGTGCTGATTGAAAGCCACTGGCAGGAAGCAAAGACATACGATATTGTAAAAACTGTTCGCGTTCCATGCCTGTAATCATAATTTCAAATGAGGAAATTAAGGCCTTGAAATAATTGTTGATACGGTTGACCTTTTTAATGAAAAACTCAGCTCGCTGTAACTTATCGTCTATAAGTTGTTTTTGCTCATGAATGATCAGTTTGAAATAAAGCTCAGTGATCTGGTGATACATTATAAATATTTCCTCGTCCGGGAAATGCGTTCGGGGAATTTGAAGACTCAGTAAAGTGTCTAAATGAATATAGTCCCAATAGGTAAGATATCTGTCGTGTAATAGTCCGTCAAGGTATGAACCAAGATCCTGTCCTGAATTTTTATACTTCTCTTCAAGCTTTGCTATCCTCTCTGCAATTTCAGGTTTTATTTCCATTGTTTAGTCTAACTGAATTTTGAATTGGTGTTTTAATCCTTTAAAGGCATTGAGATCTGCTTTTAATGAACCGATTATTAAATCTGCCTGTATTCTTACAGGTACTCTGTTTTTGTCGTCACTAACCCAGAGCGTTACACTTTCCTTTTCTTTAAAAATCCTTCCCGATTGTACGTAAGGTCTGAATTTTAAACATCGTACCTTTCCAAACTTGGTATTTAAGGTTTCCCATCCAAGGAACCTGAGTTTAAAATTAAAAATTTCATCGTCGTCATAGAGTAACTCCAGGTCAACCTCTTGTCCAATTTTAAAATTGGAAAAATCATAGCTGTTCCTTAAATAGTAAAATGCAGAGATTAAATCCTGTATGCCATCAGGAGTGTTTATTGTAGTTGTTCTGTTGTGCTTATGATTAAAGACCGTTGCTTTGTCCTGCTCGTGATTAAAATTGATCTCCAGATCTTTAGTGTAACCACCCTCGTCAATTTGTCTTATAAATTTATAGGGAATCAATTTTTCCTTGTCGAAATAACTTTCGTAGTTGTCGTCAACTTTAAAGAACATTCTCGCCAGGCCCGTGGTGCTTCCTTTCCCGACTACATGATAAACATCCTTGCCTTTTAGCGTAGTTTCATTGACACTTAAAGTGGCATAGCTCGCGTTGAAAATTCCATAGTGAATCCTGAACTGAAACCATTCACCATCTCTAAAAGCACTGTGAGAGTTTGGAGCTTTGGTTTCAATCGGTAAAAGAAAAATCGATGCAAGTAATATAAGTAGTTTATTCATACTTTAAAATCTGTTGTAAAAATAATAAATTCAGTTACATACTGTCTTAAAGTTTGTTAAACAATTATGATACCAAAAAGGAATTAAAATAAAAAAAGCCTTTCTGTTTTAAGAGAAAGGCTTTAATGTTGTATAAGCAGGAAAATTTATTCTCCAGCGTTTTCTACAGCTTCTTTAGCATCTTTAGCAGCTTCTTCAGTAGCTTCTTTAGCTTCCTCAGCAGCCTCTTCAAGAGTATCAACAGCCTCTTCTACAGCTTCTTTAGCGTCTTCAGTTACTTCTTTAACAGCCTCAGCAGCCTCTTCAGTTTTTTCTTCTACAGCTTCGATGCTGTCTTGTGCAGCTTCTTCAGCTTTCTTAGTGTCTTTACAAGCAACTAGTGAGGTACCAAGTGCTAAGATAAGAGCGATGTTTAAAATAGACTTCTTCATGATTTGTTTTGAGTTTTATCAGTTTATTAACTAAAGTGCGAAAGTGCAATTTTTTTTAGTAGCTTCAAAATGTTTTTTAACATTTTTTTAGTAGGAGGTGTTTTTTGAGGGGTTTTCGCCAATGTATTTGCATATCAGGTCTTTAGAGCCCCTCTTTTTTTCGATGTACTTAGCGTTAAGTTTACCTTTCTCTAACCTAACGGTGTTTTTTTCTATTAAAATTTTAAGAATATTATTGAATTCCTCTTGAGATTTAATAGAGGTGATACCTCCATTGGCTATCAAATCAACTGCTTCTTTGAATTTTTGATAGTTTTTACCAATAATTACAGGTATTCCGAATACAGCCGGTTCTAAAGTGTTGTGCAGTCCAGTGGTGCCCATGCCTCCGCCTACATAAGCAATGTCTGCATAACTGTAAATTTTGGTTAATATGCCAATCGTGTCAATAATGAAAACCTGGTATTCCTCCAGAAGTTGATCATCTTTTTTAGAGAATAAGACTGTTTTTTTTAGAATGTTAGCTTGTAGCTTTTCGATCTCCTTGTTTTTAATGTTATGCGGGGCAATGATGTATTTCGTGTTCGACGTGTCATTGTTAATGAATGATGCCAGTAGCTCATGGTCTTCAGGCCAGGTGCTTCCCGCGACAATACAAAGTTCATTGCTTTTAAATGTTTCAATGAAAGGGAGGGAGTTGTCTCTGTTTAAAATTTCCGAAACCCTGTCAAACCTTGTATCGCCACTAACCGTAGCGTTGGTGTAATCAATACCCTCCAAAAGTTTTTTCGAGTTGGTGTCCTGAACGAAAAAATGATCAAAGGTGGATAATGAAGACCGCATAAAACCTCCATACCATTTGAAAAAGGCTTGATCTTCCCTGAAGATAGCTGAAATAAGCAATGTTTTAATCTTTCGTTTTTTTAATTCAGAAAGGTAGTTAGGCCAGAATTCATACTTTACAAAAATCACCAATTCAGGATCAACGATATCAATAAATTTACCTGCATTAGAACGGGTGTCCAGAGGTAAATAGGTTACAATGTCAGCTGCATCAGTATTTTTTTTAACCTCGTATCCTGATGGAGAAAAGAAGGTAACCAGGATTTTATAGCCAGGTAATCGTTTTCTAACCTCCTCTATTACCGGAAGGCCCTGTTCAAATTCACCTAAAGAAGCGGTGTGGAACCAGACCACCTTATCGGACGGATGTATATTGCTTTTTAAATGCCTGAAAACATCTTTTCTGCCGGTGATGAATAGCTTTATTTTTTTATTGAATAAGGCAACTATGTGTAGTAAACCTCCCGTTATAATTACTAAAATGTTATAGATAAAAAACACCATTTGTTAGTTTGCTGCTAAAATACATCTCTTTAGGTAAATTCATTGGCTGCAGTTCCTTAATTTTGTAATATTGTTTCATATAACTAATTAAGTGGATGAAGAAAATTCAAATGGTTGACCTGAAAGGTCAATACGAGGCGATTAAAGATACCGTAAAGAATTCTATAGATGAAGTTTTAGAAACCAGTGCGTTTATAAACGGACCGTATGTCCATCAATTCCAAAAAGATCTCGAGTCATATTTAGATGTTAAACATGTTATTCCATGTGCTAATGGAACCGATGCTTTACAGATTGCAATGATGGGGTTAGGTTTGAAGCCCGGCGATGAAGTCATTACAGCCGATTTTACGTTTGCAGCCACTGTGGAGGTTATAGCCCTTCTTAATCTTACGCCTGTTTTGGTAGATGTTAATGAAGAAGATTTTAATATTTCAATAGAGGCTATTGAAAAAGCCATCACTCCGAAGACTAAAGCCATCGTTCCCGTACATTTATTTGGCCAATGTGCCAACATGGAGGCGATAATGAAGCTGGCTGAAAAACATAATCTTTTTGTGATAGAGGATAATGCGCAGGCAATTGGTGCTAGTTATACCTTTGAAGATGGTACTCAGAAAAAAGCAGGAACCATAGGTCATGTTGCAGCTACGTCTTTTTTTCCATCCAAGAACCTTGGGTGTTATGGGGATGGAGGAGCGATATTCACCAATGATGACAAACTCGCTCATACCCTTAGAGGTGTAGTAAACCATGGAATGTACGAACGCTATCATCACGATGTAGTTGGAGTTAACTCTAGATTGGACAGTATTCAGGCAGCCGTTCTGGGAGCAAAATTGCCAAATCTGGATGCTTATAATGAGGCACGTTATTTAGCAGCAAAAAAATATACCGAAGCTCTTAAGGAATGTGAGCATGTTATCACTCCTTATTTCTCAGACAAAAAGGAGGAACATGTATTTCATCAGTATACCTTGCGAATTACCAACGGAAAACGTGATGATTTGGTGAAGTACCTGAATGAAAATGGGATTCCTTGCGGAGTATATTATCCAATACCACTACACCTGCAAAAGGCCTATTCGGATAATCGTTATAATGAATCCGAATTTAAAACAACAAATCAATTGGTAAAAGAGGTTATCTCTTTACCTATGCATACAGAACTGGATGACGATCAAATTGATTTTATAACTTCCAAAGTTATTGAATTTGTAAATCGCTAAATATATAAGGTCTGCCCTGACTATGATTTGGGTTAGGGTAGTCTTAAGTTAATAAGATGGTCTTTTTATCTGAAGGTGATCTCCTCACATTTTATTTTTGATACTAAAAGTTCTTGTGGTTCAAAAAACAATACAGGTTATGGGAAGAACAGGTGGGGTGTTATAATGACTCCCTGCAATTTTCTGTACTTTTGAATTCAAATAATTAGTCATAAATACCGGAAACATTGAAAATATTAGTAACAGGTGGACTTGGGTTTATAGGTTCGCATACCGTTGTAGAATTACAAAATGCAGGCTTCGATGTAGTAATTATCGATAATTTATCAAATGCGTCTATTGAAGTTTTAGACGGGATTACCAGCATCACAAAAAAAGCTCCAGAATTTGAAAAATTAGATCTTCGCGATAAATTAAAAGTACAGGCGTTCTTCGAAGAACATCAGGATATTGATGGGGTGATTCATTTTGCCGCTTCCAAAGCAGTGGGAGAGAGTGTCGAAAAGCCGCTATTGTACTATGAAAACAACATTAACACCTTAGTGTATTTGCTTCAGGAGCTTTCGAAAAAAGGGAATGCAAATTTTATCTTTAGTTCATCCTGTACCGTGTACGGTCAGGCAGATCAACTTCCAATCACTGAAAATGCACCTGTAAAGCCTGCGGAATCCCCGTACGGTAATACCAAGCAAATAGGGGAAGAAATCATTGGTGATACCTGTAAAGTATACAATGAGTTAAATGCTATTTCCTTAAGATATTTTAACCCGATCGGAGCGCACCCGTCAGCTGAAATAGGGGAGTTGCCAATTGGAGTTCCTCAAAACTTAGTTCCATTCATTACCCAGACAGGTATGGGTTTACGACAGGAGTTGTCAGTTTTTGGAGATGATTATCCAACTCCTGATGGTACTTGTATCCGCGATTACATACATGTGGTAGACCTTGCTAAAGCGCATGTTGTGGCCTTGCAGAGATTATTAAAAGGTGCTAACAAAGCTAACTATGAAGTGTTTAATGTGGGAACAGGTAAGGGGAGTTCCGTCATGGAGGTAATCGAAAGTTTTGAACGTGTTTCCGGACAGAAACTTAATTACAAAATAGCCCCAAGGAGACCCGGAGATGTTATCGAAGCTTACGCCGACACGACAAAGGCTAACGAAGAGTTAGGTTGGAAGGCGGTGTCAACACTTGATGATGCCATGGCCTCTGCATGGAAATGGGAGCAAAAGATTCGGAAAAAATAATACCTTTATGGTATACCAATCTTTAATCTTTTAAACATGAAATATATTACTACCCTACTGTTTGCGATTGTTTCAACCGTCGTTTTCGGACAAGACATGCTTTTACACTGTGGTAAAATGGTAGACACCGAAAAAGGAAAGGTGTATGTAAATAAAACGATTGTTGTTTCCGGAGATCAGATAAAAGCAATTAAAGATGGTTACCTGGATCCAAAATCTAATGAAATAATTGTCGATTTAAAAGATAAAACGGTTTTACCAGGATTGGTGGATATGCATGTGCATTTGGAGGGGGAAACCAATCCTAAACGATATATGGCACGCTATACATATAATGATGCAGATATCGCTTTTGAAAGTGCAGTTTATGCAAAAAGAACATTACTGGCTGGTTTTACAACGGTTAGAGATCTTGGAGGATCAGGTGTAAATATTGCCCTTCGTAACGCTGTTAACAAAGGTTTAGTGGATGGTCCGCGCATTTTTACTGCAGGTAAAGCCATCGCTACTACAGGAGGGCATGCAGACCCGACAAACGGAAGTAAAAAAGAACTCATCGGAGACCCGGGGCCCAAAGAAGGTGTTGTTAATTCTCCCGAAGATGCACGTAAAGCAGTGCGTCAAAGATATAAGAACGGCGCCGATGTGATAAAAATAACAGCCACCGGAGGAGTTTTAAGCGTGGCTAAAAGTGGAAGAAATCCGCAATTCTTTATAGATGAGGTGAAAGCAATAACCGAAACAGCTAAGGATTATGGGATGTTGGTAGCAGCACATGCACATGGTGATGAGGGGATGCAACGAGCTGTTAAAGGGGGAGTGAAAACTATAGAGCATGGGACTTTTATGAGTGAAGAAACCATGGAACTGATGAAGGAATATGATGCCTACCTGGTACCAACTATTACAGCAGGAAAGTATGTGGCTGAGAAAGCGGAAGTGGAAGGGTTTTATCCTGAAATTGTTGCTCCCAAGGCAAGAGAGGTAGGTCCGCAAATACAAGGGACTTTTGCGAAGGCGTATAAAAAAGGAGTGCCGATTGGTTTTGGTACCGATGCCGGGGTTTTTCCGCATGGGGAGAATGGGAAGGAATTTGCCTATATGACCGAGGTAGGGATGCCCGTAATGGAGGCGATTCAGTCGGCCACCGTAGTTGCGGCAAAATTGTTGGGAGAAGAAATGAAGATCGGACAGTTGAAAAAGGGTTTTTATGCAGATATTATAGCAGTTGATGAAGATCCGACCCAGAATGTAAAAACCCTGGAAAATGTTGTTTTTGTTATGAAAGACGGAAAGATTTATAAAGATTGATTCATGACCGAAGAAATAGCAAATAGTGAGTCATTGCTTTCAAATGCACAAAAGGAGCATTTGTATGAAAAGCTGATAATTCAGTTAAATAAAGATTTGGTGCTTGCCAATACAGAAGTGGAATTTAAAAAAAACATCGATTCAACTACCCTGAAACAAACACTGCATGAGTTTGTTTATAAACTAATCAATGAGCGGTTTTCGGATTACCTTAATCTTTTATATATAGTTGATGTGTCGGAGCAACAGGTGAAGAAACTCGATGGTTCAGATACGCTGTTGCTTTCAGAGCAAATAACCTATTTGATTCTAAAACGAGAATGGCAAAAGGTGTGGTATAAAAACAAATATTAAGCGCCTAGAAATAAACCCTTACGAAGGGGATAAAAGCATCGGCGTAAAAGCTTTTGTCTTCATCGTGTAAAACATCGTACTTAATTCCAAAAGTAACATTCCTGGTGCTGTATCCCAATCCGAAGAATAAAGCGGGTACCCAGTATTGATCGCGAATATTGTCTCCTATATATTCAAATTTTCTGTTCACGTGAAGCTCTTCAAATTCACCGGATACCTGGATCTCCGGAATTGGATTGTATAAACCTATAACGCTACCGCCTAAAATGGTTGCTGTGTACACGTCTTTTTGATCTGCGTAACTAAAGTTTAATCCTAAACCGGTAGCAAATTGACTGTTTACCTGGTAAATGGCACTCGGTGCCAGGGTGCCACTAAACCATCCATTACCGAATCCTAAACCTAAACCCCCGCCAAACCTAACATTTTGCCAAAAATCCTGTTGACCTGAATTATAACGAACCTGAGCCTTGGCAGGTGTTGAGAGTAGAAATAAAAAAGCTAACAATGTTAATAGTTTGATGGTTTTCATAATAAAAAAGAAAAAAATCTTCGTCTCATTATATAGACTTAGAAATGGTGTGTTAACGTTATATTTGATGATCTATCAGCAAATTACGAAACAAAATTGAGAAAATCCAACATTGTTATATCATAAAAGTTAACAAGGAGGGATGTATCGTGAAAAAGGCGATGGTACGATGGCTTCTGAAAATGTGGAGGGATAGTAAAAAGAACTTGCCTTATTCCCCGAATTGAAATAAGGCAAGTACGCTAAAAACTAAAAAACAAAAAATGAAAAAGATGAACCACTTCACTTAATTGAAAGTAGTGGTGAGTTTGATGTTTTTAATTGCTTGGTTGAAACCATTTTAAAAGTCTTTTTTTGTAGCTTTTCGGTAAATGTTTAAGGCGGGGATAATGATCCAGATTCCAAGGGTTAATAGAGAAATGATCACTCCTTGCATCGTTCCAAAAAAATCTTTAAAGATAGCCCCGGTATACCCCATTAATGCTGAGATGTCTAGTTTTAGTAGAATCAAAATTCTCGAAAGGTCAATCGGGTTAAACATGGTGGCTGCCAAAGAGAAATTATCTAAGGGATAGTCTTTAAATATGAATAATGATATTAAGAAGATACCGTCGTAAATGACTGCCATGAATAACCAAAGTAAGATTACATAGCTGAATCCCTTAATTTTATTGTTATTGTAGAGCGCAATATTATATGCTAAGGCTACGAAAATAAAGTTTAAAAACACACCAGTTATCAATAACATGCTGAAATTCCAAATCGCTGCTGAATTGAGAAGGCCATAGAAGGTAAAAGGAATTCCTAATCCTATAATTAAACTCATGCTTAATGAAATAGTAATACCCAGATATTGACCCAAAAAGATATTCGTTCTTTTAATGGGCTGTGCCAGGAGGAGTTCTATAAATTCTCTGGAGTCGTAATAATACATTATTCCAAATACAGTAGCAATAAGAGGTGTAAGAACAATAATGATGTTCATAAGGGTAATAACAGATTTGGAAATATCATTATTTAAAAACAGCAATACAAATCCGAGAGCAAGGTAAAACAGGAGGTAAACATAGCTCCAGCTGCTTCTTATCAGATCGAAAAAACTATATCGTATTATTTTAAGCATAACTAGTGGTTAAAATAGAGGCAATTGCTTCCTCAAAATTAGACTTATTAGTGTTTTCCTTGAGTTTACTCACAGACCCCTTGAAATAAATATTACCGTCCAGCAGAAATACTATTTCGTCCGAAATTTCTTCTATAAAACTTAGTATATGAGAAGAAATAATGATGGTTTTTCCCTTGGCGCGTTCCGCCAGAATGATTTTTTTAAGTTCAAGTACAGATACCGGGTCGAGGCCGGAAGTAGGCTCATCCATAATAATAATCGGATTGTCGACCATAAATGTTAAGACCGCATTTACCTTTTGCTTGGTACCTCCCGAAAGGTCACCAAGGTTTTTGTTTAAAAATGGAGCCAGATTAAAAGTAGCTACCAAAGAGGTTTCGTCACAAGGTTTGTTTTTAAGGTTTTTGATCATTTTAAGGAGTTCAGCAACCTTTAGGTTTTTTGGAAAATGAGCGATTTGGGGTAAATAACTCACCTGATGCCGATAGCGCCACTGTTTCTTAATGTTTTCTCCCTGAATCCAAATGTCTCCACTATTGGGAATTACCATTCCCAGCATGCTTTTAATAAGGGTGGTTTTTCCCGAGCCGTTCGGCCCTAGGATGGCAAATACACCACCGCTTTTAATCTGCAGATCTATGCCTTTTAGAACTTCTAAACTGCCAAATTTCTTATGTAATTTTTCAATCGTGATCATAAGGCTTTTTTCATTAATGGTTTGCTGTCGTATAGATCGGTGGGTGTGAAAATTGGAGAAACTTTTTCAGAAAAATTTAGCACGTCGATCATTAAACTTCTTAACAGTATGATACTTTCAGGTGATTGATTTACGATATAAGAAAAAAGCTTGACGGGTCGATGTGGAACATCGCCAATTCCGTTTTTATCCAAATCGTAACCCGAATACTCACCCCAATAATTGTTCTCAAAAGAATTGTTGTTCAATCTTCCGCTATAAGCAACATCAAAGGTGTTGTTGAGAAAGTTGTTTTTAGTAAAGTTATTGTCAAAACAAGCACCGAGAATTTTTACTGCCCAACCGTTTTCTATAAAGTTGTTACCGAGATACTCAATTCTGTTTGAGCCCTCTGCATTAATACCAATAGTGTTTTTTTCAAAGGTGTTTCGAGTGATTTCAGCATCGTATATTTCTTTTAATAAAAGACCGTAGGAAGCAGTGCCCCAGTTTTTGAGAAATTTATTTTCGTGCATCGATATTTTTTTGGAAAACATAACCGCCACCCCAGCTCCGTTTCGTTCAAAGATGTTGTTTTCATAGCGGTCTTCGTTTGAAAACATAAAATGGAGTCCATATCGTAAATTGTCATGACTGGAATTGTTAATTACGTTGCTGTGATCTACAAATTCAAAATAAATTCCATCCCTCACGTTCGATACTTTATTGTTGTCTATGGTAATGTTGTTACAATGCCATAGGTGAATGCCATTTCCTGATTTATATTCAACCGTGGCATTCCCTTTTATAATGTTGTTTTTGATAAGGCCTTTGCTGCATTTTTCAAGGAAGATGCCGTAATATACATTTTCGAATTGATTGCTTTCGATTTTGAATTTTTTAGACTTTATTAGTCTGATGGCTGCATGGTCTTTGGTGAAACTCTGTCCTACATTCTGAAATTTAAAGCCTTTAATGGTAAAAGAGTCTGTTTGAACAGTGAGAATTTCGTGTTCGTTCATCCCGTCCATTATTGGATATTCATTGCCTATGAGGGTAAGGTTTTTGTTGATCCTAATAGGCTTATTGGTGGTAATATCATTTGAAACTACAATCGTGTCATTGTTTTGTGCCAGCTCTATGGCTATTGCTAAATCTGAAATAGGACAATCTTTACAAACGTTAATGGTTTGTCCATTTCCAACAGAAAAAAAGATTAGCGCGAACAAGGATATGATTGTATGGTGTTTCATGTCCCGATGAGGTTTATTGGTTTTTGAAATAATTCTTTAATTGCTCCCAGGTGTAATACGTGCCTCCCGCGTCTTTAATGATCTTGTCCATTTCAGGACGCTCACTGAAAGCTGATAGGTTTGCTCCCATCGGACTGCTAATGGCTGGACTAATTACATAATTGGCGTTTTTAGCGTCGATCAGTTTTTTGGGGTTTTGGTAATCATTCACTAAGAATAAGGTGTAATCTGATGTCGAATTATTTAGCAGGAAGTTGACCATGCATTCAATAGCATCATACTTAAAAACTTTTCCGTTGTTGTTTACAAGCTCAGCCGCATGTTGCGGATCTACGATGGTCATTTTACAATAATGACAAGCATCAGAGCCATATTTTATGGGAGCTTGTTTGATTTCGCAAGAAACTATAGTCAGAGGTAGTGCTAAAATAGCTGCCAACTGTGTTGCTTTAATCCCTGCCTTAATTTTTTTGTTGCGTCTTCGCCCAATGAAGAAAGCTGTGAAAGCTAAAAGGATGGCGATAAACATAAAATAAGTGCCCAGTTCAGGATATGATTTAGCTAAAAAATTCAATAAATATTTTTCGCCGAATAAAGGAGGTTGATAAGCCATTCCTGGTACTTTGATAGGTGCTTCAGGACTAAGGTTGTGCCCATAATCATATTCCCAAAGGTAAAAGTCATAAATTCCTAACAATCCTAGAATTCCAAGTACAGAGGACCATATAAGATATAAAATTCGCTTTCCCCAGATGGCAATAACGATGCCTGCTATACTCATTCCTCCGATGATATAGGGGAAGTAACTGAGTTCGGGAATGGCATCCGGTTCTATAAACTTCATCCCTACATAATGGTTTAGAATATTGATGTTTTGCAAGGTTGAAGGGCTGTCACCAGTTATTTGATTAATCCAGATATATAATGATATACCATCTGGATATTGAGGAGCGATAAGGGTTATCTGCCAAATAGGGAAAACAAACAGCAATAAGAGTAGGAGTGCTGCCAGTAGCATTAGTATGTTATCGAACTTTTTCATTTTTTCATTTTTTTGGAAGTTCTGAGGCAGGCGAGGCCTGCCTCAGAACAACAGGAAACCACTAATTACTAATCATCACCCATGGACCATTTTAAAGGTACATTTGCGTTTGCGGGTGAAACTCTTATATATCCTTGCATTTCTTGATGTAAAGCAGAGCAAAAGTCGGTACAGTAAAACGGGTATACTCCTTCCTGCTTTGGTTCCCAGTAAAGGGTTTCAGTTTGTCCTGGCATAACCAGAAGTTCTGCATTTTGGGCACCCATTATGGAGAAGCCATGAGGTACATCCCAGTCTTGTTCAAGATTAGTTAAATGAACATATACCTTATCGCCAACTTTGATACCTTCAATATTATCCGGGTTCAGGTGACTTCGAATTGCAGTCATGTATATACGTACGACATTGCCTTCGCGAACCACCTTAACATCACTCTCACTCTTGGTCGCATGAGGGTGTGCGTTCTCATCGATAGGGTAGTATTTTTTAGATTTGTTCATTACTTTGCTCGCTGAAATTCCTTGGGCGTAATGAGGCTCACCTATGGTAGGGAAATCGAGTAATAGCTCCATCTTGTCGCCTGAAATGTCATAGAGTTGAGCTGAGTGATTAAGTTCGGGTCCCGTAGGTAGATACCTGTCCTTGGTTATTTTGTTTAGGGCTACGAGGTACTTTCCTTCCGGCTTTTTAGAATCACCACCAGGAATCATTAAATGTCCGACAGAATAATAGGTTGGAGCCCTGTCGGCAACTTCCCAGGAGCCAACATTCCATTTAACAACTTCTGAAGAGATGAAGAAGGTGGTATACGCGTTTCCTTTTCCATCAAATTCCGTATGAAGCGGACCTAAGCCTGCCTGTTCTACTACGCCTGCAACGATCTCATCCATTTTTAAAATTGGAATACCGTAGGCTTCGCCGTCAAAACTATTGTTTTCAATGGCTGCTAACACTTTAGAAAATGAGTGCACGGTTAAATCTGCTGAAAGTTTTCCGTTACCTACAATGTATTCGCCTGTAGGGTCAACATCCACCCCGTGTGGTGATTTAGGTGTAGGTAAGAAGTATACCAGGCCAGGGCATTCAGCCGGATCCAATACACGTACTTCTTTCTTCATCTCAGAAGTTGCAATATGTGTTTTTTCGTCATAAACATTGTGGGCATATTGAGCCGGTATTGTTTTGAACTTTCCTTGCTCAATATATTCTTCGGCCTTCTTCCAGTTGATGGCCGCAATATAATCTTTGTCGTTTTGGGAAGCACCCACCTCCATAAGTGTGTTACTCTCCTCCGTATTATAGGTGGTGAAAAAAGTCCAACCATGTGATTTTCCTTTCCCGGAATGCGCTAAATCGTAGTTGAAACCGGGCATCAATACCTGAAAAGCAACCTCCATATGACCCGTTTCTTCTTCTACGTCAATAAAGGTTAATGCGCCTTTGAAATTACCTTTATATTCTTTTATGGACATATCTTTTTGAGGGTAGGGAACTGCGAAACGTGTCCCTGCTACTACGTATTCCGTGTTTTCGGTAGTGAATGGAGAGCTGTGGTTTCCTCCACTGTTCGGTATTTCTATGATCTCAGCAGTTTCAAAAGTAGTGAGGTCGATTCTTGCAATACGGGGAGTGTTGTTACCGTTAATGAAAACCCAGCGTCCGTCGGTCTCACCAGCAGTTTGCGATAGTTCAGGGTGGTGAGCATCATCCCATGGAATAAATCCAAAAGAGGTGTTCAGCATCGGTTTGGTTTCTTCGTTATAACCGTACCCTTTTTCAGCATCTTGAGAGAATACCGGAATAACCTTTAATAGTCGCCCGGATGGAATGCCATATACAGACATTTGTCCGCTAAATCCTCCCGATACAAAAGCATAAAATTCGTCGTATTCACCAGGGGCAACATAAACCTTTGAGGCTACATCGGAGGCCAACGCACTATTGCTTGGTGCCTGCGTGTTCTGTTTGCATCCTGTGAACATGGTAATCCCAATGCTCAGGCAAAGAATGGTTTTTATTGATTTTTTCATGAGCTTATTATTTAATGGTTCTGAAATATTCTAAAACGGCTCTTGCTTGTTCTTCGGTGAGGTTCTGATTAGCCATAGGTGAACCATTGAACTCCACAAGAAGATCTTTGGCTAAGGGGTCCTCCTTTACCATTTGCTCAGGATTTAAGATCATGTTCATGATCCATTCAGGAGATCTTCTGTCTAATATTGCTTTAGGAGCAGGTCCGATGAATTTTTTGTCCGGTTTATGGCAGGCCATACAGTATTGTTTATATAGGGCTTCCCCTGTAGATGCCATTTCAGTATTTATTTGTTCAGAAATGGTTACTGATTTTACAGGTCCGATACCTTTATTGTCTAAATCAACGCGTTGTGATGCCGGTGTTTTTGATTCTTTTTTAGCAGTTGCCTGAGGTGCAGCCTTCTTTTCGGTTTTTTGCTCGTATGAAAAACCCTCTTTTTCCTTCTTGCTTTCACCTCCGCAACTCGTTATTAAGAAAATGAGTGCCAGAAGTGAGATTTTAATGATGTGTTTCATTGCTGAATTGGTTTAAAATAATTTTAGTCAAATGTAAGAGGGCTTTTGGAGGCAAATAATGATAAATGTCATATTTCGGATAAACATATCCTTTTTATGATTTCATGTTTTTTCAGAATTAGTGTTAATTAGTAAAAAGAACATTTGTTGGAACAGAGTTCAGAAGTGAATGTTTTAACAATTTCAGAAAAGAATTTTTATCTATGCAACAATCGAATAAATTTATCTTAATTAATCATAAAACATATATGCATTAATTGAGAATATTGTACTTTTGTACAAATTTTTGTCAAAAAGAGACAGTTAGATTATAACATGGATAAATATTCCTTTTTAAATGCGGCGCACACCGCTTTTTTTGCGGATTTATATGACCAATATTTAATTAACCCTGATAGTGTTGAGCCTAGTTGGCGAGCCTTCTTTCAAGGGTTCGATTTTGGACTGGAAAACGCAGAGCCTGCTAGTAGTTTTTCCGAAGGAGAAATGGTGACGGTTGAAGTGCCTGCCACAGGAGAAAAAATGGAGGTGCCACAACGCCTTCATAAAGAATTTCAAGTAGTACGATTAATAGATGCATACAGGAGTCGAGGCCACCTCTTTACCAAGACCAATCCGGTTAGGGATAGAAGAAAATATTACCCGACACTTGATATAGAAAACTTTGGGCTGCTGAAAGAAGACTTGGATACGGTTTTCAATGCAGGTGAAATTATTGGAATCGGACCAGCTTCACTAAGAGAAGTTGTAAAACATCTGGAGTCTATATATTGTGATGCCATCGGGGTGGAATACATGTATGTTAGAAACCCGGAAAGAAATCAATGGATTCAGAATTGGCTGAATAAAAATGATAATCATGCTTCTTTTGCCCCGGACACGAAAAAGCATATCCTAAGAAAGCTTAATGAAGCGTTGTCTTTTGAAGGCTTTTTGAATACCAAGTACGTAGGTCAAAAAAGATTTTCTGTCGAAGGAAATGAGTCGTTAATTCCTGCGCTTGATAATATTGTGGAAAGAGCAGCCGATGCCGGAGTGGAGCAGTTCGTCTTGGGGATGGCTCATAGAGGCCGATTGAATGTTTTAGCAAATATTTTTGAAAAACCTGCGAATGATATCTTTAGCGAATTTGATGGCAAAGATTATGAACAGGATATTTTTGATGGAGACGTAAAGTATCATTTAGGGTGGACAAGTGACCGATACACCAAGAATGGTAAGAATATAAAAATGAATATTGTACCGAACCCTTCTCACCTCGAAACGGTAGGAGCTTTGGTGCAGGGGATCACAAGAGCAAAGCAAGATAAGTATTACCAAAATGATACTTCAAAAGTCCTGCCTATTGTAATTCATGGTGATGCCGCTATTGCCGGACAAGGTTTGGCTTATGAAATTGTACAAATGGCTTTGCTTGACGGATACAAAACCGGGGGTACGATTCATATTGTAGTAAATAATCAAATTGGTTTTACAACCAACTATATCGATGGGCGTTCTTCGACCTATTGTACCGATGTGGCAAAAGTTACTTTGTCACCTGTATTACATGTTAATGCCGATGATGCCGAGGCGGTAGTTCACGCCGTTATGTTTGCCCTTGATTTCAGAATGCAATTTGGTAGAGATGTATTTATCGATTTGCTGGGGTATAGGAAATATGGACATAATGAAGGTGATGAGCCAAGATTTACCCAGCCTAAACTGTACAAGGCGATTTCTAAACATAAAAGTGCGAGAGATATATATGCCGAAAAGCTTAAAGCCGAGGGGATTATTGACGACAGTTATGTAAAAAAACTGGAGGCAGAGTACAAGGCATCTCTTGAACAACAATTCGAAGATTCTCGTAAGGAAGAAAAAACAATTATTAAACCATTTATGCAAGATGAATGGGAAGGTTTTTCGTTAGTTCGAGAAGATGAAATGATAAAAGAGGTTGATACAACCTTTACAAAAGAAAAGCTAACAGAAATAGCTGAGACCATTACCAACCTTCCGGAGGATAAAAAATTCCTGAGGAAAATTGTAAGACTTATCGGGGAGCGAAACAAAATGTTCTTTGAGACTGATAAGCTAGACTGGGCAATGGGAGAATTATTGGCCTATGGAAGTTTACTTCAGGAAGGATTTGATGTTCGTATAAGCGGCCAGGATGTTGAAAGAGGTACCTTCTCTCATCGACATGCAGTGGTAAAAGTTGAAGAATCTGAAGAAGAGGTTGTGTTATTGAACAATCTTGGAGATAATCAGAATGGTGATTTTTATATATATAACTCTTTGCTTTCTGAGTATGGGGTTGTAGGATTTGATTATGGGTATGCAATGGCAAGCCCTGATACCTTAACCATTTGGGAAGCACAATTCGGTGATTTTAGCAATGGTGCTCAAATCATGATCGATCAGTATATTTCTGCTGCAGAAGATAAATGGAAAACCCAAAATGGTTTTGTGATGTTGTTGCCGCATGGCTATGAGGGGCAAGGTGCTGAACACTCTTCAGCGCGCATGGAGCGTTACCTGCAACTGTGTGCTAAAGACAATATGTTCGTGGCTGATTGTACCACTCCTGCAAACTTTTTTCACTTGTTAAGAAGACAAATGAAATCCAAATACAGGAAACCTCTTATAGTGTTTACTCCTAAGAGTTTGTTGAGACACCCTAAAGCGGTTTCTTCAGTTGAGGAACTGGTTAACGGAAGTTTTCAGACTGTTATAGATGATGCTGAGGTAAATTCGAAAGATGTGAAGTCTTTGGTTTTCTGTACAGGGAAGTTTTATTATGACCTCCTCGAAGCTCGTGAACAAAAGGGTAGAAAAGATGTTGCTTTGGTAAGGTTGGAGCAATTATTTCCATTGCCTACCGAAAAAATTAAAGAAGTGATTGCTAAGTATAGCAATGCAGAAGAGGTAGTGTGGGCACAGGAAGAGCCTAGGAATATGGGTGCATGGAGCCACCTGATGTTGCATCTTGAAGAGGCAAGAAATTGGCGTGTAGCTTCAAGACGTTTTTATGCATCACCGGCAGCGGGAAGTTCAATGAGATTCAAGAGACGTCACGAAGGCGTTATTGAATACGTTTTTGATAAAGAATTAGATAATTTTATAAGAAGATAATACTCACTTTAAATACCTAAAATAAAACACAATGGTTTTAGAAATGAAAGTGCCGTCTCCGGGCGAGTCCATAACAGAAGTAGAAATAGCAGAGTGGTTGGTGAATGATGGAGATTATGTGGAAAAAGATCAGGCTATTGCCGAAGTCGATTCTGATAAAGCAACCTTAGAACTGCCGGCTGAAGCAAGTGGTATCATTACTTTAAAAGCGGAAGAAGGTGATGCTGTTCAAGTTGGAGAAGTTGTTTGTCTTATTGATACATCAGCTGAAAAACCTGCTGGTGATGAGAGTGCAACAGCTCCTAAAGAAGAAGCTAAGGAAGAAGTGAAGGCTGAAGCGCCAAAGGCCGATACGCCTAAAAAAGAAACCTATGCTACAGGAACAGCTAGTCCTGCAGCGAAGA
This sequence comes from Zhouia amylolytica, assembly GCF_900116365.1. Classification (GTDB taxonomy): domain Bacteria; phylum Bacteroidota; class Bacteroidia; order Flavobacteriales; family Flavobacteriaceae; genus Zhouia; species Zhouia amylolytica. The sequence goes on along the minus strand of NZ_FPAG01000009.1, from coordinate 126,167 downwards.
AAATATTAGCCGAAAAAGACCTGAATCCTGCTCAGGTTAAAGGTAGTGGTAAAGATGGTCGAATCACTAAAGAGGATGCCATTAAAGCCAAACCATCTATGGGAACACCTGGTGGAGGAGCTCGAGGAGAATCTCGTAAAAAACTTTCGATGCTACGTAGAAAAGTAGCCGAAAGACTAGTTTCTGCTAAGAACGAAACAGCCATGCTTACCACTTTTAATGAGGTGGATATGAGTGCTATTTTTGCCTTGAGAAGTGAGTATAAAGAAGACTTCAAAGCAAAACATGGTGTTGGATTAGGGTTTATGAGCTTTTTTACAAAAGCAGTAGTGCGTGCATTACAGTTATATCCTGACGTGAACTCAATGATCGATGGCGATTACAAGGTGAGTTATGATTTTTGTGACATATCAGTAGCGGTTTCCGGGCCTAAAGGTTTAATGGTGCCCGTTATGAGAAATGCTGAAAACCTTAGTTTTAGAGGTGTTGAATCTGAAATAAAGAGGTTGGCTATCAGAGCACGTGATGGTAAAATTACTGTAGATGAAATGACAGGAGGTACCTTTACGATCTCTAATGGAGGAGTGTTTGGAAGTATGTTGTCTACACCAATCATTAATCCTCCTCAAAGTGGGATCTTAGGAATGCATAACATAGTGGAGCGTCCGATAGTAAAAGACGGTCAGATCGCAATCGCTCCGGTGATGTATCTGGCGCTGTCATATGATCATAGAATCATTGACGGACGTGAGTCTGTAGGTTTCTTGGTAGCTGTAAAAGAAGCGATCGAGAACCCGGTAGAGCTTCTAATGGATAATGACCCTAAAAAGGCATTGGAGTTATAAGTAGATTTCAATTATGATTTAATAAAAAAAGCCCGGAGACTTCCGGGCTTTTTTATTCCAAAACAAATTTTTAAAGTGAAATAATGAGAAGTAAGTTTAAAAGAAATGTGATAATCGTCAAGGCGATAATTAATATAGCTAAAACTGAATCGTCGGTGTTTAATTTCAATTTCTGAGTATTTGATTTCATTGCGTTCTAGTTTATTGATTAATAGCACTTCAAAGGTGCTGATTACTAAGACAGTAATCAACGGGGATTTTCCCCTTTTTAATAGGGCTTAATATGAGGAGGGAAAAATTAGGGTCCTATTATCACCAGGATATTTAAAATCCTGTAAAGGTTCTCGAACTCTGAATTCTTTAAAACAGAGGTAAAATGAAAATAAAACTTTTGTTATTGTTAAAGGTTAAACAAGAATGATGTATATAACTGATAAGAAGTCACAACGTGACAATGCAAGATGCATTTTGGGGAGGCATAAGAAGATTTGATGATCGGTTACTTATTCTTTCTTAAATATAGTGATTTTTTTTGATAATCAATAATTGCTTTTCCCCTTTTTAAAACATCAGCTCCAATGATTCCATGAACCGGTAAAGCGTCGTGTTGAGTTAATGCAGAATTAACATGAGTCAGGTCAAAAAGCACAATTTTCAGCTTCTTTAACTTCCAGTCCCCGATCTCTAATTTGTTCTTTTTGGATATTTGAGTTACCATATTTATGGCGCCTGCGCCCGCGGCTTTTATTTCAGATTCCTCGGTAAAAAGATCGAAGTGATCGACGCAGTCAAAACCAATGCATGTGCTTGAAGCTCCAGTGTCAAGAATAAACCTGCCTTCAATTGAATTAACAGTAGCAACCACCTCAAAATGGTTTGTCTTCGTTAATACAAGGGGTATTTTATGATAACCTTTCTCGGTTAAAAACTTTTTAAGGCTTTGCATAGGTTCTAATTTTCAGCAAATATAGCCGAAAGAATCTTTAAAGTTTTGTTGCTATTAATAATCTATTACTTTTGCGCCATGATTTTAACAGATACCCATACGCATTTATATAGTGAAGCGTTTGATGATGACAGAGATGAAATGATAAATCGCGCTATCGACCAAGGTGTAGAGCGATTTTTTATTCCGGCCATTGATTCGGCCTATACAGAACGAATGTTAAACCTCGAAGCTGATTATCCGGAACATGTGTTTTTGATGATGGGTTTGCATCCAACCCATGTAAAAGAGAATTATAAGGAGGAGATCAGGCACGTTGAGGAAATGTTAGAAAAACATACGTTTTATGCCGTAGGAGAAATTGGTGTGGATCTTTATTGGGATAAATCATTTTTAAAAGAACAACAAGAGGCCTTCGGAAGACAGATTGAACTAGCCAAAAAGCATAAATTACCAATTGTAATTCATTGTCGTGATGCCTTTGACGAAGTTTTTGAAGTTTTGGAAGCACATAAAGATGATAACCTGTATGGAATTTTTCATTGTTTTACAGGTACTTTAGAGCAAGCACACAAGGCCATATCCTATAATATGAAACTCGGGATAGGAGGCGTGGTTACTTTTAAAAATGGTAAAATTGACAGGTTCTTAAATCAAATTGATTTAAAACATATTGTTTTAGAAACTGATGCCCCATATTTAGCGCCAACGCCTTACAGAGGAAAGCGTAATGAAAGTGCCTATGTAATGAATGTTGCAGAGAAGCTTGTAGATGTTTATGGCTTATCACTCGAAGAGATCGTTGAACAAACGACCTTGAATTCAAAAGAAGTTTTTGGTGTTTAATTTATTAACTCATCAAAATTTTGTTCATTTGCTTAACTAAAATCTAATCATTGACGAAATTCGACCACATACGTCCGTATAAAGATAGTGAGGTGAATACTGCTTTAGAGCAAATTCATTCACATCCTATGATAAAAGCATTGCTTCATTTTGCATTTCCTGATAAAGATGCTGATGAAATTCAACAGGAAGTTTTGAACTGTCACTCCATAAGAGATTTTCAAACAAAGGTGATTTATTATGCAGTTAAAAATGTCATAGGGCGGAGTTCTGATGGTTTTTCAACCAGTGGTTTTGATAAATTAGATGCGGATACGCCATATTTGTTTATCTCTAATCACAGAGATATTATTCTGGATACATCTTTATTGAATGTAGCCCTCTATGAGCATGAGCAAATAATGACTGCTTCAGCCATCGGGGATAACCTGGTTCAAAAGCCCTTTTTGATGGCTTTGTCCAAGTTGAATAGAAACTTTCTTATTCGACGCGGTTTAACACCTAGAGAGATGTTACAAAGTTCCAGGTTGGTTTCAGAATATATTAAGGAGTTGGTCACAAATGAAAAAAGAAGCGTTTGGATCGCTCAGCGAGAAGGTAGAACCAAAGATGGTAATGACCTTACGCATCAGGGAGTATTAAAAATGATAGGTCTGGCTGCCGGAAAAGGGAATGTGATGGAATATTTTAAGAATTTGAAAATTGTTCCGGTTTCAATATCATACGAATATGATCCAACAGATATGCTGAAGATGCCGGAGTTGATGGCCAAGCATTATGATAAAGAGTATGTGAAGTCAAATAATGAAGATTTTAACTCTATATTAAAAGGAGCTACGGGTCAAAAGAAACACATTCATATTTCAGTGGGAGATGTATTAAGTGATGAATTAGATGATATAGCAAATAGCGGAGAGACACTGAATAAACAATATCAGATGCTGGCTGATGTTATTGATGAACAGATTCATAAGAATTATAAGTTGTGGCCATCCAATTATATGGCCTATGATTTGCTTAATAATACGGATCGCTTTAGTGCTGAATATTCTGACAAGCAAAAGCGTCAGTTTGATAGAAGAATAGCACGGAGGGTGGAAAAGGATAATACAGTTGCACTTCAGAACTTTTTAGCAATGTATGCTAACCCCGTAAAAAATAAGTTGAGTCTGGATTAAATTCGCCAGACTGCTTTTAACAATTAAATCTAAAAAGTATATTCATTTAATTCAGATTTAAAATGAATAAGAAGCCCAATATTTTACTGGTTTATACAGGAGGTACTATCGGGATGATCAAAGACTATAAAACCGGGGCTTTAAGAGCTTTCGATTTTGATAAGCTTTTGAAACGCATCCCGGAGCTGTCCCATTTAAATTGTGATATCTCGACCATATCTTTTGAAGAACCTATGGATTCCTCCAATATGAATCCTGATTCATGGGTAAGGATTTTAGAAATTATAGAAGATAATTATACCGTTTTTGATGGTTTTGTGGTTTTGCATGGAAGTGATACCATGAGTTACACTGCTTCGGCCTTAAGCTTTATGCTTGAAAACCTTTCGAAACCTGTAATTTTTACAGGATCACAATTGCCTATTGGAGATCTGAGGACCGACGCAAAAGAAAACCTCATTACATCAATAGAAATTGCTTCATTGATGGAAAATAACCAACCGGTAATAAAGGAGGTGTGTTTGTATTTTGAATATAAATTATATCGAGCCAATCGTACCACAAAAATTAATGCAGAGCATTTTCAAGCTTTTGCATCATTGAATTATCCGGCTTTAGCAGAAAGTGGTGTGCATTTGAAAGTACATAAAGAATATTTATTGAAACCCACTAATAAAGAATTGGTGGTTCGAAAAGATCTCGATGCCAGGATAGCTGTTATAAAGTTATTTCCCGGTATTAATGAACACAGCTTTGAATGTATTATTGATAACGATTATATTAAGGCTGTAATTATTGAGACGTATGGGGCTGGGAATGCTCCGACGGAAGAATGGTTTTATAAAGTGTTACAAAAGGCAGTTGATGCCGGGAAGTTTATTGTAAATGTAACGCAGTGCTCAGGAGGAAGTGTGAATATGGGGCAATACGAGACAAGTGTGCACCTCCAGGAGTTGGGCATAATCAGCGGAAAAGATATAACAACTGAGGCAGCGATTGCCAAACTGATGTACCTTTTGGGCGCTGGAATTAACAAAAAAACATTCAAAACAGTATTTGAAACATCTTTAAGGGGAGAAATGAGTTAAAAAACCAGATTTAATTTCTTGGTCTAAAAAAAAATTTGTTATTTAGGCACCCTAAAAAGTTACGGATACAGAGAGGTGGCCGAGTGGTCGAAGGCGCACGCCTGGAAAGTGTGTATACGGCAAAACCGTATCGAGGGTTCGAATCCCTTCCTCTCTGCTGTAGTTTAATTATTTAATTATAATTTTTTTATCTTTAACCCTATTAACTAACAAAATTAAGTTTAAAAGAAAATGAAAAGATTATTCTCTATTCTAGCTATAGCTGGATTATTGGCTCTAAACGCAACAAACGCCAATGCAAAGGCTCTTGAGCCTACGGTAGCTGAAAACATTTCAGAAATTGTTGCTATTGATGATGCTGCGGCTCTTGTACAAGATGAAGCCCCTGCTGAAGAATCAAAAACATTCCACCAGGTTTTAAAAGAAAAATTTATCCAGGGTGGTGCAGGATTTATGGGAGTAGTATTACTCTGTTTAATTTTAGGTCTTGCAGTAGCAATCGAAAGAATTATATTCTTGAACATGGCTACAACAAACACAAAAAAGCTTACTCAGCAAGTAGAAGATGCACTTTCTTCAGGAGGTGTTGAAGCTGCAAAAGAGGTATGTAGAAACACAAGAGGTCCTGTAGCTTCAATATTCTATCAAGGTTTAGATAGATCAGCTGAAGGAGTAGAGATGGCAGAAAAATCTGTTGTTGCTTACGGAGGTGTTCAAATGGGTCTTTTAGAAAAGAACGTTTCTTGGTTGTCTTTATTTATCGCAATTGCTCCAATGCTTGGTTTCATGGGAACAGTTATTGGTATGATTCAGGCATTCGAAAAAATTGCTGCTGTTGGTAACCTTGATGCATCGTTAATTGCAGGTGATATTCAGGTAGCATTATTAACAACAGTATTCGGTCTTATCGTTGCAATTATCCTTCAAATATTCTATAACTATATTATCGCTAAAATCGATACTTTAGTTAACGATATGGAAGATTCGTCTATTACTTTGATAGACATGCTTGCAGCACATAAAAAATAATTTTTAAAGACTCTATTTATGTATAAAATAGCAAAAATACTTGCAATAATACTAGGAGTAGTTGGAGTAGTGCTATGGGTTACAATTGCCCGTACCGATGATCCAGGTAGCTCTAGTACGATTGATATAATGATTAACTTAGGAAAGTATATGACCATTCTGGCTGCTATTGTAGCATTGTTATTTACAGTTGGTAATTTAGTTACTCACCCGAGTAAGCTAAAGAAGGCGTTAATATCTATTGGAGTTTTTGCCTTGATCGTTGTAATTAGCTATGCTGTTTCTAGTGGTACAGATGTAGATTTAACCAAAATGGCTGAAAGAGGTATAGAGACTTCAGAAAGCGCCTCCAAAACTGTTGGTGCTGGTTTGATAGCCTTTTATATTTTGGGAGGTTTAGCGGTTCTTTCTATGGTCTTTTCCGGATTTAAAAAAGTTAGATAATTATGGCAAAAAGAGCAATACCGGAAGTTAACGCGGGCTCTATGGCAGATATTGCTTTCTTGCTACTTATCTTTTTCCTGGTAACAACTACCATTGAGACAGATAGTGGTATCAACAGAAAGTTACCGCCAGCGGAGGATCAGGTTGACCCACCGATTATTAAACAGAAGAACATCTTTCAGGTAGTTGTGAATAAAAATGGACAATTACTTGTAGAAGAACAGCCAATGGAATTGAAGGACTTACGCGAGGCCGCAATGAAGTTCTTGGACAATGGTGGAGGAACTGGGACTGATGCTTGTTCATACTGTAAAGGTGCCAAAGATCCAGAATCATCTGATAACCCTACTAAGGCGATCATTTCATTACAGAATGACCGTGAAACAAAGTACGGGACTTATATTGCAGTACAAAATGAATTGGTAGCTGCCTATAATGATCTGCGTAACCGTTACACATTAGCTAAGTATCCTAATGCAAATATGAACTATGTTCAAATGCAAGAGGAGTATGATGACCCTCAAACCGAGGAAAATGTAAAAGATAGGCTTAAAAAGATGCTAGATGATATTAAGGAGGCTTATCCTCAGAAATTATCAGAAGCTGAGCCTAACAAAACAAATTAAAAACTGAGGTATTATGGCTAAATTCACAAAGAAAAAGAAAGGCGAATTGCCTCCGGTTTCCACGGCTTCATTGCCAGATATCGTATTCATGTTGTTGTTCTTCTTTATGACAGTAACTACAATGAAGGATAGCGAGCTTAAGGTAATTAACGAATTGCCTTATGCAGATCAGGTGCAGAAGCTTGATAAAAAAGACCGGATCATTTACATCTATGCCGGTAAGCCTCATGAAAGATACCGTGCAACCTATGGTAGTGCTGCTAAAGTGCAGTTAAATGACCAGTTGAGAGATGTAAAGGATGTAGGTGCATATATCTTGGAAGAAAGAGCAGGTAGACGTCCTGAAATTCAGAACGTTCTTACTACGGCTCTAAAAGTTGACAAGGAAACCAATATGGGACTTATATCTGATATAAAGCAACAACTTAGAGATGTTAATGCTTTAAAGATTAACTATACAACCCGTGTTGGAGAGGCTTCACAGAACTAAATTGAATTTCTTTTTAACTTAATAAAAGCGCTTCTAGTAATAGAAGCGCTTTTATTATTTTTAATAATAATGTTTTAGTTATACTTTTATATTCGCTTAAAGTATCGCACATGAGATGTCCTGTAATTTTGTTTTTTATTTTATTTAATGTGGTGTCTTCCCATGCTCAGGAACTCGATTCCCTGCTCAATAGAGCACCCGATACCAAGTATTTAGAAGATCAGTTTTACATAGGGATAGGGTACAATGCTTTGTTAAATAAACCGGAAGGGATTAAGCAAAGTAGTTTGTCGTACGGCTTGCACTTTGGTTTTATTAAAGATATTCCCTTAAATCAAAAAAGAAATATCGCCCTTGGAGTGGGGTTGGGTTATGCAGTAAATTCATTCTACGAAAATTTAAAGGCTTATAAAGAGAATGGTGTGGTCCTGTATGATCGAATACCCGATTCTGTAGATTTTAAACGGAACAAAATTGAATCTCACTCCATCGATTTTCCGTTAGAGCTGAGATTCCGTACCTCCGACACTCAAACACATAGTTTTTGGCGCGTTCATACAGGTTTAAAAATTAGATATGCGTTTGCGAACCGATCGCGGTATATAGCTAAAGAATCACGTGTATCTTTTGACAACCCTGATGTGAATAAGCTTCAATATGGAGCCTACTTAAGTGTAGGATATAATACCTGGAATGTATATGTGCAATATCAGTTGAATGATTTGTTAGATAATGCTATAACTTCGGAAGGCGAACCCATAGCCATGAATGTACTCCATTTGGGTTTGATCTTCTATATATTATAACCAGGAGTTAAAGGTTATCAGTTGAGGGATAAAGCCGATAATAAAACCCACGATCATTTCCTGCATATTATGTGTTCTCAGGTACATCCGCGCAGAAGCAATTAATCCCATTAAAAAAATTAGAGTAGCTATGGCGAAAGTGATGTTTATTTCATAATGAAACGCTAGACCGATTATAAAGGTCGTTAAGCTGCTAATGGCCATTAAGTGAAGGCTAGCCTTGAATTTAAAATAAACCAGGATTACACAGGCTACTAAAGCCCCTACGATACCAACCAGGAAGTAATAAAGCTCTTCGTAGAGATTAAAAGGTATAACCTTTAAAATAATGATATAGTTTAAGGCTATATAAGCGTAAATAGGAATTTTTCGTTCTTCTACCTTGTCCAGATATATAGAACTTATCCACCCAAGATTTTTAAATAGTAGGAGCAGTACAATTGGAATAAAAACGGAGATAATCAGAATGGACAGGAATATAGGCCGAATAATTTCCGGCGGTGTATATTTAGGAGTTATAATAAAAAAGATAATGGTCCCGGCTATAGGAGTGAATAATGGATGAAATATAAAGCTTAATACTTTGGCTATTTTTTGCATTAAATCTCTTTTCTTAAGCGGGCTACAGGGATGTTTAATTGTTCTCTGTATTTCGCTACGGTTCTTCGGGCTATAGGGAATCCTTTTTCTTTTAAAATCCCTGCCAGGCCTTCGTCTGTAATAGGTTTTCTTTTATTTTCTTCCTCTATTACAGTCTCTAATATCTTTTTAATTTGTCGTGTAGATACATCTTCTCCCTCTTCATTTTTTACCGATTCGGAAAAAAGATCCTTAATTAAAATCGTACCGTAAGGAGTGTCTACATATTTACTATTTGCCACACGTGATACTGTAGAGACATCCATGTCTATTTGATCAGCAATGTCTTTTAATATCATTGGTTTTAATTTACGCTCATCTCCGGTTAAAAAATATTCCTCCTGAATATGCATGATGGCATTCATAGTCACCAGTAGCGTTTCTTGTCTTTGTTTAATAGCGTCGATAAACCATTTTGCGGCATCGAGTTTTTGTTTAATAAATTGCACAGCATCCTTGCTGGATTTCGTTTTATCCTTCGCCTCTTTATATCCTTTCAGCATGTTGTTATATTCTCTGGAAACATGCAATTGAGGTGCGTTTCTGCCATTAAGCGTAAGTTCCAAACCACCATCGATAATTCTGATGGTGAAATCCGGGGTAATGTGTTCAATTATTTTATTGTTGCCTGAATATGCCCCTCCTGGTTTAGGGTTAAGCCTTTCAATCTCATGAATGGCCACTTTGAGTTCTTCTTCAGTTATATTGTGCTTTTGAATCAGCTTTTTATAGTGCTTCTTGGTGAATTTGTCAAAAGAATTTTCCAGGATATCAATGGCGAGTTCTACCTTCGCATTTTTATCCTTTCTTTTTAATTGAATAAGAAGACATTCCTGTAAATTTTGAGCACCAACACCTGCAGGATCTATCTCCTGAACAATCTTTAAAATTCTCTCGACCTCTTTTTCTTCGGTAAAAATACTTTGGGTAAATGCAAGGTCATCTACAATATCAGGTATAGACCTTCTTATATAGCCACTATCATCAATACTGCCAATTAAGAATTCGGCAATAGCCATGTCTTCTTCGCCCAACGAAATAGTGTGCAGCTGATTGATTAAATATTGATGAAATGTAGTGCCGGCAGCATATGGTACTTTTTTTTCATCATCGTCAGAACTATAGTTATTAGCCTGAAGACGATATTCAGGAATTTCATCATCACTTAAATACTCATCAATATCGATCTCGTCTTTAGTATTGTCCTGATCATAATCATCCTCGTACTGATCTTCGTAGTTGTCATCTAAATCATCGTATTCAGAAGTTTCTTCACGACCACTCTCCAAGGCAGGGTTCTCTTCCAATTCTTGTTTCAATCGCTGTTCAAATGCTTGCGTAGGCAATTGTATCAGCTTCATTAATTGAATTTGTTGAGGCGATAGTTTTTGCGATAATTTAAATTGTAGTTGCTGCTTTAGCATAAAAAATAGTACGTTTACTTAAACAAAAATAATGAATATAGAGGGAATTCGCTCTTAAATTAACTATAAAGACGATCTCTATTTTATTACTTTTTACAATTATGGTGCCAAACTTCTTAAACGCCTTGTAGCAAAGGCTTTGAAGCCTTCAATTAAAAAAGGCCTGCTTAAACTAGCAGGCCTTTTTTATATAATTTGATCAGATGTTAAAATTCTGCACTCTGAGGAGTTCTCGGGAAAGGAATTACATCTCTAATATTAGTCATTCCAGTTGTGAAAAGCACAAGCCTCTCAAACCCTAATCCAAAACCACTATGTACGGCAGATCCATATTTTCTAAGATCTAAATACCACCACAGTTCCTTTTCGTCTATTCCAAGGTAAGCAACTTTTTGTTTTAGAACATCCAAACGTTCTTCACGTTGTGATCCACCTACAATTTCTCCAATGCCAGGGAATAAGATGTCCATTGCTCTTACCGTTTTTTCATCCTCGTTAAGACGCATATAGAAAGCTTTAATCTTAGCAGGGTAATCAAACAGAATCACAGGGCACTTGAAGTGTTTCTCTACTAAGAAACGCTCGTGTTCACTCTGAAGATCAGCTCCCCATTCTTCGATTAAGTATTGGAATTTTTTCTTTTTATTAGGTTTTGAATTCTTTAAAATATCAATAGCCTCAGTGTAGCTAACACGTTTAAAGTTGTTCTCTAAAACAAAACGGATCTTTTCCGTTAACTTCATCTCACTGCGCTCTTTTTGTGGCTTTGATTTTTCTTCATCCAATAATCTTTGCTCCAGAAATTCGAGATCATTCGGACAGTTGTCCAAAACATACTGAAGTACAAATTTGATGAAATCCTCAGCTAAATCCATGTTGCCGTCAAGATCCATGAAGGCTACCTCTGGTTCCACCATCCAGAATTCCGCAAGGTGACGTGATGTGTTCGAGTTTTCTGCCCGGAACGTTGGACCGAATGTATAAACTTTACCTAAAGCCATTGCATATGCTTCAGCCTCTAACTGACCGGAAACCGTTAAGTTAGTTTCTTTTCCAAAGAAATCTTCCTTGTAATCTACCTGACCATCTTCAGTTAAGGGTGGATTTTTAGCATCCAAAGTAGATACCCTAAACATTTCTCCGGCTCCTTCAGCATCCGAACCTGTTATAATAGGAGTATGAACGTAGTTGAATCCATTTTGTTGAAAATACTGATGAATAGCAAACGATAAAGCATTGCGTACACGCATTACAGCGCTAAAGGTATTGGTACGAACACGTAAATGAGCATTTTCCCTTAGAAACTCCATAGAATGTTTCTTCGGTTGAATTGGATATGTTTCAGGATCGGAAGCACCTAAGATTTCAAGTTCATTCACTTGTACTTCAACAGTCTGACCCCTACCCATACTTTCAACGAGGGTCCCCTTTAACTCTAAGGCTGCTCCTGTGCTGATCTTTTTTAAATCTTCTTCGTCTAAATTCTCAAAGTCAACAACACATTGTATGTTTTTAATAGTTGAGCCATCGTTCAAAGCAATAAAGCGATTGCTTCTAAATGTTCTAACCCATCCTTTAACAATGACCTCTTGTAGGATTTTGTCTCCTTCTAATAGTTCTTTAACGCTATACGCCTTCATATTGATTTTCAAATTGAAATTCGGTGAGCAAAGATAAAAGTTTTCAGACTACTTATTAAATGATGTTTACTTTAATTTCTTCGTATAAAGGGGAAAAACACCCTTATCTAAAATTCAAAGTAGTCATATCTTTGAATTGCTATTAATCAATTATTTGCTTGGTGCCTTTTTAAAGGTATTAGGAATCGAGGTTTGGGGGAACCTTAAAAAGTCTGTTCGGGATTTATTCCGGCAGACTTTGTTTTTTATAGGCGGTTCTTCCCTTTAGTCTTTCCCTCGGTTAATACATCAAAGGCAGGTTTTTTAAGTACCTTTTTATTTGCAATACTGCGTTCTAAGGATAGTAAAAGAGCTGGTAATAATACCAGGTTCGAAAGCATGGCAAAAAGTAAGGTCATAGAAACCAATCCACCTAAGGCTTTAGTACCTCCAAAACTACTGATCATAAACACAGAGAAACCGAAAAATAACACTATTGAGGTGTAGAACATACTTACCCCCGTTTCCCTTAGCGCATTATAAACAGATTTTTGAATCTTCCAGTTATTAGCAGCCAATTCTTGTCTGTACTTCGCCAGGAAGTGAATAGTGTCATCAACCGAAATACCAAAGGCAATACTGAATACTAAAATGGTAGAAGGTTTAATAGGAACCCCAAGATATCCCATAGTTCCCGCAGTTATCAATAATGGCAATAAGTTAGGGATTAAGGAAATTAAAATCATCCTGAAAGATCGAAACATATAAGCCATAAAAATCGAAATTAATAAAATGGCTAGTAGTAAAGAAATAATTAGGTTTTTCACCAAATATTTAGTCCCTTTCATAAAAACCAATGCCTTTCCGGTAATGGTTACATCATAGCGCTCTGCCGGTAATTCTTTATCGATCTTCTTCCAAAGATCCTCTTCGATGCCTTCCATTTTGTCCGTTCCAATATCCTTCATGAAGGTAGTGATACGGGCAACCTGACCCGTTGAATCAACAAAATTGCTCAATACATCAGATTCTCCTGATGAATTTCTCGCATATTGAAGTATAAAAGTATTCTCCTGACTGGTAGGGAGTTGATAATAATTAGGATTCCCGTTGTAATAAGCTTGCTTAAAGTATTTCACTAAATTGGTAACTGAAATAGGCTTAGAAAGTTCAGGAATCTCATCAATTAACTCTTCAAGACGTTCCATCCTTTTTAAGGTGGATAGTTTCATAACGCCATTCGGACGTTTAGTGTCGACCATTATTTCCACAGGCATGATGCCGTCGAATTCTTTTTCAAAAAAACGAATATCGTCAAAAAATGCCGCATCTTTTGGCATGTCTTCAATCAAACTACCGGAAATTCTGATCTGGTAGATACCAATAATACTCGCTGTAAGCAAACCAACAGCTACAGCATAGACTGCAATCCTGTGGTTTCTTACACTGTTTTCCATCCATCCTACAAATTTGCCGATCCATCTTTTATTTAGATGTTTGAGGTGCTTCGTTTTAGGAAGTCTCATAAAGCTGTAAATAATAGGGATGATCAACAACGATAAAATAAATATCGCCATGATGTTGATAGAGGCAACCAATCCAAATTCTTTCAGAATTTTACTTTCGGTTACTATAAAGGTGGCAAAACCAGCAGCAGTCGTTGCATTGGTCATTAAAGTAGCATTACCTACTTTCGAGATAACCCGCTGAAGCGATTTAGCTTGATTCCCGTGCTTCTTTACCTCTTGTTGGTATTTGTTGATGAGGAATATACAATTAGGAATTCCAATTACAATAATTAATGGTGGAATTAAAGCCGTTAAAACAGTAATTTCATAATGAAGTAAACCAAGAATACCAAAGGCCCACATCACGCCAATCAACACAACGACCATCGATATGAAAGTAGCCCTGAAAGACCGAAAAAAGAAAAAGAATATAAGGGAGGTAACCCCCAAAGCCGCTAATATAAACAGCCCGATTTCATCAATGATGTGTTGAGAATTGAGCGTTCTGATATAAGGCATTCCCGAGCTGTGGACTTTTAGCCCGGTCTCTTTTTCAAATTCCTGAATTAAAGGAATAAAATCGTCGAAAATAAAATCTTTTCGAACGGAAGTGTTTACAATCTCCTTGTCTAAATAGATCGCCGTTCTAAGCGTTTGTGTTTCTGGATTTAATAGTAAGCTTTCATAAAAAGGAAGCTTCGTGAATAATTCCTTTTTAATGGTGTCTACTTCCGACTGTTTTTCTAGTTTTCCTTTAATCAGAGGTACTAATTCAAACGCTTGTTTGTCGGTGTTTTTAACAAGTTCCTGTAGGTTGTCCGTTGATATAACCAAAGATATCTCTGGTTTAGCCTGGAGCTGTTTGCTCAACCTGTTCCAATGATTAAAGTTTTCAGGAGTAAAAAGCGTGGAGTCTTTGATGGCAATAACTATCAGATTCCCTTCTTCTCCAAATGTGTCGAGAAACTTATTGTATTCCAGGTTAACAGGATGATCATCAGGAAGAAGGTTAGCTTCGGTATAGGTGAATCGCATGTGCTTCCACTGCATGCCTAAAAAGACCGTGATACCCGCAATTATAGCTAGTATCAAAATGCGATTTCTCAAAATAATTCTTGCAACACGTGCCCAGAAATTAGTGTTGATCCAGGTGACCATCTATGATTTTTCTTTGAATGAATTAATAATAGTAGCTTAGTTTCTTTTCAACAAACTTGTAAAATTCAGAGCAACATTACTTTAAACTACTTGTTTCTTTTAAATTTTAGTGGGGCAAAGGTAGAAAATGCAAATGAAGCTGCCTAGAATCCGAAGCTGAAATAATAGGTGAACTTAAGTGATACATTATCTTCAAACCTTGGAAGGTGATAGGCACCGTGTCTATACATGAAACTTAATCCAAAACCTTTTAGGATTCTGTTTATTTCAAAGCCCGATTCCATATACCCCCTGTTTAAGGAGTTAAATGCTATCGACTGATGGTTCTCACTGTCCTTAATATCACCAATAGCAAATCGAGAGGCTATACCAAATTCAGGACGTAACTTTCCGATGATTTTAGTTCTCTTGAAATAATGTTTAGCCTGTAATGAGAAATATTTGTCTGAAAAGAATTCATTAAAAAACATAGTTTCAAAACTGTCGCCACCTCCCACAGAGAACCGCTGAAGAACAGTTGTGCCATCTGGTTGGTTTGGGGCCGTTTGGTATAAATGTGTTAGCGGAATATCTCCTAACCCCAGGCCGGCATTTATCAGGAAATTAGTTCTTCCTTTATCTAAAGGAGTTAACTTATAGGTTGCCTTGAAGTCTAATTTGCTAAAAGTAAAGTACCCGTCCAGAAGTCCTTTAACTGCCTGAGTGTATTGCAATGAAAATTGCGGAAATGAATTTTTGATCGTCTTTTTACCCTCAGAGGTTAACATATATCGACTGTAGGGAGTCCATTGAATTCCGAAAGTTGCGGTTGTAATTTTATACGTTTCAAAGGCCATTCCCTCATTGAGGTAACTATAGTTGTATTTAGGGATGATATCCGCCTTTTGCAGCCTGATCTTTGAGCTGATGCGGGGATTGAAGTCATACGTTAAATGAGTGGCTATCCGTTTACTGTTTTGAAACATGGAAATATTAAACAACCTCGGTTCAAATATAGCAAATGCTCTGGTGTCGGTGATAAATGAAGTACTACCGGTCTCTACCAGGTCATCGATATAATCGAAACCTAACCACATAGAGGTGTTTTTGTGTAGCCTTACAGCCCCTCCAAGTCCGTATTTGAAATCCTGGTCTTTGGTGCCAAAAGCACCGTAGGTATTAAACCGTAATATGTTAGAGAATTTATTATTGGTGGTAAGTCCTGCCCCAAGCCTGAAGCCTTCGTAATTATTATATTTTATAACCGACTTGGTGTCCAGATCAAAAGGGCCAAGTGGAAAATACCCAACAAGTAATTTGCGGATTAATTTTATTTTGCGTTCTGCTTTTTTGGCTTTTGTAATACTGTCGGCATACGGATATGCATTCCTTTCTTTAATAGTTATAGGCTCAGTGCGATTGGTGGTCCAAAACGCTTCAGTTTGGTTGGTGGCCTTTTCGTCGACTTCAATTCGGAATTTCGTGTCGTTTTTTGCGACAGGAGTGTTTAAAGAGATGTCATAATTTTGATCCTCTATGCTAATTTTTATCACCTCAGAAGCATCAAAGTAGTTGGTGTGTTTGGTCTTTGTGGTGTCGATCTCTTTCTCCGATTGCTCGGTTAGTTGCAAAACGCCACCAAATAAATTCACCGTATTCTTACTACTTCCCTTAGCGATCTGAACCTCTTTTCGATCCGGAAACCAGACTTTTTCTTCTGGGTCATACCTGAATTCCTGAGAAGCCGTAATGTTAATGATACCTTTTAGCTCAATGATGCCTTTTTGGATAGCATAGGTGTTTATATCAATATATAACAAGCCTTCAGGAGTTGCAGACTTTCTGCTTTTTTTAGCATAGAAATGTATCAGGTATGCAGGGTTTTTATTGGTGGTGATGGTGTCTAAGATCCGGTAACTGTATTTTTTTAAAGCCTTCTCAGAAAGCGGACTTGTGTAATCCGTCCCAAATAGAGTGTACTTGTTGTGGTAAAAAGAGAATGACTGAATCTTAAGTCCCAAAACTTCATATACCGGCTTTTCAAACCCGGAGACTTTGCTGCCTAAAATGGTTTCGTGTCTGCCGTCTTCCTGGTTGAATGTTATAGACGACACCTTTTCCGTGATAAAAAGATGAGAGGTGTTTAATTGTCTTTTTAATTTATATCCGGTAGAATCAATAGTTCTGTATTTAAGGCCTTTTCTTTTTTTGATGAATACAGAATCAATTTGTCCATCAATGTCTGAAGGGTCTGCTGTGGCAATAACTTTATTGTAGTTCTTAAGTGAAAAAGATTCAAGGGAACGTTCAGGGTCATTCTTTGACTTGCTGGCGATCGCTTTTTGGATAATTTCATTCCCATCATGAGTAGATTGTCTAAAAGCTTCTTTAAAGCCTTTATCCTCTTTTATCAGCAGGATTTCATGGAATTCCTGTTTACCGTCAACCACGATTGTTTTAGGGTTATAACCAGGATAATTAACCAGGAGCTTGGCAGTGTCTTGGGGCACTTCAATTTGAAAGGTGCCATTTGAATTCGATACTGTATGCACTCCATACGGGGTCCGGATGGAAGCGTATGAGAGTCCCTGATTAGCATTGGCGTCTTTAATTACCCCATTGATAATCACCTGCCCAATGCCAAAGGAGCAATGCAAAAAGAGAATGACAAAGAAGACTTTTTTCATCGATACAATCCGGTTCCTTTTTTGAATGCGTAATGTTACAAAAAATAAAAGCGACTATAGAAGTCGCTTTTATAAAAAAAATATAAAGTAGCTATTTTATACTGTCATGATCTCTTTTTCCTTGGCTTCCATAATTTCTTCTACCTTTTGAGTGTAGGTATCTGTAAGACTTTGTACGTCTATTTCGGCGTTGCCTTTCAAATCTTCAGAAGCATCCAGTTTTTTGATGTCTTTATTAGCATCCTGACGTGCGTTTCTAATAGAAACACGTGCATCTTCAGCCTCCGATTTAGTTTGCTTTACAAGCTCTTTACGACGTTCTTCCGTTAAAGGAGGAACATTGATAATAACCATGTCTCCATTATTCATTGGATTAAAGCCTAAGTTAGCAACAATAATTGCTTTTTCTATAGGTTGTAGCATGTTTTTCTCCCATGGTTGAATAGATATTGTACGACCGTCTGGAGTGTTTACGTTAGCTACTTGATTTAATGGAGTCATTGTTCCATAATAATCAACCATAACACTACTTACCATCGCTGGACTAGCTTTACCGGCACGAATATTTGCCAACTCTTTTTTGAGATGCTCTATTGAACCCTCCATAGATTCTTTAGCAGCGTCAAGGATAAAATCTATCTCTTCGTTCATAACAGATTGTTTTTATATAGTAAGCTTTTTGTAATCTTATAAATTTACTTTAGTCCCGATATTGTCTCCGGAAACTACTTTTAACAGGTTGCCCGGCGTATTCATATCAAAGACAATTATAGGTAATTCGTTTTCCTGGCTTAATGTAAACGCTGTGGTGTCCATCACTTTGAGCCCTTTCTTCAGTACATCGTCAAAAGTAATGTTGTCAAACTTTGTAGCGTTTTCATCCTTTTCAGGATCTGCAGTGTAAATTCCGTCTACTCGTGTTCCTTTCAATATGACATCAGCACCGATCTCTATAGCTCTCAATACTGCAGCTGAATCTGTTGTAAAATACGGATTTCCCGTTCCACCTCCAAAAATTACAACACGCCCTTTCTCAAGGTGTCTTATTGCGCGTCTTCTAATGAATGGTTCCGCGACCTCGTTTATTTGAACAGCCGATTGAAGACGGGTCTGTATGCCCTCATCCTCTAGTGCGCTTTGAAGTGCCAGGCCATTGATGACCGTAGCCAACATTCCCATGTGATCTCCTTGCACGCGGTCCATGCCATTACTTGCTCCAGCAACACCTCTAAAGATATTTCCTCCACCAATCACTACAGCAACCTCAATGCCTTTATCGGTAACTTGTTTAATTTCTGAAGCGTAATTGGCTAATCTTTTCGGATCGATACCGTACTGGCGATCCCCCATTAAAGCTTCTCCACTTAATTTAAGAAGAATTCTTTTGTATTTCATGTTTTTAGTTGCGTTCTGAAGTTTCAAATTAAATCGTAGCAAAAGTAATGAAAATAATTTTTTGCTCATGAAGTGAGAACTAAAATGCTTCCAACTATGCGTTAAAATATGTTCTTGTTTTTTTTGGTGTGGTGTGGCGGTTCGTTTTTGAATTGTATTTATAGCTTTTTTATGCTATTAATTGCATTAAAAGGGTATAAAAAAACCGCTCCAGTTATAGAGCGGTTTTTAAATATTGTGAGATTAGATTAACCTAAAGCAACACGTTCGAAAGCTGTAACAGTTAAATCTCCGTTTACAGACTTAACATAACCAGCAACGCTTTGTTTAGAATCTTTAATGAAATCTTGGTTTATTAAAGTGTTGTCTTTAAAGAAACGCTTCAATTTACCTTCAGCAATTTTATCTAACATTGCTTCAGGCTTACCTTCTTGACGTAATTGATCTTTAGCGATTTCAATTTCTTTGTCAATAGTTTCCTGGTCAACACCTTCTTCATTAAGTGCAACCGGGTTCATAGCAGCAGCTTGCATAGCTACATTCTTTGCAGCTTCTTCAGCACCGTCAACATTAGCAGAAAGACCTACTATAGTAGCAATCTTGTTACCAGCGTGGATGTATGAACCAACAAAAGGAGCGCTTAATTTTTTGAAAGCACCAATTTCGATTTTCTCTCCAATTACACCAGTTTGTTCAGTAAGCTTGTCAGCTACAGTTAGACCGTTGTAATCAGCAGCTAATAATGCCTCTAAGTTGTCAAAACCAAGAGCTAATTCTGCTAGATCGTTTGCTAAAGTAACAAAGCTATCGTTCTTAGCAACGAAATCAGTTTCACAGTTAAGAGAAACAACAACACCTGATGTTTTGTCGTCATTCACCTTAGCGATAACAGCACCTTCAGTTGAAGCTCTGTCAGCTCTTTTAGCAGCAACTTTTTGACCTTTCTTACGAAGGATTTCAATAGCCTTGTCAAAATCGCCTTCTGCCTCTACTAATGCTTTTTTGCAGTCCATCATACCTGCACCAGTAGCTTTTCTTAATTTATTTACTTCTGCGGCTGTGATATTTGCCATCTTTACTTTCCTTTTAATTATTATTGAAGCCGATTTGTTTACTCGAAAATACGAGATCAGAGTAAACAAATCAACATGTCAATTTTAAGTTACTATTATTTGTTTTCTTCTTTTGTCTCTTCAGCTACTTCCTTCTCAGCTTTTTTAGCTTTCTTCTCTTCCTTAGCTTCAGCATGAGCCTCTTTATCAGCTTTGCGCTGTGCTAAACCTTCAGCAATAGCTTCAGTTGTGTAAGACAATACTCTTTCGATAGACTTTGATGCGTCATCGTTAGATGGTATAACGAAATCTACATCTCTTGGATCAGAATTCGTATCAACCATTGCAAAAATTGGAATGTTTAATTTTTGTGCTTCTTTAACAGCGATATGCTCACGCATTGTATCAACGATAAATAATGCACCTGGTAAGCGAGTCATGTCTGCAATTGAACCTAAGTTTTTGTCTAACTTAGCTCTTAAACGCTCTACTTGTAATTTTTCTTTTTTAGAAAGTGAATCGAATGTTCCATCTTTCTTCATTTTGTCAATAGCAGTCATTTTCTTAACTGCTTTTCTGATAGTTACAAAATTTGTAAGCATACCACCTGGCCATCTTTCTGTAATGTAAGGCATGTTTACACCACCTGCTTTTTCAGCAACGATGTCTTTTGCTTGCTTTTTAGTAGCAACAAATAATATTTTTCTACCAGAAGCTGCAATTTTCTTAAGTGCTTCGTTAGCCTCGTCTATTTTAGCAGCAGTCTTATATAGATTAATAACGTGAATTCCATTACGCTCCATATAAATGTAAGGAGCCATGTTTGGATTCCACTTTCTTGTAAGGTGTCCAAAGTGTACACCTGCTTCAAGTAAATCTTTAACTTCTATGTTATTTGCCATTTTCGTAATAGTTTACGTTCCGTTGGAGTTTTAGCAATGTGAAGTGGCGAGATGATCCCCGGCCTTCATCATTTGGATGCTAAACTAATTTCTTTGGTCTATTAAAGCCAAAGACAACGACAACTGTTTTTTTAATATTAATAATAAATGAGCCAAAAATTAACGCTTAGAGAACTGGAATTTCTTACGAGCTTTCTTCTGACCGAATTTCTTACGCTCTACCATTCTTGGGTCTCTTGTTAATAATCCTTCTGGCTTAAGTGCAGATCTGTTCTCAGCATCTACTTCGCAAAGTGCTCTGGAGATCGCTAAACGAATAGCTTCTGCCTGACCATTTACCCCACCACCGTATACATTAACTTTTACATCATAAGTATCTACAGTTTCAGTTAAATTGAATGGCTGCAATACTTTGTATTGTAATGTAGCAGTAGGAAAGTAGTCGTTAAGTTCTTTTTTGTTGATGGTAACGTTTCCATTTCCTGAAGAAACGTATACACGTGCAACGGCTGTTTTTCTTCTACCGATTTTGTGAATAATTTCCATTTACTTAAGATCGTTTAAGTTAATTGCAGTTGGCTTTTGAGCTTCTTGAGCATGCTCAGCACCAGCGTACACTTTTAAATTACGGAATAAATCAGCACCTAATTTGTTTTTAGGTAACATTCCTTTAATTGACTTTTCAACTATAGCTGCAGGATTCTTTTTGTAAAGTTCGTTTGCAGTCTGAGTTCTCTGTCCACCCGGATAACCTGTATGACGAACATAAGTTTTGTCGTCCCACTTGTTTCCTGTTAAATTGATTTTGTCAGCGTTGATGATTACAACGTTGTCTCCACAATCAACGTGCGGTGTGTAGCTAGGTTTGTACTTACCTCTTAAAAGTTTGGCTACTTTCGAAGCAAGACGGCCTAACGTCTGTCCTTCAGCATCAACAAGTACCCATTGCTTATCAACGGTAGCCTTGTTAGCCGAAATAGTTTTGTAGCTTAATGTATCCACACTTACTCTATTTAAAAATTAAACATTCCATTCCCTACCCCGAATGTGAATCCGGGATAATGGGGTGCAAAAGTACAACTATTTATGAATAATACAAACACCCTCTGAATTAATATTTTATAATAAATCAAGTTGCTAACTGAATTTATATACGATTGATTTTTAGGCGAATAAAAAAAGCTCCCTTTCTAAGAGAGCTTTTGTTTATAGAACAGTTCCAAAATTAGTTCCTGAAGTTAAATTGCTTTTCAGCAGTTGAGGAATTT
The DNA here is from genome assembly GCF_900116365.1 of Zhouia amylolytica. Lineage (GTDB taxonomy): Bacteria > Bacteroidota > Bacteroidia > Flavobacteriales > Flavobacteriaceae > Zhouia > Zhouia amylolytica. The sequence goes on along the minus strand of NZ_FPAG01000009.1, from coordinate 104,238 downwards.
CCCTTACTGTCTTTTGAAATAACCTGTAAATAATAAGTGGTGTTATATTCAATATGTACATCCGCGATACTGGTTGCGATCGAATTTTCAAGGATGGCAGCAGAGGTGGTGTCTTTGCCCAGGTATACCGAGTAACTTACAATGTCATTATCCAGATCGCTTCCTGTCCAGTTAATATTAATAGTGCCGTTCTCGTTATCTGAAAGTGTAATGCTCGCCGGAAAAGGGGAGTGGTTTTCTTCTGTTATTCCCTCCGAATAAAAACTCCATTGGTCATCACTAACCTTCGATTTGTCCATATTGAAGGCTTCAACACTCCATGAAAATTGCATCCCTTTTGGTAAGGTTAAAGAAGCAGTAGTGTTGTTCGAATTCGCTGAATATTCCTTTTTGCTTTCACTGTCAATCGCTTTCAGGATATAGGAAGTGGCGTTTGTAGCACGTTCCCATTCAAATTCAATAACCACAGTTTCGGCACTCACATCTATCCCCTCTGTACATATCGTGTTGTTTTCAGGAAAAACCAGATTAAATGCCTCAGGTGCTTTTACTTCTTCCACTGGGTTGGGATCCGAACCGCCACCACCACAAGACTGTAGTAATGATATGGCTATGACAAAATATAATGCTTTTACTGATTTCATTTTTTAAAGATTTTTGTAGTAAAGGTTGTCGATTTAGAGCTGATAATTACCAGGTACATACCCGAAGAAATGGTATTCAATGGTAATTGGTATGAGTCTGTTTTTGATTGAAAACTTCTGGATGATATTACATTACCTGCCGTATCCGTTAAAGTTATGGTTACGCTGTCCAGATCGCTCAAATTTTCAATATTTATATAATCTGTGGCAGGATTCGGATAGAATGTTACTCCATTTACGAATATGGTGTCCTGATAACTGCCTTGGCATATTTTATCGGTTGCAATCGATATGCTATTACTTCCTTCATCAAGGTCTATGGAAATTTCGTTGGAGCCGGTGTCGGGGGTGGTAATAGTATAAGATTTATTATTAACCTTTACGGTGTATTCCTTACTTCCCGATACCGTATAAGTAGCTTTCTTTTTATTGTTATCAACGGCAACTTTATTAGATGTCAGATCTTCCGGAGTGACCACCGAAGCATGGTAGCATTGTTTGAATTCCGGATATTCCGGTATTGTAACACAGATTTCATAAGTATTCGCATTTAAACCCGTAAAGGTGTAGTCGGATGTTATATTAGTTAAGGTTTGTGAGTCTGAACTGCTGCTCAGTGCAATAGTGTAATTGTAGTTCTTGGCAAAACTAATGCGTATTTCTCCGTTAGCGATACCGGGGCATGAGGTGCTGGTTACACTTACTTGTATGTCAGTGCTACTGATGTCGAGTGATTGTGACAACGAACATCCGTTTTCATTAACCAAATCTCCTGCGGTTGTATTTGGACATTGATCAATATCGTTGGTAATGCCGTCATTATCATCATCTAACTGACTCGATGAACAGCCATTGGTGTCAACGCTTTCTCCTGTTGGCGTGCCGGGGCATTGATCGATCTCGTCATTAACACCATCGCCGTCACTATCCGGAATAATAACATTTAATGTTACAGCGTTTTTGTATAAAGTTAAATTAGTGGCGATACTATTCTTTATGACACAATCGTATTTGCCGCTATCTGAAGCTGCAACCGTCGGGATGGTATAACTTTTGGCAGTGGCACCTTCTATGATGATCCCGTCTTTTCTCCATTGGTAGTTATTGTTCGGACTAGATGTGGCCTCCACAGAAAGCGTAAACACATCTCCTTTGGTGATATTGACTTCCTTGACTTCGTCTATGTTGTTTTGGGAATAGTAAGAAAACTCAATGTTTTTATAGGTGTCTATAATCGGTTCGAGGTCTTCAAAAATATAGTTGTTGGAACTGAGTAATAAATAACCGTATTCATTCGTTGCCACAGATGCGATTGTTGGTACCGTTCCGGACAAGTTGTTGTTCGATACAAGAAGACGTCTTAAGTTAGGGAGTGTAGACATCGTTTGAGGTAATGGTCCCGATACATTGTTCGAAAAGATATTGAAATAGTTGAGCAATGTAAGCTTGTCAAATACATCCGGGAGGGTGCCCTCCAGATTTGTTTCTGAAAGATTAATTTCTTCGAGATTGACTAATAGCTGAATGCTCTCAGGGATGGTGTAGGGATCAAAATCGTTATAGGAAATATCGATGTTTTTGAGACTGGTATTGTTAAATAAAGCGGCAGGAGATCCCGTAAAATTGTTGAATGAAAGATCAATATGATTTAGCATCGGCAGGCTTTCAACAAAGGCAATACTCCCGGAAAAATCGTTTCCTTTTAGTTTTAAATATTCCAATGAGCTTAATTCAGACCATAGTGGATAGGAGCCATTAAGCTTGTTGTCTGCAATGTTCAAAAATGTGAGGCTCTTTAAATTCTTAAAAGACTCCGGAATAGTACCTTCGAGCTCATTCTCTGACAGTATTAAAACCTCAAGCGTGGCTAAGGTTCCATAACTTGCAGGGATAGTGCCGGTGAAATTATTCCTGTATAAATGAATTTGTTTAACCGCTGGTATGGTGCTCAACTCCTCGGGGAGGGAGCCCGTATAATTATTGTTGGCTAAATCCACTATCTCCAGGTTTGAAAGTGAGGAAACGGTCGATGGTATGGCGCCTGCTAATTGATTGCCTCTTAAGGTAAGCTCCTGAAGATTGCTTAAATCGCTAATCTCAGCCGGAATAGTCCCGTTTAGATTGTTATTGGTTAAGTATATTTTGGAGACCCTGTTATTTTCATCGAAATACACCCCGTACCACTTCGAAAGATCTTTATTGGTAATATCCCATTTTGTAGTCCAGTCAGGTCCGCCTGTGGCATTATAAAATGCTATAAGGGCATTGATGTCATTCTCGGAATATACCTTAATAGTGGTGCTTCTATTGGTTAGGGTTAATTTTGGGTAATTCGGGTTGGTGATAATGCAATCATAAATGCCCGTGTCTGAGGTTGTAATGCTTGCAAATGCTAATTCAGAATTTGTTGCGCCCTCAATATTAACCCCATTTTTCCTCCATTGGTAGACATTATCAGGATCACTGGTTTCACTTATGGTTAAATTTATTGATGCACCTTCATCGAGTTGCAGCGATTTTTCTTCACCGATCCTGGCCTGACCTTCATAAGAAAAAGAAGCGCTTGTTCCTAAAACTTCACTAAAGTCATCGAAAACAAAATTGTTGTTGGAAACCGTTATGCTTTCAATTAATGGAGAATTTATTTTAGGGATTAGTCCCGATAGATTATTTCCCGGAGCAAACAAGGTTCTTAATTTTAATAGGCTTGAGAACGTGGGAGGAATCGGGCCTGAGATAGTACTGCCGGATAAAGTGATATAACTGAGGTTCGGTATTTTATCAAATACATCAGGTAAGGTTCCTGTAGCGTTACAACCCTGGCATTCAAACCTTTCTAGTAATGGGAGGTTCATATCTCCTGGAATTTGCCAATCATTTAAATCCCATAAACCATCAATTTCCAGAGTCCTTAATTGATCTAATTGCCAAAGTGCCTGAGGGAAATTCCCGGTGAATTTATTATAGGATAACGACAAGTACATAAGTTGGCTAAGGTTGCCGATATCTTCAGGTATAATGCCATCAAACTTATTGTTTCTTAGTCTTAAACCATTAAGTTGGGTTAAGCTCCATATCGATGTTGGAAGACTTCCGGAGAGATCATTTATTTCCAGGTTTATAGAACTTAACCTGATAAGGTTTTGAAAAATATCCGGAACAGTACCCGTTAAGTTGTTTCTGTTCAGATTGAAAAGCTCAAGAGCTGTCAGGTTTTCAATTTCCTGAGGAATACTTCCACTAAGCTGATTATTCACTAATTGAATCCATCTTACTCTTTCATCCGGATGAACTGTGATTCCATCCCATGTGCGTATGTCCGCATTTAAGTCCCATGTTGTGGTCCAGTTAGGGCCGTTCGTGGCATTATATAATGCAATTAAAGCCTGCTTGTCTTGGTCAGCTTTAATATTAACTAATTTAATATTGTCAATAAACACCTCGAAAGGCTCATCGATGAATGAAAATAAACTGATTTCAAACTTCCATTCTTTCGTTTCCGTTACCTCGATGGTCTTTTCTACACTCGTCCATTCAAAATTTTGAGGAATTCTGCTTCCTGAGGTTAAAGGGTAGGAGTCAAGAGGACCGTATTTATAACCGATAACTTGTTGGCCGAAGGTCGAATTAGCGGTCTTTACTTTAAAATCAAAGGTCAATCTGTAAGTTTCGCCTGCTTCCAGTATAAAACCAGGAGAGGTGATTTTGGGTGTCGTAGTACCATCTATAAAAAGGGCGCTACTGGATCCATGGGAAACCTCATTGGTCTCTGGATTCACCTGCCCTTCCACGGAAGCCCAGCTACTTAAGACTCCGGTTGAACTCCAATATTCAAAATCCCCATTAGGGATAAGCCTTTGAGAAAAGCCGGAGAGGGTTATAAGTGAAAAGAAAATAAAGTAAAGTTTTTTCATAATATTGATTTAAAGATAATTCTGGCAATATTACGAAAAATACTTCTTTAAAATGTACGTAGATGCATTAAGGGTAAATTAAATTAATGTGCCTCCAGCCAATCGTTCCCAATACCAAGCTCTACATCGAGAGGAACAGAAAGTTTATAGGCATTTTCCATTTCAGATTTTATAAGCTCCTTAATGGTTTCCAATTCTTCTTTGTGTGCGTCAAAGACAAGTTCATCGTGCACCTGAAGTAGCATTTTGGTCTTGTAATTGCCTGCTAGAAGTTTCTTTTGAATGTTGATCATTGCAATTTTAATAATGTCTGCAGCACTCCCTTGTATAGGAGCATTAACAGCGTTTCTTTCAGCCGCACCGCGCACAACCTGGTTTCTGGAATTGATGTCCGCTAAATACCTTCTTCTTCCCAAAATAGTTTCAACATACCCATGGTCCTGGGCAAAATGTATCTGGTTGTTGATGTATGCCCTTAATTTAGGGTAAGTCTCATAGTAAGTGTCGATTAACTCTTTGGCTTCACTCCTTGAAAGGGTGGTTTGGTTGCTCAAACCAAAGGCAGAAACTCCATATATAATTCCAAAGTTTACGGTCTTGGCATTGCTTCGTTGTTCTCTGGTTACTTCCTCAATAGGAACATTAAAAACCTGGGAGGCCGTTGAAGCGTGAATGTCTTCACCTTCCTGAAAAGCCTTTATCATAGTGTCCTCTTCGCTTAAGGCAGCGATAACGCGTAATTCAATTTGAGAGTAGTCAGCCGCTAGTAAAACATAATCCTCGTTTCTGGGAATAAAAGCCTTTCTTACCTGACGCCCACGTTCCGTGCGAATAGGGATGTTCTGTAAATTAGGGTTGTTGCTACTTAATCGCCCCGTGGCCGCAACCGCCTGACTATATACAGTGTGAACTCTACCGGTTTTTGGGTGTACTTCATTTGGTAGTGCATCAACATAAGTACTTTGAAGCTTTCGAAGCTGTCGCCATTCTAATATATCAGCAACGATTTGATGGTCTTTGGCTAAATAAGACAATACATCTTCTGCTGTAGAGTATTGACCGGTTTTTGTTTTTTTAGGTTTGTCAACCAACTTAAGCTTATCGAACAGGATAGGGCCCAGTTGCTTTGGAGATGCAATATTGAATTCCTCGCCGGCTTGCTCAAAAATATTTTTTTCAAGTCTTTCTATGTCTTTAACAAGCGTTCCGGACAAGCTTTTCAGGTAATCAATGTCTAAATTGATCCCTTCTATTTCCATAGCCGCTAATACAGATACCAACGGAGCTTCTATTTCCTCATAGAGCTGCTTGGCATTTCTGTTGGGTAATTCCTCTTCAAAAAGATTTTTTAGTTGCAAAGTGATATCTGAATCCTCTACAGCATATTCAGTTTGCTGGTCCAACGCAACAGTACGCATCGACTTTTGGTTTTTCCCTTTTTTTCCAATTAGCGACTCAATAGAGATCGGAGCGTAATTCAAATAAGTTTCTGCCAGTACATCCATATTATGACGCATATCCGGATTGATCAGGTAATGCGCAATCATAGTATCGAAAATTTTACCGTGTACAGGCATATCATAATTCGATAATACTTTGATATCGTATTTTAAATTTTGACCAATTTTTTCAATGTCCTTATTTTCGAAAAACGGACGAAACTCTTCGAGAATTCCTTTGGTCTCCTTAAAGTCTTCAGGGAAGACAATATAGTAGCCTTTACCGGGCTCCCATGAAAAAGCACAGCCAACTAACTCCGCTTTAAGCGCAGTGAGACTTGTGGTTTCAGTATCAAAGCATACACTCTTTTGCTTCATTAACTTCTCCAGAAGTAATTTTCTTCCCAGTTCACTGTTGACATATTGATAAGAATGTGGGATGTTGTCAATGGTTTTATATCCTGAGATAACTTCTTCGCTTGTCGAAGTGTCTTTTGGTGTTCCTTGTCCAAAGAGGTCAAACTGTACATTCATGTCTTTATTGACATTGGCTTTAGGCTCGGATGTTGCAGTTTCGGTCTCTACTTCAACACTAAAAGTCTTCATCAGATTTTCTGTCATCCTCCTGAACTCAAGTTCCTGGAATATTTCTTTCACCTTATCCAGATCCGGAGTGTTCAATTCAAAATCTTCCTCATGGAATTCAACGGGAACATCCAGAAGAATCCGCGCTAATTTTTTAGAGAGTAATCCCTGTTCAGCATTGGCTTCTACCTTTTCCTTCATCTTGCCTTTCAGCTGATCCGTATTGGCCAGCAGTCCTTCCAGGCTACCAAACTGTTTTAGAAACTTTTTCGCTGTCTTATCTCCTACACCCGGTAACCCTGGGATGTTATCCACCGCATCTCCCATCATGCCCAGGTAGTCTATGACTTGTTCGGGACGCTCTATTTCAAATTTTTCTTGAACCTCAGGAATTCCCCAGATCTCTATGCCATTTCCCATTCGTGCCGGACGGTACATAAAGATGTTTTCAGACACCAATTGAGCAAAATCCTTATCCGGAGTTACCATGTAGGTTCTGTAGCCTGCTTTTTCTGCTTGCTTCGATAAAGTACCTATAATATCATCAGCTTCAAACCCCTCTTTTTCGATAACAGGAATGTGCATCGCCTTTAATATGTCTTGTATGATTGGAACTGCGATTCTTATAGCTTCCGGGGTTTCATCCCGATTGGCTTTGTACGCCTCAAACATTTCTGTACGGTCTACACTGCCACCCTTGTCAAAGGCCACTGCTAAATGATCCGGTTTTTCTCTTTTAATCACATCCAGTAGAGAATTCATGAACCCCATAATGGCAGAAGTGTCCATTCCCTTAGAATTGATTCTCGGATTTTTTACAAAAGCATAGTAACCACGAAAAATTAAAGCGTATGCATCTAACAGAAAAAGTCTTTTTTGAGCCGACATAATAAAAGTTGAAGTTTATTTTTGTAAAAATAAGGAAGTTTTTGTGGATACACAGAAGCAAGTAACAATAAATAAAATTGAAGGAAATGATAGTAGAAATATGTGCTAATTCATTCGAATCAGCAAGAAATGCTCAAGAGGCTGGAGCAGACAGGATTGAATTGTGTGCCGAACTGGGTGTAGGAGGAACCACACCAACTTACGGATTGTTGAAAAAGATTAAGGAAGAACTAACGATCGAGGTGAGCGTCCTGCTAAGACCCAGAAGTGGAAATTTCACCTATTCTTCAGCGGAATTCGATATCCTGAAAAAAGATATTGAGCTTTGTAAAGAATTAGGGTGCGAAGGCATAGTGGCAGGTGTGTTAAATGCAGATAATACGCTCGATGTTGAACGTACCAAAGAACTCATAGAGCTTTCCAAACCATTACACTTTACTTTTCATAGAGCGCTGGATTGGGTGCCTGATGTTCATGAAACCATGCAACAATTAATAACACTTGGCTGCGATAGAGTATTAACGAGTGGGCAACAGCCAAAAGCCATACTCGGAATCGATCTATTAACAAGCCTGCATCAGCAGTATGGTGAAAAGATAACGATAATGCCCGGTAGCGGAATCAATGAAGAAAACATTTTGAAGTTTAAGGAAAGAGGATTTAAGGAAATACACTTTTCTGCGTCTAAACCCGTGCACGTACTTGATACTGAACCTCGAATATCGTTTTCAGGTGGACAGCAGGATGAGAAAACAGTGCCTGTTTCCAATCTTGAAATCATTAAAAGAATGGTAAAGAGCGTTAAATAAATTTTAAAGTAGTTTGGTGGTGGTGCAATTCAAGTACATTTGTAATAAATTGAATGGTAAATAGTTATGATGCGTTGGATAATTTTTCTGCTTATTTTTATAGTTTTGGAAGTGTACTTTTACCAGGTGGTAAAAACACTCACCAAGAATAAGTGGCTTTTAATACTCAATATTATTGTTTCCCTGGTGGTCGTTGCGAATTTGATCTATCAGTTTAATGCGGATGACGGTTCAGGTCGCGTTTTGACCCACGCCAAAAGTTACGCCATGGGGTTTCTTTTAACCTTAATGGTGCTGAAATTGGCTGCTCTGCCTTTTTTGTTGGGTGAAGATGTGGTTCGACTGGGCGCTGGAATTTATAATAAGCTCTATGGAGCTAAGGAAACCTTTCACATCCCTTCCCGTAGAAAATTTGTAAGTCAATTGGCTATTGGAGTGGCTGCCATCCCGTTTGCTTCCATGCTTTATGGAATGTTCAAAGGGAAGTATGATTTCAGGGTACTCAGGTATGAACTGGAATTCGACGATTTACCGGACGCCTTTGATGGCTATCAGATTACCCAGATTTCGGATATCCATAGCGGTAGCTTTGATAACAAAGAAAAAATAGAATACGCAATAGACCTGATCAATAAGCAGGAAAGTGATGTGATTCTCTTTACCGGAGATATGGTGAATAATAAAGCCAGTGAAATGATTCCCTGGAAAGAATCCTTTTCGAAACTTGAAGCAAAAGATGGTAAATACTCTGTCTTGGGAAATCATGATTATGGAGATTATGTAGACTGGAACTCATCGGTGGAAAAAGACGAAAATTTACAACAGTTAAAAGATATTCAAAAGGAAATCGGATTCGATTTAATGCTTAATGAAAATCGATTTATTGAAAAAGAAGGAGAGCGTATAGCATTAGTAGGTGTGGAAAATTGGGGAGCAGGTGGTTTTAAAAAAGCAGGAGACCTTAAGAAAGCGACTCAGGCAGTACACCAAAATGACTTTAAGGTTTTGTTGAGCCACGATCCAACACATTGGGAAGAGAAAGTGGTTGATGATGATTATCACTATCATCTCACCCTGAGTGGACATACACACGGTATGCAGTTTGGTATTGAAATCCCGGGATGGGTGAAATGGAGCCCCGCAAGTTGGCGATATAAGCATTGGGCCGGAATTTACAAACAGAAAGGACAATATATTAATGTGAATAGAGGATTTGGGTTTTTAGCATACCCCGGAAGAGTTGGGATTTGGCCTGAAATTACTGTGATTGAGCTGAAAAAGTCATCGAAGATCGCTTAATTCAAAGAAAATATTACATTTGTATTATATTTACTGTTAAAATTTTTCGCCTATGTCTAAGTTTGGTGAATTAATTGAAGCCAATATTCCTGTTTTGTTGGACTTCTACACGGATTGGAATGATTCCTCTACAGCAATGCATCCTGTACTCAGGGATGTGGCCGCCGCATTGGGGGATAAAGCCAAAGTCATTAAAATTAATGTAGATAAAAACAAAGAACTAGCAGACGCCTTAAGAGTCAAAGGCTTGCCCACTCTCATGATTTATAAGAAAGGAGAAATGGTTTGGCGCCAAAGCGGAGAGCAGGATGCTAATACATTAATAGGTATTCTCCAGGAATACGTCTGATCTTAGTCTTTTAGGCACCTACAGCTTTGCATCACGGTTTGGCTGGCTCCAGGTGTACTAAAGCTAGCTCCCGGTTTATAATTGATATACCTGAATGATTCTGGATACCCTCCGTCGGTTGAGGTCCAGTAAAATCCTTCATTCATTTTCTCAAAATTAGTTGCGATACTTCGACCCGTTGGAAGTATATTGAATTCAACAGCTTGTTCGTGAATCATCCCGAAAGGTTCTAAAAATGCATAGGCAACATCCTCACCTCCAAAATAATCAAATAAGGTGTTCCATTCTTCCACTGTAGGTAAATGCCACCCCTCCGGACAAATAGTCTGAGCAGTATTTCCCGTATATAACCTTCCATATACAAAACAGTTATAAGCCTCATTTTCGTAGCAAATGCTGGAATTGTCTTCAGTATCGAATTTCATGTTTTCGGCCATCCAGATCTGAGTGCCAATACGTACGGTTTTGTAGGTTTGTCCATCTCTATTATCCGTTAAGCTACCAGTTTGAAAGGTGTTGTTCAAGTTGTCGTCATCATTACTGCATGCGCACAAAATTGACAGACATAAGAAAAGAGGTAATAATTTTGGTTTCATAGCTCTAAGAGGTAATGGTTGTAATTTCCTATAAAAATAGCAAAATTATTCAACATGCGATCTTTCAGCTGACGTGCTGATGTTCATTTTACCGTTAAATCCAGCGAAATATGTCTCTGGAAATTTGGTTATGGTACAGAGTTTGTGGCATATTTGTGCTGTGTAAAACCCTATATTTTATCAATTTTAACCAAAGGTTGTATATAGTGGTGGTAAAAATGATTGAATTTATATGAAGGAAATAGTATTAGCCGGTCTTTTAGCTTTGTGGTTTTGTGAGATCAATGCTCAGGTTTTAAGAGTCAAGGATGCAGAAACGCTTCAACCTTTAGAGCAGGTCATTGTAATGTCTGATAGTCCGAAAAAGTATGTGTATACCAATGCAAAAGGACAGGCAGATATTTCAGAATTTAAAGGAGCCGATATCATAGAAATAAGGCTTTTGGGCTATGTTACTCAATCCGTAAGTTTTTTAAGTCTTGAACAGCATGGTTTTGAGTTGTTTATGATCCCGTCAGACATCTCTCTGGATCAGGTAGTGGTGGCTGCCACAAGGTGGGGAGAATCTAAGGCGAAAATACCATTTAAAATATCGACTATAACCCCAAGAGAAGTTGCCATTCAGAACCCGCAAACAGCTGCAGATCTGCTGGGAGCTTCCGGCGATGTGTATATTCAAAAAAGTCAGCAAGGAGGAGGTAGCCCGATGATTCGTGGCTTTTCTGCCAATCGATTGATGTATGCTGTGGATGGGGTGCGTATGAATACGGCTATTTTCAGAAGTGGAAATTTGCAGAATGTGATTTCCTTAGATCCTTTTGCCATGCAGAATACAGAAGTATTATTCGGGTCGGGTTCTGTAATATATGGTAGTGATGCTATCGGAGGGGTAATGAGTTTTCATACCTTAACCCCGGAGTTTTCTCTGGATGAAGAAACCCTGGTGTCCGGAAAAGGCATTGTTCGTTATGCATCTGCTAATGATGAAAAAACCGCACACTTCGATATCAATGTTGGTTGGGATAAGTGGGCGATTGTTACCAGTGTTTCAAGTTATGATTTCGGAGACCTTGAAATGGGAGCTTATGGCCCGGATGACTATTTGCGAGACTTCTATGTTATTCGGGAAAATAATGAGGATGTGGTCGTAACCAACGATAACCCTGATAAGCAGGTGCCCTCCGGATATACCCAGATGAATTTAATGCAGAAAATAAGATTTAAGCCAAACGAATCATGGGACTTTCAATATGGGTTTCACTACTCGGAGACTTCAGATTATGCAAGATACGATCGCCATATTCGTACGAGAAACGGACAACCACGAAGTGCAGAATGGTCCTATGGTCCGCAGATTTGGATGATGAATAATTTGACGATCACAAATGAGGCGGAGCAGGGCATTTATGATCATATGAGTCTGAGAATAGCGCATCAGCATTTTGAAGAGAGTAGAATCGATCGTGACTTTAATGATCTAGATAGGAGTACGAGAGAAGAGCGATTAAATGCAATTTCAGTAAATGCCGATTTTATAAAGGAGTTTAAAAACGAATCTAAGTTTTTATACGGAGCTGAATTAGTTTTTAACGATGTAAACTCAACCGGGCAACAAGAGAATATCGAAACAGGTGCTGTGTCTAAAGGCCCTTCAAGATACCCGGATTCACAATGGTGGTCTTATGGAATTTATGGAGTCTATGAATATGTAGTATCCGAAGTGCTTGGATTGCATGCCGGTATGAGGTATAATCAATATGTGTTGGATGCTGATTTTTCAAACAATATGAATTATTATCCAATTCCGGAAAGTAATGCCTATATAAGTAATGGAGCACTTACCGGAAGTTTAGGGCTGGTATATACACCTGATGACTCCTGGTCGCTTACGGCAAAACTTGCTACCGCATTTAGATCACCAAATGTAGATGATATAGGAAAGGTTTTTGATTCAGAACCCGGGGCAGTGGTAGTTCCAAATCCCGACCTGAAAGCTGAATATGCTTATACCGCTGAGGTAGGAGTGAGCAAAATAGTGGATGATAAGTTGCGGGTAGATTTTAGTGCGTATTATACCCTTCTTGATGATGCTTTAGTAAGAAGAGATTTTACTATGAGCGGACAGGATAGTATCGTGTATGACGGTGAGTTGAGTAAAGTGCAAGCGATACAGAATGGCGCACAGGCAGAAGTGTATGGAGTGCAGTTGGGCTTGGAAGCAAAACTGGCTAAAGGTTTTTCATTGCTTTCGAAATTAAACCTTCAAAAAGGGGAGGAAGAACTTGATAATGGAGAAAAAAGCCCATCAAGACATGCTGCTCCCTTCTTTGGAATTACCAAATTTACCTACCATGTCAATAAATTGAATATGCAACTTTATACGGTATATAATGGGGGAAGAAGTTATGAGGACCTTCCGGTAGGAGAGCAAGGCAAAGATTACCTTTATGCCAAGGATGATAATGGAAATCCGTATGCTCCTGCATGGTATACCCTGAACTTTAAAGCAACGCAACAGCTCTCAGAAGTCTTGGCGCTTACAGCAGGGCTGGAAAATATAACCGACAGACGATACAGGCCCTATAGCTCAGGAATGGCCGGAGCGGGCCGTAACTTCATTGTAGCCCTGAGGGCAGCCTTTTAATAAAACTGCTATAGAGCCTTGTTTATTAGGGGGTGGTAGGAATTGACGTAAAATTGTCATGTTTCTGGCGCAAGGATCAAATGGTGGGATAGGTACTTTTGTTGAAAGCACTAAACATACTCAACACGAATGAAGGAAAATGAAAACTTATCGGAAAAGGTAAAGTTCTATCGAGCCAGAAAAGGATTTTCTCAAGAACAATTATCAGAAGAATCTAAACTAAGTCTGCGAACGATTCAGCGCATAGAAAAAGGAGAGTCTTCTCCCAAAGGAGATACGCTATTGAAGCTTACCATAGCCTTGGGTATTACCCCAGATGATCTATTGTGTTTGGAAAAAGTAAAAGATACGGGGTACCTGTCGTTAATGCATTTGGGGGCGCTTGGGTTTTTATATAATCCGGCCCTGGGGGTTTTGGTACCCTTGATATTGTGGTTGCTTAAAAGAGATAAAATTAGATTGGTTGATAGCACAGGAAAAAATCTGGTTAATTTCCAATTAACCTGGTTGCTGGCAACAACTATTTATCTGGTAGTTATTGGAGCTGGAATTACTCCAGTAAATTTAATGAGATTGGTTCCAAACACGATTTCAAAAATTCATCCATTAGTGGTGCCTGTATTTCTATTGTATGGCTATAACCTCACTATGATAATCATCAATTTAAGAAGATCCCAGAAAATGAAAAAAAGCAAGTATATGCCTGTAATTCGTTTGATTAAGTAGGGTTGATCGACTTAAAAACATAACCCTTTTTTGTAAAATGCGCAAGAGTCCCCATTAAAGTATAGATTAAGTTTTTTTTAGCTTTTAAGCTATCGTGAAATACGATTATGCTGCCATTGGAAGTGTTATGTAAAACATTATTTAAGCAGGCTTCAGGTGGAAGCTCTTCCATGTAATCGGCACTGAGAACATCCCACATAATCATTTTATAGCCACGGTTAAGAATACGGTTTCGCGTTTTAAAAGTGGTTCTTCCATAAGGAGGTCTGAATAGTTTAGGGAGATCCACCTGTGTAGAGGGTAGGTGCTTTTTAATGGTCTGTTCGCAAGAGATAAAGTTCTCCATATATGTATCAGTGTCAACTTCCCTTGCATTTAAATGATTCTGAGTGTGATTACCTATTTGATGTCCTTCAGATAGAATTCGTTTGAATATCTTCGGGTGTTTCTCTATGTTTTCTCCTATGCAGAAAAAGGTAGCCTTTGCATTATAAACTTTCAAGGTGTCCAGTACCAATTCAGTAACACCGGGAATTGGACCATCATCAAAAGTTAAGTATAGGGTTTTTTCATCCGACTCAATGTGCCAGGTGAGACGGTTGAAAATGAGCTTTGCCCAGAAAGGCGTTTTGATAAAAAGCTTTGATAGCATAAAAAAAACCGGACACTAGGTCCGGTTGATATTTATTGTTGTGATAATGTTTCTACCGTGTCCTTCACCGAATCGATTTGCAATGGTTGCTCTAATTCAGATTCAGTCGGTTCAGACCTTCCGTAGAGGTGACTGAACTTTTCAAGGTACTCGTTGAATTTTTGAGTCTGTTCCATACCAAAGGCTTCATCTCCATTAATGATAACTATATCTGTGAGACTGCGGTAGCGTTCTATATTGGTGACAATGTCATTGATACGATTGCGCTGTTCGGTAATTTCTAATTGACTGTAGTAATCGATATGTTCCTGGTAAACATTGGCAACTTTTAAAAACAGTTCTCTGGCTTTTTCTTTTTCACCTACCTTGTAATAACCATCGATATAAGGTTCCAGGAATACATAGTAACCGAAACGTCCGAAAGGCATTTTGTCCATCGCCAGATCTAATATATTCTTTGCCTTATCAAGTTTGTTTTCCTTTATAAGGGTTTCAGAAAGCCTTGCAAGGTTACTTCTGTAAGAAATACTGTTTCTTCTTGTTTCCGGATCCGCATAGATGTTAGGATCGTTTGAATTACCCCAATCCCACTTCATAACAATGTCGTACATGAGATCTTCATCAATACGTCCCATTTCAAACGGATTGTTTTCAGGGATAGGTGTTTTGATAGGAACTAACTTATATACTAAACCGTCTAGCTGTAAATAATCTTTCATCCATAAATATTCAGCAGGACTAAAACTACCCCCTGTAAAATAAATTGGTCTTTCCCAGTCATTATTCGCCAGCAGGTCTAACATGAGAATTCTGTTTTTAGGTAAAGCCGATTTAGGAAGATCGATGTCGATATAATCAACGATCAATGAAGAGTCTTTTGGCTGAACAATCCCACTCTTCAATACATTTTCCTTGTTGACAGGAACACGTATTTTATTGGTCGGATAGAAAACAGTTTCCTGGCCGTTTCCGAAATCCACTTTGGTGCGTTTATCGTCACTCGCAACCCAGTTCATAAAATCTTTAATATTCCAACGGGCTTCTGTGAGCGGTTGGTAATAAATTACATCTCTTACGCCATAGGCGTATTGATCGTGTGTAAGTTGCGAAGGAATAGGTTCGCTTTCGTACGCTTTACTCTTCATTTGATCAATATACCAGTCCGTTGCAAAAAGGCTGGTGTTTATAACTCTCACATCTGTTCTGTATTCTTCCACTTCCTGGGCATACCACAGCGCAAAGGTGTCATTGTCACCAATAGAGAATAGGATAGATCCTTCGTCTTTGGCTACCGAATTAAGGTAGGAAGTGGCCATTGCTCTGGCAGTGTATTTGTGAGCTCTGTCGTGATCGTCCCAGTTTTGAACAGCCATAACAGTAGGTACCGCAAGTAAACATACCATAGTTATTGCAGGAGCTAAGATCTTCGGACTTAATAATTTTTTCAATTCATCGAAAAGTGCGTATACGCCCAGGCCGATCCATATGGAGAACATATAGAAAGAACCAACCAGTGCATAATCTCTTTCACGAGGCTCAAAAGGCCGTTCGTTCAGGTAGATTTTAAGAGCGAGACCGGTAAACATAAAGAGAACGAATACAACCCACCACTGTTTAGGGTTCGATTTTATTTGAAATACAAATCCAATGATACCTAAAATTAACGGTAAGAAATAATAGGTGTTACGTCCTTTATTGTTTAACACGTCACTAGGGAGGTTGTCCTGAGAGCCTAGTCTGGCTTCGTCAACAAACTTAATACCACTTAACCAGTTCCCGTGATTGTCATACTTCCCCTGTATGTCGTCTTGTCTTCCCGTAAAATTCCACATGAAATAACGCCAATACATATAACCCATCTGAAATTCAAATAAGTATTGAATGTTTTGAAAGAATGAAGGTTTTTCAATAACCAGGTATTCTTTAAACTGTTGAATGAAATTCACATATTCATCCTCGTCTATGGCTCCGGTGTCTAAATCCCTTTTAAACTGACCAATAGCTTGTGTTAGTCGGTCTTCACCAGAGTATTCAGGCTTTACTTTTATGTTTAGCGGACCGGTAATCTTCATATAATTGGCTGCATGATCAGCGCTCCACATACGTGGTAGGATGCCTTCGTGGTTCCTGTTAGGAGCCAGGGCGGCGTCTTTGTAGTGGTTAACAATAACATATTTTCCGGTCTTATAGTCCCTCTCGTATTTTGGTTTTTCATCCATATAAGGGTCTATCGGGTCCTGTCCTGCAAAAGCATCCGAGTACATCGGTCCGTAAAACAAATGAGTTTCAGGATATTGTTCCAGGTTGTAATAAGCAAGTAACAAACGCGCATCAGAAGGATCATTTTCGTTAATCACGGTGCCTGCATTTGCTCTGATAGGAACCATAAGCCATGTCGAAAACCCAATCAAAACGAACATAGTACAAAGAATGACTGTATTAAGTTCAACAAAGCCTTTCTTTCTGGTGTATTTTAAGGCAAAATAAAAGGCTACGATTATAATGAGACCGGCAATGATAGTTCCTGAGTCAAAAGGCATACCTATGCTATTTACAAAGAACACTTCGAGATACCCGAAAAATTTAAGGGTGCTCGGGAGTAATAATTTAAATATAAAGAGTAATACGGCTACAGATACAATATTTGCAATAATGAATGATTTCCAGGAGAAGTCATAGCGGTTAAAGTAATAAATCATCCCAATGGCAGGAATGGTTAATAAGGCCATAAAGTGAACACCAAAAGAAAGACCTACTATAAGAAATATCAAAACCAACCAGCGGTTACCTCTTGGTAAATGCATTTCGTCTTTCCATCGTAACCCCAGGTAAAACATTAATGACATTAAGAAAGTAGCCATGGCGTATACTTCCGCTTCAACTGCATTAAACCAAAAGCTGTCTGAGAAATTAAAAGCCAGTGCACCTACTAGTCCACTTCCAAAAACAGCCATGGCTTTTCCGGTAGAAAAGTCATTGTCATTTTTAAGAACTAATTTCTTGCTCAGGTTAGTGATCGTCCAGAAAAGAAATAAAACCGTAAAGGCGCTGGAGAAAACAGACATATAATTAATGGTCTTGGCGATCGTTTCCGGTTCTGCAGAAAACATGGCGAAGAAAGCTCCGACCATTTGGAATAGCGGCGCTCCCGGAGGGTGTCCAACCTGAAGTTTAGCCGATGTGGCAATATACTCTCCACAATCCCAATAACTTACTGTGGGTTCAACGGTGAGTCCGAATGTTACTAATGATACTGCAAAAGCTACCCAACCCAGGATAGTGTCCCATTTTTTAAATAGATGTTCTGACATGTGGTTAATTTTCTATAGACTGCTGGCGAATTTAAGAATAATATTACTAATGAAAAGATTCATTTTATTAACGTTAACAAGGCTGAAAAATTTTATTTCGAATTTTTTAAAAAATATTTGCGCATATAAAAGATTGTCTTAAATTTGCATCCGCATTACAGCAATGGCCTATGGTGTAATTGGTAACACAGCTGATTTTGGTTCAGTCGTTCAAGGTTCGAGTCCTTGTAGGCCAACTGCTAAAAAGAAACCCGGTTCTTCAAAAGAGTCGGGTTTTTTGATGGAAAAAAGTCAGGTAAAACCAGGACGAAAAGTCTACCCCGCACCCCAATGTCATTCCGTACCAATTGTCATTCCGCGCCTGATTGTCATTCCGTATTTATTACGGAATCCATTCCCGCTAGGCTTTCGTCACTCCCAATGACATTTTGCTCCTCAATGTCATTCCGTATTTATTTCGGAATCCATTCCCACTAGGCTTTCAACACTCCCACTTTCATTCCGAACCTCAATGTCATTCCGCACTTGTTGCGGAATCCATTTCACTATCATTGCATACACTTTTATTCCGTATCCATAGTCATTCCGCATTTATTGCGGAATCCATCTTATTTTCAAACATCAATCACAATTTTCACATAAACACAACAATGAGGCATGATCTGTTTTTTTGATAAAAAAAAAACTCAGTTAAAATAAGGCGGTAATGCGTTTTTCTGTCACCGCTGATGTTAGTGTAATACTTATGCCTTTTGTGGTTCGTATAAATTAGTATAAAATCATATAAACCTTTTTTTACTTTAAATTTTCGCCTGTTTTTCAGGTGAAATTCCAGACCATTTTTGGGCGTTTCAAGCATAGTTGAAGCATAGTTGAAGTATGGATAAAGTATGGATAGAGTATGAGTGGGTTAAAATCTGTTTGTTTTGGTATAAAAGCTTTCCAGGTGCTTAAACCGAATGAGTGTCCTGAAATGAAGTGAAAACGAATTTCGATCGCTAGATCCTGAAAGTAATAACAGGTCTTAATGCGTGATTTGATAATTCTTCAGTAATGCTGCCATTAAAGAAGTGAGTGATTCCTCTTCTTCCGTGTGTGCTCATGCCAATCAGATCAGCATTGGTTTCTTTGGCGAAATTAAGGATGCCGTCTTCAATAGTAAGTTCATTATAGATGTTGACGGTATAATTTTTAGGGGTGAGTTTCTTAGTGAAGCTTGCGATTTTATCCGTGATTGCCCTGGAGGTGTTAAAGTTGTTCGGAGTGTTCACGAACAAAAGGTGAATCTTGCTGTTGAACTTTTCACCAAATGTGATGGCTTTTTTGTAAGCCTCGAAAGTGTCTGTTGAAAAGTCACAGGCGTACACGAAATTATCAATCTTTAATTCGTTAATATCGTTTTTGATAATTAAGACCGGAACCGTCGCTGTGCGAACTACTTTTTCTGTGTTAGATCCAATAAATATTTCTTCCAGACCTGCTGCTCCACTAGAGCCCATTACTACAAAGTCAATGGCCTTGTCTTTAATGGCGTTTGAAACTCCTGAATGAATGCTGCCGGCCTCCATGATTTCATGAACCTTTATGTCTTTTAAAAAAGGTTTTTCTTTAAGTTCTTCAATCTTTTGTTGTGCCAGTTTGGTGAAGAAAAATGCTTCTGGAAGTTCTCCAACAGGTGCAGATGCCAAATGCATGGGTAATTCAAGTAGGTGTAGCAGGTACAGCTCCGCCTTATTTTTTTTGGCTAAATACGCTCCGATTTTAAGTGCATATTCTGACTCGGGAGAGAAATCTGTCGGCACTAGAATTCGTTTCATCCTGCAGGTGTTTTTAGGTCCGTTTTCTTAAAATTACAAAATAAAAAGCGTTAAAGCACAAATGATTAGCTTTTTTAATGAAGGTTCAAAAAAAATTGTATATTTGTACCGTTAAAATTTAAAGCCTATTGGGAGGGGACGTGAAGTCCCCTCTTTTTATAAGTTGATTTTATGTTTGAAGAAAGAGTTAAAGAACTGATTGCCGAATTTCTTGAGGAGAGAAAAGATATCTTTTTGATCAAATCATCAATAACACCAGATAATAAAATAAAATTGGTGATTGATGGAGATAAAGGTGTAACTTTGAACGATTGTATTGATTTAAGCAGACAGGTAGAACATAATTTGGATAGGGAAGAGGTTGATTTTTCAATAGAGGTCACTTCACCCGGTGCTACAGAACCAATCGTAAACAACCGTCAGTTCCTTAAGAATGTTGGAAGAAAAATGAAGGTTAAGACCCAGGACGAAAAGTTTGAAGGAACTTTACTTGAAGTTGCGGAAAATTATATTAAGTTGGGTTGGAAAGCTCGTGAGCCTAAACCTGTTGGAAAAGGCAAGGTTACGGTGAGTAAAGAAAAAGAGATATCGTTTAGCGATATAGAAGAAGCTAAAGTGATGATAACATTTTAATTTTAAGTTGACATGGAAAATCTTGCGTTGATCGAATCATTTTCTGAGTTTAAAGATGATAAACTCATAGATCGTGTAACGTTAATGGCCATTTTGGAAGATGTGTTTAGAAACGCATTAAAAAAGAAATTCGGTTCAGATGATAATTTTGATATCATTATCAACCCAGATAAAGGAGATTTGGAGATCTGGAGAAACCGTGTAGTAGTGGCTGATGGAGATGTAGAGGACCCTAACCAGGAAATATCATTAACGGAGGCTAGAAGAATTGAGCCTGATTTTGAAGTGGGTGAAGATGTTTCGGAGGAAGTGAAGCTTATCGATTTAGGACGTAGGGCTATATTGGCATTACGCCAAAATCTTATTTCTAAGATTCATGAGCATGATAATACCACGGTTTATAAGAAGTTTAAAGAGCTGATCGGAGATATATATACCGCTGAAGTGCATCATGTGCGCCATAAGGCAGTTATCCTGATCGATGATGAAGGTAACGAGATCATCCTTCCAAAAGACAAGCAGATACCGTCTGATTTCTTTAGAAAGGGAGATAATGTAAGAGGTGTGATTGAAAGCGTTGAGTTAAAAGGGAATAAGCCGATGATTATTTTAAGTAGAACGGCACCAAGTTTCCTTGAAAAGCTCTTCGAACAAGAAATTCCTGAGGTTTTCGACGGACTGATCACCGTGAAGAAAGTGGTTAGGATTCCTGGTGAAAAGGCGAAGGTAGCAGTAGATTCTTATGATGATAGAATCGATCCTGTGGGAGCTTGTGTAGGGATGAAAGGATCCAGAATTCATGGTATCGTTCGTGAATTAGGAAACGAAAATATCGATGTGATTAACTATACGAACAATACTCAATTGTTTATCAGTAGAGCATTGAGCCCGGCAAGAGTTACATCTGTAACATTGAATGAGGAAAATAAACATGCTGAGGTTATTTTAAAACCTGAGGAAGTATCGAAGGCGATAGGTAAAAGTGGATTTAACATTCGTTTGGCAGGACAATTAACAGGTTATGAAATTGACGTGTTCAGAGAAGGTGTGGAAGAGGATGTTGAATTAGCAGAGTTTACTGATGAAATCGATCAGTGGGTTATTGATGAGTTCAAGAAAATAGGTTTAGATACTGCTAAAAGTATCTTGGATAGGGAAGTTAGTGACCTTGTAAAACTAACCGATTTGGAGGAAGAGACCATTTTAGATGTAGTTAGAATTTTGAAAGAAGAATTCGAAGACTAAATTTGTAACTAAATTTTTGAGGAAATAAATTTTATGGCTGAAAAGGGAACATTGAGGCTAAACAAAGTATTAAGAGAGCTAAACATTTCATTGGATAGGGCTGTTGAATTTCTGGCTGCTAAAGGTCACGAAGTAGAGGCACGTCCTACAACCAAAATTACTAATGAAGTGTATGAGGTTCTCTTGGGCGAATTCCAGACCGATAAGAGTAAGAAGGTAGCTTCTAAAGAGGTAGGGGAAGAGAAAAGAAAAGAAAAGGAAGCTATCCGAAAAGAATTGGAAAAAGAACAGGAGTTAAAACGCCAAACAGAGCAAAAGAGCGAGGTGATTAAGGCTAAAGCTGAATTATCCGGTCCTAAAACTGTTGGTAAAATTGATTTGGATTCGGATAAAAAATCCGAACCTAAAGAGGTTGAACCTGTTAAAGCCGAAAAAGAAACTGTTCCACAGCCGAAAAAAGAAGAGGTTAAAGAAGAGGTTAAGCAAGAAGAAAAGCCGCAGCCTAAAGAAGAAAAACCGAAAGCTCCCGAGGCTGAGAAAATTGAGACTCCTCAAAAAGAAGAAGTTCCTCAACCTAAAAAAGAGGTACCTCAGGCTAAGAAGGAGGAACCTAAAAAAGAGGAAGAGCCCGCTTCAAAGGTAGAAGAGAAGAAAGAAGTTAAGCCTGTAATAGAAAATAAGCCTGAGCCTAAAAAGCAAGAGGCGCCAAAAGAAAAAAAGGAAGAGGTGAAAAAAGAAGCTCCTTCAAAACCTGTAGCTCCTGAAACTGCTAAACCGGCAGAGGGAAATGAAGAGGAAGCAGGGGTTATTGAAACAAAGTACAAGAAGCTATCTGGGCCTAAAATAACAGGTGAGAAAATTGACCTTTCTCAGTTCAATAAGCCTAAGAAGAAAAAAGAAACTCCTAAAAAGGGTGGTGATTCTAAAGATGCTACGGCTAAGAAGAAAAGACGAAGAATTACCAAAGAAAGCCCTGTTCAAAAGTCGAAATTTGGACAACAAGGCGGTAATAAGTTCCAGGGGAAAGACAAGAAAAAAGGTGGAAAACGTCCGGTTAAACGAGTAGAAAAAGTTGAACCTACAGACGAAGAAATCCAAAAACAAGTACGTGAGACACTTGAGAAACTTCAAGGGAAAACTCAAAAGTCTAAAGGTGCTAAATATAGAAGAGAAAAAAGAGACTCTCACCGTCAAAAATCAGAACAAGAACAAGCGCAACAAGCTGCAGAAAGTAAAGTACTTAAGGTAACTGAGTTCGTTACTGTAAGTGAAATTGCTACTATGATGGATGTGCCTGTAACCAAAGTGATTGGTGCATGTATGTCTCTCGGAATCATGGTAACCATGAATCAGAGGCTTGATGCTGAGACCTTGTCGATTGTAGCGGAAGAGTTTGGATATAAGGTAGAGTTTGTAACTGCCGAGATAGAGGAGTCTATTGAAGAAGAACCGGATGCAGAAGAAGATCTTAAACCAAGAGCTCCGATTGTTACAGTGATGGGTCACGTTGACCACGGTAAAACATCCTTGCTTGATTATGTTCGTAAAGAGAATGTGATCGCTGGAGAAAGTGGTGGAATTACCCAGCATATCGGTGCCTACAGTGTGTCTCTGGATAATGGACAAAAAATAACGTTCCTGGATACTCCTGGTCACGAAGCCTTTACGGCCATGCGTGCTCGTGGTGCACAAGTAACGGATTTAGCAATTATCGTAATTGCTGCTGATGATGATGTGATGCCACAGACCAAGGAAGCTATTAGCCATGCCCAGGCAGCTGGAGTTCCGATAGTGTTTGCTATTAATAAGGTTGATAAGCCAACGGCAAATCCTGATAAAGTAAAAGAAAGCCTGGCTAATATGAATTTATTAGTGGAAGACTGGGGAGGTAAAGTACAATCTCAGGATATTTCTGCTAAAACTGGTGCAGGAGTTAAAGAATTACTTGAAAAAGTATTGCTGGAAGCTGAATTATTAGAGCTGAAAGCTAACCCGGAAAAATTACCGGTAGGTACAGTTGTAGAGGCCTATCTTGATAAAGGACGAGGTTATGTAGCTACAGCACTGGTACAGGCGGGTACGCTTGAGATTGGAGATTATGTTCTGGCAGGTACGTGTAGTGGTAAGGTGAAGGCTATGTACGATGAACGTGGAAATGAAATTGAAAAAGCAGGACCTTCAACACCAGTATCTATATTAGGTCTGGATGGTGCGCCTCAGGCTGGTGATAAATTCAATGTGTTTGAAGATGAAAGAGAGGCTAAGCAAATTGCCACCAAGAGAACACAGTTGTTGAGAGAGCAGTCAGTTCGTACACAACGTCACGTTACACTTGATGAGATTGGAAGACGTATCGCATTAGGTGACTTTAAAGAACTTAATATCATTATCAAAGGTGATGTGGATGGTTCTGTAGAAGCGCTTACTGATTCATTCCAGAAACTATCAACAGATGAAATCCATATCAATGTAATCCATAAAGGAGTTGGTCCGATTACAGAATCTGATGTGTTATTGGCTTCTGCCTCTGATGCGATTATTATCGGGTTTAATGTAAGAGCTATGGGTAATGCAAGAATAGTTGCTGATAAAGAAGAAATAGATATCAGAACCTATTCTATTATCTACGATGCCATCAATGACCTTAAAGATGCGATGGAGGGTATGCTTTCTCCGGAGATGAAAGAAGAGGTTACTGGTAATGCTGAGATTCGTGAAACCTTCAAGATATCTAAAGTGGGTACCATTGCAGGTTGTATGGTGACCGATGGTAAGATCTACAGAAACTCAAGAATACGTCTAATCAGAGATGGAGTGGTGATCTATAGTGGAGAATTAGCTTCCTTAAAACGATTTAAAGATGACGTTAAAGAGGTGTCTAAAGGTTACGACTGTGGATTGCAGGTTAAGAATTACAACGATATTAAAGAAGGAGATATCGTTGAAGCTTATCAAGAGGTTGCAGTTAAGAAAAAGCTGAAGTAGTAGGGAGTCCTAATAATATATATAAGATAAAAAAAGCGGTAATTTTAATTACCGCTTTTTTTTGGTGTCAAAATAAAGGCGCTTGGAAATTCTTTTCTGACCTCGGTAAGGAATTTGTCGGCCTCCAGGCGATTTCTGAATCTTCCCGCTCTTACTTTATAATTCGGAGTTTCAAAGACGATCTCACAAGGAATATTCTCAAATTTACCATTAAAGGTAGTCCTTGCTTTTTGAGCATCGCTCAAAGAACCGGTATAAATTTGAATTCGTAACCTTCCGTTGCTAATTTCACTTTTATTTAGCTCTTTTTTTGCGGCCATTAATTGGTCTACCCGAGGGTCTTTATTTATGCTGATTTTTCCTTCTTGTGCAGAAGAAATATGTGAAGCGGCTAGACTAAAAAACAGAGTGACAGCTAGATAGTTTATTTTTAAAATGTTCATATTTCCTGATGTTTTGTGCAAAAGTAATTTTATCTTGTAAATGATAACGAATAAATTTATTTAGAATTGTTATAAATTAGTTGTTAACGCTTCTCTAACATTTCTGAAATCGACTCTAAGTCGTATTTTTGTGTCCGAATTTAACGGAAGGCTTTTTGGCGGTCTTCTTTGAGTAGAGTAAAAATCGTGCCAAATTAAGATTGATAACACGTATTTTAATATGAAAAAGGTGGTACACCGTAATTCAACTTCTAGAATTTTAGGTATCGGATTAGCGCTAATGCTAATGTTCTCAACTTCTCTTTTCGCGCAAGATGGTGATCCTGCTAAGGGAAAGCAGTTGTTTAATGCTAATTGTGCGGCATGTCATAATCTTGATAGAAAGATGACAGGTCCAGCACTACGAGGTGTTGGAGACAAGTATGAAAAACAGTGGTTGTATGATTGGATTCACAATAGTGCAGCTATGGTAAAGGCTGGGGATCCTCAGGCTGTTGCTGTTTTTGAAGAGTATAATGGTTCGCCAATGACGGCGTTCCCTCAGTTGTCTGAAGAGGATATCGATAATATTATAGCTTATGCAATGGAACCGAAGCCGGAGCCGGCACAACCAGCAGCAGGTGCTGTTGCGGATGCTGGTGCAGCAGGAGGTTCTTCAGGGTTTTCAAATAATGTAATCCTGGCAGCTTTAGTGCTTGTGTTCGGAGTGCTTGTAGTGATGCTTTACTTAGTTAATAAAACTTTAAAGCGTATCGCTGAAGCAAACGGAATCGAGTTTGAGAAAGCTGAAAAGCGTCTGCCTATCTGGAAGGCTTTTGTGAAAAATCAGTTTTTAGTATTGGTTTCTTCAATTGCATTGTTGTTAATAGGTGCGTATTTCGCCTATGGTTATATGATGCAGGTTGGGGTTGATCAGGGTTACATGCCTGTGCAGCCAATTCACTTCTCACATAAAATTCACGCTGGAGATAATAAGATAGATTGTAAGTATTGTCACTCTTCAGCCAGAGTTTCTAAAACTTCAGGTATTCCTTCTTTGAATGTTTGTATGAACTGTCATAAGAATATTATGGAGTATACCGGGGAGGAAGATTTAGCGAATGGCTATACAAAAGATTTCTATACTGGAGAGATTCAAAAGCTTTATAAGGCTGTTGGATGGGATGCGAATAACCAGCAGTATACTGGTGAATCAGAGCCTGTGAAATGGGTGCGTATCCATAACCTTCCTGATTTTGTTTATTTCAACCACTCACAGCACGTATCAGTTGCTGGGGTAGAGTGTCAGAAATGTCACGGTCCTGTGGAAGAGATGGAAGTGATGTATCAGCACGCTCCTTTAACTATGGGATGGTGTATTGAGTGTCACCGTGAAACAGATGTGAAGATGGATGGTAATGAATACTATGAGAAGATTCACGAAGAATTATCTAAAAAATATGGTGTAGAGAAGCTTACGGCTGCGCAGATGGGTGCTTTGGAGTGCGGTAAGTGTCACTATTAATAAATTATTAAAGAAGCTAATTTCAATAATAACATGGCGTCAAACAAGAAATACTGGAAAAGTGTCGAGGAGCTGAATAGTGATAGCTCTATCGTTGAAACGCTTAAACAGAATGAGTTTGTACAGGAGATTCCGGTAGATGAATTTTTAGGCGATAAAGAAAATCTTGATTCGTCTTCAACTTCTCGTCGAGACTTCTTAAAATATGTCGGATTCAGTACTGCAGCTGCTACGCTAGCTGCTTGTGAAGGTCCGGTGAAAAAATCAATCCCTTACGTGGTGCAACCAGAGCAAATACGTCCTGGTGTAGCAAATTATTATGCGACAGCAATTGCAAACGGTTATGATTTTGCAAGTGTATTGATAAAAACCAGAGAGGGGAGACCAATCAAAGTAGAGAATAATGCGGATGCTAAAGTAGGTGGAGGTGCAAATGCACGTGTACATGCTTCAGTGTTGGATTTATACGATAGCCTGCGAGTGCAGTCGCCTAAATCTGAAGGAGCTAATGTTACCTGGGAAGATTTGGATGCTGCTGTGGTTAAAAAGCTTAACGGGTTGTCAGCAGGAGGAAAACAAATTGTTTTGTTGACTCAGACTTTTGCGAGTCCTTCTACCTTGAAATTGATCAATGAATTTTCACAGAAGTATGGTAATGTAAGTCATGTTACATATGATGCGGTAGCCGAAGATGCTGCTTTGAATGCGTTCGAAGCGAAGTATGGAGTTAGAGCACTCGCTGATTATGATTTCTCAAAAGCTGAAGTAATCGTTTCTTTTGGAGCTGATTTCGTAGGTGACTGGCAAGGCGGAGGATATGAGTCTGGATATGCTAAAGGGCGCGTTCCTGCAAAAGGAAAAATGTCTCGTCATATTCAGTTCGAGTCTAATATGTCTTTGTCTGGTGCTAATGCTGATAAGCGTGTTGCTTTAACACCTTCACAGCAGAAGAAAGCCCTTGCTAAGTTTTACGGATACTTGAGTGGTACTTCAGTGGCTGTAGACTTGCCTGAAAATATAGATGCTGCATGTAAGAGTGCTGCGGAACAAGTGAAGGCTAAAGGGTCTAAAGCGGTCGTGGTAACTGGAATTCAGGATGAGAACGCTCAAGGTCTCGTTTTAGATATTAATGAAATGTTGTCTAGTACAGCTTTCGATAAGGATGCGCCTAAATTACTGAGACAAGGGAATGCCAAGGCAGTAGCTGGTTTGGTAGCGGATATGAAAGCTGGAAAAGTTGGTGCGCTTATTATGAGTGGTGTCAATCCAGCCTATACTTTACCTCAGGCTAATGAGTTTACAGAAGGTTTAAAGAATGTTGATTTGTCAGTTACTTTCTCAATGAAGGAAGATGAGACTTCAGCATTAACAACATATGTTGCTGCAGCTCCTCACTACTTAGAGTCGTGGGGTGATGTAGAAATTAAGAAAGGTCATTTTGCGCTGACTCAGCCGACAATCAGACCTTTATTTGATACACGTCAGTTTCAGGATTCATTATTAAAATGGATGGGAAGTGATGTGGCTTATTACGATTACCTGAAATCTACATGGGAAGCCTCTGTGTTAGGCGGTGTTTCTTGGAACAAAGCGTTGCATGATGGTTACTTCGTAGGTGGGCAGTCAGTAATGGCAGATCAGGATGCCGTTGATCAAATGGTAGCAGCTCCGGTTAATGGAGAGGCTGATGATAAAGAGGTTGCCGGAGAGGTAACGGCTGCATCAGTTGGTAGTATGTTAAGAGCATTAGCGAATACTCCTGAGACAGGAATGGAGCTTGTGTTGTACACTAAAACCGGTATGGGTGATGGTCAGCAAGCTAACAACCCTTGGTTGCAAGAGTTTCCTGATCCGATTTCAAGAGTTTCTTGGGATAACTATTTAACGGTTTCTAAGGCTGATGCTGAAGTA
Source organism: Zhouia amylolytica (assembly GCF_900116365.1). Taxonomy (GTDB): domain Bacteria; phylum Bacteroidota; class Bacteroidia; order Flavobacteriales; family Flavobacteriaceae; genus Zhouia; species Zhouia amylolytica. Next base: position 75,844 of record NZ_FPAG01000009.1, on the reverse strand, counting down.
ATGGGACTTGAAAATTGGCATGTAGCCAATGGTGCGCTTAACGGTAGTTATGTTAATATTACCGTGAATGATGTGGCGATTAAGAACGTTCCTGTGATAATTCAGCCAGGTCAAGCTAAAGGTTCAGTAGGTCTTTCGTTAGGTTACGGAAGAACCAATGGACTTAAGTCTGTGATGCAAACAGGTGTTAATGCCTATGCCTTATATCACGGATTTAATAGTGTACAAAATGTATCGATAGAAAAGGCTGGGGGAGAGCATGAGTTTGCTTGTATCCAGTTGCATAATACATTAATGGGTAGGGGAGATATCGTAAAAGAAACTACCCTTGAGATCTTCAATACGAAAGATGCCAAAGAGTGGAATCACATGCCACAGGTATCGTTAAATCACCAGGAGACCCCTGTAACATCTCCGGATGTTGACTTGTGGGATGAGTTTGATAGAACGGTAGGGCATCATTTTAATTTGTCGATCGACTTGAACGCTTGTACCGGATGTGGTGCTTGTGTGATAGCATGTCACTCAGAAAATAACGTTCCTGTAGTAGGTAAAGCAGAAGTTAGAAAATCAAGAGATATGCATTGGTTGCGTATCGATAGATATTATTCTTCTGAAGAAACTTTCGCAGCTGATAACGATAAAAAAGATAATATTTCTGGAGTAGGAAGCTCAATGAGTGAGTTTGGTGAAATGGAAGATCCTGCGGCCAATCCACAAGTAGCATTCCAGCCGGTAATGTGTCAGCACTGTAACCACGCACCTTGTGAAACTGTTTGTCCTGTAGCGGCAACTTCACATGGTCGTCAGGGTCAAAACCACATGGCTTATAACCGTTGTGTTGGTACTCGTTATTGTGCTAATAACTGTCCTTATAAAGTTCGTCGTTTTAACTGGTTCTTATACAATAACAATGACGAATTTGACTTCCACATGAATGACGATTTAGGAAGAATGGTATTGAATCCTGATGTTGTTACTCGTTCTCGTGGTGTAATGGAGAAATGTTCTATGTGTATCCAAAAGACACAAAAAACGATTCTTGATGCAAAACGCGAAGGAAGAGAAGTGAAGGACGGAGAATTCCAAACAGCTTGTTCTGCTGCATGTGGTACTGGAGCAATGGTATTTGGAGACGTTAACGATAAAGAAAGTAAGGTTGCTGAATTGAAAGATAGCGACCGTATGTATCACTTATTAGAGCATGTTGGAACAAAACCTAATGTGTTCTACCATGTAAAAGTGAGAAATACAAACGAAGCATAATTTAAATTACTAATACAAGAAACAATTATATAAGGATATGGCGTCGCATTACGAAGCACCTATACGTAGACCCTTAGTAACCGGAGATAAAAGCTATCACGATGTAACTGTAGATGTTGCAAAACCGGTTGAAGGAAGAGCAAACAAGCAGTGGTGGATTGTTTTTTCAATTGCTATGGTAGCATTTCTATGGGGGTTAGGGTGTATTATTTACACCATTTCAACAGGAATAGGAACCTGGGGATTAAACAAAACAGTAGGATGGGCCTGGGATATTACCAACTTTGTATGGTGGGTAGGTATCGGTCACGCAGGTACACTGATCTCTGCAGTATTACTTTTATTCCGTCAAAAATGGAGAATGGCAATTAACCGTTCTGCAGAGGCAATGACAATTTTCTCTGTTGTTCAGGCAGGATTGTTCCCGATCATTCACATGGGTAGACCGTGGTTAGGGTATTGGGTACTTCCAATTCCAAACCAATTTGGATCGCTATGGGTTAACTTTAACTCACCATTACTTTGGGACGTATTTGCGATTTCTACCTATCTTTCTGTATCATTAGTATTCTGGTGGACAGGTTTACTACCGGATTTTGCAATGATACGTGATAGAGCGGTGAAGCCATTCCAAAAGAAAATATACAGCCTTATCAGCTTTGGATGGAGTGGTAGAGCAAAAGACTGGCAACGTTTTGAAGAAGTTTCATTGGTATTAGCCGGTTTAGCTACCCCACTTGTACTTTCTGTACACACCATCGTATCCTTTGACTTTGCTACCTCGGTTATTCCAGGATGGCATACCACGATCTTCCCTCCATATTTCGTTGCAGGGGCGATCTTCTCAGGTTTCGCAATGGTAAACACCTTACTTATTATCATGCGTAAGGTTTGTAACTTAGAAGACTATATCACTGTACAACATATCGAGTTGATGAATATCGTAATCATGATTACGGGTTCAATCGTTGGTTGTGCTTATATCACAGAGCTTTTTATAGCTTGGTATTCTGGAGTTGAGTACGAACAGTATGCCTTCTTAAACAGAGCTACAGGACCTTATGCTTGGGCTTATTGGGCGATGATGACATGTAACGTTTTCTCACCTCAGTTCATGTGGTCTAAAAAATTAAGAACTAGTATCATGTTCTCTTTCATTATCTCTATTGTTGTAAACATTGGAATGTGGTTCGAGCGTTTTGTAATTATCGTTACATCACTACACCGCGATTACCTTCCATCTTCTTGGACAATGTTCTCACCAACATTTGTAGATATTGGAATTTATGTGGGTACTATAGGATTCTTCTTCGTGTTGTTCCTTCTTTATGCAAGAACATTCCCTGTAATTGCGCAGGCAGAAGTGAAGACTATTTTGAAATCATCTGGAGAAAAGTATAAAAAATTAAGAGACGGCAACCATGAGTAATAAAGTTGTACAAGCCTTATATAATGACGATGATGTACTATTAAGTGCTGTTAAAGAGGTTAAAGCGGCCCATCATCATATCGAAGAAATTTACACGCCATTTCCTGTGCACGGTTTAGATAAAGCCATGGGACTGGCTCCAACAAGAATTGCTATTGCAGCATTCTTATATGGATGTCTGGGATTAACAGTTGCTATCACAATGCTTAATTTTATTATGATAGAAGACTGGCCTCAGGATATCGGAGGTAAACCAAGTTTTAGTTTCCTTGAGAATTTACCGGCTTTCGTTCCGGTAATGTTCGAACTAACGGTTTTCTTTGCTGCCCACTTAATGGTTATTACTTTCTACTTAAGAAGTAAATTATGGCCGTTCAAAGAAGCTGAGAATCCTGATGTAAGAACCACAGACGACCATTTCTTGATGGAAGTTTCATTGCACGGAAATGAAGATGAATTAACTGCATTGTTAAACAAAACAGGAGCAGTTGAAGTTAAAATATCTGAAAAGCATTAATATAATGATGAAGAGCTTTGTTAAAATAGGAATTGTTTTTGGTATGGCTGCATTAATTACCTCTTGTGCAGACGAGTCTAGACCTAATTATCAGTTTATGCCAAATATGTACGAGTCTGTTGGTTACGAACCTTATCAGGAATCAAGCGCTTTCCGTAATGGAGTAGAAGCGCAGTTGCCGGCCGAAGGAAGCGTAAACCGTGGTTGGATGCCATACGATTATCCGGATACTGAAGAAGGATATCTGGCAGCTAAAGCCAACTTGTTAAGTCCATTAGATTCAACGAATGTTGAGGCTGATATGGCTAAAGGAAAAGAATTATTCGGAATCTACTGTTCTGTATGTCATGGAGACAAAGGAGATGGACAAGGAACATTAGTAAAAAGAGAGAAGTTCTTAGGGGTTCCTAATTATGCTGATAGAGAAATTACAGAAGGAAGTGTATATCATGTTATCTACTTTGGTAGAAATTCAATGGGCTCACATGCTGCTCAGCTGAATGAAAAAGAAAGATGGCAGGTTACTTCTTATGTAATGAAGCTAAAAGGAGACTTAACAAAATAAATAATAGAATTTAAGGATATATTGTTTTAGATATGTACACGTTTTCAAGTAAATTAAGGACTGGTGCTTTTGTTTTGATGATACTTGGTCTGTTGGCCTGGGGTTACGGATATATCTCCGCACCTGCTACGGTAGAAGAAGCTAAAGCTATGGTTGCTGACGCACATCATGGAGATGGTCACGGTGAAGAAGCTTCACACGAAACTGCAGCACACGATGCGCATGCCGCTGAAGGTCATGCCGAAGATCATAGTGCTCATGATGAACACCTGTTACACCAGTTGCAAAATAAACCATGGGCAGCCTTGTATGTTGCAGCATTCTTCTTTATGATGATTTCATTAGGGGTGCTTGCATTTTATGCTATTCAAAGAGCTGCACAGGCCGGTTGGTCACCTCTTTTATTTAGAGTCATGGAAGGTATTACAGCATACTTATTGCCAGGTGCAGTAATCGTATTTGTAATACTTGCACTTTCAGGAATGCATTTAAATCATCTGTTTATTTGGATGGATCCGGAAGTAGTAGCAGAAGATGAATTGATTCAGGGTAAGACCGGATTTTTGAATGTGCCTTTCTTTTTAATCAGAGCTGCGATATACATTGCAGGATGGGTTGCTTACAGACATTTCTCTAGGAAGTTCTCTATCGCCCAGGATACTGCAGAAGATAACAGTAACTTTAAAAAGAACTTCAGGTTATCAGCTGGTTTCCTTGTATTCTTCCTGGTATCTGAATCTATGATGTCTTGGGACTGGATTATGAGTGTAGATCCGCACTGGTTTAGTACATTATTCGGATGGTACGTATTCGCTAGTATGTTTGTTTCAGGTATCACCGTTATAGCCTTAATATCAATTTACTTGAAGTCTAAAGGATATTTAGAACAGGTTAATGATAGTCACCTACATGACCTTGCTAAATTTATGTTCGCAATTAGTATATTCTGGACGTACCTATGGTTCTCTCAGTTTATGTTGATTTGGTACTCGAACATTCCGGAAGAGGTAACTTATTTCGTAACCAGATTAGAAGATTATAAACTTCCGTTCCTTGGAATGTTAGTGATGAATTTTGTCTTCCCATTATTGGTGTTGATGAATAGCGATTATAAACGCGTTAACTGGTTTGTGGTAATGGCAGGTATCGTAATCCTTCTTGGACATTACATAGATGTATATGTAATGATCATGCCAGCTACTGTAGGTGATCAATGGTATATCGGAATAGCCGAAATAGGAGCAGTATTGTTCTTCTTAGGACTGTTCATATATGTTGTGTTTAGTGCGCTTACTAAAGCACCACTAACACCGAAGCGCAACCCATTTATTGAAGAAAGTAAACACTTTCATTATTAATTAGAAATTAAATAGTAAACAGGAAATAATAACATGACTGCTTTATTAACTATTATAGTTCTCGTACTGGTAGCCATAGCCATTTGGCAAATGACCAAGATATTTGAATTGTCTCAACCAAATACAGACAATTCTCAAATTGCAAGTGATAAGGATAACAAGCTTAACGGCTACCTGATGTTCGGCTTCTTAGCGTTCATCTATGTATTAACCATTTACTCATTGTGGAAATGGGGTGGCGTAGTTCTGGGTACACCTGCTTCAGAGCATGGTAAAGACTACGATAATTTAATGCTTATTTCATTGGTGTTAATTTTTATCGTTCAGTTCATCACTCAGGCTTTACTGCACTACTTCGCTTATAAATACAGAGGAGAGAAAGGTAAAAAAGCATTGTTCTTTGCAGATAATGATAAGTTAGAGTTTATCTGGACTATTATTCCTGTGATCGTTCTTGCAGCCTTAATTCTTTACGGTCTTTATACCTGGACCACCGTAATGGATGTGAGTGAAGATGATGATCCGATTGTTATCGAATTGTATGCACAACAGTTTAACTGGAAAGCAAGATATGCCGGACAGGATAATGTGCTTGGGGATGCAAACGTTCGTTTAATTGATATGGATAAGGCTAATATCCTAGGTTTAGACGAATCAGATCCTAATGGACAGGACGATATTATCTCAACGACTGAAATTCATATACCGGTAGGTAGAAAAGTGTTGTTCAAAATGAGATCGCAAGATGTTTTGCACTCTGCGTACATGCCTCACTTTAGAGCTCAGATGAACTGTGTACCTGGTATGATTACCCAGTTTGCCTTTACCCCAACTGTAACGACTGAAGAAATGAGACAGGATCCGGGTATTGTTGAAAAATATAAGAACATTAATAAGCTTAGAGCTGAAAATGCACAGGAAGTTCTCGACAGAGGACAAGAGGTAAATGTTGAGTTCGATTATATCTTACTATGTAACAAGATATGTGGTAAATCGCACTATAACATGCAAATGAAAATTGTAGTGGAGACTGAAGAAGAGTATAAAGAGTGGTTAAGCCAACAGAAGACCTTCGGAGAGTCATTACAATAATTATAAGTAAAAATTACGAATAACGATTTTATATAAATAGATAAAGATTATGTCAGCAACAGCACACGATCACGGGCATCATCATAAAGAAACTTTTATTTCTAAATACATTTTTAGCCTTGATCATAAAATGATCTCTAAACAGTATTTAATTACTGGTTTGATCATGGGATTCATCGGTATTGCAATGTCATTATTGTTCAGAATGCAAATTGCATGGCCTGGGGAATCGTTTCCAGTGTTTGAGGCTTTGTTAGGGAAATGGGCTCCTGATGGAGTTATGGATGCAGATATCTACCTGGCATTAGTTACAATGCATGGTACCATTATGGTATTCTTTGTATTAACAGCAGGATTAAGTGGTACCTTTAGTAACCTTTTAATTCCATTACAAATTGGGGCAAGAGATATGGCATCTGGTCTTTTGAATATGATCTCTTACTGGTTGTTCTTCTTGTCAAGTGTTGTGATGGTGATTTCTCTGTTTGTTGAAGCAGGTCCTGCAGCAGCAGGTTGGACCATCTATCCGCCGCTTAGTGCCTTGCCAATGGCTCAAGGAGGTTCTGGTGCCGGTATGACACTTTGGTTAGTTTCAATGGCAATCTTTATTGCTTCTTCATTGTTAGGTTCTCTTAACTATATCGTTACGGTACTTAACCTGAGAACAAAAGGGATGTCAATGACAAGATTACCATTAACGATCTGGGCATTCTTTATCACTGCAATTATCGGTGTAGTTTCTTTCCCGGTATTATTGTCTGCAGCATTATTGTTAATAATGGATAGAAGTTTTGGTACATCATTCTTCTTATCAGATATATTTATTCAAGGTGAAGTTTTACATTATCAGGGAGGTTCTCCGGTATTGTTCGAGCACCTATTCTGGTTCTTAGGTCACCCTGAAGTATATATCGTTATTCTACCTGCAATGGGTATTGTATCAGAAGTAATGGCAACCAATGCTCGTAAACCAATCTTTGGATATAGAGCGATGATTGCATCGATATTAGCTATTGCATTTTTATCAACGATCGTTTGGGGTCACCACATGTTCGTGTCTGGTATGAACCCGTTCCTAGGTTCGGTATTTACCTTCACAACTTTATTGATTGCGATTCCATCGGCAGTAAAAGCATTTAACTGGATTACTACCCTATGGAAAGGTAACCTGCAATTCAACGTAGGGATGTTATTCTCTATCGGAATGGTTTCAACCTTTATCACAGGTGGTTTAACAGGTATCATATTAGGAGATAGTGCGTTAGATATTAACGTTCACGATACTTATTTCGTAGTGGCTCACTTCCACTTAGTAATGGGTATTTCTGCAATCTACGGACTATTCGCAGGTGTATATCACTGGTTCCCTAAGATGTTCGGTAAAATGATGAATAAGAATTTAGGATATGTACACTTCTGGTTAACAGCTATTGCAGCATACGGAGTATTCTTCCCAATGCACTTTGTAGGGATGGCTGGTTTACCAAGACGTTACTATCAAAATACAGCGTTCCCAATGTTTGACGACCTTACTGATATTCAGGTTGTGATGACTTCATTCGCCTTGTTAGCAGGATTAGCGCAGTTGGTGTTCGTATATAACTTCATACATAGTATCTTCTACGGGAAGAAAGCAACTCAAAACCCTTGGGATGCTACCACACTTGAGTGGACTACCCCTGTTGAGCATATTCATGGTAACTGGCCTGGTGAAATTCCGGAAGTACACAGATGGGCTTACGATTACAGTAAGACGAATGAAAATGGAGAATACGTTATAGCCGGACAAGATTATGTTCCGCAAACGGTACCATTACAACCCAATGAAGAAGAATTGAATCATTAGAATATTTATTCTTTTAATATAAAGCCCTTTCAGTTTTGAAAGGGCTTTTCTTTTTGTCTTATATTTGCCGTGTATGAACGAGTATTTAGACCCTACAGGAGAACAGTTTTCTCCGGAAGAAGTGGATATAGAAAAAGCCCTGAGGCCCCTTTCTTTTGATGATTTTACAGGCCAGGATCAAGTCCTTGAAAACCTTAAAATTTTCGTAGAAGCGGCTAACCTCAGAGGTGATGCACTCGACCATACCCTTTTCCATGGCCCTCCCGGACTTGGGAAAACTACCCTGGCCCACATACTGTCAAACGAATTGGGTGCAGGAATTAAAGTAACCTCCGGCCCCGTCCTTGATAAGCCCGGAGACTTGGCAGGTTTGCTGACAAATCTAGAAGACAGAGACGTTCTCTTCATAGATGAAATTCACCGTCTTAGTCCTATCGTAGAGGAGTACCTCTATTCGGCTATGGAAGACTACCGTATCGATATTATGATCGAAAGTGGTCCGAATGCCAGAACCGTCCAGATAAACCTGAATCAATTTACCCTGATAGGAGCAACTACCCGCTCAGGGTTGCTTACAGCTCCAATGCGTGCCCGTTTTGGAATTAGTAGCAGACTACAGTATTACACAACTGAACTGCTCGCAGATATCGTACAAAGAAGTGCCGCTATTCTTAAAGTGCCTATCTCTATGGAGGCCGCAATTGAAATTGCAGGAAGAAGCAGAGGTACGCCACGTATTGCAAATGCATTACTAAGAAGAGTTCGGGACTTTGCCCAAATCAAAGGCAACGGTAAAATAGATATTGAGATTGCTAAGTATGGCCTAAAAGCACTCAACGTTGATGCCCATGGTTTGGATGAAATGGATAATAAAATCTTGTCTACGATAATCGATAAGTTTAAAGGAGGTCCTGTAGGTATTACAACCCTGGCAACCGCGGTTTCGGAAAATGCTGAAACTATCGAGGAAGTTTATGAACCTTTTCTTATTCAACAGGGCTTTATCATACGAACACCTCGTGGTAGAGAAGTTACCGAGCAGGCGTATAAGCATCTGGGTCGCATTAAAGGTGGTGCCCAGGGAGGCCTGTTCTAAATTATTTTCTTTTTGCTATAACTTATTCATTGTTAATTAGTTAATATTCCTTATTTTTATGTTAGGAACAGCTGAATGCAATTGCATTTTACCTTCATAAATCTTTCCAAATAACTTATAAAGGCTATTGCCTCTAAATCTTTTGTTAGAAGATTTAGGGATTACCTGCCTATTTCTGCCGTGTGGTAAAAAAGGGTTACCATATCAATTTGTTTTAGTAGTGGTATGTAGTTCGCTTTGATTTTCTTGAATCAACCTTATCGGGTTGTGTTAATTAGTGAACCTAAACAGATAATAAATATCCTTACGATCCATATCAGCTGTATGTCCTTGAATGTTCAAATAAATCACTGATAGTTTAATTAATCAACCTGTAATCATGAATACTAGTTTAGCAGAACTCAAGTCAAAAGTAAATGGAAGTCTCATTATGCCTGGAGATCCTAATTATGATGAAGCTCGAACCATATATAATGGGATGATCGACAAAAAGCCGGCAGCAATCTTTAAATGTAAAGACACCTCAGATGTTGTCAAGGCTGTTGAATTTGCACAAAAACATAACCTCGAAGTCTCTATTAAAAGTGGCGGACATAATGGGGCTGGATTGGCACTCGTAGAAAACGGATTAGTAATCGATCTTTCTGAAATGAAAGGCATAAGCGTCGATCCCGCTACTAAAACCGCTGTTATAGAACCCGGAAATGTGCTTCGGGATGTGGATAAGGCAACACACGAATATGGACTGGCATTGCCAAGTGGAATTATCGGAACTACCGGAATAGCAGGAATCACCCTGGGAGGAGGACTCGGTTATCTCAGTCGAAAAGGCGGACTTACAATTGATAATTTATTGGAATGTAAAGTGGTGTTGGCTAATGGAGAAGTGGTAACCGCTAATGAAAATGAAAATTCAGATTTATTCTGGGCCTTGAAAGGTGGAGGCGGTAATTTTGGAGTGGTGGTTTCTTTTAAATTTAAACTTATCGATGTTAAAAATGTATATGCCGGACCTATGTTTTGGCCATTAGAAAAAGCTAAAGAAGTAATGGAGTTTTATGATGCTTTTACAAAAGATGCTCCAAATGATCTATACGGTTTCTTTGCGTTTTTAATTGTACCACCCGGCGACCCTTTCCCGGAACATTTAAGAAATAAAAATGTGTGTGGAGTGGTTTGGAATTATACCGGACCGATAGAAAAAGCAGAAGAAGTCTTTAAGCCAATAAGGGCATTCGGCCCGCCAATTCTTGACTTTGTTCAAGAAATCCCTATGCCAGCGCTTAATGGTATGTTCGATGAATTATACCCTCCGGGGATGCAATGGTATTGGAGGGCTCATTATATTAAAGAGTTAACTCCCGAAGCAATAGCTGCAAATATTGAGTTTGGATCGAAAATTCCAAGTATCCATTCAACTACACACCTATATCCGATCGATGGTAGAGTGCACGATTTCTCAAATAGTGATACCGCTTGGGGTAATCGAGAGGCAAGATGGTCACAGGTAATAGTAGGGGTTGATCCTGATCCGGCAAATGCTGATAAAGTTACCAAATGGTGTAAAGGCTATTTTGATGCACTAACTCCTCATGCCATGGGTGGAGCCTATGTCAACTTTATGATGGAAGAAGGACAGGATCGTGTGAAAGCTTCATATAGGGAAAATTACGATCGATTGGCCGCCATTAAGGCTAAATATGATCCGGGGAATTTCTTTCATATAAATCAAAATATTAAACCCGCAGGGTAATAGACATTAATGGAGGATTATTGAATAGTTGTATTGATGATATAGCAAATGAAAGTATAACCAAAAATGTTTTCAATGATGAAATTACCAGTAAACTGTTTAATTACAACCCCGATTTTATCCGGAATCAAATTTATCTCGCTTTGTTGTATCGGAGGATTATTGATGTTTTCCTGTTCAACCGATAATGAGGTTCTGGATTTAGAAGACCTTAATGCTGCTGATGCTCATTTCCAATCCAACCATTGGGATAATTGGGAAGCACAGGTGCAGCTTTTAACCAATAAAACACGAAGCTTTTATAACTTTAAGGTGGCTAAAGCACGCGGATGGAACGTTGATGCTTCAGGGTATGTACCCCAGATGGGACATCATTTTGTCAATGAAGCCCTGATGGATGATGTTTTTGAAATGTTAAAACCGGAAGCGTTGTTGTATGCTCCTGATGAAGATGGTAACTGGGAGTTTTTGGCAGTAGAATATCTGGTCTTCCCGACAAATCCGGAAGATCCCGGTACGCCTCCCGAGGGATTCCTGGGAGATGAGGATGTATGGTTTTTTAATACGGATGTAGGTGCCTGGACACTGCATGTATGGGTGAGGATGGAAAATCCTGATGGCGTATTTGCAGCTTCAAATCCTTTACTGGAATAAAGAGCCACGTTACACGTCTATAAAATCAAAACGCCTGACCTCAGGCGTTTTTTTATTCGAATATTGTACCTTAGCATCCTTAGAATAGCTGTGAATTTGACCAAACAATTGAAATATGCACAAATGATAAAGTCAGAGGCTAAACGTCTCGGGTTTTTGTCTTGTGGTATCTCTAAAGCAGATTTTTTAGAGGAAGAAGCTCCGAGATTGGAGAAATGGCTAAAGAATAATATGCATGGCGAAATGCATTATATGGAGAACCATTTTGATAAACGTTTAGATCCGCGTAAATTAGTCGAAGGGTCAAAATCTGTGGTTTCCATGCTCCTTAATTATTACCCTGAAAATACCCAGGAGGATCCTGAAGCTCCCAGGATTTCTAAATATGCATATGGTACCGATTATCATTTTGTGATTAAAGATAAGCTGAAACAATTACTGCAATTTATTCAGGAGGAGATCGGTGAAGTAAATGGTCGTGCTTTTGTCGATTCGGCACCTGTTTTAGATAAAGCATGGGCCGCAAAAAGCGGACTGGGCTGGATTGGTAAAAATGCCAACCTGCTCTCTAAACAAGTTGGCTCGTTTTTCTTTATCGCTGAGCTGGTTATCGATTTGGACCTGGCCTGTGATACCCCTGTAACTGATCACTGCGGTAGTTGTACCGCATGTATCGATGCATGTCCTACCCAGGCAATCGTAGAACCCTATGTGGTTGATGGAAGTAAGTGTATATCGTATTTTACCATCGAACTTAAAAATGAAATACCACAAGATGTTCGCGGTAAATTTGATAACTGGATGTTTGGTTGTGATGTGTGTCAGGATGTTTGTCCGTGGAATCGCTTTTCGAAGCCCCATAATGAACCACTGTTTAACCCGCATCCCGATTTATTGTCGATGACCAAAAAGGATTGGGAAGAAATTACAGAAGATGTCTTTAGAAAGGTCTTTAAGAAATCTGCTGTAAAGCGTACCAAATTCTCCGGACTCAAGAGAAACATAGATTTTCTCAAATAAACAACCCTTCCTCAATAGAGATATTCAAAAGCACTTTTCTATAAAAAAAATGAATCCTTGGATCTGATTCTATTATCTTGAAATAATTGGTGAATTTTCAGTTCTGTCAGGTTTTTCATTACGTGAATTTCAAGCGCATTTATACGAATATAAAAATCCCGGTCATTAGCCGTCGAAGGGTTCTAAATCGATATTGGAATTAAGGGGCTGCGTCGACGTTAAAACAAACTTGATCGGCAAATAATGCAAGGTTATCCCCATATTATCCCCATGTTATCCCCATAATATCCCTAAATAATCTTTATCCATCTTCGCTTGTTCCCTAATGAAAAAGTTAATCATCTCTCCCGGTTTCGTTCCGATTACAGGAGCTAAAAAGGAACCTGGTCCGAGCAATATTAGTATCAGAAAGATGATGCGTTCCCGGTATAGAATTATAGCACCCCTAAGGGTGCAGGTGTCAATGAAATACTTGTTAATTTCCGGCAGATGATTCGTAAAAACCCTGAGATGATGATTATTTAAAAACAACAGTTTTAAGGTGGTGGTATATCCAAGATAACTTTTACCTTTGTAGCTTCATTTTAAAAGAATGAACTTATGAGTAAAGACAGTACTAGAAGGCGAGAGGCATTGGTGTACCATGCCAAGCCCCAGCCCGGGAAGATTAAAATAGTTCCAACCAAAAAATATGCAACACAAAGGGATTTGGCATTAGCGTATTCTCCCGGAGTAGCAGAACCTTGTTTGGAGATTGCTAAAGACAAAAGCAACGCATATAAGTATACGACAAAAGGAAACCTCGTAGCCGTAATATCAAATGGTACTGCAGTATTAGGTCTTGGTGATATCGGTCCGGAAGCCTCTAAGCCTGTTATGGAAGGGAAAGGACTTTTATTCAAGATATTTGCTGATATCGATGGTATGGATATCGAACTAGATACCAAGGACGTCGATAAGTTCATAGAAACAGTAAAAACAATAGCTCCTACTTTTGGAGGTATTAACCTTGAGGATATCAAAGCTCCAGAGGCATTTGAAATAGAGAGAAGACTCAAAGAAGAGCTCGACATCCCTGTGATGCACGACGATCAGCACGGTACAGCTATTATTTCTGCAGCAGCCTTGTTGAATGCGTTGGAAATTGCCGAGAAGAAAATAGATGAAGTTCGCATTGTAATTAGTGGAGCAGGAGCGGCGGCAGTTTCATGTACGAGGCTTTATAAGGCTTTTGGAGCTAAGGCAGAAAATATAGTAATGCTTGACAGTAAGGGGGTAATTAGAAGTGATAGAGATAGCCTTTCTTCAGAAAAAGCGGAATTTGCTACAGATAGAAAAATAGACACCCTAGAAGAAGCGATGCAAGATGCAGATGTTTTTATTGGACTTTCTATTGCAGATATTGTAACTCCTGAGATGTTGAATGCTATGGCAGTAGATCCTATTGTATTTGCCATGGCAAACCCAGACCCAGAAATCGCCTACGACCTTGCTATTAAAACCAGGGAAGATATTATCATGGCAACCGGAAGATCAGATCACCCTAATCAGGTGAATAATGTACTGGGCTTTCCTTTTATTTTCCGTGGAGCCCTCGACGTTAGAGCTACCAAGATAAATGAAGAAATGAAAATGGCAGCCGTTCGTGCATTGGCAGAATTGGCAAAAGAAATGGTGCCGGAACAAGTGAATATCGCATATGGAGAAACCAAATTGACATTCGGACGCGAATACATTATACCAAAACCATTCGATCCAAGGTTAATAGCCACAGTTCCTCCTGCTGTTGCAAAGGCAGCTATTGAAAGTGGAGTAGCTAAAGAACCTATCGAAGATTGGGAGCGTTATGAAGAACAATTATTGCAGCGTTTGGGTAATGACAATAAATTACTGCGATTACTTCATAGTAGAGCTAAAACAAATCCAAAGAGAATCGTATTTCCTGAAGCAGATCATTTAGATGTGCTTAAGGCGGCGCAAATAGTCTTTGATGAAGGTATTGGAATTCCGATACTTTTGGGAAGAAAAGATGTAATTCTTGAACTTAAGCAAGAATTAGAATTCGACGCCGATCTAACGATTATTGATACCAAAACAGACGATCATAACGAGAAGAAAAAGCAATATGCCAAGCAATATTGGGAATTACGCAAACGCAAAGGCGTTACCTTGTATGAAGCTGAGAAGAAGATGCGTGAGCGTAACTATTATGCGGCTATGATGGTGAATGAAGGCGATGCTGATTGTTTGATTTCTGGATATTCAAGGTCATATCCAACCGTGGTAAGGCCAATGTTAGAGCTTATCGGAAAGGCAAATAATGTGTCTAAAGTAGCGGCGGTAAATTTAATGATGACCGAACGTGGTCCTATGTTCCTTGCAGATACTTCAATAAACATTGAGCCATCAGCGAATGATTTAGCTAATATCGCTCAAATGACTGCTTCTGCAGTGAAGTTGTTTGGTTTAGAACCGGTAATTGCTATGTTGTCATATTCGAATTTCGGTTCATCGGAGCATCCGGTCGCCAGAAAGGTAAATGATGCAGTGAGAATGTTGCATGAAGAGCATCCTGAAATTATAGTTGATGGAGATATTCAAACAGACTTTGCCCTGAATCAGGAGCTGCATCAATCGAAATTTCCGTTTTCTAAATTGGCAGGCAGAAAAGTAAATACATTAATTTTCCCGAGCCTGGCCTCGGCTAATATTACCTATAAGCTCATAAAAGAATTGAATAAATCAGAGTCTATCGGGCCTATAATGTTAGGGATGAACAAGCCGGTACACGTTATTCAACTTGGAGCCAGTGTTGAAGAAATGGTAAATATGGCCGCTGTGGCCGTTGTAGATGCACAAGAGCGTGGAAAGCGCAAAAAGAAAGCATAGCTCAACTTAAGTTTTATAAACTTTCCTTGAATATATACTTATAGAGTAAAAATGATATAAAAATTTTCATACCAAACGTCTAAGATTTGGTATGAAAATTTTTTGTAGGTTTGAGCTACTAATGTTTTCTAAAAATGATTGAGCATATTAAAGGTAAGTTGGTTGAGAAAAATCCAACCTATGTGGTTATTGAATCTAATGGTCTTGGGTATTTTATCAATATTTCACTTCATACATTTTCGCATATTTCACCAGATGAGAATATAAAGTTATTTACCCATTTTCAAGTTAGGGAAGATGCTCATACGTTATATGGGTTTATAGAAAAATCGGAAAGAGAGATTTTTAGATTGTTGATATCAGTGTCAGGAGTGGGGGCGAGTACGGCCAGAACCATGTTGTCATCGATGACTCCTGCTCAGATTAGAGATGCCATTGCAGTGGGAGATGCCCCGACGATTCAATCCATCAAAGGAATTGGTGCAAAAACTGCACAACGAGTTATTTTGGACCTTAAAGACAAGGTGTTGAAAGTGTTTGGTATTGATGAAGTTTCGGAGGTTCAAAACAATACAAATAAGGAAGAAGCGTTATCTGCTTTAGAGGTGTTAGGTTATGCTAGGAAGCAAGCCGAGAGAGTGGTGAATAAAATTTTAAAATCAGAACCTGAATTAAGTGTTGAAGCGTTAATCAAACAATCACTGAAGAACCTTTAATTAAATTTGAATCCAACCAATACCCCAAAATATATGACGAACCTTTTGAAAAGGATCTTCATCTTTTTAATGTTATGCGTATCAGGCTTAACCGTGGCTCAGAATCCTGCACAACAACAGGATACTGTAAAGTCAGGGGTTTCTTTGGGAACAATTAAATTAAAAAATCCAGCCAGTGTAATTTCTAAGTATACATACGACCCTGTAACTGATCGCTATTTTTATACAGAAAAAATCGGAGATTTTGATACGGCCTATCCGCTGATACTAACTCCGAAGGCATTCAAAGAAATGATGCTTCGTGAACAAATGAAGAATTATTTCAAAGAAAAAGAAAGTGCGATCTCAGGTAAAACTGAAGAAGGGAAGGAAGATCAAAAAAACCTGTTGCCCAACTTCTATGTTAATTCAGATTTTTTCCAATCGGTTTTTGGTGGCGATAAAATTGAAGTAATCCCTACAGGTTCCATTTCAATGGATTTGGGAGTCCGCGTTCAAAAAAATGACAACCCGGCTTTATCACCTAGAAACAGGACGAATATCACTTTTGATTTTGATCAGCGTATAAGTTTAAGTTTGCTTGGTAAGGTTGGAGAACGATTAACAATCAATGCAAATTACGATACGGAAGCGACCTTAGATTTTCAAAATCAGATAAAACTGGAATATACGCCCACGGAAGATGATATTATTCAGAAAATTGAAGTGGGTAACATAAGCATGCCACTTAATAGTTCTTTGATAAATGGAGCTCAAAGTTTGTTTGGTGTTAAAACAGAATTGCAATTTGGGAAAACCAGAGTTACAGCTGTATTTTCCGAACAACGATCTCAAAACAGGAGAGTAGTTGCTGAAGGAGGAGGTACAGTGAATGAGTTTGAAATCTCGGCATTGGATTATGATGCTGACAGACACTTCTTCTTGTCGCATTTTTTCCGGGATCAGTACGATCAGGCTGTTGCTAATTATCCCTATGTGAATACCCCTGTTCAGATTACCAGAATAGAAGTATGGGTGACCAATAGAATTCAAAATACCCAGAACGTTAGAAATATTGTAGCCTTACAGGATTTAGGGGAGCCTTTTCTGGATAACACCCGATTAAATCAAAATGCGCCTGCAGGCTTTTTTAATACCACAAGTGATCTTCCTCAAAATGAAGCGAATGATTATAATCCATTTGAAATAGGGGGCACCTCTGTGCTAACTGAAGAAATAAGAGATGTAGCAACCGTTCAACAAGGTTTTGGAATATTAAACACCCAGGTGAATCAAGGATACGATTATGCCGTACTTGAAAACGCAAGAAAATTAGAGCAAGGAAGAGATTATCGATTAGATCAGCAATTGGGGTACATTTCATTAAACCAGCGCCTTAGTAACGATGAGATCCTCGGTGTGGCTTATCAGTATACGTATAGGGGAGAGGTGTATCAAGTAGGTGAGTTTGCCAACGATGGTGTGAATGCAACAGAGTATGAGAGTAATGCAAGTGGTCAGGTAGTAGCGGTAAACCCTCAGAGTTTGGTGCTTAAAATGCTTAAAAGTAATCTTACCCGTGTAGAAGATCCGGTTTGGGACTTAATGATGAAAAATATTTATGCAACAGGAGCTTTTCAGTTGTTGCAAGAAGATTTTAAAATGAACATCCTATATACAGATCCTTCGCCTGTTAACTATATCTCGCCGGTAGATGAGGCAACATGGCCCTCAGGGTTGGAAGAACGGATTTTATTAGATGTTTTTAACTTTGATCGATTGAACGTTTACAACGATCCGCAAAATGGTGGAGACGGATTCTTTGATTTCTATCCGGGAATTACCGTTGATACTCAAAATGGCTTGATCATTTTTACCAAGGCTGAACCCTTTGGAGAATATATTCATGGGGTGCTTGGTGGAGGAGATTATAATAACCCGGACTCTTACAATGCGAATCAAAGCAAATATGTGTTTAGAAGCTTATACGAGAGTACACAGGCAGCTGCCTTAGAGGATAGCGATAAAAATAAGTATCAGTTAAAAGGTAAATATAGAGCCGAAGGTGGACGAGGGATCTCATTGGGTGCATTTAATGTGCCGCGGGGGTCTGTAAGAGTAAAAGCCGGAGGTAGGATACTTCAGGAAGGAGTCGATTATACCGTGAATTATATAGCGGGTACAGTCCAGATTTTAGATGAAGGACTGAAGGCTTCGAATATTCCGATTGAGGTGTCAGTCGAAAACAATGCTGTTTTCGGACAGCAAACCCGTCGTTTTGCCGGAGTAAATGTAGAGCACAAAATAAATGATAACTTCCTGTTAGGAGGAACCATGTTAAACCTTAGTGAGCGACCATTGACTCAAAAGGCAAACTATGGAACTGAACCTGTGAATAATACAATTTTTGGATTTAACGGGAATTATTCAACCGAACTACCTTTTTTAACCAGATGGGTAAATAAACTTCCAAACATAGATACGGATGTTGCGTCAAATCTTTCTGTTAGAGGCGAATTTGCCTATTTAATGCCTGGATCTCCAAATATGGCCGATTTCGATGGGGAAACAACGGTGTATCTTGATGATTTTGAAGGCGCTCAGGCATTCATAGATGTAAGGTCTCCGCTTGGTTGGTCATTAGCGAGTGCTCCAATAGGTTATGGAGGGGAAATACCGAATAACGACCTAGCTTCTGGAGAAAGAAGGGCTAAGTTGGCATGGTATACAATCGACCCTATATTTTATACCAATCAAAGACCTTCTTCGATTAATGATAATGACCTTTCCTTGAATTCAACCAGGAGGATTTATATAGATGAAATATTTCCGCAACAAGATATTGCGCAAGGGCAAACCCTGGTGCAAACCACCTTGGATCTTGCTTATTATCCAAATCAGAAAGGACCATATAATAATAATTTAGATTTTAGTAATGAAGCTCCTCAAGATAAATGGGGAGGAGTAATGCGTTCGATAAGCAGTACAAATTTTGAACAGGCAAATGTTGAATATATTCAGTTTTGGGTGCTGGATCCATATTACCAGGATGGTCAGTTGTCAGGACAAGGAGGAGAATTGGTGTTCAACCTTGGAAGTATAAGTGAAGATATCCTTAAAGATGGTAGAAAACAATATGAAAACGGTTTACCCGGTGTAAATAGTAATGTGCTAACTCATGAAACGGTTTGGGGTTTAACCCCTGCCTCTCAGTCACTGGTATATGCATTCGATGCAGAGGAAGCGAATCGTCGATTACAAGATGTTGGTTTTGATGGCTTGTCTGACAGTGAAGAAGCTGCAAAGTACACCAATAATGGAGGTGCAGATCCAGCGTTGGATAATTATGAATACTATTTGAATGTCGAAGGAGATATTTTAAGTCGATATTTGAATTATAATAACCCTCAGGGAAATTCACCAATTCAGGTAACCAATACAAACAGAGGGTCAACGACCCTTCCAGACGTTGAAGATGTGAATCGTGACTTAACGATGAATACAGTAGATAGTTATTACGAATACAGAATCCCGATTTCACCAGGTATTCAAAGTACAGACAGATACGTTAGTGATGTTAGAGTGGTGAATACCACAAGCTTACCGAATAACGATTCTTACCAGGTAAGATGGATACAATACAAGATTCCCGTTCGTGATTTTGAGAATGCTATTGGAGGTATAACTGATTTCAGATCTATTTCATATTTAAGAATGTATATGACTGGGTTTTCTGAAAACACAGTCATGCGTTTTGGAACACTGGATTTAGTGAGAGGTGATTGGAGGTCCTATACCCGAGCGCTGAATCCTGATCAGGGAATAGATGACCAGGTGGTTTCTGAAATTAGCACGGTTAATATTCAAGAAAATGATCAAAGAGTACCGATTGCATATGTGTTGCCTCCTGGAGTGAGAAGAGAACAATTAAATACCAACAATACGGTTATTAATGTGAATGAACAATCCTTGTCCTTTTCCGTTTGTGAACTTGGACCAAGAGATGCTCAAGGGGTTTATAAAAATGTCAATGTAGACTTAAGACAATATGAGAAACTCAAGATGTTTGTTCACGCCGAAGAAATTGAAGGGCAGGAATCCCTGAATCAAGATGATCTTGTAGCATTTATTAGGTTCGGAACCGATTATGATCAAAATTACTACCAGATTGATGTTCCCTTGACACCAACAGATTATGTACCGGGACAGGTTAATAATTTATCTTCAGACTTGGTATGGCCGGTGGAGAATAATATTGATGTGCTGCTGAGCACGTTTTCTAAAATTAAAGCTGAAGTTTTACAGAATTCCAACCTGAGTTCAAGTGAAGTGAATTTCTTTAATGAGGATCTTCAATCAGTTGATGAATATGATTTGGGAGGATTAACAGGAAACAATCGATATAAATTTGGGATAAAAGGTAATCCTTCTTTGGGGAATGTTAGATCGATAATGATAGGATTGAAAAACGGAACAACCAACAAGGATGTTTGCGGAGAGGTCTGGTTTGATGAATTGCGATTGGCAGGTCTGGATAACAAGGGCGGTTGGGCTGCAGTTGGTTCCGTAGACGGGAATGTGGCCGATTTTGCTAACTATTCAGTAACCGGAAGTGTGAACAATATTGGATTTGGCGCATTAGATGAAACACCGAATGAGCGAAGTAGAGAGAAGGCTGTCAAGTACGGTGTTAATACAAATTTGAATTTAGGACAGTTATTGCCGAAGCAGTGGGGCGTTCAAATACCTTTAAACTATAATATATCGGAAGAATTGATAACACCTGAATTCGATCCGTTGTATCAGGATCTTAAGTTGCAGGATCGATTGGATGCGGCAGAAAGCACTGTAGATAGAGAGCTTATTCAAAATCAATCTGAGGATTATACAAAACGACGTGGAATCAATGTTATAGGGGTTAGGAAAAATCGTGGAGAAGAACAGAAGCCACATGTGTATGATATTGAAAATTTCACATTCAATATGGCTTATAATGAAACAAATCATAGAGATTTTGAAGTTGAACAGTTGAGAGATCAAAATGTCAGGACAGGATTTACTTATGGCTATAACTTTGAGCCAGAACCCGTGGAGCCGTTCGCTAAAAATGACTCTTTATTCACGGGGAGTTATTGGCAGTGGCTGAAAGATTTAAACTTTAATTATCTTCCTAATAATATATCCTTGAACTCGAATATAAATCGAAGCTTTAATCAGCAGCGTTTTAGAGAAGTGTTTGATGGAGATCAATCACAGTTTATTGGATTGCCGGAGTTGCAACAAAGAAATTTCTTGTTTGACTGGCAATATGCAATTAATTATAATTTAACCAAATCAGTTCGTGTAAACTTTACCGCGGCAAATAATAATATAGTTCGTAATTATTATACACTTGATGAAGATGGTAATAAAACGATTAATAGAGAGATGAACCTCTGGAGTGGTTTTTGGGATGTTGGGGAGGCCAATAGGCATACGCAAAAACTACAGGTTGATTATGAACTCCCTTTTAATAAAATTCCAACCTTGAGTTTTATGAATGCTACATATTCCTATACTGCCGATTTTGATTGGCAGCGTGGAGGTGATGTCTTACGTGAAATTGCAGGGCAACAATTAAATACCGTTCAGAACGCAAGCACACATAAGCTAACTTCGTCTTTAACTATGGACAGGTTTTACAGGTATTTAGGGTTGAAAAGTGATCCGAGAAGAAATAGGGCTGGTGTTACCAGGAATAATGGTGATCCACAGGTTGCCGATAAAAAAGATAATAAGGGATTGAATGTGCTTACCGATTTCGTGACCATGTTGAAACGGGTGAATGTAAGTTATACTAAAAATGCAGGTAAGCTGCTTCCGGGTTATATCAGGAGTGTCGGATTTATAGGAACTTTAAAACCATCCGTTGGATTTACCTTTGGTAGTCAGAAAGATGTTCGTTATGAAGCTGCACGAAGAGGATGGCTTACAACCTTCCCGGATTTTAACCAACAGTACATGGAGCGGGATGCAACGGAATTTGATGTAACAGCAAATCTGGAGCCATTTAAAGATCTAACCATAGATTTGTCAGCTAACCGAAGATATTCGGAAAACTATACAGAAAACTTTAGAGTAGATAATCTTGGGTCGGGGGTTTATGATTATGTTAATTTACTCGGTAATCAGTATGGTGATTTCTCGATATCCTCGATAATGATTAAAACTGCTTTCCAAAAAAGAGATGAATCCGTTTCGGAAACGTTTAATGAGTTTAGTGATAACAGGATTGTTATTGCTCAACGATTGGCAGGAGTGTCAGTGAATCCAAATGCCACGGAATATCCAGATGGTTACGGACCAACGAATCAAGCAGTGCTATTACCAGCTTTCATAGCTGCTTATACGGGCCAGGATGCCAGTAGTGTGAATTTAAATGCCTTTAGAGACACCCCAATCCCTAACTGGTCGCTTAAATACACTGGTTTAATGCGCTTGGGGTGGTTTAAGGATGTGTTTAGGCGCTTTTCTATTGGACATGGTTATCGATCTAGTTATAGTATAAATGCTTTTCGAACCAACTTAGATTATGATATCGATAATCCAAATGAACGTGACCAGTCTGGTGATTTTAAAAACCCGACGCTTTATACCAATGCCACTTTAGTAGAGCAGTTTAATCCATTGGTGAAAGTTGATTTTGAAATGAAAAATTCTTTTAGTGTTCTAGCCGAACTCAGAAAAGACAGGGCGCTTTCCCTTAGCTTTGATAATAATTTATTGACTGAGATGTCGGGTAATGAATATATACTTGGTTTAGGTTATAGAATTAAAGATTTAAGGTTTGTAACAAATATTGGAGGGAAAAAGAGTACTTTGAAAAGTGACCTTAATATCAAAGCTGATTTATCATTAAGAGATAATATTACGATTATTAGAAATTTAGATATTAATACCAATCAGGTAACAGCAGGGCAAAATATCTGGGCTGTAAAATTTACTGCCGACTATGCGCTTACACAAAATTTAACGGCATTATTTTATTACGATCATACCCTTTCAAAGTATAAAGTGTCTACAGCATATCCACAGGCAACCATTCGATCAGGAATAACATTGCGTTATAATTTTGGAAATTAACAAATAGTATTGTTGATATAAATGCCAGAATAATTTACATTTGCCAAGCAACTTTTTAATAAAACAATAAATAGTAAACAGCACATGAATATTCCATCAGAATTAAAATACACCAAAGATCACGAGTGGATTAAGATTGAGGGTGATGTTGCAACTGTAGGTATTACAGACTTTGCTCAAAAAGAATTAGGTGATATCGTTTATGTAGAGGTGGAAACTGTAGATGAAACTTTAGATAGAGAAGAAGTTTTTGGAACAGTTGAAGCAGTTAAAACGGTATCTGATTTGTTTTTACCACTATCTGGAGAAATCATTGAGTTCAATGAGGATTTAGAAGGAGAACCAGAAAAAGTTAATGCTGATCCTTATGGTGAAGGATGGATGATTAAAATTAAATTTTCTGATGCATCTGAAGTAGAAGATCTTCTCGATAGTGAAGCTTATAAAGAGCTAATTGGTGCTTAGAAGAAGTATACTTTTTATAATAATTGCAATAAGCTGGACCGTTTTAATAACGGTATCCAGCTTATTGTCTTTTAAAGAACTTCCTAGTACAGGTATCGAGGTATCTGACAAAGTAATCCATGGTGGTATTTATTTTGTATTTACGGTATTGTGGTATTTAGTACTTGTTTCGTATATTAAAAGGAACTTATTGCTTAAAATAGGGGTGGTAAGTGCGCTGTATGGTATAATTATTGAGGTATTTCAATACCTGATGCCTTATGGCCGAAGTTTTGAACCTTTAGATATTGTAGCCAATTGCTGCGGTATATTGTTAGGAATTTTAGCAGTTAAATTATTTTTTTCCGCAGAGCGGATGAAAAAGAAAAAATAAATTGCTTTTAATTTAAATAAATAGTTAAATTAGCGAACATAAATTTGAAAAAGCATGGAACCTAAGAAAAATCCGAAAGCCGATTTAACCAGGAATAGCGGGCTATACTTTGCCATTGGGTTGGCCTTGGTTATGTTCATTACCTGGAGGGCAATCGAATGGAAGAAGTACGATAAATCAGAATTTGATGTAGCGTCTACCGAGATGTTAGAAGATTTAGAGGAGGACATCCCGATTACGCAACAGTTGAAGCAACCGCCACCACCACCACCACCGGCAGCTCCGGAAATTATTGAAGTGGTAGAAGATGAAGAGGAGGTTGAAGAGACAGAAATTGAATCTACAGAAACAGATCAAGCCGAAGAAATTGTTGAGGTAGAGGAAGTGGAAGTAGCTGAAGAACCTGTAGATGTGGATGTACCATTTACAGTGATTGAAGATAAACCAATGTTCCCTGATTGTAAGAATGTGCCTAAGAGTCAGCAGTTCCAATGTTTTAAAGAGAACCTTGATAAGCACGTAAGAAAAAACTTCCGTTACCCGGAAGCAGCTCAGGAAATGGGAATCCAAGGTAGGGTTTATGTACAGTTTAGAATTAACAAGGATGGTTCAATTACGATTATGAACACTCGTGGACCAGATAAAAGTTTAGAAGATGAGGCGAAGAGAATTATCAATAAACTTCCTAAGTTAATTCCTGGTAAGCAACGTGGAAGACCAACATCTGTAACATTTGCTTATCCTATTGTCTTCAAGTTGAATTAGAATATACTTACAACGATATAAGTAAAAACCCGAGCAATTGCTCGGGTTTTTCTTTTTTGGTATGCTTATTGTGCTTGTTTTTAGTGTATTAACATTTATATCAAAAAACATTATGGAAACAAACACTAACAATTTAAACGAGTCTCGTGGCAGCGATTCGCGTTTAAGAAAGTATTCTAAGCATGATGCTAATTTACCAAAAAATGAAGTCTTGAGATTTCAAATCGGTTTAGTAATTAGTTTAGCAGTTGCATATTTTGCAATAGAAGCAACTTTTGCGGTCACCAGTTATGTAAACACTGAACCCGTCGTGATCGAAGAAGATCAAACGTATGAAATGACAGAGTTTAAGGTTGAACAGGAGGTTAAAGAAAAAATTCAACCACAAAAACAAACCGTAAAGCTCATAGATGATATTAAGGTGGTTGATGATAAGACTGTCGTAGATCAGGATGAAGAGTTCAAGAATGAGAAGGAGCCGGTGGAGGATCTTAATACCGACGATATTGTTTATGAAGATCCGGATGAAATAGAAATGCCTGTCGTGGCATGGGACAAAGTAGAGATAGTGCCTGTGTTCCCTGGGTGTGAGACCTTGCAGAGTAATAAAGAGCGAAGAGAATGTATGAGTGATGCAATTAATAAGATTGTACAACGAAATTTTGACACCTCTATTGCAGGGGAATATGGTCTTGAAGGGATTCAAAGAATTTATGCTCAATTTAAGATTAATCAGGAGGGGCAGGTTGAAGAAATTAAAATTCGTGCCCCTCATAAGGTGTTGGAGGAAGAGGCAGAAAGAGTCATTAAATTAATACCACAAATGACTCCCGGGAAGCAACGAAATAAAGATGTTTCTGTTATTTTTCTAAAACCGATTGTCTTTAAGGTACAATAAATTAAAGTCCCGCATAGCGGGACTTTTTTCATTTTATAACGGCTTCACCTTAGAGTTTAACATTAGAACGCTGTTTAAAGATTGCATAAATAGCTTTTGTACAGTATCTTTGCAGCCGATTTAGAAAAGATTTGATGAAAACTGTATTGAGTACTGCAACAAAAACACAGTCGTTTGCCCTTATATTTGATGATTTTAAGCAAATTACCAAAGTAGGTCTTTCGGTAAGTGTTGTGTTTTCTTCATTAGCGGGATATCTGCTTGGTGCAGATCAGATACAATTACAGCCGTTGCTTTTACTTGCATTCGGAGGTTATTTTATGGTGGGGGCTTCAAACACATTCAACCAAATTATAGAAAAGGATTTAGATGCTTTAATGAAGCGTACTAAAAACAGACCTATACCATCAGGTAGAATGTCAGTACAAGTAGCCTTTGTTATAGCAAGTCTGTTTACCTTATGTGGTATTACTGCTTTGTATATAGTGAATCCTAAAACGGCTATGTTTGGAGCGATATCCATTTTTATGTATACATGTATGTATACCCCTCTAAAGACGATTTCTCCATTAGCCGTATTTGTAGGTGCTTTTCCGGGTGCTATTCCCTTTATGTTAGGTTGGGTTGCTGCTACAAATGATTTTGGAATTGAGCCTGGGACCCTGTTTATGATACAGTTTTTTTGGCAATTTCCTCATTTCTGGGCTATTGGTTGGATGTTGGATGAAGATTACAAAAAGGCAGGATTTAAAATGTTGCCTACTGGAAAAAAAGATAAAACCACCGCATTACAAATTATTATGTATACTATTTGGATGCTTGTGGTTTCTGTAATACCTGTAACCGGAATAACTGGTGATTTACATTTGTCAATACCATCAGCTATCGTTATATTCCTTTTAGGTCTGGTAATGTTGGTTTTTGCGTTTAAATTATACCAGGTTCAAGATAATAAAGCCGCAAGAAGTTTAATGCTTGCAAGTGTTTTATATATCACGGTGATACAAGTTGTTTACGTAATAGATAAATATTTAGCTTAGATAGATGGATTTAACTCAGGGAACTTTTGTTGAAAAGCAAGGTAGAGCCAAAAAAATGATGCTTTGGTTTGGAATGGTAAGTTTGGCAATGATGTTTGCAGGGCTAACAAGTGCTTATGTGGTGAGTAAATCCAGACCCGATTGGATTTCGGATTTCCAGATTCCAACTTCCTTTTATATAAGTACCGCTGCTATTTTGTTAAGTAGTTTGACTTTTCATTTGGCAAAAAAGGCTATACAAAACGGTGATAAATCTAAAACTACTAATTTATTATTGGTAACCCTTGCCTTAGGTGTTGCTTTTGTTTTGTTGCAGTTCGCCGGATTTTCAGAAATAATTGCAAACGGCTATTATTTTACAGGAAGCGAAAGTACAATTACCACATCTTTTTTATATGCTATAGTTTTTTCGCATATAGTTCACGTAATCGCAGGCCTGTTGGTGCTTTTGGTGGTAATTTATAATCATTTTAAAGAAAAGTATAAACCTGGTCAAACCCTTGGTTTAGAGTTAGGTGCGATGTTTTGGCACTTTCTTGACTTTTTATGGGTATATTTGATTTTGTTTTTCTATTTCTTTAGATAAAGAAAAAACGTAAATTTGACAAATTTTTAAACATAACCAGATTAACACGTATATGGAAGCTACGGTTACTACAGAATCTAAAGAAAAAGTTTGGGGAGGCGGAAATGAGCCGTTAAGAGCAAGTTACGGTAAAATGATGATGTGGTTTTTCATCGTCTCAGATGCTCTTACATTCTCAGGGTTTTTAGTGTCTTACGGATTCTCAAGATTTAAATTTATTGAAATTTGGCCAATTGCCGATGAAGTGTTTACGCACGTTCCTTTCTTTCATGGTAATTATCCAATGTATTATGTGGCCTTTATGACCTTTATTCTAATTATGTCATCAGTGACGATGGTGCTTGCCGTTGATGCCGGGCATAAAATGAAAAAGACTAAAGTAACATGGTACATGTTTGCTACCATCATTGGTGGTTTAATATTCGTAGGTTCTCAGGCGTGGGAATGGGCAACCTTTATTAAGGGAGACTATGGCGCAGTTGAAACCAAAGGAGGGAATATCCTTCAGTTTGTGAATGCCGATACAGGAAAGAGAATCGCATTAGAAGAGTTCGCTACCACAATTCCATCAGAAAGAGATAGGTTAGAGCGCAAAGATGCTTTTTGGTTTCAATCAGAAGGGTCGCTTCCATCTTATACAATAAATGAAGTTGTTGAGGGTGTTAAAAGTCATCCGAATGTTTTAGTGAAAACTGCTTTCTTTGATGAAACAGGTCACAAAAAAGAAGTACTTTCAAGAGAAGAATCGCTAGAGGCACTTAAAGATGCAAAACTAGTGGTAGAAGGAGCTAACCTTACGCGTAACGAATATGGACATCCATTGTTCGCAGACTTCTTTTTCTTTATCACCGGATTCCACGGATTCCACGTGTTCTCAGGAATTGTAATTAATATTATTATATTCTTTAATGTGATAATAGGGACTTACGAAAGAAGAGGGCATTATGAAATGGTTGAAAAAGTTGGGTTGTACTGGCACTTTGTAGATTTAGTTTGGGTGTTTGTATTTACATTCTTCTACCTTGTATAATAATTGAAATTAGAAAAAAAACAATGGCACACGATAATCATAAACTTGCAATTTTTAGAGGAACGTTAAATTTTAAGAGTAACGTTCAAAAAATATGGGGAGTTTTAATCTTACTTTCCATTATAACAGCAGTCGAGGTAGCACTTGGTATTGTTAGGCCAGAATGGTCTTTGACAAAAGTGTTAGGGATGAAGTTGTTAAACTGGATTTTTATTGGATTAACTATTGTAAAAGCATATTACATCGCTTGGGATTTTATGCACCTGCGTGATGAAAAGGCCGGTTTTAAGTGGTCTTTGGTATTGCCTTTAGTTATTTTAATACCTTATTTGGTATTTATCCTATTAGTTGAAGGAGATTATATTTATGAAGTGTATAAAGATGGTTTCGTAACTTGGAACTTCTAAACACTATATGCACTTTTAACAATACTTTCAAGACGGTTTTAAACCGTCTTTTTTATTTTTGTACCGAAAACAAATAGTAAATGAAAAAGTCCCTGGTACTTGCTGTACTTTTTATCCTTCCAATTGTTGTCTATCTTTTTTTTGCATCTGGAGTCAACAACTTTGCAAAATTACCAATACTGTCTGAACGAGTAGATGATATTAATGAATTCGAAAATTTAGATGGATCATCAGTTAGCTTAAAGGATAAGATTACTGTTCTTAGTTTTTTTGGAAATGATGTCCTGAATAAAAAGAACAATGCTTTAAATCTTAATGAAAAAATTTATAAGCGATTTAATGGTTTTGAAGATTTTCAATTGGTAGCCGTTTTTCCAGTAGGTGCTGAGCATGATGCCAAAGATCTGAAGGCTGAGCTTAGCTTCTTAACGGATACAGCTAATTGGAATTTTGTGTTCGGAACAGACAGTCAGATAGCGTCGTTTTTTAATAGTTTAAAAACAGATACGGACCTGGACGATCATTTAGGTAATCCCTATGCTTATATTATTGATAAAAAATTAAACCTAAGGGGCAGAACCGATGATGAAGATGTTTCAGGAGGGGTCCTTTATGGCTATAATACGACCTCTGTAGCTGAGATCAATAATAAAATGATTGATGACATTAAAATAGTTCTTGCCGAATACAGGATGGCTCTTAAGAAGAATGACGAAGAACAGTCAGGTAAGAGAGACTCGTATTTAAAAAAAGTGGATAAGCGATAATTAATAAAATTTTAGATTGTGAAAAACAAATCATATATATGGGTTGGATTGGTTATTCTGATATTCGGAATCATCTTTATCCCGGAGATTGTAAACAGAATTAAAGATAATGATGTGGTTGATGAAGACCGCCATAAGGTTGGTCAAAAAAAGGCTGAGTTAGTCAAATTAGGTAAAGTCCCTGCTTTCACATTTATTAATCAGAACAATGATACGATTTCTGATAAATATTATGCTGGTAAAGTGTATGTTGTAGAGTTCTTTTTTACTACGTGTCCTACCATTTGCCCGATCATGAATACAAATATGCTGAAGTTACAGGAGTCCTTCCGTAATGAGAATGATTTTGGAGTGGCCTCATTTACCATAAATCCTAAAAACGACACCCCCGAAGTGTTAAAAGAGTATGCTCAGAAATATGGTATTACCCATCCGAACTGGAACTTACTAACGGGAGATCGTGAAATGATTTATGGCTTGTCCAATACAGGTTTTAACCTTTATGCTGGGCAAAATGCCAATGTAGAAGGTGGTTTTGAGCATTCAGGACTTTTTGCTTTAATTGATAAAGAGGGAAATATCACTTGTAGAACAGATCAGTTTGGCAATCCTAAGGTGTATTATGATGGAGTAGGCGAAAATGGAGATGGTGGAGATATAGAATTACTTAAAGAAGACATTAAACAACTTTTAAACGAGTAGCGCATGAGTGAGGTAACGACTGTTGAGAAAAAATATAATAAGTGGATTATAATCCTGTCAATTGCTATTCCATTGGTGGTGGCAATTTTATTTGGCGTTAAACTGAAAGATTATGGTTTTAATGTAGAACCTTTATCCTTTTTACCACCAATTTATGCAACCATTAATGGGATAACTGCATGCGTTCTGATTATGGCGTTTTTTGCCATAAAAAATGGTAAAGTGAAATTACATGAAAATCTTATGAAATTATGTATTGCACTATCTGTTAGTTTTTTGGTAATGTATGTCGCCTATCACATGACCTCCGATTCTACTCCTTTTGGTGGTGAAGGAGCCATACGCTATGTGTATTTCTTTATTTTAATTAGCCATATAGTTCTTTCGATAGCAATTATTCCATTGGTGTTGATAACCTATGTAAGGGCTTTGGCCAGGGTTTTTGATAAACATAAGAAGATCGCAAAAATAGCTTTTCCAATATGGTTGTATGTGGCTATTACAGGAGTGGTGGTCTATTTAATGATTTCGCCCTATTATGCTTAAATTTGTAATAAAGAGTTTTCCATGAAGAAGTTAGTGTTGGTTATTATGTTTTTGTTGCTTGTTCCTGCCGTTGCAGACGCTCAATGTGCTATGTGCAGAGCCGTTCTGGAAAGTGGAGAAAAGCAAGAGGTAGCCGAGGCGATCAACGATGGTATTGTCTATTTAATGGCAGTCCCTTATATTTTGATGGGAGCCTTAGGTTATTTCATATACCGCAAATTAAAAGGGTAACAAGCTTTTTTAATATTTTTTCACTTTAAATGTAACATTTATAGGGTTGTGTAGTCTTATGGGTAGAACAAAAGATTGAGGCTCTTAACATTATTTTATTATTTAATTGTTGAGAAGTGCTTAAATTGTAAGGTAAAACTACACTAACCATGATTGAAATAAATGACCTGCACAAATCCTATAAAATGGGGTCTAATGTGCTGCATGTACTTAAAGGAATAAATTTTTCAGTTAAAGAAGGAGAGCTGGTAGCAATCATGGGCTCTTCAGGTTCCGGTAAATCTACACTTTTAAACATATTGGGAATGCTGGATACAATGGACACCGGCACATATATGCTTGATGGAGTTCCTATTAAAAATCTCAATGAAACCAAGGCAGCCCAATATCGAAATAAATTCCTTGGATTTATTTTTCAGTCTTTTAACTTAATTAACTACAAAACAGCTCTTGAAAATGTAGCTCTGCCTTTGTATTATCAAAGAATGCCCAGAAAAGAACGTCAGGATAAAGCTATGAAATATCTCGAAAGAGTTGGACTTAGGGATTGGGCATATCATCACCCGAATGAACTCTCAGGAGGACAAAAACAACGTGTGGCAATTGCCAGAGCAATGGCGGCTGAACCAAAAGTTCTATTGGCAGATGAGCCTACGGGAGCCTTGGATAGTAAAACTTCTTATGAAGTGATGGATCTGATTCAAAAGATCAATCAAGAAGGGAATACAATTTTAGTAGTTACTCATGAACCAGATATCGCTAACATGTGTAAACGAATTGTACATCTGAAAGATGGGGTTATAGAAAAAGATGAATTGGTTAATCAGGTAATGGCTGCTGAATATGTTTAGTAGAGATCTTTGGAAAGAAATCTTTGAAACCATTAGCAAAAATAAACTTCGTACATTTTTGTCTGGTTTTACAGTAGCACTCGGAATTTTAATCTTCGTTGTTCTTTATGGTTTTGGTAATGGTCTTAAAAACACTTTTAACGAGTTTTTTATGGACGATGCTACCAATACATTTTTCGTTTTTGCCGGTAGAACTTCAATGCCTTACAAAGGTTTCAAGTCTAATAGGAATATAGAATTCAAGAATGATGATCTTGATGATATAAAGAAAAACTTTCCAATGTTTCTGGAGTATATAACTCCAAGAATAAGTAGAAGTGCTTTGGTGAAGTATAAAGGCGAGTCTAATAATTATAACACCAGAGCTGTTGGTCCTGCTCATCAGTATAATGAAAAGACTATAATGATGAAAGGCCGTTATCTTAATGAAAATGATGTTTTAGAGCGCACCCGCTATGCAGTTATAGGGCGACTTGTGGAAAAGGATCTTTTCGGTACTGCCAATGCCATCGGAAAATATATAGACCTTGGCGGTCGTGCATTTAAGGTGATCGGAGTTTTTCAGGACGATGGAGGAGATAATGAAGAAAGATATATTTATATACCGTATACTACCAGACAACTTATTGAGAAAAATACAGATAAAGTTGATCAAATAATTTTAGGATTTAAACAAGAGATAGGGTATCCCGGCGCTATGGCTTTTGAAAAAAGCTTGAATAAGTTTCTGAAAGAAAAACATAATATAAGCCCTGAAGATCAAAGAGCAATTTTCATTCGTAATGTAGCAGATCAATTAAAACAAAATCAACAATTTGCTGGAGTTCTTCAGCTAATAGTTTTGTTTGTGGCATTCGGAACAATTATAGCAGGTATTATTGGAATCAGTAATATCATGGTGTTTATTGTTAAAGAGCGTACCAAAGAAATAGGAGTTCGAAAAGCATTAGGCGCAACCCCAAGAGCTGTTATTTCAATGATTCTCCTTGAAGCTGTTTTCATAACAACCATCGCAGGATATATAGGGATGGTTATTGGTGTGGTATTATTAAACTCACTGGGAAATACGCTAAAGGATTATTTTATAACCAATCCTTATATAAATATTAATACAGCAATCGTGGCAACCTTTATTTTAATTATTGCCGGAGCTATAGCAGGGTATATTCCTGCTAAACGTGCCGCTAGAATTAAGCCGATAGTTGCACTAAGAGACGAATAGATATGTTTAGATTTGTTTTTGATAGAGATACCTGGCAAGAAATTTTCAGTTCGATAGGAAAGAACCGATTGCGTACCATTATTACTATGGTGGGAGTACTTTGGGGGATTTTTATTTATATAGCACTTTCAGGTTCAGCAAAAGGACTGGATAATGGTTTTGAAAGAGCATTTGAGAATGTTGCCATGAATAGTATGTTCGTTTGGGCGCAGCAAACAAGTATTCCTTATGCTGGTTTCAAAACAGGAAGACCTTTACAATTAAAATTATCGGATGCTGAGATTTTACAACAGCGTGTTCCACAAATTGAGTTTATTGCTCCCAGGAATGCTAAAGGAGTGTTTGGAGGTGGCGGTTCTAATATTGTGCGTGGTCAGAAGACAGGTAGTTTTAATATCTATGGAGACTTTCCGGTTTTTACTAAAATAGCTACTAAAAAAATCTATGATGGAGGAAGATTTATTAATGATGATGATATAACATACGAAAGGAAGGTCTGCGTTATAGGAGAACGAACCCAGAAGGAACTCTTTGAAGAAGACGAAAGTCCGCTGGGAGAATACATTAGGATTGATAATATCTATTTTCAAGTCGTAGGAGTCCATAAATTTGTCCCGGGAGGAGGCTTTGAAAGCGATAGCGATATTTATATCCCTTTTACCACGTATCGAAAACTGTACAATACCGGTGAGAATGTAGATTGGTTTTCAATCGCAGCTTACCGAAATGTAGATGTGTTAAAAGTCGAGGAAGATATAAAAACAACCCTCAAGAGGGTGCATAAAGTTGATCCTGAAGATGAAAGAGCTTTTGGGTCCTTCAATCTGGGCGAAATGTTCGGAAGAATAATGGGTTTTGCCAAAGGAATGACCTTTCTCTCTTTAATTGTGGGGATTGCGACCATCATAGCTGGAGTGGTTGGAATCGGAAATATATTATTGATAACCGTTAAAGAACGGACCAAAGAGTTGGGCGTTAGGCGAGCTTTGGGTGCAACTCCTAAAGAAGTGAGAAGCCAGATAATCCTGGAGTCTGTTTTCTTAACCATGTTAGCAGGAATTGTTGGGATAGTCTTAGGTGCCGGTTTATTGGCAGGTATCAACGCCTTGACCAAAGACATGACAGATTTCCCGTATACCAATCCTACAGTGCCGATTCCTTATGTAATAGGGGCATTATTGATCATGGTTGTGCTCGGGTTATTAATCGGGCTTATTCCAGCGCAACGTGCTGTTAGTATTAAACCAATAGATGCATTAAGAGAAGAATAATAAAATACAAACCTAAACATCAATTAAGTAAATCAAATCATATGAAAATTCTAAAATACGTCGGAATTGGAGTTTTAATTTTGGGTGTACTATGGGCAGCCGCCTTTTTTATTAAAAGCAATAGCAAGTCTGCAATTGTTTATGAAACGGAGACTCCTTTTAAAACGGATATAGAGCAAAAAACAGTGGCTACCGGAAAGGTAGTTCCTGAAGACGAGGTGCTAATTAAACCTCAAATATCTGGGATTATAGATAAAATAGTACTTGAGGAAGGGGATAAAGTGAAGTCAGGTGATCTCATAGCGACCATTAAAGTCGTTCCAAATGAACAAGCCTTGGTTAGTGCCCGCGGACGTGTAAGTAACGCCAGGTTTTCTTTAAATACAGCAGAAGCTGAATACAATAGGAATAAAACACTTTTTGATAAAGGAGTTATTTCAAACCAGGAGTTCCTGGATATAGAACTTAGGTATAATCAGGCTAAACAAGAACTCACCAATGCTCAAAATGATTATCAGATTATTAAGAGCGGTTCTGCTGGTGGTTCTGCTACAGCCAATACCAATATTAGAGCCACGGTTACAGGAACTGTACTGGAAATTCCGGTGAAAGAAGGTGATCAAGTTATTGAGGCAAATAATTTTAATGATGGTACCACCATTGCTACTATTGCTGATATGACTCAAATGATTTTTGAAGGCCAGGTAGATGAGGCAGAGGTAGAAAAATTAGAATTGGGAATGCCTTTAAAAGTGAGCTTTGGTGCTATTCAGGATAAAGAATTTGAAGCTTCATTACGATTTGTAGCACCAAAAGGTGTTGAAGAACAAGGCGCAGTACAGTTTAAAATCGAAGGTGAGGTACAACTTAATGATAGTACTTTTATAAGAGCTGGTTATAGTGCAAACGCTTCTATTATTTTAGATAAAAAGGAAGATGTACTAGCCATTAAAGAAGCATTGCTTCAATATGATAAAGAAACAGAAAAGCCATATGTTGAAGTTGAAACTGGCGATCAGCAGTTCGAAAGAAAAGATATAGAAGTTGGTATTTCGGATGGTATTAATGTAGAGATTACATCTGGATTGTCAGAAAGCGATAAAGTTAAGGTTTGGAATAAAACAGAGCCTATAAAGAAGGAAGCTGAAAACAACTAAACTAATTCGAAAAAATAGATTTCATGAAAGTCAAAATAATAACCCTTTTATTACTGTCGTGCTCCTATTTGGTTTCTGCTCAGGTGAAGAAATGGACCCTTAGGGAATGTGTCGAGTATGCTATTGAAAATAATATCTCTATTCAACAGTCGGAACTTGATCTTGAAAATGCTGAAATTGATAAGTCTGATGCAGTAGGGAACTTCTTGCCATCAGTAAATGGAAGCGCTTCGCATTCATGGAATGTTGGTTTAAACCAGGATATAACCACGGGTGTATTGCGTACAGCTACTACCCAGTTTACCTCAGGTAGAGTGAGTGTAGGAGTTGATATTTTTAAAGGCTTACAAAACCAAAACCGTCTGAGACGTTCAAAATTAAATATTTTAGCAAATCAGTACCAAATGGATGATATGAGAGATGATATATCATTAGCTGTGGCTAATGGATACCTTCAAATCTTATTTAACAGAGAAAATTTGGTGGTTCAAAAAGCCCAATATGCCGTTACGGAACAAGATCTGAAAAGAACTCAGGAACTTGTTGAAAGTGGAGTGCTCCCTAAAGGAGATTTATTAGAAATTGAAGCGACTGCAGCAACTCAGGAACAACGAATTATCAATGCTGAAAATGCATTAAGACTATCTAAAATTTCACTGGCGCAACTATTGTTGTTGGATGATTATGAAAATTTTGATGTAGCCGATGAAGATTATATGATTCCTAAGTCTACGATAACAGAAATTACTCCTGAAGAGATTTATCAAAAGTCACTGACCTTTAGAGGAGATGTTAAACTCTCAATGGCTAATGTTGAGATCGCTGAAATGGATTTAAAAATTGCAAAAGGAACAATGATGCCAACCTTAACTGGTTTTTATGGGTACGATACACGTGTAAGCCATCAAGACCGTTCTGTCGCTACTGGCCAAACTACGCAAACACAAATAGGAACTGTCCAGAGTACAGGAGATGCCGTAGTGACTCAAACCCCTGTTTTTGGTGTAGCAGGTCCTTTGCCTTTTGTAGATCAGTTATGGATGAATGATGGACAGTCATTTGGTGTTTCTTTAAATGTTCCAATATTCAATGGTTTTGCAGCAAGGAACAATGTGAAAAGAAATGAAGTTAACGTTAGAAGGAATGAGCTGATGCTTAAGCAAACTAAACTAGATTTAGAGAATACCATAAATCAGGTTTGGAATGATGCTCAAAGTGCTTTTAAAACATTTGAGGCTTCTTCAAAAACATTAGAAGCAAGGGAGTTGGCGTATGAATATGCTAAAGAGCGTTTTGATGTAGGTTTAATGAACAGTTTTGATTTTAGTCAGGCACAAGCCAGGTTAGATAATGCTCAGGCAGAACTCATTAGAGCTAAATATGACTACATCTTTAAACTGAAAGTTTTAGAATATTATTTTGGAATTCCTGTGGAGGAGTTATAAACTTGCAGATTATTTGCAAGTATGGCTACCATTTTAAATATAGAAACATCATCAACCAATTGCTCAATTAGTATTGGGATAAATGGAGAACTAATTTCATTAGTAGAAAAAGATGATGCCCAGTATTCACATTCAGAAAAGTTACATGTATTTATAAAAGAAGCATTGAAAGATGCTTCTTTATCTTTTGATAATATCGATGCAATATCGGTAAGTAAAGGCCCCGGGTCATATACAGGACTAAGAATTGGAGTAAGCGCAGCCAAAGGGCTCTGTTTTTCCTTAGATAAGCCTCTGATTGCTTTAAATACGCTGGAAGCTTTGTCGCATCAGTTGGAAATTGATGAGGGAGTAATTATCCCCTTGTTAGACGCAAGAAGGATGGAGGTGTATGCTGCTGTATTTGACAATAACCATCGAGAAATAAGAGCTACTAAAGCCGAAATTATTACCGAAGACTCCTTTTCAGAATATAAAGAAGGAAAGGTATATCTTCTCGGTCCGGGTGCAGAAAAGTGTAAAGACGTGGTTGAGGGTAGCAATGTCCATATTATAGCTTCAAAACATGTTCCTTCAGCGAGGGAAATGGTAAAACTTTCAGAAGAAAAGTTCAAAATAAACGACTTTGAAAACGTAGCTTATTTTGAACCTTACTACTTAAAAGATTTTGTAGTCACGAAGCCTAAAAAACGTTAAACATTTTTTCGTATTTCCACTTGATGAGGGAATGGGATTTCAATACCTGCCACATCAAGGGCTTTTTTACATGCTTCCAGAGAACCAAAATAGACATCCCAATAATCAGCAGTAGTGGCCCATGGCCTTACGGCAAAGTTAATAGAGCTATCCGCTAATTCAGAAACAGCAATGGTAGGAGCTGGTTCCTTTAAAACCTTAGGGTTCGATGTCAGTGCTTCCATCAGAACGTCTTTCGTCTGCTTGATATCAGAGTCATATGCAACCCCCACAGTAAGGTCAACGCGGAGTTTACCTAGTTTAGAATAATTTTTGATATTACCATTGGATAATGGTCCGTTAGGAATAACTACCGTTTTATTATCCGGCGTGGTTAGAATGGTAGTAAAGATTTGTATTTCGTTGACTACTCCTAATTCTCCTTGTGCTTCAATAAGGTCACCAACCTTTATTGGTTTAAAAATCATTATAAGAGCCCCGCCGGCGAAATTTCCAAGCGAACCCTGTAAAGCCAAACCAATGGCTAAACCCGCTGCAGCTATAATAGCAGCAAAAGATGTAGTTTCCACACCTATGGTGCCCAAAACAACAATAACTAATAAGGCTATGAGGACCCATTTCAGTAAGTTTACCAAAAATTTACGTAAACTAATTTCATAAGCTCTTTTGGTCATTAAGGCGTCAACCCCTTTGACAATTTTTTTAACGATCCACGAACCGATAATCCAAATGACTATGGCACCAGCAATTTTAATTCCATAGTCAACCATAAGATTCCAATCAATCCCCTGATCGAACCAATCTTCTAATTTCATAATGTTTGATGTTTTAGGTTACTTTCCTACAAGTTAGTCATTTTCAGCTTATTTTGTTTTGATAATAGCCATAAAAAAAGCGATCTATCTTCAAATAGATCGCTGTTTATTTATAAAATAACTTCCCCTTCGAGTAGCTATCCTTTCTTTTGTATTTCTACCTGATGAGGATAAGGGATTTCAATACCTTCCTTATCAAATCGAGCCTTAACCTCTTCGATTGCATAAAAATGACAATCCCAGAAGTCTGCATTTTTAGCCCAGAATCTAAAGGTGAAATTAACAGAGCTGTCAGCAAGTTCCGCCACAAATACCTGAGGAGCTGGATCCTTCATAATATTAGGATGATCATCTGCAATGGCTAATAAAACCTCTTTTGCTTTCTTAATATCAGAACTATAATCGATTCCGATAGTTAGGTTGTCTCTTCTGGTTTCCTCAGCACTATAATTAATAATATTTTCATTAGAAAGCTTGCCATTGGGGATAATAGCCAGTTGATTTCCAAAAGTATTTAAAGTGGTAGTGAATATCCCGATTTCTTTTACAGTTCCTGAAACCCCTTGCGCTTCTATAAAATCACCAATTTTAAAGGGTTTAAAAATCATTATGAGCGTACCACCTGCAAAATTAGCCAAAGAACCCTGCAGGGCCATACCAATAGCTAAACCGGCGGCTGCAATGATGGCAGCAAATGAAGTTGTTTCAATTCCTAATGTTCCTAAAAGAGCAAGAATTAAAACGATCTTTAATGTCCAGGATATTAGATTCAGTAAAAATTTCTTTAAACTTATTTCATAATCCCTATGATCCATAATCCTGGAGACTTGCTTCATTACCTTTTTAATTAGCCAAGATCCAATAATCCATACCAGAATTGCTCCAATGAGCTTAATACCATAGTTCATTATTAAATTCCAATCAATTTTTTCAGTGAGTTGATTTATATCCATGCTGTAGAGAATTAATTAACATTTTAAGTAAGGCAAAAATATGCAAATAAGATGTAAAATCTTTATTACAGTGTTAAATAAGCTTTTTGAAAGAAGAAAATACGGGTGTGAAGTTATAGGAACACCCGTTTGTCAGGATGTTGTTATTTCACTTCAAAAGTGATTTTTACATTAACACGATATTCATCGATTGAATCGCCATTCACCGTGGCGCTTTGTTCATTTACATAAACTGATCGAATATTGTTAACCGTTTTGGATGCATGTTTAACTGCTTTTTGGGTAGCATCTTCCCAACTTTTTTCAGAGTTCGCTAAAATCTCGATAACCTTTAAAAGTGCCATAATTGATGTTTTTTTAGTGATTAAACCATTTCCTTTAAAGTTACTGTTTTTATTTCAAAAAATGAAAAGTGAATAGGGTTTAAATGTTTATTATTCAGCACTATAGTTCATTTCTAAGTGATGTTTTGATAACATTGACTTAACGTAGTTTTCCTGCTGTTAATAGACTTTTGCAACAGGTAAAGTAATTTTATGGATCAGATATATTTGATAATGCTGGTGGCACTTTTTGTGCTCGCTGTAATCGATTTAGTAGTTGGTG
This sequence comes from Zhouia amylolytica, assembly GCF_900116365.1. Taxonomy (GTDB): domain Bacteria; phylum Bacteroidota; class Bacteroidia; order Flavobacteriales; family Flavobacteriaceae; genus Zhouia; species Zhouia amylolytica. The sequence continues at coordinate 35,716 of NZ_FPAG01000009.1, read as the reverse complement.
TCAGTAATGATGCCGTCAATTTTTTAAATGCGGCAATTGGGTCTAAGGCAGCCCCAATAAAGGCAATTATGATCGTGGCAAGTGTAGGGATTATAATTGGGGCGGTTTCTTCGAGTGGTATGATGGAAGTGGCAAGAAAGGGCATTTTTAACCCTGAGCAGTTTTATTTCAATGAAATAATGATCATTTTTATGGCTGTAATGATAAGTGACATACTTCTGCTTGATCTGTTTAATTCTTTAGGACTACCAACGTCTACTACCGTATCCATTGTGTTTGAACTGTTAGGTGCTGCAGTTTCCATATCATTACTTAAAATTTATGCTGATGGAGGTAGTGTCACTGATTTGTTGAATTATATAAATACCAGTAAAGCAGCTCAAATTATATTCGGAATTTTGTTGTCAGTGGTCATAGCCTTTAGTGTAGGAGCTTTTATTCAGTACATCTCACGATTAATTTTTTCCTTTAGATACCATAAGAATTTACAATTGTATGGTGGGGTATTTGGAGGCGTTGCAATAACCGCATTAACCTATTTCATTCTGATTAAAGGCTTAAAAGGTGTATCCTTTATTTCTCCTGAAACATTGGGATGGATTGATGCGCATCAGTTAGAGATAATTAGCTTAGGTTTTTTGTTTTGGACGATCATATCATATTTCTTTATCATGGTCATGAAATGGAATATTTTGAAGGTGATTATTTTAATAGGGACTTTTGCTTTAGCCTTAGCCTTTGCGGGAAATGATCTTGTAAATTTTATAGGAGTTCCAATTGCTGCCTGGCAATCTTTTCAATTATGGGTAGATTCAGGAATGAATCCTGAATTATTTTCCATGGCAACATTGTCCGGAAAAGTAAAAACGCCTTCGGTGTTTTTGTTTTTAGCAGGACTTGTTATGGTCGTGACACTTTGGTTGTCTAAAAAGGCCAAAACAGTAACAGAAACCGAAATTAATTTATCGAGCCAGGATGATGTTAATGAACGATTCGAGCCCAACTTTTTATCGAGATTAATGGTTAGAGCAGCAGTGAACTTTAATCAGGTGCTTATTTTTATACTACCCAAAAAAATGAGTCGTTTCATAGCCTCACGTTTTGAAAAGCCTATATCCAAGAAGGCAAAAGGAGAAGATCAGGAACCTGCATTTGATATGGTCCGGGCTTCTGTGAATCTGGTAGTGGCAGGAATATTAATTGCAATAGGAACCTCACTTAAGCTCCCCTTGTCTACTACCTATGTAACTTTTATGGTGGCAATGGGGTCTTCATTGTCTGACAAAGCATGGGGGCGTGAAAGCGCTGTTTATAGAGTAGCAGGAGTTTTTAATGTAATTGGAGGGTGGTTTGCTACGGCAATTATTGCATTTATTGCGGCAGCTGTTTTCGCATTTGTGATGTTCAAAGGAGGTGTTCTGGCTCTAATAGCTTTATTGTTGTTGGCTACCTTGGTACTTATCAGAAGTTATTCCGTGTATAAAAGAAAGATCAAAGAACGGGAAGCTGCCAGAAAATTTGATAGGTCGGATTTAATTACCATAAATGAAATTATAACAGAAAGTTCTGGGAATATCTCTGAAGTAATAATTAAACTTAATAGACTGTACAGTAATGTTATTGATAACCTGGGTTTACAGGATTTAAGTAAACTTAAAAAGAACAAGAAAAACTTGCGAAAACTTGAGAATGAGATAGACGATCTTAAAGGTGATTTATTTTATTTTATAAAATCTTTAGATGATAACTCGGTAGCTTCAAGTAAGTTTTACATCCTGGTCCTTGATTATCTGCAGGATATGGTACAATCTATTGGTTATATCGTAAAGAATAGTTTTTCTCATGTTAATAACAATCATAAGAATTTGAAATTTAATCAGATTCGGGATTTAAAAAGTATCGATAATAAATTAAAACCTTTGTTTGAACAAATAGAATTAGATTTTAATAATGAATCGTTCGATAATATAGAGAACGTTATTGAGGGAAAAAAGGAGCTGCTGGATCATGTGTCTCAATTAATTCAAAAGCAAATTGATAGAATAAGAAGCACGGAAACCAGTCCGAAAAACACAAAGCTTTATTTCGGATTACTTCTGGAAACAAAAGACCTGATTTCGGCAAGTATAAATCTTCTGCAGCTTTTCAATGAGTTTAATGAAGACTATAAAACGATTAAAAAATAAAAATAATAAATAAAAAAGGGCTCCATGATTCGGAGCCCTTTTTATTATTTTTTCTAAAGAAAGCAGTGGTCATTATCCGTTAATGGCTACAACTTCATTGACCTTATCCTGCATCATATTTTTTAGCATGGTTTCAATTCCATTCTTTAGCGTGATTGTTGAAGATGGACAGCCACTACAAGCACCTTGAAGGATAACGCTAACCGTTTTGCTTTGTTCATCGTAAGACTTGAAAACAATATTACCACCATCACTGGCAACAGCAGGTTTCACGTATTCTTCTAATATGTCAACAATTTGTTGAGAGGTGTCATCAAGATCAGTAATATCTGAAGCCACAGATGCTGATTTATTTTCTTTCTGACTTTGAATTGAATAAGCTTCAGTTATAATTTCTTTCCCTTCTTCTATATGCATTCGAATAAACTCTCTTAATTCCTGAGCGATGTCATTCCAATCAGCCATGTCATATTTGCTAATGGAAACATAATTTTCGTCAATAAATACTTCCTTAACAAATGGGAAATGGAAAAGAGCACTTGCTAAAGGGGCGTCTTTTGCATCATCGATATTCTTAAATTCGAATGGAGATAACACCAGCTTTTTATTCGCAACAAATTTCATTACCGCCGGATTTGGAGTGTTCTCTGCATAAATAGAAACAGGCACTTTTTTGTTTTCTGTGTCTTCTATAACAACTGGCTGCCCTGAATTTAAATACGCTTCAATTTGTTCAGCAACTTCATTTTGAACATCAGCCCATTCAACAATATCATAACGTTCAATAGCAATGAAGTTTCCAGAAACATATACCGTTTTTGTAAAGGGTAAATAAAAAAGTTGCTGTGCTAATGGAGAATCCTTTGCCTCGTCAATATTTTTGAATTCGTAATTTTTATGTTTGGTTAGAAATACATTAGCCTCAAACTTAACTATAGCCGGCCTGTTAGTCGGCTGAATCTTTATCGTTACCTTACTCATAATCATCTAATTTTATGCAAAACTACAAAATCAAACTATCCTAATTATATATATTTGGAAATCATTAAGATTAAAAATTAAGAGCAATGATAATAAAGGAAATAAACGGCAAAAAACCAGTACTGGGAACGAATACATATGTAGCTGAAAATGCCACTATTGTGGGCGATGTAGTAATGGGCGATGATTGTAGTGTTTGGTATAATGCGGTAATTCGGGGCGACGTTCATTTTATAAAAATGGGTAATAAGGTCAACGTACAGGATGGAGCAGTAATTCATTGTACGTATCAAAAACATCCAACGACTATAGGTAACAATGTATCCATAGGGCATAATGCCATTGTACACGGTTGTACCATTCATGATAATGTTCTAATAGGAATGGGAAGTGTAGTTATGGATAACTGTGTAGTGGAAAGTAATAGTATCATTGCAGCGGGAGCTGTAGTAACTCAAAATACTCATGTAGAGTCAGGTAGTATTTATGCTGGTGTCCCAGCCAGAAAAGTTAAAGATGTAAGTCCGGATTTAACTAAAGGAGAAATTGAACGGATTGCTAATAATTATGTAAAGTATGCATCCTGGTATAAAGAAGATTAAAATAAAAAGCCTTCGCAATCGCGAAGGCTTTTTACTATATAAATTAATACCCCGGGTTTTGAACTAAATTTGGATTGTCTGCTAATCGACCTTGTGCAAAAGGTAAATAGTATCTTTCCGGCCCAAAAGAACGAATCTGTGTTTCGGCATTTTTTAAGGTTATAATATATTTGTTTGAATCTAAGTTATAACTATATACAAGACCTCTGGTTCTTACCTGATCTAAATACTGATCTGCAATTCTCCACCTGATTAAATCCCAAAAGCGGTGATTTTCGAAGCAAAGCTCCACTTGTCTTTCTTGACGAATATTGTCTTCTGTAATACCTATTCTTAAAGGCATACCTGCCCTTTCCCTGATTTGATTTATAGCATCCAGTGCTTCACCCGTATTGCCTAAATAAAAAGCAGCTTCAGCAAAGTTTAATAAGGTTTCTGCATATCTGAAAACTATGAAGTCCTGGCCAGATTGTCCGGCGGAGGGATCAGGATTGTTCTCATCGACCCTTTTTCTAAGTAAAAGCGCAGTGTTTCTACGGTTTCTAGGCTCACTTGCCTGGGGCATTTCTGTTCCATCTATCCTGGTGATAGTTTGCGTGGTGCTATTCACTTTGGTTCCATCAGACAAAATGGTGTTGTTATGGAACCATACGCTTTCACCTTGCCATTCAGATTCTGGATAAAAAACAGAGGCTCTAAACCTTGGATCTCTGTTTCCGAAAAAATCGTTGATATCCCACTCAGTTTCCGAATTGAATAACGATCTGTCAATTTTACCAGACCTGCCATCCGTAAAGTCAAAAAGTTCCACAAAGTCGTATAAAACAGGGAAGTTAGAATTCCAGGTGGCATTAAAACCTGCTGGCGTTGCCAATAAATCTAAATTATGTCCTTTAATTACAGGTTCAAAAACTTCGGCGAAAATGGTTTCTGGATTACTTGACCCTTCAGTTAAAAAAATGGAAGCATAATTGCTAACCTTGTCATCTCCCGCATTAATTAAACTGAACATACCGGAGTTTATCACTTCCATTGAAGCATCATAACTTTTTTGATAATATGAATTGGCTAAGTTTCCGGGAATTCCTGTAACGCCATTGGGTCCTTCTTCACCATTTTTAGCAATACTGGCGGCATATAACATTGCTCTGCTTTGTAACATAAGAACCGTGTACTTATCCACTCTTCCATCGGCGCCTACAGCACTGTTGTCAAAATTGTCGAGGATGGCCTGCGTTTCGTTGTAAATGAAGTCATATACTTCTTGTTCCGTGTTTCTTGAAACATAGAGCTCCGCTTCCGGGTCACTTTGATTTTGAACTTTGGTTACAATGGGAACACCGCCAAATCTTTTTACCATTTCAAAATAATCATAAGCTCTCAGGAATCTCACTTCTGCTTTTTTAGCTTGAATGTATTCTTGACTAAGGGTTTCACTGGATTCGATATTCTCCAATAAATAATTCATGTTTCTTATGTTGAAAAAGTTCCATCGATCCAGCGGCCCAGGACCCGTTTCTTCAGAGTATAACCTGATAAATGCATTGTTAGGGGTCTGCCAGTTTGCAAAGTTGATGTGTTCAGCTCCTACCGCTGATATAAGTCCCATGTTTTCATTAGAGGCTACTTGAAAAGCCGATCTTGAATAAATATCCGCGATATATGCTTCCGTTAAGTTTTCAGACTCGAAAACTACATTTTCAGAAATGAACGGTGCTTCCTTGGTAAGTTGTTTTTCACAACTAAAGCATGTAATTAATATGGTTGTAATTATAAATATTTTTCTCATGATTGAATTCTTTATTATTAATTCAAAAAATAACTTTTACAGACCTAATCTAACTCCGAATGTATAGGTTCTCAGAAGAGGTAAGGAGTAGCCCGAATTATTAAAGGCTTGCTCAGGGTCTAAAAGGTCTTCATACATTCCTAATCTGGTTAGGGCAAATAAATTATCCCCGGTCACATAAAACTCTAAATTGTTCAGTCCTAAGATTTCTAAAGATCTTTTAGGCATTTGATATGCAAAAGTTGCTGTTTTTAGACGAAGAAAGGTTCCGTCTTTTAACCAGAAATCAGAAAACGTATCGTTCCATACGCGACTCCCGTCATTGTTAAAAGCTGGTAATTGGGCATTTGGATTGTTACCAATGCCAGGATTATTAGGATCTTGTGTCCAGCTATATTTGGTATGTAACGTCAGGGGAACCTGTTCGTTATTGAAAGGAGCTCTGTAAAGTCCTGTGCCTCTAACATCAAATAGTGAAGCACCTTGCCATAACATGGATAAAGAAAAGTTCTTATAAGAGAATCTTGTATTCAAACTAAAGTTAATATCAGGGTTTTCGCCATATCCTATTTCACGAACATCAAACCTGTTTATAATACCATCTGGAGAGCCATCCGGACCACTTACATCCTTATATCTGATATCTCCAACCATTGGTGAGCCATTTATGGTTTCAATGGTGTGTGCACCTAGATATTCATCTACTTCTTGCTGGGTATTGAACAATCCATCTGAGATGTATCCGAATGTTCTGTTTACATAGCGTCCGCTCAATTGGTCAATTCTTACCTGGTTGGGGTCACTGGCATCAATATTTTCCTGGATATCCTGATAACGTTCTCTGGCGTAACTGAAAGTACCTGATAAATCAATTTTAAAGTCTCCGATACTTCCTTTATAACCGGCAAGGATTTCAAAACCATGATCGTTACGGGAATTAATATTTACCAATGGTAAGTCGGCTCCAAAAGTAGAAGGAACATCCTCAATTGCAGGGCCAACAAGTCCTTCCCGAACCCTGTAAAAAACATCGAAATTCCCATAGTATTTTCCGCCATCTAAGCTAAAATCCAACCCTGCATTATATAATGATACATTAACCCAGGTTAAATAAGGGTTTACCAATCCTGCTGTTACGATATTGGTTACCGGGTTTCCGTCTAAATAATAAACTGTATTTAGTTCATTATATCCCGTTAAATAATCAAATGTGGTATTACCTATATTATCATCTTTACCGGTTTCACTATATGAAAGTCTTAGTTTTAGCTCATTAAACGGTGAACTTTTCATAAAGTTCTCTTTGGCAATATTCCAGCCAAGGGAAATAGAAGGGAAATAACCCCATCGAACATTTGGTGAAACTTTAGAACTTGCATCAGCTCGAAGGGTAGCTTCCAAAAGGTATTTTTCTTTGAAGGAATAATTAAATCTACCAGCGATACTAATTCGCGAGTATTCAACCGGTTGACCATTCCCTCCTGTAGTAGTTAAGCCGTCATCACCCGCAGTAATGGTCGGAACATCATCCGATAATAAATTCCTCCGGGTGGCACTTAAAGTGTTGATCTCATTATCTTCTTGTTCTATAAAGGCCAGGGCTCCAAAATTATGATCTCCCAAATTATTGTTGTAATCCGCATAGAATCGCGATAATAATCTTACACTAGGATCGGAACCGCTATTTGTAAAACCTTTTGAAAAGGATGGATTCTGATTTACGGTAGATACAAGAGAATATTCATCTGTGTCCTGATCATATCGATAAACACCATATGTTTTTTCCAGATTCTCAAAATAGATACGTCGATTTCGGACATTGGCTTTTGCACCAATGGTTAGTCCTTCTACAAAAGGAATTTCATATTTAAGTTCTAAAGCAGCAGCAAGAGTTTCTAAAGTAGTAAAATTGTACCCTCCAAATCTTTTCTGAGTTCTGGCAATGGGTGAACGTTCTGTAAATCCACTGTAAGGAACTTTATCCGGATCAGGAAGTGCAGTAGGATAAAAAGGTTGTGATGTTCTTAGGTCATTCCAAATGGTTCCAACACCAAAGGCAGCATAATCTCTGGTCTCATCGATATATGAACTGTTCAGGATTAAGCTGAGATCTTCGGTTAGTTTTGCATCTAAATTATTGGTAATGGTTAGCTTTTTATAACTATAATCTCCTTTAAAAATTCCATCCTGGTTAAGCGTTCCCAAAGAAGTATAGAACCTTACTTTTTCCGATCCTCCACTGGCGCTTATATTGTGGGAAGCAAGTTGTGCACCCCCATTTTTTAATAGGGCATCAACCCAGTTGTAACTGGTTAATTCACCAGACTGGTATTGTTCAAGCCTTTCTTCGGTAAAATCACCATAGTTGATAGCAGCGTTTGGATCCTGCGGATCGTATTGAACATTGAAAATTCCATTTCTTTTAGCTTGAATATATGCTGCAGCCGATGCAGGTTCTGGAAATTTCACGGCTTTTTGAACCCCCGTATACCCATGATAATTTACTTGAGTTTTTCCGGCTTTACCTCTTTTTGTGGTTACCAAAATTACACCATCACCACCTCTCACACCATAAATAGCAGCCGAGGCATCCTTTAGAATCGAAATGCTCTCAATATCATTAGGGTCGATCCGGTCTAAAAAAGACTCCACTCCATCTACGATGACTAAAGGATTACCGAAACCTCGAATGCTTAAATCGACATTGTCTTGTCCGGGTAATCCCGGAGTTTGATTCGTTATAACACCTGGTACCTGACCTATAATAAGTCCCTTCACATTAGAAGTAGGGGTTTTTACCACATCCTCAGCCTTGATAGACGCAACAGATCCGGTAACGTTAATTTTCTTTTGAGTGCCATAACCGACTACAACAACTTCATCCAGTTGAGCAGCGTCTTCAACCATGGAGATATTAATGACGTTTTGATTGTTTACCGGGCGTTCTACTGACTTAAAACCCACGTAAGAGAATACGAGAATAGGATTTGTTCCCGCAACGTTTAAGGTGTAATTTCCATCAAAATCAGTAGAAGTTCCATTGGTAGTTCCTTTAACGATAATGGATACGCCTGCAAGAGGAATGCCAGAGGCATCAACAACCCTTCCTGTCACTTGATTCTGCATCGAACCTGTGATCATTTGGGTAATTCTTTCAGGATCAATTCGGTCCAGCATTTCGGCCAAATTTATACTGCTTTCAATGCTTGAATTTAATTCATTGTTTTTTGATTCAGAGTTCTCCGGATATAAAACTATATGTTTCTCGATTATACGATATTTGATGTTTGTTTTTGCGAAGAGCTTTTCTAGAACATCAGCTAATTTTTCATTGACAACCTTAATAGATGTTTTCTTTGAAACATCCACAAGGTTATTACTGTAAATGAAGTTAAAGTCACTTTTGTTTTCAATGTCGGAAAAGATACTTTCCAGTTCCGAATTCGTGAAGTCCAATGAGATATTCTGGGCATAGCCGTCCAAGGCAAATATTCGTGCCATTGTTATGCATAATAAGATCGTATAAATCTTCATAAGACGAATGATAGGTATTTTGGATATACATCCAATAGAGCCTTTTTTTTTCATAATTTTGTGAAGTTTAATTAATTTAACTGTTATTAATAATGGTTAGATAGAAGAGCGTGTGTGGCGCACGCTCTTTTTGTTTTTAATTCATTCAGTGATTGGTTTTTTACTAATGATTATCTTCTTATTGCTTTTAGTGTAATTAATTGATAGTGATATCTCCAGGATGTCCAAAGTTTCATCCAGAGTGAGGTTATTAAATGTACCGGTGTATTTATAGTTATTAAGATCTCTGGATTTAACGGTTATATCAACCCCATATTTTCTTTCTAAATCCTTTATAACATGTTTTAAAGGAACTTGTTTGAAAATTAGTTTTCCTTCTTTCCATGCTATAATATCATCAGAATTAACCTTCTCTTTTCTTAGATTTTGTTTCTTTTTATTGAATGTGGCTCGTTCTGAAGGACTGAGCGTAAGGTTTTTTTCTTTAGAATCATCCCAAATTTCTACTTTACCGCTTACCAGAGTAGTTTCAACTTTTTGGTCTTCGTCATAGGCTTTTACATTGAAGGACGTTCCTAATACCCGAATATCAATACCGTTCACATCAACTATGAAAGGTTTGTTTGGATTGTGCTGAACATCGAAATAAGCCTCCCCGGATAAGTTTACATACCTGACAGAGTCATTGAATTTTTCCGGGTAGCTTATGGAGCTGTTGGAATTTAGAGTAACAGAGGTTCCATCTGGTAAGGTGACATTTTTATGCGCTCCGTTGATGTTAGTTACTGAAACTAAATTAGGGAGTACGCCTTGTTCAAGTATACTTGATGAGTATTTGATAGAAACGATGCATAACACCAGTATGGTTACAGCAGCTGCATAAATCTTAAACTGTTTTCGTTTTTTCTTTTTTGTGATAAAAGAATAGTCTGAAGTTGAATGTTGTTCTTGTTTTAATAAATGAAGAGTGTGTTCAGTCTTAAGTTGATTATATAACTCTTGATGACGAACGTCACTGTTAATCCAGTTTAACACCTCTTCCTTTTCAGTTTCCGAGAGGTCGTTATTAATATATTTTTTTAATTGATTTTGGTTCATTTGTATGGTGTCTTTACTATTAAAGACGCCATATGGTTAAACCACCCTTATTTGAATAGTAAAAAAAATACAATTGCAGTTAAATAATCCTTGAGATGAAGGTGCATTACCTTTAGGGCTTTTCCTATCTGATGTTCAACGGTTTTAATAGATATATTTAATTCATCGGAGATTTCGCGATACTTCATTCCCTCGAACCTGCTTTTAGAGAAAATTAATTTACATCTTTCCGGTAGTTGCTCAATAGCTTTTTCAATTTGTATGTTCAATTCTTGTTCAATTAATTCAGAATAACCCTCATCTGCTAAGGCATTGTAATTCACTACAGCTTCAAGTTGAAGAACTCTTCCTTCCCTGTTAATTTTTCTTTTTTTCTTTTTTAAATAATCTAAACATAGGTTTTTGGTACATGTAAATAAGTATCCATTAAGATTGTTTTTTATAGAAATATTAGACTTGTTATTCCAAATTTTTATGAACACATCCTGAACAATTTCCTCCGCATCTTCCTTATTGCTTATGTATGATTTTGCAATACACATAAGTTTGTTTTGATAAAGTTTGAATAAGAGTTCATGGGCAGATTTATCTCCGCTATTAAGCTTTAAATAGAAGTTTTCATGGTTTAAAAAGTCTTGATTATTCTTCATTAAAAACAAATTTTAAACCTTAAAGAACCACTGCCTTTATGGAAAGATTGAGGGTAGGTGATTGCTTATAAGAATTATTTTGGTTGATTAACAGATGTCCAATTTAACATTTTTTTAATTAATTAATAAAATTACCTACCAGTAATTATGAATTTGATAAAATGCTTTGTTGAGAGCCTGAATGGTTACAATTGTTAAGTTTAGAGCTATTCAAATAGTTCTTTTATTTATTAATATTATTTTTGCGTTTAATATTGAATTAAAAAAATAAAAGCATGCCTGTTGTTTGAGGGGTGTTAAATGTATAATTTTTAGATTATGAAAGCATATGTATTTCCGGGTCAGGGTGCCCAGTTTGTTGGAATGGGTCAAGATCTGTATCAACAATCAGAACTTGCAAAGGAATTGTTCGATAAAGCCAATGATATCTTAGGGTTTTCGATCACAGATATAATGTTCGAAGGTACTGCGGAGGATTTGAAGCAGACCAAAGTTACTCAACCGGCCATTTTTTTACATTCAGTAATTTTAAGTAAGGTCTTAGGAGAAACTTTTAAGCCTGATATGGTAGCAGGGCATTCTTTAGGTGAATTTTCTGCATTGGTAGCGAACGGGACTTTAAGTTTTGAGGATGCCTTAAAATTAGTTTCGCAAAGAGCTTTAGCAATGCAAAAGGCTTGTGAGCTTAGCCCTAGTACCATGGCAGCTGTTTTAGGACTGGCCGATGAGGTTGTTGAAGAGGTTTGTGCAAGCGTAGATGGAATTGTAGTTCCTGCTAACTATAATTGCCCGGGGCAATTGGTGATTTCAGGAGCGGTGGAAGCGATTAACATTGCTTGTGAAAAAATGAAAGAGGCTGGAGCTAAGAGAGCATTAGTGCTACCCGTAGGTGGTGCATTTCACTCTCCACTAATGGAGCCTGCAAGAGAAGAGTTAGCCGCTGCAATTGAGGCTACCAGTTTTAAGCAACCGGATTGTCCGATATATCAAAATGTCACGACTACTGCGGTAACAGATCCAAACCAAATAAAGGAAAATTTAATAGCTCAGTTAACCGCACCGGTTAAATGGACCCAAAGTGTACAAAATATGATTGCAGATGGAGCAAGCTTATTTACAGAAGTTGGTCCTGGAAAGGTGCTTCAGGGACTTGTAAAAAAGATTGATAGAAGCGCAGAAGTTGCCTCTGCACAACTTTAATTCTTACTTCATAAACTTTTTTTTAGTAAAGGCCGTATATATAGTAGAAATATGAAATTAACTTAAAGAATATTTTATGAAAAAGATTGTATTAGGATTAGTATTGTTAATGGGACTTTCAGTAGTAACCGTTAGCTGTAAAGAAAAATCAAATAAAGAAAAGGTAGAAGAGGCAATCGAAGATGCTGGTGACGCTATTGAAGAAGCAGCTGATGAAGTTGGTGATAAAGTAGAAGAAGCAGCAGATGAGGTAGAAGATACTATCGAAGAAATTAAAGAAGAAGTGGATAACAACTAATATTCACAACCTAATCAAATAAAAAAAGAGCCTTTCGAGGCTCTTTTTTTATTTTGCTAAAATGCAATCTTCGCAGTCTTTTACTTTACCGTAATAGGTTTCTCGATACTTATGTAATGTTTTAACCGGAAACCCCAAAATGTGCTTTTTGATATAGGTCACCCGGGTGGTAAAGTTTCCCATTTTTTTGGTGTACCTTTTTTCTAATCTTGTCCTGCGTTTTACATCTATCAATTTCATTGATCCGGTGTTTAATTAAACATAATGAGAGCAGAATATAACCATAAAAATCTTACAAGTCAAGAATTTAGGACATAATTATCATATCAGTAACGATAGTTGATACATTTTGACTATTTTGGCGCTAAATAACATTTTAAATGAAAATAATGAATAAGGTATTTCTTACATTTTTACTTTTGACGTTCATAGCTTGTAAAGGTAAAAAAGCAAATAATGATGAAAATGTTGTTGAAAATTCCGCTGTAAATAAGGCTGTTGATAATGAAAAATCGAAGCCTGAAACGCCTGAAGGAATGGTGTGGATTCCGGGTGGTTCATTTACCCAGGGAGCATACGATAATGACAACCTGGCTCTTCAACATGAAAAGCCTGCACATCCGGTTAGCGTAGATGGTTTTTTTATCGATATTACCGAAGTAACCAATGCTCAGTTTAAGAAGTTCGTGGAGGCCACTGGTTATGTAACCGTTGCCGAAAGAAAAATTGATTGGGAGGAGATGAAAAAGCAAGTGCCCCCCGGCACACCTAAACCTCATGATTCTATATTACAACCGGGCTCTTTATTGTTTAAAGGGACAACATATACTGTAACCAATCTCGACGATTTTTACCAGTGGTGGGAATGGAAAGTTGGGGCGGATTGGCGTCATCCGAGAGGACCTGGAAGTTCTATAGAAGGAAAAGATAATTACCCCGTTGTTCATATTGCCTATGAAGACGCTTTGGCCTATTGTAAATGGGCCGGACGCCGCTTACCTACGGAATCGGAATGGGAGTACGCCGCTAAAGGAGGCAAGTTAAATAGTAAGTTTAGTTGGGGTAAGGACGATGAAAAACTAAAATCAGCCGCCAATACCTGGCAAGGAGAGTTTCCAAAAACAAACACGGAAGAGGATGGTTTTGACAGACTTGCACCAGTGCAAAGCTTCTCACCAAATGCCTTTGGTCTTTACGATATGGCCGGGAATGTTTGGGAGTGGACACAGGACTGGTATAATGTAAATTATTACAAAGAACTTATTGTTGCAGGGGAAGTGAAAAATCCTAAAGGAGCAGACCAGCCTTTTAACCCCAGAAATCCATACGCAAAGGAAAAGGTTATCAAAGGAGGATCTTTTTTATGTAATGAATCTTATTGCGCAAGTTATAGAAACAGTGCCCGAATGGCTAGCACTGAAGATTCCGGGATGGAACATTTAGGGTTCAGAACTGTTGCGACCCCTGAAATGCTTAAATAAAATAATATCAACTTTAAACTTTTATATAAATGATGAAATGGAATATTAAAACCTTTGTCCGGTTTTTTTTATTTGTTGCCGTATTCAGTGGTTATGCACAGAAAGGAAAAACTGCAACTGCTCAGCCTGTATTTAAGGATGGGGAAGCTCAGGTAGTTGATGCATTTAATAACCCGGAAACCTGGATTAGAGAGGATTTATGGGTAGAAACAGAATTTGATACCGATGGCGATGGTAAATTAGACAGAATGCATGTCGATGTAACAAGACCTCCTCAAACGGAAACCGAAGGGCTAAAGTTACCGGTTGTTTATATAACGAGCCCGTATTTTGCCGGAGTGGCATCGAACGATAAAAAGTATTTTTGGGATGTCAAACAAGAACTAGGTGCAACGCCTAAACCTCATGAGCATCCGGAAGTTCAGCGACGTGGAGAGCGTCCGATTATATCAAGTACACAGATTGATCTTTGGGTACCCAGAGGTTATGTTGTAGTACATTCTTCTTCACCAGGAACTGGCCTTTCTCAAGGGTCGCCTACAGTTGGAGGAGATAATGAGTCTTTGGCGCCAAAAGCGGTAATTGACTGGTTGAACGGAAGGGCAGATGGCTATAAAACACCTTATGGCGATGAAAAAGTAGAGGCCTATTGGTCTACCGGTAAAGTAGGTATGACAGGTACTTCTTATAATGGTACTTTGCCAATTGCTGCTGCTACAACAGGAGTAGACGGATTGGAAGCAATTATTCCTGTAGCACCTAATACTTCTTATTATCATTACTACAGATCGAATGGTTTAGTGAGATCTCCAGGGGGATATCTGGGAGAGGATATCGATGTATTATACGATTTTATTCATAGTGGAGACGAGTCTAAGCGCGCCTATGGCAATAAGACAGTTCGTGATACAGAGATGAAGAATGGCCAAGATAGGGTTACAGGCGATTATAATAAGTTTTGGGAAGGAAGAGACTACTTGAACGAAATGAAGCCGTTTAAAGCGGCCTTATTTATGTCGCATGGCTTTAATGATTGGAATGTTATGCCAGAACATAGTTATCGAATCTTTAAGGCGGCAAAAGATAAAGGATTGCCTGTAAAGATATACTATCACCAAAACGGACATGGTGGTCCCCCTCCATTTTCTATGATGAATAAATGGTTCACTAAATACTTACATGGTAAAGACAATGGTATCGAAAACGGACCTGAGGCCTGGATTGTAAGGGAGCGTGATGATCGTCAAAAACCCACTCCATATGAGGCATATCCAAACCCTGATGCTGCTCCTGTTACCTTAAGCTTGTCTCCTGGTGCACCAGGACATGGAGGTTTAGGTATAGATAAGCAAAGCTCAGGTAAAAAGGAACCCCTGGTTGATAATTACTCTTTTGATGGTAGCACCCTGGCAAAAGCGGAGTATTCAGATCATAGATTGCTTTATGTTTCAGAACCTCTGAAGGAAGATATTCATATTTCAGGAATCCCGGAAATTACTGTTAAAATGGCCAGTAGTAAACCAGCTGCCAATTTATCGGTATGGTTAGTTTCTTTGCCTTGGAATGAAGGGAGAAATACAAAAATTACCGATAATATTATTACAAGAGGTTGGGCCGACCCTCAAAATTATAAATCAATAAAAAAGAGTATCCCATTAAAACCCGGTAAGTTTTATGAGGTAACCTTTAAGTTGCAACCAGATGATCAGGTAATTCCTAAGGGGCAACAATTAGGTTTAATGATATTTTCATCAGACAGAGAGTATACACTTTGGCCTCAACCGGGAACTGAACTTACAATTGATCTTGAAGGAACTCAGCTTACCTTACCTGTAGTTGGAGGAACGGAACAGCTTAAAAAAGCGTTGAAATAATAAGTTATCATAGAAATAGATCACTATGTTAAGAAGGGTATTGAATGTTAAAATTAAGTCAATAAATCATTTTTTAACATATTAAGCAACTTAAATTATAAAAAAAATCTTACATTTATAGTGTCACATGGTAAGAGTTAAGTTGGTTGATTACTTATTTTATAGTGATTTGGGGTAAATAAAAAATAGGCTTCGGCCTATTTTTTTTTGAATTATACACCAGAAATAAATATAGTATCTCAATATTATGTAGCTTGTAAAACACGTTAACTAATCTATAAATTATATTATGGGAAGGAAGATTTTTAGTGTTGAACAAGAGTATAATGCGTCAATTTCTCAAGTTTGGGCTGCCATAAGCGATAAAAGTCAAATGAAATTATGGTATTTTGATCTTGAGAAATTCAAGCTTCAGAAGGGTTTTCAATTTAGTTTTATCGGGCAAGGAGCAACCGGTGAAAAGTATATCCATCTTTGCGAGATCACAGAAGTAGTTCCAGAAAAAAAACTGCAATACAGCTGGAAATATAAAGGGTATGTAGGAACTTCATTGGTAACCTTCGAATTGTTTAAAGAGGCCCGGAAGACTCGTTTGAAACTTACCCATGAAGGTTTAGAAACTTTTGATCAGCATAATCCTGATTTTGCCAGTGCGAACTTTGAAGCCGGATGGACTGAGTTAATAGGTAACCTGTTACGGGTGCATTTGGAGGGCAAATGATACCATCAAAAAACAAAAAACGGATAGCTTTAATTATTTAAATTAAAGACATACCCGTTTAATGAGGTTGGGGATTAGTATTTTTATAATGGATCAGCGTCCATTTTTAAGCTCTATTTCCGGTTGGAATTTTACGTGTATGAGGAGATGAATTTTTTAAAAACCAACTCCTACATTTAATGAGGACATTCTGAGTCGAATATTTGCATTTCTGTAAGGACTTCGGTAAGGCCTGCGCTCTTCATAATAGTAAAAGCTGGTATAGTGATGGTAATAATGGCTATGGTGGCAACTTGAGTCACAAGAATCCTGATGTTCCTTATAGGCGGCTTCCTTACCTTTCATATACGCTTTGTAGGCTTTCTTGTCTCTTTTTTTTAGATTCTTTTCGTACGCCTTTTGATCTTTCCAAAAAAGTTCTTCGTCTTCGACATGTTGTGATGCCAGGGATTGCTCATATTCCGCATCCTCTCTGGCGCGTTTTTCATAATATGAAAGAGGATCTTCGTTTTCCTTCTCAGGCTCTTGCCCAAAGGCACTAAAATTTATGAATCCAATTGTTATAAAAACTATTCTATAAAAGCATCGCATGGTTAGATAGCGTTTGTGGTTCTTTATAGGAACAGTTTACTATTTGTTTACCCTAATAGGTATGTTACTTTTTTTTATAATTCCAATAGATATCAATTAGGGTATAAATTGTTTTTTGGCCTTTTTGGACTCTTTTTCAGCTTTAATCTCATCCCGTTTAAGACTCCATGCATAGCTTTTATAATTAATGGTCATTTTGTTAATTTCAAAAAAGACCCGGAGTTCTATTTTTTCACTGCGCCAATAATACAAATCGAGGTTAGGGGTGAAGTAGGTAGGCTCCCCATACAAATCACTTAAGGATTTTATGATATTTCGATCTGCTTTTGAGATGATAGCGATTTCAGAAATTTTATTGTCTGCTGTTTTGAATAAGAGATGCGCTATGGTTTGCCCAATAATGAGTTTGTGATTGCAAAGGGTGTTGTAGTAATCCCATTCGGGAGAAAGGTTATTTTTGGTAGCATATTCAGGAGTCATTGTTTGCATGCATTCATATTTATGAATCTTACTCCCTAATTCAATTCCTCGAAATCCGTTTTTCTTGTCGAGTTCGTTCAGGTCTTGAGCGATACAAAATATCGGAATACACCATGTAATTAAAAAAATAATAGCACGCATGCCAACTGCTTATTTAGTTAAGAGGGTAAGTATGAGTAATTTAAAACATTATATGTTTAATAATAGCGGAATACCTTTTAATTCCATAATTACTCGATGAAAAATAGCATTACTTAGTAAATAGAATTAAAGTACAAAACCCTGTACATGTACAGGGTTTTGAGTTGACATACCGATTGATAATCAGTGTCTTGTCTGTGTGGTAAAAAGGTTAATTCCAGCCTCCACCAAGGGCCTGATAGACATTAACCATAGCAGTGATTTGCTGCATTTTAGTCTCTACCAGCTCAAATTTTGATTCCAGAGCATCACGTTGAGTGAGTAATACCTCCATGTAATCTGCTCTTGCCGATTTAAATAGAACATTAGAAATTCTGATTGACTCATTAAGCGCATCAACCTCTTTGGTTTTTAAATCGTATTGTTGTTTTAAATTATCAATGTTTGATAATTGATTGGCTACTTCAACATACGCATTCAATATGGTTTGTTCATAGTTATACACTGCCTGAATTTGTTTCGCATTTGCACTCATATAAGCCGCTTTAATAGCATTTCTGTTAATAAGAGGAGCTGTCAGGTCTCCTGCGAGATTATACAACAATGATTCAGGTGTTTCCAACAAGTAAGCCGTGTCAAATGCCTGAAATCCGAGTCCGACGGTAATGTCAAAGGAAGGGTAGAACCTCGCTTTGGCAACCTTAACATCAAGCTTTGAAGCAGCAAGTTCATATTCAGCTTCGCGAATATCAGGACGGTTTTGTAATAACTGTGACGGGATACCAGATTCAATACCATGTGGTTTCATATCCATGAAATCAGAAGCATCTCTTTCTATAGCTTGCGGATAACGACCAACTAAAAAATTAATTTTATTTTCAGTTTCAACAATCTTTTGTTGGATGGCATATTGTAGACTTCTGGTATTTAGTACTTCCGCTTCAAACTTACGAACTGCCAGTTCGGTAGCTTTAGCTGCTTTCTTCTGCAGCTTAACTATTTTTAATGCATTGGTTTGAATATCTACATTGCGATTCACAATCTCAAGTTGATTATCCAGAGCTAACAATTCATAATACGAATTGGCAATTTCAGCGATAAGTGTAGTGACCATAAAGTTTTTACCTTCAACAGATCCCAGGTATCTCAATACTGCTGCCTTTTTGGCGTTGCGAAGCTTTTTCCAAATGTCCAGTTCCCACTTAGCATGAAGTCCGGCAAAATAATCCGGAAGGGGTTCCGGCATTTCTTCACCTGGCCTTATATCCGTTGTGGCTTCACTTGCTCCGCGACTGGTATATCGTGCAACCTTATCAACTCCCGCTCCGGCTTTGAAGTCAATAAATGGGAGGTATTCACCTTTTTTCTCCTTGATCTCGCTTTTAGATATTTTAACCTCCTGCAGTATAATGTTTAATTCCTGATTGTTTTCAAGCGCTATATCTATCAGGTTCTTTAAGTGCTCATCCTTGAAATATTCATTCCACTGTAGCGCTGCAGTATTCACAGTATCCTGCTGCTCGTTTCGATATTGCTCAGGTACGGCTTTATCCTCATCTACGGTTTCCAGCGTCGGGACACAAGAATAAAAAGCAGTCAGAATGAGCACCCCCAAAAAGGATATTCTTTTTAAGTGTAACATGTTGATTTTATTTGTCATCAGATTTTTTCATTAATTTTTTCAAGACCTTATTCATACGACGAAGCCTTGCTTCTAATTTGCTTTCTCGCTCGCTCAGTCTCATAAATTCTTCAGAAACTGGTTCTGTAACTTCGTCTTTAATAAGGCTCTTACCATCAGCCATTTTTGCAAACACAAAATACAGTCCTGGTATAATAAGAACTCCTAATACCGTACCTATAAGCATTCCTCCTAGAGCAGAGCCTCCAATGGTTCTGTTACCAATCGCTCCGGCTCCGGTAGCCAATACCAACGGAATTAATCCTGCAATGAAAGCGAATGAGGTCATTAAAATTGGTCTGAATCTCACTTTAGCTCCCTCAATGGCAGCATCGAGAATGGAGGCACCTTGTCTTCGTTTTTGTACTGCGAATTCAACAATTAACACGGCATTTTTTCCGAGCAGACCAACCAGCATAATAACCCCAATTTGCGCATAAACATCATTGGCAAGTCCCATAAGTTTTAGTAATAAAAAGGATCCAAATACACCCACCGGTAAAGATAGAATTACGGCCATTGGTAATAGGAAGCTTTCGTATTGAGCAGCTAATACCAGGTATACAAAGATCAATACTACGGCAAATATGTAAATGGACTCGTTACCTCTCGAGGCTTCATCATAGGAAAGACCTTCCCATGCAATATCGTAACCTCTCGGAAGGTTTTTTTCTGCAACTTCCTGAATGGCTTTGATGGCATCACCACTGGTAAAACCTGCTGCCGGAAGTCCTCGGATTGCTGCCGAGTTGTAGAGGTTGTAGCGGGTAATCTCATTAGGACCTAACTTTTTTTCCATTTTCATGAATGAGGAATAAGGCACCATTTCATCTTTATCATTTTTTACGTAAAGCTTTTCAAGATCGCTTGGCATCGCTCTATATTCGGGAGCAGCCTGGGTATATACTTTAAAAAACCTTCCGTATTTAATAAAGCCTTGCTCGTAGGTACTACCGATTAAGATATTTAAGTTCTCCATGGCTTTCCCTATGGAAACCCCTTTTTGCATAGCTGCTTTATTGTCTATTTTTAATTCATATTGGGGATAATTAGCAGCAAAAAAGGTAAATAATCCACGAAGTTCCTCTCGTTCTCTGAGGGCATCCATGAAATTATTATTGATTTTTTCAAACTCATGGAAATCAGTGCCGTTGGTTTTGTCTAACAGGCGCAATGCAAATCCCCCGGAAGAACCAAATCCCGGAACGGCAGGCGGCTCGAAATACTCTATAATAGCCCCTAGGTCTTTGGTCTCTTCTTCCAGTTCTTCCATTATTTCATGAACGCCATGTTTTCGTTCAGACCAGGGTTTAAGGTTGATCAGACAGGTACCTGCATTGGACCCCCTACCTTCGGTCATGATTTCATATCCAGCAAGGGATGAAACCGAAGCAACGCCTTCTGTTTCTTCGCAAATAGCTTGTAGTTTCTTTGCGACTTCGTTTGTACGTTCCAGGGTAGCGCCCGGAGGTGTTTGAATAATAGCATAGATCATTCCCTGATCTTCATTAGGAATAAACCCTGCAGGCAATACCTGGTTGGTTAAAAAGATACCCACACAAAAGGCGATCAGCATACCAAACGTAATTACACGTCGGTTTACAATCATTTTTAATACGCCAATATAGCGGCCGGTTAATTTGTCGAATTTATTATTGAACCAATCGATAAACCTGTTAACCGGCGATTTTTTTCTAGGCTTGCCATGCGTGTTTTTTAGTAACATGGCACATAGTACCGGCGTAAGCGTGAGGGCTACGATCGCTGAAATAATAATGGCTCCCGCCATGGTAATGGAGAACTGACGATAAAAGACTCCAACGGGTCCGGACATAAATGAAATAGGGATAAAAACAGATACCATAACCAGAGTTATAGCTACTACAGCACCTCCAATTTCACCTAAAACGGCATACGAAGCTTTATAGGGAGACAGGTGCTCTTCTTCCATTTTTACATGGACACCTTCCACCACTACGATGGCGTTATCAACTACAATACCTATGGCTAATACCAGGGCGAATAAAGTAATCAGGTTAATCGAAAGACCGAACAATTGCATTACAAAGAAGGTTCCGATCAATGATACCGGAACGGCAATGATTGGAATAATGGTAGATCGCCAATCACCTAAAAATAAAAATACTACAATGGCAACCAGGATAAATGCATCCCTAAGGGTGTGCAATACCTGGTCGATGGAAGCGTCTAAGAAGTTTGATACGTCGTATCCAACTTTGTAGTCAACTCCGGGAGGAAGATCTTCCTTGATTTCTTTTAATTTGTCTTTAACTGCGGCAATTACATCATTACCATTACTACCAAAGGTTTGCTTTAAGACAATAGAGGCTGAGGGTTTACCATCGAGATTCGAATAGATGTCGAAAAACTCACTTCCCAGTTCCACATCAGCGACATCTTTTAATTTTAGTATTTCACCCTCTTCATTCGCCTTAAGAATGATGTTTTTATAATCTTCTGCTTCATTATATCTTCCCTGGTATACCAAAACGTATTCCAAAGACTGTGCTCTTTTACCCGAGCTTCTTCCCAAACGTCCTGGTCTGGCTATAATACTTTGCTCATCCATAGCTTCCAATACTTCCTCGGCAGATATATTGTAGGCTCTCATTCGATCGGGCTTTAGCCAAACCCTCATAGCGTATTTACGGCTACCTAGTATTTGAGCGCTGGCAATCCCTTTGATACGTTGTATCTCGGGAATAATTTTGGTGTAAGCATAATTGTACAGAAACTTTTCGTCATTGTTTTTATGATCGCTGAAAAGATTTACATACATTAACATACTGGGTTGTACGGGTTTGATGATAACCCCCTCCCTTTGCACTAATTCGGGAAGTAGAGGCATTACCTGGTCAATTCGTGTTTTTACCCTTACAACCGCGTCATTAGGGTCAGTACCCGGATCAAATATGATACGGAGCGTTCCTTCACCCGCACTGGTGGCGTCGGATGCGATATACCTCATGTCTTGCACCCCGTTAATTGAAGTTTCAATAGGGATTAAAGTAGATTTCACCAATACATCTGCACTTGCTCCGGGGTAGGCGATAAATACGTTTACCGTAGTAGGTGCAATTTGGGGAAATTGCGATATGGGTAATTGTTTTATGGCTAATAAACCTGTAAAAACAATTACCACCGATATTACAATGGCTAATACCGGTCTTTTAATAAATTTACTAAACATTATAATGTAATTTTAGTTGTGTTAGATTACTCTGCGTACATTTCCAGGCTTGCCAGTACCTTGTCAGCCTGTTCAAGCTCATAGTGAATCTTTTCTTCATTTTTTACCATTCTGATACCTTCCAGTAAGATTTTGTCATTCACTGTTAATCCGTCTTCAACGATAAACAGATGAGGTAATTCAGCTTTAATTTGAATCTCTTTTTGAATTACTTGATCCTGCTCATTAACTACGAATACATATTTTTTATCCAATACTTCAAAAGTTGCCTTTTGCGGAATGATCAGGGCATTTTTAAAAGGGATTTTCATAATCACATTTCCGGTTTCACCATGTCTTAAAAGACCTTCCGGATTAGGGAAAGAGGCTCGGAAAGGGATGTTTCCGGTTTCGTTATTAAAATCAGCAATAATGGTTTCTACGACTCCCGTATGGTCAAAGGTCTGGTTGTTGGCCATTAAGAGTTCCACCTTGGTGTTTTCGTCTGCGGTACTTTTGGTTTTATAATCTAAATATTCGGCCTCCGGCACGTTGTAATAAACCCACATTTTGCTGTTGTCCGAAAGGCTGGTAAGAAGTTCTCCTTCTTCAACATAACTTCCCAGTCGTACTTCGAACCGGCCGATGAAGCCATCAAAAGGAGCCCTGATTTCCGTAAACTTCAGGTGGGTGTCTGCTAAGGCAAGGTTTGCCATAGCCTTTTGGTATTCAGCTTTCGCCATGGCCAGTTCGTTTGCAGCTACCACATTACTGTCAGCAAGGATCTGGGTGTTTTTGTATTCTATTTCAGCAAAGTTAGCCTCCGCCTGTGCCTTTTGTTTTTCTGCCTTGTAGAGGTTAGGCATAATTTGAAACAAAAGTTGACCTTTTTTCACATGTTGTCCTTCGTCAATATAAATTTTCTGTACATATCCCCGTTCCTGAGCCCTTAGTTCGATATGTTGAATGGATTGAATCTGACTTACATAATTTTCTGTAATTATAGTATCCTTTACCACCGGGTTTGAAACCACGAATTTGACTTCTTCTGATTTGGTTTCTTCTTTTTTTGATGTACAGCTGGTTTGGTACAAAACTGCACCAATAGCTAATAACATGAGTGATTTCCTCATCTTAGTCTTAGTTTTAAAATGTTATTTGATTTAATTGTAATTGAAGTGCAATGCACAAAGAATCCTTAACCCAATATGTTTAATACTGGATTTTAGAGATATAAATGTAGCAACAGGCATGAGCGGTTAAGTCCGATGCCTGAAATAAAATCATAGTCTAAAAACTTGAAACCTGATATATAGGTTTGGGGTAGTTAAATAAGTTAAGAAAGACTTATTAGATGATAGTCTGTTTTTAAATAATTGAAAGTATGTTAGTTTAGCGGAGTGGTTATTCAGGATGGCTAAACTGGTATGCTTTTTCTTTTTAAGAGAAACTGACTCGTGGGTTTCTTCCTCGTTAAAGGTTTCTTCAAAGAAGTGGTTACTGGTATGTTGATGAGGTGTTCCCGGTACAAGAAAGGCGGAATCATCAAAATCGAAACCATAAGAAATGAGCTGCACATGATCATTCAATGAGCTGTGTGAAATATCCGGGTATTGCTGTATTGCATGGGTTTGATTAAACCCACTCAAAAGCAACACAAAGAGAGCCAGACAATATTTAATCAGCACTTTCGTCATTCGGGCGGTAAAACTACATTATACATCGCAGTATATCAAGGAATAATGTTTTAAAAATAAATTAAAATTAAGACAGTATGTTATATAACAATAACATAGGGAAATTGTCTTGAGATTTATGGTCCGATAGCGGAAATGAAGTTTTATTGGTGGTTGATATGGAGGTTGCCTAATCTGCGAAAAGTTGTTCGTCTTCTGAGAAATCAAGAACCTCGGCTTTCGGAGCTTTTGTCAGGATATAGTTTACCTCCTTTTCAAGTTTGAGTTCGGTAGTGTACACACGACTGGATGCCAGTACGAAACCACCTTTGGAAACTCTGAATAGAAATTTTCGCTTACCAGGATTTTTTTTGGTGAACGTAAATATCTCCAGGTTGTTTCTAATTGCTTGCAAGATCACTTTACAGTCATCTTTTTGCTTACAATTGATGCTTGTAAATATAGCATCTCCTTTCCTGGAGGTGAAAATGAAATTGTAATTCCCGTTTGGTTGTTTGCGAATGACAAACACTCCCATATAATTTAAATTATTAAAATGTTAGCTAAATAGTTTTCGGTATGGAAAAGTCCAAATCTATGATAAAATTTATAGAATTTGAATTTGTTTTTCTGATTTGGAACCTATCTGCTTCGGGATGAGTGAGTAGGAAGAACTTTTTTTCTGGAATTTAGGGCAGGTATAAAGGTTAGCCGATGTCCTGTTAAAAGAGGTGCCACTCAATTGAATGGAGTATCTGCGAAGGGGCCCTTTTTTATTTGTTGAAGGTATTCACGGTTCTTTTACTGGATTAATCAGGATTGGGATAAAAGGCAGAAGTTGTTCGGCTTAAATGAGCAATTTCTTTTGGCAATCAAAAGGCCTGGAAACATTTTATACAAGAATGAACCTAAGTAGATGTGTTCATACTTTATCCATACTTTAACTATGCCTCAACCATACCTTTGCTATGCCTGAAATGGGCCTTATCTAAGCACTTTTCTTGACCAAATAACAGGCATAGTAAAACATTTAGATCATTTTAAATCAATTTAAACATGACGGCTAAAACATGCAAAAAACGGTAATTTCAGATGATTTAACACGGTTAGTTCAGGGGGGTGAAAGAATGGGTTATTTTAGAGGGATATTTTTTTAGGATTTTGGATTTTTGCGTGCAATAAGGCAATTATTAATGATTGACATTAACATTATTATAACATTTTCAATTTTACATATAGTAAAATTATTTTACTTTTATGAAAATTTTAAAGACGACTAGAAACTGTGTGATTGCACAGAAAATAATTCCAGACTTTAAGGAAGCGTAAGAGGGCTATGTTGCTTATAAATAAAGAATTATACACAAGATTAAATCCGGAAGAAGCTTTAGTTGAAATTGAAATGTCTTCAAACAATGGGGTTTATAATTAAACGTCTTGACATTTAAATGAAGCTCAATACAGAAGTGAATGTGAGTTTCAGTAAAAAGATAAACAAATGAATGATTTGAATATTCAGGCTTCTGATTTTAGGAGAACACAATGGAAAATGCTCTTTGCTGTTATGTTTTGCTACCTGTTTTTTTATACAGGTCGACAAAATTTTGGGTGGGCCATCCAGGGAATAGAAGGGGAGTTTGGTGTTACCAAGCAGTATATAGGTTGGGCTGGAGCAGCGATGTTATGGGCTTATGGTATTGGCCAGTTTATTAATGGTAACCTGGCAGATAAATATGGTGCTCGCCGTATGATGGTTATCGGAGGTGTATTGTCTGTGATAATGAATTGGGCGACGAGTTTTGCCACTGCTTATTGGATGATTGTTCTTTTTTGGGCCTTAAACGGATTCAGTCAATCCCTGGGGTGGGCTCCGGGTAGCAGGCTGGTATCCAATTGGTGGGGAGGTAGAGAAAGAGGTAAGGCTTTTGGGTTTTATTTATTTGCAGCTGGAAGTTCTTCAATACTGATCTATTTATTGTCCATAATTATGTTGGATATATATGATTTCAATTGGAGGTGGTTATTTCGTTTACCAGTATTACTACTCCTTTTGGGTTGCGCAGTTTTTTATTATGTAGTCCGTAATAAGCCGGAAGATTTAGGGTTTGAGCCACTGGAAGATGAAACACAAGTTACTGTTAAGGATAAGAGAAAAGATGAAACTTCTTTGCAACGTTATGGTAAAGTATTAAAAAATAAAAAATTCATGTTGGCCTGTATTTCTATTGGTTTTCAAAATACAGCCAGATATGGTCTTTTGGTATGGGTACCTCTTTACTACCTGGGAACAGAAATTGAAGAATCCTCTAATCTTTGGATTGCCTTAGCGCTTCCCATAGGGATGGCTTTAGGTACTATCTTTTTCGGACAGTTATCAGATAGGGTTTTTAAGTCTAACCGATCCAAGCCTATAGCTTTATCGTTAGGATTAGCCGGATTGGTAATTCTCATGATCTATTTTGTGCCAAGAGATCACCTGTTAGGTGGCCTGCTGTTAATGTTTTTAGCCGGTTTTTTGGTGTATGGTCCGCAATCGTGTTATTGGCCGCTTAGCCCGGATTTATTAGGAGTAAACAGATCTGGTACAGGTGTTGGGGTCATGAATACATTTGCCTATGCTTTTGCGGGTGCGGGTGAACCATTTATAGGATTTATGGCAGATATTACAGGCCAGGAAAATATTGTGTTTGCAGTAACTTCTACAATGTGCTTTATGGGGGCATTTATTATTTTGTTTGTAAGGAGATAGATATGAGTTTTAGATAAGCTGAATCCTCGTTTGCCATAAATAACCGGAGTGTTTTATTAAGGTTCCAGGATAGAAAATTTAGAAGACCGACAAAAGGCCTGAATGTTAGTATAAAGAATTAATAGTTTTAAAAGATGAATCAAAGATTAATTGAAGAAATATCAGTAAAAGACATTAAGCGTATAACCAATGAGTTAGGAGCTAAGAAAGTGTTTTTGGTAACAGATCCGGTCGCATATACATTGAGTGGGGCTGAAGATTTCTTTCAACCAGTATTAGAAGATGTTGAGGTTACTATTTTTTCAGATTTTGAAGTAAACCCAAAAATAGAAGATGTAAAAAAGGGGGTTGCTATTTTTAAAGAAGGCAATTATGATTTAATAATTGCGATTGGAGGAGGAAGTGTTATAGATATGGGGAAATGTATTAATGCTTTTCAGGCAAACAACCCTGAAGATCTTCTTGATTTCGTTAGTCAAAATAAAATCAAGGAAAAAGGAGTTCCTCTATTAGCCATTCCAACTACATCAGGTTCAGGGAGTGAAGCCACTCATTTTGCGGTAGTATATATCGATGAGGTTAAATATTCTTTGGCCCATGAGTATATTTTGCCCGATATAGTAGGCTTAAATTACAGGCTTACATCAACCCAGCCGAAGTACTTAACGGCATGTACATCATTAGACGCGCTGTCTCAGGCCATTGAATCGTATTGGAGTGTTGGCGCTACCGAAGCGTCTAAAGAATATGCGAGAAAGGCTTTGTCATATTTGTTGCCAAATATTAAGAAGAATGTGAATAGTCCAACAAAAGATACTCGTCATAAAGTTTCATTAGGTGCCTATTATGCAGGTAAGGCAATTAATATATCAAAAACTACAGCTTCTCATGCTGTATCCTATGCTTTTACAACGTACTATTCCATTCCTCACGGGCATGCAGTATTTCTAACATTACCTGAGTTCTTTGAGTACAATTATAATGTGTCAGAAATTGATGCAAATAACCCCAAAGGGATTGAATATATAAAAAACAGTTTAGAAGACCTTTGCCAATTTTTAGGGGTACATTCAGTTACAGAAGGGAAAAACTATTTAAAACAGCTGGCAAGAGAAATGGGAATAGAATTATCTTTAGAAAAGCTAAATATTAAAGATTGCGAAAATGTAATTGCCGATAATGTCAATACTGAAAGGTTAGGGAATAACCCTAGAAATATTTCTAAAGAGCAACTCCTACAGTTATTAAGGAGCAAAGAATAACGAATGGTTGAAAGGACCGTAGTTATGAAATAGGTCAGTTATATGTTTACCGCGTGCCGGACATTGTTAGGATACATTTATTGTAGATCTATTGAATAAGATTACAGGCACAAGCGTAAAGCTTGTGTCTGTGAAAAATTAGTATGAAAAATCCGCTGTACTTCTTTAATTTTTTCATCACATTTTTACAGGGTGGCTTCCCAAGAGTTCTTATCATCAAGTTTATATTACATAAAGATCATTGAAAGACAAAAATGGAAGGGGAATAAGTTATGTTAAGAACCTTCAGGTAATCGAGAGAAGTATGTGATCGCAGAAGGTTGAATCCGAAATCAAGACTGTACTTAAATATTTGCCTGGTTCCAGCTCGTAAGAAAAACTTGAAGAATTTTCTGCTTATTAGATGCAATTTTTCTAAATTGGGTGCTTAACCACCTAACCATTCTTACGCATAACCATTAGCGGTTATGGTAAGGGTCTTTTTTTATAAAATATAAATAATGAGAAAATTAAGTTTGATTCTGTCGATTTTGTTCCTGGGACTCATGCAAACCGGATGTATTCAAGAAGAAAAAGAACAGGAAGCCTCCATCAATTTTAAGGTAGAAAATTCAAGTGTCACTAGCATTTCGATTTTAAAAGACAATTTCACTAATGCTAATAGACTATTCGAAAATAATGGAAGAATATCAGTTCCTTTAACAGATGGGAAGGGGCATTGGTCAGTTAAACTTTCCAAACCGATTTTCGTTACCGCTCTAATTCCTGATGCTATTAATCATGAAACCCGTCCTTATGTTTTTTATGTGTCACCAGGAGATAATCTTGATTTTTCATTCGACTCAAAGAATGTTGAGGACACCTATTTGGTGAATGGGATAGGAAGTGAAAATAACCAACCTGCCATTCAAGAACTTTTCAAAGACAGGTCAGACTATAAGGCTTACAGAAAAGATTCATTGCCAGCCAATGTCTTAAGTGCTATAAAAGAGATAAGTAATAAGAATCAAAAAATCCTGGCGGACTATAATTCAAAGTACCATCCTTCTGATGAGCTCAAGGAAATCTATGCCCTATATGTTGATTATATTCCTATGCAGAAGTATATTATTTTTAAAGGTCAACAACCGTATCATATACGAGAACCTTTTACTAGAAATGAGGATAGCTGGCAAGCCATCGAGGATTCGCTTATCAATCGTACCCCGGTTAGTAATGACAAAATGTTAGTTTTTGATCGATACTGTTATTTTCTAGGTACGTATCTTACAAGATTTAAAGAAGGACTGTGGCAACATCCTGAACGGTTAAAAGACTATTATGGAACAGCGAATCAGGAAGAGGCAGTTAAAATGGTCAGTAAGGATCCTGAGAATCTTTTGAGGGAGAAAATCATCGAGAAGCATTTTACTGGCAAAACAGCCGAGTTTTTATATGGAACACTTTTTAAAGGGGCAATAGATGAAAAAGAGGATAATCTACCGGAAATATTTTCACGTTTTAAACAGCAGTATCCTCAAAGTCAGTATATTTCATATGTTGAACCTGCCATTCAAAAAATCGAAAAGCAAAGAGCACGTACCCTTACCGATAAAATGGTTTTCGTTGATAATTCCCATTCCTACCAAACGTTTGATGATATATTGAAACTGGTAAAAGGTAAGACGGTTTTGCTAGATATGTGGGGAACCTGGTGCGGGCCTTGCCGTTCTGAAATTTCAAAAAATTCGGAGGCTATAAAAAGTCATTTTAAAGACAAAGGACTCGATTATTTGTATATAGCTAATTACGATACAGCTAAAGAAGAAAAATGGAAAGAATTGATTGCCTATTATAACTTAACAGGAACGCATGTTTTAGCTAATAAAGCGCTTACAGCTAATATTATGGAAGAAATAAAAGGAAAAGGCTTTCCTACATATGCGATTATCAAAAAAGATGGCACATTCGAACTATCTGAAGCAGGTTACCCGATGAAGAGGGAAGTCCTGATTAAACAGATTGAAGAGGCTTTAACCGATTAACAGGGGGAAAGCTAATACTCACGGGTGCATTGTGTGGTAACATTGAGTGTGAATATTTTGAACATGAGAATAGGTGCAAGGGTGAGGTTGGTGGTAAGGGGGTATTTTAATAGAACATATTCGGATGATTATGGTTTTCCGTAAAGAGCCTTCCCTTTTACAATGTTTGTTTGAATAAAGGGAGATTTTCCCACTGAATTGTTGAGAATATTTTCTTTTATATTTATAGGTTTAAAATAAGCACTTTATGGTGTTTGTACAATTGTTACAGCACATATGATAATAAAACAAACATTAGTAATAATTTCAATGTTTTTGACTTTAGCTAGTTGTGTGAAAAAACAAACGGATTTAGAATTTGAAAAATCTGTTGCGAACGAAATTTTTCCTGCTTTGCTTGATTCAGTTCATTACGATATCAGATTGTCTCCACCACCACCTCCACCACCGCTAAACTATAATGAAAGTGATCCATCCAAAATCGTTTGGGACGAAACAAAAATGATTGCGGAATATGAAAAACGTAAAGCCGAATTAGAAAAAGACACGACCAAATTGGTTATTGCGATTGTGGATAGTACATACAGAATTGATGAACACCTAAAAAAAGAGTTTATAGAATACTATAAGGAATACTCAATAGAATTGGATACGATTAACAATAAAAACCCTTATAAAATTAACTTATCGGATTTAAAGCATGATAAGAAATTCAATTTAAAATATCGTTCTGAATTTCCGGCTTCGAGTAATGTTTGGGATGGGGAATATGACTTTTACCTATCAGGAATAACTGGATTTTCAAGAATTCAATTTGACCAAACTAAAAGTTATGGAGCATTAATTAGTGGATTTGGTTGTGGTAAACTTTGTGGCTTTAGCGGAATAGTTTTTATACGAAAAGTCGATAGGCAGTGGGTAATTGATGAAATAAAGGTGATAGGTGTATCATAAAAAATACGTGCTGTAACAGTATATAAAAATAATGCGTAGTTAAGTTCAAACCCAAATATAATGCAAGAACAAAAACCTAAATCAATTAAAACAATTGGACTTTTAGTAGCTATCTTTTCAGGATTTATAATTTTTAGCAATGGAATGGGAGCTTTAGCTTGGTCAGTACTCGGAATTGGAAATGACTTAAATAAGAGCGAAATTCAAACTGACCCTATTTCTTTTCTTTTTTCTCACTACTTAGAAATGTGCCTGATAATGTTATTAATCGGAATTGCTTATTTAATAGGAGGAATATTTATAAGAAAATATCAGTTATGGGCAAATAAAATGGTTAGTGGATTGTCGGCTCTAATTTTTTTAATTATTTGGGGACTTATGATAGCTATCACGATATCTATTGGACAACAAGATGGAATGGGAGTATTTAGTTATGGTGCAATTTTAAATGCTCTTTTTTGGTCTACACCTATTGCTCTTTTGATTTGGTTTCTGAATAAGAAAAAAATAAAAAAACACTTTGTATAAGACTATATAACAGTAATTATGTCGAATTCGACTACGTCCGACACGAGCGCAGCGAACTGGCGATGCAATCCACTCGGAATTAGCTCCGCTGAACCTAAAGGTTTGCTAGCACCTGTTCTAAACCGAAAATTAAAGTATATTTAAACTGATGACTGGCGGTTATACGATACCGTTAGCTGTAACCTAAACAAACCATGAAGTAATGTGAAGAAAATGAAATTGATTTTACAGATTATTTTATCTATAACTCTGGTTTCCTGCAACGGGCAAGTACAGAATAATAGTTTGTCAGAAACAAAACCAGATTTAAAAATCGAAAAACCGATTGGAAATGTCTATTGTGGATTTTTAGACAAAGATGATAATCTTTGGTTTGGGACTACGAATGACGGAGTTTATAAATATGATGGTTCAAATTTTATTCATTTCACACAAGAAGATGGACTTTCTCATAACAAAGTCTCTTGTATATATCAAGCTGAGAATGGAAACCTATGGTTTGGAACTGCAAATGGAGTTTCAATATTTGACGGAACAAAATTTACACATTTAAAAATTCCTAAAACTGAAATTTCGACAGATTGGCTCAAAAATTCATTTCCTGTCGTCAATCCAAATGAGGTGCAATCTATCAATCAAGATGAAAATGGGATCTTTTGGCTAGGAACGAATGGTGCTGGAGCATATAGTTATGATGGAAAAACTTTTAAGAATCACTTGTCGGAAATAGGGAATAAAATGCCTGATAGCCTATATCATAATATTATTCAGAGTATTTCTAAAGATAATCAAGGTAACTTATGGTTTGTATCTATGTCTCATGGTGGCATTAGCAAATATGATGGCAACGCTTTCACTCATTATTTACCAAAAGATGGAATTAGTGATGATATGGTAAGAACAAGTTTAGTCGATAGTAAAGGCGACATTTGGTTTGGATTTAATGGAAATAGGAAAAGTGGGCTTACTTATACCAATGGAATTTCGTTTCAAACATATTCCACTGATGATGGATTGTGTTCCAGGAATGTAAGGGCTATTTATGAAGACACGAAAGGGAAATTATGGATTGGAGGAATGCAAGGACTTTGTGTCTTTGATGGTAATACTTTTACAAATTTTAAGGACAATGAAAACAAAACCTATGAAAGAATAGTATTTATTATTGGAGACACTAAAGGGAAAATATGGTTTGGAGGATTAAATGGTTTTTGGAAATATGACGGAGAAAGAGTTATCGATATGACCAGAAAGAATTAATACAAGGCTACAGCTAACAAAAGTAGTCGTTGCACAAACTATTAATTGCGTAAGTAAAAGATATAAATAAGCCCTATTAAGGACTTTTGTTTTGTTATAAGTTAGAATGAGGATTTCCGTAATTAGTATGGGTTATTTTTGGCTTTCTTTGAAAAAAGGGGATTTTCCCCACTGAATTGTTGAGAAAATTTTCTTTTATATTTATAGGTTGAAAATAAGTACCATATGGTGTTTATATAATTGTTGGGTGCAATTTGAATAAACTATGGGAATAGGAAGAAGACAGTTCTTTAAATTATCAAGTCTTGCTTTGGCAGGACTTGCTGTTGACCCTTTAAATGCTGTTGCCATAAATGATAATGTTTATGTAAATAAAAAGCTGGGAATACTATTCCATAAACCTAAAAACTGGGGATTCATTGCCGTAAAAGACTTTGGGAAAATTAAAAGCGAACAAATAATTGGAGAGGGACTTGAAGATTCACAAGAGGAAATATTGGAGGAATTGCTGAGGTTGTATGAAAAAATAGGACAGTGAGGATATCATTAATATTTTATTATTTTAATTAGTCCTATTCTCCTTGGCCTCTTTTAAATTTATTCGTGCCTTGTATCCGTGCTTTTCCAATAGATAAAGGAGGTTGCCACCGTTTAACAAAGTTAAGGGCTTTCCTTTTGCAAAATTATAGGCATCAGGGCCATAATCAGATGTGGTGACAATAATACCTTTAGATGCGCCTTCATTAAGAGTTGTTCCGTATAAATCCCTTACTGCGCTAACTCCAACTACATTGGTATATCTTTTTGCTTGAATTACTATTTTCCCGCCTCGAATCGGATCTGGATCAAATGCAATTGCATCAACTCCACCATCTCTGCTTGATTGAGTAACCTTTACCTCCCCTCCGTTATAACTGAATTCCTTGTGAAATAACTCTCGAATTAAATGCTCAAAGTCTTCCCAGTCCATTGAAGCTAAATTATTGCCCTCCTCTAAAGAATCAATTATATCTCTGGAATTAGTAAATCTCGAATCATTCTTTTCAATTTGAATAATAGGAGTTATTGCAGTCATTGAATTTAACTTGGTGCTGGCGACGCCTTTTAGACCTTTGAAACAGAGTTTAGGATCGACTGCTGATAATTCAATTGCTAAAAATTCCTCTTTTGTCGTGTGGACAGAGGTTATGCAGGTTTTAGAAGTCTGTCCAGTACTTTTGTCTAAATGATTAACCCATCCATTAAATACTACAGCCTTGATTGAATCGATTACATCTGCCTCGAATATTTCATGAATTGAACGTAAAATCAATTGATAAACAACGGAATCGTATAATTTATTTAGTGCCGATTGTGATAAAGGGATTTTTTTTATTTCATTTTTCGCGGCGATAAACTTGACTTCTTTGATAGAAGGTATGTCTTCTATGGCAGGCAGTAAATATTCAATTATAAGGGTGGAATTCTCGGCTACGTATTCTAATTCAAAGTTTTTCGGAAAGTCGAATTCAGAGTAATCTGAGTTATTAAGGACTATTTCGCAATATTCTTCAATTGCATTGGGCTTTGCATCTTGGTATTCCTGTTTTAGTTTATCAACTTTTTGATTATGAGCGTTTTGTTTTTCTAAGAAATCATTCTCCTCTTTTTTGTATTGCTCCATGGATTTATTCCATAAAGAAAGCTTTTCTTCATAGGATTTTAATATCACTTCATACTCATTTTTTAGGGCTTCGTTGCGTTTGTTTATCCTTTCGACTTTTTCCTCCCAGGAGTTAATGTCTTTAACATAATTATCCGAATACTGTTTCATCCTTTTTTTTAGTAAGCCAGGGAGTAATTTCTCCCAAAATTTAGAATGATATTCATATTGCCCCTTTTGAGGTTCTTGAGGGGGTGCTTGTAATTGTTCTGTTTTGAATTTTGGTTTCGAGGGCTTTGCAGGTTTTGGTGTGTTGAACTTGGTAAAGTTTTTTAGGTATTCCCAGTCAACCGTGTCATCAACTTCGAGGGTATTTGACAGGATGGATTGAAGTTCTTTTTGAATTGCTTTTACTTCTGCATCCTCATCTTCTGCGTTTTCTCTGTTTATTTCTTTGCTTTCCTTCTCTAATTTTTTCTCATATTGATTATCCCAAATTTCGACCTGCGCCTCTACTTTTGCCTTTAGAATATTTAGGTCTAAATCTTTAAGAGTTCGATATTTTTTTACTCCATGATGACCTATTTGAGCAACGTATCTTGTGTAGCCATCTCGTGTGAATTCATAGTCTACAACAAGTTTGTATATATCTTTTGAATCGTATTTTACGTTAATCTTGAATTCTGAACTGTTAAGGCTCATGTGGGAGTTGTATTAGGATGAAATTCTATCTAATGCAATAATACGAAATATGATATTTTCACGAAAAGAGGAATTCCGTAATTAGAGAAAAGTGATCTCCTTGCTTTGCAAGTCTTGTGGTGGGGGCGTGTTGAGTATAGTATTTAAAAAGCGTTGACTAATAGTTGACTATAACCCAAAAAGAAAACCCACAAGACCTTGAAAATAAAATGATTACGGGTTTTTTGTATGCTCGAGGCGAGAATTACTTTCAGTGAGTCCCGATGTGTCATTTTGAGAATAAAGGTCAAATCCGCTACGCGTCTTTATTTTTTGTTTCATCACTTTCTTATAAGTACGCTTAACGAAAGCGCCTAAAACAAAAAAGGTCAAGACTTTCGTCCTGACCTTTATTGATCTGTACTCGAGGCGGGAATTACCTA
>NZ_FPAG01000004.1:141080-403541 GCF_900116365.1 Zhouia amylolytica | reverse complement strand
CTTCCATCTCTTTCAGGCTGATGTCATTCTTCTTGACAAAGAACGAAACCATACTTTTAAAGGAACCCTGAAAGTAATTGTCCATTAGCTTATTAAGCGATTGATTGCTGTACTCCTCTTTCTTTAACAGCGGATAATACACATACCCCTTCCCTTCTTTTTCATGCCCTACAAAGCCTTTGCTTTCCAGGATTCGAATAATCGTAGAAACTGTATTATAGGCGGGTTTTGGCTCCGGCAAATTCTCAATGATTGTGGCTACATTGGCTTTTTCTAAAGTCCACAGCCACTGCATGATCTCTTCCTCGGCTTTTGTTAGTTGTTTCATATCAACTAATGTTTTAGTTTATTAATACAAATATAACTAATTTTTTAGTTTAAACTAATTATTTAGTTATAAAATATATGTAACAAAGATTCTATATCTTCGTCAAACAAATAAAATAGTACATGGACATCCTCTTTTTAGCATTAGGTTTTGTATTCATAATTTTAGGCATTCTGGGTAGTTTTTTACCTGTTCTACCTGGTCCACCGTTAAGCTGGGTAGGTCTGTTATTTCTATACCTCACTAAATCTGTACCCGATAACTGGTGGGTTTTAGGCATAACACTTGTGATAGCTATCCTGATTCTTGTCTTAGACTATATTATTCCTGTCGTAGGGACCAAACGATTCGGAGGCTCCAAAGCTGGAATGATTGGTACTACTGTAGGTTTGGTGATCGCTATCATATTTCCGGTATTAGGTATATTAGGAATTATCATCTGGCCTTTTATTGGTGCATTTGTTGGCGAATTG
Organism: Zhouia amylolytica; assembly: GCF_900116365.1. Classification (GTDB taxonomy): domain Bacteria; phylum Bacteroidota; class Bacteroidia; order Flavobacteriales; family Flavobacteriaceae; genus Zhouia; species Zhouia amylolytica. The sequence continues at coordinate 402,740 of NZ_FPAG01000004.1, read as the reverse complement.
ATTAATAAGGCTGATTCTAAGAATGCCTTAAAGTCTGCTTTTGGTTCCTTTATTGGCTTTTTAACCGGTACTTTTTTGAAGTTTGCTGTGGCCATAGCCTACCTTGTTATCTTTATTAAAGTAATTATCACGAATAGTGAAGCCTTGTTTAGTTTTTGATATTTTTTGATTCAAACATAAATTACTTACTTTTAGGGAGTTTTAAATAAAAAATGAGTTTTTTTGTATCCCAAACGTACAAACAACTATGCCCCTTCCACGATTTGAAAAAAGGCACATTATCTCGATTTCTACATTTGTCCTCCTCACATGTGTAGCGTACTTTTTATATGGCATTTTCATTGAAACCATCGACAATGAGTTAGAGAAGGAATTAAACTCCACAAGTATTCAAACAATCAAAGAGTTCACCCATATAGTATATAATGATATTATTGAACTCAACAATCTGAAAAACAGACTGGAATTAACCGATGGAATGTACTATAGATACTGGAATGAAGATGCTTCTGTAATTCTAAAGCAAAACCATTCCTTTCAGTTCATCGAATGGATTGACAGTTCGATGGTCATTAAAAAAATAGTCCCTGAGAAGGGAAATGAAAAAGCACTAAATCTAGACATTTCCAAAGTAGAATACCGCGCCGATGAATGGAAAAAGCACGTTAAAGACTCCACCATCAATATAACTCCATGGGCCACTATGACGCAAGGTGGAAATGCATTTTTGGTAGATATTCCCGTATTTTTTGATGATAAGTTTCAAGGTACGATTACTGCCGGGATGGACTTTACATCTGATTTTAATTTTATTCTTGGTAGTTTAGAAGAAGAATATGCGGTATTAATAAAAGATCAGAACCAAACAACCTTCTATGAATACAACAAGCTTGAAACCAGCAGTTTTAAAGAACAGCATTTTGTAAAAAGGCTTGTAAAATTAAGTGGACTGGATAATAAAGAGTGGACCTTTTGGTTCTCTCCTCTCAACCAGCATCCCATAATTAATAAGAAGCAGATTGCGAATCTATCGCTAGCCGCAGGGCTGATGTTCTCTATATTGACCAGTCTCCTGATATACTTTTACATGTCTACCCGAAAGGAAAACAAAAAGGTCTACGAGTCTAACGAACGCCTGATTCATTTAAATCAATCTTTGCAGAAAGAAAGGTTAAAAGCTGAAAAAGCATCGAAGGCCAAAACCGAGTTTCTATCTAATATGAGTCATGAAATCCGTACTCCGCTTAATGCAATTTTAGGATTCATCGAGGTGCTCAAAGATTCCGAATTAAGTGAAAATCATAAAAAGTATTTATCCCTGATGGACCTTTCTTCAAAAAAGCTCCTGAACTTAATAAATGACATCTTAGAATTTGACCGCATAGAGTCAGGTAAAACAGTTTTAAAGGAAGATGTCTTTTCTCCTGCAGAAGAATTACAAAACATTAAAGAGCTCTACAAGCTAAGTGCCCAGGATAAAAAAATAAACCTCTCGTTACAATTCATTCGCAACAACCATCATAATGTAGTTGGTGATGCTGGTAAATTTGGGCAAATATTCACCAATCTCATCAGAAACTCAATCAAGTTCACTGATCATGGAGCAATAGAGATCATTTATGATGAACGTATAGAATTCCAAAAATTATACCTGAAAATTATAGTTAAGGACACAGGTATTGGCATCCCAAAAAATAAATTAAGTTCCATTTTCAATAGGTTTACCCAAGTTGATTCCGGAAAAACAAAAAAACATGAAGGCGGTGGAATAGGCCTAACCATCACCTACCAGTTACTAGAATTAATGAAAGGGACTATTAAAGTAAGCAGCTCGGAAAAAATAGGTTCTGAGTTTGAAGTAAAACTTCATTTCCCATTAACAAGCAAGCAACCCAAGCAGGAGGAACAGATTAACTCATCTGCACTTAATTTAAGGGATTTAAAAGTACTTATTGTCGATGACAACCAGTTAAACATAACGGTGCTGGAAAAATCGATTGAACGCTTTGGAATAAAAGATCCGGATGTAGCAAAAAATGGCCATGTTGCGATTGAAATGGCTCGATCAAATCGTTACGACCTTATCTTTATGGATATTCATATGCCGGAACTTGATGGATTTGATGCCACTCGTTTCATAAGAGAATTTGATTCTAATGTGATTATTTTTGGATTATCTGCCAATGTAACAAAGGAAGCAATTGATGAAGCTATAAGTGTTGGAATGAACGACTACATTACCAAACCGTTCTCATTGAAAAAACTCTATGTAAAACTGTATTATTATTTTGCAGAACAACATGTGATAAAATAAAAAAAGCCCTCCGCCTCGGCGGAAAAGCCTTTCATTGGTTTAACTACTAAACCTCACGCTAATGCGTGATAAACAACACAACTAAACATTAATGGGTCAAAAAAAGCTCCCAATAGTAAGAGAGCTCTTATTTATATTTTTGATGAAAAAGCTATTTTGCTTTCTCATTATTTATCGATTTCAAAATGACCGGACAGCAAATATAAAGACATTTTTATTACTGACAAATTATTTCGTCGACAATCATTTAATTGATCTTTATTTTTTAATAAACAAAAAGCCAGGTAAACCTGGTTTTTTGTTTATTCGGTATATGCTAATTTTTCTTTAGCCACCTCGGTCTTCTCTTCCTTTTTCTCATTTTTAGAATTGACTCTTGATCTAAACCATATCTTCACTTTATACACCATTAAGAACATTAACGGCACCATTATTAGAGTTAAGAAAGTAGCGACGAACAGTCCAAAAATCACCGTCCATGCCAACGGCCCCCAAAAGATCACGTTATCTCCTCCGAAATATATTTCCGGGTTGAAATTAGTGAACAAGGAGAAGAAATCAATATTGAGTCCGATTGCTAATGGGATCAAGCCAAGAATGGTTGTGATAGCAGTTAAAAGTACCGGACGAAGCCTTGCTCTACCACCATCGACAATAGCATCCTTTACCTGTTCAATATTCAACAAATCACTTTCTTCCATGCCGAGTTCATGCTTTTTTCGATCTATCAATAACTGGGTGTAATCAAGAAGAACAACCCCGTTATTCACCACAATCCCGGCTAACGATATAATTCCCATCATGGTCATCATGATCACAAAAGACCATCCCGTTGCCATTAAACCACCAAACACTCCTATTAAACTCAGGAAAATGGCAATCATTATAATGGTTGGCTTAGAGATCGAATTAAACTGAAACACCAGCAATAACATGATCAAACCTAGTCCGGCAAAAAATGCTCCGAGTAAAAACTGCATTTGTTTTTGCTGTTCTTCGATCTGACCGGTAAAATCAAATTCTATGCCCTGCGGGGTATCAAAGCTTTGCATTTCCCTTTCAATTTCAGCAACAACAGCTCCAGCATCTGTAAAACCGGGAGACAGTCCTGAATAAACAGTTACAGCACGTTTTGTGTCTCTATGTTTTATGGCACTAAAGCCTGAGGTATTCTTTTGAGTGGTTACTGCCGATACAGGAATCTCCTTGATCTGCCCGTCAGAAGGATCTCTAAAAATAATGTTCTGATTAAACAAGGCGCTTTTATTATACCTGTCTTCCTGATTGAATCTCACATTGATATCATAATCTTCTCCGGACTCCTTGTAAACTCCTGCTTTCTCACCGAATAAAGAACGTCTTAACTGATTACTCACCTGTCCGACAGAAACACCTAGTTCTCCGGCTTTTTCCCGGTCGACCATCACCTTCATTGCAGGCTTCCCTTTATTCACATCAATTTTAAGTTCTTCGATACCCGGAATATTTCGGTTATTGATAAAGTCGCGCATTTGTTCTGCTACAACAATCAATTCGTCATAATCTTCACCACTTATTTCAATATTAATAGGATATCCCACAGGAGGTCCGACCGCATCTTTTTCCACAGAAATTGCAACACCCGGATAGATTCCATGTAAAGCCTCCTGAACTTTCTTTCTTAGTTCTTCAGAGTCCTTACCATTACGAAATTTATATTCACGCATAGTAGCGGTGATCTTACTTCGATGTGGCATTTCTGCTGAGGAACCTCCATCCGTTTGTGGGTTTCCAGCTCCTTCACCTACCTGAGCAACCGCAGATTCAACCATGAAGTTATAACCTCCATTCTTATACTCATCTTCGTTAAGAACAGCATATACCCGCTTCTCTATATCCTTTGTAAGCGCATTGGTTTTATCGATATCTGTTCCCTGGGGATATTCTACATATACAATGATCTGATTTGGTTTATTGTCTGGAAAAAACTCAATTTTAGTTCTCCCACTGCGTATAGACATTCCAAACAACATAAAAACAGTTATTAGCAAAGCAAAAGTACCTATCACAAATGCACGTGGTCTCCAACCGCCGAGGGCGTATCTTAGAAAGTTTCTGTACTTGTTTTCTAACTTTACCAAGGTATTGCGTTGAAAACGATTCGCCCATTTTTTAACCACATATTTATACAACCAAAACATGCCGGCTGTAAATATCATTAACGTTCCAAACCCTCTGACAGGCCCACCAAAGATTAAGATAAATATCCCCGGAGGTATTAAAATCAGACTCAATCTAATGAGTTGTTTTTTGGTCAAAACCTTTTCTCCGATCTCCATGAATTGAGAAACCAGCATGGAATTAATGAAAATTGCTACAAAGAGTGATGAACCAAGAACTACTGACAGGGTAATCGGGAAAAATTTCATAAACTCACCCATTACCCCAGGCCACATACCCAGTGGTATAAATGCGGCAACTGTGGTAGCGGTTGAAATGATAATAGGGAATGCAATTTCACCAATTCCTTTTTTAGCCGCTTGAATTCTGGACATTCCTTCCTCTTCCATTAAACGGTACACATTTTCCACAACCACAATACCGTTATCCACCAGCATTCCCAGCCCCATGATCAATCCGAATAATATCATGGTATTTAGTGTATATCCCATTCCATTCAGTATCATGAAGGACATAAACATAGACATTGGAATTGCAAAACCAACGAATAAAGCATTTCTGAATCCAAGGAAGAACATCAGAACTCCCACAACCAAAACAATACCAAATATGATATTATTTACCAGGTCGCTAACCTGGTTTAATGTTTTTTCTGATTGGTCGCTGGTAATGGAAATTTTTAAATCGCCGGGAAAATAATCTTCTTCCGCTTTTTTAACCACCGCCTTCACCTTATCAGCAGCTTCAATCATGTTTTTACCTGCTCTTTTTTTAACATCGAGCATGACTACATTATTCCCAAACTCTCTTGCATAGGTGGTTTTCTCCTCTTCCTTAAAACTAACACGAGCAATATCTCTTAGGTATACGGCGCCATTATCTGATTTAACCACAAAATTATTCAGCTCCTTTGGGTTTTCGACCTCCCCTAAAATTCGAATGGTTCTTCGTTGCCCACTGGTAATTAAATTACCGGCAGACATGGTTACATTCCCATTGCGAATAGCATTAATAACATCGTCGAAACTTACTTTAGCCGCCATCATTTTATAGATGTCTACTGCAACCTCAACTTCTTTTTCCTGAGCTCCGCGTATATCTACCTGTTTAATTTCTTCAAGATCTTCGATCCTGTCTTCAAGATACTCTGCATATTCTTTCAACTTTTCGACAGGATAGTCTCCGGAAAAGTTCACATTCATTATTGGGAATTCTTCCGAAAAATTCAGGTCAAAAACATTGGGCTCCACTTTAGCTCCATTAAAAACCGGCCAATCTTCACTTGCTTTTTCGGTATCGACCTCATCTTTTACCTTTTGCTTAGCAGCTTCTACCGAAATTCCATCGTCGAACTCAACGGTAACAATTGCATAATCCTCCTGAGATGTAGATAAAATCTCAACAACATTACTTACGTTTTTCAAACTTTCCTCAAGCGGGTCGGTAATTAGCTTTTCAATATCCTCAGCCGTATTCCCCGGATAAGGGGTACTGATATATATCTTGGTTTCCTTTACCTCAGGGAAATCTTCTCTTGGCATTCCAAAATATGCTGAAAGTCCCAGTACCAAGAAGATAGATATCATCACATAGATCGTAGTTTTATTATCTATCGCCCACGAGGATAATCGAAATTCCTTATCTATTTTTTTATTATTATCAGCCATGGCTTATTTGTTGTCTAAAATTTTTACTTTTTGTCCTTCCTGAACACGACGTGCTCCTTCTTGTATTACTACATCCCCATTGGCAAGTCCTTCGATCACCTCTACATAATCACCCTGGGTTTTTCCAGTCTTAATTATAGCCTTATGAGCGGTTGCTACGCTATCCCCTTTTATTTCACCAACTTTATACACATATTGCTCGCCTTCAGCATTCTCTGAAATAATACTTTGCGGGATAAGAATAGCACGCTCACTGGTATAATCATTAATTTGAACTTTTGCAGTTAAATTAGGCTTGATAAGTCCTTTATGATTTGGGACAGCAACCTCTATTTTAAATGATCTGTTTGTTGGATTGATATAATTACTTACCTGGCGTACTTTTGTTTCTATCACCTCATCTCCTAACACAGGAAAAATCACTTTTACGTTTGTACTTTCTTTTATCGATGACAGGTATCGTTCCGGCACTTCAGTCTCAATATACATATTGCTCAAGTTCACAATGCGAATTAAAGGAACTCCAACATTTACAACAGATCCTTCATCCGTAATAATTTCATCGATGGTTCCTGAGAATGGAGCGACTACCCTGGTCTTAGCCAATTGGCTTTTCATTTGGGCCACGGCATTTTTAGTAGACTCATATTGTGTTTTCGCCTGTAAATACTGAATTTCAGAACCGATTTGCTGCTCCCACAATCTTTTTTGACGCTCATAGGTCGTGGCTGCTAATTCGGCCTGTACTTCCAACTGAGCTAACTGTGCTGCGAGTCCACCATCATCAATTCTGGCTAATACCTGTCCTTTTCTCACTGCTTGCCCTTCCTTAACGAGCACATCTAATAAGGTACCTGGATATTCAGCATTAATTACAATGTTTTGTTTGGTCGCCACACTACCCTGCAATTCAACATAGTGATGAAACAAGCTGTCTTTTGTGGTTAATGCTGTAACAAGTGATACTTTTGATGTTGTATCCAACTTCGAAATAGCTGCATCCAGGGTCCTTAACTCAGAGGCTAGTTCATCGTATTGAGCAACTATTTCTGATCGTTTTTCTTTAATGGCCGTTAAATCTCCTTCCGCAATAACATCGTCAGTCGATTTTTTACTACCTCCTCCACAAGAGGCTAATAAAAAGGCTACGGTTAATAGTGAATATATCTTTTTCATTGATTGTTTTGTTTGAATTCTAATTGGTATACTTATTATATTTCTATTCTTCTAATGGCACCAGATCTCCCGAATAAACAATATTATCGAGTTCAACTTTGCTATTAATTACGTCTAACATTGCCTGCAGGTAATCTTGTTGTGACGAGTATAACTGAACCTGAGCCTGACGTAATTCAAAACTAGTTGCAATTCCTTCTGTAAATTTAATCTGGTTCTTTCTTTCAATTCTTTCAGCCAGGTTGAGATTTTTTTTGGAGATGTTATATTTCTCCACAGAGAACTCATAATTACTTTGAGCATTTGCCAATTCAAGCTTTATGCGTTGTTCTACCTCGGTAAGATCAGTTTTTGACTTTTCATATTCGATTTTTGCACGTTGGGTGCGGGCGGTTCGTTCTAATGAGCTGAAAATTGGAATATTAAGGGTAAGTCCAATTAACGAACTTCCAAACCACTCCTGATCTTTATCAAAAAAGGTAAACTCATCATTGTAAGCCTGATACCCACCGTTTAAAAATCCTGATAAAGAAGGAAGTGCTCTTGACTTTTCCAATTTCACCAACAATTCCTTGGAGCGCTCATCATTCGCTGCAATTTTATAATCGATATTCTCCTCCATTGAAAAGGCTGTATCATCTTGTAACTCTATAGCAAGACTCTGAATCGTAAGATCTTCCAGTTGATCAGTTAAATCAACTTTTTCAGTAACGTCAATACCCAGGGAAAGGCTTAGAAGCTTGTAAGCTATATCTCTTAACCTTATGCTATTATTGAGTGCATTTTCGATTTCAGTTAAAGTAATCTGAAGCTGCTCTACACTTTCTTCTTCCGCCAGACCATTCTCGAATGTTTTTTGAGTCTCGAACAGGTTATTTTCGAGTGTTGCTTTGTTCTTTTCCAGAATTTTAACGCTCTCTTCTGCAACCAGCACATTTCCATATGCACTAATTACATTAGTACGTACAGCTAAATCTGTTTTTACCTTGGCATTTTTAGAAATTTCAAGAAATACCTTTGCCGACTGAAGCCCTACCAAATAAGAGCCATCGAAAATTAACTGGGATAAAGTTGCCGTAGCATTTACATTTTGCTTTGTTCCGAATACAACTTCTTCGAACTCACCTGAGTTTCCACCAAAAAATTCGGCAGGAATTAACGACACCTGTTGTTTTAAAAAGTTTTGATAATCTACAGTTGCGTCAATTTGAGGTAGTCCGATAGCAGTGGTTTCCCATTTTTGCTTTTCGGCAATTTCTATATCCCTCGTTGCATTAACCGCTGTTCGGTTATTTTCTAATGCAAACTCAACTGCTTCTTCCAAAGAAAACGTCCGTTGTTGAGCTGATACGACTACGCATATCAACAAAAAGAAATAGGTTAATTTAATTTTTATCATTGTTTTGAGTTAATTATTGAATTGAGTATTAAAAGTCCTTTTTCGGTTGCAATCCCCCTTACATAATAATCAAGGAACACTTCCATCAGATAGGGCATACTATATTGATGAGGAGGAAAAACATCTCCATTTTTTAATTCCATCATTCCATAGAAGTAAAATTTTGAAATCACATCTACATCAATATCCTTTCTAAAAAACCCTTCTTCTACACCTCGTTTAAGGTTTTCGAGGATACAACTATCCATTTGCTGATATATCTTACTTCTAAGTGCTACATGAACCTTTGGATAATATTTCTGCAATTGATAATATGGTGACGATTTTTCATCTTTTAAATTCGACAACACAAATCCCTTGATATCGTATAGTTCCTCTATAGGGTTGTTATGGAGGCCACGAATACAATTAATTCCATTGGTAATGAAATCACATCTATGCATCGTACACGCCTCAACCAGTTCGGTTTTATTTTTAAAGTGCTGATATATTGTTTTTTTTGATATCCCCATTTCATTGGCAATATCATCCATTGTCACACTTTTAAAACCGACAGTTAAAAACATGTCTGATGCCTTCTCTATAATTTTTTCTTTCATAATTGAGGGCAAATTTAGACATGGAAACTTTAAAAACAAAAAAAGTTTCCAAAGTTTTAAGGTTATTTAACATTCAATTTATCATTGAGAGTGGCGGTATAAATATTATTTTAGCCGAAAATATCTAGTATATGTCGTCAATAGCCACGTACAGAGAGGCCTTTTGTGCTTATCTCGACCAAAAAGTTGCAGTTAAGGAACCCAAAAATCTATACGAACCGATGGTTTATATTTTGAATTTGGGTGGCAAAAGGTTAAGACCAGTATTAACCTTAATGACTACTGAAGTTTTTGGAGAGGATTACACTAAGGCACTAGACGCAGCACTTGCCATCGAAATATTCCACAACTTCTCCTTGGTTCATGACGACATCATGGATGACGCTCCACTCCGAAGAGGAAAAAAGACAGTACATGAAAAATGGGACCTTAATACAGGGATACTCTCGGGAGATGTCATGCTTATCGTAGCTTATAGATTTTTTGAAAATTACCCTCCTGAAAAATTCAGAGACCTTGCTAAGCTCTTTAGTAAAACGGCTATTGAAGTTTGTGAAGGGCAACAGTATGATATTGATTTTGAAACGAGAAATGACGTCAGTGAATCGGAGTATCTGAAAATGATCACCTATAAAACCGCTGTATTAGTGGGTGCAGCGATGAAAATGGGCGCCATAGTAGCTGGTACAACGGAAGAACAAGCTCAGGCAATTTATGATTTTGGTTTAAACCTGGGGATAGCCTTCCAATTGAAAGACGATTATTTAGATGCCTTTGGAGATCCGGAAACTTTCGGGAAACAAGTTGGTGGAGACATTATCGAAAACAAGAAAACTTATTTATACATTAAAACTATAGAAAACCTTGATGATGACCGGGCTGAAGCACTAAAAACACTTTTCAACACGACTCCTGAAGATCCTGCTGAAAAGATCGACAGTGTTAAAGCTTTAATGCACAACAGTGGAGCTGTTAAACTTACCGAAGAAGCCATTGAAAAGTACACAAAAAAAGCCTTTGAGGTATTAAACACACTTGATATCCCCGTTCACAAAAAAGCTGTTCTACAAGAGTTTGGAGAACAGCTTATGGGAAGAACCGTGTAACCGTCTATCGGTTAAGATCAGTTCCAATTTTTAATCCGATAAAAAATGTTCTTGGTCTTTGAGGACCATACACATAATTTGCATCGCGATCTGCTCCCCGATCAAAGTCGGCCTGAAAGCTATTAAATATATTCTGTATCCCGCCATTAATTTGTAACTGAAAATGATTGGCTAAATCAAAGGTATAGGCGGTTCTGATATTCAGTTCAAAAAAGGAAGGCGTTTCTTCTAACCTGTCACTATCTATATAGCCAGCCATATGCGGAACATACATACCTCCAGTATACACTCCGGATATGGAGTTTTCCCATTTTTGGACAGGCTGATAATTAATCATAAAATTACCGTAAAAGTCGGGAGACTTAAAAAAGTTCTTGGCTCTTTCATCTACAACAGATTCGTCATCACTCCAACCTACTACCTCATCGTATTCCGAATTTTGCAGGGTTAAACCCGTTTGAAATGAAAGTTTGTCACTTGGGGCAAATTTCCCTTCAAAATTGACCCCATAAACATCAGCTCCGGTCGAATTTTTTTTCAAGTAAATCACCTGTCCTTCAGAGGCTTCTATACCCATAGCAATGAGCTCTTCTTCTGTAGCTTCTTCAGTAATAAAAGGATCGTTTAATCGTGTATAAAAACCTTCAACCGTGAATAAAACATCAAAATCCCTGGTAGATTTTCCAAAATCTAAAGACATTACATAACTATCCGATGTTTCTGATTTTAATCCCGGTGCAAATCGAACGAAAGAAACTTCCCCGGCAGCCAATGTAGCATGAATATCTTCGGTGAAATACTGAGGGGCCCGATATCCCTTGGCATAACTTGCACGTAATTGCATAGTCTCTTGTAAATCGTATAAAAGGTTAAACCTGGGATTTATATTGAGACTCTTTTCAGTTAAATTATGAACGTCTGCTCTCAATCCAGCCAGCACCTTTAAACGCTCTGTAAGCTGAAGCTCCTGTTGGGCATAGAAACCATAGACTCTCACCATTTGATCTATAAATGCATTATATCCGGGTTTGGCATCTTCCGTTTCCTGATACTGAAACTCAATTCCCCCGGTAAATGTCCCTTGCATTCCTAATATATCATCAAAGTCATTACTTAACTGTCCTCCTCCCAAAAGGCTTATATTCTCAGAATTCCCATAGCCTTTAACACTCTCTTCCAAAGAATCTCCCTTACCTCCATAGAAATTATCATTTTTAGAATGCTGTCCAGACACATAAAATGAAGTTTTAAGTTTATTATCCGGACTGAATAAATCATAGTTAAGAGCGCCCCCTGCCACAGAAGACACTATCTGTTCGGTTATATCAGACTCAAAAGGCTGAAGATGCAACTTATTTCCACCTCGCCTGAATTCAGAAATAGTGAAAAAATCTGCGCTTAATTTACTATACTTCCCAGGCTTATAATACCCGTTAAAACCCAGAGTTTTATTTTCTAATTCAGTTAATTCGGTAAAACCATCATGATCCTTATCGTAAGGATTTCTATCTCTGTACATCCCATAGAAGGTTATTCCGGAAGCATAATCTTTTTCATTGACAATCGAACCATTTAAAGTTAACGATTTATCAGGAGCTTCACCGTCGATAAACCCGACATTAGAGGCTACTTCAAACATATTCTCAATTGGCTCTTTTGTAATTATATTTATGGTTCCTGCAATGGCATTAGAACCATACAATGCTGACCCTCCACCTCGAACAACTTCAATTCGATCTACAATGTTTGCCGGTATTTGCTCTAAACCGTAAACACCATTTAATGAGCTGAACATTGGCTTACTATTTATAAGTATTTGCGAATAGGCTCCATTCAAACCATTCATCCGAACTTGTGAATACCCACAGTTCTGACAGTTAGTTTCCATTCTTAATCCAGGCTGAAAATTCAATCCCTCTGAAAGTGAAATGGCCTGGGTTGCTTTAAAGACCTCTTCACTGGTTACAGACACAATCACCGGAGCCTCTCTTCTATTTTGCTCATTTCGGGAACCAGACACCACTACCTGATCAAGTCCCAATGCGTCTTCTTTGAGATAAAATTCTAAATCGAGTGTTTCATCCTTAATCACCTTAACCTTTTTTGTGATCTTTTTAAACCCTATACTTGAAACCACTAACTCATAATCTCCAACCGGTACTGCAAATTCAAAGGCACCCAAATCATCTGTTACGGCACCAACATTTATTTCAGGTAAGTATACGTTGGCAAATTCAACCGCGTGCCCATCATGCTTTACAATACCTTTCACTCTTCCCTTTTCTTGTGAGAATACCAGACTGCAACTCATCAATACTAAACCCAAAACTAACAACTTAGGTGGCATCTAATTTAAATTTTTAATTAGGTAAAATTATTTTTAGGCAAATCTAAAAATTTGTTTTTGTAAATAAAAATGTATTTTTGCCTAAACTTAAAAGTATAATGACTCGTTCTGAAGAAAATTACTTAAAAGCCATTTTTCACTTGTCAAATAATGGTGTGGGGGTCGTTGCGACGAATGCCATTGCCGACCAAATGGACACCAAAGCTTCATCTGTAACAGACATGGTGAAACGATTGTCTGAAAAAGACCTTGTGAAATACATTAAATATAAAGGCGTGGAACTCACGGCGCCCGGAAAACTTCATGCCGCAAAAGTGATCAGAAAACATCGGCTTTGGGAAGTGTTTCTCGTTGAAAAATTACATTTCAATTGGGATGAAGTCCATGAAGTTGCAGAACAACTTGAGCACATTAAGTCAGAAAAGTTGGTAGAGGAACTCGATTCATTCTTAGAATATCCAAAAGTAGATCCACATGGCGATCCAATTCCCGATAAACATGGTAATATTCAAAAACTAGACAAAGTACTTCTCGCATCGTGTAAAGCTGAGGAATCTGGAGTCTTTGTCGGGGTTGAAAACTCTTCTTCTGAGTTTTTGCAATATCTGGATAAACTGAAATTATCCCTGGGAGACATCATCGAAATCATCGAAAAAGAAGCCTTTGATAACTCTATGCAAATAAGAGTTAATCAAGAACAGATCAACATATCAGCTTTAACAGCAAATAACATTTACATTAAGAAAAACAAATAATATAATGTTTAAAGAAATAATTTCATTCTTTGAGTCGATTGACCCTGTTTGGGGAGCCTTATTAGCAACTTCTTTTACCTGGTTTTTAACCGCTCTTGGAGCCTCGTTCGTCTTCTTTTTCAAAACAATGAAAAGAAGTGTTCTGGATGGAATGCTAGGATTCACTGGAGGAGTAATGGTAGCTGCAAGTTTTTGGAGTCTCTTAGCTCCTGCCATTGAAATGAGTGAAGGAGAAGGTTTCAAAAAAGTACTTCCTTCTGTTGTGGGCTTTGGATTGGGCGCTCTTTTCCTGTTTGTTCTGGATAAGTTCCTTCCCCATCTTCACATAAATTTTAAACCCAGTGACAAAGAAGGCATTGATACAGGCTGGCATCGTACCACTTTACTGGTACTGGCTATCACCTTACACAATATTCCTGAAGGCTTAGCTGTAGGTGTATTATTCGGCGGAGTGGCGGCAGGAATTCCTGAAGCATCAATTGCGGGCGCAGTGGTATTAGCCATGGGTATAGGAATACAGAACTTTCCGGAAGGTATTGCTGTTTCCATGCCTTTAAGAAGACAGGGACTCAGCAGGCGCAAAAGCTTTTGGTATGGTCAGTTATCAGCTATTGTAGAGCCCATTGCCGGGGTTATCGGTGCGGTAGCAGTCACTTTCTTCACACCTGCTTTACCTTATGCATTAGCATTTGCCGCGGGAGCCATGATTTATGTAGTGGTGGAAGAAGTAATACCGGAAACGCAGCAAGATAAATTTACCGATATAGCAACTTTAGGGTTTATTGGTGGTTTTCTGGTGATGATGACATTAGATGTTGCTTTGGGATAGTCATTGCATCCATAATTATAAATTATTGTTGATTGGTTAGGTATTATTCGCTAAGTTTAATACCTAAAACTTATCAAATGCGCAATCTTATCCTTGGCTTTTTAACGCTATTTTCAATTTTGCACCTGGGTGCTCAGAATCAGAAAAAAGCATTCTCATATTTAGATGTCTATGAAATAGAGTATGCCTCTGATCCACAAATTTCTCCAGATGGAAAAACCATCGTATATCAAAGGGTAGGCTTTGACATCATGCAAGACAGATCATTTGGAAACCTATGGATCCTTAATATCGATGGAACCGGGCATACAAAACTAACTTCTCGCGAAACATCAGAGTCAACTCCGAGATGGTCGCCAGATGGCGAAAAGATTGCTTTTGTGAGTAGTTCTGATGAAGGCGCGGAAATTTACATCTACTGGATTAAGACAGGGCAATTTGCCAAAATATCCCAATTAGAAAAAAGCCCATCCTCTATAAGCTGGTCTCCTGACGGAGAATGGATTGCTTTTTCAATGAACATAGCAGAAAAAGCTCCTGTAATTGCCAAAATGCCGCCTAAACCCGAAGGCGCCAAATGGTCGGGAGCTCCCAGAATCACTGACAGGCTAAAGCACGAGGCTGATGGTAGAGGTTATATTAAACCCGGGTACAATCACATCTTTTTATTACCAGCTGATGGCGGTTCTGCCAGACAGCTGACCCATGGTAATTACAATCACAGTGGTAACATTTCATGGTCTCCTGATGGTAAACTCATTTATTTTTCAGGCAATAGAAATGATGATTGGGAATATGATTTTAGAAATAGTGAAATTTATAGTGTTCATACGGAAACCACAGAGATAAAATCATTGACTTCCAGAAAAGGACCCGACTATCATCCGGTAGCCTCCCCCGATGGAAAGCATATTGCCTATATCAGTAATGATGACAAAATTCAGGCTTATCAAAACAGAACCCTACATATTATGGGTGCTGATGGTTCCAATAAAAAAGAATTAACAGCAACTCTTGACCGAAGTGTTTCAAATATACAGTGGAACCAAAACGGGAAAGGAATTTATTTCACTTATGACGACAAAGGCAATTCCAAAATAGGTTACGTCGGACTCAATGGAAATATTAAAAAAATTGCGGATAATTTAGGAGGCACCACTGTCGGAAGACCCTACCCAAGCGGTTCGTATTCTATTTCTGACAAGGGAGTAATTGCCTATACACGAACCACTCCTTACGATCCGGCAGCCATTGCGGTTATAAAAGGTAAATCTTCAGAAGTTATTACCAAACTTAATGACGACCTTTTAGCTTACAGAGACCTGGGAAAAGTAGAAGAAGTATGGTACAAATCGTCAGTGGATAACCGAGATGTTCAAGGATGGATTGTTTATCCTCCAAACTATGAAAAAGGAAAAAAATACCCGCTATTGGTGGAAAACCATGGCGGTCCAATTCTCAATTATGGTGATCGATTCTCTACCGAAATGCAATTGTATGCAGCGCAGGGTTACTTAGTCTTTTATCCAAACCCAAGAGGAAGCACCAGCTATGGAGAAGAGTTCGCTAACCTTTTGTATAACAATTATCCGGGAGAAGATTATAATGATGTAATGGATGGTGTAGATCATTTAATAGACCAGGGAATTGTTGATGTCAATAATATGTTTGTAACCGGCGGAAGTGCAGGCGGCATAATGACCGCATGGATTATTGGGAAAAATAACCGATTTAATGCTGCCGTAGTTGCAAAGCCCGTAATTAACTGGATCAGCAAAACTTTGGTAGCAGATAATTATTACGGATATGCCCACTACAGATACCCCGGACAACCCTGGGAGAATGTTGAAGGGTACTGGAAGTTTTCTCCGCTGTCGTTAGTTGCCAATGTAGAAACACCGACAATGGTAATGGTAGGAATGAACGATCTAAGAACCCCTCCCAGCGAAGCAAAGCAATATTACCACGCATTAAAATTACGTAAGAAAGAAACTGTATTAGTTGAAATACCAGGCGCAAGTCATAATATTGCGGGAAGACCAAGCAATCTTATTACCAAGATTGCACATACAATAGCATGGTTTGAAAAATATAAAAAATAACCCCACCTAAGAAGGGCGGGGTTTGCTAAATCAAAACGTGTTATTAACTAGTAATTTGAATCTAAACATATATACGGTGAAGAAAACTATTTGGATTACATCTACAGCAAGAAAAATCGATTTTACTGAAATTGAGGCTGCCACTATGCTTTTAATGAAATGGGGATTTGATTATAAAATCAGTAAAACCATTGGTTTGGAAAATCATCAATTCGCGGGGACTGATGAAGAAAGAGCTTCAGAATTTCAGTATGCAATGGATCATCCGGAGATTGATGCTATCTGGTGTGCCAGAGGAGGCTATGGAACTGTAAGAATTATTGACAAACTAGACTTTTCTCATTTTAAAAAGAATCCAAAACCTATTATTGGCTATTCTGACGTTACCGTACTACATTCTCACCTTCACACTTTGGGGCTAACAAGTATTCATGCCACTATGCCCATTAATATTGAAAAGAACACCAAGGAGGCGTTACAGTCATTAAAAATGGCATTGTTAGGAGATAAGCTTGATTATAAAATAAAATCCTCAGCTGAGAACAAAGGCGGGGTTGCACAAGGACAATTAGTCGGAGGTAACCTAAGTATACTATATAGCCTGTTAGGATCCGAATCTTCAATTCAGACTGCTAATAAAATACTTTTTATTGAAGATCTGGACGAATACCTGTATCACATAGACCGCATGTTTATCAACTTAAAACGAAATGGCTATTTTGATCAACTGTCCGGGTTGATTGTTGGCGCTTTTACTGACATTAAAGACAACACCACTCCGTATGGAAAAACAGTAAAAGAAATCATTCTGGATGTTACATCAACATATAACTTCCCTATTGTTTTTGATTTCCCTGCCGGACACATCGAAGACAATAAAACACTTCTTATTGGTAAAGAGGTCCTACTAACTGTTAAAAAAGATCATTCCAGATTGGAATTTTTATAATGGCGACACACAATGATCTTGGCAAAAAAGGAGAGCAATTAGCAGCTGAATATCTTACTAAAAAAGGATATGAAGTTCTCGAAAGAAATTATAGATTTCAAAAAGCCGAAATTGACCTGATCGCAATAAAAGAAAACACCTTATGTGTAATTGAAGTAAAGGCACGTTCAACGAACGTTTTTCAGAACCCCGAAGACGCAATTACGCAGAAAAAGATAAAATTATTGGTTAAAGCCATCGATAATTACGTTTACGAAAACGATTTAGATGTTGAGGTACGATTCGACATCATCACCATTCTAAAAACCTCTGAAAGCCTTACTATACAACACTTTGAAGACGCTTTTTACCATTTCTAAATTTGTTTTATTTAAAACAAATCGTTTATTTTTTTGTTTTTATTTCATTACTCTTTAATTTTATCACACCATTAACCAATTTATAACAAAGTGTCAAAATGAAGACAATTTCATCGGTAGTAGAAGAGTATATTAAGGCCAAGCCTTTCTTGCAAAGTGCATTGGCACAAGGAATTATCAATCTAACTTCATTATCCAGGGAAATTAAACCGGATATCGAAGATCAGTTAGGAAAAGAAGTAAGAAATGGTGCTATTGTTATGGCTCTAAAAAGGTTATCCGCCGACCTTGAATTCAGAGCTACTCACCGCATTTTAAAGGTACTGAAGAACATTGGAGAGATCACAGTAAGATCCTCTTTAACAGACTACACTTTTTTAGTTTCCGACACCATCTTAAACAAGCAAGCCAAGTTGATGCAGGAAATCAACAACAATCAGGATGTTTTCTATACTTCTTCCAGAGGAGTAAATGAAACCAACATTGTTGTCAGCAACAGTATGGATAAACTTGTTGAAGAAATTTTCAAGGATGAAAAAACAACTCAGAAAGTAGACAACCTTTCATCAATAAGCGTAAAGCTTCCTGAAGAAAATGTAATTATACCTGGTATTTACTATTTCATTTTCCAAAGACTTGCCTGGGAGGGTATTGTGTTACACGAGGTGATATCAACAACCAATGAATTTACAATTATTGTAGGTGAAGATCAGGTCGATAAAGCCTTTAAGGTTATTAAGGACCTCAAAATGTTATAGAAGATGAGAAACCGACGGGCCTTTTGGAAATACTACAAAGATGTAACTATTTTCAATTTGGTCTTCTCAATTATCTTTGGCATTATTTCAAACTATTTCTGGGGACTTATTTCATTCTGTTCACTGGGTATAATTATTGGCTTATTAGGGTTTCAATATTTTAAAAAACAGGAGTATTACTTATACCTTAATCTGGGCTACACCAAACTTAGTCTCATAAAAAATACGTTTGTATTAAATAGTATTATTACTATCTCCATGAGCATCCTAATAAGCATTTAAATGAAACTACGCATTGAAGGATTAAATAAGTCCTATGGAAACAACGGTATCATCTCGAATCTATCAGTTCAATGTGAAAAGGGAGAAATCGTAAGTGTATTTGGAAGAAACGGTTGTGGCAAATCTACTTTGTTAAAAATTATATTCGGATCATTGAAAGCCGATCAGATGACTTTAACGATTGACGAGAAGGAGATCAATCCCAAAAAATCAAGATCATCCCAACTTATCGGGTACCTGCCACAATCCTCATTCTTACCAAAAGAATTAAATGTGCGTAATCTTATACCCATGTGCTATCGAGGAGATGAACAGGATAAAATTTTTTATGCCCCTCGTGTTTCAACTTTCGAGAATAAGAAAATTGGATATCTGTCTCAAGGCGAAGTTCGGTATTTAGAATCCTTAATTGTCGGGAATCTAAAACACCCGTTTTTATTACTGGATGAACCTTTTTCCATGATCGAACCGCTTTACAAGGAACTCATTAAAGAATTTTATTTAAACATTAAACCAAACAAAGGCATCATCATCACTGATCATAACTATAATGATGTACTTGAAATCTCAAATCGTAGCTTCTTACTCCAAAAAGGTCAAAAAATCGCAATCAATGACAAGAATTGTCTAAAGGAAAACGGTTATTTAACTTCTTCCGATTACAATTAAACAGTTTCTTTTTCTTCAACAAACCGGTTCAGAACAACAAGGGCTTTTTCTACAGATTTGACATGGTCAAAATTCAATAATAAACGTAATCCTTTACGCGTTTCTTTTTCCTTCATCTTACACAGTTTAGGATGTAATTGCACAAATTGAAGTACACGCTGAAATGCTTTACTTTGATAAAAAGGACTTTGTTGATCTGCAATAAAGTAACCTATCATCCTACCCTGCTTCATCACGACCTTTTCTAACCCCATTTTATTGGCAATCCATTTGATACGGACACTATTTAAAAGATCTACAGCTTCACCAGGCAAAGGACCAAAACGATCTTCAAGCCTGCTTTGATAAGCCTCCAGCTTTTCTTCAGAGTCAATATTACTTAATTCATTATATAAATTGAGTCGTTCCGTTATACTATTAATATAATCGTCCGGAAACAACAATTCAAAATCAGTATCTATCTGGGTTTCCTTAACATATTCTTTCTCTTCCCCCTCCGATGGATATAAGTCCTTGAACTCATTTTCCTTTAATTCTTCAATGGCTTCATTTAAGATTTTCTGATAGGTATCAAATCCTATTTCATTTATAAATCCGCTTTGCTCTCCGCCTAACAAATCTCCAGCGCCTCGAATCTCAAGATCCTTCATGGCGATATTGAATCCACTACCTAGTTCTGTAAATTGTTCTAAAGCCTGTATACGCTTTCGGGCATCTTCCGTCATTGCAGAATAAGGAGGCGTAATGAAATAACAGAAGGCTTTCTTATTACTCCTACCAACCCTACCTCGCATTTGATGTAGATCCGACAATCCGAAATTATTCGCATTATTGATAAAAATCGTATTGGCATTAGGCACATCTAAACCACTTTCAATTATCGTGGTAGATACCAATACATCAAACTCGCCATTCATAAAGGAAAGCATTAATTTCTCAAGTTTTTTTCCATCCATCTGCCCATGACCAATTCCAACTTTTGCATCCGGAACGAGTCGTTGAATCATTCCTGCCACTTCCTTAATGTTTTCGATCCTGTTATGAATAAAAAAGACTTGCCCGCCTCTTTGAATCTCGTAAGAAACAGCATCCCTGATCACTTCTTCGGAAAATCGAATTACCTGACTTTCGATTGGGTACCTGTTTGGCGGTGGTGTATTAATAACCGAAAGGTCTCTTGCTGCCATTAAACTAAACTGTAATGTTCTTGGAATCGGCGTTGCTGTTAAGGTTAATACATCTACATTCTCTTTCAAGGTCTTCAATTTATCCTTTACCGCCACCCCGAATTTCTGTTCCTCATCTACAATCAACAACCCTAAATCTTTAAATTTCACTTTCGGATTAGTAAGCTGGTGAGTTCCAATTACAATATCGATCTTTCCTTCAGGTAATTGTTCCAACACTTCCCGCTTCTCCTTAGCGGTTCGAAATCTGTTCAGGTAATCAATGGTAACCGGAAAGCCTTTTAAACGCTCTGTAAAGGTTTTATAATGTTGAAAAGCCAGAATTGTTGTTGGCACCAAAATAGCAACTTGCTTACCATTATCGACGGCTTTAAAAGCAGCTCTAATAGCCACTTCGGTTTTACCAAACCCCACATCACCACAAACCAGACGATCCATTGGCTGGATACGTTCCATATCTGCTTTTACATCTGCAGTTGCTGTACTCTGATCTGGCGTGTCTTCATACAAAAAAGAAGCTTCCAGTTCGTTTTGCATATAAGTATCAGGACCATACTGATGTCCTTTTTCAGTTCTTCTTTTGGCATATAATTTAATGAGGTTAAATGCTATTTCCTTAACCCTGTTCTTAGTTTTCTTTTTAAGGTTTTTCCAGGCATTGGACCCTAATTTATAAACCTTAGGGGGTTTCCCGTCTTTCCCATTATACTTTGATATTTTATGCAACGAATGTATACTGACATAAAGAATATCCCTGTCACCATATATAAGCTTAATAGCTTCCTGCATCTTCCCTTCCACATCAATCTTCTGCAGCCCGGCGAACTTTCCTATTCCGTGATCTATATGGGTTACATAATCCCCTACCTCAAGATTGGTAAGCTCCTTTAGGGTAATAGCTTGCTTTTTAGCATACCCGTTCTTTAAATGAAACTTATGATAACGCTCAAATATCTGATGATCTGTATAACAAACAATCTTGTTGTCTTCATCAATAAATCCCTGATACATTGAAAACACCACCGTTTTATAATGTACATCTCCTTCTATATCATCAAAAATATCATGGAATCGCTTTGCCTGCTGATCACTTACACAGAATATATAATTTACATATCCTCTTTGGTGATTCTCATTGAGGTTATCAATTAATAAATCAAACTGCTTGTTAAATGAAGGCTGTGGTTTTGTTTTAAAATCTATAAAATAATCAGCTTTAAGTAATGGCTGATTGCTTAACTCCACCAAAGTAAAATCGAAAAGATCTTTCTTTATGGCTTCTGAAGAGCAAAAGAGTTCCCCGGGAGAGGCGTGTTTAACATCATCTGACAACTGTCCGAAGGCCTGAACAGCCTTGTCAAAAAAGTTATCCAAACGTCCAGCGAGCAAATCGATGTTTTTAACAAAAACTACCGTTTTACTGGAAATATATTTCAAGAAGCTCTCCCGACTTTCTTCTAACATTTTATCCTCGACATTCGGCATAATGGAGATCTTCTTCAACCTTTCATTCGACAACTGGGTCTCTACATCAAAAGTACGAATACTATCTACCTCATCTCCGAAAAATTCTATTCGATAAGGTTCATCATGTGAAAATGAAAAGACATCTACGATACCTCCACGAACAGAAAATTCCCCAGGTTCTGTTACAAAATCTACTCTTTTAAATTTATATTCAAAAAGTACTTCATTAACAAAATCAAGAGAGAGATTATCCCCAACCTGCACTTTCAAAGTATTTCTATCCAGTTCTTTCTTAGTAACTACTTTTTCAAAAAGGGCATCAGGATATGTGACGATAATCGCAGGTTTTTTACGGGAATTAATCCGATTCAAAACCTCTGCTCTGAGCAAAACATTGGCATTGTCTGTCTCCTCAATCTGGTAAGGCCTCCTGTAACTTCCTGGATAAAAAAGCACATGTTTCTCACCGATCAACTGCTCCAGATCATTTAAATAATAAGCCGCCTCTTCTTTATCATTAAAAACCAACAGAAATGGTTTTTCAGCTTCATGAAAAGCATTTGAAATAACAAATGACAATGACGAACCCACCAGTCCTTTAAGATGGACCTTACTTTGCGAATCGGCAATAGCCTTTCCGAGTTTTTGCTGTTGCAAAGACTCTTGAAAGGTTTGCGAGATAATACTTTTACTCACGTACTTAACTATTTTAAAGCAAAGATATAGCCCCGCCACACGTGAACAAAATTTGGTAACTTTTTTTAACACAGTGTTTAAACACGACTCCAAAAAATATTGGGTATTTTAGCGGCTAAATTTTATTCTTCACAACTATGAGTTACAACCATATTAAAACTGCATTATTGTCGCTCTTATTTATTCCTCTGTCCCTGATTGCTCAGGAAAAGGAAAAATGGGACGTGAATAATCCTGCTGACTGGAAACTAAAAAAACATCAATTTACTACGAATGAAGGGACGTGGATGAATTTAGATGTTAGTCCTGACGGACAAACCATTGTGTTTGATATGTTAGGCGACATTTACACCATGCCTATCAATGGAGGAAAGGCTAAAGCGCTAAGAACAGGGTTAGCCTATGAAGTACAACCCCGATTTTCTCCAAACGGAGAACAGATATCCTTTACCAGCGACGCTGGTGGCGGAGACAATATCTGGGTAATGGACAGGAACGGTAATAATGCCCGTCAAATAACTAAAGAAAGTTTTAGACTTTTGAACAATGCCACATGGACTCCTGATGGCGATTTTCTAATTGCACGAAAACACTTCACTTCCGGACGTTCTTTAGGTGCTGGTGAAATGTGGCAATACCATATTACGGGCGGTAGTGGTTTTCAACTTACAAAACGCAAAAACGATCAACAAGACGTAAACGAGCCATCTGTATCTCCTGACGGAAGATATCTTTACTATTCTGAGGATATGGCACCCGGTGGAGCCTTTGATTACAATAGAGATCCTAATAAGCAAATCTATGTGGTTAAACGTTACGACTTTAAAACCGGAGAGATCAAAACCATTACCGGAGGACCCGGTGGTGCAGCAAGACCCACCGTCTCAAGAGACGGAAAAAAACTCGCTTTCATAAAACGCGTTCGCACCAAATCAGTACTATACATTCACGACCTAAAAACCAAAGAAGAATGGCCCATCTATGACAATCTTAGTAAAGACCAGCAAACCGCCTGGGCTATTTTTGGGGTATACCCCAACTTCAGCTGGATGCCTGACAATAAAGAAATCGTATTTTGGGCTCAAGGAAAGCTGCATAAGGTAAACATTGAATCTACCGAGGTTACGGAAATACCTTTTACTGTAGACGCTAACATCAATATTGCAGAAACTGTCCATTTTAACAACCCAGTTCCGGACAAGGATTTTACCGTAAAAGTAATTAAGAATGCTAAAACATCCCCTGACGGAAAAACACTTGTCTTTAGTGCTATCGGACATATCTGGACTAAAAAATTACCGAATGGAACTCCGAAGCGACTTACCAATGCTGAGGACTTTGAATTTGAACCTTCATTTTCTCCTGATGGAAAAGAAATCATCTATGTTACGTGGAATGACGAAAAGTTAGGAGAAATTTATAAAGTAAACATTTCGGGAGGCACACCGGAAAAGCTTAGCTCTGAAAGAAGCATCTATCGCAATCCTTCCTTTTCCAATGATGGTAAAAGTATAGTATACCAAAAAGAAAATGGTAACAGCGATATGGGGTACGCTTACACTGTAAAACCCGGTATCTATACCATGACAGCCGAAGGCAGCAATGTTAAATTCATTACGGCATCTGGAGCACATCCAACTTTTTCTGCTGATGATAAACGTATTTTTTATCAAACCGGGGGAGAATACTTTGGTAGTCTGACCAAGACCTTAAAAAGTGTTGACCTAAACGGAAAGGATGAACGAACGCACCTCAAATCCAAATACGCTAACCGTCTGGTTCCTAGCCCTGATAGTAAATGGATCGCTTTCACCCATTTACACAAAGCATATCTTGCTCCTTTAGTAATGAATGGACAAACTATTGATATTGACAACAACTCAAAGAATATTCCGGTCTCTCAAATTTCAAAAGATGCCGGGGTCAACCTTCACTGGTCTCCGGACAGCAAGACCATTTACTGGACCCTCGGAGAAGAATATTTTACCAATAAAGTTTCAGACCGATTTACTTTTCTTGAAGATTCCCCGAAGAAAATTCCGGAAATCACCAGTAAAGGCACTCCGATTAATCTCAAAGCTCCCGTTGACAAGCCTACGGGAAAAATTGTATTCACCAATGCCCGAATCATTACCATGGAAGGAGATCAGGTTATTGAGAATGGCACGATTATTATCAATGGAAACAAAATTGAAGCGGTTGGAAATTCAAACGAAATTGACGTTCCCGCATCAGCAAAAATATATGACGCTACCGGTAAAACCATTATGCCGGGTATCGTTGACGCCCATGCACACGTAGGCGGATTTAGAAATGGACTGAATACCCAAAAGCATTGGCAGTTTTATGCCAATCTCGCTTTCGGGGTAACAACCTCTCATGACCCTTCAGCTAATACGGAAGCCATTTTCTCATTAGCCGAATTGGTAAGAAATGGTAAGATCGTTGGACCAAGGATATTTTCTACAGGATTCATTTTATATGGCGCCGACGGAGACTTTAAGGCGGTTATCAACAATATTGAAGATGCCCGTTCCGCAATAAGAAGAACCAAAGCCTTTGGGGCACAATCAGTAAAGAGCTATAACCAGCCTCGTCGTGATCAACGCCAGCAAGTAATGCAGGCTGCCAAAGAATATAATATTAATGTTGTTCCTGAAGGCGGTTCAACATTCTTTCATAATTTGAGCATGATCATGGATGGTCATACAGGTATTGAACACAACATCCCTGTAGCGCCGGTATACAAAGATGTTATTGAACTTTGGAGTAACAGCGATGTAGGTTACACCCCAACTCTTATTGTTAACTATGGCGGTGTGAATGGTGAATTTTATTGGTACCAAAAAACCAATGTTTGGGAAAATGAGAAACTATTAAATTTCACCCCTCGTGGCATTGTAGATTCCAGATCAAGATTTCGTATGATGATACCGGATGAGGATTATGAAAACGGACATATATTAACTTCAAAATCGGTTACGGAATTAGCAAAAAATGGTGTTAAGGTAAATCTTGGTGCTCACGGACAACTTCAAGGCTTGGGAGCTCATTGGGAACTATGGAATATACAGCAAGGTGGTATGAGTAACCTCGACGCATTGAAAACCGCTACTATAAATCCGGCAAATTATATTGGAGCCGGTGCCTCAATTGGTTCACTTAAAGCAGGAAAATTAGCCGATTTGATTGTCCTTTCTAAAAATCCGTTGGATAATATCCGCAACTCTGAATCGGTAGAATTCACCATGGTAAACGGTCGACTATACGATACCAAAACAATGAATGAAATTGGAAATAGTCCGAAAGAGCGAGGAGAGTTTTATTGGGAAAACAATAAATACAACGCTTCTTTCCCTTGGCATGAAGAGGCCAAAAGTTTTACCGTTCCTGGTTGTGGATGCCACATCGGACACCAATAGACTAAAATTCAGCAAAATATATACGCTATTATGGTAAAGACTAGAAAATAGCGTATATTTGCACCCGCCTTTACAAGAGTTAAGGGTTTAATAAAACTAATAATCGGGGTCGGGTACCCCAAAATTAATTCGCATTATGCCAGTTAAAATTAGATTACAAAGACACGGTAGAAAAGGAAAACCTTTTTACTGGGTAGTTGCTGCGGACGTTCGCGCAAAAAGAGATGGTAAATTCTTAGCAAAATTAGGAACTTACAATCCGAACACCAACCCTGCTCAAATCGAGTTAGATGTTGATGCTTCAGTTCAGTGGTTACAGAATGGTGCACAACCAACTGACACTGCTAAAAGAATTCTTTCTTACAAAGGAGCACTTTTAAAGCACCACTTATTAGGAGGTGTAGCAAAAGGGGCTTTAACTGAAGAGCAAGCTCAAGCAAAATTCGAGGCTTGGTTAGAAGAAAAATCAGGTAAGGTTGTTGCTAAAAAAGAAGATTTAGCTAAAGCTAAAGAAGATGCTAAAGCAAAAGCTTTAGAAGCTGAAAAAGAAGTAAACGAGAAGCGTAAAGCTGCTCAGGCCGAGGCAGAAGCTCCAGCTGAAGAAGAAGTTGCAGAAGAGACTGCTGCTGAAACTACAGAAGAAGCTCCAGCTGCAGAAGCTGATGAAAACAAAGAAGCGGAAGCTTAAACAAATTGCATGAGAAAAGAAGAATGCTTCTATCTCGGTAAGATTGTTAAAAAATTTAGTTTTAAAGGTGAAATCCTTGTCAAACTCGACACTGACGAACCTGAACTATACAAAAATCTGGAATCAGTGTTTATTGCTCACGGCAATAACCTGATTCCTTTTTTTATCGAACGATCTTCCCTACAGAAATCAAATCTACTCCGGTTAAAACTCGAAGATGTAGATTCTGAGGCAGATGCTGACGCTCTTATGAAGTCGGAACTGTACCTACCTCTCGATTTTCTGCCGAAATTAAGTGGTAACCAATTCTATTATCACGAAATCATTGGTTTTAATATTGAAGACCAAAATTATGGATTGGTCGGCAAAATCGTTAATATCAATGACAATTCATCCCAAGCCCTTTTTGAAATTGAGAAAGATGGCAAGGAAATTTTGATTCCTATTAATGATGAGTTTATCAAAAAGATAGATCGATCGAAAAAGACAATTATCGTCAATACTCCTGAAGGGTTAATTGATCTATATTTATAATATTCCTTAAGGCATCATCAATGAGTAAGCCATTTAAATTCAAACAATTCACTATCAACCAAAATCGCTGCGCGATGAAAGTTGGGACCGATGGTGTTTTATTGGGCGCATGGACCTCAGTAGACCACGCTCCTAATTCTGTATTAGACATCGGAGCTGGCACAGGCCTTATATCACTTATGCTCGCCCAGCGTTGTCCTGCTGAATTAATGGATGCTATCGAAATAGACGACAACGCCTTTGAGCAATGTGTGGAAAACTTCGAAGCCTCTCCCTGGAGTGATCGTCTTTTTTGCTATCATGCAGGATTTGATGAATTTGTGGATGAAATTGACGATCAATATCAGCTCATTGTTTCGAACCCTCCTTTTTATTCTGAGAACGTCACTAGCGGCGATCAACAGAGAGACATGGCTCGAAACTCATTCTCACTTCCATTTGACCAATTGCTTGAAGGGGTAGCTAAATTATTGGCTGAAAAAGGACAATTCAATACAATTATCCCATTTAAAGAAGAACAGAAGTTTATTGAATTAGCAGCTCATTTCCGCCTATATCCAAATAGAGTTACCCATGTAAAGGGAACTCCCGTTTCTGAATATAAAAGAAGTCTAATAGCGTTTTCCTTTCAGGAAACCGAAATTAAAACTTCAGAACTTACCATTGAAATAGAACGTCATAAGTACACTCAGGAGTACATCAATCTCACCAAAGAATTTTATTTAAAGATGTAATCTAAAGGCATCTATACTTTTTTTCACCGCATACTGAGTGGTAATTACGTTGTTTAGCTAAAATTAATGGGGATTTTTTTTTATATTCTTAATTTTAGTTCCGTCAAAACAAACTAACTATTAACGTATTTACCACATGAAATTAATTTTAACTTTTACCATGGCAATTTGCTGTCAGCTTGCCATTTCTCAAGATATTTTTATTGATAAAATAACGGAACCGGTTGATTGGGCCTCTCCATTAATGGGAACAGATTCAAAGCATAGCTTGTCTAATGGTAATGTATATCCGGCTATAGCCCTACCATGGGGTATGAACTTTTGGACCCCACAAACAGGTAAAATGGGTGGTGGCTGGGCCTATATGTACACTGCGGATAAAATAAGAGGTTTTAAACAAACACATCAACCCTCTCCGTGGATGAATGATTATGGCCAGTTTTCCATCATGCCGGTTACGGGGAAATTACGATTTACTGAAGATGATCGCGCCAGTTGGTTCTCTCACAAAACCGAAACGGTAAAACCTCATTACTATAAAGTATATTTAGCCGATCATGATGTTACCACGGAAATTACACCAACAGAACGAGCTGCCCGCTTTCGGTTTACTTTTCCGGAAACCGAACAGGCTCATATAGTAATAGACGCCTTTGATAAAGGCTCCTATGTGAAAATCATTCCGGAGGAAAATAAAATAATAGGCTATACCACCAAAAATAGTGGCGGAGTTCCTGAAAACTTTAAAAACTATTTTATCATAGTATTTGATAAAAATTTTACCAGCACTAATACTTTTGATGGTAAAGACCTTAAGGACGGTCTTGAATTAAAAGGAGAACATGCAGGAGCTGTGATTAGCTTTAAAACTAAAAAAGGAGAGATCGTAAATGCTAAGGTTGCCTCTTCATTCATAAGCCATGAACAAGCAGAAAGAAATCTGAATGAAATTGGTGATCACGACTTTGATAATCTAAAACAAAAAGGAAGAAAACAGTGGAACAAAGAACTAAGCAGAATTAATGTTGAGGGTGGTACAGCAGATCAAATGAAGACATTTTACTCTTGCCTTTATCGTTCCTTATTGTTCCCTAGAAAGTTTTTTGAATATGACGCAAATGGCAAGGTAATTCATTATAGCCCTTATAACGGGGAAGTGTTACCGGGATATATGTTTACCGATACAGGGTTCTGGGACACCTTCCGTTCACTATTCCCTTTTTTGAACCTCATGTATCCTGAATTGAATGCTCAAATGCAAGAAGGTCTGGCCAATGCTTACAAAGAAAGTGGTTGGCTTCCAGAATGGGCAAGTCCGGGGTTACGCAATGTAATGGTTGGGAATAATTCTGCTTCTGTCGTTGCGGATGCTTTTCTTAAAATAGACGATGAACATAAATACGATATTGAAACCCTTTATGAAGCTGTAATTCACGGTGCTAATAATGCCGGTCCTTTAACTGCTGTTGGACGTGCAGGGGTACAATATTATAACGAATTAGGATATGTACCATACGATGTTGACATTAACGAAAATGCAGCGAGAACGTTGGAATATGCATACGATGACTTTGCCATTTATCAATTGGCAAAAGCACTTAAAAGACCTAAAAAAGAAATCAAACTTTACAAGCAACGTAGTTTAAATTACAAGAATCTATATGACCCTGAAACAAAGCTGATGAGAGGAAAGAATAAAAATGGTGAATTCATGAAGCCTTTCAATCCTTTTAAATGGGGAGATGCCTTTACGGAAGGAAACAGCTGGCATTACACCTGGTCTGTTTTCCACGATATTCAGGGCCTTATAGACCTTATGGGTAGTAAAGAAGAATTCATTTCTCAACTCGATAAAGTATTTAGCCAACCTCCTGTTTTTGATGAAAGTTACTACGGTTTTGTCATACATGAAATTCGGGAAATGCAAATTGCGAACATGGGACAGTACGCTCATGGTAATCAACCCATCCAACATATGATTTACCTCTACAATTACGCCGGTGAGCCATGGAAAGCTCAGCATTGGGTTCGTGAGACGATGAACAGAATGTACGCCCCAACCCCTAATGGGTATTGTGGCGATGAAGATAATGGACAAACCTCTGCCTGGTATGTGTTTTCCTCAATGGGCTTTTATCCCGTATGTCCGGCTACCGATGAATATGTGCTTGGTGCTCCTTTATTTAAAAAAATTACCATTAAACTTGAAAACGGGAATGAGGTAGTAATTAACGCTCCTAAAAACAGCGAGAAGAACAAGTACATTCAAAATGCTCAATTTAACGGTCAGGATTATTCAAAAAATTTCATTAATCATTCAGCATTGATGGAAGGTGCTATAATTGACTTTGAAATGGGTGAACAGCCAAATAAAAATAGAGGAATTCAAAAATCAGACTTTCCATTCTCATTATCAAATGAGTAAAACTTACAAAGAGAGCGCATGTAAATGTTAAACATGTGCTCTCTTTATTAATTTATATTCAATATTTTTTTGAATTCTCTACCAAAAACATAATTTTATGAGGTTATTAACCAATTTAGAATTATGTCCTTTCAAATTAAGAAATCATCAAAGGTTTATGATATATGCATTGTAGGCTCAGGAGCAGGTGGCGGAATGGCTACCAAAGTACTTTCTGAAGCTGGTTTTAAAATTGCTTTATTAGAAGCTGGCCCAAATTTTGACCCTGCAAACCCTGACCAACAAACACAGTTTAAATGGCCTTACGAATCTCCTCGAAGAGGTGCTGGGACTTCAAGACCATTTGGAGATTTTGACATGGCTTATGGTGGATGGGAAATCGATGGAGAGCCGTACACCCGCAAAAACGGAACTAAGTTTGATTGGTTTCGTTCCAGAATGCTAGGAGGTCGAACCAATCACTGGGGTCGTATTTCTTTACGTTTCGGTCCTTTAGATTTTAAAAGAAAAGACTTTGATGGCAAAGGTGATAACTGGCCTATTGGTTATGAAGATGTAAAACCATATTATGATAAGGTCGATAAATTAATAGGGGTATTTGGTACGAAGGAAAATATCCCGAATGAACCGGATGGATACTTCCTTCCTCCTCCAAAGCCCAGACTTCATGAACTTTACCTTAAAAAAGCGGGGCAAAAATCTGGACTGCCAGTAATCCCTTCCCGTTTGTCAATTCTTACAAAAAGAATAGACAATCGCCGGGGAGCATGTTTCTACTGTAAGCAATGTTCAAGATCGTGCAGCATCTATGGAGACTTCTCATCCTCTTCCGTTTTGGTTAAACCTGCTCTTGAATACGACAACGTCGATTTATACGTAAATGCAATGGTAAGGGAAGTACTCACAGATGAGAACGGTAAAGCAACAGGTGTTTCTTATATCAACAAACACGATCTGCAGGAATATACGGTAAAGGCTAAAGTCGTTATTTTAGCAGCAAGCGCATGCGGTTCAGCAAGAATCCTTTTGAATTCCAAATCTTCCAAATTTCCAAATGGATTGGCGAATTCAAGTGGCGTTGTCGGTAAGTATCTGCACGATTCAACCGGCGCAGCACGAACAGCGCTTGTACCTTCTTTAATGGACAGAAAACGCTACAATGAAGATGGCGTTGGAGGCATGCACCTCTATGTGCCATGGTGGTTAAACGATAGTAAAAACCTTGGTTTTACCAGAGGATATCACATGGAATTCTGGGGAGGCATGGGAATGCCTGCCTATGGAGTAGGTTTTGGAATGGAGAATATCAACGGATTGGTTCCTGGAAAAGATGGACAAATGAAAAAACCAGGTGGTTATGGTTTGGATTTTAAAAATGATGTGAATCGATTCTATGGCGCCATTGTTGGCATGGCAGGAAGAGGTGAAAGTATACCACAAAAAAATAACTATTGTGAAATTGATCCGGATGTAGTAGACAAATATGGTATTCCTGTTCTGCGCTTCAACTATAAATGGACAGATGAAGAGCGAAAACAAGCCAAACATATGCATGAAACGTTCGAAGAATTAATTCACAATATGGGAGGTATAGCCTTAGGAAATAAACCCGGAAAAGAAAGTGACTACGGCTTAGATGTTCCCGGCCGGATTATTCATGAAGTCGGCACCACAAGAATGGGCGACAATTCGAAAACTTCCGTTTTAAACAAATACAACCAAGCCCACGATGTTCCTAATCTATTTGTTATGGATGGGGGTGGATTTGTATCACAGGCCGATAAAAACCCAACATGGACTATACTTGCCTTGGCTTGGAGAGCCTCTGAATATTTAACTGAAGAAATTAAAAAAATGAATATTTAAAACATAAGTCATGGATAGAAGAAAAAGCTTAAAAGCAATGGTTGCAGGAACGGTTACTTCCGGATTTATGTTTTCCGGATGTTTAACTGATTCTGAAGAACAAGTAGCCAATGAAACCCCGACCCCTGAGATTGAAGAAAGTGGGTATGGCCGAACTCCCGAAGAATTAGCAAGAGATAAAGAATTATATAGCAAAACATTCTTCAATGAACATGAAATGGCCACACTGGCGGTTTTGTCGGATATTATAATTCCCGCAGATGAAACTTCCGGATCGGCTACAGATGCAAAGGTACCCGAGTTTTTAGAGTTTATCGTAAAAGACATGCCTCATCACCAGACACCAATGCGTGGCGGACTCATGTGGCTAGACCACGAAAGCAACAAACGATTTGATAAAGTCTTTAAAGACACCCCTGAGACGCAACAACTTGAAATCATTGAAGATATTGCCTATCCGGATGATGTGAAACCTGAATTTTTACAAGGCGCTAAATTCTTCTCGAGACTTAGAAACCTGGTGGCAACAGGGTATTTCACAAGCAAAGAAGGTATAGAGTACCTAGGCTATGTCGGAAACGTTCCTAATGTTTGGGACGGCGTTCCTCAAGACGTACTGGATCGACATAAACTATCTTATGACGAGAAAACGCTTAACGAATGTATTAAACCAGAAGAGCGAAACGAAATAGCCAATTGGGATAATTATGACCTCGCATAACGCTTGTTAAAAATGAAACTTACAATCATTGTTTTGTTACATTTCATTGCTATATTTGAAGTAATTAAAACCAACTTAGCATGAAGCCAGATTTATTTGAAGCGCCCGACTATTTCAATATAGACGACTTATTATCAGAAGAACATAAATTAGTAAGGGATGCAGCTCGCAGCTGGGTAAAACGCGAAATATCTCCTATTATAGAAGAGTACGCTCAGAAGGCTGAATTCCCCAAACAAATCATTAACGGGTTAGCCGAAATTGGCGCCTTCGGACCATACATTCCTGAGGAATACGGTGGTGCCGGATTAGATCAAATCAGCTATGGCCTCATCATGCAAGAAATAGAGCGTGGAGATAGTGGTGTGAGATCTACTGCCTCGGTGCAGTCTTCATTGGTCATGTATCCAATTTGGAAATATGGCTCAGAAGAACAACGTCAAAAATACCTCCCAAAATTAGCCACGGGAGAATTCATGGGCTGCTTTGGATTAACAGAACCAGATCACGGGTCAAACCCCGGAGGAATGATTACTAATTTCAAAGACAAAGGAGATCACTATCTTCTTAACGGTGCTAAAATGTGGATCTCCAACGCTCCATTTGCAGACATCGCAATTGTGTGGGCAAAGAACGAAGAAGGTCGCATACACGGATTAATTGTAGAACGAGGTATGGAAGGATTTTCCACCCCTGAAACACACAACAAATGGTCATTGAGAGCTTCTTCTACTGGTGAATTAATATTTGACAATGTACAAGTACCCAAAACTAATCTATTGCCCGGAAAAAGCGGCTTAGGCGCTCCATTGGGCTGTTTAGACTCTGCTCGCTATGGTATTGCCTGGGGAGCCATTGGTGCCGCAATGGATTGTTACGATACAGCTTTACGATACGCAAAGGAGCGTATACAATTCGACAAACCCATTGCTGCAACACAACTTCAGCAAAAAAAACTAGCTGAAATGCTTACCGAGATCACCAAAGCCCAATTGATGGCATTGCGCTTAGGGCAATTAAAAAATGAAAATAAAGCTACTACAGCTCAAATATCTATGGCGAAACGCAATAATGTCGACATGGCCCTAAAAATTGCCAGAGAAGCAAGACAGGTATTAGGAGGTATGGGTATCACCGGAGAATATAGCATTATGAGACACATGATGAATCTTGAAAGTGTGATTACCTATGAAGGGACACACGATATACATTTATTAATTACCGGAGCTGATATTACCGGAATGCCAGCATTTAAATAAAATCTCCAGATGTATACATTTTATTATCAGGCAGAGAAGTAATATCAATTCTATTGAATAACATAAGCTGGCGTACAATGTGCTTTTAATACCAAAAGACCATAGTGCGCCTTTTTATTCTCTAACAAACTATCAAAAACCTTTTAATAATTAAAACCTGCCGTTATTTCAAACCAAAAGACGGGTCCTGTAAAAATAAAATTGAAACCAATAAGCAATTAACTTATATTTGGATGATTATAACCTTTATAATCAATCCTGGCAATAGTGATATAATTGAAGTAATATGCAACTAAAATTAACACATGACTCAAAAAACCTCTCGTTTTATATTCCGGAACTAGATCATGAGGAAGATCATTTTTTTGTGACTGAAGGCATTGCTGCAGGGCTACCATCACCAACGGGCAGTTATACAGAAACCAGAATAAGCTTAGACAAAACCTTAGTTCGAAATAAAGAAGCTACCTTTTATGCAAAGGTTAGAGGTCAGTCAATGATTGATGCGAACCTTGATGACGGTGATCTTTTAGTTGTTGACAAAAGCATTGAACCACGAGATGGAAAAATTGCTGTATGCTTAATTGATGGTGAATTTACTGTGAAACGATTAAAGATTGAAAAAGAAAAGGTTTTTCTAATGCCAGCAAACGAGATTTTCAGACCTATTGAGATAACTACAGAAAATAATTTTCAAATCTGGGGTGTGGTTACCCACGTTATCAAAAAATTATAAAGAAAAAAGCCCGGTAAAAACCGGGCTTCCATTAACCAACCAAAACTTTAAATTATGAAAACTTTACTTAAAGTTACAAAAGGGCACCACCCACTTTTGCATCGACAAATTTACGTCAAGTTTTTTACTATGCAAGCATAATAACTAAACTTTAACTTATTTAACAGCACCTTGACAATAAACAAAGTTTAATATTGTCAAAAACGCAAAAAAACCGAAATTTATTCAAGCGTTCCCCTTAATTCCTGCTCTCTTTCTATGCTTTCAAAAAGGGCTTTAAAATTACCTGCTCCAAATCCTTGAGCTCCCATACGCTGAATGATCTCAAAGAAAAGCGTTGGCCTGTCTTCTACTGGCTTCGTGAAAATTTGCAATA
This sequence comes from Zhouia amylolytica, assembly GCF_900116365.1. Lineage (GTDB taxonomy): Bacteria > Bacteroidota > Bacteroidia > Flavobacteriales > Flavobacteriaceae > Zhouia > Zhouia amylolytica. The sequence continues at coordinate 367,158 of NZ_FPAG01000004.1, read as the reverse complement.
GATACCCCTCCTCATCTGCATCAACTAATATTGACAGCTCCTGCAGCTCCTTAATATTTTCTTTCATAATCTTCATATGGGTTCCCATTCGCTCAGGAATAGCATCGTAATAGGATTGCGGAGGCGGTGGTAAAAATTCAATTCCCCTGGCTTTCAAAGCTCTGACAGTCGATATAATATCATCTGTCGCCACCGCGATATGCTGAACCCCTGATCCTTCATAAAAATCTAAGTATTCCTCTATTTGAGACTTCTTTTTACCCTCGGCAGGTTCATTTATTGGGAATTTAATACGCCCATTACCGTTACTCATCACTTTACTCATTAAAGCGGAATATTCAGTATGGATCTGCTTATCGTCGAACGTTAAGAAGTTAACAAACCCCATAACGTCTTCATACCATTTAACCCACTTGTTCATCTCTCCCCAACCAACATTACCAACCATGTGGTCTATATATTTTAAACCAACAGGAGATGGATTATAGTCAGACTCCCATTTTTGATAACCAGGCAAAAATGCACCTTTATAGTTCTTGCGCTCCACAAACATATGAACAGTTTCTCCATAGGTATAAATTCCTGCTCTTACCACTTCGCCATGTTCGTCTTTTTCTACCGTTGGCTCCATATATGATTTAGCACCGCGTTTGGTCGTCTCTTCATAAGCAGCTCTGGCATCCTCAACCCAAAGAGCAATAACCTTTACACCATCTCCGTGCTTCACAATATGATCATTGATTGGCGATGATGAGTTTAATGGAGTGGTTAACACTAGTCGGATCTTATCCTGCTTTAAAACATAGCTGGCTTTATCCCTCACGCCCGTTTCCAACCCTGAATAGGCATGAGATTGAAATCCAAAAGCAGTCTTATAAAAGTGAGCTGCCTGCTTGGCATTACCAACATAGAATTCTACATAATCCGTTCCTAAAAGAGGCAAAAAATCTTCTGCTCCTTCAAATATTTTTTCCAGTCCGTATTCTACTGACTTAACTTCCTTTGACATTTTATCTTTGTTTTTAGTTGTGATCTATACAATTAATTAATCTTCTAACCATGATTGATAATACGAATCATCAGCAATGGCCATCGCTTCCTCAGTTAGCTGTAATGGTTTAAAGGTATCAACCATAACCGCTAATTCATCGGTCTTTTCTTTACCAATACTTCTTTCAGCTGCACCCGGATGCGGCCCATGAGGGATTCCTGCCGGATGTAAAGAAATGTGCCCTGCATCAATATCATTTCTACTCATAAAATCACCATCAACATAATACAGCACTTCATCCGAATCAATATTACTGTGGTTATAAGGTGCTGGAATTGCTTGTGGGTGATAATCATAAAGTCGAGGCACAAAACTACAAACCACAAAAGCATCAGTTTCAAAAGTTTGATGCACTGGTGGCGGTTGATGAACTCGACCGGTTATAGGTTCAAAATCATGAATACTTAATGCATATGGATAATTAAACCCATCATACCCCACAACATCGAAAGGATGTGTGGCATATTCCATGTCAAAAAGCTCATTTTGTTTTTTTATTTTCATCAGGAAAGATCCTTTTTCGTCATTAGTTTCTAACTCATAAGGTCTTCTTATATCACGCTCACAAAAAGGCGCATGTTCCAATAACTGACCAAACCAATTTCGATATCTTTTAGGGGTATAAATAGGCCTGTGCGACTCTACAATAAATAACCTGTTGTCTTCGGTGTCAAAATCTATTTTATAAATAGTTCCTCTGGGTATTATTAAATAGTCTCCATACTTAAAATCTAAATTCCCTAAATGAGACCTTAACTTACCACTTCCTCTATGAATAAAAATCATTTCATCCGCATCGGCATTCTTATAGAAATATGAAGCTGTAGATTCCTTTGGAGCCGCCAATATAATGGTACAATCACTATTGGTCAAAACAGGCTTTCTACTATCGAGGTAATCATGCTCCGGTTTAATTTTAAAGCCATGTAACCGGTATGACTGAATATTGTTTTTTATAGACACCCTTGGAGCAACATCCTTTTTACCCAGAATGTTTTTAACCTGAGTAGGCCTGTGCACATGATACATATTAGTTGACATGCCATCAAACCCAATCGTACCAAACAATTGTTCGTAATACAACTCCCCGTTTGACTTTCTAAATATGGTATGTCGTTTATGCGGGATTTCTCCCAATTTATGATAAAAAGGCATAATTTTAATTTTTGAAGAAATTAAGCTTTAGATAATATAATAAAATAGTATCTATTTCTTTGTTATTTTACTATCAACCTTGTATTATATTGCGGTTGCCTAAGAAGTATCACTCACTCAGGATTTCTCTTGATGAGGTAATGGAGTAATATGAGTAAATCTTTCCAAAAATTTGTCATATTCACAAATATCGGTAATTTTTCAGAGAAAAACACAAACATTTAAAATGTTTCGTGACTTTCCATAAAAAGATCTTAAAACCAGAAGCCAACGTTAAAAAGCCAAAGCCCCTTCCCTCTTTCAGGAGACCAGGTGTATTTAGCCTCTATTGGACCCAGAAAAGTTTCCAGTCCATAACCTATTGCATACCCTGTATAATCAGGCTTACTAAACCATTCGCCCGTGTCGAACAAGCGGTCATCAACATTAGCGAAATTAGCCGAAAAATTAAGGTGATTTTTACGTACAAACTCCCAATCTACAATCGCTAACCCTTTAACAAAGCTATCAGCACCAAAACTCAAAAAGTCGTAACCTAAAAACGGAATGAAATTATTAATCAGGTTATTGCCGTATCCTCCCAAAATAAAATCAAAAGAATTCAAAGCTGTATTTCCTATTTTAAATCCACCCTCAGAAAATGCGTTAAAAGACACTGTCTTGGTTACTGGCATTGCAAAACCAAGCTTAGCCTTAGCAATTGAAAATTCATCAAATAAGCCCGTAAAGTCATCCGGTGAGCTAAAATATAAATGAAAATCACCATCAAAATAAATCCCCCGGGAAGGAAAATATTTATCATCAAAGGAATCAAATTTTAAAAATCCATAGGTACTAAAGTAGTTGCTGTTATCAAATACAGCATTATTACTATCCTGTCCGGAAATAGTCTCTGACTCAATCTGTAAATACTTATGTTCCAGGCCCGCCCCAAAAGAAAATTCCTCCCTGAAAACAGACTGAAGATATATCTGATTGGTCAAATCGTCTAATTCAACATCTACCTGCCTCACCCCTGCATCTTCAGACCCCGCTCTTTCTCTGACAAAGTTAAAATCAATAGGCTTTAAAAACGAATTAAATCTCGACTTGATACCAAAACTCCAGTAAAAACCTTTATCTAAATAGTACTCAAAATTATAACGAATCCTATCTCCCAAAACAAAATCCAGCGATACAACATCATCATCAAAAAGCAAATGCTTTTGTGTTAAATTAACCAATACGGCAGATTTGTATAAATCATCATAATGAACTCCCAAACGCAAAAACAAATCTGTAGGCGATTCCTCAACTCGCATCAGCAAATCCTCCCTGCCAGATGCTTCGTTATGCTTTAATTCGTATTGTATGGCTTTAAAATTGTTGGTGGCTGACAAATTACTAATACCCTCATTGAATTTTTCAAAAGTGATAGGCTCCTCCATTTTAAATCGAAGCTTTCCACGTATATAAGCCCTGGAATATCGATCGTAGCCCTTTATCTGAATTCTGCTTAAACTAATGGTATCTTTAGCATAAGGTCTTAATTTACTTTCTTCAGGATGCTTTTTCTGCAGCAACGCAAGGCTATCTAAAACACTTGAATGCTCTATTGCAGCATAATATCCTTTTTTAAAGATCTTCCCCCCCTGATCAAAAGAAAGCACATTAAAATCCGTTATGTCCGGTTTAATATATACATCCGTTTTTTTAATTTTCTCCTTCATGCTCAGAGCCGTCCTGTAATTACTAATTTGTAATAGAATCTCATTAGCGGCTTTCAAAGACTCCCGATCAGATAATTCATCCTGAACATCGACTCCTATAATCACATCCATTCCTTTAGCCTTAACTTCATCTATAGGAAAATTATTCACTACACCACCATCGATTAGGAGTTTATCATCAATCGCTACTGGCTCAAAAACCGACGGTAACGCACCACTGGCAGCTATAGCCTGTGGCAAATACCCCCTATCTAATATTACCGGCTCACCCTTTTCTATATCCGTGGCAATACAAAAAAAAGGAATTGGCAGCTTTTCGAAATTATCAACATCTCTAACGTGAAATAATAACTGTGAATAAAGATTATAAACATTCTGCCCCTTAGATATAGCAGTCGGAATGGCAATTTTAAAATTGTCAAAAGGAAGCGTTAAGGCATAACGCTCACTGTTATTCTTTTCGTAAAAGGTCTTTGCTGATCTAGGTACTTCATCTTGAATTAATTTTTGAAAATCAACACTTTTAAAGATCGAATCCAGATCATGAGAAGAATATCCGGAAGCATACATAGCACCTATGATCGCCCCCATGCTCGTACCACCTATATAGTCAATCCTTAAACCCGCATCTTCTATAGCCTTTAACACTCCAATATGAGCCAATCCCTTAGCCCCTCCTCCACTTAAAACTAAGCCTACTTTTAAATCCTGATCGCTATCATTTTGAGCCTGTAAAACAAAGCCAAATTGAAGAATGAAGATCAACGACGTAAGTATTTTTTTCATAAAATGAAGGTAAGTATTTTTAATGAAATGCCTCATAAATTTTCTGCGCTTTTGAAACACCGACTACTTCGATTAGCTTTTCAATTGATGCCTCCTTAATGCGCTTCACTGACTTAAACTCTTTTAACAACTCCACAGCGGTTTTTTCCCCTACCCCGGGAATGTTTTCAAGTTCGGAATCAATAGCAGCTTTACTTCTTTTTTGCCGATGAAATGTGATTCCAAATCGATGTGCTTCATTCCGCAAATACTGAATTACTTTTAATGTTTCAGACTTTTTATCCAAGTACATTGGAATCGAATCTCCGGGATAGTAAATCTCCTCCAATCGCTTTGCTATGCCTATTATTGCTATTTGCCCCCTCAAACCCAAGGCATCCAAACTCTTTAAAGCTGATGATAATTGCCCCTTTCCACCATCTATAATAATTAACTGGGGAAGGGACTGATTTTCATCCAACAACCTTCGGTATCTCCTGTGAACCACTTCCTCCATAGAAGCAAAATCATCAGGTCCTTCAACAGTCTTTATATTAAAATGTCGGTAATCTTTTTTACTAGGCTTACCATTCTTAAACACAACACAAGCAGCTACCGGATTCGTACCCTGAATATTGGAATTATCAAAACATTCAATATGACGGGGCTCTTCCGAAAGCCTTAGATCCTTCTTCATTTGAGCCATTAACCTATTCACATGTCTATCGGGATCTGTTATTTTAGCTTGCTTAAATCGCTCCTGTCGATAAAACTTCGCATTCCTCTCAGACAGATCCAAAAGCTTCCTTTTATCCCCCACTTTGGGTATCGTTACCTTTATGCCCTCCTCCATCGTTATTTCAAACGGCACATAAATTTCTTTAGACTGTGAATGAAAACGCTGTCTTAGCTCAATTATTGCTAATTCCAACAACTCTCGATCGGTTTCATCAAGTTTCTTCTTCATTTCTATGGTATGCGAACGAATAATTGCACCATAAGACAATTGAAGAAAGTTGACATACCCATAAGCCTCATCCGACACAACAGTAAATACATCAACATTAGTAATTCGAGGATGTACTATCGTAGACTTGGCCTGATAATTCTCTAAAACTTCTAATTTTTCCTTTATTTTTTGGGCCTCCTCAAACTTTAACGCTTCGGCAAAATCCTTCATTTGCTTTTTAAAAAGCTGTAAAGACTCTTTTAAATTCCCTTTTACGATCTCTCGAATAGCCTTAATTTGCTGATCATAAGATTCGGTCGACTGAATTCCTTCACATGGACCTAAGCAGTTTCCAATATGATATTCTAAACACACCTTATACCGTCCGGCATCAATTTTCTCTTTAGAGAGATCATAACTACATGTTCTTAAAGGATACAAATCTTTAATTAATTCAAGTAAGGCCCTAACGGTTCGTACATTGGTATACGGACCAAAATATTCCGATCCATCCCGGACCAACTTCCTGGTGGAGAACACCCTTGGAAAACGTTCATTCTTAATACAGATCCAAGGATAGGTCTTATCATCCTTAAGCATTACGTTGTACCGAGGCTGATACTTTTTAATCATATTATTCTCCAACAACAGGGCATCGGTTTCAGTTGGAACAACAATATGTCGGATCTCTACGATCTTTTTTACCAACACTCTGGTTTTACCAGAATCGTGTTCCTTATGAAAATATGAAGAAACTCTTTTCTTTAGATTCTTTGCCTTACCAACATAAAGAATCTTGCCTTCTTTGTCGTAAAACTGATAAACACCAGGGTTATTCGGGATGGTTTGTAACTGAAGTTCGATTGATGCTTGGCTCATAACTACGAAATTACTAATTTGCCATTGCTTTTACATTTAATTGTATAAAGATTAAACAAAATTTTAACCCAAACTTATCTAAACATTGATCTATGAAAAAAGTTATTTTACTAAGCGCCATGGCAATTTTCGGAATTACTATATTAGGATCTTGCTCTTCACACCACGCTATTTCAATAAATTCAGGAAAAAAAGTACCTCCAGGACAAATGAAAAAAATGACTGGCTCTAAGAGCGCAAAAGATTATGCTCCTGGGCAACAGAAAAAGAAACACAAACACTAAGATGTTAAAAAACACACTCAGAAAGAAATATAAAACTTTAAGAAGTCAATTATTATCGGAAGACCTGGAAGAATTAAGTATAAAAATTGCTAATGAATCTCTGAAACTACCTATTTGGGATAAGACCTATTATCATTTATTCTTACCAATTGAAGAACAAAAAGAAGTTGATACCTCTTTTTTATTAAGCATTTTACAAGGTAAGGATAAGGAGGTTGTAGTTGCTAAAAGCAACTTTCAAAACCTAAGCCTTACCCATTATTTACTTACAGAAAATACACGGTTCAGAAAAAACAGTTATAATATCCCTGAGCCTGTAGATGGTATTGAAGTTCCGATAGAAAAAATTGACGTAGTATTTGTCCCTTTATTAGCTTTTGACCAAAAAGGCAATAGAGTTGGTTATGGCAAAGGGTTTTATGACCAATTTCTTTCTGAGTGTAAAAACACTACAATAAAAATAGGATTATCCTTTTTTGAAGCCGAAAGTTTCATTGAAGATCTTCGGGAAGACGATATAAAAATTGATTATTGCGTCACCCCGGAAAAAGTCTATACTTTCCCCTGATCTTCCTCTTTTTTAGGAAATGCCTTTTTGTTAAAAACCAATAATATCCCTACCCCAAAACTAATGGAGGTATCCGCGATATTGAAGACCGGTTCGAAAAACCTGAAGTGATTACCTCCTACCATAGGTATCCATTCAGGAAACGTTGTATCAATCATTGGAAAATATAGCATATCTACCACCTTTCCGTGAAATATACTACCATAAGGATCATCAGAAAACATAGTTGCTACCTGACCATAACTGTCATTAAAAATCATTCCGTAAAAAACAGAATCGATTATATTTCCCAAGGCCCCAGCGAAAATTAATGCAATAGAAACAATTAAAATCTTAGGACTTTTCTTCTTCACACTATCATATAACCAGTATCCAATCCCTCCAATAGCAAATATTCTAAAGATTGTTAACGACAACTTGGCCACCTCATCTGAAACAAAAGGAACGATATCACTTAACTTGGTACCCCAGGCAGCTCCTTCATTTTCTACAAATAATATTTTAAACCAATCAAAAACGTCAGTATGCTCTCCCAGAACAAAATTTGTCTTAATATATATTTTTGAAATTTGATCTACCAATAAGACCAAGGCTATAATGAAAATCGATTTTTTTAATGACATATGTTCTTAAATATAAAATGGGTCTGGATTTTTCCCAAAATGAGCTCCAAAAATAAGAATATTATTCATTTTGAGATATGTAAATATTACCATGAACCGTTTTTAATGATATTAAACTATTACCTGAGGAAACTCCACGATTTATAACCTTTCCAAATTTTGAGGAAGCTTTTATATTTCCTCCGGAAGACTTATATCGTATATCTCCTTGAAAAGAATAAGCATCCAAATCGCCTTCCACATCATAAAACCTGGTAGTACCTGATCGTGTTTTGGTTTTCACCTGATTGTACTTCCCACTTACATCTACTTCAGTATCCGCCCCCAGCACAAGCACTTCTAAATATTCGGGTACTTCAACAATAATTCGCACCGAGATCACCTTATGCGCACTTAATTTATCGTCTGGCATATCAAATGAAGGTGAAAATTCTGCTTTAACATTTAACGTATGCTCCTCTACATTAGCTACCACATATAATTCATTTCTATATTCTCCGTTCATTTGGGCCTGTATCCTTACGTGATCAGTTTTTTTGGCAAATACTATAATTTTATAGGCGTTTAAACCCTGAATCTCCATTGATGAAATCCCTGAAGAAGGAAATACCTTTTCAACCTTCTTCTGCCCCATCGCACTCATGGTAAAAACAAAAAGTAATAATCCTGTAAAATAATTACGAATACCTTGCATGATAACTAGTGTAACGTATTGAACTAAATAAAAAAACGCCCAGTAATGGACGTTTTTTACGATAGAAAAGAGCTGTGTAAATTTAACTCTTTTGCATGTTTTTTGCTTCTATACTTAAAGTTGCATGAGGAACCAACTTTAAACGCTCTTTATTAATAAGTTTTCCTGTAACTCTACAAATTCCGTATGTTTTATTTTCAATACGTACTAAAGCATTTTTTAAATCCCGAATAAACTTTTCTTGACGAATTGCCAATTGAGAATTTGCTTCTTTACTCATGGTCTCTGATCCTTCTTCAAATGCTTTGAATGTAGGAGAAGTATCATCCGTACCGTTATTCCCATCATTCATGTAAGCACTTTTTAAAAGATCCAGATCTTGCTTGGCTTTCTCGATTTTAGCTTCGATTATAGCCCTGAATTCTTCTAGCTCTTTATCAGAGTATCTTACTTTAACGTCTGTGCTCATAGCTATAAGTGTTTTTGAATAGACAATTTGGTGTTTACGTCATCAAAAGCAATTTCCGTACCATTCTCAAGATGCTCTTCAAAGCCTAAGTCTGCTGTAAGGGTTTCGGCCTTGATATAATCTATATTACTCATTACCGCCTGTTCTATTACAGTACTGTCTTTTTGAAACTTAACATCTATTTTATCAGTCACTTCTAAACCAGAATCTTTTCGAAGATTTTGAATTCTGTTCACCAGCTCTCTGGCAATTCCTTCCTTACGTAAATCATCGGTTATAGTAACGTCTAAAGCTACAGTGATGGCCCCTGAATTAGCAACCAACCAACCTTCAATATCTTTCGATGAAATCTCTACTTCATCGATTCCTAAAGTAATATTTTTTTCGTTAATAACAAGCGTTATATCGCCATTTTGCTCAAGTTTTTGGATATCTTGTTGGTCGAATTTTTTTATCTTACTGGCAATCAACCCCATATCCTTGCCAAATCGAGGACCAAGAACTTTAAAATTCGGTTTAATCTGCTTCACCAAAACTCCTGATGCATCGTCTAAAAGCTCCACCTCTTTTACATTTACCTCCGCGATAATCAAATCTGAAACCGCCGAAATTTCCTGACGTTGATTTTCATCCAATACTGGCACGATCACCTTCTTAAGCGGCTGTCTAACTTTAATTTTTTCTTTTTTCCTTAACGACAAGACCAGGGAAGTAATTGTCTGGGCAGTTTCCATTTTACGCTCCAGACGTTTATCAATAACCCCTTCATCACATGTTGGAAACTCTGATAAATGCACACTTTCAAGCGCTTCTTTTTTAGTAGCTCCATTTAAATCTTTATACAACTGATCTGTAAAGAATGGCGCTATAGGTGCCGCTAACTTCGCTACAATATCCAGACATGTATACAGCGTTTGATATGCCGAAATTTTATCTTCTCCATACTCCCCTTTCCAGAAGCGTCTTCTACATAGTCTAACATACCAGTTACTCAGGTACTCCTGTACAAATTCTGAAATAGCGCGCGCTGCCTTTGTAGGTTCATAATCATTATACGCATCATCTACCTTCTTGATCAAAGTATTCAATTCCGAAAGAATCCAACGGTCTATCTCCGGACGCTTTTCCAACGGAATATCACTTTCAGCATACGTAAAGTTATCGATGTTTGCATATAGACTAAAGAACGCATAGGTGTTATATAGTGTTCCAAAAAACTTTCGCCTAACTTCTGCAACACCATCTATATCAAACTTTAAGTTATCCCATGGATTAGCGTTACTAATCATATACCATCGGGTTGCATCAGGTCCGTATTCTGAAAGCGTCTCAAAAGGATCGACAGCATTACCCAATCGTTTAGACATTTTTTGTCCGTTTTTGTCCAATACCAGACCATTTGAAACTACATTCTTGTAAGCAACAGAATCAAAAACCAGGGTTCCAATAGCATGGAGCGTATAGAACCAACCTCTTGTCTGGTCAACCCCCTCAGCAATGTAATCTGCAGGATACGACAACTTATCATCAATCAATTCTTTGTTCTCAAATGGGTAATGCCATTGGGCATAAGGCATTGAACCACTATCAAACCAAACATCTATTAGATCTGCCTCACGATTCATTGGTTTTCCTGAAGGAGAAACCAGGGTTATCTGGTCCACAATATTTTTATGAAGATCTACCTTGTCATAGTTGTCTTCACTCATATTACCGACTTCAAACTCGGCAAAAACATCTGATTCCATATATCCCGCCTCCACAGCTTTAGCCATTTCAGCTTTCAGTTCTTCTACCGAACCAATAATAATCTCTTCTTTTCCATCTTCCGTTCTCCATATAGGTAATGGGATCCCCCAATAACGTGAACGAGAAAGGTTCCAGTCGTTTGCATTTTGCAACCAGTTTCCAAACCTTCCCTCTCCTGTAGCTTTCGGCTTCCAGTTAATAGTTTGATTCAGCTCAAACATTCTATCCTTAAGCTCAGTAACTTTAATAAACCAGGAATCTAACGGATAATATAAAACAGGCTTATCCGTACGCCAGCAATGTGGATAACTATGGACATACTTCTCAACCTTAAAAGCTTTATTTTCTTCTTTTAATTTAATGGCAATCTCAACATCAACAGATTTTTCGGGAATCTCACCATCAGCATAATACTCATTCTTTACATATTTTCCTCCAATCTCAGGAAGTTCTGATCTGAATCGTCCCTGAAGATCTACAAGCGGAACCAAATTATCATTCTCATCCCTCACCAACATTGGCGGCACCTCAGGAGTTGCCTCCTTAGCCACCTTGGCATCATCTGCACCAAAAGTTGGCGCTGTATGAACGATACCTGTACCGTCTTCAGTGGTAACAAAATCACCAGAGATTACTCTAAACGCATTTTCAGGATTTTGATAAGGCAAAGCATAGGGCAATAATTGCTCATACTTTATACCCACCAAATCAGCTCCTTTAAAATCTTTAACAACGAAATAAGGGATCTTTTTATCACCTTCAGCGTAAGCCTGCAGCTCCTCTTCGCCCAGAACGGCCACATATTTACCCGAAAACTGACTGGCTAACAATGGCTTCCCTAACACAACATTTATCGGTTTATGTGTATACTGATTATAGGTTTTTACCAACACATAATCTATCTTAGGACCAACAGTTAATGCCGTATTTGACGGAAGTGTCCATGGTGTTGTCGTCCAGGCCAGCAGGTCGATCTCCCCATATCCTCTTAAGAACTCCGGCAATGTTTCTTCCTTCGTCTTAAACATAGCCACTGCCGTTGTATCTGATACATCCTTATAAGTGCCAGGCTGATTCAATTCATGGGAACTTAATCCAGTTCCGGCTTTGGGAGAATACGGTTGAATCGTGTACCCTTTGTAAAGCAAATCTTTGTTGTATATCTGCTTTAACAACCACCATACACTCTCCATATACTTAGGCTTGTAGGTAATATATGGATTCTCCATATCTACCCAATAACCCATTTTTCTGGTAAGATCATTCCAAACATCCGTATAACGCATTACCGCTTGCTTACATGCTTTATTATAATCCTCGACAGAAATCTTCTTTCCAATATCTTCTTTAGTAATACCCAACTCCTTTTCAACACCAAGCTCCACGGGTAGGCCGTGGGTATCCCAACCGGCTTTTCGCTTTACCTGATATCCTTTTTGAGTTTTATAGCGACAAAAAATATCTTTGATGGCACGAGCCATCACATGATGAATCCCCGGCAAACCATTTGCTGAAGGAGGTCCTTCAAAAAAAACAAAAGGCTGAGCGTTCTCACGCGTAGTTATACTTTTTTCAAATACATCATGCTCCTCCCAGTAGTTCAAAATTTCTTCTGCTACTTTCGGTAAATCAAGTCCTTTGTACTCAGTAAACTTCATTAAAAATCTTTTTCCTAATTCTGGATATTTAATACTAAATGTTCAATTTTAACCCTGAGAGTAAGTTGCCAATCACTTCACATAAAGCTTTCAACCCTGACTCACTCTTATGAGTTGCGCGAAATTAGTGATTTTCATCGAATTGTAGGTTTTAAATACATAAAAAAAGCCCCTTAAAAAGGAGGCTTTTTACAAAAACAGGCTAATTATTAACTACAACTAAATCCATTTTTAATGGATTTAACCTGCTATAAATATTTTTTAAAGACAAGCTTATTGCTTATGACTCTGGATTATTACCGTATGAATTAGCAAATCATTACCCGAAATATACCTTCCCGATTCAACGTCATAACCACTGGCAACAAGTGACGAAAAATGTCGTGCCCTATAATAAAACAATAACACAACGCATTAACCCTACCCCTACCAGAAGAATTTTTTAAGAAAACTACCCAAACAACTGATCTAAAACGTCCAGGGATTTAGGCTCTCTGAATCCATGTAAATGGAATTGGTAAAAACGAATAATAGCCTTTAATAACTCCTTCCTTGTTGCCTTGGTAGCTCGAATGTATACAAATGTATCGTAATCGGAACCTAAAAACGCATTAAACAATTGAAGCTGGTCTTCACTCAAGTAGGAATGTTTCGGCTTTATTGAGGTGTACTCTGCTTCCTGAAGATCAAAGTATTTTGCATCTTCCATAATTTCGTAAGGTTGAAAACCGAGATATCTTGATAATTTCAGCAGAAAAAATATATGAAAATTTGCCACCTCTTCATGTGTATCCAGCCACTGTATAGAAGATTCAATAAACTTAAACATAGACTTGTTTTCCTCCTCCTCCTGTAATACGCTTGCTAAAGTTTCGGAAAGAAAAAAAACGATATAATTTTTAATAATATCGATATGAATGGATTGAAAATAATACAAAACCCGAACCTCGCTTAAACGTTCTAAAGTTCCTTTACCCCTATGGTTAGCAACTATTTCAAGCTGCGTCAGGGGCTGAAAATAACTAGCTTTTAGCTTACCTCTTTTAGCGGCCAACACCCCCTTAAGCATATAACTCTTAACGCCTTCAGATTCGGTGTAACATTTAACTATTAAACTCGTATCAGAATATTTAATAGCTGATAGCACAATCGCTTTTGTTGTTACTAGCATTATAACCTCAATTCTATAAAGATTTCATACGACAATGTACGATTCAAAATTATCAAATAAAAAAGCTCCTCAGTAATTCTGAGGAGCTTTTTTTACAGTTAATAACACGTAAAACAAATTAATTACACTACGCCTTGAGCAAGCATAGCATCAGCAACTTTTACAAAGCCTCCAATATTTGCGCCTTTGACATAATTTACATAACCATTCTCTTCACCATATGATACACACATATCGTGAATATTCTTCATGATCCCTTTTAAACGCTCATCTACTTCATCTCTTGTCCAGCTAATTCTTAAGGAATTCTGAGACATTTCAAGTCCTGAAGTTGCAACCCCTCCAGCGTTTGAAGCTTTCCCCGGAGCAAATAATATTTTATGTTCATGGAAAGCATGGATTGCCTCTGGAGTTGACGGCATATTAGCACCCTCGGCAACAGCTATACAACCATTAGCCAATAACGCTTTGGCATCCTCCCCGTCTAATTCATTCTGTGTGGCACAAGGCAGAGCCACATCACAAGCAACACCCCATGGCTTCTTTCCTGGATGAAACGCTGCGTCCGGATATTTCTCTACATATTCAGAGATACGAACACGCTTCTCATTTTTTAAATACATTACATGAGCTAACTTATCCTCATCGATACCATCCTTATCATAAATAAACCCGGATGAATCAGACAAAGTAAGAACGGTACCGCCAAGATGAAGCACCTTTTCTGCCGCATATTGAGCAACATTACCAGAACCAGATATAACAACTTTTTTACCTTCAAAGCTATCACCTTTGGTATCAAGCATACTTTGCGCGAAATATACCGTACCATATCCAGTGGCTTCTGGCCTTATTAAAGAACCTCCCCAAGAAAGTCCTTTTCCGGTAAGCACCCCTGTAAACTCATTTCTTATCTTCTTATACATCCCAAACAAATACCCCACTTCACGAGCTCCAACACCAATATCTCCTGCAGGAACATCTGTATTTGGACCGATATGACGACACAACTCAGTCATGAAACTATGGCAAAAGCGCATAATTTCTGCATCAGACTTTCCTTTAGGATCAAAGTCAGAACCTCCTTTTCCGCCACCCATAGGAAGTGTCGTCAAACTATTTTTAAACACTTGCTCAAAAGCAAGGAATTTAAGAATACTCATATTTACACTCGGGTGAAAACGCAACCCTCCTTTATAAGGACCAATTGCTGAATTCATTTGAATTCTATAACCTCTGTTCACATGTATCTCTCCTTCATCATCAACCCATGACACCCTGAAAGTAATCGCCCTTTCAGGCTCTACCATTCTTAATAAGATGTTCTTACCACTATAGATATCATGTTGAGCGATATACGGAAGAACCGTTTCAGCTACTTCCTGAACAGCTTGCATGAACTCCGGCTCATGTGAGTTACGAGCCTTTACAAGCTCCATAAAATCGTGGATTTTTTGTTCCATGTCTAGCAAATAATGCGTTTTAAAAAGTTCGTAATAAATCAGAGCAAATATACGATATACTCAAAAATGACCATCTATTTTTTATAATTTTATAATATCAGTCTTAAACATTAAGCCTATATTAACAAAAATTGATTTTTAACCAATAGCCTGTTTTAAATCTTCAATTAAATCTTCAACATCTTCAATCCCCACACTTAAGCGTATTAAGGCATCAACCACCCCCGACTTTTCTCTTTCTTCTTTTGGGATGCTGGCATGTGTCATACTTGCAGGATGACCAGCCAAAGACTCTACCCCTCCAAGGGATTCAGCGAGCGTAAAAACTTTTAAACTTTCTATGATCCTAATAGCGTCTTTAAAACTACTGTCTTTTGTAACAAAAGAAATCATACCCCCAAAATCTTTCATCTGCCTTTTAGCTATTTCATGGTTAGGATGGTGTTCAAAGCCGGGCCAATACACCTTTTCAATTTTGGAGTGTCCGGCCAAATATTCAGCAACTGCGCGTCCGTTCTCACAATGACGCTGCATTCGAACATGAAGTGTTTTGATTCCTCTTAACACCAAAAAGCTATCCATAGGCCCACATATCGCACCACTAGCATTTTGAATAAAGTATAATTTATCTGCCAGATGCTTTTCCTTCACCACCAAAGCTCCCATAACAACATCACTATGCCCGCCCAGGTATTTGGTAGCGGAATGCATTACTATATCAGCACCTAAATCCAAAGGGCGCTGCAGGTATGGAGTAGCAAAGGTATTATCAACAGCCAAAATCAATTGATGTTGCTTCGCTATTTTAGAGACAGCCTCTATATCTATAATATTCATCATTGGATTCGTCGGTGTTTCTACCCAAATAAGCTTCGTATTTGGATTAATGCAGGAGGATATATCCTCCACTGTTCCCATCTCAATAAAATGAAATTTAATACCAAAATTTGAGAATACCTGATTGAATAAACGATAAGTACCTCCATAAAGATCATTCGTCGAAATAACCTCATCGCCTGGCTTCAAAAGCTTTAATACTGCATCAATTGCAGCCAACCCACTGCCAAAGGCTAGACCGTAGTTCCCGTTTTCTATACTTGCCATTGCATCTTCCAAAGCCTTTCTGGTAGGATTGTGGGTTCTTGAATACTCAAATCCTTTATGACCGCCAGGCGTAGATTGGGCATAGGTGGAAGTTTGATAGATTGGAGGCATAACAGCTCCATAAGCCTCATCGGGTTTCTGGTTTCCGTGAATTGTCTTGGTATTGAACTTCATATGATTATTTATTAAAATCCCTCTAACAAAAATATCGTTTCCTTTTGGGGATTCCAACGAAGAACGTACCTTTATCCTATTATAATATGACTTTTATCCAGATGAAAAAATACTATTTCCTGTTTCTGGCAATTCTTGCATTCATTTCATGTAACTCAGACGGAATTAAATTAACAACCGAGGCTATCAATTCAAAATCATGTAAAGATTGCGCTAAAGTCTCTATTAACCTACCTAAGGCCACTGGTAATTTTGTAGCAGACTCGATTAACCAGCACCTTAATGATTACGCAATTCAAGTGTTGAATTATACCGAAGAGCATACTTCTGAATCCATAAAACAAGAAGTGGAAAATTTTGTATCCGAATATCAAAAAACGAAAAAAGATTTCCCTGATATGGCCGCTGTGTGGGAAGCTACTATCGATGGAAATGTATCTTACCAAACTGAAGATTTAATTAGCCTTCAACTCGACTCGTATGTTTATACCGGAGGAGCACATGGGTATGGAGCAGTTTCTTACATGAATATCGACGCTAAAACCGGAGCATTATTGGAGACTAAAGATCTTTTTACAGATTTTTCTGCATTTAAAGTTTTAGTAGAAAAAAAATTCAGACAAATCCATAACATCCCTGATGAAGAAAGCATCAATAGTACAGGATTTATGTTTGACAACGATGTATTCGAATTACCCCAAAATATCGGTTATAATGAAAAAGGGATTGTACTAATTTACAACCCCTATGACATTGCGGCTTATGCTGAAGGAATGATTAAAATTGAAATCCCTTTCGACGACCTGCAAAATAACCTCATTATAAAATAATCACTAAGCTCCCAGCGACCTTCGCTGAGCTAATACATACCCCAAATGCAAACCTTCGTGGAAATTATTGAACTCTAATGCTTCTTCAATATTACTTAAAGTACTGTCGTTTGTAGACACTGTATACTGTTGATAAACTTTGAATTTACCTTCTTCATAATCTTTTTTTAACTGATCCAAGGTTGAGAACAAAAGCCCTTTCAAGGCTTCAACCTCCGTTTGGGTTACATCCCTGGTAGGTTTGGTTCCTTTACTATATGATGCTATCATTTCATCCGAAACATTTACTTCAAGGCCAGATAACTTATACGCGAGTAATTGTTGTGTTACCACAGCATGAGCTATATTCCAAAAGACATTGTTATTATACCCCTTCGGAACTTTATTCAAGTCCTCCAAAGACATTTCTTCCAATATTTTTTTAAATATGGCTCTGTTTTTTGTTGTTATATCAAAAGTCCATTCCATTTTACTATATTTTTTTCCAAAGATATTTTAAAAGGATTTACTTTGCATATTCTTTCGGAACGAAAACTAATTTTCATGACAAAAATATACTACCTCAGCACTTGCGACACTTGCAAACGAATCATTAAAGAGTTAAATCTTCCCGAAGACACTATAATGCAAGACATTAAAAAGGAAGTTATAACTAATGAACAGGTAGAAGAAATGAAATCATTATCCGGGTCGTACGAATCTTTGTTTAGTAAAAGAGCTAGGCTTTATAAAGGACGTGGATTGAAAGACATGGAATTAAGTGAAGATGATTATAAATCTTTAATACTGGAACACTACACCTTTCTTAAAAGACCCGTAATTATAGTTGACAAACAAATCTTTGTTGGAAATAGTAAAAAAGTAACGGAAGCTACTTATAAAGCTCTGCATCCTTAGTTATGAATAAAAGAATTCTTGCATTAATTGCCGCCTTTATTGCCTCTGCCATCTATGGTATTAATCATACACTTGCGAAAGGAGTGATGCCAACCTATGTACAGCCTTATGGATTTATATTGATTAGAGTACTTGGTGCAGCCATCCTGTTTTGGGGTATAAGCTTTTGGGGGCCTAAAGAAAAAATAGCTAAATCCGATTGGCCTAGAATTATTGGTTGTGCAATTCTTGGAATGGTTATTAACATGCAAGTGTTTTTTAAAGGTTTAAGTCTCTCCACTCCCATACACAGCTCCCTGATTATTACAGTAACCCCGATACTGGTTTTTGTACTATCAGCCTTGTTGATAGGTGAAAAGCTTAGTTGGCTCAGAGCATTCGGAATTCTACTAGGTTTTGCGGGTACTGCCGGTCTCATTTTATACGATAATACTACTGCAGAAAACGCCCCGAACATCCCATTGGGCAACTTGTTGTTTGTGATTAACGCAACCTCATACGGACTTTATTTGATACTGGTAAAGCCACTTACAAATAAGTATCACGCTTTTACATTAATGAAATGGCTCTTTTTAATTGCCGTATTCATTAATTTTCCAATTAGTTACGTTGAGTTCTCCCAGGTCCAATGGCAAGAATTACCTGTTGATATTGTTTTAAAGATTATATATGTCGTATTAGGAACAACATTTGCCACCTATTTACTTAATATTTTTGCTATAAAAACACTGAAAGCATCAACCATCGGAGCTTTTATATACCTACAGCCACTAATAGGAATTCTGTTTGCGGTAGTTGTAGGTGCAGACCAACTAAATTTAATGAAAGTTGCCACTGCCGCGATGATCTTCACAGGCGTTTATCTGGTAACCAAAAAAACCGAAAAATCAGTTTAGATCTTTAGGCTTTTTATTAAATTTTCTGGTATCCTCTTTGGTAAGCTCCTTGAAATCTTCAGCCTTGTGAGCCATATCAAACAGTGATCGTATTTCCGGTTCCAAACCTATCAAGGTTCTGGACTTTAAATCAATCCACCCCCCCATCATTTCACAGCTGGCAAAATTTCGCCCTTTGTGATCATAATAATTATGCCTGAAAGCAAAGAACTTGGCATCATCACTTAATCCGGTTAACTCCAGAGAGACCTTAACAGGCTTCCCTGCAAAAACTTCTTTGAAATAATAAATATGTTCATAGAATACTACAGGTCCAATATTTTTTTCTTGCAACAATTGTTGATTAAACCCATGCTCAATTAAAAAAGACATTCTTGTATGCGCAGCATAAGCTATATAAGCTTGATTGGCAAGGTGCCTGTTTGCATCTATGTCATTCCATCTAATTTCAAATTCTTTCGTATACATCATTTTTATTATTATGCGTGCATAGCAAAACTACCACTATTTCATCGTTAATTCAAATAGATCGATTCTTAAATTTTAAACAAAATTCTATTATAATTTGGTAGTGTCTAGGGGCAAAAAACTATTCTATTACTTATCTTAGCGAGAAACTAAAATTACACATCATGAAATTATTTAATAGAGCACTCGTAGTTGCTTTTACCGGCCTGCTAATTAGTTGTGGAGGTAAGGAAGAAAAGAAAAAAGACGGCTTTCAATATGAAGAAGGAAGCAAAAAAACTGAATCAACCACCCAAACAAAAAAGGAAGATGGGGTTAGCGAAGTTGTTATCACCGGAGACGATATGATGAAGTTTAACCTTAAAGAAATTAAGGTGAAAGCTGGCGATAAGGTTAAACTGACTTTAAAACACATCGGTAAGCTTGATAAAAATGTAATGGGACATAATTTTGTATTACTTGCTCAAGGTGTAGACCTCGTTGATTTTGCAACCAAGGCTGCTACTGCAAAAGACACCGAATACATTCCTGAAGGTTCTGAAAATGATGTATTGGCCCACACAAAAATCCTTGGTGGTGGTGAGACTGACATCATAGAGTTTGAAGCTCCTGAAAAAGGAACATACCAGTTCTTATGCAGCTTCCCTGGACACTATGCTATGATGCAGGGTAAATTTATAGTAGAATAACACGCTACAAAACCAACCAAAACTTATGAATAAAAGCCTTTTATTAAGTACACTCATACTATTCTCTGTTATTACATCGTGTAAAAACGAGAAAAAGGAAGTAAAACAAGAATCAAAAACAACCGTAACACTCAACTGGGAGCAATTGTTCAATGGTAAAGATCTCTCAGGCTGGACCCCTAAAATATCTAAACATGAATTGGGGGAAAACTTCGGAGAGACTTTCCGTATAGAAGACGGTAAAATGGTCGTTCGTTATGACCAATATGGTGCATTCGATCAACAATATGGTCATATCTTTTACAATCAACCCTTTTCTGCATACTTCTTAGCAGTAGAATATCGCTTTGTTGGCGAACAAGCTCAGGAAGGAGAGGGTTGGGCCTGGAGAAATAGCGGGGTGATGCTCCACGGTCAGGACCCAAAAACCATGACCGTTAATCAAAATTTCCCAATAAGCATTGAAGCACAATTTCTAGGGGGGGATGGAGAAAATGAAAGAACCACTCTTAATCTATGCACTCCGGGCACTAACGTGTTCATCAAAGACACCTTATTCACCCCTCACTGTATCAGCTCAACATCAAAAACCTATCATGGTGATCAATGGGTAAGAGCAGGATTCTTAGTATTAAAGGATTCCTTGGTCCAACATTATACAGGCGATAAAGTAGTTATGGAATATACAAAACCTCAAATTGGTGGAGGTATGGTGAATGAAACCTCCGAAGGAGTTCAAATTGAAGGAAAGGCACTGACCCAAGGATACATTTCTCTTCAAAGTGAAAGTCATCCAATAGAGTTCAGAAAAGTTGAAATAATTGATTTGGAACCTATTTATAACGACAAGCCCCTTCTGGAAACTACCATTGAAACCATTTTAAAAGAAGAAGCAAAATAAAAGTCGATCTATGATCGACTTTTTTTATTTAAATTGTAATAAGGACTCACTAAAAACTATCAACCTCTTTATAGGCTTTAATCAGTGACTCTTCACCCTCTTTACCAGGTTTAGAATTTCCATGCTCCATCCCCAGAATTCCTTCAAATCCTCTTGAGTTGATATGCTTGAACACATTTTTATAATTAATCTCTCCTGTTGTTGGCTCTTTTCTACCAGGATTATCACCTATTTGAAAATAGGCAATTTCATCCCAGCAAGCATCAATATTTGGGATTAAATTTCCTTCAGTAATCTGTTGATGGTAGATATCAAACAATATTTTACAAGAAGGAGAATCTACAGCTTTACATATTTCGTAAGCTTGCGGAGACTCACTTAAGAACATCCCTGGATGATCCCTGAAGTTAAGTGGCTCCAATACCATAACCAGATTATGTGGCTCTAAGATTTCTGCGGCCCTCTTTAAAGACTCCACCACATTAGCAGTTTGATAAGCTTCATTTTTCCTTAGGTCTACATAACCCGGCACCACAGTCATCCATTTGGCATTCACTCGTTTAGCCACTTCTACCGACTCCTTGATATCATTTAAAAATTCATCTCTAAAAGTCGCGTCACCGCTGGCCAGATTTGGCTTATCCCAATATATTTTATGAGCTACAAACACCCCCATTTGCATATTGTATTTTTCCATGGTGCCCGCCATCTGTTTCTGAATGTCAAGGCTTCTATTCTTCATTCCATTATCTTCAAAAGCCTTAAAACCCTGACTCGCCATAAATTCTAACTGAGCAACCTCCCCAGAACCGGCATGATTTCTGAACATCCCCAAATGAGGGGCATACTTTAAATTAAATGCATTCATATTTTTCTTACGGTCCTCTTTATTAAACGATAAAGCCTCTGAAGTTATCATAGAAGCTCCTAGTGTCGATAAGGCCGTGTTTTGTATAAATTTTCTTCTCTTCATTTATTGATATTTTTGGATGCATTAAACAATTGACAAGCAACGCTAAAACAAAAAACCGTAACGTTTACAGGTTTCGCTTTTTAAGTTCCTCAACTGCGTGGTTGGCGGCTCTGGCAGTAAACGCCATATAGGTTAAAGATGGGTTTTGACAACCAGAAGATGTCATAAAAGAACCGTCTGTCACAAATACATTTTTAGCCGCATGTACTTGATTAAATTTATTTAAAACTGAAGTTTCTGGGTTCCTTCCCATTCTGGCGGTTCCCATTTCATGGATCCCCAAACCAATTCCACCGATATCATCATAAGTACTAACATCCTTGAATCCTCCTGCCTCCAACATTTCAGCAGCTTGCTGCTTCATGTCTTTTCGCATAGCTAATTCATTTGCTCCGAATTCTGCATCAAAGGTAATAGTAGGTAAACCCCAGGAATCTTTTGTATCATAATCCAAATACATTCTATTCTTATGATCAGGTAAAGTTTCTCCAAAACCGGTAAGCCCCATACTCCATCCTCCGGGTTTAAGTATAGCTTCTTTAAGCTTCTTACCATAATGAAGCTCTGCAACAAAACCTCCATCATAACCTGCTCTTCCCGCTCCCCCTTGATAACCATATCCTCGAAGAAATTCTTTCCGGTCAGTTTTACCTCCTAGATTTCTGAATCTTGGAATATAAATTCCATTCGGTCTCTTACCCTTGTAATACATATCCTCAAAACCGTCAATTTTACCGGAAGCTCCAATTCTATAATGATGATCCATTATATTATGCCCTAATTCTCCACTATCATTCCCTAAACCTTCAGGAAAGCGACTTGACTTAGATTGTAGTAATATTGAAGTTGAGGCCATTGAAGACGCGCATAAAAATATCAGCTTAGCCCTATACTCAACAGTCTC
Source organism: Zhouia amylolytica (assembly GCF_900116365.1). Classification (GTDB taxonomy): domain Bacteria; phylum Bacteroidota; class Bacteroidia; order Flavobacteriales; family Flavobacteriaceae; genus Zhouia; species Zhouia amylolytica. The sequence goes on along the minus strand of NZ_FPAG01000004.1, from coordinate 344,135 downwards.
TTTGGTTTCCCTATCAATAACACGAACACCTGTTGCCTTACCTTTCTGCTCATCGTAAATCACCTCATGAACAATTGAATTCGGCCTCAAGGTCATATTCCCCGTAGCGTCTGCCACCGGCAATGTTGAAGAATTACTGCTAAAATATCCCCCAAAAGGACAACCTCTACCACAGCGGCTCCTATACTGACAAGTACTCCTCAATCCTGGTTTTGTACCTTCAGTTATATGAGCTGTACGCCCTATGGTTAAGGTTCTATCACTATAAGAATTCCCTAAGGATTCTTTCAAATGCTTTTCAACGCAATTGAGTTGCATCGGCTTTAAAAATCGGCCGTCCGGCAATTGTTTTAAACCAAGTTTTTCACCACTCACCCCTATAAAACGCTCAACATGATCATACCAGGGCGCTATATCTTTATACCTTACCGGCCAATCTACTGCAATTCCTTCTTTGAGGTTAGCTTCAAAATCTATATCACTTAAACGATAACTCTGTCTTCCCCATATCAAGGATCTCCCTCCAACCTGATAACCACGAATCCAGTCAAATCGTCTCTCCTCGTTGTATGGATGTTTCGTGTCATCAACAAAAAAATGATGATTGGTTTCATTCACCCAACCTCCGGTCCTGTTTTGTACAGCGGTTTTACTCCTTATTTCTCTGGTAATCTTACCTCCATGTTCAAAGTCCCACGGATCCATATTGGCCGTTGGATAATCTTCCAAATGCTTTACCATTCGTCCCCGTTCCAAAACCAAGGTCTTCAAGCCCTTTTCACAGAGCTCCTTTGCCGCCCATCCACCTGATATACCCGTACCAACTACAATGGCATCATATTCCTGCAATGGGGTGCTATAATAGAATGTTTTCATTAAAGATTCTGAATTGGTGGTTTATGCTGATGTACCTTTATAAAGACCAAGATTTACCTCCGGTAAGATCTTGTAAATTTTCGCAACCTAAATATTGTCCCGGAACAGGATCATAGGCCAAAACAGTCTCACCAATTAGTTCACTATTTCTATAAGCGTTAATGGTCATCCATTTTATATTACCCAGTAATTGAGCAATTCCCTTCTCTTCCCCTGTTCTTTCAGCTTTAGAAAGATAGGCGTCTAAAATTTCTTTATACTCCGATTCTTTTACCTTATTTAAATCTTGAGCATATTTAGACTTAATGATTGCAATCAGAGCATCCATCGCCTTCTGCTTCTGCTCCTGTTCTTTCACACTGATGACATCTTTAAAAATAACATCAATAAACTGAGGTACATTTACCTCAGATGCCGATGGCAAGTCTGTTTTCGGCAAAATGGTATCCACCAATCCCTTTAAAACAATACCTTGTTCTACCGTTAAAAATTCTGGCTGCCAGTTCTCCACTTCAGATTGGCAACTTTGCAATAAACTCAACAATGATGGAGTGGCAACTACAAACCCGGTAGTTAATCCTATATTTCTAAGTGCTTTTCTTCTATCCATTTGATCTGGTATTAAATATTTTGTTTTTTTAATTCCTTAACTGCATGATCTACAGCTCTTGCTGTAAATGCCATATAAGTTAATGAAGGGTTTTGACATCCGGAGGAAGTCATAAAAGACCCATCCGTTACAAACACATTTTTGGCAGCATGAACCTGATTAAACCCATTCAATACAGATGTTTTAGGATCATTCCCCATTCTGGCAGTTCCCATTTCATGGATACCAAGCCCCATTCCTCCTATATCATCATAAGTACTGATATCCTTAAAGCCCCCTGCTTCTAACATCTCAACGGCTTGTTGCTTCATATCTTTACGCATCGCCAATTCATTCTCACCAAAGTCCGCATCAAAAGTTACTGTTGGTAATCCCCATTCATCTTTTTTATCATAGTCCAGATACATTCTATTCTTATGATCAGGAAGTGTTTCTCCAAATGCAGTCATTCCCATACTCCATCCTCCCGGATGAAGAATAGCTTCTTTCAGTTCCTTTCCATAATGAAGCTCACTGACATAACCACCATCATAACCTGCTCTTCCGGCTCCACCCTGATAACCATATCCACGAAGAAAATCCTTACGATCAGTATCCCCGCCTATATTCCTAAATCTTGGGATATATATTCCATTTGGCCTTCTTCCTTTATAATACTTGTCTTCAAAGCCATCAATTTTTCCTCTTGCTCCAACTCTGAAGTGGTGATCCATTAAGTTATGTCCTAGCTCTCCACTATCGTTCCCAAATCCTTCAGGAAATCGATTTGATTTAGACTGCAGTAAAATTGATGAAGAAGCAATAGCAGAAGCACACAAGAATATCACCTTAGCTTTAAACTCATAAGTCTCCTTAGTTTCAGAATCAATTACACGCACCCCAGTTGCTTTTCCCTTCTGTTCATCATAAATAACCTCATGAACAATTGAGTTTGGGCGTAATGTCATATTACCTGTTGCTTCAGCTACAGGTAAAGTTGAAGAATTACTACTAAAGTAACCCCCAAAAGGACAGCCACGGATGCAACGATTTCTATATTGACATGAACTTCTCGTTCCTGGCTTTGTTCCTTCAGTAATATGTGCAACCCTTCCGATGGTTAATAAACGGTCGCTAAACTTTTCAGCAATAGAAGATTTTAAATGCTTTTCAACACAATTAAGCTCCATAGCTTTCAGGAATTGCCCATCAGGCAATTGCTTCAGCCCAAGGTTTTCTCCACTCACTCCGATAAAACGCTCAACATGATCATACCAGGGTGCTATATCTTTATATCTTACAGGCCAATCTACACCAATACCATCTTTAAGGTTGGCTTCAAAATCTATTTCACTTAATCTATAACTCTGTCTTCCCCACATAAGAGATCTTCCTCCTACATGGTAACCTCTTATCCAATCAAAGCGCCTATCTTCATTATATGGGTGTTTATGATCATTAACAAACAAATGATCCGACGCTTCACTAACAACATAACCAGTACGGTTTTGTTTAGGTTTTCTTTCTATCATTTCCCTGGTAGCCCTTCCTCCATGTTCAAAATCCCACGGATCTTTATTTGCTGTAGGATAATCCTTCACGTGCTTAAGGTCACGGCCTCTTTCAAGTACAAGAGTCTTCAACCCTTTCTCACAGAGTTCTTTAGCCGCCCAACCGCCAGAAATTCCTGTCCCTACCACTATAGCGTCGTAAGATTCCTGAGGTGTGTTATAATGAAAAATACTCATATTTTTTGTTTTAAAAATTCGATGCCTTCCAAATATATAAATTAATTTTTTACATTAGTTGGATAATTATTTTAACAAATTCACAACTAAACAACACCTTACATATCTAATTTCCGATTATTCGGTTAAAAATCTATCCCTTATGAAAAGAAGAATTTTTATAAAGAACACAAGTCAGTTTGGTTTAGCTTTATCTGTACTTGGAATAACCTCTTGCGCCGATAATAAAAAGAAAAAAGAGCCAGAAAACACCGTTACCATTGAAGATCCTAAGGATCCATTCTTTAAATTATCATTAGCGCAGTGGTCAGTTCACAAGATGATTCACAACAATGAACTAGATCCAATGAATTTTGCTGCAAAAGCAAGTGAGTGGGGATTTGCAGGACTGGAGTACGTAAATCATCTTTACAATAAGGAGTTAGACAAAAACACAAATTTAGCCTTATCTGTTAATAAATTAACTACCGAATTAAATAAGCGAAGTAAAGACAATAATGTCGAGAACTTAATTATGATGGTAGACCTACCAGGAGATATCGGAAGCCTGGCATCTGGCGACAGCGCAATGAGAAAAAAAGCGATTGAAAGCCATCAATTGTGGGCAGATGCTTCTGCCGCTTTGGGATGTCACAGCATGAGAGTCAACTTACATGGAAATTCAGAGTTAGAGGGCTGGAAAAATTTCTCTGCAGAATCGCTTGCTAAACTCTCAGAATATGCCGCTCAGCAAAATTTAAATATCATTGTAGAAAATCACGGCGGTTTTTCGTCAAACGGACAATACCTCTCTGAAGTTATGAAAACTGTCGACATGGATAATTGCGGAACGCTTCCAGATTTTGGAAACTTTTGCATTAAAAAAGAAAATGGCGAATGTGTTGACGAATACGATCGTTATACAGGCCTTAAAGAACTGCTTCCTTATGCAAAAGGGGTTAGTGCCAAGTCTTATGACTTTGATGCCGAAGGAAATGAAACAACAATCGATTACCAAAAAGCATTACAATTAGTTAAAGATTCAGGATATAGTGGATTTATTGGTGTAGAATACGAAGGTGGCAGATTGAGTGAAGAAGACGGCATCAAAGCTACAAGAGATCTTCTTATTCGAATTGGATCTGCATTGGCATAATAACACGAATCAAAACTACTTTTTAAAATGAACAAAAAAATACAATTTCAACTTTCCCTGATGATGTTCCTCGAATTTTTTATCTGGGGAGGGTGGTTTGTTTCACTGGGTACTTTTCTGGGAAATAACCTCAATGCAACAGGCGCAGAGACAGCAATGGCTTTTTCAACACAATCATGGGGTGCTATAATAGCGCCTTTTATTATTGGCCTGATAGCAGACCGGTTTTTTAATGCTGAGCGAATCCTGGGCTTATTGCACTTAATAGGAGCTATTTTAATGTATCAAATGGCAAATGCCGCCGACTTCAGTATTTTTTATCCCTATGTTTTAGGCTATATGATATTATATATGCCTACCCTGGCCCTGGTTAATTCTGTATCATTTAACCAAATGAAAGACCCGGCCAAAGAATTTCCTTTAGTGAGAGTTTTTGGAACTTTGGGATGGATTATCGCCGGACTTACAATAAGCTTCGTCTTTAATTGGGATTCTTCCGAAGGTATTGAACAAGGCTTATTGAAGAATACCTTTATAATGACTGCCGCTGCATCAGCCTTCTTAGGACTCTTTAGTTTCACCTTACCAAAAACACCTCCGAGAGCGAAATCGTCTGGAGAAAAACCCACCATATCTGAAATTCTGGGGCTGGAAGCTTTAAGTCTGCTTAAGAGTAAAAACTTTTTAATATTCTTTATGTCATCAGTACTCATATGTATTCCTTTGGCCTTCTATTACCAGAATGCCAATCCGTTTTTAGCCGAGGTTGGAATGGAAAACCCAACCGGTAAAATGACATTAGGACAGGCCTCTGAAGTGCTTTTCATGCTATTACTGCCTGTGTTCTTTAAAAGATTCGGAATTAAAATGACCCTCTTGGTTGGAATGCTTGCCTGGACAATCAGGTACTTACTATTTGCTTATGGAGATGCCGGAGAACTTGCTTTCATGCTGTTAATAGGGATTGCCTTACACGGAATTTGCTACGACTTTTTCTTTGTTTCCGGACAAATCTATACAGACTCGAAAGCTGGAGAAAAATATAAAAGTGCAGCTCAAGGATTGATCACGCTGGCAACCTATGGAGTGGGAATGCTCATTGGATTCTGGGTGGCAGGTAACATTTCAGATCATTTCTTGTTGTCTGACGGCACTCATGATTGGAATTCAATCTGGACATATCCGGCATTCTTTGCCTTGGGTGTTTTAATCTTATTCATTATCTTCTTTAAAAATGAAAAAGTAGAATACAAACAGTAAAATATGAGAAAAATTAGAATGGGGATGATCGGTGGTGGCATTGGATCTTTTATAGGAGACGTACATCGTAAAGCAGCCTCAATTGATGGAATTATAGAACTTGTATGTGGCGCCTTCAGTAGTTCTTCGGAAAAATCAAAGCAATCGGGGAAAGCCCTGCTTTTACCTGAAGAAAGATGCTATGGGAGCTATGAAGAAATGATCCGGAAAGAAAAGGAACTTCCGGAAGATCAGCGCATGGACTTCGTAGCTATTGTCACTCCTAATCATATGCATTTCGAACCGGCTAAAATGGCTTTAGAAAATGGATTCCATGTGGTTTGCGACAAACCAATGACGCTTACTATAACTGAGGCTGAAGAACTAGAAAAAATAGTTCATGAAACCGGACTCCTCTTTGCGCTAACCCATAATTATACCGGACACCCCATGGTAAAACAAGCCAAGGCCATGGTTAAAAATGGTGATTTGGGAGGTATCAGAAAGATTCAAGTACAATACCTTCAAGGCTGGATGGCTACGCAGGTGGAAAAAACAGATAACAAACAAGCCTCCTGGAGAGTTGACCCAAAGAAATCAGGGGTAGGCGGTGCCTTGGGTGATATTGGCACCCACGCAGAAAACCTTGTGGAATACATTACAAACTTAAAGATTACTGAACTCGCAGCCGACCTGGGCAGGTTTGGTGAAGGACGAGTTTTAGATGATGACGGCAATATTCTATTGCGCATGGAAAATGGAGCGAAAGGAACCATGTCTTTTTCACAAATAGCCGTTGGCGAAGAAAATAATTTAGCGATCCGCGTTTATGGAGAAAAAGGAAGCATCGAATGGCATCAGGAAAATCCAAACCAGCTAATTACGCGTTGGATCGATCAGCCTAAAAAAGTATTCACTCCTAATGGCAATGACCTTTATCCGGAAGCCATTAAAACATCAAGGATACCAGCCGGTCATCCGGAAGGGTATTTAGAAGCTTTCGCTACCATTTACAAAAATTTTGCAATTCACCTCAATAATGTGCTCGCTGGAAAAAACATCGAACAACCAGATTACCCTTCAGTTTCTGATGGTGTAAGAGGGGTTAGATTTATTCATGCCTCAGTTCATAGTGATAAAAATAATACAGCCTGGACAAAACTTTAAAACTGATTATATGAAAACGATAAAAGGACCAGCAGTATTCTTAGCTCAGTTTGTAGACAATAAAGCTCCTTTCAACAGCCTGGATGGTATGTGTAAATGGGCTTCAGACCTGGGGTATAAAGGAATACAAATCCCTACCTGGGAAAACTTCCTTATTGATCTGGACTTAGCTTCCGAGAGTCAAACTTATTGCGACGAATTAAAAGGTAAAATAAATTCCTACGGACTTGAAATAACAGAGTTATCGACCCACTTGCAAGGACAACTGGTTGCTGTTCATCCTGCCTATGATCTCATGTTTGATAATTTCGCTCCGGAAGCCTTAAAAGGCAATCCAAAAGCCAGAACGGAATGGGCCGTGGATACCGTTAAAAAAGCTGCTATTGCAAGTAAACGACTCGGACTTAATGCACATGCTACATTTTCAGGAGCTCTGTTATGGCATACCTTTCACCCATGGCCACAAAGACCGCCCGGTCTTGTAGAAATGGGCTTTGAAGAACTTGCAAAAAGATGGCTCCCGATCTTAAACGTTTTTGATGAAAATGGAGTAGATGTGTGCTATGAAGTTCACCCGGGAGAAGATATTCACGATGGTGACACCTTTGAACGATTTCTGGAAGCTACAGGAAATCACAAACGTGTTAACATCCTTTATGACCCTTCGCATTTTGTACTACAACAATTGGACTATATTGAGTATATCGATCACTACCATGAATTTATTAAGTCATTTCATGTTAAGGATTCCGAATTCAATCCAACAGGTAAAAAAGGAGCATTTGGTGGATACAATAATTGGAGTGAGCGAGCAGGCCGTTACAGATCTCTTGGTGATGGACAGGTGGATTTTAAAAAAATCTTTTCTAAACTTACACAATACGGCTGCGATGTATGGGCAGTAATGGAATGGGAATGTTGCATTAAAAGTCCGGAACAAGGAGCCAGAGAAGGCGCCCCTTTTATTCAGAGGCATATTATTGAAGCCACTGAAAAGGCATTTGATGATTTTGCAGGAGCAGAAATAGATCAAAAAACTTTGAAGAATATCTTAGGACTCTAAAACTAATTAACAAAATGAAGAAGCTAGCTTACATCATTTTTGCCTGCCTGACGGTAATCGGGTGCAAACAAAAAGAGGCAAAAGAAAACAAAGAAGCTCCTGAAAAAACAGCAGCTATGAATACAGACATCCAAAACAATGGTTGGATTACCTTATTTGATGGCTCCTCCTTTGATGCATGGAGAGGATACCTTAAAGAAGAAATGCCATCACAATGGTCCATCGAAGATAAGGCCATGGTATTTACTCCCGGAAAAAATGGAGGAAACAACATTATAACCAAAGAAAAATTCAAGAACTTCGAATTATCTCTGGAATGGAAAATATCTGAAGGAGGAAACAGTGGCATTTTTTGGGGTGTTTATGAAGATCCAAAATTCCCGGAAGCCTATCAAACTGGTCCGGAAATTCAAGTGTTAGATGATGAACGTCATCCAGACGCCAAAAACGGAACCACCCATCAGGCAGGATCACTCTACGATATGATAGCTCCTTCAGAAAAAGTGGTAAAACCGGCAGGCGAGTGGAACACTTGTGTTTTAAAGATAAACCACGAAACAAATGCTGGCAGCATCACCCTTAATGGTACTGAAATTGTTACTTTTCCGGTACACGGTCCGAAATGGGATGAAATGGTTGAAAATTCTAAATTCAAAGGATGGGAAGGCTTTGGAAAATACCAAACAGGACATATTGGCCTACAGGATCATGGCGACAAAGTTTGGTACAGAAACATAAAAATAAAACCTCTTTAAGCCATGGTTTTAAGAAATATAGCTGCCACCATCTTAACCATAGTTCTTTTGACGGGATGCAAAAACAAAAAAGAAAACTCCACTTCTATAGCAATTAATGAAGTTGTAGAAAAGGACTCTATTAAAGAAAAGGAACCTACCAAACCTGAAGAAACTGAAATATGGGAGCCAATCCCACCAAAAGTAGATCCAACCGGAAATAACGGTGTTCCATCAGACGCCGTCATCCTTTTTGATGGATCAGATTTAAATGCCTGGGTTAGCAGTAAAGACACCACTAAAACCGCTGATTGGATACTGAACAACAATGGCAGCATGACTGTTAAAAATGGTGCAGGAAACATTCAAACAAAACAAAAATTTGGAGATATTCAACTCCATATAGAATGGAAAAACCCGGCAGAATCCGAGGCAACCAATCAAAGTAGAGGAAATAGCGGTATTTTTCTCCAAAACAGATATGAAATACAGGTTTTGGACACCTACCAAAATAAAACTTATGTAAACGGACAGGCAGCAGCTATTTATAAGCAACACATCCCTTTGGTCAATGCAAGTAAGCCTTCGGGAGAGTGGCAAACCTATGATGTAATCTACAGAGCACCACAATTCGACAGTGAAGGGAATAAAACACGTTCGGCTACAGTAACCGTTTTACACAATAATGTTTTGGTACAAGATCACGTAATCATAAAAGGTACTACCGAATATATTGGCTGGCCAAAAAACGAACCACATGGTAAAGCCCCTTTAAAGCTTCAGGACCATATGGACCATAGCGGAGTCAGCTTTAGGAATATTTGGATTCGGGAGCTATAAAGCATCAATCGACCCTATCTATTATTCCACCTACTCAAGGCTTTTTTATATCACCAGTGAAAAATGATTTCAAAAAAACTAATAGCGCTTTTCATCTGCAGCTTCATTTTTGCATCTAACAATGCTCAAAAGCGGCTTAGAGATTATGGAATTGAAATAGGTGTCATTCCTACAGGAGAACTGAACGCTATTACAGATGTTTCAGGAGTAAAAGTAGGTCATACCACAAAATGCCTGGGTGATAGTATAAGAACGGGGGTAACGGCAATATTACCTCACAGCGAAAACATTTTCCAGCAAAAGGTGCCCGCTGCGGTTTTCGTCGGTAATGGTTTTGGCAAATTAGCCGGAAGTACTCAGGTTAATGAATTGGGAAACATTGAAACGCCAATCGTTTTAACAAACACTTTGAATGTGGCCACTGCCATGGATGCCCTCATTAAATACACACTCCGCCAGGATGGGAATGAAGATGTAAGGTCGGTGAATGCCATTGTTGGTGAAACTAACGATGGTTATTTAAATGACATTAGAGGGCAACACATCACCACAAACGATATATTTAGCGCCATTGAAAATTCGTCAGAAACCAATGTACAGGAAGGCAGCATTGGAGCTGGCACAGGAACTGTTTCTTTCGGGTACAAAGGCGGTATTGGCACTGCTTCAAGGAAACTCCCCGAAAGTCTGGGCGGCTACACTGTAGGTGTTATCGTTCAATCTAATTTTGGAGGGGTTCTCCAGGTTGCCGGAATAAATGTAGGGAAAGAACTAGGTAATTTTGCCTTTAGCAATCAATTGTTAAACAACGTTGATGGCTCTTGCATGATTGTCGTCGCTACGGATGCCCCTCTTGACCACAGAAACTTGAATAGACTGGCCAAACGAGCATTCTTAGGTATTGCCAAAACCGGAGGGATTGTTTCCAACGGAAGTGGCGATTACGTAATTGCATTTTCCACCGCTGAAGAAGTTCGAATTCCATACAATACCCCACAACTAATGACTTGGCAAACGGTATCTAACGACCATATGTCTCCTATTTTCATGGCCGCCATTGAAGCTACAGAAGAAGCTATTTTAAACGCATTATTTAAGTCAAAAACAACGGTCGGCAAAAATGGTAGAACTATTGAAGCCTTACCTGTTTCAAAAGTTTTAAAGATTTTAAAAAAGCACCAGGTAATAAAAAACTAAAAGATGGTCATTGAGCAGTTAACGCGATAAAAGCATGTTGTAATCGCTTCGTTATTTCCCCGGCTTCCTGCTTTTTAAAACACACTTCACCATTCATAATCATCGATTTGACCCCTAAAATCTGTGTAGTGGTTCCTGTCAAAAAAACTTCATCAACCTCCGACAATTGATCAATTTTCAATGGATCTTCATGTATTACCACATCTAATTTCTTACAAAGATCAATAACAGCCTTTCTAGTAATACCAGGTAATATGTAGTGCCCTTCAGGATGAGTGTATACTTCATTATTCACTACAAAGAAAATTGAAGAATGCGACCCTTCTGTTATTACTCCCTGTCTATGTAAAATAGTTTCGTGAAACCCGTTTTTGATAGCTTCATCATTCATCGCTACATTGGCTATTAAAGAGGTGGCCTTAATATCACACCGATGCCATCTGTAATCTTCGGTAATTAAAACATCCACAAATCTCTTATCAAATCCTTTTAACGCTACAGGAAAGGCATACACCAAAATAGTAGGCGTCACATTTTCCGGGTAATAATGAGTACGGGGTGCTACTCCACGAGTAATCTGAATATATACAGCCCCATCCTGTTCTCCCAGTTTAACTTTAGTAACAGCTTCTTCTAATACAGGTTCTAGCCTACTGACATCAAAATCAATATGAACCTGGTTTAACCCATACCTTAACCTATTTAAGTGTGCGTCTTTTAAAAAAAACTTTCCGCTGTAAAAAGGAATAACCTCATAAAGTCCATCACCGAAAATAAACCCTCTGTCAAAAACAGAAATAGTAGCATGCTCTTGCCTAAGCCACTCACCATTTAAATACACAACTTCGGGAAAGGTTTTTTTCATAACGTAATCCATAAACTTCTCAAAAATAAGCTAAGTTGGCAAAAGATCATACATTAAATCCCTGAAAGGCATATAACAACCCTACTTTCAAATAAATATTCTTTATTGTATTTTATGTAATTTTAAATGACATAAATTTTAATGTACTTTTGCATAACTTTTAAAATCAGAGCATGATACAATCCATGACAGGTTACGGGAAGAATGTAATACAGCTTCCCAGCAAAAAAATAACCATAGAGCTAAAATCATTAAACAGTAAAGGCCTGGACCTTAATGCCCGTATACCATCTCTTTACCGAGAAAAGGAAATGGAATTAAGGAATACTATAGCCTCTTCCTTAAAACGAGGAAAGGTTGATTTTGGATTGTATGTGGAGATTACAGGGGAAGAAACTTCTTCCGCGATTAATATCCCTGTTGTTAAAGAATACATCAGGCAACTTAAAGAAGTTACGCCGGAAGCAGCCGAATCTGACAACAACATTGAGCTGATGAAAATGGCTGTTCGCCTGCCCGATGCCCTGAAAACGGAACGTGATGAAATTGACGAGGAAGAATTCAAGGCGATCGCTGAAGCACTTGATAACGCCTTAAAAGAAATCAACAAATTTAGAACTTCAGAAGGGGAAGCTTTAGAAAAAGAATTTAACATCAGAATCAATAATATAAAAGATCTCCTTTCTCAAGTGGAGACTCTTGATGCTGAGCGCTTAAATGCCGTTAGAGAACGACTCACAAAAGCCATCGCAGACTTAAAAGAAAATGTTGACGAAAATCGTTTTGAACAAGAGTTGATCTACTATCTTGAAAAATTAGATATTACCGAAGAGAAAGTTCGTCTGGCCAATCACCTGGACTACTTCATCAGCACTTTAAAATCTAAAGATTCTAACGGAAGAAAACTAGGCTTTATATGTCAGGAAATTGGAAGAGAAATCAACACGATGGGTTCTAAGGCCAATTACGCCCCTGTTCAGCAATTGGTTGTTCAAATGAAAGATGAACTGGAAAAAATAAAAGAACAAATTTTAAACGTACTTTAAATGGCCAACGGCAAGCTTATTATATTCTCTGCACCTTCGGGCAGTGGAAAAACTACTATTGTTAAACATTTACTGGAACATCCCGAATTAAATCTGGAATTCTCTATATCAGCGACAACACGACAGCCCAGAGGTGAAGAAAAAGATGGAATCAATTATTACTTTCTATCGCTAGACAACTTTAAACAACATATTAAGAATGGTGATTTTGTTGAATGGGAAGAAGTCTACAGAGATAATTTCTATGGCACTCTTAAGACGGAAGTCGAACGTATTTGGGCACAAGGCAAAAACGTGATTTTTGATATTGATGTGGCAGGTGGTTTGCGAATCAAACGAAAATTTCCGGAAGAAACACTAGCTGTTTTTGTAAAACCCCCAAGTATTGACGAATTAAAGATCAGATTGAAAAAGCGCAAAACAGAAAGCGAAGACAAAATTAATATGCGTATTGCCAAAGCTTCAGTCGAATTGGCAACAGCTCCTCAATTTGACACGATTATAAAAAACTATGATCTTGACACGGCCAAACAAGAAGCCTATGATCTGGTAGCTGATTTTATTGGACTAAAAAAGAAGGTTAATGAATAAAAAAATAGGCCTGTATTTTGGAACCTTTAATCCTATCCACATTGGTCACTTAGCCATCGCTAATCATATGGTTGAGTTTTCTGATCTGGAAGAGGTGTGGTTTGTAATCACTCCTGTAAGTCCATTTAAAAAGAAATCTTCATTACTTGACAACCATCATCGTCTCGAAATGGTATATAAGGCCACTGAGGATTATGAAAAGTTGAAGCCCTCTGATATAGAATTCAAAATGGAACCTCCATATTACACGGTAAACACCTTGGCCTATCTCGAAGAAAAATATCCAGAAAATCAATTCGCTCTGATCATGGGTGAAGACAACATTAAAGGATTCCATAAATGGAAAAATTACGAAGTTATCCTCGAGAGAAATAATCTGTACGTTTATCCCAGAATATCATCCGGCAATATAGTGGACGACCTGAAAAACCATCCTAAAATACACCATGTAGATGCTCCGATCATGGAAATATCAGCATCATTTATCAGAAAGAGTATCGCCGAGGGTAAAAACATAAGACCGTTGCTTTCAGAAAAAGTCTGGGAGTACATTGACAGCATGAATTTCTACAAATAAAATTCAACCCTTTCTATTAGGGTACTTCTATCCGACATAAAAAAATGCTAACATCCTATGCGTGCGACGCGCTTTTTTCGATGGGGGGCATGTTCATATAACAAATTAAAATTCGATAACGTGATTCTCGCCCTTTTCAGGATTATCCTGTTTGTTTTAACAGAAGAAAAATCCACTACCCAATATCTACAACCACCTGTATTACAACACAATAAATCATTTTCAGATATGGATAACTTGACTGCCTTAAGGCAACATTTGCTATAACAAACCTGAACTTCTAACAGTCCTGTATTCTCAACTAATGTGTTGTCCTGTTTAGTCCATAATGGTCTATTCAATAATCCGTAACTTTATACACTAAACTTTAAATTTCATGAGCACTAAAAAACCTTTTAATTTACTTAAGTGGGTTGAGGAAAACAGAGATCTCCTGAAACCTCCGGTAGGTAACAAAAACCTCTACAAGGAAGCTGAAGATTATATTGTAATGGTTGTTGCGGGACCTAACGCCCGTAAAGATTATCACTATAATGAGACCGAAGAATTATTCTATCAGATTGAAGGGAAAATAGAGGTGCATGTACAAGAAGAAGGAGTAAAAAAAACAATGGAATTAGGTCCTGGCGACATGTATTTACATCCCGCTAAAGTACCCCATTCGCCAGTTCGAAAGGAAGGCTCAATAGGGCTTGTTATCGAACGGAAAAGAGCTGGAAAAGGTTTCACTGACGGACTACTTTGGTATTGCGACAATTGCAATAACAAAATACACGACGTTTATTTTGAACTAAAAGACATAGAAAAGGATTTCCTCCCTCATTTCAAGAATTTTTATAGTTCGGAAGACCTTCGAACCTGTAATAATTGCGGAACCATAATGCCTGTTGACAAACGATTTACGGCAGATGATGATTAAGCAATTAATTATTTGTACATTCGTGAAAATTTATAACAAAAACATTAAAAAAAGTTACAAATGTCAATAGTTGCTACAGATTTTGGTATTGAAGAAGCCCTGAAAAGCCTAGGCGTTAAAGAACTTAATGCCGGTACATCTACAGGCTCTAAGTGGTTTTCTAATGGAAGTGAAATAGAATCAAACTCTCCGGTAGACGGTCAACTAATCGCAAAGGTTACCTCCACCACAAAAGAAGATTATGAGAATGTTGTAAAAACTGCGCATGCAGCTTTTAAAGAGTGGAGAATGTTACCTGCCCCAAAACGAGGTGATATTGTACGTCAATTTGGCGATAAACTTCGCGAATTCAAGGAGCCTTTGGGAAAACTTGTTTCTTATGAAATGGGAAAAAGTTATCAGGAAGGCCTGGGTGAGGTACAGGAAATGATTGATATATGTGATTTTGCATTGGGATTATCTCGTCAATTACATGGTCTTACCATGCATTCTGAACGTCCATTGCACAGAATGTATGAACAATATCATCCATTAGGAATTGTAGGTATAATATCCGCTTTTAATTTTCCGGTAGCTGTGTGGAGCTGGAACACTGCTCTCGCTTGGGTATGTGGTGATGTTTGTATTTGGAAGCCTTCGGAAAAAACACCTCTTACAGGGGTGGCATGCCAAAACCTAATCGCTGAAGTGCTAAAAGAAAATGATATGCCAGAAGGTATCTCATGTTTGATCAATGGTGATTATAAAGTTGGAGAGCTCATGACTCATGATAACAGAGTTCCTTTGATATCTGCTACTGGCTCGATAAGAATGGGAAAAATAGTGGCGCAGGCAGTTGGAGCACGCCTGGGTAAATCCTTATTGGAGTTAGGTGGTAACAACGCCATTATAGTGACTCCGGATGCAGATCTGAAAATGACTGTTATTGGTGCGGTATTCGGTGCTGTCGGAACCGCCGGACAACGATGCACCTCTACCAGAAGATTAATTATACACGAATCAATCTACGACACTGTTAAGAAGAAACTGGTAGATGCTTACAAACAATTGCGTATCGGAAATCCTCTTGATGAAAACAATCATGTAGGTCCGGTTATAGATAAAGATGCCGTTAAAAATTATCAAAATGCACTGAACAAAGTTGTTGAAGAAGGAGGAAACATTCTGGTTGAAGGTGGTGTTCTTGAAGGTGAAGGATACGAAAGTGGCTGTTATGTTAAACCAGCCATTGCAGAAGCTCAAAATCATTTTGATATTGTACAGGAAGAAACCTTTGCTCCCATTTTATACCTAATGAAATATTCAGGAGATGTTGCCAATGCACTAGAACTTCAAAACGGTGTTAAACAAGGGCTATCTTCTGCAATAATGACCACAAATCTACGTGAAGCCGAGCAATTCTTGAGCCACTCCGGATCCGATTGTGGTATTGCCAACGTAAACATTGGAACCTCTGGCGCAGAAATTGGAGGAGCTTTTGGTGGCGAAAAAGAAACTGGTGGTGGTCGTGAAAGTGGATCTGACGCTTGGAAAGTTTACATGCGTCGTCAAACCAACACCATAAACTACTCAACAGAATTACCATTAGCACAAGGAATAAAGTTTGATCTTTAAGATCGCATAAATTATAATCATTTTATAAGCCACAAGCCGGTTCGATTCATCGAATCGGCTTGCTTTTTATCTGTATATCAGTGGTTTATTGTTAAAATTTGTCTTAAATTTAAGAAGAGTTAATTTCAATAAACCAAACATGACAAAAAAAACACTTTACATTTTAGGAATCATCCTCACCATCATCGTTGGAATGATTTTAAACTGGCTGTACTGTTGCAATATTTCTTCTCCCGCAGAAATCCCTGCTATTTCAGAAGAAATTGAGGCTCCGACTAATCCTCTGGAAATACGAGAAAACGATGGCAGTTTCTCTTATAATAATCCAGATAATTTTAACTTTAAAACTTCCGGCTTTGATATTGTTTCACCGGTAGCAACAGGAGTCCAAA
The DNA here is from genome assembly GCF_900116365.1 of Zhouia amylolytica. Classification (GTDB taxonomy): domain Bacteria; phylum Bacteroidota; class Bacteroidia; order Flavobacteriales; family Flavobacteriaceae; genus Zhouia; species Zhouia amylolytica. Next base: position 327,543 of record NZ_FPAG01000004.1, on the reverse strand, counting down.
AAGGCGTAGACTCCGTAAGGAATTATTTAGCATCACATAATACTAAATACATTCATATTACCGGACTTTACCTGGCTTCCGAAGAAAACTTATCACCTTATCCAAACTTGGGTATTGCCAGAGCAACACATGTCAAAAATTATTTTGTATCCAATGGGGTTCCATCAAACCAGGTCATTACCAATGGTGAATTAAAAGAAAACCTTACCACCTTTAATGATATGTTATACGGACCTGTTGAATTCGAAATAACTTCAACTGGTGAACACGACGAAGAATCACTTCAAGCTTTGCTCGAGAAAATTCAAAACGATCCCTTAATTATTTATTTTGAATATGGAGAAAGTCGAATCGACCTCAGCGCCGAACAACGTCATAAGGTAGCTGATATCTCCGACTATCTCGATAAAGTATCTGGAGCTGTTTGTCACATTACAGGACATACTGATAACACCAGCAGCGAAGAGTTCAATTACGAACTTGGGCTTAAAAGAGCAAAGTTCCTGAAAGATTATTTTGTGACCCACGGAATTCCGGCAGACAAAATAACCACAGACTCAAAAGGCGAAACCGAACCTATAGCAGACAACACATCTGATGAAGGTAAAGCAAAAAATAGAAGAACAGTATTAACTATAAATAAACAAAACTAGACATTATGAATTTGTGTATCCTAATCCCATTAATCACAGGAATAATCTGCGCAATTTTAGGTTATTTAATCGGAAAAGCAGCCGCTGGAAACAATACTCGTGAAATAGATGAGTGGAAAAATAAATATTCCGCTCTGGAAAAAGATTTGGCTGATTGCAATGAAAAGTTAAATTCAAAAGATCAAAATACCCTAAACATCATTCCATTCGATGCTACATTGGCAAAATCTATTTTTGGCAAAGCAGTCAAAGAAAATGATCTAAAGATCGTTGAAGGTATTGGACCTAAAATAGAACAGCTATTCAAAGACCACGGCATAGCCACATGGAAAGAACTTTCTGAAACGAGCGTTCATAAATGTCAGGACATCTTAGATGATGGTGGCGAAGCTTATAAAATACATAGTCCGATTACCTGGCCTGAACAAGCCCGACTGGCTTATGAAGGAAAATGGCAAAGACTTCATGAATGGCAGGACTTCTTAAAAGGAGGACGTATCAAATAAAATAAAAAAGGGTAACCGTCGGTTACCCTTTTTTTGCATCAATTAATTATAAAACAAATTAAACTAGAGGTCCTCCAGCTTTTATTTCATCATTTGCATATGATTCGAATTTTTTAAAGTTCGCTTTGAACGCATCGGCTAATTCCTGAGCCTTTTTATAATAACCTTCGTCATTATTCCAGGTCCTTCTGGAACTAAGTACCTCAGTTGGCACATTAGGACAAGATCTTGGCTGTGCCAGTCCAAAAACGGAATGAATGTGATAATCATCATAAGATATTTCATCCGGCAAATCTCCATTCATAGCGGCAGTAATCATGGCTCTGGTATGCTTAAGTGCCATTCGTTTTCCAACCCCGTAAGGACCACCAGTCCAACCCGTATTAATAAGCCAGACATTCACACCTGATTCCTTCATCTTTTTGCTTAACATCTCAGCATAAACCGTCGGGTGTAGTGGCATAAATGGCGCACCAAAACAAGCCGAAAAACTTGGTACCGGTTCATTAACACCAGCTTCTGTACCTGCAACTTTAGCAGTATATCCGGAAATAAAATGATATGCTGCCTGACCTGGTGTTAGTTTAGAAATTGGAGGCAATACACCAAATGCATCAGCAGTTAAAAAGAAAATATTCTTCGGATGCTTCCCTATAGAAGGTTGCTGAATGTTTTGAATATGGTATATGGGATAACTTACCCTTGTGTTTTGTGTTATACTCACATTGGTAAAATCAACTTTACCATTTTCATCCATAATAACATTTTCGAGAATAGCACCTTTTTTTATAGCACCGAAAATTTCAGGCTCACTATCTGCAGAAAGATTAATTGCTTTTGCATAGCATCCCCCCTCAAAGTTAAAAATGGTATCTTCAGGAGTCCAACCATGTTCATCATCCCCGATAAGCTTTCTATTCGGATCGGCTGATAAGGTCGTCTTTCCCGTACCTGATAACCCAAAAAATATTGAAGTATCTCCCTCCTTACCAACATTCGCACTACAGTGCATTGGCAAGGTATCATGATAAACAGGCAATAAAAAGTTTAATGCAGAAAAAATCCCCTTTTTGATTTCTCCTGTATAACCGGTTCCTCCTATTAAAGCTATTTTTTTAGAAAAGTTTAAAATAGCAAAGTTATGTTGTCGGGTGCCATCAGTTTCAGGATCTGCCATAAAACCAGGAGCATTTACAATCAACCAGTCTTCTTTAAAACCTTCCAACTCCTCCTCTTCAGGACGTAAAAACATATTGTAAGCAAATAAATTACTCCACGGGTATTCATTTACCACTCGAATGTTTTGCCTGTAGTTTTCATCAGCGCACACATAACTATCCCTAACATAAACCTCTTTCTCTGAAAGATAAGCAACTACCTTATCGTATAGCTTATCAAATTTATCAGGGTCAAAAGGAATATTGATATCTCCCCACCAGACCTTGTCGCTAGTAATTTCGTCTTTTACAATAAATCGGTCTTTAGGCGAACGTCCAGTAAACTCTCCGGTATTTATGGCTAAAGCTCCAGATGAAGCTTCCTTACCCATATTTTTTTCGATAGTAATACTGTGCAGCTCATCCGGTGAAAGTTGATAATACACATTGGCATTATGTATTCCGTACTTCTTTAACGAAATGTGATTCGTTACCAAGGAATTTGTAGCCATAATAACTTCTTTTTTTGTTAGTTTGTTTTAAGAGTTCTTATGACGCAAAAATATGAAAATATACCTACTACAACGTTTGAGTTGTGATATTTATTTGGTTTTTATAGATAAAACGTTAAATATTAACATTCCCCATGCGATTATCAGAAGTAAACCACCAATTGGAGTGACAAATCCTATTTTCTTAAAGTCAAATGATGATAAATTATTAGTGGCTAATCCATAAATTGAACCTGAGAATAGAATTACACCTATCAAAACCAGGTAAAAAATAGTCATTTTGGCTCCATTACTGAGATAACTACTTCCACCAACAAATAATAAAAGTAATGCATGATACATCTGGTATTTAACACCCGTTTCAAATGTACCGATAGCATCTGCATCGATAAGCTTTTTTAGCCCATGAGCTCCAAAAGCACCCAAAATCACTGCCAACATTCCTAAAAGGGCAGCAACACCTAAAATTGTTTTGTTCATAACTTTATATAAGAAGTTTTTTATAAATATAACAAATTGCTACATTCGTGTTATAAATTTCAAAAATACACAACTTACGATAGAATGAGAAACATTTTAATCATTGGAGCGGGAAAATCAATTTCATATTTAGTTAAATATTTTCTGGAAAAGTCTCAACAGGAAAATCTAAGGCTAACCATTGCTGATAAAAATCTGGAAAATGCCAAAATCTTGATTAAGGATGCTACTAATGTTGAACTTTTGGAACTGGATTTATTTGATGAAACAGCCAGGCATAAGGCCATCGAGAATGCGGCTATTGTCATTTCCATGGTTCCTGCACGATTCCACATAGAAATAGCCAAAACTTGTCTTAGTCTCCAAAAGAATCTTATTACCGCCTCTTATATCAGTGATGAGATGATGTCCTTGGATGAAGAAGTTAAGAATAAAGGTCTTGTCTTTATGAATGAAATAGGACTCGACCCCGGAATTGACCATATGAGCGCAATGAAAATCATTGATGAAGTAAGAGATCAGGAAGGTAAAATGATTTTATTCGAATCTTTTACCGGGGGACTTGTTGCTCCGGAAAGCGATAACAATCTATGGAACTATAAATTCACCTGGAATCCCAGAAACGTAGTTTTAGCCGGACAAGGAGGAGCCGCAAAATTTATTCAGGAAGGATCCTATAAATATATCCCCTATCACAAATTATTCAGAAGAACAGAATTCTTAAACATAGAAGGATATGGTAATTTCGAAGGTTATGCCAACCGGGACTCCCTTAAATACAGGTCGGCTTATGGACTCGACAATATCCTGACTTTATATAGAGGAACCTTAAGGAGAGTTGGATTCTCCAAAGCATGGAACATGTTTGTTCAACTAGGAATGACAGATGATAGCTACGTTATCGAAGATTCCGAAAACATGAGCTACCGCGACTTTGTAAATGCATTTTTACCCTATTCGCCTTCTGACTCTGTAGAACTAAAACTAAGACATTATTTAAAGATAGACCAGGATGATATTATGTGGGATAAACTGGTTGAATTAGACATTTTTAATCCTGATAAAAAAGTAAATCTCATAAAAGCTACACCTGCTCAAATTCTGCAAAAGATTTTACAAGACAGCTGGTCACTTTCAGAGAATGACAAAGACATGATCGCGATGTATCACAAATTCGGTTATGAACTCAATGGTGTAAAACATCAAATAGATGCTAACCTTGTGGTTATAGGTGACGATAAAACGTATACAGCAATGTCAAAAACAGTTGGATTACCTTTAGGAATAGCAACATTACAAATCCTCAATAAAAAATATACTAAGCCAGGAGTTCAAATGCCCTTGCAAAAGGATATTTACCTCCCCGTATTGAAGGAATTAGAACAGTATAATATCGTTTTTCAAGAACATCAATTACCCTACCAGGGGTATAATCCAAACAATGTAGCAGGCTAACCAACCTTACAACCAATATAACACACCTCCCACTTTGTTTAAGGGTTAAGCGGGAGGTTGTTTCATTTTATAACCAATTTTGTATATTTACTTTCAAATTAAAACCAATAAAATGAAAGTGAACGACAATAAAATAGAAATTGACGGTATTGACAAAGAGATTCTTCGTTATCTCATGGAAGATGCCCGTAAACCGATACTCGAAATTGCCCGAAAAATTGGAATTTCAGGAGCAGCAATCCATCAGCGGCTTAGAAAACTGGAACAAAGCGGACTTATTGCGGGCTCCAAATTCATAATAAATCCCAAAGTTTTAGGCTATACAACAGTAGCCTTTATCGGAATCTATTTAGATAAAGCCATGCGAAATCCAGAGGCTGTAAAACAACTACGTAAAATACCTGAAGTACTCGAATGTCACTACACAACCGGAAACTGGAGTATCCTTGCTAAAATTATATGTAAAGACAACGAACACTTGATGAATCTTTTAAATCATGAAATACAAAGCATAGAAGGTGTTTCCAGAACAGAAACCTTTATTTCTTTAGCTCAGCAAATCGACAGACAAATTAGTATCTAAAAAAATATCCTTACTCCAACTCAAAATTATATGACGAGATTAGTTGAATTGAGTTAACAAAAAAACGTCCGGATATACCGGACGCTCTTCCTATTTATTAACACTAAAAATTTAATCTCTTCCTCCAAAAACCTGTAACGCCCAATAAACCAGGTTGGCTAATGCACCTATAGCTGCTACTACATAAGTTCTTGCGGCCCACTTTAATGAATCCTCAGCAGCCTTATACTCTTGCTGACTCACCATATTTTTATTCTGCAACCAGGCAAGAGCTCTGTTACTGGCATCGTATTCTACAGGTAGAGTTACAAAACTAAACAACGTGGCCATTCCCATAAAAACAAGTCCGGCTACGGCTATCCAATAGCCAAATCCAGCACCCGAAGCGGCTCCTAAAATCAACCCTCCAAAGACTAACCACTGAGACATTCCTGAAGTAATACTCACAACAGGCACTAATTTAGAACGCATTTCCAACCATTCATATGCATTGGCATGCTGAACCGCATGACCGCATTCGTGTGCCGCAACGGCAGCTGATGCAGCATTACGCTGATTATATACAGCCTCACTAAGATTAACTGTTTTATTTTTGGGATTGTAATGGTCAGTCAACATACCTGGTGTTGAAATCACCTTTACGTCGTAAATACCATTATCAGCTAACATTTTTTCGGCAATCTCCTTACCACTCATTCCATTTCTCAGATAAACCTGAGAATAATGCTTAAACTTACTTTTAAGCTTAGAACTAACCAACATACTTATAAGAGCAATTCCACCTATAAGAATATAATATCCTAACATATTTTAAAAATTTACTTTGATAAATATACAACGAAGAAAACAAAAACCTCGCCAAATTAGGGAGGTTTTAACAATATGAAGTTTTGTCAGCTGCCTATCACTTTTTGATTTATTCAGGGTAGGTAAAGAAAACAAAAAAGCTTAAATTCAGATGAAATTATCTAGATGTCCAAAACAGTAAACTCACCCTACAACACTAAAACAATCGGAGTTTAAACAGAAAGCTGCAGATTCCTGATGTTATTTAAATCAAGCTATACTGACATTCCAGCCAAAGGCGTTTGCAATTTCATCGTACACAACCTTACCATGAACTACATTAACTCCCTTTGCGAGAAAGGGATCTTCATCACACGCTCTTTCCCAACCTTTATTGGCTAATTGCAGGATATATGGCAAGGTAACATTAGTCAGAGCCAGGGTTGAAGTATAAGGAACTGCACCAGGCATATTAGCCACACAGTAATGTACCACATCATCAATAATAAAGGTGGGCGCCTCATGGGTAGTGGGCTTTGAAGTTTCCACGCAACCTCCCTGATCTACTGCAACATCAACAATAACCGTTCCGGGGCGCATCTCACTTATCATGTCACGGGTTATCAATTTTGGTGCTTTGGCTCCTTTGAGCAATACTCCTCCAACAATAAGGTCATGAGTTTTTATATGCTTTCTGATATTGTACTCATTAGAAAATTCCGTTACCACATGATTAGGCATTACATCATTAACATACCGCAAACGCTTCATATTAACATCCAATATCGTAACATGAGCTCCTAATCCGGCAGCCATCTTTGCAGCCTGTATTCCAACAACTCCAGCCCCAAGAATTAAAACTTTACCAGGAGGAACACCCGGTACGCCTCCTAATAGCACTCCTCTTCCCTTAATGGGTTTTTCCAAATATTTTGCTCCCTGCTGCACCGCCATTCTACCAGCCACCTCGGACATCGGAGTTAAAAGGGGTAGCGTTCCATTATCGTCCTCAACAGTTTCATAGGCAATACAAACAGCTTTACTTTTCAACATCGCTTTGGTCAATTTTTCACTGGAAGCAAAATGAAAATACGTAAACAGCACCTGGTTATCGCGAACCAACTCATATTCTTCTTCCACCGGTTCCTTTACCTTCACAATCATATCACTTAACAGATAAACTTCCCTGATCGAATTCAAAATGGTAGCACCTGCACTTTCGTAATCAGCATTAAAAAAACCGCTGCCTCCGCCAGCGGTTGATTCTACATACACCGTATGCCCATTTTTTGTGAGTTCAAACACCCCCGCCGGAGTCATCCCCACTCTATTTTCATTGTTTTTAATCTCTTTTGGAACTCCTATTTTCATGATGTAGCTTTTTATCAACTTAAATTTCGTTACAATTACTCATAAAACATAGACGCTGCTCAAAAAACATCAAATTATTCGATAAAATACTGATTTTAAGATAATACCCCCCCTAAAAAACAAGGGTCAACGGTATAAATGTTAATATTTACACCATTGACCCCTATACATAAAAACTCTTTAGCGTCTTAACCGACGATATTAATAATCTTTCCGGGAACTACAATCACCTTTTTCGGAGTTCTTCCATTCAATTGTTTTTGAGTTCGCTCATCCGCCATAATTACCTTTTCTATTTCTTCCTTAGTAAGGTCTAATGGTAATTCTTTTTTGAAACGCATTTTACCATTAAAAGACACTGGATACTCCTTACTACTTTCTACCAAATGCTTCTCATCAAACTCAGGCCATTTTGCCGTACTTATCGATTCTGCATGACCGAGGCTTGCCCATAATTCCTCCGCAATATGAGGAGCATATGGCGAAATCAAAATAGCCAAAGGTTCCAAAATGGCTCGCTCGTGACATTTATGAGCGGTCAACTCGTTAACAGCAATCATAAAACCGGATACTGAAGTATTGAATGAAAAATTAGCAACATCTTCTGTAGCCTTCTTAATAGTCTTATGCAAAGTTTTTAAAGATTCTTTACTCGGCTCATTATCGGTAACCACCAATCCGTTATCGTCAAAATACAAACGCCATAACTTTTTCAAGAATCCTGCAACACCGGTAATTCCAGCAGTATTCCATGGTTTTGCCTGTTCTAATGGCCCTAAGAACATTTCATACAATCGCAAAGTATCTGCTCCGTATTCTTCACAAATATCATCAGGATTAACAACATTGTACTTAGACTTCGACATCTTTTCAACTTCTCGTCCAACCAGATACTTGTCCTCTTCATAAACAAACTCTGCATCTTTAAATTCAGGACGCCAGTTCTTAAAGGCTTCAACATCCAACTCATCTGATGCATTTACAAAAGAAACATCCGCATGTATTGCCTGTACTTTATAATTATTCTTTAAACCTTTGGAAACAAATTTATTTTCTCCTTCTACCCTGTAAACAAAAGCACTGGTCCCCAAAATCATTCCCTGGTTTATCAGTTTTTTCGCATACTCATCAACAGGCAATAACTCTCTGTCGAACAAGAATTTCTGCCAAAAGCGACTGTACAATAAATGCCCGGTAGCATGCTCGCTTCCGCCTATATATAAATCGACATCTTTCCAATAATTTAAAGCCTCCTGAGACGCAAATTCATTTTCATTAATTGCATCCATATAGCGATTAAAATACCAGGAAGATCCGGCCCAGCCAGGCATGGTATTAAGTTCTAATGGAAATACGGTCTCGTTATCGATAAGGTCATTACTCACCACTTCATTCTTATCCGTATCCCAAGCCCATACATTGGCATTACCTAATGGCGGCTCTCCTGTTTCAGTTGGTAAATACTTCTCTACTTCCGGCAAACGAATTGGCAGATGTTCCGCTTCGATCATCTGCGGTATACCATTTTTATAATATACAGGAAATGGCTCACCCCAATAGCGTTGACGACTAAAAACTGCATCTCTCAAGCGATAATTAATTTTCCCTTCACCCTGTCCCATAGCCTCCAGTCTTTCAATTACCAGCTGGGTCGCTTCCTTAAAACCTAATCCGGTAATAAAGTCTGAATTGGCAATTTTAGTATTGTCTTTATCAGCAAATGCCTCTTCGGTGATATCAACACCTTCAAAAATATTTTTTATTGGAATATTAAAATGATTTGCAAAATCATGGTCACGCTGATCGCCACAAGGAACCGCCATTACAGCTCCGGTACCATAACTAGCCAGTACGTAATCCCCAATCCAAATCGGGATTTTTTCTTCAGTAAACGGATGAATTGCATAAGCTCCGGTAAAAGCTCCGGAAATAGTTTTCACATCAGCCATACGGTCACGTTCGCTTCGTTTAGCTGTAGCCTCAATATACGACTCAACCGCTTCCTTCTGTTCGGCTGTTGTTATTGCCTTTACCAACTCCAATTCTGGTGCTAAAGTCATAAAAGTAACCCCAAATATGGTATCAGGACGTGTAGTAAACACCTCAATAAACTCATCATGACCATCAATCTTAAACTTCACTGACGCCCCTTTCGAACGACCAATCCAATTAGTTTGAGATTCTTTTAAAGGCTGTGGCCAATCAAGCCTGTCTAAACCATCCAGTAGTCTTTGAGCATAGGCTGTTATGCGCATACTCCACTGCATCATCTTTTTACGCACGACCGGATGACCTCCTCGCTCTGAAACTCCATTAACAATTTCATCATTGGCCAAAACAGTACCTAAGGCCGGACACCAGTTCACCTCTGTTTCTGCCAAATATGTAAGCCTGTATTTTAGCAGAATTGACTGCTTTTCCTCCCAGGTATATTCGTTCCACTCTGCAGCTGTAAAAACCGCTACATCATCATCACATACAGCATTTACTTGTGCATTCCCCGCTACTTCAAAAGCAGAAATCAACCTTGCAATATCCTCCGCACGATCAGCATCAACATTATACCAGGAATTAAACAACTGAATAAAAATCCATTGGGTCCATTTATAATAATCAGGATTAGAGGTACGCACCTCTCGGCTCCAATCAAAAGAAAAACCAATTTTATCGAGCTGCTCTCTATATCTTGTGATGTTCGCCTCGGTAGTAATTGCAGGATGCTGACCAGTTTGGATCGCATACTGTTCAGCAGGTAATCCAAATGAATCATACCCCATTGGATGTAATACATTAAACCCTTGATGACGTTTAAATCGCGAGTAAATATCACTAGCTATATAACCAAGCGGATGCCCCACATGCAGTCCCGCCCCTGACGGGTAAGGAAACATATCAAGCACATAATATTTTGGCTTATCGCTGTTATTTTCAGCCTTAAATGTTTTGTTTTCTCTCCAATACTTCTGCCACTTGGCTTCAATTTCGTTGAAATTGTATTTCATGTGTTTCTTTTTATTGCTTTTCAACAGTCACATGCAACCTCATTAACTAAAACAACCTTATAATTGGTAAGACTATTTCAGTAAGTCGGCTTCATCTTTTTTAAAACTCTGACCTCTGGTTTGATCTAACAAACAATTATTATAATTCGGTGGGCAAAAATACGATTAATGCATGACTCTGAAAAAGAAATGAATACTTCTTTAACCGATTAAACATCAGCAACAAACACATTCAAAAACGCTAAAAATTCTTACTTTTACTCAAAATTAACGCTGCATGTCTGAAAAGAAAATTGGAATTGTGCTCTCTGGCGGAGGGGTTAAAGCCTTGGCACATGTCGGATTTCTAAAAGCACTGAAAGAACACGGAATTGAACCTACTGCGATGTCTGGCACAAGTGGCGGAGCTTTGGTTGCGGCTTTATACGCCTCTGGCTATGACCATGAAGAAATGATTTCTTTTTTCAAGGAAACGCCTGTTTTCAAGTTTTCACTGTTCGCTATGAACAAACCTGGGATTATGGACAGTGCCAAATACCATCATATTTTTAAAAAATACTTCAAAGCAATTAACTTTGAAGAATTGGAAATACCTCTTACGGTTACCGCAACAAATATTACCACAGGCCGAGCCGAGTTCTTCAATTCCGGAGAACTTATCAGGCCCCTAATCGCCTCTTCGGCATTACCCCCTTATTTCTCTCCAATCGAAATCAATGGTGATTTATACTCTGACGGAGGTATCCTGAATAATTTTCCAATAGCTCCTTTGAGAAAAGATTGTGAGGTCATTTTAGGAAGTTTTGTCAACCCAATCCGAAAAGTAGAAAAATCAGAAGTTAATACCACCTTAAAATTAATTCAACGGGTATATCATATAGGATTAGATGCGAATTATTACAATAAATTCAAAAGCTGTAATTATGTTTTCCTGCCTGAAGACATAGAAAAAATTAGTGTTTTGGACACAAAAATGATCGACAAAGCATTCAGCATGGGCTACGAACACGCCTTGAAAGAAATGAATGTAATTTTAGGCACTATTTAAATTTTGCCCTCGCTCTCTTCTCTTGTGGAAGTAATAAATGATATATAAATTCATTCACCGGCACTTCAATCCCGTATTTCTTTGCCTCTCTAACCACATAACCATTAAAATCCTCTAGCTCGGATGGCTTTCCTTCCATGATATCCCGCTGCATAGACGCAGTGGTATGAGGATCCTGATTCGCTATTCCTTCAAAAACAGCTTCTACATCTTTTTGAGTTAAATGAACTCCCTTGGCTTGAGCTAATTTCAAAATTTCATCCGCTGTCTTACGCATCACCTCCATTACAAACGAATTTTCACGCATCACTCCCATTTCCGCTCTGGTCAATGCCCCAATTCCACTAATCGTACATATGAACAAAAACTTTTTCCATATGGCGGCTTGAATATCATCAGCAATCAAATTGTCAAAACCAGCTTCATCAAAAACTTTTTTAAGAAGCTGAATTCGCTCTGACTTTTCATTATTCAATTCTCCAAACATCACCTGTGGATGAAATGCTTTATGATGTATGACACCAGGAGATTCCACGAAACTAATAATTCGACATAACCCTCCGATAACGTTGTCCTTTCCAAGGACATTAATTAATTTATCCACATTGTCTGCCCCATTTTGTAATGGAAGCACCATCGTATGTTCCGAAACCAAAGGCTTAATATCTCTGGCCACATCATTTACCTGCCACGATTTAGTACACACGATAATCAGATCTGCAGCATGCAAAGAATGAACATCACTGGTAACAGTATTAGGCGCAGCGACAAAGTCTCCATAAATACTTTTTACCTGAAGCCCATTTCTCTGAATAGCCTCCAGATGTCTTCCTCTCGCAATAAAACTTACCTTATGACTGGTTTTCGCCAATTTCCCCCCAAAATATCCGCCAACTCCACCTATCCCGTATACAACAATCCGCATGACTTTGAGTTATTATTATTAATGATAAAATTACTACAATACACATTAAACTAATAATAATCTATTTAAAATGTTACCTTTTATATCACGGTCAAAAGTCAAATCGAATGAGAAACACACGCTAAAGGTTCTTCTCTCCTTGCACTTTACACAAAAAATAATTCATTTTTTGTACAGCAATTTCAAATTATAAATGGTATTATTACTTTTACACCAGCAATCGTATTAATAATGAGCAATTCTTTTGAACGTTACCAAAAACGAAAATTAATTTCATCTTACTTTTCTGTAGTACTAAGTATAGCTTTAGTATTATTTTTACTGGGAATGTTGGGGATCTTGATTTTAAACACTAAAAAACTGGCGGATCATTTTAAAGAGCAGGTTGCGGTTACTGTTTTTTTAAAAGATCAGGCTAAAGATGTTGAAATCAAGCAGCTTCAGCAAAGTTTAGCCATGGCAGACTACACAAAATCTGCAGTATTCGTTTCAAAAGACGAGGCAGCTGAAAAACACAGCAAGGAAATTGGCGAAAACTTTATGGATTTTCTAGGGTACAATCCATTACAAAATTCAATTGATGTCCATTTGAAAGCAGCCTATGTTCATCCTGACAGCCTTCAAAATATTGCCACAGGTCTTACAGAGAAAAATTATGTTGACGAAGTAGCATACGACCAACCGTTAATCTCACTTCTTAATGATAATATAAAGAGAATTAGTTTATGGATCTTGATAGCCAGTGGTGTTTTCACGCTTATAGCCGTCCTCTTAATAAACAGCTCCATACGCTTATCGGTGTACTCCAACCGATTTATTATTAAAACCATGCAAATGGTTGGGGCTACGAAAGCTTTTATTCGAAAACCATTTATTTGGCGAAATGTTAAACTTGGCATGGTCGGTGCAACCGTTTCAATTTTGGCCATGTCAGGAGTACTCTATTATGCTGATGGCCGTTTACCCCAACTCGATATCCTGGATGATCCGGTTTGGCTGGTAGTATTATTTATAGGTATTTTTATCATCAGTATTGTAATTACCACAATAAGTACCTTTATTGCAACTCAAAGGTTCCTGAACCTTAGAACAGACGATCTGTACTATTAAAATCACATTATGAAAAAGAATCAACAAAAAGAACATCATAAATTTAATCACGATTTCGTTTTTCAAAAGAAGAATTACATCGTAATGTTTATCGGTCTGGCTGTTATTGCTCTTGGGTTTATCCTGATGAGCGGAGGTGGCAGTGAGGATCCAAATGTTTTTAATCCTGAAATTTTTAGTTTCCGAAGAATCAGGCTTGCGCCAACTCTGGTATTAATTGGTTTTGCCATTGAAGCTTATGGAATTCTGTTAAACCCGAACAAGGAAAACAAAAACACCAAATAGCCACACCAGATTAAATGGATATAATTGATGCCATAATTCTTGGAATAATCCAGGGATTAACCGAATTTTTACCCGTTTCTTCCAGCGGACATTTAGAACTTGGGAAGTTTATTTTAGGGGATGATTCCATTCCCCAGGAAAGTTTAATTTTTACAGTCGTCTTACATTTTGCAACTGCGTTGAGTACCATAGTAGTTTTTAGAAAAGATGTGCGTGACATTCTTAAAGGCCTGTTTCAGTTTAAATGGAATAAAGAAACCATTTTCTCTCTAAAGATTATAGTCTCTATGATTCCGGCTGTTTTTATAGGTCTTTTCTTCGAGGAACAGCTAGAACAGTTATTTGGTGAAAACATTCAGTTAGTTGGTTTTATGCTTATGATAACTGCCCTTTTACTATTTCTGGCAGATCGTGCTAAAGACACTTCCAAAAATGTAACTTATGGAAACGCCTTTATTATTGGAATATCTCAAGCGGTTGCGATGCTTCCGGGAATTTCAAGGAGCGGGGCAACAATTTCAAGCTCAGTCTTACTGGGAATTGATAAAACTAAAGCCGCGCGTTTCTCATTTCTAATGGTGGTTCCTTTAATTTTTGGAAGCATCTGTAAAGAAGTTGCCTCAGGCAACATCACTTTTGAATCACAGCAATTCACCCCGTTGGCTATAGGTTTCATAGCAGCATTTATATCCGGGCTATTAGCCTGTACCTGGATGATAAAATTGGTAAAAAGCAGCAAACTGACTTACTTTGCTATTTATTGCCTGATCGTTGGCACAATTGCTATTGTTTATTCTTTTTATTACAGTTAACATGTACGCACTAGAAGAATTGAAGGAAGGAAAAATACTGTTGATTGACAAACCATTGAATTGGAGTTCATTTCAAGCGGTAAATAAAATGAAATGGGCAATCCTCAAAAAATTCAAGATCAAAAAAATTAAGATTGGTCATGCCGGAACTCTTGATCCGTTGGCCACAGGATTGCTGGTTATATGTGTTGGTAAATACACTAAAAAAATCCCTGAACTCCAGGGACAAATAAAAGAATACACCGGAACATTTACAGTCGGCGCAACGACACCTTCGTACGACCTGGAAACAACTATAGACCAAACCTACCCTACAGAACATATTACTTCGGAACTTATCCTTGATACAACCAATAAATTTATTGGAGAAATCGAACAGATTCCACCTGTCTTTTCAGCCTTAAAAAAAGATGGCAAACGACTTTACGAATTTGCGAGGGAAGGCAAAGAAGTAAAAGTTAATCCTCGTATCATCAAAATTTCAGAATTTGAAATCACAAAGATAGAAATGCCTGAAATACATTTTAGAGTGGTTTGTAGTAAAGGTACCTACATCCGATCGTTAGCGCATGATTTTGGCAAAGCTCTCAACAGCGGTGCTCATTTATCTGAATTGAGAAGAACCAAAATAGGGGATTTCAACGTAGATAAAGCAATAACGCCCGAAGCATTTGCAGAAAGTTTATAGAGGATATTTCTATTTTTCTTTTATATTTAGGGAGAAGAAATTGTAATCATGAGCCCCAACAACAAACAATTATCATTAATGATTTCGTTCTTCATTTTGGCCCTATTCGTATTGACCCTTTTCAATATTCGATTACAAGGGAAACAGGAGGACGAGATACGCTATGAAATGGTGTACGAGGAAGAGATTCCTGAGGAATTCAAAGAAGAACTTAAACCTGATCTTGCTGAACTGGAAACCCACGAAGCCTATAATGAAGCTGAAAAAGAAGTAAAAAGTCGTTTCAACGATGAACTTGAAGAGTTCAAAACGCTAGAAGAACTTCAACAAGAACAACAAGAAGCAAAAGGAGAAGACAGCCCTGATGAACTCAATGATTTATCTTTAAACAGTGCTACTGCCAAGTATAAAGAAAAACTAAAAGAGCAACGCCAAAAAATGGCTGAACTCAACAAAAAATCTTCCGAAGACAAGGATGTTAATATTAAGCGTAAAACTACCATTTCATACTCTTTGATCGGTCGATCAAAAAGAATCATCCCTAATCCCGTTTATACATGTGACTCCTTTGGTAAGGTAGTTATAAATATCAAAGTGGATTCTTATGGCAATGTGGTTGAAGCTACATATAACAAATCCAGCTCAACCACCTCAAATGGCTGCCTTATTGACAATGCCATTAACTATGCACTTCAGGCAAAATTTAATAAAGACTTGCAAAAACCAGATCAGTTAGGAACCATCACCTACCAATTCCAGGGGGAGTAACTCCAATAACTCATTTGCTATTGATTGTCCCTTATCTTTATTATACCATACCTGAAGGTCCTGCTTTAATTCAGGAGTTAGCTTACCGTATTTTTCTTTGTAATCCTCGACCATTTGGGTGGCTGTCGCAGGTCGAGGCCCCCAGGTACCAATAATTTCTTGACTATCTATGTCAATCGCAATAAGTTTCGGAATCGATTTACCTCCATTGGTTAAAAACATATTCATAAGATCCTCATGCTGATCCCTGAAAACAATTTCCAATTGTATTTTATCAGATTGTTCTGCAATCTTGTTCATTACCGGTAAGGCATGTGCTGCATCACCACACCAACTCTCAGTAAGAACTAACCACCGAACCGACCTGTTCAACCCCTTAACCGTTGCCAATACCTCTTCAGTAAGGCTTATGGTTTTATCCCATCTTTTCATTCGCCGGTCATTCAACACCGTAAATTCAGTCATCGATTCACTTTGTTCCGGAGCACTTGACTTTCCTTCCAAAGCAAGGAACTCAACCAACTCCCTATATTTCCCGTATGAGATAGCTTGCTCCAAGCTACGCTCAATTGTTTTATTTACCAATACTTCCATACATCTGCAAAATAAACACATCCCTGACTAAAAAAAGCTAACAATTATCAGCTTTTATTTTTAAGCCATGAAGTATCTTGGACGTTTCATTATTTGAAAACTTACATCTGCCTTGGTCATAAAAAAATAGTACTTTTAAGGGTTCTTAAAAAAGAAAACATGAAAGAAAAAAAACGTTGTGGATGGTGCGAAGGAGATCAATTATATGAAGCATATCACGATGAAGAATGGGGAGTTCCTGTTTATGACGACGAAACACTTTTTGAATTCCTTACTCTTGAAACTTTTCAGGCAGGACTTAGCTGGATTACAATTTTAAGAAAACGAGAAAATTTCAGAAAAGCATTCGACGAATTTGATTATAAAAAAATAGCCAGCTACTCCGAAACGAAAATACAAGAACTACTGGAAAACGAAGGAATTATACGAAACAAACTAAAAGTAAGAGCAACGGTAACCAATGCTCAGGCATTTATACAAATTCAAAATGAGTTTGGAAGCTTTAGTAATTATATATGGGGATATGTTAATGGACAACCGATTCAAAACCAATTAACAAATTACAAAAAAGCCCCAGCCAATACAGAACTATCAGATCAAATCAGTAAAGACCTGAAAAAACGTGGTTTTAAATTTGTAGGTTCTACAGTAATTTATGCCCACATGCAGGCGACCGGGATGGTAAATGATCACGAGATGAGTTGCTTCAGATATAAGGAAGTTATCCCTTAACCGTTTTATTTAAAACTTTTAAAAATTCATCTCTGGGTATCTCTTCGGCACCCAGGCTGGCAAGATGATCGGTATATACCTGACAATCTATCAATTGATAATTTTTATGTATAAGATCTTTAACTAAAGAAATAAACGCAACTTTAGATGCATTGCTTTCCTTAGAGAACATACTCTCTCCACAAAACACATGTCCTAAATCCACACCATACAAACCTCCAACAAGGTGATCACCATTCCAAACCTCCACAGATTTGGCATAACCCAAATCATGCAACCTCTTATAGGCAGTAATCATCTCATTAGTAATCCAGGTACCGTCCTCTCCTTTACGCTTAATTGTTGAACAATTACGCACCACTTCTTCAAAATTCTGGTTGTAAGTAACTCTAAACTTTCCGCTTCTCAAGATTTGCTTCATACTTTTAGACAGTCTCAATCGATCAGGATATAACACCATTCTCGGATCCGGACTCCACCATAATATCATTGAGCCTTCATCAAACCACGGAAAAATACCATGCTGATAAGCATAAATCAACCTTTCAGAAGAAAGATCTCCTCCAACTGCCAAAAGCCCATCTGAAGAAGCTAACTCCAGGGCCGGAAATTCTATTTTATCACTTAAAAAAAACATCCTTCAAATAAATAAATTTAGTAGTTGATTGAAAAACAGGAAAAAAATGATTTTTGTATTGCTTTTATAGAAAAAATTACTCACTTTTGTTCATACCTTTACATTCTGTTAATATTATTTTCATCATTGCTTTTTGAGTTTGATGTAAAGGTAAACCTAAAACCACAACATTTAATCCCGTTATTCTTTAACGGGATTTTTTATAGCAATAAAAGTCCTGTCAAATAAACTACAGATCCTACCAACATCAAAATAAGAGTATAAGGCAAAATTTCCTTAGCCTTTAATTTTGTAATAGCCAATAAAGGCAAAGCCCAAAAAGGCTGTAACATATTTGTTATTTGATCCCCATAGGCAAGGGCCATTATAGCTTTCGGAAGTGGCACCCCCAATTTTAATGCTGATTCTAAAACAACAGGCCCCTGAACGGCCCATTGACCGCCTCCACTTGGCACAAAAATATTAACCAGTCCGCCACTAACGAATGTTAAAACAGGTAAAGTTAAGTCATTCGCTACAGATACAAAGAAATCTGAAATTTGAGTTATCATCCCACTTTCACTCATTAGTCCCATGATTCCAAAATATAAGGGAAACTGAATTAATATTCCCGAGGTATCTTTAATGGCTTCATTCAAAGCTTTTAGAAAACTATGAAAATTACCATGAAGCAAAATCCCTAATCCCAACATAAAAAAATTAAGCATGTTAGGGGTAATGTTTAATTGAGATAATGATTGCCAATACCGTGCAATAAATGCCAGCAAAATGATAACCCCAAACAATAATGCAACCCAAGGGGAGAATTCAAGTTGCTCTGCTCCATTTCCCTTTAACTTTTCATTTGTTCTTAATTTATATGTTTTTAAATAAGTCTTTTTAGGTTTTGTTTTTATAGCCAGGTATTTTAATACAATGGGGATTACCATAAGTAACACTCCAAAGAGCATTAAGTTCCACCAACTGAAAATCGTTTCGTAGGTGCCTATCTGAGTAGGTAACTGACTTAGTAATTCAGGTTCAGCACCGCTCATTATATCTTTTAGATGCCCTTCTTCGGCGACTTTTAAGGGTGCAGATCCACTTAAACCTCCATGCCATATCATCAGACCTACATATCCCGCAGCCCCAACCAAAGGGTAATTAATTGGAATGTTTTCTTTCTGAGCATATTCCCCGACCTTTCTGGCTATGATAGCTCCAAAAATAAGACCAAGTCCCCAATTAAAAAATGACACCAGCATGGTACTAATACTCACCAAAACAACAGCACTGCCAGTATCCTTAACACGCTCCACCAACAGAGAAATAAGCCTACTCATGGGTTTACTTAAAACCAAAATATGCCCGAGAACCAGAATAAGCATCATTTGATACCCAAAAACCAGCAAACTATTATTCCAAACACCTGCTTCCCAGAATCTCAAAACCTGTATAAATCCATCAGCATCATGCCCCGGTATAGAGATAAAAGCTAACAATATAGTTAACAAGGTCAGCAATACAGCAATCGTAAATGGAGAGGGCACATATTTTCTAAATATGTTTTCGATAAAAGCGGTGAAGTTCATATGGTGAAAAATATTTTGATCAAATTACTGAAAACCATATAAACAAAAAAGAGGGACAACCGCCCCTCTTTAAATTTTATTATGCGACCTACTAAAATGGCAGGTCATCAAAATTCTCTTCTTTAAAATCGTTTGTCGGCTCAAAAGCATCTGCTGGAGGAACAGGTGGAAGATCGGGCGCCTGCTGTTCTTGTTGTAAGTTTTCTATTCTCCAACCCTGAATAGAATTAAAATATTTAGTTTCACCTTGTGGGTTTACCCATTCTCTACCCCTTAGGTTAATACTCACTTTCACCAATTGTCCTTCATTAAAGTTGTTTAACAAATCGGTTTTATCCTGAACAAACTCCACTAAAATATGTTGTGGATATTGCTCTTCCGTTGTTACCACCAACTCTCTTTTTCTAAAACCATTACTTCCATAGGTCTTAGTTTCTTCAATCATTTTAATTCTTCCTTGTATTTCCATTATTTCTATTTTTTTGCAAGTAAAACTTTCCAGGCAGAAAGCACATCATTATTATTTAAAAATTTCTGAGACAACCTATGAAGCTCATCCTCGGTTATTTCCTCTAAAGTACCATTTAATTTAATCTCTGAATTAATAAAATCTTCAATTTCATTTGCTGTTGGCAATGCTTCTATATTTCCTAATTTCCCCAGGTCATTTCCAGTCAAGACCTTGCTCAGGCGAATATGATCAGGCAACTGATCTACCCCAATTCCCATAGTAGATAATGGTTTTGGTACTTCAAAAAGCCCTTCCCGACTTCTGCCATACCAATTTCCTCCCAATCGGCTAACAAGATCAATTTTATACTGGTCAATCTTGCCATCTGAGGTCAAGATATCTTCATTCACATGAACCTTAACAACCTCACACAAAATAAGATTTCCAGAGCCGCCCTCATTCCCCAATTCGATGATTTCACGAACTTTACACTCAAACTGTACTGGAGATTCCGCAACCCTGAATGGTATTACCTCTTCAGATTTAAGCATTGTTAACCCGGCTTTCTCAAACTCATTTACACCTTCGGGATATTCCGTACTTGCCAGAGACATTTGTTGAACAATGTCGTAATTAACCACATTGATTACCATCTCTTTGGTCGCCTTTGCATTTTCATAAGTATGTTTTGTCGTATTGTTTCGTACACGTCTATTGGGAGAAACAATCATAACCGGAGGGTTAGAACTAAATACGTTAAAGAAACTAAATGGAGACAAATTTGGCCTTCCCTCCTCATCAATTGTGCTGGCGAAGGCTATTGGCCTGGGCGCAACAGCCCCCAACATGTAACCATGTAATTGAGCCGTAGGGATTTCTTTAGGATTAATTGATAGCATGTGTATAGTTTTGAGCAAAAATAACCAATCTGCAAGAGCCTGAAAAATGTTTAATATGTCAAAACAATAAATTTAATGGTTTTCCTTTATATTTATGTTGTAAAGATTTTTTTACGTATATGGATTATAGCGATCAGAAAAGCACAACGCGATGGATATTGATTGCAGCTTCGTTTATCATTACATCGTTGATTCTATGGAATACATACATATTCTTTCAGCGATTTAAGGAAGAAGAAGAGGCCAAAATGAGAGTGTGGGCTGCAGCATACGCTGAATTTATTCAAACGGTCGATCTCAATAAAGACCTTGGGAATCTTACACTGGAGGTGCTTAAAAATAACAATTCCACTCCCATGATTTACCTAAGGGCAGATGGTAAAATGGAACCGAGAAATCTCGACTCTGAAAAATCAAAAGACACCTTATACCTGAAACGAAAAATCCGAGAATTTGAACAAGAAAACATTTCGATTAGAATTTCCTATAAAGATAAGTTTATGGGAACCCTCTATTATGGGAACTCTGACCTATTAAGAAAATTAAAATATTATCCAATTGCTCTTTTACTCATCTTTTTACTATTCGGTACCGTTGTTTATTTTTATTACAAAACCAATAAAATGTCGGAACAAAACAAACTATGGGCCGGCATGGCTAAAGAAACAGCTCACCAGATCGGAACTCCTTTATCTTCCTTGCTTGGATGGACAGAGTTCTTAAAATCCGAAAATGTAGACAATACCATTATTAGTGAAATTGAAAAAGACATAAGCAGATTACATACCATTACTGAGAGGTTTTCTAAAATAGGATCTATCCCGGACTTAGAAAGACATGATATTGTTGATGCAACAAGAAAAAGCTACGAATATCTTAAAGCGAGAAGTTCTGACCTAATCGAATTTAAATTTAAAGCGCCTGACCAAAAAATTTATGCCTTAATCAACTTACAACTCTTTAGCTGGACAATTGAAAACCTGGTTAAAAATGCGATAGATGCAATGAAAGGACGAGGATTGCTAATCATAGAGGTAACTGACGATAAAAACTATGTCAGTATTCTTATATCCGATTCAGGGAAAGGCATACCAAAACAACTATATAATAAGATTTTCGAACCTGGATTTACTACCAAAAAAAGAGGCTGGGGATTAGGCCTTTCCCTGGTTAAAAGAATCATTGAAGATTATCACAAAGGGAAAGTAAAAGTTCTTAACTCTGAAATCGATAAAGGAACAACTATTCAAATTATTTTAAAGAAAGAAGATTAATAAATTAACTCATGAAGCCCAATAAACTTAAAATTGAAGATTTTACTTTAGCGAATAACTGTCCTGAGTGTTATGCTCAGGAAGCAATGGTACTAACCTTTTATCAGGAACAGATTAAAAATGGTTTTTTTGAAAAGCTAACTAAAAAAATAAATCATTCAATTTTCTGCGAAAAATGTAAACAACAGATATACCCGGTTAAATGGACCGAGGATATTGAACGAGTATACGATTTCTATTATAAAACCTTATCGCCCAAATCAGCTTTTAAGCTAACAAAATTAGGTATTATACTAATAGCAACACTATTACTATCAGTTATAGCAGCACTGCTTTTGTGGTATTGAATTTACTTTATTCTGTTAAGGCTGCGTTTATCTTTTCAGCAATTTGTACGAATTCTTCCTGATCTAAACTAACTTTATGTTGAAAGGTAGCGTCCTTCATTTCATTGAGAGGAATTAAGTGCACATGAACATGCGGCACCTCTAAACCTATAACGGAGATTCCGACACGTTTACATACAACAGTCTTCTCTATAGCTTTTGCTACTTTTCTTGAAAAAGCCATAAGCTCCATATAGGTCTCTTCATCCATATCAAAGATCTTATCCACTTCCTTTTTTGGAATACACAGGGTATGGCCCTTGGCATTGGGATTTATATCCAGAAACGCCAGAAAATTTTCATTTTCAGCTACCTTATAACAAGGAATTTCTCCATTGATTATTTTTGTAAATATACTTGCCATTTTTTCTGCTTTTGTGATCCTATAAAAATAAAAAATCCTTTCCTGAACAGAAAGGATTCCTTTAATTCAGATATCCTACTATTTATCTGGTGATTTCTAAAATTTCAAATTTGAGAGTTCCGTTTGGCACATTAACTTCAGCTACATCTCCTACTTTTTTACCTAACAGTCCCTTCCCAATTGGTGAATTAACCGATATTTTACCACTCTTTAAATCAGCTTCACTTTCTGCCACCAAAGTATACTTAACTTCCATGCCATTTGCCTGATTTTTTATTTTTACGGTCGAGAGCACCAGTACTTTTGAAGTGTCAAGCTGACTTTCATCAATAAGCCTGGCGTTGGCAACCGTTTCTTCTAATTTTGAGATACGCATTTCTAAAAGACCCTGTGCTTCCTTCGCGGCATCATATTCTGCATTTTCGGACAAATCTCCTTTATCCCTGGCTTCTGCAATCGCCTGAGATGCTTTTGGACGTTCGACACTCTTCAAGTGATCCAACTCTTCTTTTAATTTTTTTAATCCTTCTGCTGTATAATAAGATACGTTACTCATAACTTCATCGTTTATAAATAGAAAAAATCCCCTTCATTCCAAAGAGGATTTAGACAAATATACAAAATTTTATTGAAGTTTGTTTTTGTTGTATTTTGCTAAAAATTTTGAAAATGAAAAAAATTATTACGTACATATGCTCCTTTATATTTCTTGCGTGCAGCAATGATTCAAGCACCCGAAATCCATACCTGCCGGAAACCAATTTCTCTTTTGAAATCAACCTCAACCTTCCATTATATGGAAGTTTAGCAAACCCTGGAAGTGCAATTTACATAGGTAATGAAGGTGTTGGCTTAAAAGGGGTTTTCGTATACAATGCAGGTTTTGGTCAATTTCTGGCATGGGAGGCAAGTTGTCCCAACCATACTCCCACCAGTTGTTCTACAATGACTATTATTAATGGAAACATGTGCAAGTGCTCGTGCGAAGATTATGAGTATAGCCTGGTTAACGGAACCATGCTCTCAGAAATTCCCGCCGATAAAAAAATCCATGAACTCTTGATCTACAGAACCACTGCAAATGACAACGTTGTAACAATTTTTAACTAATACCAATATACCCAATAAACTTTGTTATCTAACTGATTGTTATTACTTTTAAGTGATAACCAATTACTTCTTATTTTGAAATCAACAAAGATTATTACAATTTGCATCCTGACCTTCTTTAATTCCCTCCTGTTGGTAGCACAGGAGAAATTACCCGTAAAAGGGCTATGTATTGCGGCTCCGAGCAAAGAATACGTGAATGAATTTGTTCAATTTATAGACGACGAGTTAGGGCCTGACGGAATTAACACACTGGTACTGCGTATCGATTTTAATTATACCTATGTCTCAAGGCCCGAACTAAGAGGGAACAGTCCCTTAACCAAAAAAGAAATAAAAGATATTCTTGCTGTTTGCAAAAAACACAATATTGATCTCATCCCGCAGATTAACTTGTTAGGTCATCAATCGTGGGCGGAAAAAACAAATAAACTTTTAGAGGTTTATCCGGAATTTGATGAAACCCCTGATGTTGTTATTCCAAAAAAATATGAATGGCCCAACGATGACGGACTTTATTGTAAAAGTTATTGTCCCCTGCACCCGAAAGTACACGAGGTTGTGTTCAATTTAGTTGATGAAATCGTTGATGTGTTTGAGGCAACCTCATTTCATGCTGGAATGGATGAAGTATTTTATCTCGCTCATCCAAACTGTGAACGCTGTAATGGAAGAGACCCAGCCGAGTTATTTGCAAATGAGGTTAATAAGATTTCAAACCATCTTTCGCAAAAGAACATTAGGTTATGGATATGGGGAGACCGCCTTATCGATGGTAAGACAACAGGAATCGGGATGTGGGAAGCCAGCATGAACAATACAGCCAGGGCAATTGATTTAATCAACAAGTCCGTTGTAATATGTGACTGGCATTACGAAAATGCCTTACCGACCGCTACCCTCTTCGCCATGAAAGGATTTGATGTACTAACATGTCCTTGGCGAAAACCGGAAATCACCAAAACCCAGGTAGAAATGACTTATTTCTTCAGGAAAAATGCAACTGAAAAAATGAAGGAACATTACCAGGGAATGCTTCAAACCGTTTGGTCGCCAGCAAAAAAGTTCATGGATGAATATAAAAATGAAAAAAATCGCTCCAAAGAGCAAAGTCAGGCCGCTTCATTCCATACCATGATAAAAACCATACATGAGAATGAGTTAAAAGAAAAAGACCCCATGTAATTGTACACAGGGTCTTTTGAAACTTTCTACTACGTTCATATTTCTAACCCTAAAACATAAACGTAGCTCCTATCAGAAAGTTTATACCGGCTTGAGGATAATAACCTGCCCCTTCAATGGTAGTTACCTGATTAGGGTCTGTCCAGTTATCATCATATGTATAGAAATATCCGTTTGAAACGTATTTTTTATCAAAAATATTATTCACCAAACCTGTAAGAATTATTGAATCAATGAAGGTGTTTGTCTGAATTTCATATTGAACATTAAAATCATTCACAAAATAACTTGAAAGCTTTGAGCCATCTGAATCAATATTCCCCATATATTGCTCAGATACATATTTAGACAACAATGAAAACTGGAGGTTATTAACCGGAATATATGTAAAAATATTAGATCCTACAAAGCTTGGAGAGTAGGCTATGGTAGTATTACCTAAATCTCTTAAACTTCCATCTCTCTCAAAATAAAAATCTATATTTTTATTTGTGCTCAAGGATACATTTGGGCGTACGATAAACTTACTGTTAAAAACAATGGTTGCATCAGCCTCAACCCCTAATCGGTAACTATCACCAATATTTTCTCTTAGTGGAGCACCCACATCATTTAACTCCCCGGTTAACACCAATTGATCTTTGTAACGCATATAATAAGCGTTCAGATTCCACTTAACAGCTTTGGATCCATACCTCCATCCCAGTTCAAAATCATTCAGTTTTTCCGGTTTCGGACTTCCATTCTCATAGTCATTTCTATTGGGCTCTCTGTTAGCTCTAGCGTATGAAAAATATATACTATTTTGATTATTCACATTATAAGTGATCCCCGCTTTAGGGTTGAAAAAGTCAAATTCATCATCTACCAACCCGGTATCCTCGCCATTCGCTTTATACGTAACCCTCCTATATTGCAAGTCACCAAACAGACTCAACTTATTAGTCAACATAAAACTGACTTTCCCATAAATATTAAAATCCGTTTTTAAAGAATTATCGTCATAATAGCGATCGCGGATTTCACTATTGGAAGCATATCTTGCCCATATAACCTCTCCAAAATGATCACCTTCATATTTATTCCATGCCCCTCCTAAGATAAGATCGAAATTATCATCCTGATAATTTGCAGAGAATGTAGTTCCATAGAAATCATTATCTAACCATCTTCGTCTTATCAGGTCTGTAGAACTTATTTCTCCATCAGACGTGGTGATTGGCTCCAGATTATAATCCTCAAAAGATTCATCTTCCCTATACTGCTCAAAATATCCTCTACCATATGTATAATGTAATGCGAAATTAGTATTCCAATTACTATTCCACTTTTCGTTCCAATGCAATTGCGCATGATCCTGCTTATAATCATCCACCTCATTATCGTAGAACTGAACATTCCCATCTTCATCTGTATACATCCCGGCAGTATTGAAACGTCGGTTCGATTCCAACATTTCACTATCAATTCCATTCCACGCCTGATAAGTGATCTCATGCCCTCCAAAAACCAAAGCTTTAATGAGGGTGCTCTCGTCAACATAAGCTCCCTGCAGAAAATAAGATTTAAGATCAGATGAAGCTCTGTCAATGTAGCCATCAGACTCAATTAAAGACAATCGACCTGAGATCTCAACATGATCATTCAACTTCCCTGTACTAAACTTAATATTATGTTTTTGTGTATTAAAACTCCCAACAGAGCTTGAAATTTCTCCATAACTCTCCTCAGAAATAGCATCTGTCAAAAGATTTAAACTAGCTCCGAAAGCTCCAGCACCATTGGTTGAAGTTCCAACTCCCCTTTGCAACTGAAGATTTTCAACAGATGAAGCAAAATCAGGCATATTAACCCAAAAAGTTCCCTGAGATTCGGCATCATTATAAGGAATCCCGTTAATAGTAACATTAACTCTGGTAGCATCACTTCCACGTACGCGAATACCTGTATAGCCTACACCTGCACCAGCGTCTGTAGTAGTAACCACAGAAGGCAGGTAATTCATTAAAACAGGAATATCCTGTCCAAGGTTTCGTTTCTTTATGTCTTTTTTACTCATATTGGAAAAAGTAACCGGAGTCTTTGATGTTACTCGAATAGCTGAAACCAAAACTTCATCCAATGAAATGGTTTCATCTTCTTGTAAAGTCGAATCCTTTACTTTATTGGTTTGAGCAAATGTTGATAAGGCACATAAAAAAAGCAATACAACACAACTAAATAACTGTTTCATTCATAGTATTTTACGAATAAAAGGGGATTATTCTGAGGTTTAAAAACGATTTGATTACATTTTTCTTGCAAAAAATAAATTTCTATGCTACTTTTAAGAAACTAATACATCACTAATGAGCCTTATTGTAGCATCTTGTTCCTAAACAGCATTACCTGTTCTAGGTTCAATGGGTATGATCTCAGCTTGTCTTCTTTTAAATGTATAGAAGATATAAGCACCCCTTACGAGATGTTGCAAAGTTAAAAACTTAAGTTGAAAGACCGCCCTGTTTTTCAGATTTATTGAAGTTAACCTATCACGTATGGCACGATGAATCTACTAATAAGTAAAATTCCTCAAAAAGCATTCATAAGTTATATTTTACTGTGCCTTCTTTCATTCACTGTTGGGGTGATTTTTTATGCAGAATTTCAAAAGTATCTGAAGCTCACAGAAAACAATACTGCAGATCAAAATAAAATTTTTAAAATAGGAAACATTATAAGCTTAATGTATAAAAACGAAAGTGTTTCGAAATATACCATTCAGTCGAACGCTCAAAGCTCCTATAAACAATACCTCCTTAATAACGACGAACTGTTTACTGAAATCGATTCCTTAAAAGTTGTATACTCCTCCGAACAACAAATTAAACTTTTGGATAGTGTAAAACATTTAATCGCACAGAAAGAAGAAAACATCTCAGCTATTAAGACATTAAAAACCAACAATGAAACATACGAATCTGTTGATGATGCCATTCTACAATTGAGCCAAATGAAATCCTCTCTGGAAGATTACTCCTTAAAGGATTTTGTTTCGAACCCAAATGCTTTACACCCCGAAACACGCAAAGCCCTGGAAGAATACATCGCTACTTTAAATCAACTAACATCACAAAGCGAAAACCTCAACAAGCAATCGATTAATGCTATTTTAAATGCTTCAACCAACATTTTAAAAAAGCTCAAACTAAATTCAGGTGATCAGCTATCTTCGGCATCAATCGAAAAAAATAAATTACTGGCAAAAGATCTATTGATCTCCCGACAAATTCAAGAAATCTTATCAAAAATAGAGAGAGACACCATTCAGGAATATACCAATGTAAGCTCTTCCAGAAAAACCGCTATTAAAAAAAGTCAGAACAGGCTTGTGTCTGCTTCCATAATAGGCGTTATTATGATTATACTGTTTATAATAATCATCCTAAATGATTTTCTGAAAATCCAGAAGTTTAAAAAAGAACTTGAATTATCAAGCAGTTATACTAATACATTGCTTAAAAGTAGAGAACACCTCATTAAGATGGTAAGTCACGATTTAAGATCCCCTCTAAGCAACATTTTAGGGTACAGTGATCTCTTACAGACCAGCACAACCAAAACCAAACGCGATTCTTATATTGATAAAATAAAAAATGCCTCAAGCTATATGATAAGGCTCGTTGAAGACCTGTTAGACTACTCTAAACTTGAAGCGGGGAAAATAAAACCCAAAAACAATGATTTTAACCTTTCGCTTTTAATAAATGAAGTTAGTCAAAGCGTTAAGCAACAGCATTCTCACAAACCCATTCAACTTGGTATTAACATAGATAATGCCTTAAACCAAAATATCATCAGCGATTCACATCGGATTCGTCAAATACTAAATAATCTTATCAGCAATGCTTTTAAATATACCGAAGAAGGTTTTGTGAAAATCAATGCCTATATAAACGATTTAAATGAAATAATAATAACAGTTAAAGACTCAGGAGTTGGTATTAAAAAAGAAAAGCATGATTTAATATTCAATGAGTTTACGCAAATTGAAGAACAAGATGAAGTAACTCAAAATGGGTTTGGTCTCGGACTTACAATCACCAAAAAATTAGTAGAAATTCTACAAGGGGAACTTTCTTTTGAAAGTCAGGAAAATTTTGGAAGCATCTTTACCGTTAAAATTCCTGTAAGCCTATCGGAAAAGAAGGTGCCTGAATCCATTTTTATAAATAACGAGGCAAATAAACCAATCTCCAAAACTCAAAAAAGTAACCTTAAAGCCATTGTTATTGAAGACGACAATCCTCTAAGAATCCTGATTGAAGAAATTTTTAATACTGCAGGAATAAAAGTTAAGAGTTTTAAGAGTGGAGACGAAGCCTTAAAGGCCATAAACAATTCATCGTTTGACTTTATTACAACTGACATCCAAATACCTCATATGAGCGGTTTTGATATTATGTAAACCTTAAACAGAATTGATGGCTATAATGGAGAACCGGTAATTGCATTAACAGGAAGAAAAGATTTCGACAAGGAACATTATCTTTCAAAAGGATTTTCAGAAGTTATTTTTAAACCCTTTACCCCGGAAGCATTACTAAAAACCGTAAAAGGATTATTTCCGGTTCATAAGGTTAAAAGAACGGCCGCTATTAAACCTGTATCTTTAAACTCCACCAGTGAAACCTATAGCATCCAAACATTAGAACGCTATATCTCCAATGATGATTCTTTAAAGAATATATTATCCCTCTTCATTGAAGATTCGCATAAAAATGCCGAACTTTTAGCGAAGTATGTCAAAGAGAAGAATATTGAAGGCATTAACGAGATCAGTCACAAAATGCTGGGTATGTTTAAACAAATAGAGGCTTATCAGGTAATTCCTATACTCTCACAACTCGAAACCACAAAAACATATGAAGAAACTATTTTGAAAAACATTGTCTTCATCTTAAATAAACACATCGAGGAGATCGTGGAGGATCTTAAACTTAAAATTGCTTAAAACAGCCAATTTTCTATTCCAACATACTTTTTAACTTATTTCCAAGTTAATTTATATAGCTCCCCGAACCTTTTTAGAAACATATTTATTCATATTTACTTAGCAGTTGATTAATTTTGAAAATGGATTTTTCTAAAGGTAAAATTACGCTTAAGGTACTCATTAGCTACATAGTACTCGGAATACTCTCTATTGTAGTTGGTCATTTCGTTTTTGCTGAAATTGAATCTTATACCCAATTACAAAAAGACAATATTTCTGATCAAAATAAAATTTTGCATGTTGGAAAGGTACTAAGCTTAATGTATGAAAATGAAGGCTTGGCCAGAGCAGCTATTCAATCAAAGTCCTGGGTTCCTTTTGACGAATACAAATCCATGAACGATAGTTTATTGATTGAAATCGACACCTTGAAAAGATTATTGAGTACCGAAGAACAATACCACCTGCTCGATAGTATTTCCCTGCTCATTGAAAAAAAAGAAAGCAATATCCAAAGCTTAAAAACATTAAAACTTCAGGATACCACCGAAACAATTATTTTAAGAACCATCGATAAGCTGAGAACAATGGAGTCTTCACTTGGAAGATTAACCTTAAAAGACTTTGTAAGTGACCCGGAAAGTCTGGATTCCAGAACCAGAAGTGCGCTCATTAATTACATTACTTACCTAAATGAAAATACGCCTCGAGATTCGAATAATGAGATCAATGAAAAAACACTTGACTCCATATTCAGAGCCTCGACCCAAGCACTTCAAGAACTGCAAACTAGTTCATCAAAACAACAAGCATCTATAATCCAAAAAGAGAATGAACTAATAGCCAACGACTTATTGATCTCTCAACAAATTAGAAAAATATTATCCACCATAGAAAATGAGGTCCTTCTATATGCCAGTGAAATTAGTCAACAAAGAAAAGTGGCACTCAATCGAAGTAAAAAAATCATAACTTTTGCAGCAGTCATAGGCATTGCCCTCATTATAATATTCTCCGTTTTAATACTTAATGACTTCTGGAAAAGTCAACGCTATAGAAAACAACTTGAAAAGACTACCAGAAAGGCACAATTGCTTGCAAACACCAGGGAACAATTAGTCAATATGGTTAGTCACGATCTCAGATCCCCTTTAAGTACGATTGTTGGATATGGGGAATTATTACAAAAGTCCCTGGGAAATAAAGAAAAAGGATTGCACTATATTAATAAAATCAAAAATGCATCTACCTATATGAATCATTTGGTAGAAGATTTACTTGATTACTCGAAACTGGAAACCGGAAAAATAACCTTAGACCTGGTTTCCTTTAATTTGAAATCAACTATTGTAGAAAGCTCCCAAAATATTCAACAACAATACCCAAAAAAAGATATATCCCTCATTTTGGATATTGACCAATCACTCAAAAGAAATATCATTAGCGACCCCTATCGTATTAAGCAAATCCTTAACAACCTCATTGGAAATGCTTATAAATTTACTGACGAAGGCTCAATAACCATAAAAGCATACACCTCAAAAGATCTTGCTGATGGAGATTCAAGACTCACCATAGAAGTACAAGATACCGGGGTAGGTATTAAAAAAGAAAAGCAACATTTAATCTTTAGTGAATTTACCCAGGTTGATGATGATATTAATAAAAAGAAGGATGGGTATGGCCTAGGCTTAACTATTTCAAAAAAGTTAGCTCATTTATTGAATGGAGATTTAGTGTTTACCAGCGAAACGGGTAAAGGAAGCTGTTTTAAATTAAGTGTCCCTGTTAAATTTACTAAAAAACAGCAGGTTACCGAACCTAAAAAAGAATTCGACCAAACTACTCCATTTCCAAATATTAAACTGAAGGCTGTAGTGATTGATGATGATGAAACATTACGTAAGCTTATCACCGAAACCCTTGTGTCAAATCAATGCGAAGTCTATACCTGTAAAGATGGTGACGAGGCCATTAATATTATTAATCATCAAGAGTTCGACTTGATTATTACCGATATTCAACTCCCAAAAATGAATGGATTCAGATTTGTTGAGATTTTAAAAAATGACGTAAAAGCATACAAGGGTCAACCTATTATTGCCATTACAGGTCGTAAAGATATAGACCAATCCTTCTACACTTCAAATGGCTTTTCAGAAGTGATTTTTAAACCATTTACACCCGAAAAACTCCTACAACAAATAACCACTCTATTCAGCAGAGACTTGAAGGATAATTACACTTATATACACAAGGACGAACCTAACTACAATACGAAAATAGTAAACCTTAAAAGCTTAAGGTCATTTGTAAATGACGACCTGGCGCTAAAAGAAGTCTTGAAGATTTTTTTAAAAGACACCAAAAAGAATTTAGAGGAATTAAATACAGATTATCTGAACCGCAATATTGAAGGACTTAAAGCTACAAGCCACAAAATGCTTACAATGTTTAAACAACTCGATGCAAACGGGGTCGTTCATGAGTTAGAATTAATAGAAAACATGGATAGTTTTAATTCGAATACGATACAGGAAACATTGAAATCCTTAAAAAATCATATTCATAAGGTAACCAAAGAATTAAACAAATTCATTAATGGATATCATACTCCTTGAGCTTATTGTATAAAGTCTTTCGAGTGATTTTTAATAATTTTGCGGCCTGAGTTTTATTGTTCGCGGCTTCCTTTAAGGCTCTAATAATCAATTCTTTTTCGTGTTCCTTGGTAGAAAATCTAACTTCCTTTGGTTCTATTTGAGTAAATACCGACGGTAATACTTCAGGAGTAATAAAGTCATTTTGTGCTAACAAAACGGCTCTCTTTATTACATTCGAAAACTCCCTTAAATTACCCGGCCATCGGTAATCTTGAAACATTTCTATGGTTTCATCGGTAAAACCAATAATCTTTTTATTCAGTTGTTCATTCGAACGCTCAAGAAAGAAGTCGGCAAATATTGGTAAATCTTCGGTACGATCGGATAACCTGGGTACACTAATTGAAAATTCATTCAATCGATGATATAAATCCTCCCTAAAATCACCGCGGTCAACGGCTTCCTGTAGATCTTCATTGGTTGCAGTTATTAAGCGAATATCAACTTCTATTTCTTTATTACTTCCTATCGGCTTTATTTTTCGTTCTTGTAAGGCCCTTAGAAGCTGTACTTGATTTTCATACGAGAGATTGCCCACCTCATCTAAAAAAAGTGTTCCTCCATTAGCCGCTTCAAAATGACCAGATTTATCAGTTACCGCTCCTGTAAAAGAACCCTTTACATGTCCGAAAAATTCACTGGCAGCGATTTCTTTTGGAATTGCACCACAATCAACTGCTATAAACGGCTCATTCTTTCGATGACTATAATTATGAATCGATTTGGCTACTACCTCTTTACCGGTACCGCTTTCTCCGGTAATTAACACCGACATATCTGTAGGTGCTACCAGGCTTACAAATTCATTCAACTTTTTTGAGGCAGCACTAACACCTTCAACAAATGAAGACTTTTCTACGATTTCCTCATCCGGTTTGTTTTTCACCTTAGGGTGTGCAAAAGACTGTCCTCCACTATTAACGGCATTATTAATAACATTAAGCACCTCTTCCTGGTTAAAGGGTTTTGATATATAATCAAAGGCACCTAGTTTCATTGCTTTAACTGCAGAAGGTACCTCAGCATATCCTGTCATCATGATAATTGGTAAAGAAGGAATGTCCTCTCTGACCTTTTCCAGTAGCTCTAACCCATTTCCATCTGGCAACCTCAGATCCGTAAATATCAAATCAAATTTTGCTCTTTTCAACATACCATAAGCCTTCTCCAGTGAATGAGCAATTTGAACCTGATAATTTTTCTTTTTCAAAAAACGTTCAAGCATCACTGAAAAGCTAACGTCATCTTCAACTAATAGTATTGATATCATAAGATTTTTCAGCCATAAATTAATGGCCTTTTTTGCGCTGTCCTACATCCGATTTCAATATACTTACGTCCAGGCGGGTCAAAAAAGATGTTAATAAATTTAAAAAAGAACAGGGGATGCTTAAAAAGCACCCCCTGTCCTAAAAATGGATAGATAAACCTAAAATTAATCCTTTTCAATCCAATTACCGGTTTTATTGGCATACAAAATGAGGTCGTCATCATTATGACTCACGTCTAACTTGTACTCTTCGTTTTCATTTACGTATGCTTTATCAATGCTAGCGCCAGGGTAATCTTTACCCAATGCCTTAGTGATTGCAGCAGGTAGTTTTGAAACCTCAATTTCAGTAAACTCTTCCTGTGCTCTTATAACATCCTCCATTACTCCATCGTGAAATATTACTGGAGTGGCCGCAAAAGTTGAAAAGCTTCCAACGGTAATTGCTGTAACGACTGCTAACTTTTTCATCATTGATCTTTCTGTTTAAATTATTTAATAAATGTAAGATTGGGGGAATTTAGAGATCATTACTGTTTTTTAATCCAGTTTCCATCTTTGTCAGCGTACAAAGTTTTTTCAGCACCATCCTTGCTAATCTCTAATTTATACTCCCCTTTTTCATTTACATAAGCTTTTGAAATCTTGGCACCTGCAAAATCTTTTTGAACAGCATCAGTTACCGCAGTCGGTAATTTAGAAACTTCGATTTCTTTATACTCTTCCTGCGCAATCTTAATAATTTTGCTTTGATTAGCTGCCGGAGTAAATGCTTGTGCAGTTAGACCACCTAAGATTATTGCGATTGTTAGAACGATTTTTTTCATGATTTTTTAATTTTTATAATTATTGAATTTTTTGAATTTGATAACTATAATGAAAAAGTTGTTCCAAATAATCAAACCCCAAGAAAAAACCCATAAAAACCTGATTTACAGGTTTTTATGGGTTTTATGCTAATGAATTAAATTGTATAATTATGTGTAATTAAACTGTAACACTGTATAAGTTTTACACACTTATTTACTTACCTGATGTGGGGGCTTTAAAAGATCGTTTACCGTTTTAACCGGATTGAAGGTGATTAAAGGGACCTCAACAAACACAGTATTCCAATTTGCCATTCCTCCATTCCATAAACCGGGCAGTTCCATTGCCTTTAAAGCCTTTCCATTTTTAGTCTTTTCTGTAATAAAGCCTTGTCTGGGGTTCGTAAATTTAGAAAGATCATATTTTTCCCCAACATAGTTCTTCACTCCACAAACTAAATCAACAGGATTAAAGTGTGTCGCCGTTTTTAAAATACCTCTTTGCTTACTGTTCGACACATCCATTTGGGCAGATTCAATAATTTGTAAAGAAACATTTCCATCCTCATCTTTAATCCAAAAAGGCCCTCCTCCAGGTTCGCCTTCATTTTTTACCATTCCACAAATTCTAATAGGCCTATCCAGTTTTTCTTTTAAATATGCCACCTGATAAACCTCTTTGAATTTATAGAAATCTGGTTTTACAACTACATTTAGTTCTTTCGCAATAAAATCCTTGATCTCATTAATCAACACTTCATCGACACTTTCTTTATCTAAAGCTCTTCTGTATGAAAATGCCGTCTCCTGTATATCAAAGAGCATCCCTGCCAGCATTTTTTTATACGCGGCAATTTCACTGCGTAAGCGAGCTACAACAACATTGTCAATGTTTTTAACAAAAAGGACATCACCCTCCTGTTCGTTCAAATTTTCAATTAATGCTCCATGCCCGGCTGGCCTGAACAACAGTGTATTATCAGATTCCCTGAATGGCTTGTCCTGCATATCAACAGCAATAGTATCAGTGGATTTCTTTTGATACGAAAAGGATATTATAAAAGAAACTCCCGTTTCTTTCTCCACCTTTTTTTCGATTCGATCGAACTCCTTATCAAACTTATTGGCATGATCTTCAGAAATGGTAAAATGCAGGTAGGCCTCACCATTCGATGTTGCATATAAAGCTGCTTCATATAAATGTTCTTCAAAAGCCGTCATGGTTTCGGCTGTATACTTATG
Organism: Zhouia amylolytica; assembly: GCF_900116365.1. Taxonomy (GTDB): domain Bacteria; phylum Bacteroidota; class Bacteroidia; order Flavobacteriales; family Flavobacteriaceae; genus Zhouia; species Zhouia amylolytica. Next base: position 291,240 of record NZ_FPAG01000004.1, on the reverse strand, counting down.
AAATGGCAAAAGTCCTTTTGGATACCCTCCATAGTTTAAGCCGTTCTCCAAAAGCATTTCCTTAACGAAATAATATTTTTGAATATCATCCGACAGCAAATTGTAATCAGCATGTTTCGTCTTTAAGCTATGCATAACTTCATCGTAAAAAGGAAACTTTTCCATCCCGATAAAGAACGTACTCACCATAGAAGCATTTGTTCTGTTTACATAAGCATTTATCGATTCCTCGTGCGGATGAAATTCCTTTAGAAACTTGAATAACTCCTTAAACATGCGTGTTGCTGCTCCTGAAGCTGGCACAAACTTAAGCAATTTGAACCCCTCTTTTCTCGCCTCAAATGTTGAAATATAATCTTCCTTTTCCTGATTTGTACATCTTCTGATTCCGTTTCCAATTACTGCACTTGAGATCATATTGACAAAAGGAATCCCCTCTTTAAAGGTCTCCAATTGATTTTCTATTTTTTCTAAAGAAATTCCATGATCAGCTATTTGTTTTTCGTCTGATGTACTAAATAATTTCATATTACTTTATGAGTTTATCAATGTGTTGAATGGCGCTTTTAAACCTTTGATCCCTACTGCCTTTTATTATGCGATAGGGTTTATTAAATTTATCAAGTGCGTTCTTAAATCTCAAAAACATAGGGTCTCGCTCCAGAGGTTTATCCCTCAGATCGTCCTGAACCCAGGGCACGTCCACGTAAGTTAGCAAATATAAATCGTAAAAATTTTGAATAGCATACTTTTCTATCTGTTCGTCACAATACTCGTTGTAGTATGCCTCAGAATACACCTTAAGTTCAAGTAAGTTCGTATCGCATATTAAAAGTTCATTTGCCTTTTCTGCTAAACTATTTTCCTGCTCCATTTGCCCGACGGCAATTGGTGGCATATCTTCAGGTTCACATACCCTCATTTCCAAATCCCACTTTCTTTGAAGATATTCACGCATGTATTCAGGAACACACTCGGTATTATAATACGTCGCAAGGCTTCTGGCCAAAGTTGTTTTACCCGTAGATTCGGGGCCTAACAATACTACCTTAATAAGGTTTCCGGACTTTTGTTTAAGTTTTTCTTCCATGCTTTATAACCATATATGGCTATTATGGTGAATAGAAGATATTGAAAAGAAGTAAAGACCAATCCCTTATACAAATACAATGGAACGGATATCACATCTCCAATAATCCAGTACACCCAGTTTTCTAATTTCTTTTTTGCCATTAACCACATCCCAACAAAAAATATGGCGGTGGTTACCGTATCCACGTAGGCTGTCCAACTATTCCATTTATCAAAATACCAATAAACCAGGAAAACAAAAACAATAGTCCCTACAAATAGCAATAAACTCCATCTCTTCTCCCTTGAAGTAGTTTTGGTTACAGGTACAAAATGGGTCGCATCAACCTTCCTCGTCCAAAAATACCATCCATAAATACTCATACAAAAGTAATAAGCATTTATCATCATATCTCCCAAAAGACTATATACCCACAAAATATAAACGAATATTGCCGTACTGATTATTCCTGTTGGGTAAACTAATATATTTTCTCTTTTAGAATACCATACACTCAAAAAGCCAAACACTACCGCAATGATCTCCAGAAATACTATATGCAGGGGAACCCCATCATATTGAGCAAAAAACCAATCAAAAAAATGGTTCATAATCACTACGGTCTGATTTTACAATTTTCATATACAACAAGCCCTTTTCAATGAGCTCAAAAACTTCCTTGATTTCATTGGTAAGCACCCCCATCACTTGATCATAATCACCATAAATTTGGGTGCTTAAAGGATTTTCCAAAACCTTAAGACCCGAAGCTCTTAACTTTTTTATAAATTCAATAATTGCTGGTTCAAAGTCATCCTGTAATGGAGTTAAAGTTAGTTCAACCGATATCTGCATAGCTTAAGTATTTATTTCTAAGATTTAATTGCATAGGCGCAGGTAAACCCCTCAAATTCTAAAAATTTTATTTTGTAGCGCTCTATCTGTCCATGATAAAATATCCATCCCACCGTCTGCGCTTCATTTAAGTTAAACGGAATGACCTTAGTGTGCTGTTTAAAACTCATACCATCCGTAGCGAATGCTTTATATAAGCTTTCTTTCACACACCAAACTACCGTAAGCCTTTTAATGTCTTCCCTGTTTAGAAAACCAAACTCATAATCAACGAACTTGTGCGCAATAATGCCAATTTTATCTCGCTGTTTTTCAATATCAATACCAATAATCTTATCACTGATTATGATTGCGGAAAATATAAATGAATGGGTAATTGATATTTCTTTACCATCCTTTAAATGAGGTTTTCCACTACTATTATAATACAAGTCTGACGCCTTATAACCAGCCGCTTTTAACAATTGCCTTACACTTAAAAATCCTCGTTGATGAATCTCAGATTTCATCGAAGCAACTCTGGCTTTACAATTCGATGTAAGCTCAATTCCCTCTTGCAGTTCACTGTAAGACTCTTCTATCTTCCAAATCAGCACTTTAGAGTTCTCCGGGGTTGTTATAGTTTTGTAAAGAGGCATTAAATCTAAAAGTTATTATGTACCTTTGCAGGCACAAATTAATGTATTTAAACACATTTAAAGACGTAAAAATATAAAAGTAATATGAGTACTAAAACAATTCCATACGTACCATACAAAGTAAAAGACATTTCTTTGGCGGATTGGGGTAGAAAAGAGATTGAATTAGCAGAGGCTGAAATGCCAGGATTGATGTCACTCCGTGAAGAATATAAAGATGAGCAACCCCTTAAAGGTGCTCGAATTGCAGGTTGTTTGCACATGACCGTTCAAACTGCTGTTTTAATTGAAACATTGGTAGCTCTTGGCGCTGAAGTAACCTGGAGTTCATGTAATATATTCTCTACACAAGATCATGCTGCTGCTGCAATTGCCGCTGCTGGTATTCCCGTTTATGCATGGAAAGGTATGAACGAAGAAGAATTTGACTGGTGTATAGAACAAACTCTTTTCTTCGGTGAAGAGAGAAAACCGCTAAATATGATCCTTGATGATGGTGGTGATTTAACCAATATGGTTTTAGACCAATATCCGGAATTAGCGAATGCCGTTAAAGGATTGTCAGAAGAAACTACTACTGGAGTTCATCGCTTATATGAACGTATGAAAAATGGCACCTTGCCAATGCCTGCAATTAACATAAATGACTCTGTTACCAAATCTAAATTTGACAACAAATACGGGTGTAGAGAAAGTGCAGTTGATGCGATTCGTCGTGCAACCGACATCATGCTGGCAGGTAAAAGAGTGGTGGTTTGCGGATATGGTGATGTAGGAAAAGGAACTGCTGCTTCCTTCAAAGGAACTGGAGCCATCGTAACCGTTACAGAAATTGACCCGATATGTGCCTTACAAGCTGCCATGGATGGTTTCGAAGTTAAACGTCTGGACAATGTCATAAATAAAGCCGACATTGTTATTACCACTACAGGTAATAAGGATATTGTGGTTGGACGTCATTTTGAAAAAATGAAAGACAAAACCATCGTTTGTAATATTGGGCATTTTGATAATGAAATTGATGTTGCCTGGTTAAAGGAAAACCACGGAGAATCATTCGTTAATATCAAGCCACAAGTAGATAAGTACACTATCAATGGTAATGATATCATTCTTTTAGCAGAAGGTCGATTGGTAAACTTAGGTTGTGCAACCGGACATCCAAGCTTTGTGATGAGTAATTCATTTACAAACCAGACTTTGGCTCAAATCGAACTTTGGAAGAATAGTGATAAATATGGTAATGAAGTTTATATGCTACCAAAACATTTAGATGAAAAAGTAGCAAGACTTCATTTAGAAAAAATTGGGGTAGAACTGGAGACCTTAAACGAAGAACAAGCTAAATATATTGGTGTAGAGGTTGAAGGACCTTTCAAACCTGAATACTACAGGTATTAAATTTATCTTATAAATAAAAAAGGCTGTCTTTAAATTAAGGCAGCCTTATTTTATTAATATTGTACTATTAAATTCTAAAAACCAGATTTTTTATCCTGCATTTCCAAATACACTTTTTCCACCTTGCTCCTTGCCCACGGTGTTCTTCTAAGGAACTTTAAGCTCGATTTAATACTGGGATCATTAGTAAAACAATTTATAGTAACCTTTGTGCTTAAATGCTCCCAACCGTAGTAATCTACCAACTCATTAAGAATCATTTTCTAAAGTCTTTCCGTGTAGTGGATTGTTAGTCTGCGTTTCTTTCAATTTCTTAATTCGTGTTTTTTATTAACTAAATATAGTTCAATTACCTTTGTAAAATGAAATCCATTAAAATAAATCAATCCTCGATACTTAAAACCTTAGGATTTGAGTCTCTTAATAAGATGCAAAAAGCAACCCAGGTTGCAACTCACAAAAATAATAATGTCATACTTCTTGCTCCTACCGGAAGTGGTAAAACTTTAGCTTATTTACTAAGCATACTCCCTAAGTTAAAGCAAAAAAATGAGGTTCAAGCCCTTATCATTGCCCCTACAAGAGAATTGGTTTTACAAATAGAGAGTGTTCTTAAGCAAATGAAACTCGATTTAAAGGTAAATTCTTGTTATGGCGGTCATCCTTTTAGTATTGAAAGAAAGAACTTCTCTGTTCCTCCTTCCATACTTGTGGGAACACCGGGAAGAATAAAAGACCATATTGAACGAGCTACTTTTGATACAAGCAGTATTACCCAATTAGTTTTTGATGAATTTGATAAATCGTTAGAATTTGGCTTTACTAACGAATTGAAATTCATTACAAAGCAATTAGATAACGTTCAGCATAAAATCCTTGTTTCGGCAACCAAGACTATTGAATTACCAGACTATCTGGATTTTGACAACCCTTATACCATTGAATTTGAAGAGAAGGAAAAAGCTTCTCTTTCCATTCAAAAAATTATAGTTCCGAAAGATGAAAAACTAGAGGGACTTATCGCAGTTTTGAACAATTTAAAAAAAGGACAAAATGCTATCGTATTCTCAAACCATAGAGATGCTTGTGATCGAATTAGCGAACAACTGGACAATAGAGGTATTATCTATGCACTATTTCATGGTGGTCTCGAACAAAAACAACGCGAATTTGAATTAACCAAATTTAGAAACGGTAGCGTTCAAATACTTGTCGCAACTGATATCGCCGCTCGAGGTATTGATATTCCTGATTTAGATTATGTAATTCACTATCAAATCCCTTATAAAGAAGACTCTTTTATTCACAGAAACGGAAGAACCGCCAGAATGAAAGCTTCTGGGACAAGCATCCTTATTCTAACTGAAGAAGATTACGTACCTGAATATCTAGATGAAGATCCTTCTTTATTTGATTTAAAAGAAAATGCACGCATTGGAAAACCCGATTACATTACATTACATATAAATAAGGGCAAAAAAAATAAGATAAGTAAGTTTGACCTGGTAGGCTACTTCCTTCAGTTTGATTTTATGAAAAAAGACGATCTCGGACTCATGGAAGTTAATGATTTTGACTCTTTCATAGCTATTAAAAGAGAAAAAGCCAATTTAACTATAAAGGCTTCTCAAGGAAAAAAATTAAAGAAAAAATCACCAAAAATATCTATTGCGTAATACCGTAAAATAAAAAACTCCTGTATGTTATCACACAGGAGTTTTTTACTTGGAATAATATACTTCTCTTAATACTCAGCCACCATACCTTCTCCATAATGCTGAGAAACTGCTTTGTTAATCATTACTAACCCCTCTTCCTGAGATGTGTTAGCGTCTAATTGTACTTTTTCTCCGTTCGGTAAATACACGTAATAGAACCCTTGCTCAAAAGAAGACAACTTGATCATTTCACCACTAGGCTTAATAGCGTTCCAAGACTTTTCATCCGGCTTGTAGAACAACTCTAACTTTTCTCCTTTTTTCGGACCATCTACAACCTTGATAAACATTCTGTTTTTCATTGCTGTCATTTCAATGGTATTCCCATCCTTTTCTACAATCTGAGTTTCAACCTCACCATCATTCATCGCGATTGGATTAGATCCTGACCAAAATTCAATCACGTTAAAGATGATGGCATCACCAAGGAAAAACAATCCATATACAGGTATTATGTTTAATCCCCAAAAAATAAGGTTATTAAGAAACTTATTCTCACTCACCCCCTGGTTCCAGTCCTTTAAATTATTAAAAGCACTAAAAGAACCTAAACAACTTGTACAAAGTAACGACAGTGACAACACTGAACATAAAGCTAATTTTTTCATATCTGATGATTTAAATAATGGTTATACGGTATTAAATATATGAAAAATTTTACATACTATTACAGACTATTGTGCTTTAAAAAAAGTAACCGGCTTTTTTACTGTCTAGAAATTAGAAGATTAAGAAAATAAAGCATCTCCCAGGACAGAGAGATGCTTTTCGAAAGATTAAACCCGAGGTCCGCCACCTATTCCAATTGTAATTTATCGTAATTATAAAAGTAAAAAGTACCATCATCATTCATGGCGACAAACAAGCCTTTGGAAAAAACCTTATTCAAAGGATATGTCACCACCTCACAACCATCGGTCTCTGTAGTGCTCAAATTAATAGCTTTAACAAACCTATTCTCCTTTCGTGAAAAAATATTGAATTGCCCCTTCTGTTGATCAGAAACGATTATATATCCGCCCCCATCCTCATGCTTAGCTATGGCAATGCCCTCAATATCATCTTTGAAATATTCCCCGCCAAATGAAGCCAATTCTGTAGCACCCATTTCCGGATTAGCATGGTACTTGCGTATAGCAACACCCTCATCAGAATAATACACATAGCCGTTTTCATCATCTACCGCTATAGCTTCTATCTCCTTTATACCACTAAAATTTCCAAATTTTCGCTCCAACTTAGCATGAACACCTAAACTATCCGCATAAAGAAGATATTGATATAGATAATTCTCCTTAGGCCCATTCTTCCTGCTTACGATAGCATATGTTAAACCATTATCAGGATTCTTATACAGGCTAATCCCCATTGGTCTTCGAAATTCAGGATTTTCCTCATCTTCAAAAACCGGATAGCCGCCTCGGTCTAAAGGTTTCATATTGGGAACAGAAAACAATCTTAACATACCTCGCTCCCGCTCTGTAAAAGCAATGATGTCAACCATTGATGAGTCATTAACTCTAAAGTTATAAGCAACATCAACATTATTTGGATATCGAATACCCCTGATTACCATATCCTCAATCACCTTCCCCTCCAAATCAAAAGCATAAATGGCTCCATCCGTGTCTTTATCGGTACCAAAGACAACACTTTCTGAAGGGTTCGCCGGATTAATCCATATAGCAGGATCATCCGTATCATAATTTACTTTTTCCGTTATAACGTCCGGGGCTACAGGTGATAATTTTTCCTCACATCCAACTACCACCAAAATACCCAACAGACCAATTATGCTTGTTATTCTTTTAATCATTATTGTAAGTCGTATTTAAAATAAGTCGTATTTCAACCCTAAGTTAATTCTACTTCTGTAATATTCCATTTGCATTGTTCTATTTCGAACGCCTTGGTAATATCTTAATGGTTGATTGGTTATATTCGTAATATCCGCATACACTCTTAAATTCTTATTAATAGCATAAGCAGCATTAAAATCAAGGAAAAACTGATCGTCGTAATAACGATCCTCAAAACCATTCCCCCCTAATTCATCCAGATATGCATCCGAGTAGTTAGCAGAAAGTCGTGCGGTAAAGCGTTTTCCTGAATATGACAGAGATCCGTTAAACATGTTTGGAGTAGCTCCCGGCAATCCCAAATCTCCACGTTCATTTCCGTCCTCATTTCTTATACCATTAGCATTAGAGTTCAAATAGGTATAATTTAAATAAACTCCAAAATTCTTAGCAAAACCCGGCAAGAAATCCAACTGGCGCTGTAATGAGACTTCCGCTCCATATACATATGCATTATCACCATTCAATGGGGTAAAAACATCAAACCCTGTTGCTGCATCCTCATAGGTGAAAGTATAGATAAACTGATCTATATCCTTATAAAACACCCCTCCGGATAAAATACCAACATTCTGAAAATAATACTCAGCCATAAAATCAAAATTCATGGAGGTTGTTGGATCTAAATCTGCATTTCCAACTATAATCTCCTCATCTTCCTGGTTAATCTCACTTGAAGGCACCAAGTCTTCATAGTTCGGTCTTGCAAGTGTATTTGTCCAGGCTAAACGCAATATTGTTTTCTCGTTTAAATTATATTTAAAATGAAGTCCGGGCATTATGTTTTGATATGAACTCTCCCCTTTTACTTCCATAGAACCTTCAAAATCCCCATCGTCATTCAATGTCAATTCGTTACCAACACTTTCAACCTTAGTATTTTCTAACCTTACTCCGGCAAGTAAACTTAATTTATTCGTTAGTTTCTGATCCACCATTATATACCCGGCATAAACTGTCTCATCAACATTATAATTCGCGGTCAAATACTCATCAGGCACATCCTCCCTTTCAAAACTACTTGAGTTATTTAAATTTAAATTCCCCAAATACTCCGAAGAAGCAAATTTTCCTACCTGGTATTTATCCCCTGCAGTAAAATCAGTATCTGAGTAATCCTGAGTACTTACGTCGGCCAAAGTTTGAAGCCCGCTTAAAGGTTCATACTCATAAAAATTATTGTCTCGCTCTTTTTTCTTGTAACGGCTTTTCACTCCAAATTTGATACTCCCATCCCCATTATTAAACAAATCGGCCGGAAGGGTAAAATTTGCAAAAAAATTAAAGTCCTTTTCATCAGTATATTGATGTTCTTCCGTCAGCTCGCCAAATTCAAAATTATTTAATGCAAGGTCGGCATCATCAACAGGACTGTAATAAGGCTCTCTGCTGTTGATTTCATTATTAATACTATACTCACCTTCGTATTCCAGATAACGCTCGTCAGGACGCTCTTCTGACGCTTTTGCGTAGGAGGTAAGCCAATCTACCTGAAGACTTCCAAACAAATGCTCTCCTCCCAAACTGTAATTTTGCATTCTTTGATCTTCAAGTCTTCTGTTTTTAGATCGCTTATTATCAATACCTCCTTTCGTTTGTCGTTTTGATTCCACAGGAAAACGAACCAGATTCCCATTATTTATTATAAAATCCCCTTGCGATATATCATCTCCATCCAAAATCTCACTTTCCTGGCGATATCTGTTCTCACGGTCATCCCTCCAATTGTACATTGTTTTAAGAAACACATAATTATTATCATCAAACTCATAATCAACATTAGCAGCAAAACTTCGCCTGATACGTTGAACCAAATATTTTCTGATTTCAAAAACATTGGCATATGGATTCACTTCCATCTCCTCTAGAATATCCTCTCCATCTGCATCCTGATTACCGGTATTATACTCGAATTCATCAGTCCATTCTGCCTCGACATTATCCGAACCAAAATCATTATCATTAATGGAGGCAGAAATCATCCAACCAAACTTTTTATTTGCTGAACGATCCCCCAATATGAAAGACCCGTTGTAAATGGCCTTATCAGAAATAGTATTGACTCCTGAACCGGCAGTAACAGAAAGTCTGAAATCCTGCGGTGTAGAACGTGTAACAAGATTGACCGATCCCCCTAAAGCATCAGCATCCATATCTGGTGTTACAGCCTTATTTACCTCGATGGTTTGAATCATATCCGATGGAATTAAGTCCATTTGCACATTTCTGTTATCGCCCTCGGCAGAAGGAATTCTGCTTCCGTTAAGCGTAACTGAATTTAACTGGGGAGCCAATCCTCGTATAATAATATTTCTCGCTTCCCCCTGATCCACCTGCATAGTGATCCCAGGTATACGCTTTAATGCATCACCCACATTCGCATCAGGGAATTTACCGATTTGCTCCGTAGAGACCACATTGGTAATATTAGGATTGTTTTTTTGCGTATTTAAAGCCCTTGCCTGACCTCCTAAAAAATTACCCACAACTTCCACATCATCTAATACTACATCCGATGGGGATAGTTCAACCACTATAGAAGTTGTCTGCTTTGAATCCACCTTCACTTCAACTGACTTATCTGAAAATCCTAAATATTTAATAAGTATAGTGTGTGAACCTTCTGGCACGTTGACGATAGTGAATTTACCATTTTGATTAGATACAGTTCCCTTTTTTAAGGAAGTAATTTCAATTGAGGCACCCGGAACATAAATTCCATAATTATCTACAATAACTCCTTGTACAGCACCCTCCTGAGCAATAATATGACTCGTAAAGAGGCCTAAAATAAACGTAACAATTAACAGTCTTTTAGCGTTGATTAATTTCATTGTTTTTATGGTTTGGTTTTCATTTCAAAACTATGATTTACAACACCTTTGGATTTAAATATCAGGATAACAAAATGTAAAGATCACTACATTATACCCTTAACTAAAAAGCAACATTTAAGGTTTCGAAACATCTCCTTAACTTTCGATTTACAAAAGGCAGGCAATGCTTATAAATCCAGCATAAAATTTTGAAGGTTACTCCCTTTTTCCAAAAGAAGTTTTTTCCTTAAGCGATAACGTGCAATTCGAATACTATCAGGAGTAATTCTTAAAACAGATGCTATTTCTTTTGACGTAAGGCTAAGTCTCAACAACATACATAACCTCATTTCCGCTGTACTCAAGTTCCCCGAAGTTACTTTATGGATCTTCTTAAAAAAATCAGGGTGAATTTGTTCGAAATATTTAATAAAATCTACCCAACCCTGTTCATCCTCAATATCAGCCTTTATCTCAGCTATTAATCCTTCAAGTTTAGGCTTTATAAACATTCGTTCTCTGTCTTTTAGCTTTATCAAGGTGCTTGAAACATCCGATAAAACTTTATTCTTATGTGCAAGGTGCAAACTGTATTTGGAAAGCGAAGAAGTCTTTATTTGTATCTCTCGCTGAAGACTTTCCTCTTCGGCTATCTTCTTATCCAGATCAGCCTTCAATAGTTGCTGCTTATATTGCTCTATTTTAAACCGTTGATCTTTCTTTTTCCGATAATTAAAAAAGACAATCACGAATATGATTATCACTAAAAAGATCACAAATACCACTGTTCTTTGATTGGCTCTGTTTAACTCATTTTGCTTGGTTAGCAAAGCAATCTTAGCCTCTCTTTCTTTCACCCCATACACAATTTGCAGCGTATTCATTTGTTGTATCCTCCTTAACTTCTGCTCCTCCTTATATTTATAAATAGATGCATTTAAATAGTCGAATGCCTTTAGATGATCTCCGGTAAGTTTAGAGGTTTTAGAAAGGTCCTTTAAAGCACTAGATAACTGATGAACATTATTCGTTTGTTCAGCTTCATATTTGGCTTTATTGGTGTAGAAAAACGCCTTTTCAAAATCACCCTTCTTCCTGTTTACATCACCCAGGTTGTTGAGAATACTAATTTTTCTGTCATCATTCACGCGATAAAAATATTCATACGCGCTTTTAAAATAGGTATAAGCCTTATCGTATTGCTGAAGATCTTCATATATACTCCCTATATTCTCATACACCACAGCAAGCCCTTCATAATCACTTAAGGCACTAAACAATCGTAAACTTTTATTTTGACATTTTAAGCCCTGGTCATATTCACCTTCCTTTTCATAAACTGCTCCCAAAGATGCATATGCTACAGCCTCCCCTTTTTGAAAGTCAATAGTTCTCGATAAACGCAAACTCTTTTGCAAATAACTTTTGGCAATGGCATATTGATCTGCCTCTAAATTAATACTCCCCAAATTATTGAGAATGATCACATGAGTGGAATCTGATACTTTTGAATGAAAAAGTAATGCTTCATTATAATGATGAACCGCTTCATTTGTAACTCCCAGATCATGATAAAAATCTGCCAGTAAAATATGATTATAAATAATGTTTGAAGTGTCTTGTTTTCGAATCGCATCCTTCAGGCGATTTTTAAACCCGAGAAAAGAAGTGCCAACCGGATTTAATTTATCCTTTTCAGGTAGATCCTGACTGTAATGCATCTGAAGGCCAAACATCAAAAGCATTAAAAAAACTATACGCTCCTTAATCATCCGCAAACAAGCTTGATTCAATTAAACCAAACAATATAGTACCACACTATATCCAAGGTGTTAAGCAGCGGTTATAAAAAAGTAATAAAACAGCAAACAAAAAGCCCTTACTGAATTTCAGTAAGGGCTTTGTAAGTTTGAAAAATAAATCAATTCTTATGCCTCGAAAGGTTCAATTGAAACGTATGACTTATTGTTTCTTTTCTTTTCAAATTTTACAATACCGTCTGTAGCAGCATGTAATGTGTGGTCTTTCCCCATGTAAACATTCTTACCTGGGTTGTGAGCAGTACCACGCTGACGAACAATAATGTTTCCAGCTATAGCAGCTTGCCCTCCAAAAATCTTAACACCTAAGCGTTTCGATTCTGACTCTCTACCGTTCTTAGAACTACCTACACCTTTTTTATGTGCCATTTCTTTAAGATTTTAAGGTTTTAAAATTAACTTAAAGCAGCTATTAGTTCAGCTTTCTTCATAGAAGAATAGCCTTCAATACCTTTACTTTTTGCCATTTCTTTTAATTCAACTACAGTCTTTTTGCTTAAATCTTCAGACTCGTTAGCTGATTTAGCTTCTTTCTTTGGAGCTTCTTTTTTAGCTGCTGCTTTTTTCGTTGAACCAGAAGCCACAATGTTTTCAATTACGATTTCAGTAAGAGCTTGTCTGTGACCATTTTTCACTCTGTAACCTTTACGTCTTTTCTTTTTGAAAACTATCACCTTATCTCCTTTAAGGTGCTTAACGACTTTTGCCTCTACTGCGGCTCCGTCTATAGCCGGGGCGCCAATTGTAACGTTTCCGTTGTCATCTAAAAGAAGTACATTGTCAAAAGAAACTTTTGAACCTTCCTCAGATCCTAAACGGTGAACGAATACTTTTTGGTCTTTCGCAACTTTAAATTGCTGCCCTGCTATCTCTACAATTGCATACATAGCGATTCGTTTAAAATTTATTTTTTACACAAAATGAGTGCAAATATACCGCTAAATATCTAAACAACAAATGTTTTTATGTGTTTTGAGGGGATTTTTTTGTGTTCCAACTTGGTTTGAATTTCTGCATGAAAGCCAGGGTCAATACTACCGTAGAGGCAAAACCCTCAACGATTAAAACAAAAACTAATATACCCGGACCCTGATAGTATTCTTCAATCCAACCCTTCATAATAGCTTTTGGGAACTCAGGGTCAATATGAAACATATACAAAGCCATGAAGCCAACAAAAAGAAGTGTGGCAATAAATCCGGTGAATATTCCTGTGCGAAATCCTGAATAATAATTAAACTTTTCACCTTCTGTCAGACGTCTGAATCGTATCGCTGCATAGATTCCATAGGCCACGATGACACCATTCAAAACTCTCAACCATGGATTTTCATGTAATCCAAAAAGACGAACAATTAAAAAATATGCTATCAAAACAATCGCTATTATAGCACCATACCTGAAATTTATTTTAAATGATCCCATTTTTTTCATAACTTTTTGATTTTCACCATTAATTTACGAAAAATTATTAAGCTATTGGTTTAAACTTTTGTTATAAGAGCTGATTTATTTCTACCTGCATTATACAAAAACTATATTTGTTGTAAGAAAAAACTTTTGTAACATTAATGTACTTAAGAACACTAATTAACATACACATTAATCAAATCATCTATAGTAATGAAGAGAACAATTTTAGCGATAACTTCTTTATTTTTTACTGTAACAAACGGTATAGCCCAGGAAGTTGCTTTTGAAGAGTACGACCTCGAAAACGGTCTACATGTAATTTTACATCAGGACAATAGTGCTCCGGTAGTCACGACTTCCGTTATGTACCATGTAGGTTCAAAAGACGAAAACCCTGAAAGAACAGGATTCGCACACTTCTTTGAACATTTATTATTCGAAGGAACTAAAAACATTGAACGTGGCGAATGGTTTAATATCGTTAGTTCAAACGGAGGCAGTAATAATGCAAACACTACTACAGACAGAACCTATTATTACGAAACCTTCCCTTCAAACAACCTGAAATTAGGCCTTTGGATGGAATCTGAACGAATGCTACACCCTGTTATTAACCAAATTGGTGTCGACACTCAAAACGAAGTCGTAAAAGAGGAAAAAAGACAACGCGTTGATAATTCCCCTTACGGAGGACTTATTTATGGTACCGCAGTACAACCACACTTATTCAAAAACCACCCATATCGTTGGTCAGTAATAGGTTCTATGGAACATTTAGATGCCGCCAGCCTTGATGAGTTTATTGCCTTTAACAACAAATACTACGTGCCTAACAACGCTGTTCTGGTAGTAGCCGGAGACATTGATATCGACGAAACCAAGCAACTCATTAAAGGTTATTTTGGTGCGGTCCCAAAAGGAGAGCCAATCATCAGGAATTTCCCTAAAGAGCAGCCTATTACTCAAGAAATTAAAGTCACCGAATACGACTCGAATATCCAGATTCCCGCTTTAGCACTATGCTATCGAACTCCTGCCATGACAGAAAAAGATGCATACGTTCTAAATATGATATCAACCTATTTAAGCGATGGTAAAACCTCTAAGCTGTATAAAAAAATGGTAGACGAAAACAAATCTGCACTACAGGTATTCGCCTTCAACAGAGCACAAGAAGATTATAGCATGTATAACATCTTTGCACTTCCATTAGGCGACAAACCATTGAGCCTTTTAGAAACTGAAATTGATGAAGAAATCACCAAACTTCAAACAGAACTAATCTCACAAAAGGATTATCAAAAGCTTCAAAATAAATTAGAAAATGATTTTGTTAACTCCAATTCGAGCATTCAGGGAATCGCAAATTCTTTAGCGCGAAACTATATGTTATACGACGACACGAACCTGATCAATACAGAAATCGAAATCTACAGATCAGTTACCAGAGAAGACATCAGAAATGTCGCCAAAAAATACCTTAACAAGAACCAACGCCTGAAGTTAGAGTATTTACCTGAATCTGCTAAATAACACCATCAAACAAAAAACAATGAAAATAAAAATAGTATCCATTATAGCTTTTCTATTCTGTGTTGTATTAACACAAGCGCAAATCGATAGATCGAAACAACCTGAACCCGGGCCAACCCCAAAAATTAATTTAGGACAGCCGGAAACTTTTCAACTGAACAATGGCTTAACTGTTATGATCGTTGAAAACCATAAACTCCCTAGAGTATCTGTGAGTCTAAGTATCGACAATGCACCTATCTATGAAGGCAACAAAGCAGGTGTATCAAGTCTAACTGGCTCCGTTTTAGGAAGTGGAACAAAAAACATGAGCAAAGATGCCTTTAACGAACGAATCGATTATCTCGGTGCCAGTATTAATTATGGATCAAATGGAGCGTCGGCAAGCTGTCTTTCCAAATATTTCGAGGAGATTCTGGGACTAATGGCTGACGGAGCATTGAATCCTGTATTCCCACAAGAAGAGTTCGAAAAACAAAGAGAACAACTTCTTACAGGGTTAAAATCACAGGAAAAAGATGTTGCCGCCATTTCAAACAGAGTTAAAAATGCCCTGGCTTATGGTAAAGAACATCCTTATGGAGAATTCATTACGGAAGAAACTGTAAATAATGTCACTCTTAATGATATTAAAAATTTTTACAGTCAGTATTTTGCTCCCGAAAAAGCCTACCTGGTTATTGTTGGAGATGTTGATAGTAAGCAAACTAAAAAATTAGTAAAAAAGAACTTCTCAATATGGAATAAGGCCAAGGCACCACAAGTGTCCTACTCCGCTCCTAACAATCTACAATACACGCAGATTAATTTTGTCGACATGCCTAATGCCGTTCAATCAGAAATCAAAGTGGTTAATAATATAGATTTAAAAATGTCGGACCCTGACTATTTTAACGCCTTAATGGCCAATCATATCCTGGGTGGAAGTTTTGGAAGCTACCTTAACATGAACCTTAGAGAAGAACACGGTTTCACTTATGGAGCCAGATCATCGGTTAACACGGATAAGTATGGAGCCGGTTTATTCCAGGCCTCAGCAAAGGTGAGAAATGCGGTGACAGACAGCTCTGTGGTCGAATTCATGAAAGAGATCAATCGTATCAGAACTGAAGACGTAAAAGAAGAAACACTTCAAAACGCCAAAGCTAAATACCTTGGAAATTTTGTGATGGCGCTAGAAAACCCAAGTACGGTAGCCCGCTATGCATTGAATATTAAAACTCAAAATCTTCCTGAAGATTTCTACGAAACATATCTTCAAAAAATTAATGCTGTTACCGTGGCAGACGTTAAAAACGCAGCCAACAAATATTTCTTGTATGACAATGCCAGAATTGTTATCGTAGGAAAAGGCAGTGATGTTATCGATGGACTTGAAAACACAAAATTGAATGGCAAATCGACAGTGATCAAATACTATGACAAGTTCGCTAAGGAGGTAGAAAAGCCGGAATTTAAAAAAACGGTTCCGGAAGGACTAACCGCAAACAATGTCGTAGAAAAATATCTTAAGGCTATCGGAGGCGTTGATAAACTCAAAATGGTAAAATCCATATATAAAACTGCCGAAGCTGAAATGCAGGGTATGTCAATAAACATGGAAGTTAAAACAACTCCAAACAATCAAATGGCTGTAGACATCAAGATGATGGGGAATTCACTAAATAAACAAGTTGTAAACGGAGATAAAGGATATACGGTAGTTCAGGGTCAAAGAAAAGAAATGTCCGAAGAAGATCTGAAATCATCTAAATTAACCGCTACCACCTTCCCTGAATTAAAATACATAAACAATAGTGATATATCACTTAACGGTATTGAAAATGTAGATGGGCAAGATGCTTACGCATTAAAAGTCTCTGATAAGCTAACGAGCTTCTACAGTATTGAAAGCGGATTAAAGGTTAAGGATCTAATTTCTACCAAACAAAACGGACAAGATTTTTCATCATCCATTTATTACAACAACTACAAAGAAGTTGATGGTATTAAATTTCCTTATACAATGTCCCAAACTTTTGGACCACAAAAAATGGACTTTGAAGTAAAAGAAATAAAAATCAACGAAGGCGTTTCAGATGCCGATTTTAATTAATGATTTATTCTTATTAACAAATCGAAAGGGAGCGCAATAAGCTCCCTTTTTTAATACGTTCAAAATATCAGAATCTATCTACCTATCTAAATAGCTACAGAAAAAGTTAACGCAGCAAAGGGCTTCTTCATACATAATTCTCCGTCATATCATTTCTTTCGATTATTTGCCAAATACACTCCAACCAAAATAATACACCCCCCCATCAACTGCAGAAAACTAAAACTCTCACCATCCAGCACGCCCCATAATATAGCCAATAAAGGCATTGTATAAGTAACCGAAGAAGCAAATACAGGACTTGCTATTTGTATCAATTTATTGAAAAGAACTTTCGCAAATGCAGTTCCAAACAAAGAAAGTATTGTAACGTACAACACAGAAAGTTGCATCTCTTTTGATGCCATGACAGTTTCAAAAAAACCTGTCGCCCATAAAATGATGAATGCTGGTAAAACAATAAAAACAAAGTTACCCGTCGTAACCGCTAAAGCACTGATATCAGTAAGATGCTTTTTTATAATATTTACATTTAATGCATAACCTAATGTAGATAATATAATTAAAATACTGTACCAGTAATTTTGATCCGGATTGAATTCTGCTCCTTTCAAAATTAATATCAAAGTTCCGACAAAACCAATTACAACACCATAGGCTTGTTTTCGTGAAGTCGTAATTCCAAAAAAGAGTGTTCCAGCTAACAAGGTGTTTAACGGGGTAAGTGAATTCAACACAGAAGCTACACCACTATCCACTTGAGTCTGGGCCATTGCAAAGAAGAAAGGAGGAAAAAAAGAACTCAAAAATCCAGACAAAGCAATCCATTTCCAATGCTGCTTTTTAATTTCACCCATTCTTTTGAAACCAACGGAAAACAAAAAGAAAGCCGTGAATACAATTCTCAAAGCACCTACCTGAATTGCCGACAAACCCACTAGTCCTTTCTTAATAAGAATAAAAGAGCTTCCCCAAATTAAGGTGAGCACTAAAAGGTACATCCATTTTTTACCTTGTACACCCATACTTAAAAGTTAAGGCGCAAAATTCGCATTAAAATCACAGTTATCCATACACCTAATTACTATTTTTGTAATTGCTCAATAAGTTTTACTTATAAGCGTTTTTTCAAGGAATTAATTATTTAATAAACAACTCATTAAAAAGCACAACTATGAAAACAATTAAAATGGCATTCAGTTTATTTGCATTACTCCTCATGATTTCTTGTGGAAATGACAACTCAAAACAAGAGGTTTTTGATTCTCTCAAAAAAGAAGTGCTTAAAGTTCATGACGAAGTGATGCCAAAAATGGGTAAAATTAATACCCTTATCACAGAATTAGACAGTAAAATTGACACGACCGAAATGGGAAAAAGTTATGAGAAAGCAAAGCAAGAACTTGAAGAATCTCATGACATGATGATGTCGTGGATGAAAAATTTTGGTGATCAGTTTGGCGGTACTATTGCTAAAGATAGTCTCGATGAAAAAATTCAATTACTTGAACAAGAAGATATTAAAGTTAATGATCTGAAAGAAAAAATTAATTCAAGCATAAAGAACGCCGAAGACCTTCTTGGTAATCAATAAAAAAAAGGCTACACTGGAGTAGCCTTTTTTTTATTTCTTCCACTTGATGGATTCCATCATTTTCCGAATGTCATTTTCTAAATAATCTGCTGCGGGTAAAACTGAATCATAATTAGGCTTCGCATGAAAATAAAGCGAACCTGTTATAAAATGATTGACACTATCCGTAACATAAAATTGTGATTGCGAAGCCGCATTACCACTAATTTTAAAGAACATCCCATAAACGCCATCCTCTTCATTCACAAAAGTCTTAGGAGCTATTGCATCCGCTTTTACTACGTGTTCATAGGTTAACTTCTCAGCATCTTTCAATAACTTCTCAATGTCATTGTTAACGCTTTTGTAGGTAAGAAACACAGTAGCCTTCATAGAATCATAGTTAACATCATAAACACATTGACCCTTCGGAACCAACGAAGCTATGCCATTAAGCTGCATACTAAACGGACAATCATCCGAATGAAAATCAACATAATGAGGTTGAGGATACTCCAATCTTAATACAGCCTGAGGCTTTGGAAGCGTATCTTCTTTACAAGCGATAACATTCAACAATAAAAATATAATTAAAAGACCTCTGATCTCTCTCATCAGTTAATAGTTAGTTTGATTTGCTTGATACGTTTCTTATCCAATGCCTCTACAACAAACGTATAGTTCTCATAATTTATGCGCTCTCCTTTTTTAGGAAAACTACCGGCAATCTCCAAAATAAACCCAGCTATCGTTTCAGATTCTCCCTTATTCTCTTCAAATATAGATTCATTTTCAAGCTGAATAACCCGATAGAAATCTTTCAGGGTCGTCTTTCCTTCAAAAACAAAATTCTTATCATCAAGTTTCGAATAAATCAGATCCTCATCATCAAACTCATCAGAAATATCTCCGACAATTTCTTCAATAATATCTTCCAAAGTAATTAGCCCGGAGGTCCCTCCATATTCATCAACTACAACTGCAAGATGACTTTTCATCTCCTGAAATTCCAATAATAAATCATCCAGCTTTTTATTTTCCGGAACAAAATACGCTTCACGCTTTAAAGAAACCCAATTAAAAGATTTTTTATCTATATGAGGCAATAAATCTTTAACATACAGAACACCGGTAATATTATCCATATGATCATTATATACCGGAATTCTTGAATATCCATTTTTAACGATCTCTTTAAACACTTCCGAAAATTTAGTATCCTCACTGAGCGCAAACACATCAATCCTGGGTGTCATAACCTGCCTGGTTTCTGTATTTCCAAAAGTAACGATACCTTGAAGGATTTTTTGCTCCTCTGAGGTGGTATCACTTTCTGAGGTCAACTCTAATGCCTGGGATAGCTGATCTACACTAATATTAGATTTCTGTTTACCCCATTTCTCCTGAAAGTAATTGTTTGCATTACGCATCGGTACACTTACAGGCGAAAGTATCTTACTTAAAACATTCAGAGAAGGCGCCATGAAACGCGCAAACCGCAATTGATTTTTAGTCACATATATTTTAGGCAAAATTTCTCCAAACATCAATATCAGGAAAGCCGCTACAATTACTTCAACAACAAACTTCAATTCAATAAATCCTAATGAATATGAAGATAAAGTGCCAAAGAAATAATTTGCGGTTGCACTGAATAGGAGCACAAAAGAAATATTGATCAGATTATTAAATACCAGAATCGTGTTGAAAAGCTTTTTGGGAGTTTCTAATAGCTTCAATACCAATTTATCTTTACTGTTTTTACCATTATCATCATCGAGATCGTTCTCATTAACAGTAAAAAAAGCTACCTCTGCACCCGATATAAGTGCAGAACACGCTAACAATAGAGCTAAAACTATGACCTTGGTGGTTGCTACAGTATCTACAACCATTAAAATTGATAAAAAACTCGAGGGCTCAGGATCCAAATGTGTACAGTTTAGTTAAACAATTAAAATGGCAAGTCGTCGTCTGGTTCTGGTTCTTGAGCAACCGGATTAGACTGAGGTTTGTGATCTTGCCTTTGTTGCGGTTGAGATGCAGATGATTGCTGCATTCCTCCTTCTTCTTTCTTGGCAGATAAAAATGTGAAATCAGTTACTTGTATCTCCGTTGTATAACGGGTTTGTCCATCTTCACCCTGCCATTGACGGTTCTTAATTCTTCCTTCAACATAAATTTTATCCCCTTTGGTAAGGTATTTTTCGCAGATTTCAGCTGCCTTATTTCTTACCACTATATTATGCCACTCGGTAGAGGTTACACGCTCACCGGTTTGCCTGTTAGTATATGATTCGTTTGTTGCTAACGGAAAACGACCTATACAATTTCCTCCATCGAAATAAGTCATTTTAACCTCATCTCCCAAATGTCCAATCAACATTACTTTGTTCAGTGTTCCGCTCATAGTTACTTTTGTGTTAAACTCAAAATTATTAAAAAATTACCACAACTAAAAACTATATTCCTTCACAAAGTTGGCAATTAAAACCGGCATTGGATATTCTTCTAATTCGTGATAGGAAATTCCATTTTCAATTGAAGACTGCAAATGTACAATCCAAAATTTAGTATATATATGTTGATGCGATAATTTATGCGTAATGGTTTCTCTATTATATAAGCTCAGTTCAAAATCCCGCCCCTGCAAACGCTCTTTAAACAATGGATGATTTTCAATTTCTTCAATACTAAGCTCTCCGTCACTCTCTATTAAAGGAAATTCATATAGATTTTGCCAAATACCTTTCCCCTTTCTTTGTTGAATTAGGGTCTCTCCTCCTGATTGAAATATCAAATAATTAAAAAACCGATCCTTAACTTTTGTTTTTTTTAGCTTAACCGGGAGCGAACTGATCAAGTCTTTTTCCAGAGCTACGCACCCGTCATTCAATGGACAATCACGGCAGCTTGGCGATTGCGGTTTGCACTGCAAGGCCCCAAACTCCATAACACCCTGATTGTATTCTGCAGGCCTGGATCTGTCGATTAGTTCGGCAGCAAGACTCTTGAAATACTTAATTCCAGTCGTACTATTGATAGGAGTTTCTACACCAAAGTATCGAGATAGCACCCTGTAAACATTACCATCAACTACAGGTTCAGGCCTGTCAAAACAAAATGAAGCAATCGCACTAGCCGTATAATCACCAACCCCTTTTAATTTCTTTAATTCCTTATATGTATCCGGAAATTTTCCATTTAAATCTCGAGCCACATATTTTGCAGTAGCATGAAGGTTTCTCGCTCGGGAATAATACCCCAAACCTTGCCACATTTTAAGAACTTCCTCCTCCGAAGCATCAGCAAGCTGAGATACAGTAGGATAGTGTTTTATAAACTTTTGATAATATGGCAAACCTTGCTCCACACGGGTTTGCTGTAACATAATCTCTGACAACCAAATACGGTACGGATCCCTTGTTTTACGCCACGGAAGCACCCTCATATTCTCCTTGTACCAAGCTATAATCTTACTCGAAAACATCCACTTTTTTTATAACATCGTCAAAAATACTAAGTTATATGGTTAATTTTAACTTAATTGAGTTTCTTTAATTGGTTAATTAATTCATATATTTGCATCCCCAAAAATTATAATAGTCTTAAAAACAGAATAATAAAATGACGAAAGCAGATCTAGTAGCCAAAATTTCAGAAAAACTTGGCATGGAAAAGGGAGATGTACAGGCAACTGTAGAAACTTTTATGGAAGAAGTAAAGAACTCCTTAGAGAATGGAGATAATGTTTACTTAAGAGGTTTTGGTAGTTTTATAATTAAAACAAGAGCTGAAAAAACCGGGAGAAACATCTCTAAAAACACAACCATCAAGATTCCTGCACACAACATTCCTGCTTTTAAACCAGCTAAAGTATTTGTAGAGGGCGTTAAAGCGAACGTAGACGTAAAATAATTTATTAACTATAAAATTTATACCCTATGCCAAGCGGTAAAAAAAGAAAAAGACATAAGGTGGCTACGCACAAGCGTAAGAAAAGAGCAAGAGCTAACCGCCACAAAAAGAAAAAGTAGTTCTTCAACTACTTTTTCTTTTTAAAACAGTTTGTTCATTGAAATAGAAATTTCATAGATTTCCTATGGGGTTTCGCCGGGTTTAATCCTGTTTCATAACAGGAACCTGTGTAATAAAATATTTTGTTTAATCCATCTTCCCAATTATGGGTCGATACAAACCAATTCAGAGTGAATAAAGAATTAATTGTTCGATCTGGTTCCTCTGACGTTGATTTTGCCTTATTAAAGGATGGAAAACTGATAGAATTACACAAAGAAGAAAACAGTTCTGATTTTGCAGTAGGCGATATTATGCTTGCCAAAGTCAGAAAACCAGTTCCGGGTTTAAATGCTGCATTTGTAAATGTAGGATACGAAAAAGATGCTTTTTTGCACTATCACGATCTCGGACCTCAACTCTCTTCTTTGTTAAAGTTTATCAAACGTGTAAGCACAGGTAAATTAAAAGATTTCTCTTTAAAAGATTTCCCATTTGAAGAAGACATAGACAAAGATGGCGTTATTAATGATGTTATTAAAGCCAATCAATCTATTCTCGTTCAAATTGTAAAAGAGCCTATCTCAACCAAAGGCCCAAGAATTAGTTCCGAACTTTCAATAGCCGGAAGATACTTGGTGTTGGTGCCTTTTTCGAATCGAATTTCTGTTTCTCAGAAAATTGAAGACAAAGATGAAAAAGATAGACTTAAAAGGCTCGTACAAAGCATTAAACCTAAAGGGTTTGGAGTTATTGTCCGTACTGTAGCCGAAGGCAAAAAAGTCGCCGAACTGGACAAAGACTTGCAAAACTTGCTCAATCGTTGGCAAGCAATGTGCAAAAAAATTTATAAAGCACCTCAGCCATCAAAAGTATTAAGTGAAATGAATCGTGCAGCCTCTATTTTAAGAGATGTGTTTAACGATACTTTTACCGGAATACATGTAGATGATGAAACGCTTTATTATCAAATTAAGGATTATTTGAGCAATATCGCTCCAAAAAAAGAATCCATTGTAAAAATGTACAACGCTCCTGTTCCGGTATTTGAAAAATTCGGAATTGAACGTCAAATCAAAACTTCTTTTGGTCGTACTGTATCTATGAGTAAAGGTGCCTATTTGGTAATTGAACATACCGAAGCACTTCACGTTATAGATGTTAACAGTGGTAACAGATCCAATAAAGCTAAATCGCAAGAAGAAACTGCACTGGAAGTAAACCTTATTGCAGCAACTGAAATTGCGAGACAGCTTCGACTTCGGGATATGGGAGGTATCATCGTAGTAGATTTTATTGATATGTCTGATGCCGAAAACCGAAGAACATTATACAACCATTTAAGAGAAGAAATGAGTGACGACAGAGCCAAACACAAGATCCTTCCCCCTAGCAAGTTTGGCTTGATACAAATTACAAGACAAAGAGTAAGACAGGAGTTAACAATTAAAACAAGAGAGGACAACCCTAATGCCAATGGCGAAGTGGAAGCTCCTATCGTTTTGATTGATAAAATCACTTTTGATCTTGAAAGAATTATTAAAAATGATAAAGCTAAAAACGGAATCATTTTAAACACACACCCGTTTATAGCCGCTTATCTAACAAAAGGATTTCCATCCATCCGTTCTAAATGGTTTTTAGAACACAAAAAATGGGTAAAGATTTTACCAAGAGACGCTTACACGTATTTAGAATACCGTTTCAAAGATAAAAACGGAAAAATATTGAAATAAAAAAAACCACGCATTTATGCGTGGTTTTTTATTTATAACTATCCCTGGAACCTGATCCTATATAATTTTATATCCGATTCGTTGTAATCCATTTACCTACCTTAGGAGCTGCATAATGCTCCATTCTTTGCAGTAATCGATCTAAATCATCTTCAAACAATATCATGTTTCTATTTTC
Source organism: Zhouia amylolytica (assembly GCF_900116365.1). Taxonomy (GTDB): domain Bacteria; phylum Bacteroidota; class Bacteroidia; order Flavobacteriales; family Flavobacteriaceae; genus Zhouia; species Zhouia amylolytica. The sequence goes on along the minus strand of NZ_FPAG01000004.1, from coordinate 266,516 downwards.
CTGTTTCAACAAACCATTTTTAGTCATGCTGTCAACCAACTGAATTAACGGGTCATAATACCCCTTTATATTCAAAACCCCTATCGGTTTATGATGCATTCCTAGTTGTGCCCAGGTAAGCATTTCAAATAGTTCATCCATCGTACCGAAACCACCCGGTAAGGTTAATGACCCCTCCGACATTTCGAAAATCTTAATTTTCCGTTCATGCATAGAGTCGACCAGAATTAATTCTGTTAGACCATCATGCGCGATCTCCTTTTCCTGTAAAAAAGTTGGAAGGACCCCCGTAACCTCTCCGGCACCATTTAAAGCACCGTCTGCCACAGCCCCCATTAAACCAACATTAGAACCACCATAAACGATTTTAATTTTTTGGTTTGCTAATTTAACCCCAACTGAATAAGCTATTTTTTCAAAATCAGAGTCACAACCATTACTGGAAGCACAAAAAACTGCTATACTTTGCATAATTACTTTGCTAGATTTACCACAAAGCTATTAAATCATTCAGACCGTTTGTTAATATACTTTTGTAAAATTTTTATCAATTTGCTACCACTGAGATCTTCAGCAATTATCTTCCCGTCAGGATCTATCAAATACGATTTTGGGAAATTCTGAACATCGTAAATATCTGCAATCTTATTATCACCGTTATGAAGGATTTGTGGCCAGGTGATTTTTTTCTTTTTAATGGTTTTAGCAAGTTCCGCCGGCCTGTCATATGCAATTCCCAGAAAAGATATCAAAGCAGGATCTAAATTTTGTTTTGCGTATTTAACATTTGGGATCTCCTTCATACACGGACCACACCAACTCCCCCAGAACTCAAGATATAAGTACTTACCTTCAAAGTCACTAAGACTTATTTTTTGGTTGGTAGTAAATTCATTACCGGAAAAAGCGATGGCATCATCCCCAACATTTGGTTTTTTATAAACACGCTTTTTATTACTTGGCTTCTCCCCTAAAAGCAACAACTGATCATTGGCATCAACACCCATATTCTGATAACTTACCCCGTCAATTTTTAAAATACCCTCCTTTGCTATAGGCTTAAAATTCTCTTTATCCGCCTTAATCCCAATAAGTGTACGTTTATCAAATGTGGTACTTACAATATCTCCTCTCAATATCAGAGACTCACCTTTGAATGTAGCTTCCTTATATACCGGAAAACTATATAACAACCTGTTCATTCCACTTTGGGCTATCAACACCGGAATCGATTTCTTAACCACACCTCCCTTTACAAAAGCCTCATATTGCACCATGGGAGCATATTCCTCACCTGCCTCATTTCCCAACGCTACCACCATTATCGGCGATGAAATAATGCGATCATCACTAAAATCATCATTATTATTTGTATCAATTTTATACTCAATGATGCCTCCAGGAGTTTTATGCATTACAATATGCGTATAACAACGAATGGGTTGCTCCGAAAGATCTCTGTTAGTGAGATCCCACTGCCACAACACCTTCACTCGATTGAAGAAATCTTCACTTATGGCTCCCAATTTATAATTTTGATAGGTAAACTGGTAGATGTCAAAAATAATACGCTTAACAACAGGTTTATCCCAATCCTCCGGAATACCACTAACAGTCTCTATGGTATTACTCCATTCATCCGTTATAAATTCATCAGGATCATACGTTAATTCTTTAAACTCCGGGGAGAAGGGACCAAACCCTTCTTTTTCTGAAATAGGCAAGGTAATTATATGCTTGTCATTTGTATTTTGGGCTACCCCAAAATAGGACAGTAACACAAGTAGTAGTAACCAAATAATTCTAAACATTTAGGCGCTCTTAATCTATTATTTATTTAACCTTCAAAACTATGAAAAGAGCACATTATGCATCAATTTTATTGATGTATGGTATTGGTCTTTGGTTGTAATGCATCATTATAATCTTCACTAACTTTAGGCATAATTGAACTCATGGATATCCTGAATAATTCCCAACAGTTTTTGACACCATTAATCACATAAACTTTTCGCTTTTTTGTAATAGCAATGACGCTTCCGGTTGCTGTTCCTTCAGCAGCACCTGATATCCCTCCGGCAACGACGAACTCTCCCCGAGTCATGAAAAGACCATCATCTCCAGCATAAGCTGCAACCCCACCTAAAATACACCCTACAGCTGCCCCTAAACCTATCGTGTGCCCCATATCTCGCTTAGTTTTAAATAGCCCGATTTTTTCTAATGGAATATCTCTAACCTTTTTAGCACTAAAGAGGCTCAGGGTATCTGTCGTCATAGAAACGATTTTCCCATTGGCTATTTTTTGGCCATCGAGATTAAACACCCGAATGAATGACCCTGTGGTTTGATGAAGATTTTGAGCTGATGCACTTGCAGTTAAAACGAAAACAAACAACAAAAAGAATTTCATAATGCCAGGTTTTAAATTATTCCCAGCATAAGATAAGTCAATGGCACTTCTAATAAATTTACTAAAATCCCTCCTCCAAAGAAATTCTCAACGATAAAAAACCAACTTGGATGTTTACCAGATTACATACGTCGGTTAAGGCTGGAGTTTCCTGTCTTCTCTAATGTCACCTATATGGTAATAAGCCACAATTTTATCAATACTTGCCTCTTTAAAATAATACCATTCACTCACCTCCAATTCGAAATCACCCTGAACAGCCTTGTAACGCACACATGCTTTATCTTGCTCATAAACACCATCAATAATCGAAAAGGTATAGCCTAGAAATTTATCCTTATTCGCAGCCACTAAGTCTATGTACCCTTGCTTTCCTTCTATGGTGCCAAAAGGACTTGTATGTGAGAAATTAGCAGAAATTGGCAGATTGGTAAAATCTCCGGAACTCCATTTCGAAAACCATTCCATAACCAAGCGCTTTGACTCTTTCATAAAACACCGTTTTCCTTAAAGATAGCAAACTGGCCCGGAGCATTCAAATCTCAACTTCTAATAAAGTTTAAACAATAGCCTGCCTATTCCTTATCGTCATACTGAAACACATTAAAAGGCATAGCAGTACCTTCTATCTTCAACACCACAATACCGTGCCCAGGAACCTCCATGGTAACTGAATCTTGCTTAGAAACTGGATAATCCTTTTTCTCCCATAAATCTCTCATAGTGTAACCTTTCGAGGAGTTGATTCCAACTTTTGCAAGCTCCAATGTGATATTGGCCGATTCGGCACTTCTGTTTAACAAGCCTACGGCAACTTCGCCACTTACCGTTGAAACCAATGGCTTAGCCCAAATTTCCAATTCGCCATGATCTACCACCCGTCTGGCCTGATACACAAAAGAACTCTGATTAAGGGCTATAATTTCCTTATTACTTATAATTTGGAGTGTCTCCTCATTCATCTTGGTTAGATCATTCCCCAAAATTAACGGTGAATGCATCATACTCCACATGGAAAAATGAACCTTATTTTCATCATAGGTCATCCCTCTACCTACCTGTAAAATATCCATATCATTATAATGACCATTAGATGCATACTTCCACAAATCTGCATTTTGATCAATAATATGCAAAATAGAATTAAAGTTATTGGCTATATCTCCTGAGATTCTCCAGGAATCAGCAACCTGTGTAACCCACTTACCAGGGAATTTCCATCTGCATACATTATATAAAACTTCTGGTTTAATTTCCGCTATCAAACCTCCTATTTCGGTATACCTGGTTTGCTCATCGAGTCCCATCCATTGACCTCCACACCAGTCGACTTTTAAAAAGTCATAATTCCATTTGTTTAATAAAACACTTAAATCATTATACTCATGACCATACAGCCCCATCCCGGTACCTATGGTGTCTTTATCCCAATATGACGCACAGGTGTTAATCCCCGCATCAGTATATATACCTGCTTTTAACCCTTTATTGTGAATATAATCCGACAATGCTTTCATTCCATTGGGAAATTTAACCGGGTGGGCTATAAGAGCACCATTTTCATCCCGCCCTCCGAAATAACCATCGTCAATATTTATAAATTCATACCCCAGCGTATCCAAACCCAAGGACACCATGGCATCTGCCTGAGATTGAATAATTTCTTCACTTATATTGATCCTGTATGCATTCCAGCTCGCCCATCCCATCATAGGACGGTTAAAGTCTTTCACCCCAGTTTCATGAGTACTTATTATTGAAGCTGAATCATTACCACGGTTCCCTCTTGGATTACAAGCAATTATGAATACAAAAGTGAAGAGCAATGCAGGAAGATATAATTTCATGTTATATTTTTTGCTCAATTTAGCCCATTATACAGACATTGAAAAACTGGTATGATAAGTAGTCAATCGCTACTCACCCTTTAAAATATCTAACAAAAAAAAGGGGGCACACCCCCTTTCCTATTATGCTTCAAATACTTCTAGTTCCGATCCGGCCCTTTCACCCTGTTTGGGTATGCTGGACGAGAAGGATAATTGGGCTGATATTCTTTTAATTTTTCCAATACAACCTCAATCGCCTTTTCCAATTGTGGGTCGCGTCCTTCAATAACTTCTTTAGGCCATTGTTCAACATCTATATCAGGAGCAACACCTTCATTTTCAACCCTAAATCCCTTTTCGCTATAAAATGCTACATTAGGAGCCGTAACGCTGCCCCCATCAATAAATTCCGGATATCCGAGTATACCAACGAGCCCACCCCAGGTTCTCTTCCCTATCAGGGTACCAAGCTCATACTTTCTAAACATCCACGGTAAATAATCCCCTCCGGAACCAGCCGTTTCATCAATCAGCATCACCTTAGGACCTTGTATAGAGGCATTGGGCGCCTTTAAATCTTTCCCATACCTAAAATTCCAATGTGATTGATAAGGCTTTCTTAAAATGTCAATATAATAATCGGCTAACTGTCCACCACCATTATAACGCTCATCAACAATAATTGCCTTTTTATTCACCTGAGGAAAGAAATAGCGTTTGAAATATTCATGACCGGCACCGGCAGTATTAGGCACATATACATAAGCAACCTGCCCGTCTGTGGCCTTGTTTACCTTCTCAATATTTTCTTCAACCCACGCCCGGTTTCTCAACGCATCCTCATTTCCTATTGGAACCACCTTCACCTCTCTGGCATTCGAACCACTGGAATTACTTCCTATTTTTAAATAGGTAATCTTACCCGCTTTATTTTCAAAATAACTAAATAAATTATCATCGGCAGTTACCTCAACACCATCAACAGCTATTAGATATTCCCTTTCTTTCACATTCACTCCCGGTTCAGTAAGCGGAGATCTTAAATCAGGGGTCCAGTTTAATCCACCGTATATCTTTTTAAACCTATATCTGTTATTAGCTATTTCATAATCTGCCCCCAACAATCCTACATTTACGGTTTCCGGATTATTTAAACGATCTCCTGTCCCTTGAAACCGATGATGCCCTACCGCCAGTTCACTAAACATCCATTGCATTACCCGATACAAATCGCTTCTGCATACAACATCAGGTAAGAACTCGATATATTTTGCCTTCATTGCATCCCAATCAGCACCATGCATCCCCGGGTCATAAAAATAATCCCTGTTCACCCGCCATGCTTCATCAAAAATATTTTTCCATTCTTTAACCGGGTCTATTTTAATTTTAATCATATCTACTTTCACACCCCCATTATCAGGTTTTTTACCTGTATCAGCTACATTCCACGAACTACCGCTACGAATTAAAGTCTTTTTACCATCAGCTGAAATAACAAACTGATTCGCCTTTAGCACTTCTTTGGCTTCCCGCTTTTTCAAATCAAAATGCATCAAGGGTTGCGGACTTGAATATCCACTATGAGGTAGAAAATTCATATAATATAAGTTCCCCTCTTCAGGACATGCCAACCCTGAATACATTCCGGGTTGTACAGGTAGATCTATAATTCTATGCTGCAAACCATCAAAATCTATTTCCAGCAATTTATCTTTTTTATCCTTTTTCGAGTCACTTGCGTCTTCATCCAATACTTCTACATCATTTTCTTTGGCCAAGGGCGAAATTATATCTTCCCTAAGGGTCACCAGGTAAATGGAATTTGTCATTTCCATATCCTGATTCGATTGATCAAACCAATTTACAACCGGACCGGCATCCGTTGAGGCTAGCATATACACATACTTTCCTCCCGGATCAAAAATTGGTTCAGACACATTAGACAAACCATCAGATATAGGATATGATTTACTGTTTTTCAGGCTGTATATAAATGCCTGTTCAAAGTTCGTTTCTGTAATGACGGTATAAGTGATGAAATTAGAGTCGTACGACCATGAACCAAACATATCCCTGAAAGCACCCGGAATATAAAGGGTATCGGTAGCTATTTTTTTAATTCTTTTTGATGAAACATCCAGCACGTAGAGGTTCCTTCCGTTATCTACAAAGGTTAATTTCTTACTATCCGGCGACCAATTTAAATACGCATAAAACCCCGTTCCATCGAGGGTTATAGAAGTTACCTTATCACTTTGTATATCTTTCAAGTGAATGGCATATTCTCCACTTACATCAGAAAAATAAGCGATATTCTTTCCGTCAGGTGACCATTGAGGCTCCTTTTCATGAACCCCGGGGGTCTGAGTGATATAGTTGACGTCACCTTTATCAGCTGGCACAGTAACAATGTCACCCCTAAAATCAAATACTGCTCTGACTCCTGAAGGTGAAATACCGGCACTTCGAATATAATTAGCCCCCGAAACAAACCGCGGCCTCATTTCAAGTAAATCGGTAGCTATACCCACCGTTATTTTCTCACTGGAGTTTGATTCCGGATTGAAAATATGTAAATACCCACCCTGTTCATAAATGAGCTCTTCACCATTCGAGCCCATTCCTATAACCGGGAAATCAGTATAATTAGTATGTTGATCTACCTCTTTGGTATTAATATCATAAGAGAATAAATTGAATTCACCATTTCTATCACTTCTGAAGTACACCTTATTCCCAATCCATTGCGGATGCGCATCATTTGACCCCGATGCCGGCTTCGGAATTTCACTTACTCTTTTATTGCTCCTGTTATACACCCAAATACGGGCTTGTGTACCACCGCGATAATGCTTCCATTGATTGAATGCTTCGTAATTCGGGTTATAGGCTATGTAATTTCCATTGCCTGAAATAGTACCTCTAAAAACCGTGGGAATGGGCAATTCTTTTGGCTGCCCTCCGTCCACACTTACAGTATACAGCTTTGCGTGTCGATTCGTATAATTCGTACGTCTGGAGTTAAATAACACCGCTCCATCCGGAGTAAAACCCCTAACAATATCCCACGAAGGATGCCAGGTTAATCGTTTAGGAACTCCTCCTGTTGAAGGAATCACAAACACATCGGTATTCCCATCGTATTCCGCACTGAATGCGATCATAGACCCATCCGGTGAAAAAACCGGATTCGACTCCCTTCCTTCATCGATAGTTAATCGTTTTGGATTCGAGCCATCTTTATCAGCGATCCATAGGTCTTCAGCATAAACAAATGCGATTTGGTCATTACTAATTGCAGGGGAATTTAACAATCTGGTGTCGTTTACATTCTGTGATTGAGCGGTAACGCCTATCAACAGCAACCCTAACACCAAAAATGATGAAAAGTTTTTCATGAGTTATTTTGTTTGACGGTTAGCAATTCAGACCCTAATAACCAGGATCTTTCCTTAATGGACTATGAAGTTAAGAAAAATTTGCCTTCTACAACCATGAAAAACAAGCGATTAGAACAATCACACCTTCTTTATCCGCTGACTTCTTCCTATCAGGAAGTAAAGTATAACTCCTATAGGGTAGAAAAATAAAACAACTAGCAACCAAATAATTTTTCCATACCCTTCAAATTCATGTTTAACAATATCAATTATTGCAAAAATTACGGGAATTATAAAAAGAATTAAAATCAACATAAGGATCTGCCATGGGCCGATCATTCCTAAAAAGTGTGTCATATAAATATGTAATTAATAAAGTTATAATTTTTATTGTCCACTGAATACCAAAACATAGCGCTCATTCAAAAGTTTTATCCCGGCCATAAACTATAGCCCTATTTCGTCCTTAGATAACGATTAAATACTACTATTTAAAAGTTTTTTAAATTCTGTTACGATGAATTTTCGCTCTAATATAGAAAAATCTTTTTTCGTTTCTTTACACCATGATTGAAAAACGTTCGTATACGGTCGATGAAGCCAAACGTAAACTGGAAGCCTATTGTGCCTATCAAGACCGCTGCCATAAAGAGGTTGTTGCCAAACTAACGCAAATGGGTATGATTCCATTAGCTATAGACACGATCGTCGGACATTTAATAGAACATAACTTCTTAAATGAGGAACGCTTTTCCAAAAGTTTCGCCCGTGGCAAATTCAATCATAAAAAATGGGGTCGAAATCGAATTATAAGAGAATTAAAAGCTCGGGACATCTCTAAATACAACATTCAAACTGCTTTAAAGGAAATCCCTGACAAAGCATATTATAAGACCTTCGATGCATTGGCTAAAAAACGTTTAGATCAACTGACTGAACGCAATTTGTATAAAAAAAAGAAAAAATTAGCCGATTACCTGTTGTATCGTGGATGGGAAAGCCATATGGTATATGACAAAGTAAATGAGTTGATTAAATAAATCGTTAGTATCTTCCATGCTGTTACTACTCAGTGTTCAGCTTTAAGTGTTGAGACCATAAAACTAGTCATAGCCATATCAAACTGTATTGAATGTTTTAGTGTACTTCTTACTTTTTCATTGCTTGTTTTTTCCTTTCAGAAGTCATTTTTTCAATTGCATAACGTAAAGAGGTACGAGGCATTACATCTTTTTTATCCATTACATATTCAAAAACTTTTCTTTGATGTACCTGGCTGGCTACTTTTAACAACCATCCGTAACCTTTTAGCACCAAATAGTCTTCATCTAACAATAGCCTATCAGCTATATCAAAAACATCATCCAGAAATTCACCCTTTTTTGCCGGAACTATCAGAGATACTGCTGCTGCCCGCCTTACCCACCTGTTTTCGGAAGTTGTCCATTTTTTTAATTCCTCTATATATTCAGGATACATCACTACAAAGGTTCCTACAGTATGATTACATAGGGTATCACACGAAGCCCAGTTATTTACATAGGTATTCACCCATTTTTTAAAAACCTCAAAATCTTCTCGCTCGTATTGTTTGCGAATATAATAAGACCAATGGCAGGCAATAAACGATTCTTCCATAAAACCCGATTGCCACAAGGTTTCGCACAAATTAAAAATAGTCTGTTTGTCTGCTACTTTAATTTCTTTAAAATACTCTTTACCAATTTTACGAACTACAGCCGCTTTAACCCCATAAAGCCTTACCTCTTCTTTAAAAAAACGGTATCCGCTCTCCCGAGCTCTAACAGAACTATTTTCTTTTAATTCATTTCTGATTAATTCTATAATGTTGTCCATTTGCTTAAAATTGTATGGAGACAGGGACAAAGAAACCCATAGCATCAATAATTATATATCTGAGGCTATCAGCTATTCCAATGTAAATTCATCTATTACACTCTTCAGATCGGGGAATTCCTTCTTTAGTTGAGCATTCGTTGCCAATTCAAAATCAGCAAAATCAAATCCTGGAGCCACGGTACAACTTACAAGGGTGAAGCCCTTTTCGTCTTTAACCTTACACGCAAACCAGGTGTTGGCAGGTATTTTATAAAATAACCTTTCCCCCTTTTCTAAATTATCACCTAAGACAACGGTATGAAGTATACCTTCTGATATATAATATATTTCCAGGGGCGCACCCTTATGAAAGAACCAAAGCTCATCAGATTGGATTCGATGAAAATGCGATTTATCCATATCTTCAAGAAGAAAATGGATAGCAGTACACACATTTCTTTTCTCTCCATCACGATTCAAAGTCGTTTCTGTAGATCGATAAGTTTCCTTATAATACCCTCCCTCCGGATGGGGTTGTAAGTCTAATTGCTCTATTAAGGTTTTCCCGTTCATATCTACTTCGAATTAAATTATTTATCTACCTGTTGCTAATCTATTAAAACCTACAGTTTCTCTATACATTTGAGGTGATATTTCTACATTCTTTTTGAAGAACCGGCTAAAATAATATTCATCGCTATACCCTAATTCATAGGCTATTTCCTTTATCGTTTTATCCGTTAAATACAACTCCCTTTTAGCCTCAATTACGATTCGTTCAGCAATTAAGTTGGTAATCGTTTTATCAAAATGCTTTTTAGTAAGTTTTCCCAATGACTTGGTGCTTATCGTCAACATTCTTGCATAGTCACTTGCACTGTGTTTGGTCTTATAATGCTCTTCGATACTGTCTTTTAAATTTTGCAAAATAAACGGCTCCTCATTCTGCGCTTCCTTTTGGCTGTAAGCTGATAACGATTGCTGTGTCTTTTCTCTCGAGGCGGTAATAAGAAAAAGTTTCAAATAGGATATGATCGACTCGTACTGCGCCAATGCATCACTCTGCAGTTCATTCTTGATCTGTTCCATAAACATTTCAAGTTTATTACTAACAGGCTCCTTGACTTCCATTACCGGTGGGCAATAAATATTGTTAAAGAGAACGCCATTACAAGCTACTTCTTTTTGATGTTTGTGTATACAGAAGAAATCCGGATGAAAGTGAATGATTGTCACCTTCACCTCTTCTGTATCACTCATGATCATGAAGGGCTGATATGGGGAAAAACACATCAGGGTATGTGCTGTAAATTTATACTCCGAAAAGTCAGCTTTTAAAGTTCCTTTACCCTTTTTAACCCATATTAACGCATAATAATTTAGCCTTTGAATATGGTCAAAAGCCTGTAAAGTATCAACATCATAAATTTTAAACGCCAGGTTACCGGTTTGCGGGTTAACCAGGGTCAGCTTACTTTTCTGCATCATAAAATAAATTTACAGTTTTCTATCCTTCTTTTCAATCTTAAGATCATTTATACTTGCGTATCTTTTTTGCATTAACCCCTCATCATCAAACTCCCATAGTTCATTACCATATGCACGGTACCATTGTTGATGCTCATCCCGATATTCGTATTCAAAACGAACCGCGATTCGGTTATTGCGAAATCCCCATAATTCCTTTCTTAACCGGTAACATTGCTCTGTTTTCCATTTTTTAGTCAGGAAATCTATAATTTCCTTTCTTCCATTTATAAATTGAGTCCGGTTTCTCCATTCAGAATCTATGGTATAAGCTAAAGCTACTTTATTCGGGTTTCGGGTGTTCCAGGTATCTTCTGCCAATTGCACCTTCATCAAAGCAGATTCAAGCGTAAACGGAGGTACTAAATTTTTAATATCCATATCAAATCTGTCTTTGTTGCAAAAGAAAAGGACAAGCAATTTATCTTGCCCTTTTCAAGCAAGTATTAAAACGTTGAAGTTTCAACTAAGGCAGTTTCAGGAAAATCAACAACTACTTCAATGGCATTATTGAAATAGTTTGTAAAAATATTTAATACCGTATGACCAATAATTTCGGCAATTTCAGCATCAGTATAACCAGCCCCTTTAACAGCATTAAAATCCTCCGTACTAACACTTCCTCTTTTAGCTAATAAAACCTGAGCAAATGTTAAAGCCGCTTGAGTTTTAGCATCATTGCCCTTACCAGCTTTTGCATTTTCAATAGTATTGGCATCAATACCAACTAACTTTTCACCTATAAATGAATGAGCAGCATTACAATAATTACATCCATTAACATTGGCTACCGTAAGTGCTATTAACTCCCCTAATTTTCCTCCCAAGGTACTTTTACCCAAGGATTCACTCAGTGAAAGATACCCACCTAGTACTGCTGGAGAATTCCCCATTGTTCTCATCATATTAGGAACCATTCCTAATTTAGACTGTATCGCTTCAAATAAATCTTTAGACGGCCCTGTAGTTTGTTCAGGATTAAGTGCTTCAATTCTTTGCATCGTTTTAAGTATTTAAATTCTTTGTCAATATCGACGATACAAAGGTTCATAATGCTAAAGGCTTTTAAAATGGACAAAAGGAGCTTTCTGATAGACAATTTCTCCTAAAGCACAGTAAGTAACCGCTAAACTATGATTGAAAGAAAAAAATCACCCTAAATAACCTCCGAATCCGGAAATATCTTTAAGAACTTTTTTGGCAGAGGATCTTTAATTTCCATGGCCTCATTCGTGATTGGGTGAATGAATTTTAAACCACAGGCATGCAAATAAACACCTTTACCATTCAGCACCAAACCTTTCAAAAAATATTCCTTATCTCCCAATATCGGATGTCCGATACCAAATAGGTGTTTACGTAATTGATGGCGTCGACCCGTTTGCGGTTCCAGTTGAACAAGATTTAATTTATTGAATCGTGGAGAATCTGCTGTTTGAACAACTTTATACACAGAACTTGCCTTTTTGCCATCTATGGGTTCATTTAACACCCCTTCCTTGTCCATTTCACCAATAGCAATGGCATAATAGGTTTTTTGAATTGCCTTGTCCTCAAACAGCTTATTAAGTGCTCGAATTGCCTTGCTTGTTTTTCCGACCAGTAAAACTCCGGTGGTAGCATAATCCAACCGATGAACAGGCTGTGGTTTAGTAGCATCAGACTGTGTACTGAGTTTTAAATTCTGTGATAAGGCATTTGCAATCGTATAAAAGCTATTACCACTTACTAAAATTCCTGCAGGTTTATGAACAAGTGCCAGGTATTCATCCTCAAACAATACTTTCAACTTAAAGATCAATTGTTTCTGAGGTGTGGTGGCTACTGGAATATTTAATTCGATTATCTCCCCTCCTTTTATGAAAGTTGCTGTACTCGCTATAACCCCATTAACCCTTATATACTCTTTTTTAAGGGCTTTTTTCAATCCCGACTTAGTAGGCAAGGCATAAAAAATTCCAACCCCGTACTCTTGTAATCGTATCGGAGCTATCTGTTTTGGAACCTTATGTTCTTCAGTTATTTCAGCCATATAATTGATAGCTATTTAAATCATCCGGATCAATGTGAATTCTTAAACTCCCTTAACAACACGCTGTAATTCTGCATACATTCGTTGGGTTACAGGTGTTTCTATATTCAATTCCTTTCCATAAGTTACAATAGCTCCGGCAAATAATTCTAATTCTGTATTATCTTTTCCGGAATTCACATCTAACTGTAAAGAAGTGGGCGTTTCTTTTGGAAATGTCGCGGCTTTATCAAAAGTTTGTTCTATAATATTGTCAGGCAAAAATATATCCTTTTTCGCTGCAATCAGCTTAACTTCCTTCATTATTTCCGTTGCTTCTGCCTTTTGTACAGAATCGCAACAAACCGTTCCAATAGAAGAATTGTATTTAGCAGTGACCATCCCAAAACTTGTTATAAAAATAAATTTTGTCCAGATATCAGTCAACGGATCATCTTTAAACTCATAATCGATACCGCTTGCCTTCATTAAATCATTAACCCATAACAACCCGGCATCCAGGTGCTCCGGATCATTTCCGAAAATTAGCTTTCCTGGCCTTCCCTTATGCTCAATTATACCCTTTTCCCTTATATGAGAAGCAACATAAACACAAGAAGGGAGTATAACGTTTTCAGGAATTACCGCACGTATTCTATCGTATATATTGGCCCCATTCATAAGAGGTAATAGAATCGTATCTTTGGAAATGACCTTCGATAATTGCCGGCAAACACTTTCTAAATCATATTCCTTTACGCAAATTAAAACTAAATCAGGGTTATTTAAATCTAATACACTTTGAAAAAGATCATCTGGGCTGGTAATAGTATTTTGATGTTCCGGCGAGTGTAACCTTAGTCCGTTTTCTTTTAAAGTTTTATAAGTCCTTTCCCGGGCTATAAAAGATACTCTGTTATTTTGTAACTCTTCATTTCTCTGATTTATTTTAAATCCAAAATATCCTCCAACTCCTCCGAGTCCAACAATTGCAATGTTCTTTTTGTTCATATAATCTATGTTTTTTGCAAATCTCGAAAGAGATAAGATAACGATCACTTGTCAAATGACAAGAAATTAATATTTGCCAATATCTTTTCTTATACGACTTAAAGAACTATCTGTAATACCCAGATAAGAAGCTATAACTTTTAAAGGGATATGTTGAAATACATTGGGGTTTTGTTCAAGAAGATTTAAATACCTTGTTTCAGCTTTTTGACTCGCCATCTCAATGGTCCTGTCCTTCAGTTTATGATAATTTATCACAAACAAAAGTCGGCTAAATTCCCTGAATTCAGGAATATTATGAAAATTAGACTGAACATTTTCCAAGCTCGTTTCCCAAAAAGAACATGCAGTGATTGTTTGATAAATTTCCCGGGTAGGCTGTTGTTTGAAAAACGATAAAAAATCATTCACAAAACATGGAGCAACATAAATATTAGTGGTGACCTCCTCATTATCTTCATTCAAAATATAAGAACGCATATAACCTTCCTCCAAAAAATAAGTTTTGGAACTAATTTCATTCTTATCGATCAGTACGGTGTTCTTATGCAATTTAAAAGAGGTAAATTTTTCAGTAATTTGAACCACAATCTCCTTTTCTATGGGGAACAAAGAGTGAAAATAATTGTTGAGTACTGATTTATTCATGAAGCTTAATTTTTACTGCTTACAGGCTATAATACTGAATAAATCTTAAGAGTTAAAATCATTCTCCATAAATGAAATATTTATTCCTTCAATTAATACCCAACTTCTTATGGGTCTCCACGAAAGCCTTTTCATTTTTTTTATCGATCCAGGCTTGTCCCTGAACCCTACGCATTAAATTGTCGTAATGACGCATCACAAGTACATTATATGCTGCCTTCGCAAGATTTGAAAATTTCCTTGGAAAGGCCCGTAAACTCATTGAAAATCCGGGAGTTACATATTTCATATAATGCCAATATCCCTCTGGCATAAAAAGCATTTCTCCATGATTTAAATCTGTAACATAGCCCTCTGCATATTTCAACGCTGGCCATTTTTTATAATCCGGATTATCAAAATCTATATCTTCTCTGGAAATTAAGGCATGCGGTACTTTGTACAAGTATTTGCTCTGATCAGGAGGAAGAATGACACATCGTTTCTTTCCATGAAAATGAAAATGAAGAATATTCGAATAGTCGATATCAAAATGCATAAACACTTTACTATTCGCTCCGCCAAAAAATAACATCGGTAATTGCTTAACTAAACGCAATCCAATATCAGGCCATTTAAAATCCTTTTGCAGTTGTGGCACCTCTTTCATCAAATTATAAAGAAAGATGCGATAATCAGTTGGCTCTGTTTTTAAAAGATCTATATAATCTTTCATCCTCATCTTGGCATGAGGTTCATTAAATCCATCTTTATAGTCTACCGGTCGATCGTCATATAAAGGCACAATTTTGTCCCCCGCAATCTCAGAGATATATTCAAGACTCCATTTATTAAAGGCATCCCAGTCAGCCGTCAGCTGCTCAATAACCACAGGCTTTTGTGGTCTTAGATAATTCTCAATAAAGTCTTCTTTGCTTATTGTTTTTACCCTGGGTATTTTCTGCAACCTCATAGCAAACCAATTAATTATAACCAGATAAAGATACTAAAATGCCTGACTTTGCAACTGCTAAAGCCTACTTATCGGCTTTAGCATGCTGAGCTTTCGCTTTGGCCTCTTCATTTTTATCAATGACATGACCAGGACGCGACCATTTAGGTTTTTCCCCTAACGGTTTATACTTTGAGTCGCCAGCTTCAGTAGTTTGCGGCTGTACTTTTTTCGTAAATGGCTTTTGAGGATTAAGCCCTAACATTTTAAACATTTCCATATCCTCATTCACATCAGGATTAGGAGTTGTTAATAATTTATCACCTGCAAAAATAGAATTTGCCCCGGCAAAGAAACACATAGCCTGCCCTTCTCTGCTCATTTGCGTTCGTCCTGCAGATAGCCTAACCTGAGTTTCTGGCATGACGATTCTGGTAGTTGCTACCATGCGCAACATATCCCATATTTCTACGGGTTGCTGTTCTTCCATTGGCGTACCTTCAACTGCAACCAAAGCATTAATAGGAACCGATTCAGGATGAGGATTTAACGTAGATAATGACACCAACATCCCGGCTCTGTCCTCCAACTTCTCTCCCATTCCAATAATACCTCCACTACAGACAGTTACGTTTGTTTTACGAACGTTATCAATAGTCTGTAAACGGTCTTCATACCCTCTGGTTGAAATCACTTCTTTATAGTATTCTTCCGATGTGTCCAGGTTGTGATTGTAAGCATATAACCCAGCCTCTGCCAAACGCTGAGCCTGATTTTCAGTAAGCATCCCTAGTGTACAACAAACCTCCATATCAAGTTTATTGATGGTACGTACCATTTCCAATACCTCTTCGAATTCCGGTCCGTCTTTTACATTTCTCCAGGCTGCTCCCATACATACTCTCGAGCTCCCGCTTTGTTTCGCCCTTAATGCCTGAGCTTTTACTTGCTGAACAGACATCAGGTCATTCCCCTCAACATCAGTATGATATCGGGCTGCTTGTGGACAGTATCCGCAATCTTCCGGACAACCACCGGTTTTTATAGATAATAAAGTAGAAACCTGCACCGTATTCGGGTCGTGGTGCTCTCTGTGTATCGTTGCTGCCTCATAAAGCAACTCCATCAGTGGCTTATTATATATTGCTAAAACTTCTTCTTTTGTCCAATTGTGTCTGTTCTCAGTCATATTATCTTAATTTACAGGCTCCTCCAAAAGAGTCGGACAATTCGCTAGATGTTTAAAAAAATCAATGCATTTTAAAATCCTTAAACATTCTTGCTCCATCCCTAAGCCAAACTTTCGATGCGTCAAAAATAACAAATCATTTTTTGCCTAATGTAGTTCTGGTTCAATATATTTTATTTGAAACAACTATAAGCTTAAAAGAACACTCACCGCATTCCCCCCAAAGCCCACTGCATTCACCATCACTTTTCTAATCTTCTCCGGCTCCATATTTGAATTTAAATAAGGTACATTAATAAACTTTTGCTTCTGCAACATCATTATTCCGAGCTCTAGGCTTAACATTCCCGATGCTCCAAAGGTATGCCCAACTTTCCATTTATTGGTTGTTAATGCGGGCTGCTGGTTTCCAAAAACCAATTCAATGGCATTGAGTTCTGAACTGTCGCCCTTTTTGGTCCCGGGGGCATGCATAACAATAACGTCTACATCTGATGGGCTTGTATTTCCCAAAGCCATTTTCATCGAACGTTGAAAACATTCTGCGTTCGTTGAAATCGAAATATTATGCTGAAGCACCTCGGTAGCATAACCAACTCCTTCTATAATTGCTATGGCATTATCCGACACGCCCTTTTCAAGGCAAGCTACACTTGCACCCTCTCCCAAAACCATAGTATTGCCCAGTTTATCGGGGTTTAAAGCCTTACAAGGATACGCATCAGTCTCCCTGGAGTAAATTTTAAGAGCCTTCATCTGGGCAATTGTAAAAGGGGTCAGTGAAGCCTCACTACCACCAACCATAAACTTGCTGGTCATACCTGAATTAATCCAGGCAACTCCGTTTAATAAAGCATGCAATGCCGTAGAACATGTAATTGAATGTGAAATTTCCGGCCCTTTAGTTTGTAAATCGTGGGCTATCCAAGAGGATATGTTGCCCAAAGTAGTTGTTGGTGAACATAGGGTTTCCGTTTTACCACTTGAAAGAAAGTCCTCATAATAAGATTCAAACAACGCAGTTGCTCCCCTCGATGAACCCATATTGACCCCAAAATTATCATCTGAGCTCCAATGGGCATCTTTCATCGCCATTCTTGCAGCATACATGGCATATAATACCGTATCATCAAGCGCTTTATATTTCTGATCCGATACCCTAAGTTTTTCAATTTCAAGCTTTGCACCCTCTGCTAATGGAGCAACCATAGCTTTGAATTCTCCAAACTCCCTTTCTTCTAAACAATGTTCATCACTTAAATACTTCTGCCAAATTTCATTTTCCTTAATTCCCAACGGAGAAACAGAAGCAATTGACTTAATAGATACCTTGTTGTTCAATTTTTTGTATTTTGGGCAAAATTAAGGGTATCTTAAGAAGATACCTAAAACAAACCCTACTAAATCACATGAACGAACTATCCCCCAAAAAAAGCTGGTGGGGCAGAAACTGGAAATGGGTTATTCCTGCCGGTGGTTGTCTTACCATTATTATCTTCATTGTTGTTTTTATAGGCACGGTCTTTTTTGGTGTCAGTACCATGATGAAAAGCTCAACACCCTATGAGGAAGCCATTACAAGGGTAAAAGAAAACAAACAAATCATTGAAGCATTAGGCGAACCAATTGTACAAGAAGGTATGATCCAAGGTAAAATCAATTATGAAAACGACCATGGAGACATCGACATCAAAGTACCGCTGGAAGGTGCTAAAGGAAAAGCCTCCCTCTATATCGTTGGAACAAAACAAGGAGACACCTGGAACTATTCTGATATGTATATCGTAATTAAAGCCACAGGTGAAACCATATTTTTACTGGAGAGTGAATTTTAAGCTTTCACTACTACAAAACTAAATCAAGAGCTGATTTAATACTATCGTATATTTTTTCTAGTTCCTTTTTCGTAATAGTATAAGGAGCTAGAATATAGATGGTATTTCCTAACGGACGTAAAAAGACACCTTGATCCATAAAATGCTTAAATAACATATCACGCAAATTTCCGTAGCGCTCCATTTTAATATTTAAATCCAAGGCATAAATAACCCCTTGCTGCCTTGTACCGGCAACTTTTGGATGAGTCTTTATCTCTTGATCAAATTCCTGATGACTCTCTACGACCATTTGTATATTACCCTGAACATCCTCTGAAGCAAGTAATTCAATTCCAGCCAATGCAGCCATACAAGCTAATGGATTAGCTGTATAAGTATGGCCATGAAAAAAACCTTTAGCTATATCATCATCGTAAAACGCATCATATATTTCCTGAGTACAACTAGTAATCGCCATAGGCAAAAGACCCGCCGTCAAAGCCTTACTCATACAAATAAAGTCAGGCTTAATTTCCAGAAATTCAGAAGCAAAGTTTTTCCCGGTCTTTCCAAAACCTGTCATCACTTCATCCGCTATCGTCAAGACATCATTCTCTTTACAACAAGCTAAAAGTGATTGCAACCCATTTAAATCATACATTTTCATAGCTGCGGCACCCTGAACTAAAGGCTCATAAACAAAAGCAGCTACTTTATTTTCAGCAATCACCTGTTTTAACCTCTCAACAACATCTGCATTATTACTTCCATCCGGAGTCGGAATTCGAATTACTTTCAAAAAGAAATCTTCAAAAGGTCCGTTATATACGGACAGGCTGGAAACAGACATCGCGCCAAATGTATCGCCGTGAAAACCATCTTCAAAAGCAATAAGTGTATCCCTTTTATCACCCCCGTTAAAATGATACTGAAAGGCCATTTTTATGGCAACATCCACTGCAGTAGAACCATTTTCTGAAAAAAACAGCTTTTGTTGATTCCCTGGTAATATGGAGACTAAGGCTTCAGATAACTTAACAGCAGGTTCATGAGTAAAACCTGCAAACACAACCTGATCGAGGGTCTGCATTTGTTGGGCTACTTTCTCTGTAATAAAGGGGTTACAATGCCCATACATACAGGTATACCAGGAGGCAATCCCATCTATATACTCCTTTCCATGTTCATCATACAAATACGCGCCCTTTGCCTTGGTTATTCCTAAAGCATCAGGTTTTACCTTATGCTGGGTTAATGGATGCCACAAATGAGCTTTATCTCTTTCCTGTAATGTCATTTTATTTCTTTAATTATTATAACTCCTGAAGAGTTTTACTAAATTTTTCTGCATACTCCTTCACCACATTTTCATCAAAATAAGGCTCTTCTGAAACCCTTCCGATTACCTTCACCTCAGTCATTTTCTTTACAATATTTTCAGTAGTCGAATTTTCATCTCCGCTAAAAATAATAGACACATCATACCCTTTATCCAACAATGCTTTTACGGTAAGCAATGTATGATTAATACTCCCCAGATAATGCCTCGAAACAACAATAACCTTGTATGACGGTTGAATGATATCTAAAATGGTGTCTTTATCGTTTAAAGGAACTAAAAGTCCACCGGCACCTTCAATCACCAAATGATTCTTTGTTTCCGGTTCTATAATTTCCTCCAAAGCAATAGTAACTCCATCTATTTCTGCCGCCGCATGCGGACTCATAGGTGTGTTTAACGCATAACTATTTGGATGGATAATCGATTGTTCATTACTGATGAGCTTTTCTACTTTATGAGCATCAGCATTATGAAGATCCCCAGCCTGGATTGGCTTCCAGTAATCTGCCTTTAAGGCCTCAGTAACTATTGCAGAAATTACCGTTTTACCAACTTCAGTGGATATTCCGGTAACAAATATTTTTTTTCTTTTCATACGGTATCGTTATGCTGAATTCACTTCAGCATCTCATCAATTTTATAATTCAATATTTGTAATGTTGGATTCATTTGCTTAATTAAATCTAACTTCCATTGTATATCACAATGGGACACTGAAACAATTTCAGTATGTCGGATTCTTAAACCACAAAAGTAGCCAACAAGCCCAACACTTCCGAAATTTCAACCGTGGAATTATAGCCGTGAAGACAAAATCTTAATCGCTCTTCACCAGCAGGAACCGTTGGTGACAAAATAGCCTTAACCCCAAATCCTTTTTCCTGAAGTTGAGCAGCTATTAACTTGACCTTATCATTACTCGGAATCACACAACATTGGATCGCTGAATCACTATCAATAAAATGTTCTTTTAATCCCTTGTGTAACACCTCAGATTTGAAAAAAGCAATATTATTAAGCAACTTCAATAATTGACTGTCACCGGCTCCTAAACTTTTAAGTTTCCCGTAAGAGGCTAATATAGTCGCCAATGAATGTGGAGGCAATGCAGTTGTATAGATCAAACTGCGCGCAAAATTTAACAGATAAGTTATTAATTCAGAGGATCCGAGTACCGCAGCTCCATGACAACCCATAGCCTTCCCAAAAGTTACCACTCTGGCAAAAACCCTGCTTTCCAATCCCAAATATTGCGACATCCCAGCTCCCTTTTCTCCAATTACCCCAAGGGCATGTGCCTCGTCTATAATTAAACGCGCATCACTTCGTTCCACTATTTCGAGCATCTTTTTCAAATCAGGAGCATCACCATCCATCGAAAAGACCGATTCTGTAACCACATACACTTCCTTAACCCCATCTACATTCTTCCCCATTAACATTTCGAGATTCTCGAGATCGTTATGCTTAAACTTATAGGCCCTGGCATTGCTCATCTGAATGCCATCACGGATACTCGCATGAATGAATTCATCATATAAAATAACATCACCCCTCTGAGGCACACTTGAAAACAAACCGATATTAGCATCGTATCCCGAATTGAAAACAACCGAGGCCTCGGCATTGTGAAAATCACACAATAAGGCCTCAACCTTACCATACAATTTATGATTGCCCGAAATTAACCTGGACCCGGTAGCTCCATTAGATTGAGAAACTGTTCGTTCTAAAATAGCACCTGCCTCATTAAAAATGGAAGACGCTTTAGAAAATCCTAAATAATCATTGGAAGAAAAATCTATATGATCACTCAGACCCGGCAATACCCGGAGGGCATTATTTCTAATGCGCTCATCTATTTTCTGTTGAAGCTTTGTTGGGAACTTAGGCATACGCAAATGTAATCAACATTCAATTAAATAATATATTAGCAAAAAACTTTTCTGATGCGATTAATATACACACCCCTTTTAACCCTGTTCTGTGTTTTTAGCTTTTATACCCAGGCACAAAAATCAACCTATAAGATCTCCTTTGAGAATGCAGTACACCATGAAGCAAACGTTAATGTTATATTTTCTGAATTGGAAGGCGAAAATTTAACTGTTAGAATGAGCAGCGCCTCTCCAGGTCGATACGCCGTGCACCATTTTGCTAAAAACATTTATGGAGTAAAAGCCACAGACAGCAAAGGGACTCCACTTAAAATAATGCGTCCAGATCCTTTTTCATGGAAAATAATGAACCATGATGGTGAAGTAAACCTCAATTATATTTTGTTCGCCAACCGGGGAGATGGCACCTATAGTCAAATAGACGAAACACACGCCCATCTGAATATGCCGGCAACTTTTATGTTCGCTCCGACCCTGGAAGACTTCCCCATGGAAATCACCTTTAACGTAAGAAAAGATCTCAACTGGAAGGTAGCTACTCAATTAAAAGAAACAGGTGCTAACATCTATTGGGCACCAAATCTGCAGTATTTTATGGACAGCCCCACAGAAGTGAGTGACTTTTCTATAAGAAGTTTTGATGTAGACGGACAAACCATCCGATTCGTATTACATCATCACGGCACCGAAGAAGAACTGGACACTTACTTTGAAAATGTAAAAAAAACAGTTTTAGAGCAGAAAAAAGTCTTTGGTGAACTTCCGGAATTTGACTTTGACACTTATACCTTTTTAGCTTGTTACATACCAAATGCCAGTGGTGACGGCATGGAACACAGAAACTCTACTATCCTTACCAGTACACGAAGTCTGGCGAACGGAGGAATTCAAGGTAACATTGGAACCGTATCACATGAATTCTTTCATGCATGGAATGTAGAGCGTATCCGACCTCAGTCCCTGGAGCCTTTTGATTTTACCAAAGCAAATATGAGTGGTGCGCTGTGGTTTGCTGAAGGCTTCACAAGCTATTATACCAATCTAATCCTTAGTAGAGCAGGGGTTATCACTCCGGAACAGTACATTAAAAGCCTTAACGGAACTTTTAATTACGTATGGAATTCACCTGCCAGGCAATACTTTAACCCCATTGAAATGAGCTATCAGGCTCCTTTTGTAGATGCGGCAACTTCCATCGATCCGGTAAACCGAGAAAACACCTTTATTTCATATTACTCCTACGGAAGCGTCCTTGGTTTGGCTTTAGACCTGTCACTACGTGCAGAAAGGCTTAATTTAGATGATTATATGAAACTCGTATGGATCAAATACGGAAAAAAAGAACAGCCATATACCATTAAGAAATTAGAAGAAGCACTAAAAGAATATGCCGGAACAACATTCGCTACAAATTTCTTCAATAACTATATATACAAAAGTGAAATGCCGGATCACAAAACCTTATTCTCTAAAGTAGGTATCCAAATCAATCAGGATGCCTCCAAAGCATATAGCGGAATAAGCTTGAATGGTCAGAACGCGATACAAAAGAACATCGCTCAAAATACTCCCGCATATAAAGCAAAATTAGATATGGGTGATACGATCTTAAGTATTGACGGGAAAAAAGTAGACGGAAACTTCAAAGACCTGATCACCACCTATAAACCAGGTGATAAAATTACAGTAGAATTTGAAAGACACGGTGTAAAGAAAAATACAACTCTCATCCTTTCTTCAGATCCAACCTACACCATTAGTATTGATGACAAAGCCTCGAAAAAACAATTGAAAAAGCGAAGTGAGTGGCTGTTAAACTAATCCAGACAGCCACTTTCAACATATAATCAATTAGATGACAATTTAATCCCTGCTCAATAGAAAGCATAAAAAAACCGGACCAAAAGTCCGGTTTTTTTTTAGTATTATATTTATTTACTGAAACTAGTCAGCTAAAATAATTACTTTATTGTTGTTGAGTTCAATAGTTCCACTATTGATTGGTAATAAGGTTTCATTCTTATCACCTTTAGAAAACTTATCAGCGAACTCTTTTCCCAATTCCACATCACCAAATATCTTCACATCACCTTTTCCAAGGATTGAAACTATTGGGGCGTGATCTTTAAGCATTTGAAACTCACCATTTATACCAGGAACGGCAATTGACTCAACCTCTCCTTTAAATAATGTTGCTTCGGGTGATACTATTTCTAAATACATATGCCTTTTAATTTGATATTAAATTATGCGTCAGCAAGCATTTTCTCACCAGCTTCGATAGCCTCTTCGATAGTTCCTTTTAGGTTGAACGCTGCTTCCGGCAGGTGATCTAATTCACCATCCATGATCATATTAAATCCTTTGATAGTATCTTTAATATCTACCAATACCCCAGGGATACCTGTAAACTGCTCAGCTACGTGGAATGGCTGAGATAAGAAACGCTGAACTCGACGAGCTCTTGATACCGCTAACTTATCTTCCTCAGAAAGTTCTTCCATACCTAAGATCGCGATAATATCCTGAAGTTCTTTATAACGTTGTAATAACTCTTTTACTCTTTGTGCACAAGCGTAGTGATCTTTACCTAAAATATCAGCAGTAAGAATTCTGGAAGTAGAATCTAATGGATCAACCGCTGGATAAATACCTAGCTCTGCAATTTTACGAGAAAGTACCGTTGTAGCATCTAAGTGAGCAAAGGTCGTTGCAGGAGCTGGATCCGTCAAGTCATCCGCAGGTACATATACTGCCTGTACTGATGTAATAGATCCTTTTTTAGTTGATGTAATACGCTCTTGCATCGCACCCATTTCAGTTGCTAATGTCGGCTGATAACCTACCGCTGAAGGCATACGACCAAGAAGTGCAGACACCTCAGAACCTGCCTGTGTAAAACGGAAGATGTTATCTACGAAGAAAAGTACGTCCTTTCCTTGTCCGTCACCAGCACCATCACGGAAATATTCTGCGATAGTAAGACCAGATAATGCTACACGAGCACGTGCTCCTGGAGGCTCATTCATCTGACCGAAAACGAAAGTAGCTTTTGATTCTTTCATAGCAGCTTTATCTACCTTAGAAAGATCCCAACCACCTGCTTCCATAGAATGTAAGAAGTCGTCACCATACTTGATAATTCCTGACTCTAACATCTCTCTTAAAAGGTCATTTCCTTCACGAGTTCTTTCACCTACACCAGCAAATACTGATAAACCACCGTGACCTTTTGCAATATTGTTGATCAACTCCTGAATAAGTACCGTTTTACCTACACCAGCACCACCGAAAAGACCAATTTTACCTCCCTTTGCGTAAGGCTCAATCAAATCAATTACTTTAATACCTGTAAATAAAACTTCTGTAGAAGTTGATAAATCTTCAAATTTTGGTGCCTCTCTGTGAATTGGAAGACCGTCCTTACCCGTTTTAGGTAAATCTGCCAATCCGTCGATAGCATCTCCTACTACATTGAATAGACGTCCGTAAACATCTTCGCCAATTGGCATTTGAATTGCACTACCAGTTGCTACAGCCTCACTACCTCTGCTTAAACCATCAGTAGAATCCATCGAAATGGTTCTTACTGTATCTTCACCAATATGAGATTGAACCTCTAGTATAAGCTTAGTACCATCTTGTTTTGTAATTTCCAATGAATCATATATTCTTGGAAGCTCTGAGTCAGAACCAAACTCTACGTCCACAACCGGACCAATTATTTGTGCAACTTTACCTGTAACTTTTGACATTACTCAACTATTTAATGTTTAGCGTATTAAAAGCGAAATCATATTTTCTTTACAACATCTCAAAAAGATGCTTTTTTCGCGGTGCAAAGATATGTTTTTAATTGAAAAAAAAGTAACCGATATTATTTTTTTTTAATTCCAATTATCGGACTTCCTCATCTCTTTATAAAAACAAAGGTCGACATCTGATAATGCCGACCTTCAAAAAACTATATTTATCACTCTCTAAGGTAATTCAACCGGATACATCGTACCATAATCCCCTGCCTTTGCCAAAACACCAGCCTCCTCAAAATTCGAACCATATGCAGCATCTATGGCCAACATAAACTGATTGGCTATAAATGCATAACCTCTGGCCGTAGGATGGACTCCATCTAAAGAAAAAGTATTTCCAAAGACCAAACTTGAGTTTAAAGTAAATTCATCAAAAGGCAGCCCCCCGGAAGCAACCTCATTCATCAAAGCGTGCGCATCTACAAACGCCAAACCGTTTTGCGAAGCCAAACTCTCAATAGTCGTATTAAAAGCTGTGGTAGCAGTTTTAATTTCATTCTGTTCAGAAGGCAACAACACCCATCCATCATCAAGCGGATACGTAATCCCTTCCACCGAAAATTGTGCCGCCAATTCCTGCGATAACCCTCTGGACATTAAAAATTGCACAGCAGCTGTATTCACCTCCCCAATCACCGAAGAACTTGTTAAAACCAGTAAATCAGCTTCCGTGGCCTGTCTCGACTGACCATACATTACTCCCAACAAATTAGCAACTCCCGGAGCTGCTTCAGGTGGCAATCCAAATTGAGCTATAAACTGTGGAAATGTTTCACTCGCATTTAAGGCAGCTTCAATTTGTGCTGATATATCTGTTAAACTCTCGTCCTTAATAACCACAGGACTAGCAGAGGTTTCAGAGAACACAACCGCTCGCTCTCCTTCTCCAAGAGCAACAAATATTTGATTCAATGCCCCGAATATTGTATTCAACAGAGGGATTTGAGGCCCAAAATCTTCGTTAGTCGGGTCTAGCGGAGCATGAGGCACCGTAGTAAAATAAGGTAATGCGGTTACATCTGGTATGTTCGCCACAACACCCGTAGCCCCATTACTGGTTAACAAGGTCAATATACCCGAGAATGCCTGTGAAAAGACAGCAGGATCAGTAATATCATTTGAACCATATGTTTCCGGATTAAAATTCCCGGCTTGGTCTTCTCCTATACCTCCGCTCACAGCATATGCCAATACATCATCACTACCTGCCCATAAGGTAAAAAAAGTGGGAGCTAAAGACAACGCATCTCCTATAACACTCGCGCCCGGACTCGATGCCATCCTAACATAATACGGATTGGCAGCCCCAACAGACAATGCGGCTGGACTCCCATAACCTTCCACCCCCAGGTGAAAAATCTTTGCCCCGGTAATCCCCATATTATTATAAGGCCCCGGCATTACATTGGTAGCTTCAGTGGTTGGTGTACCGGGCAACCGCTCCGGCAACTCACCGTTAAAGAACAACCTGTTCTCTAATAACTGATTACCCCCAACAAGCATTCCTCCTAAATTATCACCCATTAAAGGCTGGGTAAATGCACCTCCCCCCGCCATTTGGAATTTTGATGCCAATATGTTAGGAAATGAATTGATTTGCGAAGCAATAAAAAGAGCTCCATCTGAATATCCGGCAGACAGCGAACTCCCTACCGCCACGTATGTTGAAAAATCGGCTTCACCTGAAGTTAGCATTACTGCATCCGGCCCCTCAGAAGACATATCATCATCAGAGTCACATGCTATAAAGCCAAACGCCAAAAGTAAAAGCCATTTATAATTTATTTTCATTGGAATATTTTTTAAATGAATTCTTTTAATTATTGATTACCCAGGAAACATAAAATTGAGATCCTATATACCCTGTTCCTATGGCAGTGAAATAATCCTTCCCACCAATATTAGAACCTCCCACCTTAAAGGTAGACTTCAAACTTGGAACCCTGTAGTTAATCTGGGCGTCAAAAACACTGTATGATGAAATATTTCCGTCAGCAAAAGTAGCTTGCCAAAAGTATGAATCACTCCATCTGTAATCGATATTGAATCCGAAATTCTCAAAAAGATCCGTATTGCCAAATGACACCTTTACTTTATGCTCAGGAGTATTAAAACTTGTTCTGAAGTCAGGAGCAGAAGCCTGATCAAAATCTTGTTTAGCATACGTATAACTTCCTCCTAAATCAAAATTTCCAAAAATCCTATAATCAAGCCCGATCGAGGCACCATAAGATTTTACATCAGCATCCGAATTCGTATAAGTCTGATAAGGTTTGAAGTCGCCACTCTGCATGGCCAGCAAAGACAAAGAGTTATCACCCACTTCGCCATAGAACGGAACAATAACAGTCTCATTCGCTATAAACTTATCATAAATATTATAGTACACACTTAAATCAATCGTCACCTTACTTACCTCACCACGGTAACCAACCTCAAAAGACTGCACTTTTTCCGGCTCAACTAAAGAAACATCAGATTTCTGAAAGGTTCCGTTATTTACAGAATTTAAAGTAAATGAATTTTCATAAGCTTCACGTCCAAGAATCGTAGCGGTATCATTCCCGCCATTGGCAGCAATATTATTCACTCTGAATTCCCTAACATCCCTGTCGAGATTTTCTTCAGCCGACCCTACCAAAATAGCTCTGCCGGCATCCAAACCGATAAAAAGATCCTGGGTAGTAGGGTTCCTGAATCCCGTCTGATAAGATGCTCTTAAATTATGATTACGGGCTCCCCCCATAGTGTAACCTAATGACAACCGAGGAGAAAAGAACCCATCAAAAAGTTGTGATTTATCATACCTCCCTGATGCAGTCACCTTTAAACGATCATCTGCGAATTTTTTCTGAATTTGAGCATACGCACCAATTTCCGAATAACTTATCGGACCGTTGGCATCCGTAAAGATCGTTCCAAATGAATTCAAAACATATTCTCTGAAAGACCCCCCAACCTGTACTTCCGCAAAGTCATCAGTTAAATGTGAAAAATTGTAATTTACATCTACATGCCTCATCTTAGTCTCATCCTTGAACTGCGCTCCTTTAGTAAAGTCAGGATCACTTATCACCCTGTTAAAGGTAGACTCAAATGCGGCTGTACCCGGAATCAACCTACCGGTATCCGCCGTTTGGCGCGCCACCATATGAGCCTGCTCCGAATTCGCCCCTGCAAGAGAAGCCTGAAGGTAAGCCCCTGCGTATTCACCAAACCAGGTTGAATCATCTTTCCACGCACGGTTGATGTTAATACCTGCAAATCTCATATCATATGAATCACCTGCATCTTCACTCGTTATATACCCCCTAACGAAGAAATTATCATTCCTGAATTCCAATTTATGTTGTTGCAGAAAAAAATCTTTAATAGAATAACGGTTCGACCCTTGGTAAATAGTAGTTCCTTTACCTAATTTTCCTTGATATATGATCTCAAAATCATCTGCAAATGGTCTGTAATGTAACGAGGCGTCAAACTTAACACTCTCCGCATTATAATCAGTCAGATCTCTTTCGGCGTAACCGGTTCGACTCACATTTTCATCAGGCAATAAATTCTCTGCACCGGAAGGAATAAGTCCCATATCAGCCAAAGCCGCTCCCACGGCTCTGATATTCGTACTTACTTCATCCCCGTAAATATTCAACCCATCGTAATTTTGATGCGCACGAGTTCTCCCAGGATTCAAAACATCTTCTTCACTTACAGCCCACCAATCAGTCCCGTTTAAATAGGAGAAGTTTACTTTTCCAGCGAATTTATCTGAAAACTTATGAGCAGCACGAATACCGAAATCATAGTATTGATTATCTCCGGCAGCTTCTTGAGAAGTAAACCCCGATTTAGCATACGCACTCAAACCGTTAAATTTAAACGGATCCTTACTGGTCATAAACAAAATCCCGTTAAAGGCATTAGCCCCATACAACGCAGAAGAAGCACCGGGCAACAACTCAACACTATTCACATCGAGCTCTGTCATTCCCAATAAATTTCCTAAAACAAAGTTTAAGGCAGGAGAAGTATTATCCATTCCATCCACCAATTGCACAAAACGGTTGTTCGCAAAAGTCGCAAACCCTCTGGTATTGATCGATTGAAACGTTAAACTATTGGTGTTGATATCAACTCCTTTTAGGTTTTCCAACCCCGAATAAAAATCCGGAGCAGCTGCATTCTTAATTTCCTTTAATCCAAATCGCTCAACAGTTACCGGCGATTCAAAGATCCTTTCAGGTGTTCTGGAAGCAGAAACCACAATCTCATCCAGCTGGGTCTGAGCTTCCTCAAGAATAATATCTAAATTTTGATTATCAGAAGTCACTTCAAGCTCAACAGAAGAAAACCCAATACTTGTAACTCGAAGTTTGAATGGAGGTGTTTGATCAGTGGTTAGGGAAAATCTCCCATTGAAATCGGTTACTGCCCCCTCAGCTTTACCAATTATTACCACATTAGCCCCGGGTATGGGCTGATTGTCTTGATCGACTACTTTACCTGTTATTGTCGTTTGCGAAAACGCACAAAGACTGAATAACATCAAAAGCCCACAAAATAATGTTCTCATCATACTTAGTTTGTTTTTAATGCAAGAACAATATACATATTTTTTCTATTTACGATTTTTTTAATCAAATAATTGACGTATTGTTAAAATTAGACAGTTTACACTAATAGCTCCTTAAACTAAACATCATAAAGCGTTTTTCGAAACCCCTTATATGGTACTCAAAACAACTGATGGCTTCAAAAGAAAATCATGACCAAAACGTTAAACTCCCGTCTAAACCAAGGACCTAAAAAACAAAGGTAAAGGCCCCAATCCCCCATAACAAAAGCGAGGCTTTTTCTTACAAAAAGCAAAGTTATCCCCATGTTATCCCCATATTATCCCCATTATATCCCTATGTTATCCTTATAGATCATTACAACTAAAAGAGGTTTAAAAAAGGAGAATGATCAACTGCACACGCTGAACATACTGCTCTGAAATCAACTTTAAAAAATCAAAATCTCACCAAGGAAAGCTACAGATTAAAAAAGGCCATCTAAGCATGCTTAGACGGCCTTTATCTTATAAAAAATATATATAGTTACTCCACTGTAACTGATTTAGCTAAATTTCTTGGCTGATCTACATTACATCCCCGCATTACCGCGATATGATAAGACAGTAATTGCAATGGAATAGTATTAACCAACGGAGATAAAGCCTCCGAAGTTTCAGGAACTTCAATCACATGATCCGCAAGTGCCCTTACATCTTCATCACCCTCAGTAACAATAGCTATAATTTTACCGCTTCTGGATTTAATCTCCTGAATATTACTGATAATCTTTTCATAATGTCCTTTTTTAGTAGCTATTACAACTACCGGCATTTGTTCATCAATAAGCGCTATCGGCCCATGCTTCATTTCAGCAGCCGGATATCCTTCCGCATGAATATATGATATCTCCTTGAGCTTTAAAGCCCCTTCTAACGCCACCGGGAAATTATAACCTCTTCCCAAATACAAGAAATTGGCAGCATCCTTATAAATAGAAGAGATATATTTCACATGATCATCCACCTTTAAGGCTTCTTCAATTTTTCTTGGCATACTCTCCAGTTCAGCCAATTTCTGATGGAGTTCAGATTTCGAAACCGTGCCTTTTTCAGATGCAAGTTTTAACGCTATTAACGCCAATACCGTAATTTGCGTAGTGAATGCTTTTGTTGAAGCAACCCCTATTTCCGGTCCGGCATGAGTATAAGCCCCTGAGTTAGTCTCTCTGGCAATAGAAGATCCTACCACATTACACACCCCATAAACGAAAGCTCCGTTTTCTTTGGCTAGTTTAATGGCTGCAAGAGTATCTGCCGTTTCTCCAGATTGAGAGATAGCAATAACCACATCTTTCGATGTTATAATAGGATTCCTGTACCTGAATTCAGAAGCGTACTCCACTTCAACAGGCACTCTGGCTAAATCCTCGAATATATATTCCGCCACCAGGCCTGCATGCCATGAAGTTCCACAGGCTACAATAATAATACGATTTGCATTTAAGAATTTCTCAAGGTGATCATCAATACTCGCCATCTTAACAATGCCCTCATTAACAATCATTCGTCCACGATAAGTATCTTTAATAACCTCAGGTTGTTCGTGAATTTCCTTGAGCATGAAATGGTCATACCCTCCTTTTTCTATCTGCTCTAAACTCATCTCGAGCTCTTGCACATAAGGAGTTACCAAAGCGTCATTTTCAATCTGTCTAACCTTGATATCCCTACCCAATCTAACAATAGCCATTTGTTCATCTTCCAAATAAATAGCATTATTAGTATACTCAATAAATGGAGAGGCATCCGAAGCAATAAAAAACTCCTCTTCACCAACACCAATCGCCAACGGGCTTCCTAGTTTTGCAACTATGATTTCATCCGGTTTACTTTTATCAAAAACAGCAATAGCATAAGCACCTACAACCTGCTGTAATGCTATCTGAACCGCCTTACCTAATTTAACCTGTTCGTTCTTTTTAACGTCTTCAATTAAATTGATTAAAACCTCCGTATCCGTCTCCGAATGAAAAGTATAACCTCGACCAATCAGGGCCTTCTTTATAGCGTCATAGTTCTCAATAATTCCGTTATGAACAATAACTAGATTACCAGAATTAGAAAAATGAGGATGGGCATTTAAATCATCAGGAATACCATGGGTTGCCCAACGCGTATGACCAATCCCACACATCCCTTGGGTATTGGAATTGGCTTCGGAAATACGCTTAAGATCAGCAACCTTACCCTTCGTTTTACTTAGGCTTATTTCTCCCTTATCGAAGAGAGCAACACCTGCACTATCATACCCTCGGTATTCAAGTCTTTCAAGGCCTTTAATAATAACAGGGTACGCCTGTCGATGGCCTATATAACCTACGATTCCACACATAATAGTTAGTTTTTTTTGAGTTTATTGTGTTTAATTATTGTGCTATTGTGTGGGGGAGTGCGCTATTTTGTCTTAGTATAATATAGTTCTAACCTTAATTTTTTATCATTATTATCCTGAGAAATATTATTACCGTAAAGTATAACACCTAACGGACTTATAGCTGCAGTCTTCGGAGCCATAATATCATTCCCCTCAGATGTTGCAGCAACGTAATTAAAGTTAGTCACATCTGCAGTAAATGACAAACCTAGTGTTACGTTTTCGCTATCCCCTCTTAAAATTTCGGTAACATGTTCAGTTACACCAAATCTATAGCGCCATGGATTGTCATTTTCATCCAATTCCAATACACCGCTATATATGGCTCCTCCAGCATCCAACTGAACATCAGCAACTTGATCTACAATTGACTCCCCTTCTTCTAGTTTATACAAGAACAAACGATCAGGATAAATAGGATCACCATAAGAATTCATTGCTTCGGTATCTATATAAAGCAATAGATCAGCCTGGTTTACCAATCGGTTCTCAGCTCTTAATGCTTCTAGGTCTTCTCCAACAAAAAGATCTAATGCCGCATAGGCTCCAGCCCCTCCACGCAAGTAAATTCTGGACGCATCTTCCGCACTATTCAATTGCTCTGTAATGACTGCTGGATATGCCGACTCTTCAATGAAATTTACATGTACATCATTTCCGTTACTAGAAAGACTTAAGGTAATATTACCACTGGAAGTAACAATTTGATCATCAGAAGTATCATCTGTTGTATCATTATTATCCCATTCATCGTAATCATAATTTATACGAATATTGGCATTCTCAATATCTAACAACATCAATAAATCATCGGTAGGAGAATCAATTGAAAAATAAAACCCTCTCAAATAATCTTTTAAATTATCAGAATTTGCAAGAACTGAATTACCCTCCATATCGAGAATCTTTTCCTGAAAAAAAGCATTATCCAATTGCACATAAAGACCCGGCGTCAATCGACTCGATACATTTTGAGACTCGTCTTCATCTTCCGTATCCGGATCATCTTCATTTTCGAAAAACAGAATTTCTGAAGGGTCTATCTTATATACATCATCATAAATCACGGTAGTATTGAAAGACTTAAGATCACCATCAGAATAATATTCCTGAGCTTCAGTAAATTCCTGATCTGGATCAAGTCTTCTTAAATAGTAGGTGGACTCCTGAACCTTTAGGTTGAACTCCTGATCCATATTTCCGTAAATCGAATCTAAAGTAAACTCCTTAGGATCATTTTCATCAACCTCAGTACTGGTTGTATCCTCTACCTCCTCAGAAAAAAACGGAATATACAAATACACACTACTCACCGTTTCATTCTCAACAATGGTGGCATCTGAATCATCCGCATCTGAATTATCTTCCAGCTCCTGGGAATACTTACCAAAAACGGTTGAAGATAAACTAACCTGAGTAATAAATTCATAGTTCGTCTTCCCATACACAGGATCTTTATAATCTCCCAATTGGAATACTGGCAAATTATCAGTTCGGATCCTGTCCATTTTATTATTAACAGCCGAAACCTCATAGGTTGCATCTGCTACACGATCATTCTCATCGAAGATGTCTGAACCTATGGTGTTAAACTCTTCATCACAGGCTATAAAAAAAACAACACTACCTAATACAAGTAGTGTGTTCAGAAGTTTATTAGATTGAAATCTCATACGTTGTTTCTGATTAACTTAAAATTTTCTCCTCATAGAACTGGTGATACGCATCCTCAAACTCATATATCGATTTATAACCTAAGACTGGTTTCGATAAATTTGAAATATAATCACTCAATTCATCAGACAATTCCTCCGAAGCAACAATAACTCCATCAGAATAATCTGCCGCCACTTTCATTAATGCATCGTAATTTGGATTTTCCAACCACTTAGCATCATCATCCTGAATTCCATCAAACTTGACCTTACTCAACATCTCTTCATTTAACGTGCCTTCAAAACCTTTCTTGTATACAGAAGTAACTATTTTACTTTCTGCAAACAATGGTTCATCACCGTAATACTTTTTTAAATAAAGCGGCAACAAAGAAGCCATCCAACCATGAACATGAATAATATCAGGATTCCAATTCAGTTTTTTAACCGTTTCAATGACTCCTTTTGCAAAGAATATAGCGCGCTCATCATTATCTGGAAACAAATTACCTTCTTCATCTGAAAAAGTAGCTTTTCTTTTGAAATACTCTTCGTTATCGATAAAATAAACTTGAATTCTTTCTTTAGGAATAGAAGCAACCTTGATAATAAGTGGCATATCCATATCGTTTACCACTAAATTCATTCCTGAAAGCCTGATTACTTCATGAAGCTGATGTCTTCTCTCGTTGATGTTTCCAAATCTTGGCATAAAGATTCGTATTTGTCCTCCCCTGTCATTCACCATTCTTGGACTTTCATAGGCCAACGATGATACTTCGTTTTCCGGCAAGTAAGGAATCATTTCAGAAGCGACAAATAATACTCTTTTGTCTGTCATAAAATCTATATGTTTTTCTTTTACAGTTTGAGTCTAAGGCATGCAAAAATATAAAAAATATGCTGAATTAGTTTAATTTATATAGCTTTGCACGCTGTTAATTTTTTCTAAAGTGAAAATATTTAAACAAAAACAACCGCTTTCTTCTTTTTTAAAAGAGGAGCGAATGAAGTCTAAAACGGTTGGTTTAGTACCTACCATGGGAGCCTTGCATAGTGGACACATGTCTTTAGTGAAGAGGGCTTCAGCCGAAAACAACCTTGTCGTGGTTAGTATTTTTGTTAACCCTACACAGTTTGACAATAAGTCCGATTTAGAAAAATATCCTCGCTTTTTAGAAAAAGACCTGGAAACCTTAAAAAAAGTTAATTCTGAGGTCATTGTCTTCACTCCATCCGTCGAAGAGATCTATGCGAACAACATTAATGCTCAAAAATTTGACTATGATGGCCTGGAACACGAAATGGAAGGTAAATTCAGAAACGGACACTTTGACGGAGTAGGAACCATCGTAAAACAACTACTGGAAATTGTTGATCCACATAAAGCCTATTTTGGTGAAAAAGATTACCAACAATTACTAATTATCAAAAAACTCGTAGAAAAAAATCATATGCCTGTTGAAATCGTAGGATGCCCTATAGAACGTGAAAATAATGGTTTGGCAATGAGTTCAAGAAACGAGAGACTTCCCTCAGAAACACGAAAAAAAGCTTCTTTTATCTTCAAGACACTCCTTGAAGCCAAAGAAAAGTTTGGCACGGAAAGTGCTCTTGATGTCACAAATTGGATAAAAGAAAAGTTCAAACAAGAACCTTTATTTGATTTAGAATATATAGAAATTGCAAATGCAGATACTTTAGAACCGATAGAACGAAAAAGAGATAATGAGAAATATAGGGCCTTTATTGCCGTCTATGCAGACAGCGTGAGACTTATAGATAATATCGCCTTAAATTAATAACTTTGCCACATGCAAATAGAAGTAGTAAAATCAAAAATTCACAGAGTCACCGTAACAGGTGCAGAACTGAACTATATTGGTAGCATCACGATCGATGAAGCTCTAATGGAGGCTTCCAATATTATTGAAGGAGAAAAAGTTCAAATCGTCAACATTAACAATGGAGAACGCCTTGAAACTTATGCGATTAAAGGAAACCGAAATAGTGGAGAAATCACACTTAATGGCCCAGCAGCTCGCAGGGTACAGAAAGGTGATGTCATCATCATTATATCTTATGGAATCATGGATTTTGAAGAAGCTAAAAACTTTAAGCCTACTTTGATTTTCCCAAATGAGACAAACAACACCTTGAAATAATCGTTGAAAAAGAAAACAGTTAAAATATTAAAAATTGTACTCCCACTATTGTTGGGAGTTTTTTTAATATGGTATTCTTACAGCAAGTTCACACCAGACCAATTAACCGAAATCAAGGACCATTTTAAAAACGCTAATTACTGGTTTCTTTTACTATCGTTATTGTTTGGATTCTTCAGTCACTTATCAAGGGCATATAGATGGAATTTTATGCTGGAACCTTTGGGGTATAAACCCAAATTGGCTAATAATGCTATGGCTGTTTTTATTGCCTATCTCTTTAACCTTGCCATTCCAAGATCGGGCGAGGTATCAAGAGCCCTTGTAATTAACAAATATGACAATGTGCCTTTTGACAAAGCTTTCGGAACTATCGTAGCCGAGAGAATAGCCGATGTGCTAGTACTAGGCTTTATCGTACTTCTGGCATTCGCGCTTCAATTTGATGCCTTAAAAGACTTTCTTCTTGAAATTATACCTATTCAAAAACTTTTAATAGCCGGAATCACCCTAACGCTTTTAGGTATAGCGGGTCTTTTCTTCATTTATAAAACGAATTTCAAGATCAGTCTCAAAATAAGAAAGTTAATTGCTGGCTTAAAAGAAGGTCTTCTTGCTATTCTTAAAATGAAAAAAGTATGGCCTTTTATTTTTCACACCGTGTTTATTTGGATCATGTATGTGGCCATGTTCTACATTTGCATATTTGCACTGGAAGAAACATCTTCTTTTTCCTTCTCAACAGTAATAACTGCTTTTGTGGTTGGCAGCTTTGCCATAGCCTTTACTAATGGCGGGTTTGGCTCATATCCATTCTTTATAGCAGAAATATTATTGCTTTTTGGCATCTCTGCGACAGTGGGCACTGCCTTCGGTTGGATCGTATGGATTTCTCAATTTGTAATGATACTTCTCTTTGGAGGACTATCACTATTATTACTTCCGGTATACAATAGAAATAAATAATTTATTATCTTCGGTAATCCAAATCGAACAAACATAACCATGAAAAAGTACTTAACTTTTGTGCTTCTGCTATGCTCTTTAGCTAGTATTGCACAAATAAAAAACACTAAGTCTTATTCACTGAAACTTGATGAGACAAGAAATCTTCGCTTATACATACCTGAAAATTACGATGCCGAAAAATCATACCCACTAATTGTAGTTTTAGACGCTGATTACCTTTTTGATGTCGTAGTTGCGAATTGTAAATTTCTGAACTATAATGGCGATATGCCGGAGAGTATTGTGGTAGGAATTGAACAAAAAGGCCTACGGGATGCTGACTCTCAATATGGCGAAAACAGCCTTCCGGAGAAAAAAGGGAATCGCTTTTTTGAATACCTGGGAATGGAACTTATCCCATCGCTTCAAAAAGAATACAGTTTAGCGAATTTCAGAGCTATTGTAGGTCACGGAATTACTGGAAATTTCACCAATTACTATTTGCTTAAAGGCGAACCCTTGTTCAAAGCATATATCAACCTATCCCCTTCTTATGCCCCAAGAATGGAAGACTATTTATTGGAGCGTTTAAAGGGTTATGAAGATATGATATTCTACTACCTTGCCACTTCATCTAACGATAAAAAAGAGAATATTCAAGGAGCAAAATATTTCAATGCTCAACTAAGATTAATCAATAACGAAAACATCCATTATTATTTTGATGATTTTGAAAATACTAATCACTACAGCCTGGCATCTTATGGGATTCCAAAAGCTTTAAATCAATTTTTTGAAATCTACAAGCCTATTAGTAAAGAAGAATACCAAACAAAGGTGTTAACATATGAAGGCCCTGTTATCAACTACCTCTATGACAAATACCAAACCATGGAGTCGCTTTTTGGATTTAAAAAACCGGTATTGTTAAATGACATTATGGCCATTTACGCTGCCACCAAAAAAAATAAAGACCTCCCTTCATTAGAAGAATTAAGCAGAATTGCAAAAAATGAGTTCCCGGAAACCATGCTTGGGTTTTTCCTGGAAGCAGAGTATCACGAACAAATGGGGGAAGCGAAAAAAGCTATGCGTACCTATGAAAAAGCTTTCGGGATGAAGGAAATTGATTTTATCACTAAAGATCTTGCTTTACAACGCATCCAAAGCATAAAGGAAGATTTCGGTTGGTAGTATTTAATACAATGTTGAATCCTTCTATTTTTATAGAACCAATAACTGAATTTAAAACTATATTAACTTTCAACAAACAACTAGTCTGATAGTAGATAGAGAAATCAGCCGAATTTGTATTTTTCGGTTTCTAAATTTTTTATATCCACTATGAAGACCCTTAAACCACTCCTAATACTGCTCTTTACTCTTCCCACAATTATATGTTCACAAAAACGTGACACCATAGAATTGTCGGAGGACTGGAAGTTTAAAAAAGGGACTATTATTAACGCACACCTTAAAGACTTCAATGACTCCAGATGGGAAACCGTTACCGTTCCGCACGACTGGGCCATATATGGACCTTTTGATAAGGAAATTGACAAGCAATCAGTTGCCATCGTACAAAATGGCGAACAAGTTCCGACCGAAAAAACTGGAAGAACAGGTGCGCTGCCATACATAGGCGAAGCATGGTACAGAAAAGAGTTTTTGATTCCTGATTTAAAGGAAACCCAAAAAACACTCATTGTCTTTGAAGGAGCCATGAGCCAACCACAAGTCTTTATCAATGGCAGAAAGGCAGGTAGTTGGAATTATGGGTACAGTTATTTTTACTTCGATATTTCCGATTACATAGTAGAGGGTAAAAACACCTTAGCCGTACATATATCTAATAAAGGTGAATCCTCTCGATGGTATCCCGGAGCTGGCTTATACCGGAATGTAAGTATCATTACAAAAAACAAGACCAGTTTCAATCAATGGGGCACCTTCATAACAACACCATTTATTTCTGAAAATAACGCCAAGGTGAAAATCAAATCCAAAGTTAGTGGCAACAATCTAAAACTCAGAACTAAAATTATAGATAATGAAGGAAATGAAGTGGCGAATGAAAGCTCCTCCTCTCTTTTCGGAAATGAATTCGAAATAAACTTAGCTGTTTTAAACCCAAGACTATGGAGTCCTGAAACTCCCTATTTATATACCGCCATATCTGAACTATATAGCAACGGCGAACTCAAAGATAAAATCAGCACCAGATTTGGAATCAGGTCAATTAAATACGAAGCAGAAAAAGGATTTAGCTTGAATGGTAAGATCACAAAATTCAAAGGTGTTTGTTTACATCACGATCTGGGACCGCTAGGAACTGCGGTAAACAAAGCTGCATTACGACGACAATTAAAAATACTAAAGGACATGGGAGCAAATGCCATCAGGAGTTCTCATAATATGCCTTCTCTTGAACAATTAGAACTATGTGATGAAATGGGATTTATGTTCCTGGCCGAGAGTTTTGATGAATGGGCTAAACCTAAGGTAAAGAATGGCTATAACCGATTTTTTAAGGAGGATGCAGAAAAAGATATTATTAATTTGGTTCATGCTACCCGAAACCACCCCTCTATAGTCATGTGGAGCTCAGGAAATGAAGTTCCTGACCAATGGGGCACCGAAGGAGTTAAACGCGCCAAATGGCTTCAGGATATTTTCCACAGAGAGGATCCAACAAGACCTGTAACCGTAGGAATGGATCAAGTCAAAGCTACCATGGAATCCGGCTTCGGGGCAGTACTTGATATTCCGGGATTAAACTATAGGGTCCATCTTTACGAAGAAGCATACGACAAATTTCCACAAGGAATTATTTTAGGCTCAGAAACTGCTTCTACGGTTAGCTCTAGAGGTGTCTATAAATTCCCAGTTAAAAAAGCCTCTATGAAGCAATATGAAGACTACCAATCCTCTTCATATGATCTGGAGTATTGTAGCTGGTCTAATCTCCCGGACGATGATTTCGCATTACAAGATGACAAAGATTGGGTAATTGGCGAATTTGTCTGGACCGGCTTTGACTACCTCGGAGAGCCAACACCTTATGATGAAATGTGGCCTTCACGAAGCTCTTACTTTGGCATAAATGATCTTGCAGGTCTGCCAAAAGATCGTTTTTACCTGTACAGGAGTCGTTGGAATAAAGAAAATGAAACGCTTCACATACTACCGCATTGGAATTGGGAAGGAAGGGAAGGCAAAACCACCCCTGTTTTTGTTTATACAAATTACGACAGCGCTGAACTCTTTTTAAATGGGAAAAGCCTTGGCGTTCAAAAAAAGAACCACAGTACTCCTCAAAACCGTTATCGACTGATGTGGATGGATGTCAAGTACGAACCGGGAGTACTTAAAGTTATTGCTTTTAACAAAGCAGGAG
Organism: Zhouia amylolytica; assembly: GCF_900116365.1. Classification (GTDB taxonomy): domain Bacteria; phylum Bacteroidota; class Bacteroidia; order Flavobacteriales; family Flavobacteriaceae; genus Zhouia; species Zhouia amylolytica. Next base: position 225,712 of record NZ_FPAG01000004.1, on the reverse strand, counting down.
AACCAATTGCAGAGAAAGAAATTAAAACAGCAGGAGCACCTGATCAAATAGTATTGGATGCCGACAGAACAACTATTAAAGCAGATGGGAAAGACCTATCTTTTGTAACGGTATCAGTTGTTGACAAAGATGGCAATCCATGTCCTACAGCAACTAATCAGCTTAACTTCAAAGTTAAGGGTGCAGGAGCTTACAGAGCAGCATGTAATGGAGATCCAACCTCCCTGGAACTATTCCACCAACCTACCATGAAACTGTTCAGCGGTAAATTGGTGGTAATCGTTCAATCGACTCATGAAAGTGGCCCAATAGAGTTAAAGGTAACAGGAAAGAAATTGAAAAGCGGAAAAATTGCCCTGAATTCAACTTCCTCAGAAAATTAAAATATTACAAATCACCATCACCAGAGTCAAGAAGTAATTCGTAACTTTCGGGTTTAAAAAATCAGTATGGCCAAAGTAAAAACCACCTTTTTTTGTCAAAATTGTGGCACTTCGTATGCCAAATGGCAAGGGCAGTGCAGCGCATGTAAAGAATGGAATACCATTGCAGAAGAACTAGTTCAAAAGGATGACAAAAAAAGCTGGAATTCAAATATTACCAATGCCAAAAACAAAAAAGCTCCAAAACCTCAAAAAGTTGCTGAGATCAATCAGGTTGAAGAGCTTCGAATGAACAGTTCAGACAATGAATTTAATCGTGTTTTAGGTGGCGGAGTCGTTCCTGGTTCTGTTACCCTTTTGGGAGGAGAACCAGGAATTGGGAAAAGCACCTTATTGCTTCAGATCGCTCTAAAACTCCCATACAAAACCCTTTATGTATCAGGTGAAGAAAGCGCTCAACAAATTAAAATGAGGGCTGAACGCATTAATCCCAGAAGTGAGAATTGTTATATTTTAACCGAAACTAAAACTCAAAATATCTTCAAGCAGATTGAAGCTACTGAACCGGATATTCTTGTTATTGACTCCATACAAACACTACACACAGATTATATAGAATCATCTGCAGGAAGTATTTCTCAAATTCGTGAATGCACCTCCGAACTTATAAAATTTGCAAAAGAAACTGCGACCCCGGTTATTCTAATAGGCCACATTACCAAAGATGGGAATATTGCCGGACCAAAAATATTAGAACACATGGTTGACACTGTACTTCAGTTTGAAGGAGACAGAAATCATGTGTATCGAATTCTGAGGGCTTTGAAAAATCGCTTCGGATCTACCTCAGAATTGGGCATTTACGAAATGCTTGGCAATGGCTTACGTGAAGTTTCTAATCCATCTGAAATACTTATCTCTAAAAATGACGAGGATCTAAGTGGAACTGCCATAGCTGCTACCCTTGAAGGAATGCGTCCGTTAATGATAGAAATTCAAGCTCTGGTGAGTACTGCAGTATACGGAACACCCCAACGAAGTACTACGGGTTACAATGCCAAACGCCTTAATATGCTATTAGCTGTACTTGAAAAGCGAGCAGGATTCAGACTTGGAGCGAAAGATGTATTCCTGAACATAACTGGCGGAATATCAGTAGATGATACAGCTATTGATCTTGGTGTTATTGCCGCAATCCTCTCAAGTAACGAAGACATTTCTATAGAAAAGGATGTTTGTTTTGCTGCCGAAGTTGGCCTTGCTGGCGAAATAAGACCTGTACAAAGGGTCGATCAACGAATTATGGAAGCTGAAAAACTTGGATTCGCAAAGATTTTTGTATCCAAACACAATAAGATAACCGTAAAAAAACCACAAATTCAGGTAAAGCTGGTTGCTCGTATTGAAGATGTGGTTGATGAATTATTTGGGTAAAGCACCTCAGCCCCAGAGAGCGTACAGATTATTAAAAATCCCGGTGTCATTAATCATTTTTTTAAATCATATAACCCTTAAAGATTTAACTTCTTTTTTAAAAAACTGAACGAACCTGAGAGACATTCTCGATACTTGATTTTTTTCTTTTTAATCGACCCTATTATATTCCATATACCTAGCAGTATTATTCGTGATTTTACTACCGTGTAATTTTTCTACGATATGAAAAGAAAGGTCTATTCCAGCTGATATACCTCCAGAGGTATAAATTTTTCCAGAATTCACAAACCTCTTCTCCTTCTCAGGAATACCTGTAGGAACAATTTCCTGCATACTGTCATAAACCTGGTGATGTGTACAATATGATTTATTATCTAAAAGTCCGAGCTTTCCTAAAATTCTAGAACCAGAACATATACTTACAGTTAAAGCTGTCGTTTTATGGACCTCTTGTACCCATTTCAAAATTTCAACGTCTTTAAGTAACGGAGTTGTCCCCTGCCCACCTGCTATAATTAAGATATCAATATTAGGAGTATCTTTAATAGAATAATTAGGGTTCACTGAAAGACCATTTACTGCCGTAATAGATTCTTGCGTTTTTGCGACAGTAAAAACATTAAAAAGCTTATGATCATGCACTTGTGATGCTACTGCAAAAACTTCAAACGGACCTGAAAAATCTAATACTTCAGCGTCATCAAAAACAAGAATAGCTACATTTTTTTTCATGAATTTAATTTAATGATTAGCAACAACAAATGTAACCGCCTATTGAATGTAAGAAAAGGACATTAGTTGGAGGTTTTGAGACATAACGAAGATGTCAAAGCGAACTTTTATCTAAAACTTCTCGTAATTGACGGGATGTTTTGTAACCACACAACCGCGCAATATAGTCCAGTTTATATCCTGAATCTTCTACCAAACTTGTAGCTTTTTCAACTCTTAACTTTGTTCGATATTCAGCAATAGTCACTCCTGTATGTTTTTTAAAAATACGAGATAAATTTCTAGGACTTGTATGAACTATTTCAGCTAATGACTCTAGGGTGGAAGTTTTCTCTAAATTATGAATTATCCAATCTTGAACTATATGTACTTTCTGATCTTGATGGTCTCTAAACTGTAAAAAAACACTCTCCTGCTCATCAGTTCCATTTCTTCTTATGTATACTGCCAATTCTTTAGCTATCCTGATTGCATTCAGCTTTCCATGGCTTTCTTCAATTAAAAACAAAGCTAAGTCTATACCTGTGGCCACCCCCGCGCTAGTGAAAATATTACCTGATTGTACAAATAATTTATTGTTTTTGACTTTTACAAAAGGGAACTTAGTCTTCAACAGATCAATATATCTCCAATGAGTGGTGCACATCTTATGGTCTAACAAACCTGACTTTGCTAAAAGAAATGCACCAGTACAAATACTACAAATAGTAGCCCCATGATTGTTTACATTTCTTAGCCATTCAAAAAAAGGAGCTCCATCCATAAGAGTATCGCTCTGCTCTGTATTAAATCCGGGTATGAAAACAAAATCTTTTTCGCCCGGCTGGGTTTCGCTATAATGAACTAAGGAATTCAGCTTTAATCCTGCAGAACTATTAATTACAGGACGATCACTAATGAATTCTAAACCATAATCAAACCCTAACTCTTTAGCTTCTTGAAATACTTGCAAAACACCACTTAAATCAAGTAAATGAACCTGATTGGTTATATAAAAATAAACTGTTTGCATCCTTGAGATAAATTTAATGAGTATTACATCGAAACTTTCAGGGCATTCTCAAAACAGAACGAGAAAAATCTCCTTATTGAATTTATTATTATGGCGCCGGATTTGGAACCAATTCATGAATTTTGTTAATCCCTTTAATTATTTCAGCAGTTAAATCAACATGTACACTATCTATATTCTCTTTTAATTGCTCCAAATTCGTTGCACCAATAATATTACTGGTTACAAATGGCTGCTGATTCACAAATGCCAAGGCCATTTGAGCTAATGATAATCCGTTATCCTTTGCCAGGTCATAATACATCTTAGCTGCCTTTTTAGAGTTCTCCCCATTGTATCTGCTAAACATCGGAAATAATGCAATTCTTGAATCCTTAGGAGTTCCCAGAATGTGTTTTTCCGTAAGACGACCAAAACCCAACGGTGAATAAGGTAAAAGACCGATATCTTCCCGCATAGAAATTTCGGCACTCCCTATTTCATACAACCTGTTCAATAAGCTATACGGATTTTGTACCGTCGAAATTCTCGGCAGATCATTTTCTTTACTTGCCTCCAAAAACCTCATAATACCATATGGAGTTTCATTCGAAAGCCCTATATGTCTTATCTTTCCCTGTTTGATAAATCCTTCCAAAGTCACTAAAACTTCGCTGAAGTTATCTTTCCATTTCTCATCTTCCTGATGAACATACCCCCGGGTTCCAAAAAAATTAGTGTTACGCTCAGGCCAATGTAATTGATACAGGTCAATATAATCAGTTTGCAAGCGACATAGACTTTGATCAATCGCCTCTGTAATAGCTTCTTTGCTATATCCGTTATTTCGAATATGACTGTTGGAAAATCCAGGTCCTGCTATTTTCGAAGCTAAAACGATCTGATCACGTTTGCCAGTTTTCTTAAACCAGCTCCCTATAATACTTTCGGTTGAACCCTGAGTTTCTTTTTTTGCCGGCACAGAATACAATTCAGCAGTATCAAAGAAATTCACGCCCTGATCAACGGCTAAATCCATTTGAGCGTGCCCCTCTGATTCTGTATTCTGCTCGCCCCAGGTCATCGTCCCTAAACATATTTTACTAACTTTTAGATCCGTATTAGGTAGTTTTGTATACTTCATAGTGCAAATAATTTATTATTTAAAAAAAAAGAACCTCGCATAACGCGAGGTTCAAAGTTAAAGAATCAATATTATTCTACATATCGTTTAACAATCTTGTAACCTCATCAAGCTTCGGGGTTAACACCACTTCAATACGTCTGTTCTTAGCTTTCCCATCAACAGTAGAGTTTGAAGCAACGGGAGCATACTCCCCTCGTCCAGCAGCAGTAAGATTGTTAGGATCAATCCCAGTGTTTTTCACAAGCAATCTCACAATTGCGGTTGCTCTTTTAGTTGATAAATCCCAATTATCATCTAAAGATCCATTACCGCGATATGGTACATTATCTGTATGACCTTCAATTAAGATATTTATTTCCGGATTTTGAGCCAACACACTTGCTAATTGGCGAACGGCCCTCTGACCTTCGCTTCCTACAGCCCAGCTCCCACTCTGAAACAGTAATTTATTTTCCATAGAAACATAAACCTTCCCATCTCTTTGTTCAACGGTGAGTCCCTTACCTTCAAAATCTAAGAGTGCTTTTGAAATAGCATCTTTTAATTGTCTCATTGCCGCGTCCTTAGATGCTATTAAACCTTCCAGTTCATTTACCCTCTGGGAGCGACTATCTAACTCGGATTTTAGTTGTTCTAGTCGAGCCTGTTCTTCCGCTAAAACTCTTTCCTTTTCTTCCAGTTGTGTTAACAACTCTCTATTCTTCCTTGAATTTTCTGCAATTGCAGAACTACTTTGTTTCTCTAAGGCATCATAAGATTCTTGCAGCTTTGTCAATTGAGATTTGGTAGCTTCATAATCCTGACGTAATTGATCGCGCTCAGCAACCACCTTCTCATAAGCCTCCTGAAGGACCCTAACACCATTATTCAATTTGTTATTAGTCGATTCAAGCTCCTGATTCTCATTAGCTAACTCATTTCTCTCCTGTCTCAATTTTGCATAACGACTTTCTAAATCATTATAAACTTTGGATGACACACAAGAAGATGCCATTGCAATTAACACTGTTCCAACAAATATTTTTTTTAACATAAGTATAATTTTGGGGGATTCTATTTTAAACATCCAGTTCAACCATTATAGGACAATGATCGCTATGCTTTGCTTCTGGTAATATAACGGCTCTTTTAATATTTTCTTGCAAAGGTTCTGAAACCATATTGTAATCAATACGCCAACCCTTATTATTGGCTCTTGCATTTGCCCTGTAAGTCCACCATGAATAATTATGAGGTTCTTTATTAAGATACCTGAAACTATCGATAAACCCTTTATTAATAAATCCATCTAACCATTTACGCTCTTCAGGTAAAAAACCAGAAACTTTTGCATTACGCACTGGATCATGAATATCGATAGCTTGATGACATATATTATAGTCTCCACAGATTACCAAATTTGGCTTTTCCTGTTTCAGACCGTCCACATATTCCTGAAAATCATCCATATACTTAAACTTATGCTCCAAGCGAGCCAAATTAGTCCCGGATGGCAGATACAAACTCATCACCGACAAACCGTTAAAATCAGCTCTAAGATTTCTGCCTTCAGCGTCCATATAATCAATTCCTGTTCCAAACTCTACATGATCTGGTTCTTTTTTTGAAAGAATTGCTACTCCACTATATCCTTTTTTTTCAGCACTAAACCAATAGTGATACTTATACCCTATTTCCTCGAATAAATCAAGGTCTACTTGTTCCTTCATAGCCTTAATTTCTTGCAAACAGAGTACATCGGGGTCAGCGCTCTTCAACCAATCTATCAATCCTTTTCTTAGCGCGGCTCTAACACCATTAACATTATAGGAAATAATTTTCATCTAAATCATTTTATGAAGGCTAAAATAGTAATTTCACTTTGTTGCGAGAATGAAAAGAAACTAGTTTCTTCCTTTTTCATTCGGATATAGTAAGTTTACATTATCACTTTGCCAAAATTCTTTGGTATCAGCATCCATTATGGTGAGAGGACTTTTGTAGGCGGCTCCTGTATCCAGGTTCCAAACGTTGGCTGCTTTAACAGGCTTGGTTTGACCTATCCTGGTTGTCGGGGTATGCCCGATGTAAATCTCTTTGTAGTGCTGAATACGTTTAGGGTACCTATCTGATGTTTTAGATAATTCAGGATCCAGGGCTAATACCATTTCCCATAACGATCGATCCCAATAAAGCATTTTAGGGAAATACTCATAATCTACCCCATGAAGATTTGTGAACCCGGCATGCACATAAAGACGATTTTTATCATCCAAATGATAATTTTCTAATGACTCTAAAAAACCCTTATGAATATTAACAATATTTTCTTCCAACAGATTATACGCATCAAGAGTTGCCTGACCACCATGAATTAGCCATTGAGGGTTATGCTTTCTCTCATCCAGCCATTTTCGGAATAGATCATCGTGATTCCCTCTTATAAAAACACATTCGTTTTTACTATTTAACTCTATTAGATAATCTATCACCTCTGGAGACTGACTCCATCCATCAACATAATCCCCTAAAAAAATCAATTTATCATTTTGACTGACTCCTGCTCTTTCCAGCACCTGTATCAATGCCTTGAAAGCACCATGAATATCTCCTACAACTAAAGTTCTTTGAGGCATAAACTAAATCTTTTTAAACAAAGATAGCTGTTGAGTTTCTATTCAAAAAAAAGTTGTAATACTGATTAAGCATATTTAACCTTTCTTAAAATTCTTAATGCCTCTTTTAATGATCTGTAAATTTTTAGATCATACTCCTTAACAAACCATCTATAATCTTCAAGCATTTGCTTAGCGCCTTCAAATCCATTTAAAAAACAAATAAGATGGGTTGCAGGCAGATTTTTTATATCTTTTTTATTCTGAGCATTTAAGGTGACTCCTTTCTTTAACTTTTCAAGTATTGAATTATTATTGTTAAAGATATGATACAGCATTTTACGATCGAATTGAGGAGGTTCAAATAACAAAGTACTATCTATTTTATAGGTCCCGTTGTTTTTAAATTTAATTACCACTTTCTCCAATGGATAATACTTTTGTTGATCGTTCAATCCCAATTGCACATATTCCGTAATGGTGAACATGTCTTCTGTAACCGTGACTTCCACTTCATCCAAAGCCGAATAAAAAAGCTTAACCTGCTCATTTATAAGCTCGATATCAAGCCTTGAATAATAAACATTTTCATTTACTTTTTTGGTCTGACCTGCCCAACAAACCACAAACTGTTCTTTAAAAACCTTATAGCTAGACTCCAGATCGGCATGACGATTGTTTAAAAAATCAATTACCCCGTCTAAAGTTAATTCTATGTTATTGCTCGCATGTTGCTCTATTTCTGCTACAATAGATGCGTTAACGTCTTTTATTTCAACGTTAAAACTTTGTGGCATACTTATGCTCCCCTCTCTGAAAAACACTGTTCCACCCCAATACTTCCAGATATTCTTTCTAAGGGCACATAAGGCTCCGGTAGACTTTATCGTTACAAGACCAACTACTTTTCCTTCTGGCAAATTTGGAAAGGGTATGTTTTCATAAGAAATCATCGGCGGATTACTCAAATAAGCATTCACGAGATTTTGAATTTTACTGTCATCAAAAAAATCAACTCCCAGAATTTCATTGGTAGCATCTTCCACTCCTACCACAATAAAAGAATTATTAAATGGGTTAGAATTAGCCAGAGCACAAACGTGTTTTAAAAATTTAGCCTTCCCTTCTTTATCTCCAATATTAACATACCGCTTTTTATCATAAAAGCTGTTTTCATCGTTATGGGAAAGAAGGTTTTTAACTAAAAGGCGTTTGTTAATCATAACTCTTTATTAACTATAGTAGATGAGGCCTGAGCTGTACTCATAACCACAAGATCTGCAATATTAACATGTTGCGGACGTGAAACAACAAAATAGATGATCTCTGAAATATCATCGGGACTTAAAGGCTGAAAACCACGGTAAACATTATCGGCACGTTCACTATCTCCTTTAAATCGTACGTCGCTGAATTCCGTTTTGACCATTCCGGGATTTATAGCTCCTACCCGAATCCCAAATTTATTAAGATCAATTCGCATTCCCTGATTCAACGCATCAACCGCATGCTTACTAGCACAATAAACATTCCCATTTGGATATACTTCCTTACCTGCAGTTGATCCAATATTTATAATATGTCCTTCCTTTCTTTTGGTCATTTGAGGCAGAACAGCTTTTGTTACATATAGCAAGCCTTTTACATTAATATCCATCATCATATCCCAGTCATCAATATCTCCTTCGTCTATGGAATCCAAACCATGAGCGTTACCGGCATTATTAATCAGAATATCTATTCTCTTGAAAGCATCAGGCAATGAATCGAAAGCATTAAAAACAGCTTCTCTATCCCGAACATCAAAATTTAACAAATGAATAGAAACTTTAGATGTAAGGTCGTTCTTTAAACGCTCCAGTCGATCTTGTCTTCTACCACACAGAATGAGATTAATTCCATTTTCCGCAAATGTTTTGGCTGTTGCGAGACCAATCCCACTTGATGCACCTGTTATTAAAGCTGTCTTATTGTTCATTATACTTTTCTTAGATTTTATTGTATTTTTTTCTTAAATTGTTTCTCTATCCCAGCGAATTAATACTATCACAGATTTTGTAAGCAATCTATATTTATAGTTTTTCTGCCGATTTAATCTACATGCTATACAAACAAAGCATCATAGGCTAAACTCCCCTATAGCCAAGAATTTATAACAGTAACATTAGAAAATTTTAAATAATTTATACTTGAGAAATCCCTTCAATCAATAGTGTTTTAAGGTTTTTTAACATCTAAACTCTTTTAAGAGCCGTATATAAATTACCATATGAAAATAATAATAACAAAAGTCTTATCTATGAAATCACTCAAAAAAAATTTATTAAAAACCCTAAGTCTTATCGCCTTTACAACATTATTTGTTGCATGTAGTGAAGATGATGGAGCGACAAAAGTCGACGGATCTTCGCATATTGTTGTGAAACTAACGGATGCTCCGGGGGATTATGATGCTGTTAATATTGATGTCCAGGACGTAATGGTTCAATATGACGAAAATGGAGCTTGGGAAAGTATTGGAGAAATAAACTCCGGCGTCTATGATTTGTTGGAATTAACCGGAGGTGTTAATGTTGTTTTAGCTGACAATGAAGTGCCTTCTGGTATGGTTGATCAAATTCGCCTGATCTTAGGTGACAACAACACTATTGTTGTGGATGGAGAAGAAATTGATCTGGATACGCCTAGTGCTCAACAATCAGGTTTGAAATTAAAACTTAATCAAGAACTGGAAGCCGGTTTCAGCTATGAGTTTACCATAGACTTCGATGCGGATAAATCAATTGTTCAAGCGGGAAACTCAGGGAAGTATATTTTAAAACCTGTTTTAAGATTAAGTGCTGAAGTTTCTTCAGGAATAGTAACCGGAACTGTAACACCTTCTGATTTCGAATCAATGGCCTCCATTGTACTAGATGAAGAAACTACAATTTCTGCCTACACTGACGAAAATGGTGTATTCATGCTTTATGGCGTTCCGGAAGGGACTCATGAAGTTATGATAACAACAGCCGAAGATTCTGGGTATGAAAATGCTCTTGTTGAAGGTATCGAAGTAGTTAATGGGGAAATCCTGGATCTGGGCACAATTGAATTAGAAGAAGTTACTACGGGATCTATTTCCGGTAAAATACTTAATGAAGGCGTTTCAGTAAATATTTCTGTCGAAGTTCCTGTTGAGGGAGGTGAGGAAGGAGAAGTTGAATCGATTTCGACAACTACTGCCGAAGACGGAACTTTTACTTTAGAAGGTATTCTTCCCGGAACCTATACGGTTACACTTACTCCGGAAGAAGGCTCTGACCTTTCTTCTAAAGAAATAACTGACGTAGAAGTAAAACTTGGAGAAACCACAGTTTTAGAGGATATAACTTTAGAATAAGTTAATAATTCATAATTTTTTGTAAAGAGCAGCCTATCAAAGGGTTGCTCTTTTATTTTTTAACCAATCGTTAACAGCAGGACAGTAAATAAATTTTCAATTTGCATTCAATTAATAAGCGTATTAAATTAACGCCTCAAAAATAAACTTGAAGATGGAAGAAAACAGTACTATTGATATTAGTGTTATTAACGAAAAAATTGCTCAGGAAAGCGCCTTTATTGAAGCTCTTACTTTAGAAATAAATAAAGTAATCGTTGGACAAAAGCAAATGGTAGAGCGTTTGTTAATTGGTCTTCTTGGACAAGGACACATTTTATTAGAAGGTGTTCCGGGTCTGGCAAAAACCCTTGCCATAAACACTTTATCAAAAGCTGTTCACGGTTCTTTTAGCCGTATTCAGTTTACCCCTGATTTGCTTCCTGCAGATGTGGTAGGAACTATGATTTACAATATCAAAGAAAATGATTTCTCTATAAAAAAAGGACCAATTTTCGCAAACTTCGTTTTGGCTGATGAAATTAATCGTGCTCCTGCGAAAGTACAATCTGCACTCCTGGAAGCTATGCAGGAAAAACAAGTTACCATCGGTGACGAAACCTTCAAATTAGATAAACCATTTTTAGTAATGGCGACCCAAAACCCTGTTGAACAAGAAGGAACGTACCCTTTACCCGAAGCACAGGTCGATCGATTTATGTTAAAAGTAGTTATTGACTACCCTAAACTTAATGAAGAACAGTTGATTGTTCGACAGAATTTAAAAGGAGCTTTTGAAAATGTCAAACAAGTGGTTTCATTAGAACAAATTTTAAATGCACAACAAGCAGTAAGGGAAGTCTATATGGATGAGAAGATTGAAAAATATATTTTAGATATTATTTTCGCAACCCGTTATCCGGAAAAGTATAACCTTGCAGACTTAAAACCTTTGATTAGTTTTGGTGCCTCTCCACGTGGAAGTATTAATTTAGCAACTGCAGCTAAATGCTATGCTTTTATCAAAAGAAGAGGCTATGTTATTCCTGAAGACGTTAGAGCAGTTGTTCATGATGTACTCCGTCATAGAATTGGAATCACATATGAAGCTGAAGCAGAAAACATCAGTTCCGTTGACATCGTTAATAAAATTGTAAACGAGGTAGAAGTACCATAGTCGATTGTTGTCATTCCTGAGAACATCAGGAATCTAACCAACCCAAATGAAGCACTAATAGATTACGTCTTTAGAGACGGAATGACATGCAAAGATGGATACCAAAGAGCTATTAAAAAAAGTAAGGAAAATTGAAATTAAAACACGTCGTTTAAGCGACCATGTCTTTGGAGGTGAGTACCACTCAACCTTCAAGGGGCGTGGAATGACGTTTAGTGAGGTTCGTCAATACACTTATGGTGACGATGTTCGTGCAATCGACTGGAATGTAACAGCTCGATACAATGAACCCTACGTTAAAGTGTTTGAGGAAGAACGTGAACTCACTATGATGCTCATGGTTGATGTATCTGGTTCTGAATTCTTCGGAACCTCCAATCAGTTTAAAAAAGAAGTATTAACTGAAATTTCAGCCACCCTGGCCTTTTCAGCAATGCAGAATAACGACAAGGTTGGATTAATTCTTTTTTCCGATGAAATCGAACTCTTTATCCCTCCAAAAAAAGGAAGGTCTCATATTTTAAGAATCATACGTGAACTTATCGAATTTGAGCCTAGAAGCAAAAAAACAGACCTCTCAGAAGCACTTCGTTTTCTATCAAGCGTAATTAAAAAGAAGGCAATTACATTTATTCTTTCAGATTTTATGACTGATGACTATCAACATACATTGAGGATTGTTGGAAGAAAACATGATGTAACCGGGATCAGGGTTTTTGATAAACGTGAAGAAGAAATTCCAAATATAGGAATGGTTAGGATGGAGGATGCAGAAACCGGTGAACTTATGCTGGTTAATACTCAATCTAAATCTGTCAGAAAAGAATATTCAAAGTTTTACCAAGGCCGAAAAGCCTATTTTAAAAATGCCTTTACCAAAAGCGGCTGTGGCGTTTTAAGCTGCCGTGTTGATGAAAGCTATGTAAAAAAGTTGTTAGGTTATTTTAAGCAACGTGGATAAGAATGAAAGTATACAAATTACATATTATTAAAATAAAACTTTTTAACCTTTGGCTCCTATTGAGCTTTTTTGGTTTTGGATCTATTGCTGCATATTCACAAACCACTCCAAAGGTAACTTCCAGGATTGATTCGACTACTATCAAAATTGGTGAACAAATCCAATATAAGATTCAAGTCGAAACCGATACAAGTGCACTGGTGATGTTTCCCGAAGGACAAACCTTCGCCCCACTTGAGGTTGTAGAAACTTCTCCTGTTGACTCTGTTATTATTGCGGATAAACTGAATCTGGTTAAAAAATATGCATTAACCAAATTCGACTCAGGGACTTATAACATTCCTATTCAAACAGTTTTAGTTAACAAAAAACCATACCTACTTGATTCAATCAAAGTAAATGTAGCTTCCGTTGTTGTCGACACAACCAAACAAAAAATGTATGACATCAAACCTTTAGTTGAAGTTGATAAAAATTACTCGGGATGGTGGAAGTATATTTTTTATGCATTTATCGGTTTAGCTATTATAGGTGGACTTTTATACTGGTTTGTTTTTAGAGAAAAACCCTTAACTCAAGAAGAAAAAGAAGCTTTGTTACCGCCCTATGACAGAGCAATGCTGGAATTAAAAAAATTAGATGAATCAAAATTTTTGATTCAATCTGAATATAAAGAATATTATACCCAACTAACTAATATTGTGCGCTCTTATCTGGAAGAAGACGTACACATTACAGCTCTGGAAAGCACAACTGATGAGCTCATTAACAAAATCGAATTATTAAAAGATGCTGGAAGTCTGGATATTGACAATGAAACTATAATTCAGTTTAAGAAGGTTTTAGAAACTGCCGACCTGGTTAAGTTTGCTCGCTCGACACCAGAAAGTTCAGTAATCGAAGGAGATCGTAAAGTAATTGAAAACATCGTAATCAAAACAAAAGAGGCCTTACCTGAACCAACCGAGGAGGAACTTCTTCAAAATGAAGAATACCTTGAAGAGTTGGCTAATAAAAAGCGTAAGCGAAAAATTGTAATTACAACGATCACTAGTTTATTAATTATAGGAATTACAATTAGTGCTTTTGGATGGTATTATGGTTTTGGATATGTAAAAGACACCATAATAGGTCATCCTACCAAAGAATTAGTGGAAGGCGACTGGATTAACAGTGAATATGGATACCCTCCTATCTCGATTGAAACACCTAAAGTTCTCAAAAGAGTTAATCTTGAACTTCCAGCAGAAGCCCACAACATGATTAGTACGAACCAGGTTTTTAACTATGGTAGTATTATAGACAACTTTTATATCATGGTTTCTTCCACAACCTACAAAAAAGGTGTAGATTTTGATATTCAAAAAGCAATAGATGCTACCATAAAATCGATGGAAAAACAAGGAGCTAAAAACATCATTTTAAAAGATGAAGAAATAACCACTCCTACTAACAAAAAAGGATTAAAAGTATATGGCTCTATGCAAGTAGATAATGGCAATAATGAAGACACCCATAATGCTAAGTACATATTATTAAATTTTTCAGAAGGAGGCGGATTTCAACAGGTAATGATGGTTTATCGGGAAGGCGACAACTATGCCGATGAGATTGTAGAACGAATTACTAATTCAATTGATTTTAAAACAGGAAGCTAAATGTTAGAAAATATTCAGTTTGCAAACCCATATTTCTTTTGGTTGCTTTTAGCATTACCGATAGCTATCATATGGTATATTTTTAAGCATAAAAAAGAAACTGCTTCCATAAAAGTTTCATCACTAAAAGGTTTTAAGGTCTCCTCTTCATTCTTATCAAGACTAAAACCCTTAATATTTATCTTAAGGTTATTAGCCTTGGCATTTTTTATTGTTGCTTTGTCCAGACCTCAAACTAAAGACATTTCATCCAGAACTAAGACCACAAAAGGTATCGATATTGTTATGGCTATAGACGTATCGTCCAGTATGCTGGCTAAAGATCTAAAACCCAACAGACTTTCAGCTTTAAAAGAGGTAGCAAGTGATTTTATAAAGGAACGTGTGAGCGATAGAATAGGACTTGTGGTATATAGCGGAGAAAGCTTTACTAAAACACCAATAACCAGTGACAAGTCTATTGTTCTAAACGCTTTAAGACAGGTAAACTATGGTCTTCTGGAAGATGGAACAGCTATTGGTATGGGATTAGCCACGGCCGTGAATCGTTTAAAAGAAAGTAAAGCAAAAAGCAAAGTAATTATCTTATTAACAGATGGAGTAAATAATGCTGGATTTATAGAACCACAAACTGCAGCCGGCCTGGCCATAGAATTTGGAATTAAAGTATATACAATTGGAATTGGAACCAATGGAATGGCTCTTACTCCTATTGCCTATAATCTAGACGGTAGCTTTAAATATGGTCTTCGAGAAGTTGAAATCGATGAAGACTTATTACAAAAGATAGCTGATGAAACAGGAGGGCGATATTTTCGGGCGACGAATAATAAAAAGTTAGAGGAGATTTATGGTGAAATTAACAAACTTGAAAAAACGGAGGTCGAAGAATTCAAGTATACCAAATATGAAGAAAAATTCAGGCCGTTGGTCCTATTAGGCCTTGGTTTGATATTATTAGAGTTTTTGTTACGAAACACCTTGTTTAGGAGTTTTGTTTAATTTAGAAGAATACATATGTACCAGTTAGACGAAAAAATATATTTTTATTTACTCTTTTTACTTCCAGTGCTATTTGTACTGTTTCTGGCTGTACAATTCTGGAAAAAAAGAACGCAAAAAAAGTTTGCCGAAGCCGATCTATTAAAACGTTTAAGTCCTGACAGATCTACTAGCAAATCTATTTTGAAACTGGTTGTTCTGATGTTAGCTATCGTCTGCTTAAGCATTGCCCTGGTTAACCCTAAAATAGGCACCAAATTAGAAACGGTAAAGCGAGAAGGTGTGGATGTGGTATTCGCAGTTGATGTATCTAAGAGTATGCTTGCGGAAGACATAGCTCCAAATCGTTTAGAGAAATCAAAACGTATTGTATCCGAAATTATTAACCATCTCGGATCAGACCGAATTGGAATTATTGCATACGCCGGACAGGCTTACCCTCAATTACCAATTACCACCGACTATGGTGCAGCAAAAATGTTCCTGCAAAACATGAACACCAATATGCTCTCCTCACAAGGTACAGCTATAGATGAGGCTATTGATTTAGCCAAAACCTATTATAATGATGCAGATCAGACCAACAGAGTACTATTCATAGTATCTGACGGTGAAGATCACTCCGAAAGAGCCGCTGCAGCTGTAGAAAGCGCCGCTGAAGAAGGTATTAAGGTATACAGTATTGGCGTTGGAACTAATAAAGGTGGTCCTATACCCATTAAAATAAATGGCATTGTTGAATCTTACAAAAAAGATCAAAATGGTCAGGTGGTTATTACCAAACTTAATGAGGATGTTTTAAAAGAAGTGGCTAACAAAGGTAATGGTGCATATATTAATGGTTCCAACACTGGTGAAACCGTTGAATTCGTAACAGACACCCTTAACTCAATGGATAAAAAGGAATTTGAAACCAAACAGTTTGCTGATTTTAAGGATCAGTTTCAGTGGTTCCTGGGAGGCGCAATCTTTTTACTGTTCATAGATATTTTCTTTTTAGAAAGAAGAACAGCATGGTTAACAAAACTGAATCTTTTTAACGAAAAAGAATCATGAAGAAATTATTATACATACTAATATTATCATTGCCAATTGTAGGGATTTCACAAGAGAATAAAGAGATCAAGGAGCAAAAGCAAAAATTAAAGGCATCAACCAACCTTACATATGATGCAAATAAAGAATTGGTAGACGATAATTTTATTGACGCAGAAGCAAACTACCGAAAGGCTATTGCTGCCAGCAACGATAATGCTGCGGCTAAATTCAATCTTGGGAATGCCTATTACAAAGAAAATAGCTTTGGTGAAGCCTTTGTAAGATACAAACAAGCTGGCGAAACAGCACAGACCAAAGAAGAACGTCATAGCGCATATCATAATCTTGGAAATGTGTTCATGAAAAACAAAGAATATGATAAAGCTATTGAAGCATATAAAGAGGCGTTAAGAAACGATCCTTCAGATGAAGAAACAAGATACAATCTTGCCCTGGCAAAGGAGATGAAGAAAAAAGACGATCAACAAAAACAAAACGACAAAAACAACGACGACAAAAATAAAGACAAAGACAATCAAGATCAACAACAAAATAAGAACGACCAAGACCAAGACGACAATCAGAATAAAAACGATCAGCAAAACCAAGACAATAAAGAAAACGATCAAAATTCTGATAAAAACAAAGAACAGAAAGGCGATGAAGGAAAGGATCAAGAGGACAAAAATCCAAAACCAGGTGATCAACCTAAAGACCAACAGGATCCTAAACAACAACCGCCTCGACCTAATCAACTCTCACCGCAACAAATAAAAAACATTTTAGAAGCGATGAGTAATGAAGAAAAAAAGGTTCAAGAAAAAATAAACGGAAAAAAAGTAAAAGGAAAACCAGCTAAAAACGCGAAAGACTGGTAAGTTTACCCCCTTTAAATAACAAGACTTAATGAAAAGGCATATTATATACATATTCTTAATCATAACTACCCTAGGGTATGCTCAAGATGAAGTAACTTTTGAGGCCAAGGTGAGTAAAGAACAATTAGGTCTTAATGAAAGGTTACGAATAGACTTCGAAATGAATAAAGACGGAGACAACTTTGTTCCTCCCAACTTTGAAAACTTTAGAGTTCTAATGGGGCCTAGCCAAAGTGTTAGTCAATCATGGATAAACGGCAAACGAAGTTTTTCTAAAACATATTCTTATATACTTGCTCCGAAAAAAAAGGGAACATTTACCATAAAACAAGCTGTCATAGAAATTGACAGCCAAACTTACAAAACAGTACCGATAACAATACAAGTAACTGCGGCAGTAGATAATCCTAATGCACCAAAAGGAGCAGATGACATAGCAGATGAAAACCTACATTTAGTTGCTGAAATATCCAATCCCAACCCATATCTTAATGAGGCTGTAAGCATTCTGTATAAATTATATGTTAGTCCAAAAATCAGCGTATCTGATTTTAGGCCAATAGACAATCCAACATATAATAATTTCTGGTCTCAGAACATGGAAATAAAGCGATGGAAGGTAGAAAATGGCACTTATAAAGGAAAAGCCTATCGTTATGTAATTCTGAAAAAGGTGGTAGTATATCCTCAAAAAACAGGTGCCTTAGAAATTGAGCCCCTAACATTGGATGTTACAGTGGATGTTCCTACCAACAAACAAGATATATTCGGAGGCAGGGTTTATAAGCAAGCCCACAAGACCATTGCAGCCGGTTCTCGTACCATTAGAGTTAAGCCACTACCAGACAATGGCAAACCGGAAGGTTTCACTGGAGCCGTAGGTAGTTTCGACTTTAATGTAGTTCCTTCTAAAACAGACTTAAAAGCTGGAGAATCACTTGAGGCTAAGATTGAAGTTTCTGGGAGGGGTAATCTCAAATTATTTGACTTACCTAAGCTAAAACTTCCAAGTTCAGTTGAAGTATATGAACCGGAGTTTAAATCCAATGTTTCAACTAACATAAGTGGTATGCAAGGTAAAATTACTGATGACTATACCGTTGTCCCTCAATACAAGGGCAAGTTCCAAATACCAACTATTTCTTTTTCATATTTTGACCCAAAACTTGAAAGGTATAAAACACTAACATCTCCTGAGCATATCATTAATGTTTATGAAGGACCCACCAGCGATGATGATGTCATAACAGAAAATAATCAGCCTGAAAAACAAGTTGTAAACAGCGTTGATTCAAGTTTTAAATTTCTAAAACTCACACCAAATTTACAACCGATTGAAAATCAAACGTTTTTTGGTTCCAAGGCATTCTATATCCTCTTTTTTGGCCCTCTGTTACTTATTCCTCTTTTTATAATTATAGGAAAAAAGAAGAAGGCACTGGAAGCTGATATTGAAGGAACCAAAAGAAGAAAAGCGAATAAGTTAGCTAAAAAGTATCTTTCTGAAGCCAAAAAGAATTTAGGTGACAAGGAATCGTTTTACGAGGCTATGGAACGAGCATTGCACAATTACCTGAAAGCCCAGTTAAAAATAGAAACATCCGACTTTTCTAAAGAAAAAATCACAGACCTGTTAAGGACAAACAAGGTAGATGAAACTGTTATAACATCCTTTATTTCAATATTAAACAGCTGTGAACTTGCAAGATACACACCAACAAGTGTTGTTACGATGCAGCAAGACTATGATAAAGCAGCGAACACTATATCTCTAATCGATAAACAGGTAAAAGTATAGTATGAAAAAGACCCTTAGCTTTCTAATTTTATGTTTATCTCTATTTTCCTTTTCTCAAAGTGGAAATGAAAAATTATTTGACACGGCTGTACAACTGTACAATCAAGGTAAATTTCAGGAATCTATTAACACCTATATGGAAATTATAGATAACGGATTTCATTCATCATCTGTATATTTTAATATAGGGAACGCATATTACAAGTTAAATGAGGTTGCTCCGAGTATCTATTATTACGAAAAAGCATTGTTGTTGTCTCCAAAAGACGAGAATATCCAAAACAATCTACAGTTTGCTAAAAACATGACGATCGACTCCATTGAAACTATTCCCAAGTCGGCAATTTCTAATTTAATTGAAAGGACAATAGGGGTATTTACTTCTAAAAGCTGGAGCATTTTTGCCATTATTTTAATGGCATCATTTACCATTTCTTTCTTGATATATTATTTTTCATCATATAAGGGCAAGAAAAAATTATATTTCATCGTCAGCATAATTTCTATGATTTTAGCAGTTACCTCTATTTCAGCAGCCTATCATCAACACTTAAATGCGAAGAAAAGCAACCCGGCTATAATATTTGCTGAAGAAACGATTATTAAATCTGAGCCAAACAATAGAAGTAATGATATTTTCACCCTACATGAGGGAACAAAGGTGAATGTAATTGAGGGCTTAGGTGATTGGAATAAAATAAGAATAGCTGATGGAAAAACAGGATGGATTCCCAAAAATGACCTTCGCCTGATTAAAGATTTTTAAAGCTTATTTAACAATACTCCCATTCATTTCTATTATATTTGAGGAAATTTTACCTCATGAGGGGAAGAAACTATGCTGTTTTATTTCTATTAATTTTTACCGCTTTTATTGCGGCTCCCACTGTCATGAGTATTATTAAATCTGATGCAGACACTTCTATTTTTTTTAGTTTAGCAGAAGAAGAAAATAAAAGCTCTACCTCCTCAGCGGAAAAAGACTATGTATTTTCACATTATAGATTCAGTAATTACTACATCACTGATAGCAAAAAAAACAATGCCGATTTCGTGTATGTCGACAACTACTATCCATCGATTGTTCTGAATCAGCATTGCCCGCCTCCTGAACAGGAAGCATAATCCCTATTTTTATTAACTTTATTAACAATGAATGCTTATGCATTCATACCCCCTATTCATTTATAACTTAAATTAAGTATTTATATGAAAAAATTATTCTCTAACATCAAAGGAGATGCCTTTGGTGGTATAACTGCCGGTATTGTAGCACTACCATTAGCTTTAGCGTTTGGTGTAAGTTCAGGCTTAGGACCAAGCGCTGGTTTATATGGCGCTATTTTTATTAGTTTCTTTGCTGCCATGTTTGGCGGTACCAACACTCAAATTTCTGGACCGACTGCTCCGATGACAGCCGTGAGTATGGTTGTCATAGCCGGAATAATCGCCGCAAATGACGGTGATGTAAATAAGGCCTTGCCCGCCATTCTTACCGTATTCTTATTAGCTGGTTTAATGCAAATTGGATTAGGAGCTTTAGGATTGGGAAAATATATAAGGTACATTCCATATCCGGTAGTATCAGGATTCATGACTGCTATTGGTGTTATAATTCTAATAACCCAAATTCTTCCAGCAGTAGGTTATTACCCAAAAGAAGATCAAGAATATGTTGATACCTTTAAACCACAAGCTGAAGAAGTCATACTAGAAAACATATTAAAGGAAGAAGCTGGTGAAGGAATTCTGGTATTGGAAGATTTTAAAGAAACTATCAATAGAGCAGAAAAGGTGACGGAAGCGGATATTCTAAAAGAATCTAAAACCCTCGCGGCTAAAGAAGCCTCTGGTGTATTAGGAACTTTTAAAGTATTAGGCAGAGCACTTAGCAACATAAAATGGTTAGAAGTAATACTGGCATTGGGAACAATTTTTATCATATACGGATTTAAAAGAATAACTACAGCTGTTCCGAGTACGTTAGTAGCGTTAATTGTAATGTCTGGAATAGCGGTAGGATTTGGATTAGATTACGAACCAATTGAAGAAATCCCTAGTGGATTCCCAGTTCCAAACCTGGAAATTTTCTCTTCTTTTAAATTAAGCAGCGTCACCCCATATATCTTTACGGCCCTGACATTGGCATTATTAGGGGCCATCGACTCTTTGCTTACCAGTGTTGTTGCCGATAACATGACCAAGACCAAACACAAACCTAATAAAGAATTAGTAGGTCAGGGAATCGGAAATAGTATTGGTGCAATATTCGGAGGTATCCCGGGTGCAGGGGCCACTATTAGAACTGTGGTAAACATTCAATCCGGCGGTAAAACAAAATTATCAGGTATGATAGCTGGTGTGATGCTTTTAATAATACTATTGGCACTGGGGCCTATCGCATCGCAAATTCCAGCAGCAGTACTTGCAGGAATACTTATCACTGTTGGTATTGGAGTAATGGACTATAAAGGTCTGAAGGCAATTCCAAGTCTTCCTAAAGACATCAAACTAGGTCCAATAAAATTGAGTTCTGAAGTTTTAATTATGCTAGTTGTACTTCTACTTTCTACATTTTGGAATTTAGTTTACGCTGTAGGTATTGGCTTAGTAATTGCTTCTTTAATGTTTATGAAGAAAATTGGTGATCTTACGGCCGAGCGTTCAGATGTAAAAGCCCTGTCTGCGGAAAAAGCCTGGAAAGACGAAAAAGATTTTCCTGAAAAATTAAAAGAGGAAGTTTTTATTAAACACTTAAAAGGCCCGCTATTCTTTGGTTCCACCAGTGATTTCCAAAGTTTAGCCAAACAAATTCCTGACACCGCTTCAACTGTTGTCATAAGACTCGGACGAATGCAGTACATGGATCAATCCGGTTTGTATGCAATGGAAGATGTCTTACAGGAATTAATTAAAAAGAATGGTATAAATGTACTATTTGTAGATTTACTGAGACAACCTCGATATATGATGGAGCAAATTGATATAATTCCAGATTTAATTCCGGAAGAACACATATTCAAATCATTTAAAGAGTGTACTCAATGGATTAAAAATAATGTAAAAGATAAATATTAAAATGTAATTATTATGAAATTAGAAAACGTATTTAAAAATAACGAAGCTTGGGTTAAGGATAAATTAAGCTTAGATTCTAATTATTTTGAAGAATTAGGAAAAGGACAAAGTCCAGAATTGCTTTATATCGGATGCTCAGACAGTCGTGTTACTGCAGAAGATATGATGGGAGCGAAACCCGGGGAGGTTTTTGTACATCGTAACATCGCGAATATGGTTATCAGCGTTGATCTGAATGTGATGTCTGTTTTGAACTACGCTGTAGATCATCTAAAAGTGAAACACGTTATTGTATGCGGACATTATGCATGCGGTGGTGTTAAGGCGGCTATGCAATCTGCCGACCTAGGAATTCTAAATCCATGGCTAAGAAATATTCGGGATGTATACAGAATTCATAGTAATGAACTGAATTCAATCGAAGATGAGGACAAAAGATACGATCGTCTGGTTGAACTTAATGTTCAAGAACAATGCGTCAATCTAATAAAAACAGCTGCAGTACAAAAAGCAAACAGAGATCGAGGACTAAAAGTACATGGATGGGTTTTTGATGTTCATACGGGTAAACTAATAGACTTGAACATAAATTTCGACAATATATTAAAAGACATCATGGAAATATATCATTTAGACTAAAGATGATATTAAAAAAACCGCTGGATCCAGCGGTTTTTTTTATTCTATTAAATCTCTACTCCAAGTTTCTGGACTCGAGCACAAAGCCAAATATTTTTTCCCCGGTGCTTTTAACAGGGTTATACAAGACCGAAGTATCAATGGTATTTTCATCTACAAATCCTAAAACGGTATTACTTCTATCAATAAAAATTAGGATTGCGGCTAAGATGATCATAAGTTTAAGCCCTCCAAAAATACCACCCAGAATTCTATTTAATAAGCCAAGTGCTACCATACTAGCCATCTTGGTTAATAGCTTTCCGAGCATATATACAAGAAAAACAATGGCTACAAATGTTACTGCAAAAGCAATCAAATTAATGTGATTTTTATCCCATTCGAGCTTTTCATTTAAAAAATCACCTGCGAAATAAGAGAAGTGAATAGCTCCATAAATTCCTAGAATAAGTGCTACCAGAGAAGCCACTTCAATAAAAAGCCCTTTTATAAGCCCTCTAACAAATCCAAAAAGAATAAGCCCCCCTAATACAATGTCTATAAAATTCATTAAGAAAAATTTTTCATCGTAAATATACAATTAATAAAGATTTGACCTTTACATGAAAAAACATCCTGTAAGCAATAAGACTTTCTTAAAATGATAGTAATAAAAGTCAGGTCTTTGTACCTTTGACCCATTAAGTAGTGATAACTTATGAAAAGAGATGAAAATTTAAAAGAGCAGTGGGAGGAAATAGTATCGAGTTTATCGAACCAATTTGCTGATGGAGATATCCTCGACATTGACGCCATACTATATTTAATCGGAGTACAAGAATTGGGGCAGCTTAAAAAGCGATTCAAAAAAGACGATAAGGTTAATCTAATGCATATTGCCATTTGTCGCCTTTTAGAGCCCTATGGATATTACGAATTTGAGTTTTTTGATAATGATGGCTGGCCTCATTACAAAATCAAAGAAACTTTACCTTCATTAAAGGCTGGAGAACAGAGCGTATTGATGAAAGAGGCCATAGTTAATTACTTCAGAGACAGAGATTTTTTTTAAAAACATCAAAGCATTGTTAATAACTATTATTTGATCAAAAAATAATTAACTTTGCCCACTTTAAAAGTATCCGGAAAAATGATCGACAAGATAAAGGAACACATTGCAGAAGTTGAAAAATTTACAGCAGAAACTGCAGAGACTGTAGAATCATTTCGTATTAAATACCTTGGTAAGAAAGGAATTTTAAACGACTTTTTTGCTGAATTCAAGAATGTTCCTAATGAGCAAAAGAAAGAATTTGGACAAGCTGTAAACCAGTTAAAAAAAGCAGCTGAAGATAAGGTTAACTCTATCAAAGAACTTCTTGAAAGTAAAGAAGAAGACAAAGGATTATATGGAGATCTAACACGTCCGGCTGAACCTATTCAGTTAGGTAGCAGACATCCTATTTCAATTGTTAAAAATCAGATTATCGATATCTTTTCAAGAATTGGATTTAATGTTTCTGAGGGGCCGGAAATCGAGGATGACTGGCATAATTTTACTGCATTAAATCTTCCGGAATACCACCCGGCAAGGGATATGCAGGACACCTTCTTTATTCAAACAGATCCCGACATACTCTTACGTACACATACTTCTTCCGTTCAGGTTCGTTATATGGAAGAAAACAAACCTCCCATCAGAACAATCTCTCCTGGAAGGGTATACAGAAATGAAGCTATATCGGCTCGTTCTCATTGTTTTTTCCATCAGGTTGAAGGTCTTTATATTGACAAGGGAGTATCTTTCGCTGATTTAAAACAAACATTGCAATATTTCACAACTGAAATGTTTGGTAAGTCTAAGATCAGGTTAAGACCATCTTATTTCCCTTTTACGGAACCAAGTGCAGAAGTTGATGTGTATTGGGGACTAAATAATGAAATAGACTACCGAATAACCAAGGGAACCGGATGGTTAGAGATTATGGGATGCGGAATGGTAGATCCTAATGTTTTGGATAATTGTGGTATCGATTCAAAAGAATATTCAGGATTTGCTTTTGGTATGGGAATAGATCGTATTGCGCTGTTACTCCATCAGATTCCTGATATTCGAATGCTGAGTGAGAATGACATTCGATTTTTAGAACAGTTCAAATCGGCTTTATAAATTTATATTTAGTGAAGAAAGATTTTGAAATACCGGTAGCAAAAGAAGTGATTGTTGCTATAGTCCGTGAATGGAATGAAGAATTCCAATGTCATGACTGGAATGCCTATCTGGTAAACAACAAAGACACCGCAATAGAAATGGTATTTGTTACCACCAAAGGTTTTGATAATAAGGTCAAAACTTCTGTGATGCGACATGGTCTGGGTACAGTTCAAAGCAAATCTTCGGTAAAGATTGAATTAATCCAAGAGGATCTTCTTAAATTAAATAATGAATTTTTTGTCACCTTCTTTGGACTCGACGGTGTATTATATGAAAGAAGATTTCTATTTCGTAAAAACACTATTAACGAAAAAGCAACTCAGGAGATTCCGCTGTTAAAGTCGAGAGGCGTTCTATGTAATTAAGATTTATGGAAGGTCAATATCTATAATACATAATTTACTCCAGTTTTATTTTTTCCTTTAAGTATTGAATCTGGTTACAATACACTCATTTTCTTTACATCCAATCTTTATTTATTTAATCATATGATTAACAATCTAGTTGAGCATATGATTCATCTTAATCTTTCAAGAAGTCTTGGATTACTAAATGCAAACTACGTGTTTAAAAACCAAAAATAAATCTCCTATAAACACTCCAAGCAAAACGTAACTACAATAAAAACAACACATTAAGGTCTGCTTAAAATATTTAACAATCCATTAACTTCTTTTAGTTCGCTAATAACCGAACTAAACGTATATTTGCACAAATAAATTACGAATACATGTATATGGATAATTTATCAGAAGAAAAAAAAGAACTTATTGAAGAGTTAGGTGTATACTTCGAAACCTCAGAAGATATGTCTCCTTTATCTGCAAGGATCTTTTCTTTACTCGTACTCTCAGAAATCAATGGCATCACCTTCGATACCATTGTTGAAACTTTAGAGGCCAGTAAAAGTTCTACCTCAACAAACCTTCAGTTACTACAAACCTCAGGTATAGTTTCATATTGTACCAAGCCAGGTGACCGAAAGCGTTACTTCAAGGTAGATCCAAAACATATAGTTACACGTTTGGAAAAGAAAATTGAAATGTGGGAAAAAGAGCGTAAACTTCACCTCAAAGTAAGCGACTTTAAGATAAAACTTCACAAGCAGCAGAACACTTTCAGCGAAACATTGCCTGGAATTCAGTTTGCTAAAAATTACTCCTTATTCATAGAAGACGTTATTAAAAACCTTAAAAACTTAAAAGAAAAAACCTCTACATTAATAAACGAAGAACAATCATGAGAAAGCAATTATTGAATGTTTCCCTGATCCTTGCCTCTGCTGCAATCCTTATAAGTTGTGGTAATTCTGAAGCTAAACAACAAGCGGCTCCAGGTGCAATGCCTTATCCTACTGTTAAGGTTGAAAAAAGGTCGGTAAAAGATCATACAAGCTACCCGGCAAGTATAGAAGGAATTGTGAACAGTAAAGTTAGAGCAAAGGTATCCGGATATATCCAGGAAGTTTTAGTAGATGAAGGTGAAGTGGTGAAGAAGGGACAACGTATGTTCAGACTCGAGACACAATCTTTATCTCAGGATGCTGAAGCGGCAAAAGCCCGTGTTAATGTTGCCCAGGTAGAAGTAGACAAACTTAAACCTTTGGTTGAAAAAGACATTATCAGTCCGGTACAATTGGAAACTGCAAAAGCAAATCTTGAGCAGGCTAAAAGCACCTATCGTAGTATTGTAGCAAACATAGACTATGCTAATATAAAAAGTCCCGTTAACGGTGTTGTCGGAAGTATTCCATTCAGAAAAGGTAACCTTGTGAGTCCGCAAGATGCACAGCCACTAACGACTGTTTCAGACATTAATGAAGTGTATGCTTATTTTTCTTTAAATGAAAAAGAGCTTATTTCATTTATGAGAAACATGAAAGGAAATACCCTGGATGAAAAAGCCAAAAACATCCCTGAGGTACAATTAGAATTAGCTGACGGATCTATCTATGGTCATCCCGGAAAGATTGAGACCATCACAGGGGAGGTAAATCCTAATACAGGAACAGTGTCATTCAGAGCTACTTTTAAAAACCCGGAAGGTTTATTAAGAAACGGTAGTAGTGGTAAAATATTATTACCAAGACATATGGACGACGCCCTGGTTGTTCCTGAACTATCGACCTTCGAGCAACAAGGAAAGCGATTTGTTTATGTAGTAGAAAATGATTCTTTGGTGACCAAGGCAATCACAAGTGCTGCAGAAACCAATGGATTGCTGGTAATCACTGAGGGATTACAAGAAGGGGATCAAATTTTAGCCAAAGGCGTTAGCAAGGTTCGTCCCGGGACTAAAATAGTTCCACAGCCAACAAGCATTGACAGCATTGTTAATTCATTCAACAAAGTATTTAAATAAATAAACAGCTATGCTCAAGAAATTTATAGAAAGACCTGTTCTTTCTACGGTAATATCTATTATCATTGTAATGCTCGGTGTTCTTGGGTTTTATACCCTGCCGGTAACGCAATATCCAGATATAGCTCCGCCAACGGTACAGGTGAATGCATCTTATCCGGGAGCAAACGCAGAGACTATCATAGAGAGTGTTATCATTCCTATTGAAGAACAAATAAACGGTGTTGAAGGGATGACCTATATGGTTTCTTCAGCAAGTAATAATGGTAGTGCCAACATAACGGTATATTTCGAACAGGGTGTTGATCCTGATATTGCCGCGGTGAATGTTCAAAACCGTGTTGCACGTGCTAACGCATTACTACCCGCCGAGGTTATCAGAGCTGGGGTGATTACCCAAAAGCAGCAAACTTCTGCTTTGATGTACGTGGCCATGTATTCTGAAAACCCGGATTACAACGACACCTATGTTCAAAATTATCTTAACATAAATGTAAGACCGGAGATTCAACGTATTGATGGAGTTGGAGATGTGACCGTATTTGGTGGCAAAGACTACTCTATGCGTATTTGGATAGACCCTGCCAAACTATCTTCATATGGCGTTACTACTACTGAAGTAGTTCAGGCCATTGGTGAAGAAAGTTTAGAGGCAGCGGCTGGTTCCCTTGGTCAAAATTCAAAACAATCTTTTGAATATGTTATCAAGTATAAGGGACGTTATAAAACCGCTGATGAATATAACAACATCATTATAAAATCATTAGGCAATGGACAATTTTTACGTTTAAAAGATGTAGCAAAAGTAGAGCTGGATGCCTTTTCATATAATTCCATTTCCAGATCGAAAGGATATCCGGGGGTAAACTTTGGAATCTTTCAAACTGCCGGATCCAACGCCCAGGAAATTATTAAAGAGGTATACGACAAACTGGACCAGCTTGAAAAAGATTTTCCAGAAGGGGTAAAATACTTGGTCAACTACGACACCAACAAGTTTTTGACGGCGTCTATGAACAAAGTTAAGCATACACTTATAGAAGCCTTTATCCTGGTATTCTTTGTGGTATTTATCTTTTTACAAGATTTTAAATCCACGCTAATTCCGGCAATTGCGGTACCTGTTGCAATTATTGGTACGTTCTTTTTCTTAGGGGTATTTGGTTACTCTATAAACCTCTTAACCTTATTCGCGCTTATTCTGGCTATTGGTATTGTGGTGGATGATGCTATCGTAGTTGTTGAAGCTGTGCACGCAAAACTTGAGGAAGGGTATGATTCGGCCAGGAAAGCTTCAATTTCGGCAATGAGTGAAATTAGCGGGGCGATTATATCCATCACCCTGGTGATGGCTGCTGTATTCGTACCTATCACCTTTATTCAAGGACCATCAGGGGTATTTTATGAGCAGTTCGGTGTTACCCTTATTGTTGCTATACTTATTTCAGCAGTAAACGCACTAACATTAAGTCCGGCGCTATGTGCGATTTTCCTGAAGCCGCATACTGATAAACATAATAAGAAAGGTTTATTACAAAGGTTTTATTCAGCATTCAACGTTGCTTTTAATGCGACTACAGCTAAATATGTAAAATCTTTAGGGTTTCTGGTAAAGCATAAATGGATTACCGGAGGAATTCTTGCGGTTGCAGTTGCTGCCATTATATGGGCAAACAATACTACTCCAACAGGATTCGTACCTACTGAAGACAGAGGGGTGATTTTTGTGAACGTCGAGTTACCGCAGGGGTCTTCTTTAGATAGAACGTATAGTGTAACTGAAGACTTATACAAAACTATGAGTTCGATAGAAGGAATTAAAACGGCTTCTCTTATTAATGGTCAAAACTTCTTCTCTGGAGCGGGTAGTTCTTATGCAATGGGCTTCATTATTTTAGACGATTGGGATAATAGAGAAACTGAGGCTACTTCTGTTAATGGCATTCTTGGACAATTATATGCCAGAACGGCCACTATGGCCGAAGCCAATATTATTTTCTTTACCCCACCAAGTATTCCAGGTTTTGGTTCGTCGGATGGATTTGAGATGAGATTGCTCGACCGTTCTTCCGGAGAATTAAAAGACCTTGATAATGTTGCCAATGAATTTGTTGGTGCTTTAAACCAACGGCCGGAAATAGCTTTTGCTTCGAATTCATTTAGCACCAATTTCCCTCAACTTGAATTGGATGTAAATATTGCTAAGGCAAAAGAAGCGGGTGTGAGCGTAAGTAACATTTTAGCCACACTTCAAGGGTATATTGGAGGATATTATGCTGCAGACTTCAGTAGGTTTGGTAAACAATTCAGAGTATACGTACAGGCAGACCCCGAAGATCGAAAAGATGTTAATAGTCTGAACAGTATGTTTGTTAAAAACAATCAAGGTGAAATGGCACCGGTATCGGAATTTGTAACCTTAGAGCGTGTATACGGTCCGCAAACTGTTAGTAGATTCAATTTATTTAATGCAGTAACAGTAAATGGATCTGCTACCCCTGGTTTTAGTTCAGGGGATGCTATTAAGGCTGTAAACGAAGTGGCAAAAGAACATTTGCCTAATAATTATGAGGTGGCCTACTCTGGAATTACAAGAGAAGAAATAGCTTCGGCAGGTTCATCGGGTATTGTATTTATCTTAAGTATTGTGTTTGTGTACTTCTTATTGGCGGCTCAGTATGAAAGTTACATATTACCATTTTCGGTATTGTTTTCATTACCGGTTGGAGTTGCAGGTGCTTACCTCTCAACAAAATTTACAGGCTTAGAGAATAACATCTATTTCCAGATCGCCCTTATCATGCTGATTGGTCTATTGGCTAAGAATGCTATTCTGATTGTGGAATTTGCCAAACAGCGTCGAGAACAAGGCATGTCAATTACCGACGCTGCTATTGCAGGTGCCAAGTCTCGTTTAAGACCTATTTTGATGACATCATTTGCATTCATTCTTGGATTAATGCCATTGGTATTAGCTAAGGGTGTAGGTGCTGAAGGTAACAATTCGATTGGTACCGGAGCTGCAGGCGGTATGTTAGTGGGTACTATATTAGGGGTGTTTATAATCCCTGTTCTATACATTGTCTTCCAGTGGTTACAAGAAAAAATTACTGGTGCCCCGGAAGTAAAATCAGAAATAGAAGAAGCATAAAGTAGAGATCATGAAAAGAACACATATCTATAAATTCATACTATTAACAGTTATTGCTGTTTCTGTGCAGTCGTGTTTTGTCGCTAAAAACTACGAACGACCTGAATTAGAGGAAGCAGAAAACTTATACAGAACAGATAATCTTCCGCAGGATAGTATTTCTGCGGCTGATATTTCCTGGAGAGATTTATTTTCTGATCCTTTATTAGAAACATACATCGAAGAAGGACTCCAAAATAATATTGATATTCGCATTGCATTACAACAGGTAATGGCTGCTGAAGCATATATGAAACAAGGAAAGGCAGGATATCTGCCTTCTTTAAATGGTAGCTCAACAGTAACCCATCAGGAGCTCTCTGCGAATAGTCAGTTTGGATCGTTTTTTGACGGTTCTTTGCAACAGTACGAGTTATCTGCCAATCTTTCCTGGGAAGCTGATATCTGGGGGAAAATACGAAGTAACAGAAGGGCTACACAAGCCACTTATTTACAAACAGTAGCGGCCCATAAAGCGGTTAAAACGCTTCTGGTTGCAGAAATTGCTTCAACCTATTATCAATTGGTGGCTCTTGATGCGCAGTTAGAGGTTACTAAGGAATCTATCGTTAACAGAAACAATAGTTTAGAAACTATTAAAGCCCTTAAAGAAGCCGGTAATGTAAACCAGGTTGCCGTAGATCAAAGTGCTGCTCAACTATACAGTGCTCAAGCTTTACAGGTAGACATTGAGGAAGCTATTTTTCAAACTGAAAACGCTTTTAGCATCTTACTTGGAAGGACAGCCCAGGGATTCGAAAGAAATTCTCTCGATGATCAAACGGTACAGCATGACCTTCAGGTTGGATTCTCTTCTTTGTTATTGCGAAACAGACCTGATATCATGGCGGCTGAATATGGATTAGTAAATGCATTTGAGCTAACCAATGTGGCACGAAGTAGTTTTTACCCTTCGGTTACTTTATCAGCAACAGGTGGCTTCCAGAGTTTAGAATTAGAAAACTGGATAGACACACGATCTATATTCGCAAATCTGGTTGGTGGCTTAACGCAACCTATTTTTAACCAAAGAAAGATTCGCACACAGTATGAAGTTGCCAAAGCACAGCAAGAAGAAGCTTTATTGAACTTTAAAAAGTCATTGCTGGTAGCTGGTCAGGAAGTATCCGATGCTTTATACACTCTTGATGCGAAAACAGAAAAATACGATTACAGAGTCAAAGAGGTAGAGGCTTTAAGAAAAGCAGAAATAAACTCGGAAGAATTATTAAATAGTGGTTTTGCCAATTATTTAGACTTGCTTACTGCAAGACAAAATGCATTAAATGCAGAGCTCAATGTAATAGACACTAAACTTAATCAGTTACAGGCTGTTATTACATTATACCGATCACTTGGCGGTGGTTGGCATTAATACAATTTCATGATTTGATTGTTTTGGTTGGTTAGTGGAACTGTCCTGTCTTTTTAGTCTCTTGGCAGGACAGTTCTCTTTTTTATCGTAAAGGAAACCCTTTAGCAGCCCACCACGGGTGTATTTCAATAACCAATCTTCCTGCCTTAACCATTGGATCCATATTGGCAAGACTATCTGCCATTTCTAATGTGGGCACGTTATAAATTGTTATTCCTCTTATTTCACCATCATCACCAAAAGGTCCTGATATATCTGCGAATCCTTCTTCATACATCCGGCCTAAATGTGCCAAATGTAGTTTTTGCAAGCTATCCGCTTCTTCTTTAGTTTGAGAACGGGAAGGTCCTTTCTTCAAAAAGGCCATAAAATATTGCTGCATTAAAATTGTATCCTGAGATTTCGGGTCTACATAATCGAATACCTGATAACCTTTTTCCTGTAAATTCTGCTTAACAGCCGTTACTGATTGTTGCACTTCATCTTCAATAATATCTGCCGTAATTGCTTCTATTATTTCGGTATCGTTTTTTGAAGGGTTTTCTTCCTTACAAGCCACAAAAGCCAGTATTCCTATAAATAATATCAAATGTTTCATATATAATGTGAATTTATGCGCTAATTACTCGCAATTTTAAATTTCGCTACTTAAGATGTTATTCGTTCCATTTATTAAATGGTTTTTTACTTAATTGGGAGTTATAATATTTTATTTGTCCGGTTACTTCTTCTCCCAACCAACCGGGTCTTTCAAAACTTTCATCTTCATTCTTAAGTTCAACCTCGGCAACAATCAGCCCTTCATTTTCTCCATGAAACTCATCTACTTCGAAGGTGTGCGCTCCACAAACCACTTCGTACCGAACTTTGCTTATTACCCCCTCTTCACATAATCTTAAAAGAGACTCAGCTTCAGACAAGGGTATTTCACGCTCCCATTCAAAACGCATCGTTCCATTTGCAGAAGATTTACCTTTCACCGTCAAAAAGCCCTTGTCTGCTTTAATTCGTACTCTTACAGTTCTGTTTGGGTGCGAATTTAAAAATCCTTGTACAATACGTTTTTTAACATTTGCCTCCTTTTTATAATCCTCAGAGGTCACCAAGAACTTACGTTCAATTTCTATCATATTCCTTTTGCTATTTCTTGTATAATATCACTTTCTATCCTGGTCATTTCATAGTCGTTGTCTGCCAACCATACCATGGTTTTAACAATGGTTTTCGGATGAATGGAACGGTACTTTTTCAAGGGCCCTATCATGAACCAATTCATTGGTTTCATTAATTGTTTAGCGAGGTATTCACCCGTACGTTTTTCTTCCCTTTCTCCTCCAATAAGCGATGGCTGTAAAATAAATGTGCGAGGGATTCTGCATTGCAATACAGCTTCTTCCATTTCGCCTTTAGTTCGGTTGTAAAATACTCGACTATTAACATTAGTTCCAAGAGCCGAAATTACCATAAATGTATCTATATCATTCTTCTGACACAGAGAAGCTGCCGCCACAGGTATTCCGTAATCTATTTTTCGATAAATTTCTTTATCGGGTGTTTTAGCAGCTGTGGTACCAACACAGCAGAACACTACATCTGCCTTAAAATCATCCTGATAAGATTCCAGATCTAATAGATCCATCACATACTCTTTTATCTTATCATGTTGCTTTTTCAAGGGCTTTCGGGTAAAAACCTTTACGGTTTCATAGGTATCACTCTCCAACAAAAGCTCCAAAAGCATCCCCCCTGTTAAACCAGTAGCACCAATTATGATGGCTGTCTTATTCATACACCTAAATTACATTAAATTTGCTTTATGGAACAACCTCCTTCAGATAGAAAAATAATTCATGTGGACATGGATGCCTTTTATGCTTCGGTTGAACAATTGGACAATCCGGAACTTAGGGGCAAACCAGTTGCTGTCGGTGGTGGTGAAAAACGGGGAGTAGTCTCCGCTGCCAGTTATGAAGCCAGGAAATATGGTGTAAAAAGTGCTATGAGTGGTTATCTGGCCAAGAAAAAATGTCCACATCTTATTTTTGTAAAGCCAAGGTTTGATAGGTACAAAGAGTTATCTCAAAAAATCAGGAAGATATTTTTGGAATATACTGAATTGGTTGAACCGCTCTCATTAGATGAAGCATATCTCGATGTAACCAACAATAAAAAAGGCATTCCTTCAGCCTCTCTTATCGCGAAAGAGATACGGCAGCGCATTAAGGAAGAAATTGGACTCAATGCATCAGCTGGAATTTCTATAAATAAATTCATTGCAAAAGTTGCTAGCGATTACAATAAACCTAACGGACAAAAAACTGTTCCTCCGGAAGAAGTTGAATCTTTTTTAGAAGCACTTGATATCCGGAAGTTTTATGGGGTTGGTAAGGTTACGGCAGAAAAAATGTATCAACTTGGTATTTTTTCCGGTAAGGAGCTTAAGCTAAAGTCTATCGAATACTTAAATGAGCACTTTGGAAAGAGCGGATCGTATTATTATCAGGTCGTTAGGGGTGTTCACAA
Source organism: Zhouia amylolytica (assembly GCF_900116365.1). Lineage (GTDB taxonomy): Bacteria > Bacteroidota > Bacteroidia > Flavobacteriales > Flavobacteriaceae > Zhouia > Zhouia amylolytica. The sequence continues at coordinate 191,195 of NZ_FPAG01000004.1, read as the reverse complement.
TAGTGAGGTCAAACCGCATCGCATTCCTAAATCGGTGGGAACGGAACATACTTTCTTTGAAAACCTGAGCAGTGAAGTCTTTATGCTTGAAAAGCTGGAAAAGATAGCTCATGAACTTGAGCGACGACTCAAAAAATCTAAGATTGCCGGTAAAACGGTTACCTTAAAAATAAAATATAGCGACTTTGCTCAGCAAACCAGAAGCAGAACCCTCCCCTATTATATAGCAGATAAAAGTATGATCTTTGATACCGTAAAAGAACTGCTTTACCAGGAGAAACCACAGAATTCCGTAAGGTTACTTGGTATTTCGCTTTCCAACCTCAATACAGAAAAGAAAACAACACTACCCGAAAAGCCTCTTTCTGTTCAATTACAATTTGATTTTTAATCATCGTAGTCATATTAACCTATTGAATTTAGCTTAAACAGGAAGGTTAAATACAACTTATATGCATGTCTTTTCCGTGACGTACGGATAAAGTTGTATAAGGATATTATGGGGATAATATAGGGATAATATGGGGATAACATGGGGATATCATAGAATATAGTCTACATAATCCTTGCTTTAACATCGCTCTAAGTATTAAGTTTTTACCGATTATTAAGAGGTCATTTGTTAGCTGAAAGTTTTTAAAGAGGATGTTACAATCCACGATCCCTTTTTATAGACTCATCCTACTTTTCTTTTTTTAAAAACACATACAGATTCTATTGTATCAGCTTGAAACACCGGTAGCTCAACCCGTACAACCTAGATTTATTTTTTACAGATTCCATTTAAATAATACCATAAATTTTTTTGTTTGATCGGGCTCTATTTATCGGAACTCTAAGGTTAATTGCGGGGACCATTCCTTTTATGTTTTTCTATTAATTTTGTAATTGCGTTCATCAAGCCTTTCAAAATGAAAAAAGATCATAAACTGCTGTATTATATTAATAAGTGGTCTCATTTAACGGAAAAAGACGAAACGGCAATTTTAGCTGCTTTCGAGCCTGTACGCGTCAAAAAGAAGAAGGATCTCCTTGTTTCAGGAGAAATCTGCGATTACCTGTATTTTATTACCCAAGGATGCTTGCGTTCTTTCTATACAGACGAAAAGGGTGTTGAGCATATCTATCAAATCAGGATGGATAATAACTGGATAAGCGACCTGGAAAGTTTCTTTTCTCAACAACCTTCCAAATACAATATTGAAGCGATCGAAGATTCTCATTTATTGAGAATTTCTCATGAGCGTTTTGAGCAGTTGCTCATCGAGATACCTCAGCTTGAAAGGTATTTTCGCATTCTTTTCCAAAAAGCCTATATAAATGCGCTAAGTCGACTCAATGCAACCATGTGGGAAACTGCCATGGATCGATATTCTGAAATGCTCAAAGAGCATCCTGAAGTTTTTAAACGGGTCCCACTGGTATACATTGCTTCATATCTTGGCATCACTCCTGAAAGTCTTAGTCGAATTAGAAGACAGAAGTAAATCCCAGGGTTCTATACAGAATTCTTAACAAACATCAACTCAATTTCTTACCATAGATCAAGTGTAAATGACCTGAGGCTGAGCTACTTTTGTATTGTACAAAAAAACAGCTTTAAACATATTAAAACAATCTCTATCAAAGTAAAATTTTATAATGTACTGCAATACTATCCTTGACTTAAACAGTTGTCAATGAACAGAAAAACTTTTTTAAAAACACTATTGGCCTCAGTGCCTGTAACAATGGTTGGAATGAATTTAAAACACCTACATAAGATCACCGATGCCTTTGGCAGCTCCTCTAAAATGCCCGTTCTTTTTTTAGGACATGGAAGTCCGATGAATGCCATTGCGGAGAATGAATTTGTTCAGGGGTTTAGAAACATCTCGACAGAAATAGAAATCCCCAAAGCAATTGTTGTGATTTCTGCTCATTGGGAAACAAAAGGGACCAAGGTAACCGCAATGGAACATCCTGCTACCATTCATGATTTTGGCGGTTTCCCAAAAGAACTTTATGAAATTCAATATCCTGCTCCGGGGATGCCCGAACTTGCCCATGAAATAAAGAACATAACAAAGACTTCGGAGGTGTCTCTGGATGAAAAATGGGGTTTGGATCACGGAGCCTGGACGGTGATCAGGCATATGTATCCCAAGGCTGATATTCCGGTTATTCAATTAAGTTTGGATTACAGCAAAAACCCGCAGGAACATTACGATCTTGCCAAGGAGCTCGCTTCTTTGCGCCATAAGGGTATTCTGGTTGTAGGTAGCGGTAATTTAGTCCATAACCTTGGTATGGTTCATTGGCAAAAGCTTAATGAGAATTTTGGTTTTGACTGGGCGAATGAGGCCAATGATAAGATGAAGAAATTCATTTTAGAGGGCAATCATCAAGCTTTAATAAACTATTCAAAACAGGGTAGCGCCTTCAATTTATCGATCCCTACTCCGGAGCATTATCTGCCTTTACTTTATGCCCTGGCCTTACAGGATGATAAAGATGAATTAAAAATATTTAATGACGAACCGGTTGGCGGGTCATTGACCATGACCTCTTTAAAAATCGGTTAGGAAAACTAAACATTTAAATTTTAGAAGCAATGAAAATAGGAGTTACAGGAGCAACAGGCCAATTAGGAAGGTTGGTTGTTCAGCAATTAAAGGAGAATGTTGGAAATGATCATGTAGTAGCATTGGTTCGCAATCCTGAAAAAGCAAAAGAATTAGGAGTGGAAGCACGATCCTTTGACTACGACAAGCCGGAAGGATTAGCAGAGCAATTAGCTGGAATAGACAGGTTATTATTAATTTCTGCTAATGAAATCGGGCAACGTGCCCGACAACACAAGAATGTAATCGATGCCGCCAAAAAGGCAAAGGTAAATTGGCTGGTCTATACAAGTTTACTACATGCGGACACTTCTACCTTAAATCTTGCCGGAGAACATTTGGAAACCGAAAAACTTATAAAAACATCAGGGCTTGATTTTACAATTCTAAGAAACGGGTGGTATACAGAAAATTACACCGGTTCGGTTGGAGGAGCTTTAGCGAGTGGTGCATTTATCGGGAGTGCGGATTCGGGTAAAATATCATCTGCTGCAAGATTAGATTTTGCCGAAGCTGCAGCTACTGTATTGAATGATGTAACTTATAAAGGGAAAGTACTTGAATTGGCGGGGGATCATTCATACACCTTAAGTGATATGGCTGCTGAGATTTCTAAACAAACAGGAAGGGACATACCATATAAGAACTTACCTGAAGCTGAGTACGCAAAAATACTTGAAAGCTTTGACATCCCCGTTGTTTTTGCACAAGGTATTGCAAGTTGGGATGTGGGTGCATCAAAAGGAGATTTATTTGATGATTCGCAACAGCTATCCAAATTAATTGGACGCCCTACTACCTCGATGGCAGCCTCTGTGAAATCTGTTTTATAATTAAACAGCCCCATAAACCTGAGTGTAAAAAAATTGCTTATCTGATTTATTACCAGTAACTTAGATAGGCTTTTTTTTTATTAAGGATCCTGAAAACCAACCAAATTCGGAATTCAAAAAAAATCAATTATGAAAAATTTATCTTTTTTACCAAAAAGCCTGACTCTCTTAGTTTTAATTCTTTTAATCGGCAGTTGCAAAAACACCACTAAAGAGTCTTCTAATACTTCACCTGCCCCGGCATTTGATCTGGAGGTGGTGAAGGCAGAGATCGAGGCAGCGAACCAGAAATACACGGAAAGATTGGCGGCAGGGGATTCCGTTGGACTTTCTAATTTATACACTACGGATGGCAAGTTCATGATGCCTGAAGCTCCATCGTATGAAGGAAGAGAAAGTATCACCTCTGTCTTTTCAGGAATATTGAATTCAGGGATTTCCGGAATTAAATTAACCACCATCGAAGTATGGGGAAACGAAACGTTTGTAACGGAAGAAGGGGCCTTTGAATTATTTTCAGGAGAAGACAAAGTAGACGAGGGAAAATATATCGTGTTATGGAAAAAGGTTGATGGAGAGTGGCACTTGTTAAGAGACATTTTTAACAGCAATCTATCTCATGAATAACCATTAATATATAGCTTAAGAAACAATCATGATTTAAACTTTTTAATTTCCTACCATAAAATACAGTAAAAAATTTGACGATTGATTAAATTTGATAGCCAATTAATCACGAATTTCTTTTTTACTTAACGCATTGATTCAAGAGACTTTTTAATTTTATGATGGTGCTATCCTTAATTCTAAGCTTTGTTTTTATAGTCCTGGCTATTATACATTTTAACTGGGTTCTTGGCGGTAATTTTGGTTTATCTGTGGCTTTGCCAACCAACGAACAAGGAATTCGCGTTTTACACCCCAAAAAAGCAGACAGTGCTATTGTAGGAGCGGGTTTACTTACTTTTGGATTGTTTTACCTTAACACCTCCGGATTCGTTATGTTCAGACTTCCGGAATGGATATACAGCTATGGCGGTTGGATCATTCCTGCTATTTTTTTCCTCCGTGCTATCGGTGAATTTAAATACATTGGATTCTTCAAAAAAATAAAGCATACTCCATTTGGCAAGATGGACACAAAACTTTTTTCACCATTGTGTTTACTGATTGCTGTTATTGGTATTTTGATACAATTATTTCAGTAAAACGCATTTGATGTGATTGTAAAACAATCCTTGATCCGTAATTAAAAAGGTCAACTAAATTTCAATTATTAACTAATAACCTGCTGTTATATTTTTAAGGTTATTCTGCTATTATGAGAATTAAATTTGCCATACATTTGTCTTAGAAATTTTGCAGTACTTGTCAATTTGATTAAGGTTGAACGTAAAGTTGATTAATAGGGAATTGTGTGCAAATCACAAGCTGACGCGCAACTGTAAGTAACATTGAAGGTTTTATCTAAAGTATCCACTGTCTAACCACCATAGGACGGGAAGGAAGATAAAAACGTTACAAGCCAGGAGACCTGCCTTACATCATAATGATTTTGCTTTCGCGATTTAAAGCAAGGATCGAATATTGATATTTTACCGTTTGTTATTTGGATCCCCAAGGTGGGGTTATCCCTGTATGCCGGTATTTATCCGTAAAGACATCTTTAAATCTGCAGGCATACCGTAGTGTAAAGTTTTTTAAATGTTATGTATCATTTTTAAAACCACAAACGTATGATTACACAAATTCTTGGCTACCCGCGAATTGGTGCCAAAAGAGAATTAAAAAAAGCCTGTGAAGCCTATTGGGCAGGTAAGATTACCCAAGAAGAGCTGTTCCAAACGGGTTCTAAGATTAAACAATCTAATTGGAGTCTTCAGCAAGAGGCGGGTATCGACTGGATTCCTTCCAACGACTTTTCTTTTTACGACCAGGTATTGGATATGTCTCTTACCGTTGGTGCTATTCCTGATCGCTATGAACCTCTGTTAAACCATCGTGTCTCAAAAACCGATTTATACTTTGCCATGGCCCGGGGATATCAAAAAAATGGGCTGGACCTGATCGCTATGGAAATGACCAAGTGGTTTGACACCAATTATCATTACATTGTTCCTGAATTCACCAAAGATCAGGAGTTTCATCTTTTTTCGTCTAAAGTAATTGACGAATATACCGAAGCCCTGGAAAAGGGTATAAAGACCAAACCCGTTCTTATTGGTCCGGTTACTTATCTTTTGCTGGGTAAGGAGAAAGAGGCAGGATTTCACCGGATTGAACTCATTGCCAAGCTTTTGCCTGTTTACCTGAATATCTTATCTGTTCTACAAAATGCCGGGGCTACAACTATACAATTTGACGAGCCGTTTTTATCTATGGATCTGACAGCAGATGAGAAGGAAGCCTTTCAATATGTCTATGAAAAAATTGCCGTTACTTTCCCTGATATTGATTTGGTCTTAGCCACATACTTTGGTAGCATAGAACATAATCTAACAACGGTTATGGAGCTACCTGTTAAAACGCTACATATTGATTTGGTGCGGGCTCCAGAGCAATTAGATGTAATCCTGAATGTAATTCCAACCGACAGGAATTTATCTTTAGGCGTTATTGATGGCCGAAACATCTGGAAGAATCATTACGAGACTTCCTTACAAATTATTGACAGGGCCATCAATGTGATAGGTGAAGACCGTATCGTCATTGCTCCTTCTTGTTCATTACTTCACGTGCCATTTGATCTGGATAATGAAAACGATGAGGACACCTTACCTTCCACTCTTAAAAGCTGGCTGGCATTTGCCAAACAGAAGGTGAATGAAGTGAGCACCATCGCCCATCTCTCTTATCAAAGCCCAAGCCCTGAGCATCAAAAAGAATTGGAGTCGAACAAAGCTGCTATTAAAGACAGGGATTCTTCAACATTAATTCATAAACCAGAGGTGAAAAATCGCGTAGCGAATATTACTGCGGCAGATACCTTGCGAAGCCACCCATTTGGCATTCGTCAAACCAAGCAAAAGGCTTTGTTACAATTGCCTTTATTTCCGACTACTACGATTGGATCATTCCCACAGACAGCTGAGGTACGACAACTTCGTTTTCAACATAAAAAAGGAAAAATAACCACTGAAAGTTACCATAAGGAAATTGCAAATGAAATTGAAGAAGCTATTCGCTGGCAGGAAGAGATCGGGTTAGACGTATTGGTACATGGAGAATTTGAACGAAATGACATGGTTGAATACTTTGGTGAACGGTTGCATGGAGTTGCATTCACCCAATTCGGCTGGGTACAAAGTTATGGATCGAGAGGGGTTAAGCCTCCGATCATATTTGGTGATATCAGCAGAAAATCTCCTATGACGGTTCAGTGGACTTCTTATGCACAGTCGTTAACTAACAAACCTGTTAAGGGTATGCTTACCGGACCGGTTACCATATTACAATGGTCGTTTGTTCGTGATGATCAGCCTCGTAAAACAACTACTCAACAGATTGCTTTAGCCATCAGGGATGAAGTTGCAGATCTCGAACAGGCAGGGATTCACATCATTCAGATTGATGAGCCTGCTATCCGAGAAGGTTTACCCTTACGAAAAAAAGACTGGAGCGCATACTTAAAATGGGCTGTTGATGCTTTTAAACTAAGTGCAGCGGTTGTTAAAGATGAAACACAAATACATACTCATATGTGTTATTCGGAATTCAATGAAATCATAGAAAGTATTGCTGCTATGGATGCTGATGTTATAACCATAGAAACCTCACGCTCACAAATGGAGTTACTGGAAGTATTCAGTAAGTTCAAATATCCTAATGAAATTGGGCCGGGTGTATACGATATCCATTCCCCAAGAATCCCGAGTCAGGAGGAAATGGAAAATCTCATTTCTAAAGCCATCAATCTATTATCGGTTCAGCAGTTATGGGTGAACCCTGATTGTGGTTTAAAGACCCGTAAGTGGGAAGAAACCAGGCATGCTCTTATAGCCATGGTGAATGCCGCCATAAAGCTTAGAGAAACACATCAAATAGAGGCATAATATTAACTATACCAGTCGGGTTTAAATGGCCCGACTGGTTTAAATATACTTAGTTAACAGTTTGTTTTATTACCCGTTAGATAATCATCAAATTTAATATTCAACTTTTAATTTAAGACCTGTATATCCGTATCAAACTTTTTAGTTTTATGTTTGGTTATTCTATACGTAAGGCTAAAGTTTATCAGGTAATCCGCAAATGCTGCATCGCCTTGTCTAAACTCACCAGTTTCTATGGTTCTGATCTTATCCTCATAACTTTGAATCCTATTTCTTTCAACCGCAAAAGGAACATTTAAACGCAATGAAAGATTATTTACGGTATAATTAACGCCCGGATCTACTGAAATGGCATAGCCGGGTCTTCGATAGCCTGCGCTACCTCCGATAAAGTCTGAAGCCGGCACACCTTCTAACAAACCTCCAAGATAAAAGGCTAGTCCTTTTACCATTGGAAAGAAGGTGGTACCAATCTGAGCTGCATACTGATCGGGCACAGAGAACTCGCTGGTTCCTCTCCTTGTTAAGACACCATTGGTTTCTTCAGGATTAATTAAATAATACAATGATGTGGTTAGCATAAAATTATGTGAAAGGGTATAGTATCCCTGAAAATCGAGGTTAAACCCAAGTCCTCCATCTCCAGGTTGAATCGATTGATCTACCACCGCTTCCACCTCTGTATCTTTGTCTTGACCCTGATTATAAAAAGTATCAGTATGGGAATAATCTCCCGTAGGCAGTTTAATTCCTGCTCCAAAAGCAAAGTTAAAAGGCTTGGTTCCATGATCAATTAACCAATATCCACCGCCAATTCTTAAATCTGCTAAACCGGCAGCACGTGTAGTATGTCTATCGCCATAGGAATTACCTCCGTGTTCGTACATTGATGACCTTACATGAGAAACGAATGGGATTAGTAAATTGGCATATAATCTGTCGGTAACCCCATAATTGAGAGTTAAATCGAAAAAGTATGAATCATTAATAACATTGGTTCCTTCTTCAATTCTGTTTTCTTCTTGTTCCGTACCACGGAAATGTCTAAAGGATTCAAAATAGCGATTATTAGATCCTACAAGAAATTCTCCAGAGCTCAGATAACCTTCGGTTCCTAAGCTACCAGAGCAGGATGAGAATCCTCTTATTGCCACACATCCTTGGGCATTGGAATAATACAGGTTACAAAAAAGAGACAGTACACCTGTAAAGACAATTCGTCTTATAAAATTTAAATTCATAATTTATATGATTATGCAGATTTTTTAACTGTGATTTTAAGATTGTTGTAATTTGGTAGCTTCGTCTCCGGGATACACCAATAGAAGGGCACTTATTATAACTATATTTTTCATAATATACTGTCCTACTAATGAAGGTACAAAGGGAGCCCTGTCGAAAGATATGTTTGCAAAAAACAACAAGGGCACAAAAGTCATTATTAAGTGAAATATGGCTACCACTACAATTTTTCTTAATTGAAAATTGAAAATCAGGAACATTCCGATAACAACTTCAAGAATAGCGAGCAAAAATATACTGATGCTCTCGGGCAATATTCCAAAAGTAAGGAAGGTAATGGTTTGTTTAGCCAAGGCATCTGCGGGGCTCAACTGTGGAAAAAACTTTAACACCCCGAACCAAACATAGATTAATCCTATACTAAAGGCAAGCAGCCTGCTTCTGTTTATATTAGCTATTAAGCGAGTCATGATTGTTCATTTGAATCATATTCGAATAAGTGTTCAATAAAAAAGTCATAAAAAAAGAGCTACTTATTTGTAGCTCTTTTTAAAAAATCACTTGTTTACCTGAGCTATTTGCTCTTTTTCACCTATTAACTCAAGGAACTTTTTATAATTATATCTGGCAACATTTCTACCTAATTCTAATCCTTCTATGTTATCGGCCTGAATATGGTAACCTCCCATCACTCTGGAGATACCGGCCATTTCCCCTGCTTTTGTAAAAGTTGGAAATTTAAGGACTACCGGATCGTCAACATTGTCAGGCTCTGTCAGTGCCCCTGGAACTAATTCAACTTCACTACCAAACTCGTCGCTTCCTTTAAAAAGCTTTAATGCTTCTGCGCACCCTCCACTAATGGTACTATGACCAGACACATAACTTGGAAATGGAGGACATAAGAATGTATCAGGAGAATATGGTCTCCAGTATTGCCCTTTCATTTCTACCATCCCTTTATCAGGGCCGGCCCATGCCTTTATGGTTTTATCCTGATAATATTCGTGAACTAACGCGAACGGGCGAGCAAAATCATAATGCATTTTAGAATCCCAGCAAGCTATGAATGCATCCATCGCAACCGATTCAACCAGGAAATACATTTTTACATCTTCATCCAAAGTATGTTTATCACGTCTTGAAACGTCCTGTGCAAAAATTAACCAGTGTCCTGCCTGTTGAACTGATTTCGGTCCGTCTCTCATAAACTCTACCAGGGCTTTATTTTCCGGGGTAAGGTTTGCCTGAAGTTCAACAACTTCTGCTACTTCTTCCTTTAATTGTTCAGAACCAACCATTGGTGGTGGACCAGGTCTAAATTGATCTGATGATTTTAACAGTAGAGGTTTTACATTTTGCCAATACGGTGTTAAACATCCTGGTGCAAATTGTCCGCCATTACCATCTGAAAAGTATTTAGGCTGCCACCTATTTATATCCGTATTATTTTCAACATCATTTACCGGTTTATATCCGGTATAGTCAAAATAAGGTTTTCCATCAGAACCTTCTACTTCACCATATTGGTTTGAACCATCATTTTTTCTACCCTCAATGACCATTTTAGCCGCGAGGTTTCCAATTCCTTCAGGGGTAGTCGGATCGAGCGAATGATTATCGGGGTCTAATTGAAGCTCCTTCATTTTATTCCTAAACAATGTACTATCGGAGTAAAAGTACTCACTCATGGCCCTGTATGCCGCATAGCTTATAGCTATCTCTTTATTTTTAATAGTTTGCTCATCTTGAGGTCTTCGTTCAACTCCATCCAGATATACTGTAGCTGCTTTTTCATCATATCTTGACCACGCATCAAACATGGCAGTAAAAATAAGACCTAAGAACCGTGAAGTAATGGTTGGACGAGGTTTAAATTTATCAGTGTCATTGGCTGTTGCCTCCAGAGCGGTATGAGCCCATTGATAAGCTACATTATTTTCACCAAGTGCTTGTTCCTCGGTATTTAGCTTATTCTCTGCAACATCATTCTTACGATCATTTCCCTGTTTACAATTCACAAAAGCCATAATCACACAGGCTAATAGGGATAATTTAATTAATTTTAATTTCATCTTGTTGGTTGATTTTAATATTCAATAATAAGGATTTGAAGCTTACGGTATTTCTTTTTTATTTAGATTGGCTATATTGCTTGATGAAACACATGATTTATTTGATAAAACGATGAAGTGCTTAATTATTGATGATGATTTTTTAATGTGTGATTTGCTCAAACACTTTTGCAATAAAATTGATGACATATCGAGCATCACTGCTACTACCTCTGCATTTGAATCTATAAATCTCATTAACAGTTCTTCTTTTGACCTGATTCTTCTTGACTATAACCTACCGGATATTAACGGAAAGGAAATTTTAAATATTATAGAGGATCGTACTGCTGTTATAATGATCACGTCCAATAAGGATTTTGCTTCTGATTCGTACAATTATGATCAGATTGTAGATTTTCTGGTGAAGCCGATCAATTTCTCAAGATTTTACAAAGGATTTCAAAAGGCACAAAATTACCTTTCCAAATACCAGCGTAAAGATTCGCGATTATTTATAAAGGACCGCAACAAATTGGTTAAACTCGACCTGGAGGAGGTACTTTATTTTAAATCTGAAGCTAATTATATTTCAATTGTTTTAAAAGATAAAAAGATTCTCACTTTAATGACCCTAAAAGAACTTGAGATGAAGCTCAATGACGAATTCCAGCGTGTACATCGGTCGTATATTGTTAATTTAAATAAAATAGAAGCTATTGACAACAATACGATTTTTATTGGAGAGGAGTATATTCCGGTAAGTCAGAGTTATGAAAAGGATCTATTGAAAAAAATCAACCTTCTAAACTAAGCCGTCTTTTTTCCGCTCTAATACAGCATAAAATATATGCGAAGGAATTCCTGATATCGAACAATGCATCAGGATTTAACCTTTCCACTTGTTCGGGTAATGTATCTAAAAGCGATAGAAGATTTAAATTGTTTATATGGGTTATAAGCTTGTGAATAATTGCTTCCCATTCTTCCTGATCTGTTGTTTCAACCGCATTATTTATTCTATTCAAATAAGTTTCAAACTCTTCGTGCATTAGTTGCAACACCTGTTTAATCTTGGCGGTTTTGTAGTCATAATTCTGGTAAATGTTTGAAAAATCGGGTGTTGAGAATTCATTCTTACCGAGCACATTAAAAACAAGGTCTTTTAATTCTGAAGGTTGAAAGGGTTTTTGAAAATAATACTCACTCACTGCTTTCAATTCATTTATTTCAAGAGCCGAAGTTACAATTACGGGAGTTGAAATTTTCTTTGATCGGATAAGGTCTGTCAATGGCTTTTTAAGATTTTTCCTTTCGAGCATCAAATCCGTAATTATCACATCTGCTGATTCTTCTTGCGCATACCTGATTGCTTCTTCTAACTTACGAATTTGGACTATCTTAATTTGCGGATCATTTAGTGTGAATCTAATGAGTTCTATAGTAGAAAGATCGTCTTCGACATGGAGGATCTCGTATTGGTTTTTAAGGACTGGCATTGGAAATTCCTGAACCACTCTATTCTTTTCGGTAATCTCCGTGGAAACTTCCAACAAAGGCATGGTTACACAAAACTCTGAACCAATTCCTTTTTGGGAACTTGCTTTTAATTCTCCGCCGAACAATCCTGTCAGATGCTTCACAATTGATAAACCCAGGCCATACCCACCATAACGTCCTGAAAGTTCATCTTGCTCTCTAAAATAACGGTCATTTATCTTGCTTAAGTTTTCGGCTTTGATTCCGATACCTGTATCCAACAGCTTTATCTGGAACTGAGATTCACTTATTATTTTTGCTTCGAGTTTAATTGAGCCTTCTGCAGTATATTTGATAGCATTCACCACCAGGTTGGTCACTATTTGAGACAACCTTAATGGGTCTGTCAATAGTTTTTTAGCTTCCAATTCACGATCAATATCCATTTCAAATTTCAATCCTTTTTGCAGGGCTTCATATTGGTAACTTGCGTAAATTTCCTTTAAAAGTTTAAAAAGATTAGTAGGCTGATATTCTATTTTAAGGGCCCCTTCCACGATTTTTTTATGGTCTAAAACATCATAAACCAATCCAGACAGGTTTCTTGCACTTCTTCCGAGAGAATCCAATATTGGTAATTGTGATTTAGCAGGATCATTTTTATACAACAACTCCACAAAGCCCAGAATTGCGTTGAGTGGCGTGCGCATTTCGTGGCTCATGTTTTGAAGAAACTCATCACGTTGCATTTTAGCTTGCTTTTCCTTTTCTAAAGCGGTATTGAGCTGTTGAACATTCTGATCTATTTTGTTTTTCATTTTAAGAAATGCGTCGGCCAAAACACCTATTTCGTTTCTTTCAGACACGGGAAGATCTATATCAGAGACTACACCCTTATCATAATTACTGATAGCTTTGGTAATTCGATTGAGCTTTTTGGAAAGTAGTTTTACAAAGACCCAAGAAATAATGATCGATAATACACAAACCAGGATTAGGGTTTTAATACTCCCAAGCCTAACCTCCCGGGCACTTTTCAACAAGGTGTTTCGATCTATCAACGAGACCATATAGATCGTTCTTTTACCCTTAAAATAACTTAACACGGTGACATAGCTAAGAAAATCATCGTTAATCATTTCAGGAATCTTAACGTTCTCAACCATCTCTTTTTTGTCTATTTTAAAATCGCCAAAAAAATTAAATTCCGATTGTCTTTGTTTCGCAAAGGTTTTTTCGCGATTACGTGCGTAAAGATATTGTCCATCGTCATCGATCAGGAATAGCTGTGATTCTAAACCTGATATCTGCTGTAACCGGGTATAAAAATCTCCCAGGTCGACATTAATTATAACAATCCCTTTAATTTCTCCATTTAAAAAAACCGGACTTGCTGCTCGGAGGGTTGGTGTTTGAGGGTCACTAATTACTCCATACTCTTCATTCAAATTTATTTTTGAAAAGTACAATTCTCCTTCATCAATATTAATTGCTTCTTTAAAGTAATCTCTGTCTCCTTTCTCCTGAAGGTCATCAGATTTCAGTATTTGTCCGTTTTTTTTATCAAAACGAATAATTTCTTTTCCATTATTTGCTATCCCTATATAACGTATTTGAAAATATGATTTCTTATTATGAAGAATGGTATAGAAATAATCATCTATATTTTCGGTGGTTCTGTCTGTTGGATTTTCAACATATTCACGTAAGCTGGGACTCGAATCAATTACGGCAATATCATTAGACACTTCTCTTAACAGCGCATAAAATGATTGTTCGGCTAATTGTGAAACATAGGTAATACGTTTATTGGAATGATCGATTATTACTTTGGAAGATCTTTCGTAAATAAGAAATCCAGACAATAATATTGAAAAGATAACAAGCCCTGTAAAAAACAAAGCTGCTCGAGTTACTATAGAGTGTCTAATCTTCATCCGATCGATACCTGAAGGTAAACGAATTTATGTTTTATTTGAGTTGATTCCAAAAAAAATAGAAGCGCTGACTTTTTAAGGTCAGCGCATAAATATCAGCAATGTTTTTTATTAATCTACCGTCTGACTACCCCACCAATCTTTATTCGGTTCAAAATCTTTTTGCAGCATTTTCTTTCGCTGCTTTTCTAATCGTGGTAAGAGTTTATTTTTATAATTATCAAGCCTAATTTGAGCTGAATCTGGATTGTGCATCGGATCTTTTTCAGGAAATTTTGCATTGACCGACTTCAGCCAATCCATTAATTTATTTTCCAATTCATTTGTTAGTTCAACTTGACTTTCTGACAGATTCGCTTGTTCAGAGATATCGGTCTTCAGGTCGTAAAGTTCATTATGACCATCTTCCCAATAATGTATCAATTTCATATTGCCATCTCTGATAATTGAATGCGGTTCTCCTCCCTGATTGCCATAATGTGGATAGTGCCAATACAAAGGTCTTTCGGCAATGGTATTCCCTTCGAGTAATGGCAACAAACTAACACCATCCTTATGTTCCTGAGGTTTCAGTTCTTGTCCGGCCAGGGCCAATAAGGTTGGGTACAGGTCTGCTCCCGTAACTGGCGTGGTGGTTTTTACCCCATTATTCTCCATCCATGGAACATGTATGAAAAACGGAACTTTAGTACCTCCTTCCCACTGATATCCTTTCCCTCCCCGAAGCGGCAAAAGATTCGTTGAATAATTATCGCCTGAAACAACACCGCCGTTATCGGAGACAAAAACAATGACGGTGTTCTTATCTAATCCATTCTTTTGTAATATTCCATGAACATATCCTACAGCCTCGTCCATTTGTTCGACCAGTCCGGCATATACAGGGTTATCTTGTTTCAATCTGTAAGGCAGTACTCTTTCCATTTTAAACCCAACACTATCTATGCCCATAGCCTCCGCTTTATTTCTATATTTTTCCCATTTCAATTTGGAGGTTTGTATCGGACCATGTACGGCGTAAAAAGAAAGGTATGCCAAAAAGGTGGTGTCTTTATTCTGCTCAATAAACTTTCCGGTCTCTTTTGCCAGTTTCATAGACAGGCTCATCCCCTTTTCTTCGGGTTCATCTGTTAGGTATGGATTATTAAAAGGGGAAAAGTATCCGCCACTATAGGGGCCACCCGGAGCATATCCTCCAGCATTTACATCAAATCCGTGATCGGTTGGTAATGATTTTTCTTCTTTTGAACCCAGATGCCATTTACCTGCAAAAAAGGTTCTGTATCCGGCTTCTTTTAGCGCTTCCGGTAACACTTTATTATCAAACGGCAGGTGATTTTTATATGCCGGGGGCAACAATTTTGAGAACCTATTCATTTTTCTCCAGGATTTTCCTGAAGGAGCTCCAATATAGTCGGTAATTCCGTGGCGCGCAGGGAATTGACCAGTCAACAAACTTGCTCTTGATGGACTACAAACGGCGCAGGTGGTATAGCCATTTTCGAAAATCATACTTTGATTGTATATACTGTCGATATTTGGGGTCTCATAGAATTGACTACCCATACAACTTAAATCTGAATAGCCCAGATCGTCAACCAGTATAAATAAGAAGTTCGGTTTTGCTTTATTGTTATAATCGTTCTGGCCTTCCCTATTTTCTTTACAGCCTACCAGAAAAACAAAAAGGACACCTACTATTGCCTGTGAAATAAATTTAATTTTCATCTTAGTCATCAAAAAAATGGTTGGTTTATAAAAAACAAAAGCCTGTTTCTATATGACTAGAACAGGCTTAGTATTATTCATATAATTTTCTTCAAAATTATTACTCGAAACTACATTGTTCTATTTCTGTTACTCTCAGGGTGTTTACCATTCCTTTTTCTTTGATTGGCATAGCCGCAAGACTAATCATCATGTCACCTACATTAAGGAAACCTCCTTTACAGGCTATTTTATTCACATCTTCGATAGTTTCATCCGTACTCACATATTTATCGTAGTAATATGCTTTAACCCCCCACAGAAGACTCAGCTGGTTTAAAATTCGCTTATTCGAAGTGAACACCAAGATATGAGCACTTGGTCTCCATGCTGAAATTTGAAAAGCCGTATAACCACTATTGGTCAATGTCGAAATTACTTTGGCATTGATTTCATTGGCCATGATAGCGGCATGATAACAAACTGATTTAGTAATGTATCTTTTTGTTCTGATGTGAGGTGGTTCCTGAGGCACTTTAATTAAGCTTGAATGCTCAACACTTTGAATAATGCTGGTCATTCGCTCAATTACCTGAACCGGGAACTGTCCGACTGAGGTTTCTCCTGATAACATTACCGCATCGGCACCATCCATAACGGAATTAGCAACATCATTCACCTCTGCTCTGGTTGGCGTAAGGCTGGTGATCATGCTTTCCATCATTTGCGTAGCGATAATAACCGGAATTCTAGCTTTTTTAGCTCTTAAAACCAATTGTTTTTGAATAAGAGGTACTTCCTGAGCAGGGATTTCAACACCCAAATCTCCACGGGCTACCATTAATCCGTCACAATAGGCCACAATTTTATCAATATTCTCTACACCTTCAGGCTTTTCTATTTTGGCTATGATAGGAATTTTATATTCTGAATGTTCATTAATCAACTCCTGTAATTCCATTAAGTCCTGGCTATGGCGCACGAAAGAAAGCGCAATCCAATCCACTTCCTGGCCAATGGCAAAAATTGCATCCTTAACATCCTTTTCTGTTAAAGCTGGTAACGAAACATTTGTATTAGGCAGGTTCACCCCTTTCTTCGATTTTAAAGGACCTCCTTGTACAACTTTGGCCTTAACTTCGGCTTTTCTATCAGTTGCAACAACCTCAAAAATAAGCTTCCCATCGTCTAACAGAATGCGTTCTCCTGGGTTTACATCCTTCGGAAAGGCGGCATAATTCATATATACGCGTTCCTTGGTACCTTCAAAAGGCTTTCCTGTTACGAAGGTTATTTCATCATCTTTATCAACAACCACATCCTCCTTCATTACTCCTACGCGTAACTTAGGCCCTTGTAAGTCTGCCAGTATTGCAGTATTGTATCCGTACTCTTCGTTTAATGAACGTATGATTTGTATACGTTCTTTTACATCTTCATAGTCTGCATGAGAAAAGTTAATTCTAAATACATTTACTCCTGCTTCGATCATTTCTTTAATGACCTCTTTCTTACTTGTTGCCGGCCCAAGGGTAGCAACAATTTTCGTTTTTTTCCTGTTAGGCATTACTCAAGAAAATTAAATTATTTTTAGATTTTAGTTGGTTTGGATCTATAGCGTAAGCAGTAACCACGTGCGTTAAATCATTAATAGCCTTAATAGCTGCTTTTAGCTGATAGAAAAAATCTCCATTATCAATTTTTAAAAAATAGTCTACCTTTTTATACTCTGGTATCAAATACTTTACAACGGTTGTTGACTTTACGCCAAACAAGTCCGCGTCTCTTGTTTCATTTGCAACAATTTTAGAGACATTTGTGATCAGATGCCAAGTTGTATCGGTAGTTTCATCATTATGGTGAAAAGTACTAAAGCTTGCATCCTCAATATAGCTAAAGTCTTCTTTGGTTCTTTTTAGCCTCAAAGACAACTGATGATTTATGAAATAAGCCAACCTGTAATCCTTTAGGGGACTATGGATGGCTATTAAAGAATAACTATGTTCATATAAATCATCTAAAAGTTTATGTACAGCCATAGTAATTACACCGAAATGTAAAGATATAATTCTAGAACAGACTAAACAACTTTTAAAGTACTGTTTAAAGCGACGTATTTTACGAAATCGTTATAGTTTTGTTATTTAGAGTCTATCTTATGTTGCAATGCGAAATACGCTCTCTTAGCAGCTCTTTCTTCGGCCTTTTTCTTGGATGTTGCTCTTGCCTTAGCCACTATTTTTTTATCGATAAAAAGTTTGACTGCGAAGTGTTTTATAGATTCATTTCCTTCGTCTTCATAGGTATCGAATTTAAACGATTTTTTTTCTTTCTGACACCATTCGATCAAGAGACTTTTATAGCTAATTACTTTACCTTCCAGCTTTTCGATATCGACATAAGGTCTGACAACTCTTTTCCTGATAAATCGCTCGCAATAGCGATATCCTTTATCTAAGAAAATTGCACCAATGAGTGCTTCAAACACATTACCGTGAATATTTTCGCCATAATGTTCTTCGGGAATATTGCTTTTAACGTAACGAATTAGTCCGAGGTCTCTACCCAATTCATTGAGATGTTCTCTACTAACTATTTTCGATCGCATTTTGGTTAAGTATCCTTCATCACCCTGAGGAACTTCTTTAAACAGATAATCTGAAATTACGGAGCTGAGCATTGCATCTCCCAGAAATTCGAGACGCTCATAGCTAATAGGATTTCCAGCTTTATCCTT
Source organism: Zhouia amylolytica (assembly GCF_900116365.1). Lineage (GTDB taxonomy): Bacteria > Bacteroidota > Bacteroidia > Flavobacteriales > Flavobacteriaceae > Zhouia > Zhouia amylolytica. The sequence goes on along the minus strand of NZ_FPAG01000004.1, from coordinate 172,551 downwards.
TTTATTCATCGACCGATGAACAAATGCATATTTGTAGTACTCAATATCGTCGGGTTTAAAACCTAACATTTTCTTGAGTACCAAAAAAAAATTCCCGTCATCATCTGAGCGGGAATTTAATATTTTTCGAACTATTCTTTTCAAAACAATCTCTTGTTCTAGTCTAATTTCTTAAATAAAACGCATGCATTGTGGCCGCCAAAACCAAATGTATTACTCATAGCTACCTTTACATCGCGTTTTTGAGCTTCATTAAAAGTGAAGTTCATTTTACTATCGATCTTTTCATCGTATGTTTCGTGATTGATCGTAGGTGGCACTACTCCATGAACAATGGCCATAATAGAAGAAATAGCCTCAATGGCTCCCGCTGCTCCTAGTAAGTGACCAGTCATTGACTTTGTAGAATTGATATTAATGTTATAGGTATGCTCACCAAACACTTCTTTAATTGCTTTTGATTCAGCAACGTCACCTAAAGGTGTTGAAGTTCCGTGCATATTAATGTGATCTACATCCTCAGGATTAAGACCAGCATCTTTTAAGCAGTTTCTCATTACATTCTTAGCACCAAGTCCTTCCGGGTGTGGGGCTGTCATGTGGTGTGCGTCAGCTGAAAGTCCACCTCCAGCGATTTCACAATATATTTTTGCACCTCTGGCAACGGCGTGATCATAATCCTCTAAAATAATCGCTCCGGCTCCTTCTCCTAACACAAAACCATCGCGGTTTGCGTCGAAAGGCCTGGAAGCTGTTTTAGGATCATCATTACGAGTTGAAAGTGCATGCATAGCATTAAAACCTCCAATTCCTGCTGCAGTTACAGCTGCTTCAGAACCACCAGTCACTATGATATCGGCATGCCCCAATCGAATGTAGTTTAAAGCATCGATCATAGCATTTGCTGAAGAAGCACAGGCAGAAACTGTTGTAAAGTTAGGACCTCTGAAACCGTGTTTAATCGATATTAATCCCGGTGCGATATCTGCAATCATTTTAGGTATAAAGAAAGGATTGAACCTAGGGGTTCCATCACCTCTACCAAAGTTCAAAACTTCTTCCTGAAAAGTTTCCAATCCGCCAATACCTGCACCCCAGATAACACCAATTCTATCCATATCGATCTTTTCAAGATCTAATTTAGAATCTACGATTGCTTCATCTGAAGCCACCATTGCATACTGTGCAAATTTATCTAAACGTCTTGCTTCTTTGCGATCGATAAAATCGGTTACCTGGAAGTTTTTAACCTCACAAGCAAATTGAGTTTTAAATTTAGACGCATCAAAATGCGTTATGGGTGCGGCACCACTAACACCTTTTTGAAGCCCATCCCAATATTCTTGAAGATTGTTACCGATGGGTGTCAAAGCCCCTAAACCTGTGACTACAACTCGCTTAAATTTCATATAAAGTAAATTTCTTTAAATCTATTTTTGATATAAATAACCAAAAAATTTATTCGTGCGTTGCACGAATAAATTTTTGCTTTCTACTATGATAAAACAATTATTTTGTCTCTTCTATGTATTTAATTGCTTGCCCTACCGTAGCAATGTTTTCCGCCTGATCATCAGGGATTTGAATATCGAATTCTTTTTCGAATTCCATAATTAATTCTACGGTGTCTAATGAATCTGCACCTAAATCGTTTGTGAAGCTAGCTTCAGGCACAACCTCGTTTTCATCTACACCTAATTTGTCTACGATAATCGCCTTTACTCTTGATGCAATGTCTGACATAATCTTTTAGTTTTAAAATTTAATTGTTGGCAAAAATAAAAAACTTTGGTTTAAAAAATCATTTTCGCGCTAAAATGTGCTTTTAAAGTTAAAAAAATAAATTCAACTTAATGGTTTTCTAACTTTAGAATATGAATTATTATTCTTTTTTTTGTCCCTTAAACAAGCTCTACCAGTAGAATGAAAAGCATTGCTATTTTAGCCTCAGGCTCCGGAACTAACGCAGAAAACATCATACAATACTTCCACAGTAAGGACACTGCTTCGGTTAATTTAATTTTAAGCAACAACAAAAACGCAAAAGTTCTCGACAGGGCTACGAATCACAAAATACCCGCATTCTATTTTAACCGGAAGGCTTTTAACAGTGATTTGGTGGTTTCGTTACTCAAAAGTGTAGAGCCAGACATTATAGTCCTGGCTGGGTTTTTATGGAAAATCCCTCAAAATCTTATCGATGCTTTTCCTCAAAAAATTATAAACATCCACCCTGCATTACTTCCGAAATATGGCGGAAAAGGGATGTATGGGATGCATGTTCATCATGCCATTGTAGAAAACAAGGAAAAAGAAACAGGCATAACCATTCATTATGTAAACGAACATTATGATGAGGGTGCTATTATTTTCCAGGCGAAAACAACAGTTTCGGAAAAAGACACTGCTGATGATGTAGCGAATAAAGTACATCAATTAGAATACGAACACTTTCCACAAGTTATCGAAAAGCTACTTCATGAATAATTTTGACGTACATATATATACGGATGGTTCTTCCCGTGGAAACCCGGGTCCGGGAGGATATGGCATTGTCATGGAATGGGTAGGAAAGCCCTATAAGAAAGAATTCTCTGAAGGCTTTAAGAGGACCACTAACAATCGCATGGAACTCTTAGCTGTTATTGAAGCTTTAAAAAAGCTTAAAAAACCCAACTTAAACATATTAGTCTTTACAGACTCTAAATATGTTGCTGATGCAGTGGAAAAGAAATGGGTCTTTGGATGGGAAAAAAAAGGGTTTAAAGACAAAAAGAATCCAGATCTATGGATTGACTTTTTAAAAGAGTATCGCAAACATCATGTGAGATTTCAGTGGATTAAAGGCCATAACAATCATTCACAAAATGAGCGCTGTGACTTTTTAGCTGTAGAAGCTTCCAAAAAAGAAAGCCTGCTTACGGACCATGGTTTTGAAAACCAGCAAACCCTACTGTAAAAACAAAATACGGTGTGATTTCGTACCTTTATAAGTATTTCACACCTCATACGATGAAACCATTCTTGATTTTCACATTGATCCTCTCCTGTTTTTTAACTCAGGCACAAGACTGGGAATTAAAAAAAAACAAAAATGAGATAAAGATTTACACGCGAAAATCAGACACTTCTGAAATTAAAGAATACAAAGCGGTCATGAAAGTCAACTCGAGTATGCAGAAAGCACTCGATGTTATCACAGACGGCAATTCGGTTTTTGAATGGACTCACAACACCTCAGCAAGCAAAACCCTTTCTGTCATTTCTGAAAACGAACTCATTATATGGATCAAAAATGATATGCCCTGGCCTGTACAGGACAGGGATCATATATCGAGGCTTTGTATTGAACAAAACGAAAACACTATATATATTGATCTATTACCCGGACCTTCCGGGGAGATGCCCCTTGACGACAATTGCATACGGATCACCAATTTTAAAGGCGCATGGATCATAAAAAAAGTAGATCCGACAACCATCGAAGTTACTCAAAGAATGTATGGAGACCCTAATGGAAGTATCCCTCTTTGGTTATTAAATTCCATGTTAGCGACTCACCCATACCATTCTTTTCTAAACTTAAAGGATATACTGGAAAACTAACGTATATTTGCAAAAAATTTAAATGCTGGTATGAGCAAATTATTGATAGTAGGCACGGTTGCCTTTGATGCTATTGAAACTCCTTTTGGTAAAACCGATAAAATACTTGGAGGGGCAGGAACTTATATTGGACTTGCAGCTTCACAATTCGGTATTAACTCAAATATTGTATCTGTAGTTGGGGGTGATTTCCCGGAAGACTATCTTGAAATGCTGCAGGATAAAAACATCGAAACTACGGGTATCGAAATCGTCAAAGAAGGTAAAACCTTTTTCTGGAGTGGCAAATACCACAACGATCTGAACTCCAGAGATACCTTGGAAACACAACTTAATGTTCTTGCCGAATTTAACCCGATTGTCCCTGAAGATTACAAGGATGCTGAAGTGGTTATGTTAGGAAATTTACATCCGAGCGTCCAAATGAGTGTAATTGAACAAATGAGCACCAAACCAAAGCTTATTGTTTTAGACACCATGAATTTCTGGATGGACAACACTTTAGAGGATTTATTAGAGGTTATTTCAAAAGTAGACGTCATAACCATCAATGATGAAGAGGCCCGACAATTATCAAATGAATATTCGTTGGTAAAGGCCGCCCAGAAGATTCATGAGATGGGACCAAAATATGTAGTGATCAAAAAAGGAGAGCACGGAGCCTTATTGTTCAATGATGAAAATGTATTTTTTGCTCCGGCCCTACCTCTAGAGGACGTATACGACCCTACAGGAGCTGGTGACACGTTTGCAGGAGGTTTTGTGGGTTATTTATCCCAAACCAAAGATTTTTCATTTGAAAACATGAAGAACGCCATCATACACGGTTCAAACCTGGCATCGTTTTGCGTTGAAAAATTCGGAACGGAACGGATGGAAAATTTAACTAAAAAAGAGGTCTATACGAGATTGCAACAGTTTAAAGAACTAACGCAATTTGATATAGAATTATCATAACAGTAAAACAACTGCCCTGGAATTTTCGGGGTTTTATTTTTTAAGAAACGTCCATAATATAACAAAACAGCAATGAGTGACGCTATTAAACACGAATGTGGAATTGCCCTGGTAAGACTTTTAAAACCATTAGAGTATTACAAGGAGAAGTATGGAAGTGCATTTTATGGTATAAATAAAATGTACTTAATGATGGAAAAACAGCACAACCGAGGACAAGATGGTGCAGGATTCGCCAGTATTAAGCTTGACATGAAGGCCGGTGAAAGATATATGAGTCGGGTGCGTTCGAATCAGCAAACTCCAATTCAGGACATTTTTAATCAGATCAATACCCGAATAAACAACACCCTAACTGAGCATCCAGAATATCAAAACGATATTTCGGCCCTAAAAAGCCAAACTCCTTACTTAGGAGAAGTAATGTTGGGGCATGTTCGTTATGGTACTTTTGGAAAGAACAGTATAGAAAGCGTACATCCATTTTTAAGACAAAACAACTGGATGCATCGTAACCTTATTGTTGCAGGGAATTTTAACATGACCAACGTTAATGAGCTTTTTGACAATCTGGTTCAATTGGGTCAGCACCCAAAAGAGAAGGCTGATACCATCACGGTTATGGAAAAAATCGGTCATTTTCTAGATGATGCAGTTGCCAAGCTTTACAAGGAGATCAAAAAGGAAGGCTTTACCAAAATGGAGGCTTCACCTTTAATTGCGGAAAGACTTAATGTTGCCAAAATCTTAAGGAAAGCTGCGAAGAACTGGGATGGTGGATATGCTATGGCGGGCTTACTTGGCCACGGTGATGCCTTTGTTTTAAGGGATCCTGCAGGGATCAGACCTGCCTATTACTACAAAGATGATGAAGTTGTAGTTGTAGCATCGGAACGACCTGTTATTCAAACGGTATTTAATGTAGAATTTGAAGATGTTCACGAGTTAGATCCAGGGAAAGCGATCATCATAAAGAAGAACGGTAGTGTTGCCTTTAAAAAAATCCTTAAACCATTAGAACGCAAAGCATGTTCATTTGAGCGCATTTATTTTTCAAGAGGTAGTGATGCCGAGATTTATGAAGAACGTAAAAACCTTGGAAGACTTTTACTTCCTAAAATTTTGGAGAGTGTTAACGATGATCTTGACAATACCGTGTTCTCATACATTCCGAATACAGCGGAGACCTCTTTTTATGGAATGGTAAAACAAGCTCAGAACTACCTTAATAAAAGAAAAGAAGAACTGATTTTGGCGGAAGGCGCTGACATTACTAAAGAAAGACTACATGAAATCCTTTCTGCTCGTCCGCGTATTGAAAAAATTGCAATTAAAGATGCCAAGCTAAGAACGTTTATCACGGAAGACAGTAGTAGAGATGATTTAGTGGCCCACGTTTACGATATCACTTATGGTTCTGTAAAACCAACCGATAATTTAGTAATTATTGACGACAGTATCGTTCGTGGAACTACGCTTAAAAAGAGTATTCTAAGAATTCTTGACAGACTACACCCTAAAAAGATCGTTGTAGTTTCTTCTGCTCCACAAATAAGATATCCTGACTGTTATGGTATAGACATGGCACGTCTTGAAGATTTAATTGCATTTAGAGCTGCTTTAGAACTTCACAAAGACAGAAACACTTACAATATCGTTGAAGAGGTATATGAAAAATGCCAGGGTCAGATCGATTATAAAGATGTGGATGTGATCAATGTAGTAAAGAAGATTTATGAGCCTTTTACCGACGAAGAAATTTCTGACAAAATAAGTGAATTATTAAGTCCGGAAGGCATAAATGCTGAAGTTAAGATCATTTATCAGTCTGTAGACAACCTTCACAAAGCCTGTCCTCACAATCTGGGCGACTGGTATTTTACCGGGGATTACCCCACTCCGGGCGGGAATCGCGTGGTTAACCGTGCATTCATAAACTTTTTTGAAGGAAAAAAGGACAGAGCATATTAGTATATGATTAAGATTTATTCAACCATGCATTTCATCGGATTTTTTTGCACTTTATCGGATTGATAAGGTGTGAGAATCCTCTTTAATCTACATTTGTTGTCACCATAGCATAAGTAGGTTAAGTTCATGGTAAGATTTGGGGCAAGAAAGGCAGGATTCATTCCTGCCTTTCTTATTTTTATTCCACTCTGTTGACTATCAAAAAGTTACAACTCGTATTCTTTTAAGACCCCAAAAACACTTTATCTAAAATTTAAGTATTACATCTGTTTTATTTCAACAACCATAGTCTGACATATTAAATTTACATCACCATAGCATAAGTAGGTTAAGTTCATGGTAAGATTTGGGGTATGAAAGGCAAGATTTAAATCTTGCCTTTCTGTTTTTATATCTATTACATTCGACTGAACAAATACTCCAATACAAAACATCTTCTGTAGATTAAAAAATAAAGACCCTTATACTTAAAAGGTTGTACAAGTTCTAAAAAGCCAGGTCTTATTTTAGAATATATTCATTAACGTCGAGTCTAAATTATAAGTATCGAAAATCTAAACCCTCATATTAAATTAAGGGGCAGATAAGTTATAATTACAAAGGAGTATGCGTAACTTTATTCTGATTTTATTTTAACACAAAACAACCTAATACAACAACGAATGAAAAAAGGATTTTTGATCGACATGGATGGTGTTATCTACGGTGGTGATGAGATGATTCCGGGAGCTGATAAATTCATTGCTACCTTACAAAAAGAAAACATTCCTTTTCTTTTTATGACCAACAATAGTCAGCGCACTCCACTTGATACGGTAAACAAAGTAGCTCGTATGGGGATTAAAATAAAGGAAGAAAACGTTTATACCAGTGCAATGGCAACTGCTTCCTTTCTTTCATTTATGAAACCTAATGGTACTGCGTATGTATTGGGAGAAGGCGGACTAACTACCAGCTTGCTTCAAAAAGGGTATACTACAGCCAACTCTAATCCAGATTTCGTTGTGGTCGGCGAAGGAAGAAATTTCACATTGGAAATGGTTAACAACGCGGTAGACATGATACTTTCCGGAGCAAAATTAATTGCCACTAACCTGGATCCTTCACCAAAAAAGAAAGGATGGTCGAATTTAGGCATTAAGGCTGTTGTTGCCATGATTGAAGAAGCTACAGGAAAAAAGGCTTTTTCAGTAGGCAAACCAAGTCCGGTTATGATGCGAGCAGCCCGTAAATATCTCGGATTGGAAGCCAGAGAAACTATTATTATTGGCGATACCATGGATACTGACATTCTCGGAGGAGTCCAATTGGGGTATACAACCATATTGACTTTATCCGGAGTCTCTAAAAGCGATATGCTTGACGACTATGCGTTCAAACCTGACATGATTGTAAATTCTGTAGCAGACATCGACCTGAAAAGCGCTTTAGAATTAAAGCACGGACAATGAGTAACACATTAAAAGGGGTCAGTTTTGGAGAAATTTTATGGGATGTTTTCCCCGATAAAAAGAAAATTGGCGGGGCGCCTCTCAACGTTGCGCTCAGGATGCAATCTTTAGGATGCAACATGAGTATGATAAGTGCTGTTGGTGATGACACAGACGGACAGCGTTTAATTTCATTCTTACAGGAAAACAAGGTTGAAACCCATGAAGTTCAGATCAAGCAAGAATTAGTTACCGGAAGTGTAACGGTAACCTTAGACAAACGAGGCACTGCTTCTTACAGCATCAACCACCCTGCAGCATGGGATAAAATAGTCTTGACAAAAACCAGTAAGGAAACTGTTAAAAATGCTGATGTGATTGTTTTTGGAAGCTTGGTCTGCAGAGACAAAACCTCTAGGGAAACGCTATTAGCCTTGCTGGAAATTGCGCCTTTCAAAGCATTTGATGTCAACTTAAGACCTCCGCATTACAGTTTTGAAATTCTACAAACGCTGATGGAGCAAGCTGACTTTATCAAGTTTAATGACGAAGAGCTTTTGGAGCTTTCTCAGTATATGGGCTCGACCGACACAGAGATCAAAAAGAACATCTTATTCATATCCGAAAAAACAGACACTGCTTCAATTTGTGTCACCAAGGGCTCCGCGGGTGCTGAACTTTATTGGAATGGCACTTTTTATGCTCATCCGGGATACAGTATCGACGTTGTTGACACCGTGGGTGCCGGAGATTCTTTTTTAGGAGCTCTGTTAACGCACCTTCTCAACAATGTCTCTCCAGGAGAATCTCTAGACTACGCATGCGCTATTGGTGCACTTGTAGCTTCCAGACAAGGAGCCAACCCAAAGCTAACATCCTTAGCGATTGAATCGCTCAGAAGAAAATAAAAATGGCGGGAAGATTCCCGCCATTTTTTATTCCTAAACAAGAATTATTATTTGTTTGCTGCGTATAATTCGGCAACTTTATCCCAATTGATCACATTAAAGAAAGACGAGATATAATCAGGTCTTCTGTTCTGGTAGTTCAGATAATATGCATGCTCCCATACATCAAGCCCCAATACAGGGAATCCACCACATCCAATACCAGGCATCAAGGGATTATCCTGGTTTGCTGTAGAGCAAATTTCTACTTTCCCTCCTTTATGAACACAAAGCCATGCCCATCCAGATCCAAATCTAGTCGCTGCAGCATTTGAGAAAGCTTCCTTAAAAGCATCAAACGAACCGAATGCATCATTAATTGCTGATGCCAGTTCACCTGAAGGCTCTCCTCCACCGTTTGGTGACATTACTTCCCAAAATAAGTTATGGTTGTAAAACCCACCACCATTATTTCTTACTGCAGTGTTGTTCATATCCAAACCTGTAAGGATTTCCTCAATAGACTTGCCTGCAAGGTCAGTTCCTTCAACAGCTCCATTTAATTTAGTAGTATATCCGTTGTGATGTTTCGTATGATGAATCTCCATTGTACGTGCATCTATATTTGGTTCCAATGCATCGTATGCATACGGCAACTTAGGTAATTCGAAAGCCATAATTTTATAATTTTTTATAATTAATAATTAGTAAATCAATCTTAGCTCAAAGTTAAGGAATCGAGTATAATTATTCGTTAAGTTCTTATAAAGATTCATTATTTTGCAATAAAATTTTCGCATTGAACGCTACTTCACCACAATTTCTTATTTATAATGCCTCTGCAGGTTCAGGAAAAACCTTCACACTTGTTAAAAACTATCTGAAAATCCTTTTAGGAAGTAATAACACTGATACTTTTAAGCAGGTCTTAGCCATAACCTTTACCAATAAAGCTGTCGCTGAAATGAAGACAAGGGTTGTTAGCAATCTTGAAGAATTTGCTTCCAAAGCATGCCTTGAAGAACCTTCAGATATGTTTACTGCGTTGGCAACAGAGCTTAATCTTGACAACATTACCCTACACACCAGAGCATCAAAAGTATTAGAGCGCATATTACACAATTACGCTTTTTTTGACATTGTAACTATCGACAAATTCAACCATCGATTGCTCAGGACTTTCGCCTTCGATTTAAAGCTCCCTTCTAATTTTGAGGTAGCCCTTGATACTGATATGATCCTTCAACAGGCGGTAGACAATTTAGTTTATCAGGCAGGCAATGAAGAACTCCTTACGAAAACATTGATAGATTTTGCACTTGAAAAAGCGGATGACGATAAGAGTTGGGATATTACCCGTGACCTAAATCAAATTGGCAAACTACTAATGAATGAAGTTCATTTGGAACACATTCACGAACTTGGGGATCGATCTTTAAAGGACTTTGCAGACTTAACCAGGCAGATTAAAAAATTAAGAAACACCCTAAGGGATGAAATCATAAAAAAAGGAGAAGAGGTACTGGCACTACTCCACAAAAATAATTTAGACGCCAGGTGTTTCTCCAGAGGCACTTTATACAATCACTTTAAAAAAATATCACAAGGGGAGTTAGATAAACTATATGAAAATAAGCTGGAGGATTCCCTGTCCGAAAACAAGAGTCTCTATCCAAAGAGCGTTTCAGAGGACATTGCTACCACTATTGACGGTCTGGTTTCCGTTCTTTACGAAACTTTTTTAGCGATCAAAAAACAAGTTTATCATTTAGACTTTTTAGACAATTTTTACAAGAACCTTGTTCCTCTTTCACTCCTTAATGCCATTAACCAGGAACTTGAGAAGTTAAAGGAGCAAGAAAACATACTTCTAATTTCAGATTTTAATGAAATCATCTCCAAAGCCATTGCCAATCAACCGGCTCCTTTCATCTACGAGCGTATAGGTGAAAAATACAAGCACTATTTTGCCGATGAGTTTCAGGATACTTCTGAAATGCAGTGGAAAAACATACAACCATTAATAGCCAATGCACTGGAAAGTGAATCTCTTGCAGGTAAAAAAGGCAGTTTATTAATCGTGGGAGATGCTAAACAGGCCATATACCGATGGAGAGGAGGAAAAGCCGAACAATTTATAGAATTATACAATTGCCACAATCCTTTTCAAGTGGAAAAACAGGTTGAGAATCTACCAAAGAATTACAGAAGCTACACCGAGGTAGTCAACTTTAACAACTCATTCTTCAGGCATGTTTCTCAACATCTGAACAAACCTGAATATCGCGATCTGTTTGAAACTAAAAGTCACCAGGAAACGAACCAAAAAAAAGGAGGGTACGTCAGTCTTACCTTTCTCGAAAAAGAGACCTCGGATAACGAGGCGTACTGCGAGGCCACATTAGAAACCATAAAATCTGTACAGGCCAAGGGTTACAGCCTTAAGGACATTTGTATTCTCACCCGAAAAAAGAAGGAAGGATTGGCTATTGCACATTTTTTAAGTGAACACAACATACCCATTATTTCATCGGAATCTCTTTTATTGAAGAACGACATCAGAATTGATTTTATAATCAATTTAATGCAATTCAGTGTTGTTCCGGAAAATAAGGAAACGCAGGTAAGGCTACTTCATTATCTGGCTCAGAAAAAAGAGGTTTCAAACCAACATGGGTATATTATTGAAGGGCTCAAAGATTTTAATTCATTTTTATCGGGTGAAGGTTTTAGCAGCAATGAATTTTCAGAACTTCCGTTACTCAACGCCATCTCCTATGCCATCAGCAGCTTCAAACTGAACAATTCTTCGGATGCCTATCTGCAGTATTTTCTGGATGTGATTTTAGAATTCAATCAACAAAACAGTGGATCGATAACGGATTTTTTAGCTTATTGGGAGAAGAAAAAAGACGTTTTAAGTATTATTGCCCCTGAAGGATTAAATGCTATTCAGTTAATGACGGTGCACAAATCAAAGGGCCTTGAATTTCCTGTGGTTATTTATCCATTTGCTCACTCAAACATTTACGAAGAAATTGATCCCAAAATTTGGTATCCTTTAAATGAGGATATTTTCGGTATCAAAACAGCCTTGCTCAGTAAGAATAAAAAAATGGCCTCTTACAGCGAATTAGGGGAAGCTTTGTATACTGATGATCACACCAAGCTGGAACTCGATCAATTTAATGTTCTATACGTAGCTTTAACACGTGCTGTTAAAGAGTTGCACATCATTACCCGTAAGGATCTGAGCAGAAATGGCGAGGAATCCTTATCTTATTTCTCCGGTTTGTTCATTAATTTCCTTAAGAGTACCGGAAAATGGTCGGATGAACAGTGTTATTATTCATTTGGAACAACAGATGAAGCTTTGTCGGAAAAGGTCTCGGCAGAAAATAACCATCCTGTGATTCCGTTTAATGTTCACGCCACCTATCAGTCTTCACTGAAACTGGTTACCAAAGCGGGTTCGCTTTGGGAGACGCATCAACAAGAAGCTATTGAAAGAGGAAACCTATACCACAATCTTTTGGCAGAAATAAAATATGCATCACAACTCGAAGAGGTAATTCAAGAAGGCCTGTTAACAGGCATCTTGCGTGAAGAAGAACAAGAGATGGTAAAACATCAATTAAAGAGATTGATGGAGCACCCAATTCTGGAGCCTTATTACTCTCATGAATACACGATCTTAAACGAAAGAGAGATATACACCTCAGATGGAAAATCATTGAGGCCGGACAGGATTGTAATAAAGCATCAAAAGGTCATTTTAATAGATTACAAAACAGGCTCCATGAGCAATCGATATATCAATCAGTTAAACACGTATGCCAATGCCCTAATTTCGATTGGATATGAAGTGGAAAAAAAACTTATAGTATTTATCGATAAGGAGGTAGAAATAATTGAGGTTTAAGTACTGCTTTGGAAAGATGTTAGTATTTTTGTGCCAAGTAAATTAACAACCATTACATTAAACACAGAGATATGTACGGAAAAATTAAAGAACATCTTCAAAACGAACTTCAAGAAATAAAAGATGCCGGACTATACAAAAAAGAAAGAATCATTACCAGTCCACAGGATGCGGTAATTAAGATTTCTACAGGGCAAGAAGTCATCAACTTCTGTGCGAATAATTACTTAGGACTTTCATCACACCCGGAAGTGATACAGGCTGCAAAAGACACTATGGACAGTCATGGGTTTGGTATGTCGTCGGTACGTTTCATTTGTGGAACTCAAGATATACACAAGGACCTCGAGCAAAAAATAGCTGATTTTTACGAAACTGAAGACACTATATTGTATGCTGCGGCATTTGATGCCAACGGTGGCGTATTTGAACCTTTACTAGGTCCGGAAGATGCTATTATTTCAGACTCTTTAAATCATGCTTCCATTATTGACGGTGTTCGTTTATGTAAAGCGAAGCGTTTTCGTTATGAAAACAATAATATGCAAGATCTTGAGGAAAAGCTTAAAGAAGCAAACGCAAGTGGTGCACGTTTCAAAATTATAGTTACGGATGGTGTATTTTCGATGGATGGATTAGTTGCTCCTCTTGATGAAATTTGCGATTTGGCAGACAAATATGATGCCCTTGTAATGATCGATGAGTGTCATGCTGCAGGCTTCATAGGCGAGACCGGAAGGGGAACTTTAGAGGAAAAAGGAGTAATGGGCAGAATTGACATTATAACCGGTACTTTAGGTAAAGCTTTAGGTGGTGCTATGGGTGGATACACAACTGGTAAAAAGGAAATCATCGAGATCCTTCGCCAGCGCTCAAGACCTTATTTATTCTCGAATTCCTTAGCTCCGGCAATTGTTGGTGCCAGCATTAAGGTATTTGACATGCTATCGAACGACACAGAACTTAGAGACAAACTCCAGTGGAATACGGAGTATTTCAAGAAAGGAATGAAAGAAGCGGGTCTTGATATAATTGATGGTGATTCTGCGATTGTTCCTGTAATGCTTTATGACGCCAAACTCTCACAAACCATGGCCGATAAGCTACTAGAAAGAGGAATTTATGTAATTGGATTCTTCTATCCAGTGGTTCCAAAAGACAAAGCAAGAATCAGAGTTCAGCTCTCAGCGGCCCATACAAAAGAGCATCTAGACAAGGCTATTTCTGCGTTCAAAGAGGTAGCAGAAGAACTTGAAATCATCTAATTGATTGTCAGATTTATCACGATGATAACAAAAATTTTATATATTTGTTTTTGTTAAATAAGTTGTAACAACTTACATTTGTCGTTAATTAACACTTAAAATCAAATAATTGAACATGAAACATCTTAGCAAAATTTTAGTTGCTTCTTTACTTTTTGTAGGGTTAAGCAGCGTCCATGCGCAAGACGAAAACAACCCTTGGCAACTTAGTTTTGGTGTGAACGCAGTTGACGTATATCCGACTGGTGAGCCTGGAATGGGTGACTATTTCGACGAATACTTCAACGTAGAAGATCACTGGAACATCTTACCTTCTATTTCTTATGTTGCTGTTTCAAGAAACGTTGGTGGTAAATTCGCTGTCGGTGTACGCGGATCACTTAACAAGATTGATAAGTGGGGAGACATGGAAGTAGACGATCTTTCTTATTACGGGATCGACGGTACTATCAAGTACAACTTCTTTGAAGAAACAAAATTAGATCCATTTGTTGAAGTAGGTGGTGGTTATACTTGGATTGACGAGTTAGGTGCTGGTACACTTAACGGAGGTCTAGGTCTTAACTTCTGGTTTACTGAAAACTTAGGATTAACAGCTCAGTCTTCTTACAAGCATTCATTTGAAGACAGACTAACACCACATTTCCAGCACATGGTAGGTATCTCTATCAAATTTGGTGGAACTGATTCTGACGGTGACGGTATCTACGACAAGGATGATGCTTGTCCTGAAGTTGCTGGTTTAGAAGCATTCAACGGTTGTCCTGATTCTGACGGTGACGGTATCGAAGATTCTAAAGATGCTTGTCCTAACGAGGCAGGTCCTGCTGAATTAAACGGTTGTCCTGATTCTGACGGTGACGGTGTAGCTGATAAAGATGATGCTTGTCCTAACACAGCAGGTCTTAAAGAATTAAACGGTTGTCCAGACAGAGACGGTGACGGTGTAGCAGACAAAGATGATCAGTGTCCAGATGTTGCTGGTCCTGCTTCTACTAACGGTTGTCCTGACAGAGACGGTGACGGTGTATTAGACAAAGACGACAGATGTCCTGATACTGCTGGTACTGTAGCTAACCAAGGTTGTCCTGAAGTTACTGAAGCTGTACAAAAAGCTTTAAATGACTACGCTAAAACAATCTTATTCGACACTGGTAAATCAACTATCAAGGCTGAGTCTGAAAAAGTTCTTAACGATATCATCGATATCCTTAAGGAATATCCAAACTCTAAGTTCCACATTGAAGGACACACTGATAGCACTGGTAGCGACGCTCTTAACATGAGATTATCTAAAGAAAGAGCTAACGCTGTTGAGTCTTACCTAGAGTCAAATGGTATCTCTGCTGACAGATTAACTTCTGAAGGTTATGGAGAGACTAAGCCAATTGCTTCTAACTCTACAAGAGACGGAAGACGTCAAAACAGAAGAGTTGAAATTAACTTAGACAAGAACTAATTTCACAACAAATTATATTTCACAAAAAACGCTCCGAAATTCGGAGCGTTTTTTATTTTTACCCTTATGGTAAAATCCTTCATCGCTGAAATTGCTTCAGAAATAATAAACACGAATACGACTTTAGAAAATGTAGTCTGCATATTACCCAGTAAGAGAGCAGGAACATTTCTTAAAAACGAATTATTAGCTCGCACTTCTAAAACTCAATTTTCTCCGGAGATCACTTCGATAGAAAACTTTATTGAAGAACTTGCCAGCATTAAGCTCAGTTCTAACCTAACGGTCTTATTCGAATTTTATGAGGTATACAAACAGCTTCAACCAATAGAAGAACATGAAAATTTTTACACCTTTAGTAAATGGGCACAAATCGCTCTTCAGGATTTTAATGAAATAGACCGCTATCTCATAGATTCTGAAAAGATATTCGGTTATCTTTCATCTATTAAAGAGCTCAATCACTGGACACTCGACAAAGAGAAAACAGTCCTGCAAAAGCAATATTTAAAATTCTGGGATCAATTAGGTGCGTACTATGAAGCGCTACATAACAGACTCAAGAAAAATCAAATCGGTTACCAAGGGTTTGTTTACAGGGAGGCTATTGAAAACCTGGAACATTTTATTCAAAACAACCTTCAAAAGAAGTTTTACTTCATTGGCTTTAATGCCTTAAACAATGCTGAATCTCTAATATTTCAAGAGTTTTTATCTACCGCAGACACTGAAGTTTTCTGGGATATCGACCAAAGCTTCATCGATAATAAAGAGCACGACGCAGGTTTGTTCATCAGAAGATACCTAAAGTCCTGGAAACATTTTAATACCCATCCTCTTAAGTACCCTTCAAGTCATTTTTTAGAAGAGAAAAACATCAATATTATCGGGGTTCCTAAAAATATTGGACAAGCTAATTACGTTGGAGGTATTTTAGAAAATCTACATAATACTCAGGGCCATCTTAAGAGCACTGCGGTGGTTATGGGAAATGAATCCCTACTTACCCCTATACTGAATGCTCTGCCTGCATCTGTAACCGAAGCAAATATCACCAGTGGATTACCATTGGAGGAAACACCTATAGCCTCTTTTTTTTACAGTGTATTAAACATTATTGAAAAAGAAGATGGATCTAAATGGTACTTCAAAGATGTACTGAATTTGTTTTCAAACGCTGTTACCAGACATCTGTTTAAAGATGAAAACATAGAAAAAACTACAAGTTTTATTCACCAGCAGAACCTAGTCTATATAAGTTCAGATCAACTTTATGATCTTATTTCCGAGGAGGAACACCAGGCCCTATCCAATATTTTTATTTCGAAATCAACTTCGTCTATTGATAAGGTCATCAATAAACTGACTGATTTATGCTTAATTCTTAAGAAATCATATACGGAACTCGAAGAGCGAAACACTATTTATCTTGAATACCTATATCGCTTTTATGCCCTGTTTAACCAATTAAAGGTTTTAAATAAAGATTACAACACCATTAATGACATCCGTTCGTTAAAAGGTATATACAATGAGTTATTAGTAAAGGAATCTATCGATTTTCAGGGTGAACCTCTGCAAGGTTTACAAATTATGGGAGTACTGGAAAGTCGTAATCTCGATTTTGAAACGGTAATTATAAGTTCAGTCAACGAGGGAATTTTACCATCAGGTAAAAGCAATAATTCTTTTTTACCGTTCGATATTAAAGTAGCCTTTGGTCTTCCTACATACAAAGAGAAAGATGCTATATACACTTATCACTTTTACCGACTTTTACAGCGGGCCGAAAACGTTTATCTCTTATACAATACTGAACCTGATGTTTTGGAAGGTGGCGAAAAGAGCAGATTCCTGCTTCAATTAGCACTATTGGGTCAAGAAAAGCACCACATTAATGAAGTTATTGCGAGCCCGTTAGTTGAAAAGAAAAGTTTAAAACTATTGGAAATCAAGAAGAACAATTTATTAATTGATGACCTCAAAGCTGTTGCAGCCAAAGGCTTCTCCCCTTCCTCATTAACCAATTACGTACGTAATCCGATAGATTTTTATAATCAAACGATCCTGGGCATAAAAGAACTGGAAGAAGTGGAGGAAACTGTTGCTGCCAATACCTTAGGCACCATTGTTCACAATACCCTCGAAACCCTATACAAACCTCTTGAGGGCAGCTATCTTACTTTAGCACATCTGGAAAGCATGGAAAAAGAAATAGATGGCACCATCACCGCCTTTTTCGACAAAGAATATAAGGGAGGTGATTATAGCAGAGGTAAGAATTTAATCAGTTATCATATTGCCAAAAGATATGTAGCGAATTTTATAGCGTTCGAAAAGACTCGATTAGCATCCGGACAACAAATAAAGATCTTAGCTAATGAAATTTATTTCAAGACCGCTATCACCATTGATGGGTTAAATTTCCCTATTCACCTTAAGGGGATCGTGGACCGTGTTGAAGAAGTTGATGGGGTTATTAATATCATTGACTACAAGACTGGAAAAGTAACTCAGCGTGATCTGGAAATTGTAGAATGGAGTAACCTAACCGACGATTACAAATACAGTAAAGCCTTTCAGGTACTGTGTTATGCTTATATGATGAGTAAAAAGAACGGGGATGCCAAGGAGATGCAAGCTGGTATTATTTCTTTCAAGAACTTAAACGAAGGCGTTCTAAAATTCACTAAAAAAGATAAACCTGGCAGAGGTGCTGTCAAACAACACCTCATCACCAGTGAATTTTTGACTGCTTTTGAAATTCAATTAAAAGCATTAATCATAGAGCTCTTCAATGAAGAAGAATCCTTTCTTGAAAAAGAGGTCTGATCTATTTTTTGTCTGGTCTGGAAGGCCTTACCTCTATTTTACTTGGTAAGGTACGTGGATGCATTGTTAGCAGATCCACTACCAGTTTACCGATATCTTCCGGTTGAATTTTCCATGCGTCTTTATCGCCCGGTTCGTTATTATTGAAATGAGAGGCGACAGAACCCGGCATAATAGTACTTACCTTTATATCATAAGGTCTTAAATCGAGCATTACTGCCTGAGTGAAGCCAACTACTCCAAATTTAGTTGCATTATAACCTGCGGCTGTTGGGAAAAAATTTGTTCCGGCAAGGCTTGCCAGGGTTATATAATAACCTTTTGACTCCTTTAAGGCGTCTACCGAAGCTTTAAGGGTATGAAAAACTCCATTCAAATTCGTGTCGATCATTTGATTCCACTTATCGACTTCAAGTTCATCAATTGGCGCAAAATGACCTACACCCGCATTAGCAAGTACTACATCCAACTGCCCGAACTTGTCAAGGATAGCCTTTACAGCCATATTTTCATCATCGAGTTTGGTTACATCTGAAGCTATTCCAAGAACCCTGCTATCATCTTCTGTTAAACTTGCCGCTGCTTTTTGGGCATCTTCTAAATTACGTCCGGAAATTGCCACACGCATTCCTGAATGCAGTAACACTTCAGCTATACCATAGCCTATTCCTTTTGTTCCTCCGGTGATATACACCACTTTATCTACTAAACTCATAATTATATCAATTTTTTATAAATATAAAATCCTTTTTATGGAGAAGAAAACCTGATCGGTTATAGTTTTGTTAAACACCCCAAGACCGATTCTATTATTTCAGATATCAGACTCCTCTTTTTACTTAAGCATTATTTTTTCTGCACGTTTTTCAATTTCCTGAAGCAGGTTTGCATATCCAGGCTGATTGGGAAATGAGGCGACCAACTTTTGAGCAATGGTACGTGCTAGTCCTATTTGTTTTAACTCGAGTGCTCCAATCGCTTTAACATATAATAAATCGGCATTTTCGGGCGCATGTTGTAATGCTTCATCAATTACCTCCATTGAATGCGTATAATTTCCTTGTTGTTGTAATTTGAGGGCATAATTATAGAAAGCTCGAAGATTAAAAGGTTCCCTTTCACAGGCTTGTGCCAAGTACTTTAATGCTGCATCATTTTTTCCCAGCTCATTAAATAGCAATCCGAGCATATAATAAGGATAGCTATTTTCCGGTTCTTGTTCTATAATTTTAGCATATAACCGGGCTGCTTTTTTGGCTGCCCCGTTTTGATAATACAGGAAAGCCAAATTTACTCTTGCATTATTATTATAATTATCGAGCTGAATAGCCCGTTCATAAGCTTCTATAGCATCTTCGACTTCATTTTTAAGATATTTATATTCAGCTATCTGCTCTTGCCCGGTCGAGAAATCTGAATTCATTTCCAGAAAGGCTAAAAACTCTTTATGAGCCGATTCAAACTTTTGGGAATTTACCCTTTCGTGACCATAAACTCCAATAAATTTTGCACTTGAGATACGCACAACCCGCACTGTATCATTTAAAAGTTTTTCTATAGTATTCACCACACTGGTATCTCCGAATTTGGTATAGGAGACGACGGCTTCATTTCTTACCAAGGCTGAAGAGTCGCTTAAAAACTTCTTTAACTGTTTTACCTCAGCTTCAGACAACGACATATTCGTATAATTTCTCAGTGCAGTTGCTCTGGCAATTTCAGGAAATGCCGGATTATTAAGCAAGTAATAAAACGCTTCTTTATTTCCTGAGTATCCAGCGAGCAGGTAATCTGAAAAATGAGCTTTATCCGACATTGCCTTATCGGTTCCCCATGAGTGTAACGCATTAACCGCCCATTCGGCGCTTTTATCATTATGGCAAGAATTACATGCATTGGGAGTGCCATAGGCTACTGATTGATCAGGTCGCGGAATACGAAAGCTATGGTCTCTTCTAAAATCATTCCCCATGTACACTTTGCCTGTCATGTGACAATTTATACATTCCGAACCCGGTGTTCCATTTGCATGATTATGATGGGCTTCCGAATTGTATTTTGGTTCATGACAACTAAGGCATAACGCATTTCCCTGTTTTTTTAATTTTAATGAATGCACATCATGGCAATCTTTACACGATATGCCGTTATGATACATTTTACTTTGCTTAAAAGACCCATAAACATACACCTCATCATTAATCTGTCCATCACCCTCATACAGTGGCGGTGTTAATAAAGCCTCCAAGTAATGATCTTTAAAACCTTCATGATGTTTATAGTCTTTCGTGAGCTGTGTACGGCGCGAGTGGCAACGCGCGCAGCGATCTACCAGCTCAACGGAACTTTCGTCTCCATTCATAAAGAGTTTTTGAGGGCTTTCTTTTGCCAATCCTTGTTTGTAGAAATTAACATGATCGGCAGCAGGACCATGGCAAGCTTCACAACTTACATTAATTTGTTTAAAGCTTGTTTTATAAACATCTGTATTCGGATTGTAATTTTTATGCAGATCGGTCGAATGACAATCGGCACAGGCTGTATTCCATCGCATTCCTCCCCCTGTCCAATGAATCCACTCATCAGTAGCTATCGTTAAATCGGGATACAGGTTAAACCATTTGTTTTTGACACTATCCCAGGCAATGGTCAGACATTGGAATTTCCCATTATCAAGCGCTACGATGTATTGTTGTAATGGAGTAACTCCGAAGGTATATTTTACTTTATAATCGTGAATTAAATTATCTGGTCCTGTAATTTGCACATAGTAGTCAGAACCTTTCTTGAAAAAATTTGCCTTGCCTCCATTATACTCAAAAGCTATATTATTGAAATTGCCCAAAACACTCACAGAATCCGCTACTTTCATAGCCTGATCATGGTGAGATCCTTTCCAGGAATCATACTCTTTTTGGTGACATGAAATACAGGCCTGATCACCTACGAATTCTGCGTTGACAGCGACATGATCAGACTCCTTTACATTAATATAAGCATCTTTCTTGCATGCACTTAATAGCAATAGCAGCAAAAAACTAAAGGTTAAACCAATTTTTGATAACATGATAATTATTTATGTTTACAAACCAGTCTACCTGACAACCTTTAATTACACAATAAAGATATTTTAAATTGTCTGTATAAACCCCATGAACAGAGATTTATTTTGGAAGAAATCATCTATTATTTCGTATTGAAGCAACCATATGAAAAGAACTTCATCTAGAAAGAAACAGGCTGTAATAAATGAAACATTTACTAACCTTAACGTTAATAGGATTCATCCTTTTAAGTTGTTCTAATGATGATAATGACAACAGCAATTCAAATGGCTGTGATCGCAAAACTGTAATAAGCTCTGAACAGTACACCAGCGCTCCTTCAGACAAGTTAACCATAAACAGTTTAGCCATAGAAGGCAATTGTTTGAAAATTAATTTTAGTTCAGGAGGATGCAGTGGAGAATCGTGGGAATTAAAACTCATTGATTCCGGAGTTGTTTTAGAATCAAATCCCCCACAAAGAAATTTAAGATTATCACTCAAGAATGAAGAACTCTGCGAAGCATATATCACTAAAGAATTAACCTTTGATATCACAAACCTACAAGTAGATGGCAACCGTGTTCAACTGAACATTACAAATTCCGGTGAGGGTGTGTTATATGAGTATTAAAATCTAAATTAATTAAAGGCTAAAAAAACAAAACCCTTGCAAATACTGTATTTACAAGGGTTTTTAATTTAGTGGAGAAGATGGGAGTCGAACCCACGACCTTTTGACTGCCAGTCAAACGCTCTAGCCAGCTGAGCTACATCCCCAGAATTTTAAAGGTCAAAAATAAATTATTTTTAGAGAATTTGATAATAAACTTTCATTTTATTTAATTCGAACCCTCAACCTACTCTAATTCTAACTTATGATTATTTCAAGTGCACAAAAAAACGAAATCGATGCATTACTGAAGCTCACAAAGGCTTGTGCTGCTTTTATGCAAAAGAAGGGCATCTATCAATGGAATGAAAGTTATCCTTCCAGAGCCGCCTTTGAAACGGACATTGATCATGACGAGCTTTACACATTAAAAGTCGAGGGGCAGATTGCAGGCTGTATTGTTATATCAACTATCATGGATGACGTTTATGAACCTATTACCTGGTTGACCCCGAACGACCAGGACCATATTTACATTCACCGGCTTGCTATACATCCTGACCTACAAGGACGAGGCTATGCTCAATCGCTTATGGACTATGCGGAAGGTTATGCCATAGATAATGGTTATATCTCTATAAGATTAGACACCTTCAGCAAGAATCTCCGTAACCAAAAATTTTACGAACTTCGCGGCTACAAACGCTTAGGGGAAGTCTTTTTTCCAAAGCAGAGTGAGCATCCATTTTATTGTTACGAGAAAGTATTGCATTGAAACATAAAATCTCTTTTAAGGAAATTAACAAACTGGCCATCCCTGCTATCATTGCAGGTATTGCAGAACCACTGATATCGTTAACTGATATAGGAGTTATTGGAAATGTAGACGAAAATCCGGTTGAGGCTCTGGCTGCGGCGGGTATCGTGGGGTCCTTTTTATCTGCCATTATTTGGATCGTAGCCCAAACCAAAACTGCAATATCCTCTATTGTTTCACAACATCTGGGCGCTAACCGATTGCATGCTGTTAAAACGTTAGTACCACAGGCTATTCTATTCAATTTTTTGTTCAGCCTGGCCATCTATGCATCAACGGCCTGGTTTGCAACGGCTATTTTTAAAATATACAATGCCGATGGTCTTATATTAAATTATGCTGCCGAATACTACAAGATCAGGGCACTGGGCTATCCGTTAACCCTCGTTACATTTGCGATTTTTGGAGTATTCAGAGGGCTTCAGAACACGCTTTGGGCCATGAAGTGCAGCTTAACAGGAGCTTTATTGAATGTTCTACTGGATTATGCATTAGTTTATGGTATTGAAGGTCTTATTCCTGCTATGCATTTAAAGGGCGCTGCTATTGCCAGTGTGATCTCACAGTTGGTTATGCTTCTAATGGCCTTTTATTTCTTTTTTACCAAGACGCCATTTGGATTAAAAGTAAAAAGAAGCATAAACCCCAGAATGAAGGATCTTCTCATAATGAGCGCTAATTTATTTGTACGAACCGCTGCTTTAAACTTTGCCATTTATTTAGCTAATGCCTATGCTACCGATTATGGTAAAAATTATATTGCTGCTCAAAGTATTTTAATGAACATTTGGTTATTCTTTTCCTTTTTTATCGATGGTTATGCGAATGCGGGCAATGCCATTTCGGGAAAACTGTTAGGAGCTAAAGACTATAAAAAACTCTGGAAGCTCAGTAAAGATATTAGCTTATACTCAACGATCATTGCAGTTCTTCTCATGATCATTTGTGGGGTATTCTATGATCAGATCGGATTGATTTTTAACAAAGAGACATCGGTACTCACTTTATTTTCTTCGGTATTTTGGATTGTTCTTTTAATGCAGCCTATCAATGCCATTGCTTTTATGTTTGACGGAATGTTTAAGGGAATGGGAGAAGCGGCTTATTTGAGAAATGTACTTTTAGCTGCCACTTTTCTTGGGTTTTGGCCAACCTTATTGATTGCAGATCATTTTGATCTTGAACTCTATGCCATCTGGATTTCCTTTGTTGTATGGATGTTGATCAGGAGCATAACTTTGGTGGTTAAGTTTCGAAGAAAATATTTAAAAGCCGTAACTTAGTGCACACACTAAAACGACCAAGATGACCACAGAAAGAATGAATGGAAGTTTATATACCCAGATCGAAAGTAAAGTTGCCACGATTGAATTCGGACATCCTGCAAGCAACGCATTTCCCTCTGAACTTTTGGACAGACTTACGAATGAAATAAACTCTTTATCACAAAACAATGCTGTTCATATTATCGTTTTGAAGAGTGAAGGAGAGAAAGCTTTTTGTGCAGGAGCCTCATTCAATGAACTTGTGGCCATAAAAACCCTGGAAGAGGGAAAAAGATTCTTTAGTGGTTTTGCCAATGTAATCAATGCAATGCGAACTTGTGGCAAGATTATTATCGGAAGGATACACGGAAAGGCTGTTGGTGGGGGTGTCGGTTTAATTGCTGCTTGTGATTATGCGATGGCTACAGAAGCTGCTTCAATTAAGCTTTCTGAGCTTACCATAGGTATCGGACCTTTTGTAATCGCTCCAGCGGTGGAACGTAAGATCGGTGTTTCAGGTTTAGGAGAACTTACGCTTGCAGCAGAAGAATGGAAAAGCGCTTATTGGGCCAAGGAGAAAGGTCTTTATGCGCGCGTTTTTGATTCTGTAAAAGACCTGGATAAGGAAATAGCAATTCTTTCACATAAATTAGCCTCTTACAACCCTGCAGGATTAAAAGAAATGAAGGCTGTACTTTGGGAGGGTACTGAAAACTGGGACACTCTTCTTAGTGATCGTGCTGCTACCTCAGGAAAACTAGTCCTTTCGGAATTCACCAAACAAGCTTTAGTAAAGTTTAAAAAATAAGACATGGTTAATTTATTATTACTACAAGTAGATATTGAAAAAAAACTTCAGGATGCTCCAGATAGTGCTTATTCCATAGGAGTTTTTATTGGAAACATGTTGCCTTTTGTGGTATTGGTGGTAATTGCCTATCTTATATACAGGTATCAAAAAAAGAAAAACGGCTAAAAAGCCGTTTCTCTAAGTAATAATTATTTATCTCCCTATTCAACCAACTCTCCGCTGCTTACCGCATCAGAAATATTGGCTTTTACCGTTTTATATCTATTGTAGAATTTAGTTCCATCAGTTCTCTCTAATGTAACAATTACATCGCCATCTGCTTCGGTTGTAATTTCAGTTACCTGTACGCGATTCCCTTCCACGCTTTTATAATCAGGCGTACCTCCTTTTTTAAGAATGATATTTCTTTTAGGAAATTGAAGGTGTTGGTATTCATGAGCTGATGCTTCTGAAATGATAAAAGTATCTCCAACTTTAACATCTTGCCATTCCTTTTCATTTTCGTTTGCATAAACGCCTACTGCAAACCCTAAAAACAGAAGAATTATTATTTTTCTCATCATTTTTTGTTTATTTAATAATATTAACCCTTATAAATTAACAAAAACAAAATTATCAATTAGAAGTCATTATTAAAAGTACTTTAACTCAATATTAGAATTTAGCTTTCAAATTACTACACAAGGTTACTATTGTCCATAGCATATCGATGATTTAATCCAATGAATAAAACAGCTCAGTTCTCGTTTGAATTATCAAAAGCTCTGAAGCGCATAAAATTCATTTACGGCATTGCAGAGATCCAATCATTTTCCCAGTCTTTCCAGACGGGTTCGATGTTTTGGCTTTTAAGCATTTGGGAAATGGTTTCGGTACTTCGTTCATCTGAAATTTCAAACTGTTCCAAGGATTGTTTATCTATTGTATAACCTCCCGGATTGGTTTTCGATTCAGCACTCATTGATGTTATACCTAATTGCACTATATGATCTCTGAACACTTCCCTTTCTCTGGTAGAAATTGAGAGTTCGACGTCTTCATCCAATAATCTGTAGGCACATATTAGCTGAACCAAATCGGTATCGGTCATTTCTACTTTGGGTTCCAATCCGCCACTGAATGGGCGTAGACGCGGAAAGGAAATAGAGTACTTAGTTTTCCAATAGGTCTTCTGTAAATATTTAAGGTGCAAGGCGGTAAAAAAGCAATCTGCACGCCAATCTTCCAAGCCGAACAGCGCTCCTAATCCTATTTTATGCATTCCTGCTTTCCCAAGTCTGTCGGGGGTTTCTAAACGGTAATCGAAATTAGACTTCTTCCCTTTGGGGTGGTGCTTTTTATATTCTTCACGATGATAGGTTTCCTGGTAAACCAATACGGCATACAGGCCATTAGAGGCCAGCAATTCATATTCATTCTGATCAAGAGGTTGTACCTCTATAGAAATATTGGAGAACTGTGAACGTATGAGTTGAATTGCATTGTTTAGATAATCAACTCCAACGGTTCTGTTGGCTTCTCCTGTTACCAATAATATATGATCGTAACCTTTAGCTTTTAAAAATGCCGCCTCCTTTAAAATTTCTTCATCTGTAAGGGTACGACGTGGAATCTTATTGGTAAGGCTAAATCCGCAATAGGTGCAAATATTCTGGCATTCATTGCTCAGGTACATTGGCGCATACATCTGCATGGTATTCCCAAAACGCTTTTTGGTAATCAGGCTACTAAGCTGAGCCATTTCTTCCAAATAGGGTTTTGCCGCCGGTGAGATCAAAGCTTTAAAATCTTCTAAGGTTCTTTTTTTTGAATTCAGGGCATGCTGCACATCTACGGCCGTTTTACCGAGAATGCTTTGCATAGTGTCGTCCCAGTCGAATTGACTCAATGTATCTTTGAAACTACTCATAAAGAAAACTGGTTAGGGGGCTACTGGCAATTGCTTTTTTATCTTCAACAGGGGCCAGCCTGGCATTATAGGCCATTCTACCGGCAATAACAGCCATTTTAAAGGCTTCTCCCATAGCTATTGGGTTTTGCGACACTGCAATGGCTGTATTTACCAATACAGCATCCGCCCCTAATTCCATAGCTTCTGCGGCATGAGAAGGAGCTCCAATACCAGCATCCACAACAACTGGCACCTTGCTTTGTTCTATAATGATCTCCAGGAAGTCACGTGTTTTTAATCCTTTATTCGTACCAATCGGAGCTCCCAAAGGCATTACACATTGAGCACCTACTTCTTCCAGTCTTTTGCACAATACCGGATCGGCATGGATATAAGGCATTACTACGAACCCAAGGCTAACCAGTTCTTCAGCCGCTTTAAGTGTTTCTACGGGATCTGGCAGTAAGTATTTAGGATCTGGATGAATTTCGAGTTTAATCCAATTGGTCTCGAGTGCTTCTCTGGCTAATTGCGCTGCAAAGACAGCTTCCTTAGCATTTCTGACTCCGGAAGTATTAGGCAAAAGATTTATACGATTATCTCTTAAATGAAAAAGCATATCATCCTGATCATCTTTAACATCAACCCGCTTTAAAGCTACTGTAACCAACTCACTTTCGGATGCAACAATTGCTTGTTTCATTAATTCAGAAGCACTGAATTTTCCGGTTCCGGTAAACAATCGAGAATTAAATTCTTTATCGGCAATTTTTAATATGTCGTTCTTCATTCTTTAAAACTTTTTTTAATTGAGGTCATAAATCCTTAGAAATTCCTTCAACCAAGCCTTAGACCTGACTATAGGTGTTTCTAAAATTTTCGATTACTTCATCTATATTATTCGTGTTTGTTAAAGCCCCGGATATTGCTATACCATGCACACCTGTATGGTGCAGGTGAATGACGTCTTCAGGTTGGATTCCTCCAATTCCGATTATAGGCAAATTGACTTCACGATTTACTAAATCCCTAACAATGGATTGATATCCTTCGATTCCCAATACAGGGCTCAAGTTTTCTTTAGTCGTTGTAAAGCGATAAGGTCCGAGACCAATATAATCAACCCCGACCTGGCTTAATCGTATACAATCATCAAGGGTATTTGCGGTTCCTCCTATAATCTTATCAGAACCTAAGATCTGCCTGGCCTGTTCCGGATGCATATCCTCTTTCCCCAGGTGTACTCCATCCGCCTGAATATCCTGTGCTACCTGAACATTATCATTAATAATGAGTTTAACCTGGTAAGCATCACAGATTCCTTTTGCCAAAACTGCAGTTTCAGCATATAATTCATCCGACACCTTCTTTAATCGTAATTGCACCCAATCAACTCCCCCTTTACACACTTCTTTTATATTCAACAAGTGTTCGGCGGGGGTACCTCCTTGTGATATATATTGTATTTTTGAAATACTCTTCATAGTTCCTTTTTTAATTAAAGGGTTTGAATCTCCTGTTCCTGTTTTTCGATTCAAAATACATTTCATTTTCCTCCCTACTCCATCCTGAATTTTTTATCATCAGACATCTTGAAAGCTATATTTTGACTTAATATTTTTAAAAGATGCTACCGGATCTTCTGATTGCCATATTGCTCCTAAAACTGCGGCTCCGTGGTATCCCAGATCAACAAGCTTTTCCATGTTATCATATGATATTCCTCCGAGTCCAACCACTTTTTCGTTCAGCTGCTTTACCCGAAACCCTCTCCCTTCATATGCTTCTTTGGAGATGGAATTAAAAACGGGACTTAAGAGGGCATAATCGAACCAATGGTTTTGTTGCATTAATTTTGACAAATCATGAAAGGAGGTACTTACCGTAAATTGTTCTCTTTTAAACTCCAAGAGGTAATCAGGGAGTTGCGTAGTTAAACCTTCTCGAAATCCTTCCTTTAAATGAACACCCTTTAATCCAAAACTTTTACAGAGGTGATGGTGCTCATGTAAGACCACCTTGTTGAGATACTCCTGCTCAATACCTTTCAATAGCGCTATGTATTGTTTTTCATCATAACCGGGTTTGCGGAGATGCAAATATTGGAGTCCGGCAGCGAACATTTCGTTCAACTGCCGGCACTCGCTCATCATTGCATTTTCTGGTGTTATGACTATTAACATTGGTTTTGTTGTTATTTGATGTCGACTCCTCTTCCTATGGATTCCACAACTAGTACGGAATGACAGGTGGAATGGTATATTACAAATAAACCTCGCTTCCCTTTTCTTTAAACTCTTCTGACTTCTTTTTCATCCCTTCTTCTAAAGCCTTCTCGTCTTCCAAACCATGTTCTTTAGCATAATTTCTAACATCTTGTGTGATCTTCATCGAACAAAAGTTAGGTCCGCACATTGAACAGAAATGTGCAACTTTTGCATTTTCTGAAGGAAGGGTTTCATCGTGATATTCACGTGCTGTATCAGGATCGAGTGCCAGATTGAACTGATCTTCCCATCTAAATTCGAAACGGGCTTTACTCATAGCGTCGTCTCTATGCTGTGCTCCCGGGTGTCCTTTTGCAAGGTCTGCTGCGTGGGCTGCAATTTTATAGGTAATAACTCCTTCTTTAACATCTGCTTTATTTGGCAATCCGAGGTGTTCTTTCGGGGTTACATAGCAAAGCATAGCACATCCGTACCATCCAATCATAGCAGCTCCGATTCCACTGGTAATATGATCGTATCCCGGAGCAATATCAGTAGTTAGTGGTCCGAGGGTGTAGAATGGCGCTTCTCCGCACTCATTCAGTTGTTTATCCATATTTTCCTTGATCATATGCATCGGAATGTGTCCGGGGCCCTCAATAATCGTTTGTACATCGTGCTTCCATGCTATTTTAGTTAGTTCACCCAAAGTTTCCAATTCAGCAAACTGTGCATAATCGTTAGCGTCGGCTATACTTCCCGGACGTAGTCCATCTCCCAAAGAAAAAGAAACGTCGTAGGCTTTCATAATCTCGCAAATCTCTTCGAAGTGGGTATATAAAAAGTTTTCTTTATGATGTGCCAGACACCATTTTGCCATGATAGATCCTCCTCTGGATACAATTCCTGTAACGCGTTTTGCAGTATGAGGCACATAGCGTAAACGCACTCCGGCATGGATTGTAAAATAATCAACTCCCTGCTCTGCCTGTTCTATTAGTGTATCTCTGAATATCTCCCAGGTAAGATCTTCTGCCTTCCCATTTACTTTTTCTAAAGCCTGATAGATTGGAACCGTTCCGATTGGCACCGGAGAATTTCTAAGGATCCATTCTCGTGTCTCGTGAATATTTTTCCCTGTAGAGAGGTCCATTATGGTATCTGCTCCCCATCGGCATGCCCAAACTGCTTTTTCTACTTCTTCTTCAATCGAAGAGGTAACCGCTGAGTTCCCTATATTGGCATTGATCTTTACCAAAAAGTTACGTCCGATAATCATCGGTTCACTTTCAGGGTGGTTTATATTGCACGGGATCACTGCGCGTCCGCTGGCTACCTCATCTCTTACGAACTCAGGAGTAATTACAGGAGGGATACTGGCCCCAAAGGAATTTCCCGGGTGTTGTTTTGTAATGGCTTTAATTTCCTGTAGCTTCTGATTTTCTCTTATGGCTATATACTCCATTTCAGGGGTTATAATTCCCTTTTTCGCATAATGCATTTGGGTAACATTCTGCCCGTTCTTCGCCTTAAGAGGATTTTTCAGATGCTTGAAACGAAGCTCATCCAGCTTTTCATTGTTCAAACGTTCATTCCCATAAGCTGAAGTTAAACCCGATAATTGTTCTACATCTCCTCGTTTTGTAATCCACTCTTCTCTTATTGGCTCCAGTCCTTTTTTAACATCGATAGTTACCTCCGGATCGGTATAGGGTCCTGAAGTGTCATATACCAATACAGGTTCATTTGGTTCTTTGGTGCCATTAAACTTGTCTACGGTATCGCTCAATGCGATTTCACGCATGGGTACTTTTATGTCTGGATAGAGAGATCCATTTACGTATACCTTTCTCGAATTTGGAAAAGGAGCTCTTGAAATTGCCTGTTTACCTGGTGTTTTGTCTTTTTTCATATACCTAATATTGTTGTGTTGTTATTAATTGAAGGAATGAAGTTATCATCCTCCCTGAGTTGCTTTAATAATTAAAATGTTTTGATTTTCCCGGAGGCAGGTGGTGTCCCATTCAGATTTGGGTACCACATTGTTGGCGAGGGCTATGGCAATGCCGTCGTCTGACATGTTTAATTGCTCGATTAACTGATTAAGATTGCTCTCTTCCGGAACTTGAATTGTCTCACTGTTTACGTTTACTGTAATCATTTTTAAATGCTTTTTTACAATAAACTTTAGGAGAACCGTCAATACAGGCTGTATCAACACAACAGAAAACAATACTTCGACAGAAGTTTGTTTTAAGACATGAAGCGTTCTAACTTTTCCCTTCGCCAGTATTAACCGGATCAGGTTCCAAGGGTCATCATCTCAGCCGACAAAGTCAGCACCCCTAAAGTTTCAGGTTCAAAGGTATAGAATAATATCTGGAACTTAAAAGAACTCTTGGGTTTTAAGCCTATTCTTTTTGTGTTTCCATAGAGAAAGGAGGTTAAGCAAGGGATAGGAGACTCCGCAACAAGTGCGGAATGAAAGGGGATG